>NZ_LAHP01000001.1 GCF_000987765.1 Arsukibacterium sp. MJ3
TCCCAATTCAATAAATAAGCCCCTCTCGTAAGAGCTGGGGCTTTTTTATTGGCTGTGCAATGTTAGTACTACGCTAAAAGGCCCGCTCAAGCGTTTTAGGCGCTATGTTACTCTAACGATTTATCTCCCCAAAAAGCTATCCCAATCTTTCCATACTGGTTGCAAGCCTTGTTGCATCAGCGCGGCGGCTACTTGTTCTGGTGATCTGGTATCGTCAATGCTGAATTGCTCCAAGTTTTCCGGTGCAACACTATAGCCACCAGGTTGGGTTTTTGAACCGGCGCTAACGCTGGTGATCGCCAAGGGTACTGCGTGCTGACGAAACAGCGCTGATTCCCGGGTAGAGAGGCTAATCTCAAGCTCTGGCGCGAACAAACGAAAAGCGCAGATCAACTGGATCAACTCTTTATCACTGATAGACGTTGCAGCACTGTTGTTGCCGCCACCGTTACAAGGACGGATCCTGGGCACTGATAAACTAAAGCGGCTTTGCCAATACTGCTTTTGTAAATACTGCAGATGTTGCGCCAGGTAGATGGCATCAGTACGCCAATCCGTTAAGCCCAGCAGAATACCCAGGCCAATTTTATCAATACCCGCTTGGCCAACTCTGTCAGGCCCATCCAGTCGCCAGTTTATATCGGTTTTTTTGCCTTTTAGATGATACTGCTGATACGCTTGAGCATGGTAGGTTTCCTGATATAGCATTACTGCATCAACACCCAGTAATTTAAGTTTACTATATTCAACAGTGCTGAGTGGTTGCACTTCTAGCTGGACACTACTGAAGTAGCTACGAACTAAGGGTAGCATTTCGCAAAAATACTCAATGCCGACTTTGCGTTCATGCTCACCGGTAACCAGCAGAACCTGATCAATGCCTAATGCTTTGATAGCCTGACATTCTTGCTCCACTTCAGCATAGTTTAAGGTGCGGCGCTTCACTTTTTGGCTAAGGGAAAAACCGCAATAGGTACATTCATTGGCGCACAGATTAGATAAATACAGTGGGGCGAAAAACTGCACGTTATAACCAAAACGTTGCTGGGTTAAACGCTGTGCTTTGCTAGCCAGCTGAGCCAGAAACGGTAACGCGGCTGGCGATAGCAATGCCTGTAAGTCATCGAGAGTTAACCGGGTTTTCTGCAGCACGGTTGCTATCTGAAAGTGCGAGAAACTTCGACTTTTTAGTTGCCATTGTTGCCAGTTTTGCTGTTGCCAGTGGTTGTAAAAGCTCATAGCGCTGCCAAAAAGTCAGTGAATGGGCTTGACGCAGTAGCTTGTTGTTGCGGTGTTACCAAACCAGCCAGATAAGCCGTACGGCCGGCGTTGACCGCGTTAGCAAAGGCGCCGGCCATCGCTACCGGATCACTGCTGCTGGCAATAGCAGTATTTACCAGCACTGCCGCGGCGCCTAACTCCATAGCGGTAGCCGCATGAGAAGGCGCACCTAATCCTGCATCAATAATTACTGGTACCGTGGCTTGCTCAATAATAATCTCGAGCATGGCTCGGGTTTGCAAGCCCTGGTTGGAACCTATAGCAGCACCTAGCGGCATTACGGCAGCGCAACCTGCTTGCTCCAGCCGTTTACATAGCACCGGATCAGCACTGCAGTAGGGCAGCACCACAAACCCCAACTTGACCAGTTGCTCTGCAGCTAACAGGGTTTCAATTGGGTCTGGCATTAAATAACGTGGATCTGGGTGAATCTCCAGTTTAAGCCAGTTAGTTTGTAGCGCTTCACGCGCTAATTCTGCGACAAAAATTGCCTCTTTGGCAGTTTTCGCGCCGGAGGTATTCGGTAATAGTTGAATATTCAGGGCTCGAAGTGGGGCAAGTAACTCATCTTTTGGTTTCTTTAACTGCAGCCGTTTTAGTGCAAGGGTTACCAACTTACAACCACTGGCTATTACTGCTTGCTGCATTATTATTGGGCTTGAAAATTTGCCGCTACCGAGCAAAAGCCGGCTATTAAAATTTTGGTTTGCAATGCGCAGCATGCTTAGCCTCCGGTTACAATCTGAAATAGCTGTACGTTATCATCTGGCTGCAGCTGATACTCTGGCCATAATCGCTTGGCCAGAACCGTATTATTTATCGCAACTGCCAGACCTTCTGTTGGTAACTGCTGCTGTTGCAGTAATGTAGAAACGGTTGTTTCTGCAGTTAGCAACTGCAGGTGGTCGTTAAGCGTTATGTGCATAAAACTGCTCCACCCTGTGTTTAAATTTGAGAAATGCTTGTTCTGGTTGCCGCTGCCCGGTAATTGCTGACACCACGGCGACCCCATCGACTTCGCAAGCCAGTACTTTATCCAGTCGCTGTAAATTGATACCGCCTATAGCAACAGTAGGAATACCATGGCAAAGAGCCGCATAGCGCTTAAGGCGTTTTAGTCCCTGCGGCTGCGACAACATCTGCTTGGTTTGAGTAGCAAAAATATGGCCCAATGCAATATAAGAGGGAGTAAGTTGTTTTGCCCGCAGCAGTTCATAATAGCTATGGGTTGAAATTCCCAGCCGCAGGCCAGCTGCGGCGATAGCGTTAAGGTCAGCCAATGCCAGATCTTCCTGGCCCAGATGCACACCATAAGCGCCATATTTAATTGCCAGCTGCCAGTGATCATTAATAAACAACCGCAGGTTATAGTCGCGGCTAAGCTGTACCGCCTTGGCAATTTGTTGTTCAATTTGGTTGGTGCTGCCTTGCTTTATCCGTAGTTGAATCACATCAGGCTCTAGCGGCAGTAAGCGTTTCAGCCACATTACATTGTCGACAACCGGGTATAGCCCTATAGGGGTAGCCATACTGGCAAAACTGACCTTTTTAACGGTAGGTTCTTGCTGCCAATACAGCTTGGAGAAATATTGGTAATCAGTGGGCCAGCTATAATGCTGTAAACAACCAGGACCTTCACCGACAGAATAGCTGTGGCTTAACGCCTGTTGCAAATAAGCTCTGCCAACAATAATGCTGTCGCTAAGCGGGTAGTCTTGAGCACATACGGCGGCGATGGCACTGGACAACACACAACCAGTACCATGGTTATGCTTGGTATTGATTCTGCATTGCTGAAGTGCAAAACGGATATCTTTGCTGAAAAAATAGTCAGTGATATCACCGCCGATGTCGCCATGGCCACCCTTTACTAACACCGCTGCAGCGCCCCATGTTAATAACTGGGTCGCTTGGTTGGCAACGGTTGCCTGGGGCATAGCGCTTAATAAGGCTAATTCTGGCAAATTAGGGGTGATAAGGTCCAGCAGTGGCAGCAGTTGTTGCCGCCAGCTCTCTATAATAGCTTGGCTGGCAAAGTGATAGCCGCTACTGCTGCTTAGTACCGGATCCGCGATGATCATAAAGCCGCTAGCGGTTTTATGTTGGTGCAACCACTGTGCTAGTTGTGTTAATAATTTGGGCTCGGGAATAAGCCCTATTTTGATGACGTTAGGTGGCATATCCTGCAGCAGGCAATCTAATTGATTGGCAAATAGCGCTGGACTGACAGGTTCTACTCTGACTATCTGTGTGCTGTTTTGCGCAGTTATGGCGGCAATTACACTGCAGCCATGACAGCCCAGCGCATTAAAGGTATGTAAGTCAGCCTGAATACCGGCACCGCCGCCACTGTCGGAGCTGGCGATAGTCCAGACTATGGGTTTTTTAGCCATTGTTTGCTCTGCAATTGGTTTATGCATCACTTGGCGCCTCTTGTTGCTGAATTTGTTGGTTAAGTTTCATCGAGCAAAACTTCGGGCCGCACATTGAACAAAACTGCTCAGTGTCAGCCCCTTCATGGCTTAGCGTTTCATCGTGATAGGCTTTAGCAGTAAAAGGGTCCAACGACAGATTGTACTGATCTTGCCAGCGAAACTCGTAGCGGGCTTTGGAAAGCGCATTATCTCTTAACTGAGCTGCCGGATGGCCTTTGGCAAGATCGGCAGCATGGGCGGCAATTTTATAAGCAATAAGACCTTGCTTTACGTCTTCCTTGTTTGGCAGGCCCAGATGTTCTTTTGGTGTAACGTAACAAAGCATGGCACAACCAAACCAGCCAATCATCGCCGCACCAATAGCAGAAGTAATATGATCATAACCTGGCGCAATATCGGTAGTAAGCGGCCCAAGGGTGTAAAAAGGTGCTTCGTGGCAGTGCTTTAGCTGCTCGGTCATATTTTCTTGAATAAGCTGCATCGGCACATGCCCCGGCCCTTCAATCATAACCTGTACATCATAGCGCCAGGCAATTTTGGTTAGTTCACCCAAGGTGCGTAGTTCAGCAAACTGAGCTTCATCGTTTGCATCGGCAATACTGCCTGGGCGTAAGCCATCACCTAGGGATAGTGAAATGTCATAGGCGGCACACAATTGACAAATTTGCTCAAAGTGCTGATATAAAAAGCTCTCCTGATTATATAACCGAGTCCACTGCGCCATAATTGCGCCTCCACGCGATACAATGCCGGTAACCCGATTGGCCGTTAGGGCAACATAATCCTTCAATACACCGGCATGAATGGTGAAATAATCGACACCTTGCTCCGCTTGCTCGACCAAAGTGTCATAAAAAACTTGCCAATTAAGCTTACTAACATCACCATTTACTTTTTCCAGCGCCTGATAGATTGGCACAGTACCAATGGGCACCGGGCTGTTACGTAAAATCCAGTCGCGGGTTTGATGAATACGACGGCCAGTTGATAAATCCATCACCGTATCGGCTCCCCAACGGGTAGCCCATATCAGTTTTTCTACTTCTTCTTCAATACTGGAGCTAACTGAAGAGTTACCGATATTAGCATTTACTTTTACTTTAAAATTGCGGCCAATAATCATTGGTTCGGCTTCAGGGTGGTTAATATTAGCCGGAATAATGGCCCGTCCGGCAGCCACTTCTTGCCTGACAAATTCAGCGCTAATTTGGTTAGGGATTGCTGCACCGAAACTCTCACCCTGATGCGTTCTGACACCATCGCTAGCCGTTGCCATATTTTCGCGCAAGGCAATAAATTGCATCTCCAGGGTGATAATACCCGCGCGGGCATAGTGTAATTGGGTTACGGTGCTACCGGGTTTGGCTCTTAATGGCTGATGGTCAAATTCAGTGATCTGCTCATCCAGAGCAATGTCAGCAAACGCTGGCAACGGCGAAGGTTCAACATCGTTGCGGGCAGTAATCCATTGTTGTCGCAGCTTCGCCAGCCCTTTAAGCACATCTAATTGCTGCGCAGGATCACCATAAGGTCCAGATGTGTCATACACCGGCAGTGTGGAATTAACCCGTTCAGTGCCGTTAGCTAAGCGGGTAGGGGTAAGCTGGATATCCCGAACCGGTACCTGCACTTTGCTCTGTTCGCATAGCAAATAACGACGGCTGGAGCCGGGGAAAGTTTCACCCTGCAGCGCCTGAATATAAGCTCTGGCATGGGCACGTAAATCGCGTTTAGATAAGGTTTTATCAGACATAGCAAACTCCGGTTAACAAGTAAGGGTTGCTTGTCCGGAGTGGGGGCAGGTTGAAGCAGGCAGCAGATCCGTTGGGCGGAACTGTGCTCTGTTATTTGCTGTATTTCCCCTTGTTTCCCTTCGCAGGTATTAGCCTGATCAGGTTCAACGGATCCCGTTTTCACGGTCTCAGCCCGCTGTAAACAGCTGGGCACTCCGACAAGTACCCGCGGAGTATAAAGCCAGCCCGCTTAAATTGAAAGGCCGATTTGGTTGTTAATAAAGGTTACTCGTCGGAGTTGTTCGCCAGCGTGAATTAACTTATGTTGGCAGTTCGAGTCAGAATTAATAATTTAAAAAACATAATAATAAATGGGAATTACTATGAAAGATGTACTTTTTTTTAATTCAATGCTGACACCAAAGATTATTACTATTGTTTACTGGTTACTGCTATTTGCTGTGTTAGTCAGTGGTTTAGGCTCAATATTTACTGCTTATGGTAGTTTTTGGTCTGGGTTAGGAATTTTAGTATTTGGTAGCATTGGTGTGCGAATTTGGTGCGAATTATTAATTGTACTGTTTAAAATTCATGAGAACCTGAAAAAACTGGCTGACTCAGACTAAATAAACACCGGCTTTAACACCGGTATTTATCGATAGCTAAAGGCTTTGTGCATACAAATACAAAGCCTTTAAAATATTCATTTTCTGCTCATCACTAGCATGCTCATGCGTTAAATTCTCTAACAGTAAACTAAAGTCTTCCATGGTCAGGTTAGGGTTGTCGACGCCATGCATTAGTTTGTCGGTACGATAGCGTTGCCATTTTTGCTGCTCGCTGTCATTTAAACTTTGCGGGTAATTTCGGGCTCGATACAAAAATAGCAGACTGTTTAAGCGTTCATCAGTAAATAGTGGCGCTTTTACGGCCAGTTGTTCTGGTGTCAGTTGATGCAGTTGCAACATTTTCTGCTGGTCTGCATCACTACTAAACCCATTATATAATTGGTAATCAGGGTTAGTCTCTTTTGGGTAATCTGTTGGCTGCTGATAAAGCTCAACAACCTTTTGTTGCACTTGCCGATGCTGTTTAAACCACTCCAGATGCGCCAGGCAGCGGGCACGATCTATACCAAGCTCAGTGGCTCGTTCACCGCTTAATGCTTTGGCATTAGCTAGCACCGGGCATTTATTTAAGTGTATAAGCTTTAAACCCAGTCGTTCTTCACCTGCAGCTAAATCAGCCGTGCGGGTATAAAGTTTACTGGTTAACGTAGCGATGTCATCTGTTAATAAAGGCGAGGGATCGGCCTGCAGGTTATAACAAATAACGGCATTTTTATTGGTAGGATGAAAGGCCAGTGGCACTATCCAACTAATACAGCCAGAATTGGCAGGAAATTTTGATGAGACATGTACCAGTGGCGTTAAACCGGCAACGTCAATGAGCTCTGCCGTTTTAGCCTTTTTCCGCAGATCAAATAAATAACTAAATAGTTTTGGCTGTTTTTGTTTAATTAATTTAGCAATAGCAATAGTGGCATAAACGTCTGATAACGCATCGTGCGCGTGTTCATGAGTTAAACCATTGGCTTTAGTTAATGCTTCCAGTTTAAAGCTGGGGCTGCCATCTTCACGCATCGGCCAGTTTATTCCCTCAGGACGCAGTGCGTAGCAGGCCCTTACAACATCAATTAAATCCCAGCGGCTATTACCGTGCTGCCATTCGCGGCCATAGGGCTCATAAAAATTACGGTATAAGCTGTATCGGGTAACTTCATCATCAAACCGAAGGCTGTTATAGCCAAGCACGCAAGTGTTGGCAACACTAAAGCACCCAATAATGTGTTGCATAAATTCGCTTTCATTTAAGCCTTTTTTATTGCACAGTTGTGGTGTTAAGCCGGTAATCAATGCCGCTTGCGGATGAGGTAAATAATCATTTGCTAGTTGGCAGTACCAGACATCAGGTTCACTGATAATATTTAATTCTAAATCGGTGCGAATACCAGCAAATTGGGCAGGACGGTCGCGTTTTGGATCGGCGCCCCAGGTTTCAAAGTCATAAAAATATAAGCTGTCATCAGTCATCAGAGCATTCTTTAGCATAAAATTTTCGTCATTATAGCAAGTCGATATCTGGCTGCACCCGTTAAGTATGATAAAAAGTATTATAAATCATCGCACAGTACTGCGGTTCTACCGTAATTTACAGTTAACGAGTGACTATCACGGCATAGTAAATACTACATCAACAAATATAGGCTGAAAATGAAAACGATAAAAATACCAGCAATAACATTAAGTATATTGGTACTTGTAAGTGGATTTACTGAGGCTAAGGCTCCGGTAGGCATTGTGATCCATGGCGGTGCCGGTACCATTGAGCGCAGTCAGATGAGTGCTGAGCAACAACAACAGTATGAAGCAACCCTAACCGATGCTGTTAATAAGGGTTATCAATTATTAGCGGCGGGTGGCACAAGCCTGGATGCGGTAATCGCGGCGGTTACCCTATTGGAAGACTCCCCCTTATTTAATGCCGGTAAAGGCGCGGTATACACCTGGGATGAAACTCACGAGCTTGATGCTGCCATTATGACCGGGCAGGATCGTAAGGCAGGTGCGGTTGCCAGTGTTAGTAATGTCAAAAACCCGATCTTATTAGCGCGTGCGGTAATGGAGCATTCCGAGCATGTTATGTTAACGGGCAAAGGCGCGGAGCAGTTTGCTGACACGCAGCAACTTGAACTGGTAGAAAACAGTTATTTTAATACCGAGTTTCGCTATGAAGCATTAAAGCGCGCTAAGCAAGCAAAACAAGCACTACCACATCAGGCTGCAGTGCTGACCGATCCAAACTGGAAAATGGGTACCGTCGGTGCAGTGGCTATCGATAGCCAGGGTAACCTGGCCGCAGCAACCTCAACCGGCGGTATGACAGCCAAACGCTGGGGACGAATTGGTGACGTGCCGGTTATTGGCGCGGGTAATTTTGCCGACAACAGCAGCTGTGCAGTATCAGGTACTGGCCATGGTGAATACTTTATTCGTTATAACGTGGCATCCGATATTTGTGCTCGGGTTAAATACCAGGGAAAAACCGCGGCAACTGCAGCTGGAGAAGTAATGCGTGAATTACTGGCAGTGGGCGGTACTGGCGGCGTTATTGTTGTTGATCCTAAAGGAGAACTAAGCTGGGCATTTAATACCCCCGGCATGTATCGGGCTAAACGTAACGCTGCAGGTACAGTTGTTGAAATATTCGGCAATCAAAACGAAAAAACAAGCAATTAACACATGGTTGGCTACACTGACTACGTTGGATTAGGTTCGTTGTTTTGGAGGGTAATACATGGATCTACTTAAAGTGGCCGACTATATGCACCGTCATCCGGTAACATTTACCGTTGAAATGCCCGTCGAATTAGCGGTAGCCCGGCTAATAAAAGGTCGGCAGACGGGCGGGCCGGTTGTAAATAATGAGAATAAAATTGTTGGTTTTATTTCTGAACAAGATTGTCTGGCCCGGATGTTGATGTCAACATATCACGACCAGCAGGCAGCCCAGGTTGCTGACGTAATGAACTCACAGGTGTTAACAGTAAAACCTTATGACAATATTATCGATGTAGCTCAAATGATGTTAAAAATTAAGCCGAAGGTATATCCAGTAGTTGATGATGATGGTTACCTGCAGGGCATTATAACCCGTTCAGATGTGCTGGGGGCCATTGATAAAGAGCTCCATTCTCACTACAACCGGCTTGTTTCACGCTAAAGCTGGATTTTTACCCCGCTAGCTTGGTAGCATGGCGCCCTCTGATTTCTGAGGGTGTTATTTTGTCAGTTGAGCCTGTGTTATCTGCTGCATCGTTATATTCCAAACTACAAGACTGCTTGTTACCGGATCAGTTCCGGTTACGCCGGCGGCTGGCTAACAGCAAAAAATTAAATCCGCCCGCTAAACAGCAACAAGCACTTGAGGTTATTGCTGCAGATATAGCACGCTCTGCCGCGGCTCGCCTTGCCCGCCTGGCTGCAATGCCCCGCATTACCTATCCACTAGAACTGCCGGTAGCAGCAAGAAAAGAAGATATAAAAGCCGCTATTGCTGCTAATCAGGTGGTCATTATTGCTGGTGAAACCGGCTCAGGGAAAACAACTCAAATCCCGAAAATATGTCTGGAGCTTGGACGTGGCGTCGCCGGGACTATTGCGCATACTCAGCCTAGGCGTTTGGCCGCTCGAAGCGTTGCTGACAGAATTGCCCAGGAGCTGGCGTGTCAGGTGGGCCAGCAGGTGGGGTATAAAATCCGTTTTGGTGATCATACTAGTGCCCGTACGTTAGTTAAGTTGATGACTGATGGCGTGTTATTGGCAGAAATGCAGCAAGATCGGTTTTTAAATCAGTACGACACCATTATCATTGATGAAGCGCATGAACGTAGTCTCAATATCGATTTTTTGTTAGGGTATTTAAAGCAGTTACTGCCAAAGCGGCCCGATTTAAAATTAATTATTACCTCAGCAACGATAGATCCGCAGCGTTTCTCCCAACATTTTTTTGATGCGCCAATTATTGAAGTGTCGGGCCGCACTTATCCGGTTGAAACCCGTTATCGGCCTTACAGTGAGCAAACAGATAAAGATGCTGATCAGTTACAGGGTATTTTTGATGCCGTGGATGAGTTATATCGAGAAGCCCCCGGCGATATTCTGATTTTCTTAAATGGCGAGCGGGAAATTCGAGATACTGCCGAGGCATTGGATAAGCTTAATTTACCGCATACCGAAGTGTTGCCATTATACGCACGATTAAGTGCTGCCGAACAAAACCGCATATTTCAAAGCCATCCCGGGCGGCGTATTGTTCTGGCAACTAATGTTGCCGAAACCTCGCTTACCGTGCCGGGTATTCGCTATGTTATTGACCCGGGCACGGCCCGCTTATCGCGTTACAGTTATCGCTCTAAAGTACAGCAATTACCCATAGAAGCGATTAGCCAGGCTAGCGCCAACCAACGCAAAGGCCGCTGCGGGCGTGTGGCGGCGGGGATCTGTATTCGTTTGTACAGTGAAGAAGACTTTTTAGGCCGGTCTGAGTTTACTGATCCTGAGATTTTACGCACTAATTTAGCGTCAGTTATTATGCAAATGTTGGCGCTTGGTCTGGGTGATATTGATGCCTTCCCGTTTTTACAGCGCCCTGACAGTCGCTTTGTTAATGATGGTATAAAGCTGCTGGAGGAACTTAGCGCTATTGAACCGCAACGTGGCCGGCAGCAACTAAGTTTAACGGCTTTAGGTAAGCAATTGGCACGGTTACCTATTGATCCGCGTCTGGCCAGAATGGTAGTGGCAGCCAGTGACAATGCTGCACTAAACGAAGTATTGGTTATCGTTGCCGCGTTATCAATACAGGATCCACGCGAGCGACCGCTGGATAAACAGCAAAAAGCCGATGAGTGTCATAGTCGTTTTGTTGATACTGATTCCGATTTTAGCAGCTGGTTAAAGTTGTGGGCCTATTTGCAGCAACAACAAGATGACTTAAGTAATAATCAGTTTCGTCGTTTATGCCGCCAAGAGTTTTTAAATTACTTACGGGTACGGGAGTGGCAAGATTTAGTCAGCCAGCTTAGCCAGGTGAGCAAGGAGCAGGGGCTGACCTTCAATAGCAGTACGCCAGATTATCAACAATTGCACAGTGCTTTATTAACCGGCTTATTAGGCCAGATAGGTTTTAAAGACGTTGATGCAGATTATTTAGGGCCACGACAAACCCGTTTTTATGCTTTTCCCGGCAGTCATTTATTTAAACGCAAACCAAAGTGGGTGATGGCCGCAGAGTTGGTTGAAACCAGCCGGTTATATGCGCGTAGCCTTGCTAAAATTGAGCCAGAATGGATAGAACCCTTAGCCGCTCATTTGGTTAGTCGTAGTTATAGTGAGCCACATTGGCAAAAAAAACGTGGGGCAGTAATAGCGTTTGAGCAAGTGTCACTTTACGGTCTGGTTATCGTGGCCAAACGACCAGTGCTATATAGTAAAATTGATGAAGCCGTATGTCATCAACTGTTTATTCGTGAAGCACTGGTTAATCAGGATCTGGGTAGTAATGAAGCTTTTTTAGATTATAATCAGAAACTTATTGATAATGTTACGGCGTTGGAAGAAAAGTCACGCCGGCGCGATATTCTGGTTGACGAAGAAAGTTTGGCTGCTTTTTATGTCGAGAAAATTCCCAGCTGGGCCAATAACCGGATTGATTTCACTAAGTGGTGGAAAAAACAGCGCGGCATTGATGCCAGCTTTTTAAATTTTGACCCTGATAGCTTGTTAAACAGAGATACCAGCGACATTACCGCCGATAAATTTCCTGAAAGCTGGCGTCAGGGTAATGTAACGCTGCCATTAGTGTATCACTTTGCACCAACAGAGCCTGATGATGGTATTAGCGTTATTATTCCGCTAGCCTTGCTTAACCAGGTAGAAGATGTTGGTTTTGACTGGCTTATTCCAGCACTGCGGCATGAATTATTAGTGGCTTTGATAAAATCGTTACCGAAACAATATCGTCGTAATTTTGTGCCGGCACCAAACTATGCTGATGCACTACTGCAGCTGATTAGCCCAGAGCAGGGTACATTGCTGGAGGTAATAAGCCAGCGCTTAAAACGGATGTCTGGCCTGACCATTCCTGATGATGCCTGGGAATTAACCAGCTTAGCGCAGCATTTGAAAATGAACTTTAAGGTGGTCGATGACAATGGCACCGTAATACAGCAAAACCGCTCATTAAGCTTATTAAAGCAAGGTTTACAAGGTGAAGTGCAGCAAAGTTTAAGCCAGGTGGCTGAACAGGGTATTGAACAAAGCAAGCTAACTGAATGGAGCTTTGGCCAGTTACCACAGGAATATGTTAAGTTACAGGCCGGTTACGAAATAAAAGCCTTCCCGGCATTGGTAGATGAACGCGATTCAGTAGCCATTAAATTACTGGATAATCCGCAACAAGCTGCAGCAACTACTAGGCAGGGTTTACGGCGTTTGTTGCTGTTAAATGTGCCCTCACCCATAAAATATCTGCAGGAGTCACTACCGAATAAAGCAAAACTGGGGCTTTATTTTAATCCGTTTGGCCGGGTATTGGAGTTAATAGACGATTGTATTGCGGCAGGAGTAGACGCCTTGCTTGATAAAGTAGCGTTGCCAGAGAATGCCACAGATTTTATGGTACTGCGAGAGTCAGTTCGGGCTGAATTAGGTGATACTGTGGTGGCGATAGCATTAAAGGTTGAGCAAATTTTAACCTTAGGTCATGCTATTCAAAAGTTGCTAAAAGGCAAAGTTGACTTGGCGCATATTCAATCGCAGGGTGACATAAAACAGCAATTAACTGAGTTGGTTTTTAAGGGGTTCGTCAGTAGTCATGGTGCCGCCAGGCTGGATGATATTTTGCGGTATTTACAGGCAATGCAAAAGCGGCTGGAGAAATTGCCGGTGGATCCGCAGCGCGACCGGTTATTGATGCACGAATATCAAAAAGCGGCAGAAGCTTATGAGCACTTACTTGGTAAATTTGTTGGAAACAGTTTGCTATCTCAGCCCGTGCAGGCTATTTACTGGATGTTGCAGGAATTAAAAGTGTCATTACATGCACAGCAGCTGGGTACACCTTATCCTATTTCAGTGAAACGGATATTACATGCGGTGGCAGAGTTAAAAAGTGCATAACCCACATCGTGATTAAAAGAATAAGCTGGCATTAATCGAAAATCTGCTGATAGCTTGCGCCAGTGATTACGCTACTTTACACGCAGCATGGAAAGTTCTATAACTAGCATTGTAGTATTGACAGGGGAAAGTTATGTTAACAAAAGGCGATGGACGGCATTATTTCAGAATGATGGTAAATGCCGATGTGCAATTACAGCTAAATGATCCTGAAGCAGGCCGGATGATAGATGGTATTTGCCGTGATTTAAGTGCATCTGGTATGTCAGTTGATATCGATGAACCACTGGAAATGGGGACGTTGATTAAAATACGCTTAGAATCTAATAACGCCAGTATTTCACCACTGGATGCCACCGCGAAAGTGGTGCGCTGCGCTCAGGAAAGTGAAGCGTGTTATCAGATAGGCCTGGCCTTTATGGAATTAAATTAAACCAACAGTAATTGCCGGTTTAATTTAATATTACGGTTAATAGCGCAGCTTAGCCTAGTGTGCAAATTAACCCTTTCAGATAATGGCCTTCCGGGAATGTGCTTAATACCGGATGGTCGCTATCTTGCTGTAATCGCTCTAAAAACTGGCAATGTCGTTTAGCATCCAGCGCGGCATCGGCTACCACTTTCTGAAACAAGCTGTCTTCCATTAAACCGGAGCAGGAAAACGTAAATAACAATCCACCGGGCTTGACCAGTTGCATAGCAATCATATTAATATCTTTATAGCCCCGACAGGCCCCAACTAATTGGCTTTTGTTATCGGCAAACTTTGGTGGATCCAGGATCACCAAGTCAAATTGAACCCCTTGCTCCCGATAGTGGCGTAACTGTTTAAATACATCGGCTTTTACCTGCTCTATCGCGCTTAACGCTAAATGATTCAACTGCGCATTACGATGAGCGGTGGCCAGGGCCAATTCAGATAAATCAATATTGGTCACTTTACTGGCCCCACCTTGAAGGGCAGCAACAGCAAAAGTACCGGTATAGCTAAAGCAATTTAAAACCGTTTTTCCTTTGGCGTAACGCTTAACGGCTTGGCGGTTAGCACGTTGGTCGAGGTAGAAACCAGTTTTATGGCCATTAATTACATTTACCAGTAACGCCATGCCATGTTCGGTAATAATGACTTCACCATCGCTGCGTGGTAAGTGTAACCAACCTGTGGTGGGCTCTAAACCTTCTTTCTTTCGAACATCCGCATCGGAACGCTCGTAAATACTATGTTCCGGGAATAATTGGATCAAGGCGGCTAGCAGCAGCTTGCGGCTGGCTTCAGCACCAGCGGATAACAGTTGGCATACCAGCACATCGGCATATTTATCGATAGTAATGCCCGGCAAACCGTCAGATTCTCCGGCGATTAATCGCACAGCGTTAGTGCTTTGCTGATCAAACAAGCGTTGTCGCAACTGCCAGGCATTTGCTAGCGTGTTATAAAAAAACTGGGCATCGATAGCCTGCTCTTGCACAAAGGTCCAGACCCTGGCGCGAATTTGCGAGCGGGGAGAATAGGCTGCCCTCGCTAACCATTCACCTTTACTGCTAAGCACATCGACAATATCACCACTGTTGGGTGTACTGATAACCTGACTAATGGCGTTAGAAAAAATCCAGGGATGCTGCCGCTTTAACGCTTTCTCTCGACCTGGGGCCAAAATAATAGCGGGACTTATAGTTTGCTTGCTCATGCGCTTAGTTACACTGTGCTAGACTAAAAGGCGTATTTTAGTGAAGCTTGCACTAAAGCTAAAGGAAAAACTGTCAATTGACGGTAAATAGAGTGGTTATGATGAAAATCCCGCGGGACATGCAAGTGATGATGGTAATGCAGCCGGGTAAAAACAGTACCCTTGAGTTACAACAGCGGGCTATGCCCATTATCAAGCCGGGTCAGTTACTGCTTAAAGTGCACGCTGCAGGAGTAAACCGGGCTGACTTAATGCAGCGCCAGGGGCTTTACCCTGCGCCGGCCGGTGAAAGCGACATTCTGGGCTTAGAAGTAGCAGGTAGTGTTGTGCAGGTTGGCAGCAACGCTGATGAACATTGGTTAGGTGAAGAGGTATTTGGTATCGTTGCCGGCGGTGGTTACGCAGAATATGCGGTGTTACAGGCAAACCACGCCATTAAAAAACCACTATGCTGGAATTGGTCGCAGGCGGCTGGGGCGGCGGAAACGTTTTTAACAGCCTATCAGCTGTTATTTACCCTTGGTAAGCTAAAGGCGGGCCAACGCGTCCTGCTGCACGCCGGTGCCAGTGGTGTGGGCACCAGCGCTGTGCAATTAGCAACGGTTGCCGGCGCAGAGGTTGCAGTAACGGTAGGCCGGCCAGATAAAGTGCAAGCCTGCTTAGCACTAGGCGCTAAGATTGCTATTAATTACCAACACAGTAACTTTGCCAGCGAGTTGGCCTTAAGCTGGCCGGAGGGCGCTGATATTATTCTTGATCCGGTAGCCGGCAGTTATCTTAACGATAACGTGAAAGTATTAGCTGAGGATGGCGTCATTATCGTTTATGCCTTGATGGGAGGACGCTTAATAGAGAAATTTGACCTGGCTCCATTGTTTAAAAAACGTGGCCGGATAATTTGTAGTACTTTGCGTAACCGCAGTAATGAGTATAAAACCAGTTTAACAGCGGCATTTACTGCTGCCTATGGGCAAGCAATGGCCGAGGGGCAAATTGCACCGCTTATTAACCAGTGTTTTGGCTGGGAAAATGCCGAGCAAGCGCATAATATGATGGTAAATAACGATAATATTGGTAAATTAGTACTAACATTTTAAGCTTTTGGCATAATAACAAGGATAACCCCGGATAATGTCGATTGGTAATGTAGGTAAATCCAATTTTACTAAGGCAGTAAAAACATTATTAAATCGTATCTACGATGCCACGCCGGTTGCCGATTCTCTTTTTGAGCAAGCCGTTAATTGGTTTGCTAATCACGCTGAGCGTCAGCAGCAGCGAGCAGAGCTGGAACAACAGCTGTTGCTTTTTAAAGACCGTCAGAGCAACGTAAGCAAAGGGCAGCAAGCATTAATTGAGCGTAACTTGCAGCAGGCACAACGTGAGCAAGAGCTGTTTATACAGCAGCAGCAGGATGAGAATACCCTGCGCTACGATGCATTACGACGTTTATGTCTGGATATTCTGACATTATCGGAAAGTGACTCGTTTGCAGAGACTAATACTCAGACGGCAAAAATGCTGGGTACTATACAATTAATGTCGCCTACGGTTGGTAAGAACGTCGCCTTATCAAATCAGAAAAGTAAACATTTGTACAAAGCCTTACTCAGTCTTCGCTTGTTAGATCGCCTACTGCTAGATAAGCATATAAGTCATCCGTTTATTCTGAATCGAAAACAGGCAATGGCTGATACCCCGCCTGACAGCCCTTATCAGCCTTTTCGAGATGATATTCAAGTACCGCTGTTAATGGCGGCACTGCTACAGGATATTGGCAGCTGCCATCCTGATGCGTTGCACATATTAAAAGGGCCGGCCGGCGATCTTGATGAATTTCGAATATTAGAAAATGACGAGCGGACTGAATTGCTGAAAACAAGCTATCGGGAGGGGCTGAACTTTGTGGTGCAAGCGCTTGGGGTAGGGGTTTATCAGGGTAATTCCAAAGTAGAGCGAGACAGTTATCTGCAAAACGAACGGGAAAAGCAATCTTTTTTGATATTTCTATTAAAAAATGCCATTAAACCCGAGCATGGTGTGGGTAATTTATTGAAAATTCCACAAATTTATACCTCAGTAGTGCTATCAACTAAAGCTAATTACAGTTATGACAGCCTGCCTAAGGTGGGGTTAGTATTAGAAAAAGGGGTAGAAAAAGGCGTTTATAGCCAGCTCGCCGTCGCTGGCCTGCTGCAAATAACCGGCACTTTTCCGCAGGGATTTGGAGTAACGTATATTCCAAAAGGTTCTGATCGGCAGGATATGGACCGCTATGAATATGCCATTGTAACTAGTTTATATCCGGACGATCCGCGGGTGCCGGTGTGTCGGATAGTAACCCGCAATCTTACGTATGCAGTTTCTGCACAGGGTTGTACGGTAAGTGTCGAGAATAACTTATATTATCCGCATGCTAGGAAAAAATTGGAGCGAATAAGTGAAGAGCGCTTATTAGAAATCTTAAGTAAATTAGTCTCTAACTTTGAAGAGCGTAAAAACATGGCACTGTTACCAAAATGTTGGCATCCGACAGAGTATTTTTCTTATACTAAGAATCAGAACTTATGGAACAACGCTTTGATTAATCCAAACTAACCATTAATCGGCTTTTGGCTGTTGTGGCAACTCTGCTGTTGTTACTGAAGCTTCAAACACTGCGGTGTCTGCTTCTGCTTCATGTGCTGCCGGGCAGGCTATATCAGCGGTAGCATCTGTCAGTGGCTCGTTACGCATTTGCTGCTGAACTAATGCTTCATCAACCCGCGGATCTAGTGCTGCTGCCAGCGGTGAAGATACTAAATCGCCTGACGCCATCTGATAATCTGATGACTGTTGCTGCGCTAGCATCCGCTTGGCCATTTTCTGATTATAATTAACCCGTTGTAGCCGAATAAATAAAATTAAGCACGCCACCGCCATATAACCATACAGCATACTGTTACCCAGTAATTGCATCATTCCCGAGGCAATTAGCGGGCCTATGGTTGCACCAATACCAAACGTCAGCAAAATAGTGGCTGACAAGGCGACCCGGTCTTGTGCTTCAATATGCTGGTTTGCCAGTGCCGTCGCCAGTGGATATAGCGTAAAAGCCAAGATACCGAAGCAAAACGTCATGCCAATTAGCAGTGGCCCTTTTATGGGCAATATCGCCATTGTTAGCACTAGTAAGCCTAATAAGGCACTGTTAACCCGCAATAATCGACTACGGGGTATTCTATCTGACAACTTACCCATCGGCCATTGCGCCAATAGCCCGGCCATAATAGTGGCCGACATAAATAGCGCAATTTCTTTCGTGGATAAACCCGAGCCTGCAGCAAACGCCGGTGCTAAACCATAGAATGAACCTGAAATGCCACCTGCCATTAAAATTGTGGTGAGCGATTGTGGCACCTGGCGCCAGAATGGCAAAATTTTCAGTGGTGCCAGGTGCAGTGGTGCCGGGTGAATACGACGGGTCAGGGCGATAGGCACAATACATAAGGCGTAACACATGCCAACCAGTAATAATGGTTTTAACCCCAACTCCGGGAAAAATGACAACACGGTTTGACCCGCCACCATTCCAAAGTAAGAGACAATCATATAACTGGCAAACACGGTACCGCGTTGATTGGTTTCTGCTTGCTCGTTTAACCAGCTTTCTAACACCATGTACTGGCACATCATACCAGTACCCACTAATAGCCGCAGTACCAGCCAGATTTGTAAGTCAGAGGTAAGCGCATGCCCCAGTGCGGAAGCAGTAACCATTCCGGCACTGGCGACAAAGGTGCGGATATGCCCAACCCGACCAATTAGCTTATGACCAAGCTTAGAGCCCAGCACCAGCCCAAGATAATAAGCCGACATCATACCGCCAATCCACAGCTGTGCTATACCGTCTGCTGCCAGCGATAACCCCAGATAGGTCGTTAACAAGCCAGCACCCAATACCATGATTAGGGTGCTGGCAAATAACGACGAAAAACTGCGAAACGGGCTGGCCACCGGTTTATTTTACCCTCATTCCTGCAGTAGCGCCGTCATCCGGGCTCAGAATAAACAACTCGCTACCGCCCGGGCCTGCGGCCAGCACCATACCTTCTGATAAACCAAAGCGCATTTTACGGGGCGCCAGATTCGCGACCATGACCGTGCTACGGCCGACTAAATCTTCCGGTACATAAGCGGCCTTAATACCGGCGAATACCTGGCGGGTTTCACCGTTACCAATATCCAGTTGCAACTGCACCAGTTTGTCGGCGCCTTCTACGGCACTGGCCGCGACTATCCGGGCTACCCGTAAATCAATTTTTGCAAAGTCATCAATGCTAACGGTGTCGCTAATCGGCTCACGTTCGCGGCTAGTCACTGTATTGCTGTTAACCATGGTTGTTGGCGCTTGAGGTGTCGCTTGCAAATTTTCGGTGGAGGCAGCAACCATAGCAGCGACTTTTAGCGGGTCAACCCGTTGCATCAAGGCTTGAAACGGATTTATAGCATGGTCAACTAATGGGCTCTGGTAGGTGTTCCAGCTAAGCTCACTGTTTAAAAATAATTCCACTTCACCGGCCATGACGGGTAATACGGGTTTTAAATAATGCATTAATACCCGGAACAAGTTAATGCCCATTGAACAGACTGCATGCGCTTCCTGCTGACGGGCTTCATCTTTCACCAATACCCAGGGTGCTTTGTGATCAATATACTGGTTAGCTTTATCAGCCAGCGCCATAATGTCACGAATAGCTCTGGCAAACTCGCGTTTCTCAAAACTATCAGCAATGCTGTCACCCGCTGCCACAAAACCGTTTAATAAGGCGGGTTCAGCTACCGTGGCGGCCAGCTTGCCGTCAAAGCGTTTGCTGATAAAACCGGCGCAGCGGCTAGCAATATTAACCACCTTACCGACTAAATCGGCATTCACTTTTTGAGTGAAATCATCTAGGTTTAAATCCAGATCAGTAATGCCGGAAGTAAGCTTTGAGGCAAAATAATAGCGCAGGTATTCCGGGTTTAAGTTATCCAGATAGGTGCGGGCTTTAATAAAGGTGCCGCGAGATTTAGACATTTTCGCGCCATTAACCGTAACAAAACCATGAGCATAAACGGCGTTAGGTTTTCTAAAGCCAGCGCCTTCTAACATAGCTGGCCAGAACAAACTATGGAAATAAATAATATCTTTGCCAATAAAATGATAAACCTCGGCGCTAGAATCGGGCCGCCAGAAACTGTCAAAATCAATATTATGTTGGTTACAGTAGTGTTTAAAACTGGCTAAGTAGCCTATTGGCGCGTCTAGCCAAACGTAAAAAAACTTGCCGGGTGCCCCGGGTATTTCAAAACCAAAGTAGGGGGCGTCGCGGCTAATGTCCCACATTTGTAAACCATCGTTAAACCACTCTTGCAGTTTGTTGGCCATTTCTTCTTGCAGGGCGCCGCTGCGGGTCCAGTCTTGCAGCATCTGACTAAAAGCGGGCAAATCAAAAAAGTAGTGTTCAGAATCTTTTAATACCGGGGTAGCACCTGATACCACTGAGCGTGGGTTTTTAACATCTGTTGGGCTGTAAGTTGCCCCACAGACATCGCAACTGTCGCCATTTTGATCTACGGCACCGCATTTAGGGCAGTCGCCTTTGACAAAACGGTCAGGTAAAAACATGTTTTTCTGTGGATCGTACAATTGGCTAATAACTTTACGTTTAATATAACCGGCCTGGTCCAGACGCTGATAAATAAGACTGGCAAACTCGCGGTTCTCTTCGCTATGGGTCGAGTAATAATTATCAAAACCAATAGCAAAGCCAGCAAAATCAGCTTCATGTTCAATTTTTGTTTCGGCAATCATCTGCTCCGGATCCATGCCCTGCTGCTGGGCCTTCAGCATAATAGGGGTACCATGGGCATCATCAGCGCAAACGTAATAGCATTCATGCCCTCGCGCTTTTTGAAAACGTGACCAAATATCCGTTTGAATATATTCAAGCAAATGACCTAAATGAATAGGGCCATTGGCATAGGGTAAAGCGCTGGTGATCAAGATTTTCCGTGGCGGCATCAGGGGGTGCTCTTTGCATAAATTACTAAAAAATGATGGCTTAATGATACAATAGCCAGCATCAAATCGCATCTGCCAATGCCCCAATGTGGCAAAAATGCGGCAAAAAACCGCTATTTCTTTCAGATTTGGAGTAACAATGTTCAATTGGTTGAAAAAGTCAGCAGAAAAACCAACTTCAGCTATCGGTAATACTGAAAAAGCTAGCCCTGGACATGCTAACGTTGAGTTAACCACCTTGCTAGATTCATTGCGTGCAAGTGAGCCGGTAAAAGCCAATATTCAGCACATTGTGCTGGTGGCGTCGGGTAAAGGCGGCGTTGGTAAGTCGACTACGGCGGTTAATTTAGCCACCACTGTGGCTACTATGGGGCTGCGCACCGGCTTGCTTGATGCCGATATTTATGGGCCGTCTATTCCGATAATGCTCGGGTTGGAAGGGGCTAAGGCCGACTCTCCTGACAATAAATTGCTTAATCCAAAGCACGCTTTTGGTTTGAGCTTACAATCTATTGGTTTTTTGGTTGACCCAAGCCAGGCGTCAGTGTGGCGCGGGCCAATGGCCAGTCAGGCATTATTGCAGCTGATTAACGAAACCTTATGGCCCGATTTAGACATACTGATTGTTGATATGCCGCCAGGTACCGGCGATATTCAACTTACTCTGGCACAGAAGCTTAGTGTAAGTGGTGCTGTTATTGTTACCACTCCGCAAGATGTGGCGTTAACCGATGCCGGAAAAGCCATTGCCATGTTTAATCAGGTTAAGATCCCGGTGCTTGGCCTGATAGAAAATATGAGTTATTACCTGTGCCCGCATTGTGGCGAAAGCGATGATATTTTCGGCACAGCCGGTGGTGTTAAATTAGCCGAGCGTTATCAGGTGCCGGTGCTGGGCCAGTTGCCACTGCAGCGAGAAATTCGTGAACATGCTGATCGGGGTGAGCCGGCGGTATTAAAGCTGCAGCCAATTGCTGAAATATACCGTACAATCGCCTGGCAAATGTTAATCAATATAACCGGTGCCAGCGCGCCAGTGGTTAAAATTATAATAACGGATGATTAAGCATGAGATTGAGTGACCGCGATATAGAACGTTACCTGGCTGAAGGTAAAATTGGCATTACCCCGGCACCCGATGCCGATATGATCAGCGGTGTTAGTGTTGATATTCGCCTCGGCAATAAATTTCGAGTGTTTCAGGCGCATGCTGCCCCCTTTATTGACTTAAGTGGTCCGCGGGCCGAGGTTGATGCCGCACTGAACTCGGTGATGAGTGATGAAATTTATATTGCCGATGATCAGGTGTTTATTTTGCATCCCAGTGAGTTAGCGTTAGGCGTAACCCAAGAGTCAGTGCGTTTGCCGGCTGATATTGTCGGTTGGCTGGATGGCCGCTCGTCTTTGGCCCGTTTAGGTTTAATGGTTCATGTTACGGCACATCGCATTGACCCGGGCTGGTCTGGCAATATTGTACTGGAATTTTATAATAGTGGTAAATTGCCATTAGCGCTGCGCCCACATATGAAAATTGGTGCGCTTAATTTTGAATTAATGACCACCCCAGCCGATCGGCCCTATAATACCCGTGCCGACGCCAAGTATCGTCAACAAACTGGTGCCGACGCCAGCCGTATTGGTCATGACGATAAAAGCTAACTATTTTTTGCTTAACGGTAATAAAAAACCCACGCATTTGCGTGGGTCAAAAGCTATAAAGCAAAAATGAAGCAGGATTATTATGCAATAAAGCTGCATAGCTTGGCAATGCGCTGTTCACTATTATTTGATTATTTTATTCCGTTACCACAGAGGCATCGACATGCAATTATTTGGCTCACAAACCTCCCCATATGTGCGGCGCATTCGTCTGTTATTGGCCGATGCAGCCTATGAATATATAAATATGAATATTTTTGAAGAGACTGATCGCCATACGCTAGCGGTAATGAACCCTACGTTACGAATTCCAATGCTGCTTGATAACGAGCAGGTTATTTTTGACTCAACCGTCATTTATCGTTATCTGACTCAAAACACTACCACAGCACCACTAAGTTGGTATCAGGAGAATCAGTTAACCGTGATTAACGCCGTCAATGACTCACTGGTTATGCTTTATCAATGCAGTCGTAGTGGTTTTGATACTAACGACGATAAACTCTTTTTTAACTTACAGCGCGAGCGGATCGCCAGCTCAATGTTTGTGTTGGAGCAACAAGCGGCTAATGGCGAATTTGCCAACTGGAACTATATCGCAATAGCACTTTATAGCTTGCTGGACTGGACCGCATTTCGGCAGTTAATGGAATTGGATGATTATCCGGCGTTATTAGCTTTTATGCAGCAACATCAGCAACAGTCGTTTGTTAGTAAAACGGATCCGCGCCTTAGCTAAGGCGCTTACTTTGCCGCTTTTAGCAGTATTGGTTCAATTAATACGCTTTGGTTGGCATCAGATAACCAAATTTGGCCTTCGCTAACATTACATTGCAGCTGCATGTTGCGGTTAACCAAGCCTGCCATTGCTTTAACCGCCTCTTCTGGAATGTCGGTTACCTGCAAGTTCTGATAGCGCTGCAGTGCTGGCTCAATATTTTTCCACCATACCGGCACACTGCGGCCACCATAGCAAAATAGGTGAACCTGGCGTGCACGGCCGCAAGCTTTACGCAACCATTTCTCATCAGGTTGGCCAAACTCAACCCATAAATTAATGTTGCCGGTAAGGTCGCAATCCCACAGTTCGGCCTGATCTGCATCCGCACTTAAGCCTTTGGTAAAACTTAAGCTGGTCGAAGCATTAATCACAAAAGCTAATAACCGTACCATCATGCGCTCATCATTTTCAGACGGGTGCTGTGCCAGCGTTAAACTATGGTCTTGATAATAATTGCGGTCCATATCTGCAATTTGCAGCTGAACTTTGAAAACGGTCGCTTTAAGTGCCATATCGTTATTCCGGCCATTAAAAAACCGCAGTGTAACGCAGCACTGCGGCTATAGCATTAAAAACAGCTTAGTTAGTGGCAGTACTAAATAACGCATTTACTTTTTGCCAGTTAACAATTTGCCACCAGGCACTGGCGTAGTCACCACGCTTATTCTGATACTGCAGGTAATAGGCATGCTCCCACACATCTAGCGCCAGTATTGGCGTACCTTGTACCTCCACCATATCCATTAATGGATTATCCTGATTGGGAGTAGAGGTAACCACCAGCTTATTGTTGCTATCAACAATAAGCCAGGCCCATCCTGAACCAAAGCGGGTTGCCGCAGCCTGATTAAAGGCATTTTGTAGTGCAGGTAACGAACCAAAATCACGTTTTATGGCTTCGGCAAGTTGCACAGACGGTTCACCGCCCTGGCCTGGCGGGGACAGTAGCTGCCAAAACAGCTGATGATTATAATGGCCGCCGCCATTATTGCGCACCGCCGCATTGTAACGCGACATGCGCGACATAATAGCTTCGAGCGGCAGTTTGGCTAATTCCGGAAAGGTTTCAAGCTGACCATTTAAGTTATTTACATAAGCCTGATGGTGTTTCCCATGATGAATTTGCATGGTTTGTTCATCAATAACCGGCGCCAGTGCATCAGCAGCGTAGGGCAGTGGTGCCAGGGTAAACGTCGCCGCAGCAGCGACAGTGCTTAGTGACATGAACGTTGCAATTAACAACGATTTGGCAGTATTTAATAGCATTACACATTCCTATTTTGATATAAATTTAGTATGAAGTCGTTTGTATTTACACATACTGCAGATTAAAAGTAACCAAGGCAATCAAAAACGATTAGTTACTATCATTACAGACTACAACTGTATTTAAGCACATATTTAGGACGGTATTGTTATAGCTGGCTCTCTTGTATTTATCGCTAAACTAATCATAAAGAAGGATGTTAAGGTCATTAAAATGAAAACATGTTGCTTTCAGCCACGCTTATCTTTGGGGGGCAGATCCAATTGTTAATAATTGGCATATCCAATTACACAAATAAAAAAGCCTGTTATTAAACAGGCTTTTTTATGGAGATTTTGGTCGGTACGAGAGGATTCGAACCTCCGACCCCTTCACCCCCAGCGAAGTGCGCTACCAAGCTGCGCTACGTACCGACGTAGGGCGTATCATAATGATTCCGCGCCAGAAAGCAATGCTCGTTGAGCTAACTGCAGTAATTTTAGCCAGTTGCTGACCGCTTTTATTGTAAGCGCTAGTAAAGACAATAGTGAATGATAGCCTGATGGTAAACGGGTAGCCGCAATTTACTGGCTTATTAGGCAGAATAAATGCGTTCAACGCTGGTGAATTTTTGCTAACTCAGTAAAATAGGCCGCTGTTTTAAGTAACCGAACTGAGTAATAGTGCAGCAAGATCCTTTTGCCGATATCCGGCCTTACCATGACGACGAAGTGGCGCCGGCAATAGCGCGCTTAATAGCCGATCGTGAATTTATTCAGGCGATACTACATTACCGCTTCCCTCGTTTATCCGGCCCTTTGGGGTGGTTACTATCGCCATTGGTAAAGTTATGGTTAAAACGGCGCTGGGCCAGATTAAAATCGGTTAGGGCGGTGCAGCTGCAGGTTGCGGGTTTTATAGACCGGATGATTGCCAATACTACAGATAAGGTAACCTATTCCGGGTTGGATCAGCTAAACCCGGCGCAATCGTATTTATTTTTATCTAATCATCGTGATATTGCTATGGATCCGGCCCTGGTAAACTGGTGTTTGCACCAATGCGGTTTTGCGACGGCGCGCATTGCAATTGGTGATAATTTATTACGTAAAGCTTGTGCCACTGAACTGATGAAACTGAATAAAAGCTTTATCGTTAAACGCGGCGCCAAAGGGCCGCGGGAAATACTAAAAAATCTGTCACAATTATCGGCCTACATTAAGCATTCACTTGATGAGCGTCATTCAGTCTGGATTGCTCAACGTGAAGGTAGGGCAAAAGATGGTAATGACCAAACCGATGCGACCATTTTAAAAATGTTTTTTATGCATGGCAAAAAGCACGGGCAAACGTTTAGCGATTACCTGCAAAGTTTAAATATTGTGCCGGTGTGCATATCGTACGAATTTGACCCTTGTGATAGCGATAAAATTAACGAGTTATGGCAAAGAAAATTGCATGGCAGTTACCAAAAAACGGAGTTTGAAGATATTGATGCCATTATTAAAGGTATTGTTGGCTATAAAGGCCGGGTACATGTTGCCTTTGCCAAGCCGCTTGAGTACATTCCTGACGATCCGGATGCCGCAGCGGCGTTAATTGATCAGCAAATTTGGCAGCGTTATCGCTTATACCCGATTAATGCGCTGGCTGCCGGTGGCAATGCGTCTGACATTTCTGCAGCGACAGCCGAGCAGTGGCAACAACGGCTGCAAAGCGTGCCGCATGCAGCGCAAGACATGATGACCGCCTTATATGCTGCGCCTGTACTGAAAAACCAACAGCAATGAAATATTTAATTAGTGTCACGCTGCTATGGGCGTTTTCTTTCAGCCTGATAGGTGTGTATCTGGCGGGGCAGGTAGATGCCTACTTTGCGGTATTAAGCCGGGTGCTATTGGCGTTATTATTGTTTAGCCCGTTGATAGTGCGCTATCGTTTTGCGGCCAAGCTAGTGTGGCCGGTTATTGGCCTTGGCGCAGTGCAACTGGGTTTGATGTATCTGTTTTATTATCAGTCATTTTTACTATTAAGCGTACCTGAAGTGCTGATATTTACTATTTTTACCCCGCTGTACATCACCTTGTTGCATGATCTGCTGGCACGACGTTTTAACCCAGTGTTTTTACTGGCAGCGTTAATTGCGGTATTGGCGGCAGCATTAATGCGCTATCAGTCACTAAGTGCACACTACTGGACCGGCTTTGCCGTGGTGCAGGGCGCCAATATTTGTTTTGCCATTGGCCAGGTTGGCTATAAAAGGCTATTGGCCAAGCACCCGACGGTGGCCCAGTATCAGCTCTTTGGCTGGTTTTATGTTGGGGCGGCGCTGGTAGCCATTCCCGCTTGGTGGTTATTGGGCAGTGCACAATATCCGTCCACCACTGTCCACTGGGGAGTGTTACTGTGGCTTGGGCTTATCGCGTCCGGCTTGGGATATTATGGCTGGAATAAAGGCGCCACCCAGGTTTCCAGTGGTATGCTGGCCGTTATGAATAATGCGTTAATTCCGGCCGGCTTATTAGTCAACGTTATTATTTGGCAACGCGATACCGATTTATTGCGCCTGAGCATCGGTAGCGCTATGATCATTTTTTCAATCTGGTTGTGCCGCAGGCCAGCCTGGCAGGGAGGTTAAGTGGCAAGACAAGTACAGTATACGTTTAAAGGTAGCACTAAAATTATTGCCTTTAGTTACGATCGTTTCATCGATTTGTATGAAGCAGTTGCTGCTGCTGAAGACATTAGTTTAGTCAGTTTTCTGGCAATGGAGCAGCAAGTGGCTAAAACGGCTAAAGATAAAGCAGCAATAAAAAACTTTCGTCAGCAAGCGTTTAGCAAAATGGGCTTTAGTAATATTACTTTTCTGCGGGATGAACCTTAGCAGCCCTGCTTGGCTATGTTAGGCTTAATACATTTTAAAACAGGAACCGAATTATGAAAATCACCAGTAACTTTGACAGCGGCAATATTGATATTATTAACGCTGATGATCCGGCCGACATTCAACTGGCTATTCGCAAAGATAATCAGTCAGACTTTTATCAATGGTTTCATTTTCGGTTAAATAGCACTCATCCACAACTACATAAAATTACCCTGACCAATGCCGCGGGTTCAGCGTATCCTGACGGTTGGCAAGATTATCAGGCGGTGGCGTCATATGACCGGCAAACCTGGTTTCGGGTAGAAACAGAATTTGACGGTAAAGCGTTAATTATTAATCATTTCCCGGAAGCTGAATCGGTGTATTTTGCCTACTTTGCGCCATACAGTTACGAGCGTCATCAAGATTTACTGCATCAGGCGCAAAATGATTTTAATTGTCAGCTGGTTGATTTGGGCGATACCCTGGATGGCCGCGACATGAGCTTGCTGGTAATTGGTGAGCCTGATGATAACAAAAAGAAAATTTGGATTATCGCTCGGCAACACCCTGGCGAAACCATGGCCGAATGGTTTATTGAAGGCTTGTTAGACCGTTTACTGGATGAAGACGATGGTGTAGCGCGCAGCCTGCTGGCTAAAGCGGTATTTTATATCGTGCCCAACATGAACCCGGATGGCAGCGTGCGTGGTAATTTACGCACTAACGCCGCCGGTGCTAACCTGAACCGCGAATGGCAAAACCCGACCATGGAACATAGCCCGGAAGTGTATCTGGTGCGCCAGAAAATGTTAGAAACCGGGCTGGATATGTTTTTAGATATTCACGGTGATGAAAACCTGCCGTATAACTTTGTGGCTGGTGCCGAAGGTGTGCCGTCTTACAATGACCATATGCATCAGTTAGCACAAGACTTTAAAGCCGCGCTACTTACCATAACACCGGAGTTTCAGGTAAAACACGGTTATGACATCGATGCCCCGGGGCAAGCCAATTTAACGGTAGCAACTAATTGGGTAGCTGAACAATTTAAGTGTTTAGCTTACACCGTAGAAATGCCCTTCAAAGACAATGCCGATTTACCGGATGCCGCTTTTGGCTGGTCAGATATTCGTTCAATGAAATTAGGCCAGGATAGCTTAGCAGCCATATTACAGGTTGTAGATAAATTGCGTTAAGGCAAATAGAGAGGTAAAGGTAAGTATTATGGCCATTATTTCCTGCCCGTTTTGCGGGCAACGTATTTCAGACAAAGCAGCGGCCTGCAGCAAATGTGCTGGCGATCTCAGCAGTAACACCCCAGAGCAGCTGGCGTTGATTGAACGGGAAAAGAAAAACCGTAAGCTGCAATCATTAATGAATCAATCGATGTTGTCGATGTTGTTGTTTCTAGGCGGCTTTGGCATTTTGTATTGGTGGCAGCCAGCGTCGCACAGTTACAATCAATATGCCTCTAACATCGCCATTGTGCTGGGTTTCAGTTGGTATGTGGTTACCCGGGCCCGAATTATTTTGTTAAAGCGAAAATAACCTATGGACTTTAAAACGCTGGTTAGCGCGATGGCGCCTGAAACCTATCATAAACTGGCCGATGCGGTCGGAACCGGGCGCTGGGCTGATGGCACGCCGCTCACCGAGCAGCAAAAAGGGCAAACATTACAACTGGTACTGGCGTATCAGTCAACGGTGTTGCAGTCGAACGAATTATTTACCGTGGGTGCCGATGGCCAGCTGGTACAAAAAACCAAAGCTGAACTTAAAAAGCAATTTGACAATAACGATGCAATAGCAAGGTTTGGGCACGATGATCTTTAAAAACTGGTTTAAACCGAAGTGGCAACACCCTGATTTTGCTGTACGCCAGCTGGCGATTGCCAGCCTGTCGTCTAGCCAGCTTGAGCATAAGGCAATATTACATGAGCTGGCGTTTAACGATAGCAGTGAAACTGTGCGACGCAGTGCGCTGGAGCAACTAAACGATTTTTCATTGTGGTGGCAAGCCAGTAAACAGGACAACACCGAAAAATTACGTCAGTTTGCCGAACAACAGTTACTGACCATGCTATTAACCCAGCAAATATCCGCTTCATTAAAGCGCCAGTTTGTGGCGCAGTGCAATCGTATGGCTTTACTGGAGCAGCTAGCTGAGCGCGAAACCGACGCCGAAGTACTGTTTAGCGTGTTAGAGCGCCTAAATAAGCCAGACTTAAATATCAAAGCCTTGTTAGGCTCAGTGCTAACTATTGCGCAGAAGCAGCAGTTGTTAGCGCAACTGGACGATCAGAAACAGCTGGAAAAACTTAGTAAATTGTTAAGCGGTGAATTGGCCGGGCAGTTACAACAAATGCTAACGGCTCACGCCAATCAACAGCAAAAGCCACCAAAACTTCGTAAAGATCTTACCTTATTACTGGCCCGGCTTAATGCCCTGCGTGAGCGGTTTGCAGTAGCCGACATTCCAGAACAATTCACTGCGCTGCAGCAACAGTGGCAACAGTATCAAACCGAGCTACATTTTTTACCCGGCGCAGAAGCCGAAAGTATCAGTAACAAATACCAGCAGCTGGTAAGTAAACTGGATAACTGGTTAGCGCCGCAGTTAAAGCAAATTGCCGCAGTGCAGGCCGCCGCAGTTCTGGCTGCTGAAGCAGCCGCACAGTACCAGCAGTTTTCAACGGCTATAGCTGAACTTACTTTACAGCTAAGCACCGCTTTAGCCAGTGCTGATATCAGTAAAGCAGAGAACATTACTCAGCCATTAGCCTTGTTAACGTCAGAAATAGCCAACGCAACACTATTAAGTGATGTACAGCGTAGCAACCTAACAACACAGCTAAGCCTATTGACTAGCCAGTTAACCGATTTAGCACAAACAGCCGAGAAATTAACGGAGGCTGCGGCATTAATAACTGATTGGGCGGCGCAAGCATTGCCAACAGAGTTAACGCAACTTGACCAAGCAAACCAACAATTTGCTGACTATAAGCGCACTTGGCTAACTATTAGCCGTGAGTTACCACTGTTATTACCGGCAGCACTAAGCCAAGCTAAACAACAGTTACAACAGCAGTGGCAGCAAAGTATTGCTGCGTTAACCTCTCAGCGCGAACAAGCATTGCGCCAATGCCGCAGTAAGTTAGCCGAATTTAAACGGCTGGATCAGCAAGGGCGCTATAAAGTGCTATTTGGCTTATTTAAAGGCATTTGTAGCGATTATGTCGAACTTACTCCGTCAGAGCAGAAAAAACTGGCAACTGAAGTAGAGGCAGCCAGTGCCAGAGTAACGGAGTTAGCCAATTTGCAAGCCTACATTGCTGCGCCGCGAAAGCAGGAATTGTTAACAGAGATGCAATTGTTGCTACAAACCGAACCAACGGATATGCCCGCTAGGGCAGAGCAAGTAAAATACGCCCGTCAACAATGGGGCAGTTATGGTAAAGCCGCACCAGAGCAAGACGCTGAGCTTAACCAAGCCTTTGATAGTGCTTGCGAGCAGGCTTATGCGCCTTGCCGTCGTTATTTTGCCGAGCAGGATGAACTAAAAGCGGCAAATTTAGCTGAGCGTGCAGCGATTGTTAACCAGTTAGAGCAACTGGCTAGCCAAGAGCTTACCCCGGCGGCACTAGACAGTGCGCTAAAAGCGACAAGTCAGGCCTGGCAGCAAGCAGGGGCCGTGAAACGGCAAGACTTTTTGCCAGTGCAGCAGCGTTACCAGCAGGCGCTAAACCTACTTAAGGCGCGGGCCAGTGTATGGCAACAGCACGCTGCCAGCGACAAGCAGGCACTTATTGCGGAAGGTCAGGCGGCATTAAGCTTAACTGATACTAATCAAACCAGTAAAATATTAAAAGAGCTGCAGCAACGCTGGAAGCAACTGGGTTATGCCGGTAAAAAACACGATCAGCAACTGTGGCAGCAATTACGGCAATTGTGCGACGGCTTCTTTAATCAGCGTCAGGTCGAACTCGCAGAGCAACAGCAGCAGCAGCGTATTGATGAGCAAGCGTTAAATACCCGCCTTGCTGAAATTGAACAGGCTGTAAATGCGTTAACTATTGCTAGTGCCAGTACGGCATTTACGGCGGTGAGCGAGCAATTGCAGACGCTGGATGTTGGTGTTAATGCCAGTGCTCGTAAACAGCGTGATAAGCTGCAACAACAGTTAACCAGTTTACAGCAACAGCAGGCTAGCCAGGCTGCAAGCCAGGGCGTTATTAATTTATTTAAGGTGTTACAACAAGCTGACACCAGCACCGACGCTTGGCCAGTTGAATTTAAACCACAGCCTGAATTAGCCGGTGCGCTTAAATTAGACCGCCTGGGTGTTACTCAGGCGCTGGAAATTATTGCAGGCATTAGCGGCCCAGAGCAGGAAAGCAGCCAGCGCCAACAGGTACAGCTAACGTTATTGACCTTAAAGCATAACGCTGGTGAGGTTACTGATAAACCGGATTTGTTACGACATTGGCTGGCTTTTGGCCCGGTAACGGCAGCCGAGCTAAGCTTGGTTAGCCGGATAAAAGCGGCCTATCTGGAATAAAATAGCGGGCCATTGGTTAGTGGCCCGCAGTGTGTTGTTGTAGCCTGTAAACCGTACTTAAAGTGTTAGCTCACCACGCAAATTTTGCTGCATTTTCTGGCGAATTTGCGCTGGTTCTAATGGTTGGCTTAACAGGTAATGCAGCTTGGTTAGTGTGGCTTCCAGCGTCATGTCAAAACCACTGATTACGCCACTGGTTTTTAAAGCATTACCGGTGGCGTAACCGTCCATATTTACTTTACCTTTAAAGCACTGCGTGCAATTCACCAGTATTTGGCCATGCTCGCTGGCAGCTTGTAATACTTGTAGCAATTCAGGCCGTTGCGGTGCATTACCTACCCCAAATGACTTAATAATTAATGCCCGCACCGGCGCGCCCAGCATATTACGGATAACATCGGTGCTGATGCCGGGGTATAACGTCACCACACTAATTGGCTGCGGCGTAATAGCGGTTACTTGTAACTCGGCAATTTTTTCACCCGGCTTGCTAACCCTACCTTCGATTAAATCAATATTAATACCCGCTTCGAGCAGGGGTAAAAAATTGGGCGAAGCAAAGGCATTAAAGCCATCGGCATCAGCCTTCGTTGCCCGGTTACCCCGAAACAGTTGGTTATTAAAAAATAACGCCACTTCAGCAATGGGGTAGCACGCGGCCAGGTATAAGGCATTGAGTAAATTTACCTGACCGTCTGAACGCAGCTGTGCCAGTGGAATTTGTGAGCCGGTAATAATGACCGGTTTTTGCAAATTCTCCAGCATAAATGACAAGGCAGAAGCAGTATAGGCCATGGTATCGGTGCCATGCAGCACCACAAAACCGTCATATTGCTGGTAGTGTTGCTGAATATCTTCAGCAATATGTTGCCAGTGGCTTGGTGTCATATCGGAGGAGTCGATAACCGGATGATATTCATGAATATCAAATAATGGCATATCGGGGTGAAAAAACTCTGGCATTTTATTAACAGTAGCCGTTAAAAAGCCAGGTACCGGCACAAAGCCCTGTGCCGATTGCTGCATACCAATAGTACCACCGGTATACGCGACATAAATGCGTTTTCTGTTCATATAAGCTATTAATTTACATAAAAATGCCCGCTAACATAGCGGGCATTGTAAAGCAGTTAATGCCTGTTGTCAGTTAATGCTACAGGTCATGCAATAAGAGTATACGCCGTTCGGATCGTTAAACTGATTCAGTATCACAAAGTCTTGGCGTAACTGCTTACTCATCCGTTGCAGCATTTGTTGCTCGGGTGTGGCCTGCACTTGTGGTAACCAGCCACTCGCTTTGGCACTGGCAAACAATTCTTTTAGCATTTGCTCAGTAGGTGACAATTCCTGAGTAATAACCTGTACATCATAGGTGGTTAAGCCGGCTTTTTCTGCGGCGGCGGCAATAGCGTCGTCAAAGTTGCCCAGCTTATCAACTAAGCCAAGTTCCAGCGCTTTACTGCCGGTCCATACCCGGCCTTGCGCTACAGCATCAACTTCATCAAGCGACATATTACGATTACTGCCAACCATGGTTAAAAACTCGGTATAACCACGTTCAATCAGTAATTGCATAATATCTTTCGCTTTGCTGTTCAGGCCCTGGTAAAGCGGCAAACCGGCAGATAAACCGGCAAGTTCAGTGGTACCTACGCCATCAACGTTTAAGCCAAGTGCTGCCAATGAATCTTCAGCGGTGTGTAGCAAGCCGAAAATGCCAATAGAGCCGGTAATGGTAGTTGGTGAGGCCCAAATTTCATTGGCTGGTGCCGCAATCCAGTAGCCGCCTGATGCCGCAACCGCACCCATAGAGGCAATAACTGGCTTGCCTGCTTCACGTAGCAGGCTAATTTCCTGGCCAATAATTTCTGACGCAAAGGCGCTGCCACCGCCACTGTCAATTCGCAGTACCACGGCTTTTACTTTATCGTCAAAGCGGGCCCGGCGCAGTAAAGCTGCAGTGGTGTCGCCACCAATGGTGCCGGCTTTAGCACTGCCGTCAACAATCATACCTCGGGCCACTACTACAGCTACTTTTGAAGTTAATGGATTAACAAACGCCTTAGAGGGCACAGCATACTTGGCATAGTCGTCAAAGCTAACGTGGTTGTAAACGTGCTTGTCGTTTTTACCCACAATGCCAATCAGTTTTTGCTGAAATTGCTCACGGGTTGCCACGTTATCAACGAACTTATTATTAATGGCATACTGCGCGGTATCACCGTCTGCGGCTTGCATTTTTTGCAGCAGGGCGTCGTAGCTTTCATCAAAGTTAGTCATGTCAAAACCACGACGGCTACTGACATCTTGCTTATAGGTTTGCCACAGGCCTGATAACCAGCCAATGTTGGCTTCTTTTGCTGCATCAGACATATCGTTTCGCAAAAAAGGCTCTACTGCTGATTTATAAGTACCTACCCTAAATACGTGGGTATTAATTTTCAGTTTTTCTAAGGCGGCTTTGTAATACATCGGATAGCTGCCATAACCTTCCAGAATAACGGCGCCCATCGGGTTTAAGCTAATTTCATCGGCGTAACTGGCCAGGTAATACTGGGTTTGTCCAAAGTAAGCGCCATGGCTGAATACTTTTTTGCCAGCCGCTTTAAAACTTTCTATAGCAACACCTACCCGCTGCATTTTATCCAGTGAGGCAGAGCGTAAAGCTGAGACGTCAAGTACCATCGCCTGGATACGGTTATCTGTGGTGGCGGTCTCAATCACTTTAACTATATCCGACACCAGCATTTCCGGTGAATCTTCTGCTGCGCCTAAGCCTTGATTAACCAAACTGGAGAACGGATCGACCCAGCGTTTTTCTTCAACCAAATCACCGTGTAAATTAAGCACCAAGGCGGCGGTATCTGCTATTTTTACTTTGTCTTTACCACTAAATACCGCGATGAGCACAATGGCAACAATAAAAATAAATAATAGGTTAAGCACGGTAGCGCGAAAACCCCGGTAAACACGCCAAATAGCGCCAAAGAAGCGCCGAATGGGACCTTTTCTGATGTCAGACATAGTAAATTCCTGTACTGTTAATAAAGTTTAATCATTAATATTGCTATGCTAACCAATTTAGCGGCAAAGACTAAATTGAATTTGTAAGTAAATGTTTAGCGCTTGCTATCAGCCGCTAAAGCGGCTACATTCTTCCCATTTAACAGGTAAGACCAGAGAGGCTGCGGTGGCATATCAACGATTATTACAACCACTGGATTTAGGGTTCACAACGCTGAAAAATCGCGTCATTATGGGGTCAATGCATACTGGCCTTGAAGAAGAGAAAAACGGTTTTGCGAAACTTGCTGCTTTTTATGCTGAGCGGGCTAAAGGCGGCGTAGGCTTAATTATTACCGGCGGTATCAGCCCAAACTTTCGCGGCAATCTGGTGCCATTTGGGAGCCAGCTTAGCTATTGGTGGCAGGTAAAGAAACATTGTCAGGTTACTGCTGCGGTGCATCAGTACGATGCAAAAATATGCTTGCAACTGCTGCATGCCGGCCGATACGGTTACCATCCTTTTAATGTTGCACCCAGCAAAATACAATCACCTATTACGCCTTTTAAACCCTCTGCCATGTCAGCGCGGCAAGTTACTGGCACCATTAAAGACTTTGCCTCTGCGGCGAAGTTGGCTAAAAAAGCCGGTTACGATGGTGTTGAAATAATGGGTTCTGAAGGCTATTTAATTAATCAATTTGTGTGCCGGCGTACCAACCATCGTAAGGATGAGTGGGGTGGCAGTTTTGAGAACCGTAGCCGCTTTGCGGTTGAAACGGTAAAAGCGGTGCGGGAGCGGTGTGGTCCAGACTTTATTATTATTTACCGTTTATCAATGCTGGATTTAGTAGAAGATGGTAATAGTTTTGAAGAAGTAGTCGCACTAGGCAAAGCCGTTGCAGAAGCTGGCGCTACCTTAATAAACACTGGCATTGGCTGGCATGAAGCTCGGGTGCCAACAATTACCACCCGAGTGCCCCGAGCGGCCTTTAGTTGGATAACTGAACGGGTTAAAAAAGAGCTGAGCATACCGGTTATTGCTACCAATCGCATAAACGATCCGCAGGTAGCGGAAGATATTCTGGCTAACGGCCAGGCTGATATGGTGTGTATGGCCCGGCCATTTTTAGCGGATGCTGATTTTGTTAACAAAGCGGCTGCCGATAACGCCGATTTGATCAATACCTGCATAGCCTGTAATCAGGCATGTCTTGATCATGTGTTTCAAAATAAACGCGCCAGTTGTTTAGTTAACCCCAGAGCTTGCTATGAAACCGAACTGAATTTTGACGCTGCCACAATGCCTAAAAAATTAGCGGTAGTCGGTGCCGGTCCGGCAGGTTTAGCCTTTAGTGTGTATGCGGCGCAGCGTGGTCATCAGGTGCATTTATTTGATAAATCGCATCAAATCGGTGGCCAGTTTAATTATGCCAAGCAAATTCCGGGCAAAGAAGAGTTTTATGAAACCTTACGTTATTTTGGTCGAATGATTGAATTACATGCCATTAAACTGCATTTAAATTCTGAGCAAACGGCAGAAAGTTTAGCAGAAGGTGGCTTTGATGACGTTATTTTAGCCAGTGGTATTTTACCGCGTCAAATTGACTTGGCCGGGCAAGACCATCCGAAAGTACTCAGTTACTTAGATGTGTTACGCGATCATAAATCGGTAGGTAAAAACGTAGCTATTATTGGTGCTGGTGGTATCGGTTTTGATGTTGCCGAGTATTTAACTGAAGATAACTCGTTAACGCTGCAACCCGACGCTTGGTTAAAAGAGTGGGGCGTAGATAAAAGCTACCAGGGCCGTGGTGCTTTACTGCCAGATAGTTTACCTGAGCCTGCCGCGCGTAAAATTTATCTGATGCAACGTAAAGCCAGCAAAGTGGGTGGCAGTTTAGGCAAAACCACTGGTTGGACGCACCGCGCCTCGCTAAAGAAAAAAGGCGTGGAAATGATGGCGGGCGTTAACTATTTAAAAGTAGACGATAACGGTTTATGGCTGGAAATTAACGGCGAAGAGCGCTGCCTCGACGTCGACAATGTAATTATTTGTGCCGGGCAGATACCACAACGGGCGTTACAGCAAGGGTTAACAGAACGGGGTATACGCCATCATTTAATTGGTGGCGCCGATGTTGCCGCCGAACTAGATGCAAAACAAGCGATTCGCCAGGGGGCAGAGCTAGCCGCACAAATTTAACGGTTGGCGGTAAGTAATGAACAGAAGCGTTAAAATGCTACTGTTGCCAACGCCTTATTTTTTGCTTTTGCCACTTCTAAGGCCTGGCGCACTCTTAGCAACTGCTGCTGTGCAGCGCTATAGCGCCCAGTGGCGAGCTGAAAAGCCTCGCTGCCGGCCAGGCTCTGCTGTAACTGCAGCTCTGCTTGCTGTGCTTGTATTTCTGCTGCCGTTACGGCTTGTTCAGCGGTGTTTAACTGCACCCTTGCTTCAGCCTGTTGCTGCTGTAGTGGTGACAATGCTTTCTGTGTCAGATTATTTGTTTGTAACGCGATGGCAGCTTTCGGATCAGCTGCCATCGCGAGTGCCACGTTTAATTCGGCGGGTATTTCTGCATAAAGCTTATTGCTGGCGGCAGAGATGGCTTTTTGCTGCAACGCCGCCGGATCAGCGTAATCAGCTAACGCTTTAGGCCAGCTCGGTATCAGCTGCTCAGCCTGTTTATTGATGTGCTCAGCGAAAATCTGTGGCGCACCACCTGTTACTAATAATACCGCCAGCTGATTAGTATCGGCATTCCAGACTAGGCCTGCTTTTTCTGCCAATAGTGGTATTGGAGTATGTCTTGACACCAGATAAAACAGCGGTCCTTCTTGCTGAATTTCATTGGCGGTTTTTAATAAACTCACTGTAGTGTCGTAATTTGCACCCAGCAAAGACTGCACTCGGCTTTTTATTAGCGGTTGTTCAAATAAATTAACCTCATTGGGATCTAACCCAACCAACGGTTTTAACAATGCCCACATTAACTGGCCTTGGGGTGAAAACAGTAAGGCTGGCGCAATACAGCCGCTTAACAAAAATACTATGGCTACATACCATGCACGCGAAACGGGCACTTTGGGCAAGCAAAACATTGTCATATAACCTCAGAGGGTAAGGTGTTTCGGGTGGGGTTGGGTAAAACCTGCGCAATTTAGCATGCCAAGTTGACGTTGTGCACTAGGCCTGATAACTATATTTTTTAGTGGTTTAAATTTTTGCAGTCAACATGTCGAATACTCCCCTAAGTTCTTGTTTACAGAATACCATAGGGCCACTTATCAGGCTGATTTTCGCTGTTCTTGCGGACATTTCTGGTGCTTTATCTGTTAATAATGCTATCGTGGTATTAGCTTCGCCGCACATTCTATCTATTACCGTTTACTTTTACAGTGTAAATACAGGGAGTCTTTATGTCAGGTGTGTTAACCATGGTGCTTGCAGGGGGTGAAGGAACCCGTTTAGCACCGCTTACCGGGATCCGTGCTAAACCGGCCGTGCCATTTGGTGGCAATTATCGGATTGTCGACTTTGTACTGAATAACTTTGTAAATTCTGATTTATTACAGATATTCGTTATAACGCAGTTTAAATCGCATTCACTGATGAAGCATCTGGGTCGCGCTTGGCGAGTAAGTGGCTTAACCAACCGTTTTATCGACCCGATACCGGCGCAAATGCAAACGGGTAAGCATTGGTATTTAGGTACTGCCGATGCCATTTATCAGAATTTACATTTAATTGAAGGCTTAGATCCAGAGCATGTTTGTGTATTTGGCGGTGACCATATTTATAAGATGGATGTGCGGCAAATGCTTGATTTTCATCGTAATAATAAAGCCAAACTTACGGTGGCGGCGATACCAGTACCGGTAAGTCAGGCGCATGAGTTTGGTGTTATTGAAGTTGACGAGCATGGAAAAATGATTGGTTTTGAAGAAAAGCCGAAACAGAACCCGAAAACCATTCCTGGGCGTCCCGATTTTGTGCTGGCATCGATGGGGAATTATATTTTTGAAGCGCGCTGCCTGGTAGATGTACTGGAAGCCGATGCGCAGCTGGCCGACTCTAAACACGATTTTGGTCACAATATTATTCCGGGTTTGTATCCGCAGGGCGAAGTTTATGTGTATGATTTTTCAAGTAATCGTATTCGCGGCGAGTCTGAAAGCAGTGCCGGTTATTGGCGCGATGTGGGTACCATAGATTCTTATTATGAAGCCAATATGGATTTAATTTCTATTAATCCGCCATTTGATGTGTATAACCGCTACTGGCCATTACGTAGCTATACGCCGCCCATGCCACCCGCGAAGTTTGTGCATGACGAAACCAACCGTACCGGTCAGGCTATCAGTTCTATGGTGGCATCAGGCTGCATTGTTAGTGGTGGTATCGTGTATCAGTCAATACTGGGTTACAACGTGCATGTGCATAGCCACAGTTATATTGAGAAATGTGTATTGATGGGCAATAACGATATAGGACGGGGGTGTCGTATTCACCGGGCGATTATTGATAAAGACGTTAAAATTGCCCCAGGTACTATTATTGGTGAAGATCCGGTGCAAGATAAAGCGCGTTTTCATATATCGCCGGGTGGCGTGGTGGTGATCCCAAAAGGCGCTAAGGTTGGTTTTGACGTTTAAGTAATTTAGGAAGGTTTTTTTGCGTATTTTGTTTATTTGCAGTGAATATGAAGGATTAATTAAAACCGGTGGCTTGGCCGATGCTTGTCGCGGTCTGGCCAGCAATTTGCTAGCCAGTGGTCATCAGGTTAGTGTGATTTTACCGAGGTACGCCACGCTTTATCAGCTGAAAACTGAACACTCAGAGTCGGTATTTGTAGAGTTAGGTGGCCGTACTTTAGGCTGTGCGGTGCGCAGTACTTCGCTTGCCGGGGTAACTATACATCTGGTTGAACATCATGATTTTTTTGGCCGGTCCCGACCTTATGATGATGGCCAGCATGGCTACGCCGATAACCCGCTGCGTTTTGCTTTTTTTTGCAAGGCGGCTTTGGCATGGGCCAGTAACCAGCCTGCCTTTGACGTGCTGCATGGCCATGACTGGCAAACCGCGCCTGCCGCCTTTTACTTATCTACGTTGCGCCAACACGTGTCTGCGTTAGCTGCAACGCCTTTTATATTTACCATTCATAATGGTGCTTATCAGCAGCAGTGTCAGCCGTTTTGGGCAGAACAGCTTGATTTGCCAACAACCGGACAGAACATTAATTTTTTACAATTAGCCCTGCAATACGCCACTAAAATTAATACGGTAAGCCGGGGCTATCGTGACGAGTTACTAACAGAGCCAGCGGCTAATGGCCTGGCATATTGGTATCAGCTGCGCCAAAACGATTTTAGTGGCATTTTAAATGGCTGTGATTACGCGATGTGGGATCCGGCGACGGATCCGGCCATAGCAGCGCCTTATCATCTTACCAATTTGGCGGGCAAAGCTTGCTGTAAACAACAGCTGCAGCAAGATTATCAGCTTGCCATAGCCAATAGCCCCTTATTCGTTGCGGTGAGCCGGGTGACCGGCCAAAAGGGCTTTGATATGCTGATCCCAGCATTGCAGCAATGGTTAAAAGAAGCACCGGTGCAAGTGGTTATTGTGGGCAGTGGCGAGGTGTATTACTGCCAACAATTACATCAATTAGCCCTAACGTTTCCAGACAAGTTCCGTTTTATTGAAGGTTTTAATGAACGTCTGGCACATCAGGTAGAAGCAGCGGGAGATTTTTTTCTAATGCCCAGTTTGTTTGAACCCTGCGGTTTAAATCAGTTATACAGTTTACGTTACGGTAATTTGCCGATTGTAAGGTTAACCGGTGGGTTAAAAGATACCGTGCTGCCCTGGCCGGACAAACAGGCTACAGGTATTGGTTTTGCTGAACCAACTACACCAGCACTACTACAAGCACTACAACAAGCATTAACATTATATGAAAACCGGAAAATGTATAACAAAGTACAACAAAGGGCGATGAAGCAGAGTTTTGGTTGGGATGAGGCTAGTGCGCACTATCTGGCACTGTATCAACAGGCGATATCAGCGCTATAGTGCTGTTATTGCTGTTACTAGACGCGTACTGGTCGGCGAATGAGCAAACAACCGCTATTGTACTAGTTTCTCATGTGCATAATGAGTGAACTTTGTTAGCCTGCTGGCCGAGTCGTTGAATGAGGTTAAATTATGGATGCGTTGACACTACTGACAACACGGTATTCCACCCCGCGATTAACCGAGCCGGCACCTGCTGGCGAGGTGTTAGAGCTTATTAAGCGGGCCGCATTAAAGGTGCCTGATCATGGTGGTTTACGCCCCTGGCGGTTTGTTATTGTCACCGGTAAAGAGCCGCTTAATCGGTTGGGTGATGTGTTTGCCGAAGCGGCTATTGAAGATGCACCGGGTATTTCACCAGAAATGCATGAGCGGGCGCGGCAATTGCCGCTGCGGGCGCCAATGGTGATTGTATGTATAGCAAAAGTTATTGAGCATCCTAAGGTGCCGGCCCATGAACAAGTGCAATCGGCGGCTTGTGCGGTAATGGCGATGCAACAAGCGGCCTTTGCACAAGGGTTTGGTGGGGTATGGCGCACTGGCGGTTATGCTCAGCAAGACTTTGTTAAGCAATCGCTGGAAGTAGGTGAAGATGATGAAATTGTCGGCTTTTTGTATTTAGGCACCGCCGTCAGTACTGCACCGGTACGCACTGATATTGATCCTGCTGCGTTTTTTTCTTACTTCTAGCAGTATTCGTGAAACAAAACCATTAAAAAGGGAGCCGGTGGCTCCCTTTTGCTATTTACGATTATTGATAATCGCTTAGAACTCGGCGTTACCCGGCGTACGCGGGAAGGCGATAACATCACGCACGTTACCTACCCCGGTAACATAGGATACTAAACGCTCGAAGCCTAAGCCAAAGCCTGCATGTGGTACGGTGCCGTAGCGACGTAAATCACGATACCAACTGTAATCTTCCTTATTCAGGCCCATTTCATCAAGTCGACGGTCAAAATGCTCCAGCCGCTCTTCCCGTTGGCTCCCACCAATAATTTCACCAATACCAGGCGCCAATACATCCATGGCAGCAACGGTTTTACCATCGTCATTTAAGCGCATATAAAACGCTTTAATGTCTTTTGGGTAGTTTTGCATAATGATTGGTGCGCCCACATGCTCCTCTGCTAAGTAGCGTTCGTGTTCAGATTGCAAATCAACACCCCATTCCACTGGATATTGGAAGGTTTTGCCACAGGTTTTTAATATTTCAATGGCATCGGTGTAGTCCATCCGCACAAAAGGCGAGCTAACTAACTGTTGTAAGCGGGTAATGGCTGTCGGGTCGATGCGCTCCGCAAAAAACGCCATATCATCAGCGCGCTCAGTCAGTACTGCCTGGCAAACGTACTTCAGCATGTCTTCAGCCAGCTGAGCAATGTCTTTTAGCTCGGCAAAGGCCACTTCTGGCTCTATCATCCAAAACTCTGCTAAATGGCGGCTGGTATTGGAGTTTTCAGCTCGAAAGGTTGGGCCAAAAGTATAAATTTTTGACATGGCACAAGCGTAGGTTTCACCATTAAGCTGGCCAGATACGGTAAGGTAAGTTTCTTTACCGAAAAAATCCTTGCTGTAGTCAATGTTGCCTTTGTCGGTACGCGGTAAGTTTTCCAAATCCAGCGTACTAACCCGGAACATTTCACCAGCACCTTCGGTATCGGAACCGGTAATAATCGGCGTACTGATCCAATAATAGCCTTGCTCATGAAAAAAACGGTGCACCGCTTGGGCCAAACAATGTCTTACCCGGGTAACCGCACCCATTACATTGGTCCGCGCACGCAGATGGGCGTGCTCGCGCAGGTACTCCATGCTGTGCCGCTTTGGCGCCATTGGGTAGGTGTCTGGGTTTTCAACCCAGCCGACCACGCTAACATGGTCAGCTTGAATTTCATACGCCTGGCCCTGGCCCTCAGAGCGGGCAACGGTGCCGGTTACCATAACCGAACAGGCTGTGGTTAAGCGCTTAATTTCATTTTCATAATTAGCCAGCTCTGATGGCACAACAGCCTGCACTGCATCAAAACAGCTGCCATCGTGCACAGCTAAAAAAGAAATACCGGCTTTCGAATCGCGACGGGTGCGGATCCAGCCTTTAACTGTGATCTGTGAACCGGTAGGGTATTTACCGGCCAACACATCTTTAACTACGGCGTGCGTCATGCAACAAACTCCAGATGGTGTTATAACTAAGCTATATTTATGAAAGTTGTAATCATACTTTGCCAGTAGCTGAAAACAAGTAAAAATTGGAAGGAAGCCAAAAATGACCGCACATTACAGAACAGGACAAGATAAAGGCGGCCCCGACTTTGAACGTAGAGCTGGCCCTGACTTGCTATGCCGGGCTTTTAAGTATCTGGCGATTATTGCCTGGCTGCTGTTTTTTGTGGCGTTAGTGCTTAGCCATTACGCCCGGCCAGACATGGACTCTGGTTTAGTGCGTTACCTGGGTATAGACATTCGGGACTATTGGCGGCCACAGTTAACGTTTTGGCTGGTTTATTTACTCTGGGGTTGCGTTATTATTACTGCCGCCAGCATCGTGCTAAATTGGGTGCGTTTAAAGCGCTATAGTGACCATCTGCATTTTAATATTATTGTGTTACTGCTCAGTGCCAGCGGTATGTTGTTTTATATTATGCGTTAGCGCCGGCCACCGTTGCCATGGCCGAAGTTAGCCTGCTTAACTGTGCCGGACTGATAATAAACGGCGGCATAATATAAATTAAGTTATTAAATGGTCGGATCCACACGCCTAATTCCACAAATTGCTGCTGTAGTGTTGCTACATCAACGTTGTGTCGCATTTCCAGCACACCAATAGCGCCCAATACCCTGACATCTTTTACCGCAGCTGAAGTATTGCATACCGCTAATTCATGCTGCATTTGCTGCTCAATAGCTTTAACCTGAGCCGGCCAGTTATCTTGCCGAATTAAAGTAACACTGGCATTGGCAACGGCACAGGCCAGTGGGTTAGCCATAAAAGTGGGGCCATGCATTAAGCCGCCAGCAGCACTTTGGCTGATGCCCCGCGCAACTTCATCGGTGCATAGCGTAGCTGCCAGCGTAATATAGCCGCCGCTAAGGGCCTTACCTAAGCACATAATATCGGGTGTTATACCGGCATGCTCGCAGGCAAACAACTTACCGGTACGGCCAAAGCCAGTGGCAATTTCATCGGCAATTAATAGTATCCGATAGTGATCGCATAACGCCCGTGCCTGGCGCAGATACTCCGGGTGATAAAAGCGCATACCGCCATAACCCTGCACAATCGGCTCTAAAATAAGTGCGGCAATATGCTGGTGTTCTTTCGCTAAAAGGGTGGCTAAAGGCGCAATATCAGCCGGGTTAAAGGTTTCACTAAACGTACTGGCTGGTGCCGGTAAAAAATAATGCTTATTGAGAATGCCAGCAAAAAGGTCGTGCATGCCGTCTACCGGATCACAAACAGCCATCGCGGCAAAGGTATCGCCATGATAGCCTTTACGCAAGCTCACCAGCTTGGTTTTTTGCGGCGTGTCGCTGGCGAGCCAGTACTGTAAAGCCATTTTAATGGCCACTTCGACCGCCACTGAACCACTGTCAGCTAAAAACACTTTAGTGAGTGCTGCAGGGGTTATCTCAATCAGTTGCTGACATAAACTGACGGCAGGTTGATGGGTTATACCGCCAAACATCACGTGGGCCATTTGTTGCAGCTGCGCTGTTACTGCTGCATTTAATACCGGATGATTATAGCCATGGGCGGCGGCCCACCACGATGAGGTACCATCAATGAGATGCTGGCCATTTTCTAAAATAAGTTCGCAGCCCTTGGCCGCCACAACTGGATAAACCGGCAGTGGTTTGTCCATTGAGGTATAAGGATGCCAAATATGGTTACGGTCAAACTCTAAATCAATGCTCATAAAATAACCAGTAGTAAAGTTAATGATGTGGTCGGCGTTGACAACGGCTAATGGCCGGTTAGACTAGCCGAAAAACCTTATAACAACAATGGATACGCTCTATGCATGCTACAGCCACTCACCCCCAAGTTCGTTATAACTGGACGCTCGCTGAAGTGAATGCGCTGTATGCGCTGCCGTTTAACGACTTATTATTTCAGGCACAAAGCACTCATCGCCAGTTTTTTAAACCAAACGAAGTACAAATTAGTACGTTATTGTCGATTAAAACCGGTGCTTGCGCCGAAGATTGTAAGTATTGTCCACAAAGCGGCCATTATAACACCGGCCTGGAACGCGAACGCTTATTGGAAGTAGAAAAGGTGTTAACTCAGGCTGCGGCAGCCAAGGCGCAAGGAGCCAGTCGTTTTTGTATGGGGGCGGCCTGGAGTAACCCTAAACAGCGTGATATGCCTTACATAATTGAAATGGTGCAGGGCGTTAAAGCCATGGGCCTGGAAACCTGCATGACCCTTGGCATGCTTAACACCACTCAGGCGCAGAGCTTGGCGCAGGCCGGTTTAGATTTTTATAATCATAATTTGGACACTTCACCGGAATTTTATGGTGAAATTATTACCACTCGCAGTTATCAAGATCGGTTGGATACGCTCAGCCATGTTCGTGATGCCGGTATGAAAGTCTGTTGTGGTGGCATTGTCGGGCTGGGTGAAAGCGCCAATGACCGTTCGGCGTTATTAATGCAGTTGGCAAATTTACCAGAGCATCCACAAAGTGTGCCGATCAATATGCTGGTTAAAGTGAAAGGTACGCCGCTGGAAAATGTGGACGATTTAGACGGTTTTGAATTTATTCGTACTATTGCCGTAGCACGAATCATGTTACCGCAAAGCCATGTGCGTTTGTCGGCGGGCCGCTCGCGCATGAATGAGCAAATGCAGGCGTTGTGTTTCTTTGCTGGTGCTAATTCAATATTTTATGGTGATAAATTACTGACCACAGATAACCCGGAAGCTAATTCAGATATGCAGCTGTTTGCGAAGCTTGGCATAAAACCTGAGCAGCGTGCTGACGTATCGGATGAGGCACACGAATTGGCGCTGGCCGATGCCATTAACGAGCAGGTTACGCCGCCGTTGTATCACGCGGCAGGCTAAATGAGCCAGCGCAAACTTGCCGAGCTGCAACACGCGTTGCAGCAAAGGGCCAGCAGCCAACAACTGCGCACACCGATTACTGTAGAGCAGTATGCTGGTCGATTGCTTGGCATTGCCGGGCAGCACTATATTAACTTTTCTGGCAACGATTATCTGGGGCTGGCGACTGAGCCGATGGTATTGCAAGCGTTTGCCGAGGGTGCCGCGCGGTTTGGGGCTGGCAGTAGTGGTTCACCTTTAGTCACTGGCCAACATCAGGTGCACCGGCAATTAATCGATGCGCTGTGCGACTGGCTTGGCGTAGACCGAGTATTGTTGTTTTCATCCGGCTTTGCTGCCAATCAGGCGATGTTATCAACGCTAAGCGCTAAAACCGACACCTTGCTGCTGGATAAATTAAGCCATGCTTCGTTAATTGATGCGGCGTTACACAGTGACGCTGACTTTAAGCGCTTTGCTCATAATGATCTGCCAGCGCTTGAGCACTATTTAAGGCAGTGCAAACACGCCATGGTGGTTACCGAGGGTGTGTTCAGTATGGATGGTGACAGTCCGGATATACTGGCTGTGCTGCAGCTTTGTCAGCAGTATGCTGCGCCGCTGTTATTAGACGATGCCCATGGCTTAGGGGTGCTGGGTAATGAAGGTCGTGGTAGTGCTGTTGCACAAGGTGTGGCCAATAGCGAGTTATTTTGTCTGATGGCTAATTTTGGCAAGGCGCTGGGGGTTAGTGGTGCTTTTTTGGCCGGCAGCAACACGGTTATGGATTATCTGGAACAATTTGGTCGGCATTATATTTACAGCACCGGGTTATCTCCGGCAGTTTGTGCAGCGGTTATAAAAAGTATTGAATTGTGCCGCAGCCAAGACTGGCGGCGTGACAAGTTACACAGCAATATCCGGCTATTTAAGCAGTTGGCTGCAGATTTGCCACTGCTTGCTTCAAGCACGGCTATTCAGGGGCTGGTATTAGGCAGTAGCGAGCAGGCGCTGAATGCCAGCACCCAATTGAGAGAGGCGGGCGTCTGGCTTAGCGCTATTCGGCCACCGACGGTGCCAAAAGGCAGCGCTAGGTTACGCATAACCTTAAGTAGCCATCATAACCAGCACGATATAGCGCTATTAGTAAAGCAATTGAGACTGTTGATATGAGTGAAGCCAGCCCATTACCACTATTACTTCAACTACCAGCCTGCCGTGAGCAATTTGTAGAGCAGGTTGCCAGAAGTTTTGGCAACGCTTGTCACAGCTACACCAGCGCTGCCCGTTTACAACAACAGGTGGCACTGGATGCACTAGCATTATTACCGGCTACGCCGCAAGGCCACTTGCTTGATGTAGGTTGCGGCCCGGGCTGGGTTCACCCTCGTTTCAGCGGCTATTGCCACACCTTTAGTGCCGTTGACTTAAGTGCTGGTATGTTGGCCAAAGCTGCCAGCCAGCAATTAGCCACCGACTATATTCAGGCTGATGCCGAAAGCCTGCCGCTACCGTCACAAAGTGTAGATACGGTATTTTCCAGCCTGATGCTGCAATGGTGCCAGCGCCCTGCAGCAGTATTAGCGGAGATTACGCGGGTATTAACGCCCGGTGGCCAACTGGTGCTGACCACGTTAGTGGACGGCAGCCTGGCTGAGCTGAAACGCGCCTTTGCTGCACTGGACAACAAGCAGCATGTTAATCACTTTTTAGCGGTAAGCGATGTAATAGCAGCAGCCAGCACAGTCAGTGGGGTGCGATGGCAGTTTACCGAGCGCAGTTATTCACTGTTTTATGCCGATGTGCAAAGCCTGGCTCGCGAACTAAAAGCCTTGGGGGCAAATAAAGTGGCTGGCAGGCAAAGTCAGGGGTTAACTGGCAAAGGCTACTGGCAAAAACTCGCTGCCGCATACGATGCAAAACGAAGTGCTGCTGGCTTACCGGCAACGTACCAGGTACTACTGATAACTGGAGTAAAAGATGGCCGTTAAGCGCTACTTTATTACCGCAACGGATACCGATGCTGGCAAAACCTTTGTCAGTACCTTGTTGTTACAAGGTTTTGCCACGCTGGGGAGCGTAGCTGTTGGGGTAAAGCCAATAGCCGCAGGGGTTGACGCACAAGGCCTTAACAGTGACGCGTTACTGCTGCAGCGCTATTCTGGTATCGCGTTACCGTATAAGATGATAAACCCCATTTGCTATCAGCAACCTGTAGCGCCGCATCTGGCGGCGATACTTGAGCAGCAACCAATATGCGAAACACAGCTTTCTCAGGCGCTACATAGCTGGCAGCAGTTACCGCTGCAGCAACTACTAATTGAAGGGGCCGGCGGCTGGTTACTGCCAATTAGCAACCAGCGGTATTTAGCCGATTGGGTAGCCGAGCAGCAATTACCAGTAATTTTAGTAGTTGGTATGAAACTGGGCTGTTTAAACCACGCCATGCTAACCGTGCGGGAAATTGCACGCAGTGGTGCCACGTTAGTTGGCTGGGTGGCCAATTGCATTGACCCTGATATGGCATTGCTGCAGCAAAATATTACTGACTTACAGCAGCGAATTTCGGTGCCGTGTCTGGGGGTAGTGCCATTTCAGCCTGAACACCAGCAGCAGCTTGGCTTGAGTTTAGCCAGCGAGCTACTTATGACGTCAGCGTAGTTATTTTTAACGCAATAAGTGCGATAAATCGCTGTTTTCGGGTATGGCCGTTTTATCGCCGCCCTTAAACAAATAGCCACCGTTGCTACCCAGCAGGTTAAGCTTATCGCCACTGCGCTTAAGTGCGGTACCTTCTGGCAAGGCAATAATCGGCGTAGTGGGGTTTAGTATCATAAACTCCGCTAACCGCATATCTCGGGTTTCACCATGGAAACCCTCTGGTTCATAGTCACTGTAATGCGGGTTTAATTGCAATGGCAACAGCGTTAATCCGTTAAAAGATTGTGGTTCAACAATAGGCATATCATTGGTGGTGCGAATACTGCTGCCGGCAATGTTAGAGCCGGCGCTCCAGCCAATATATGGCACACCGCTGGTTACGCGTTTCTTGATAAGCTGCAGTATATCATGTTGATATAAAAGATGAAGTAACTGAAATGTGTTACCACCTCCAACGACAATTGCCTGCGCTTGCGCCAGTGCTTTTTTAGGATCGGTACATTGGTGAATGCTGTTGACGTTAATGTTTAAGGGTGCGAATGCCGTCGCGACTTGTTGTAAATAGGTGTCGTAACTTACCGATACGCCAGCATAGGGGATAAACAACAACTCGCTAACACCTTGCAGATGTGTTTGCAGCCAGTTCATATAAGGTGCCAGATAAGCACTGTTGTTCGCACGTGAACTGCTTAGTAGTAATAATTTCATTGGGTGTTCCTGCTTTTTTGGCTATTGTAGCTAAAACTAGCCAATTCAACATGTTTAGTTACACTTTATTGGTGTGACTTTAATTTGATATTCAGCTTGATGGCCATATATTATGCTCAGTTAAAATATGAGGTAAGTGTATATGAAAAGAGTTTTGCTGTTTTTGGCAACAAACCTGGCGGTTATTCTGGTACTGAGTATCGTGTTGAATATCGTCTTTAGCTTCTTCGGGATAGATCACAGCAGTATCAGCGGTTTGCTGGTGTTTGCTGCAATTTTTGGTTTTGGTGGTTCTTTTATCTCTTTAGCATTGTCGAAATGGATGGCGAAACGCTCTACCGGTGCGGTGGTAATTACCCAGCCCCGAAATGCGACTGAGCAGTGGTTGATGACGACGGTTGCCCGACAGGCAAAACAAGCCGGTATTGGCATGCCAGAAGTAGCCGTTTATGACTCGCCGGAGATGAATGCTTTTGCCACCGGTATGAATCGTAATGCGGCGTTAGTTGCGGTCAGTACAGGTTTGCTGCGTAATATGAAAGAAGATGAAGTAGAAGCGGTGTTGGCACATGAGGTATCGCATATTGCTAACGGCGATATGGTAACGCTTACGCTGATCCAGGGTGTGGTCAATACCTTTGTTATTTTCTTTGCCCGCTTAATCGCTGGTGCTATTCGTAATAATAACCAGCAGTTAGGCACTATTGCCTACTTTGGTATTGTTATTGTGTTGGAGCTAGTGTTTGGTTTCTTGGCTAGCATCATCGTTATGTGGTTCTCGCGTCAGCGGGAGTACCGTGCTGATGCCGGTGCTGCTCGTTTGGCTGGTCCAACTAAAATGATTGCGGCATTGGAGCGCCTGAAAAACAACCATGAAAGCCGGTTGGAAGGCAGTATGATGGCGTTTGGTATAGCCGGTAAAAAAGCAAAGTCAGAGTTGTTATTAACCCATCCACCGCTGGATAAACGCATAGCCGCACTGCGTAATAGCCGCGAGTTTTAACAATGTAAGCTGTAACAGTGCGCATTATTCGTTATTTCAGGCCCCAGATATTGGGGCTTTTTTCGCTTATGAGTATTAAGCCACTGAATAACCGTGGTGGTATGGCCGTATGCGTTGCATGAGGCCTTACTTTTATTGGCGGCAGAAGGGTTAGAAAACCCCTAGCTGACGTGGAACACGCCGATAAGTACTGGTAAAGATATTCTGCTGGCTAATCGAAAAATTACTGCAAAAAAGGCTGCCAATAATCAGTGATAACCGTTATCTTGATACGGCTTAATAACAGAGGATGTATGCTATGCCAGTAACTGCAGAGCTAAATGCTGAGATAAAAATTCTTAGTTTATTTAATCTCGATTCACAGATGGAAGGATTAAAAGTTCACAAAAATGCTGACAACGACAGCCGGGCTGCCATTGCCAGGTTACATGCGAAAGGTTTGCTTACCCAATCTGATGGTGGTTATCTTACCGATCTGGGTGTGCATTGTGCTGAACATATTCAAACGGCACTGCGGATTTTAACCTCACCCTAATAAGTTGCTGTATTAACTGGCTTGTGACTGCTTATTAGGCTCAGGCCAGTTTAACCCCGCTAGTTGTTTGCGGTTACACTGTAACAGGGTTTTTAATTGTTGCATTGCGTACTGATCTTCAGCAAACAATGCACGCTGATACAGAGTGTCTACGTCAGCTAACAGTAAAGCCTGTGCTGGATTATAGTTGCTAAGCTGTAATATAAAAGCACTATGTGATTGGCTAAGCGCTTTATATACCAGCATTTTTTGAAGATATCGCTGTAATAATAATACCGGTGCTGCAAGTTTTGCCGGGCGTTTTGTATAATAACGATACCACGTTAACAATAGCGCTATTAACACGACTATCCCGAGCAGGGCGATAAATTTACTGGCGGCTTTCAATTGTTGCCACAGATTACGTTGCTGACTGTCATCAAAACCCAATACCCAAACTGACCAATAATAGTCAAGATGTAAAAATTGCTGACTAATAAAATTGATTGCAGAAAACCGGCGCCAGTTAGCTTGTAATTGATTTTGCTCATCGGCAGATAACACCGCATCAAGTCCTGCCAATACGCGTTCTGGCGCAATGACCGCGGTAGGATCGAATCGCTGCCATCGATTTTGATCAAAATATTCTACCCAGGCATGGGCTTCACGTTGCCGAACTTCCAAATATTGTTGATCTTCATGCCAAACGCCGCCCTGATAGCCGCCAACCACCCGCGCAGCAATTCCCGCCTCACGTAAAATAACCGCAGTAGCTGAAGCGTAGTGACTGCAAAAGCCAGTGCGACTGTCAAACAAAAAGGCATCAACACTATTAGCGCCTAACCTGGGAGGATTGAGGCTGTAATAAAAAGGCTGTTGTCGAAATAAACTACTGATTTGCTCTATTATTTCAGGCGTTGAAGAACCGTTTGCTGCCCATTTCCTGGCCAGTGCTCTGGTTTGTGGGTTGGCATTTGCGGTGCGTAAATTAAGTTGTGTTTCATCGGCAGAGTCTGCTGGTACCTTATTCAGGGTGCTGGTAAGCCGATAACTTAAGCGTTGACTTACCGGTCGTCTGGCCTCTATCAAAGAAGCTGCTGTTGGCCGGATTTCGCTGGTCAGTTCCAGCGGTTCGCTCAGCGCAAACAAACTTCGCTGATTACTCACTTCGGCTATTATCTGATAGCTGACTTTTGTGCCGGCTTCATCGCTTGAGGTTGCTTGTTTAGTTAGCTGAGCACGCAGAAACCTTGGGTTTACTGTCCAGCTGCGACCATCAAAGTTTTCATACACTTTAGCACGCCAATACCATTCCTGACGTGGCGGTGGCAGAGTGTTAAAAACAACCCTAAATGCCAGCGCGTCGCTTTGTACCAGGTTCTCGATACTACCGGGGTCCAATGTGTCAGCCAAACCGGTTATGGCAGCCTGAGCGGTAGGGATCTGCCATAGCGGTTGTAACCGTGGAAATAATAGAAATAAAGTCAGCCACACCGGCATGGTGATTAATAATGCTTTCCCTATTTGTACCAGCTGAATGCGCTGGTTTTTGCTGGCATATAATTGATAATGGCAACAAAGCGTTAACAATAGCAATGTCATTATTAGCAGGCTGATCATTATGCTTTGATAAAAAATAAAGCAGCAGGCTAATAAAAAATACAGTACCCATAACAGTTGATGGCTATCTTTACGCTGGCGCACCAACACTAAACGACTGGCTGCAGACAGTAATAAAATTTGCAGCATAAGATGAAACACACCACTTTGCTTAATACTGACGAGTAACAGCAGCAAGATAAGTGCGGCGATAATGTTTACTCTTTTTAACTTGTTTACGGTATTACTGCTTTGCTGCAATGGCCAGCGGTAAAGCAATAACAATATGAGAATAGCGCTATACCAAAGTGGCAAGGCAGATTGCAGTAATGCAATAACTGACACCAAGATGACATTGAACGTTAAGATAGTTTGTCGGTTTAGCAGTATCAGCATAGCGCTAACTCGCGTAAACAGCGCTCAAGATGTTGTTGTCCACAGGAAGGATTTAAACGTTTGTTGTTAATGCGCAGACCATAAGGCTTATTGCGTTGTTCCAGTTGCAGCATCAAATAGCAGGCTTTAGACAGCGCCATTTCCAGTGCTGCGCCTGATACCGCAGGTATTATAATCCAGTCAGGTTCTGGCTGTGGAGTGCTTTGTGCATATTTTACCACTGGATTAGCCGGATCGCGGGCGAGTCGCTTCCACAGCATTAGCTTAAGGTTATCACCAGCCTGATAACCACGAATAGTATCGTATTCATCTGCCGCCTTATTTTTACTACCGCTGTCATCGCTACTGACATGCAGGGTCTCAATGGCCAACGGTTTAGGAAAAACCCAGTAATGATAGTCAAGATTTAACATACTTTTACAGTTGAATAAGCCAAAAGGAAAATAGCTGTGTAACGTAAGACGCGGCACTGGAAAGTAACCGCGGCTGTCGGTGACCAGTGGCACCATTGCTGCATTGTTTGCGTCGGTTATTGAGGTGGGTTGTTGCTTATTAATAAAGTAAAACTGTAATTGCTGACGCGGTTGGTCAGATTGTATTGTGACCGGTACCATTAAAGTTTCTTCGGCATAGGCACTGAGCACCGGGGCAACCGAGACGGTTAGGCCGTGTAAATTTCGCCAAGCCATCACCATGGCCAGTAATAGCACTGATAACAACATATAACTCATCAATAAAATAAGATTATTTTGATAATTAGTGCCAAGTAAGTACAGTATTACCAGTAATAATATATACCAAAGACCAAATCGACTGGGCAGGATATAAATGATTTTTTGACTCAGTTTCACTTGTCTGGCCTTTGGCTGGCGATTATCCAGCCAGCTATTAAGCCATTGACGAAGTTGTTGCCGCACTCTGCTCATAGCGGGCAAACTGTTTGCTCAAGTATAATGTGACTGAGGCTATGGCTGGCCGCACTGGATCGGGGGTCTAACCGGTGCTCTGCCACAGAGGGAAAGACCTGTTGTACATCGTCAGCGTTAGTGAAATCGCGGCCGGCCAGCAAGGCATGTGCTTTACTGGCTCGCAGCAGTGCTTTCGATGCACGCGGTGATAACGGCAGCATGTCATTGCGGTTTCTGCTGGCATCTACCAGGCTTAGTAAGTAATCAATGACGCCATCACTCACTGTAACGTTGGCAACGTTTTGCTGTAATTTTTGCAGCGTGTTGCTGTCTAATTGCTGCGTTAAAAACTGCAGTCTGGAACCTTTGGCGTCATCGACCAGCAACTGATGCTCTGCTGCGCGTTCCGGAAACCCTAATGATAGACGCATTAAAAAGCGATCTAGTTGCGATTCTGGCAAGGCAGAAGTACCGGCATGAAACAATGGATTCTGAGTGGCAATAACGAAAAAGGGTGCCGGTAGAGGTCGGGTTTCGCCGTCGGTACTAACCTGACGCTCCTCCATGGCTTCTAGCAACGCACTTTGGGTTTTGGGACTTGCCCGGTTAATTTCATCAGCCAGTAAAACTTGAGAAAACACTGGGCCAGGTTGAAAATGAAATTGTTGTGAACGGGCATCATAAATATTGATACCGGTTAAATCTGCTGGCAATAAATCGCTGGTAAACTGTACCCGTCGATAACTTAACCCAAGGCTATTTGCCAAGGCATGGGCGAGGGTAGTTTTACCCAGACCAGGCAAATCTTCTAATAATAAGTGTCCTTCAGCTAACAAGCAGCACAAGGCAAAACGTATTTGTTGTTGTTTGCCCAGAATAACCTGATTAAGACTTTGTTCGACCTGATGTAGTTGTGATAACACGTCATCTCCTTACTGCAGATATAGCAAAATAACGCATACGAGATAATTTGCTGAGATTGCCGGATCTAGTTCGAAAAGCATCAAACATACCGAGTTATCTATACTAACTGCTCTGGCAATGGGATCAACAAAAGAATAAGGCAGCCGCAGCTGCCTTATTGACGGATGACTTAGTAGGGTTAGAAAGTAACCAATAAATCAGCTGAACATAGGGTTGTGCCTTCCAGGCACAGACTATAGGTCGCCGAAGCGGCCATAGAATTAAACCGATCACGATGTTTACCGGTATTTTCTATAGTTCGTATAAACTGGCCATCTCGATATAAATCGAGACTATCCGTAGCGCCAGTCCAGCGTAAATCGACAATAGTAGAACCGGTACGTGCTCTGATTGCCCGATGTAAGGTGACAGTAATATCACTTTCTACCAGCGTAACGGACTGGGTTATCATTGCCGATAATCCGGTGCTGTCAGTAACAGTAAGGCTAACGCTGTAGCTACCTTCTGCTGCATAACTGTGGCTTGGGTTTTGTTCATCTGAAAGCACACCATCACCAAAGTCCCAGCTCCAGCTGTTGATATCGTTATCTGCATCTGTTGAACTGTCAGTAAAATCAACGTTTAAGCCTGAAGCAATATAGCTAAAGTCGGCAACCGGTGCCACAGGATCGGGATTAACAATATCACCGGCAAGCGCGGTAATTGTTAAATTCCAACTATTTAAAGTGCCAATATCGGCGCCGGCATTGTCTGAGACAGCAAGCGTCCAATCACCTTGCATTGCCTCTTCATTAAATGTTTCAACAGTCCAAGTATTAACAATATCGTCAGCACTGCCACCAGTACGGTTATGTAAGGTGTGCATCGTACCTTCAGGTGAGCGTAAGGTAACCAGCAGATCACCACGCCAGGTATGGCTAATATTGACGCCAACATCAGTACTAAATACCGTGCCTTCGTTTGGTACGTTTATAATGCTGGCAATACCTACCGGGGCATTATCAGGAATTGCTATCGGGGTGGTGTTTTCAAAACTGAAATCTGCCAAGCCTTGTGGTAATACATTTAAATTAGCCGAGATGTCTTTAATAATGCTTGCATCACTAGCACCTACCCCTGTTACGGTGAGCTGATAATCGCCCCAAGCAGTGCTTGCAGTGGTTGGCACGGTTACCGTTAAGGTATCCCCAGGTTGAGCGGTCATTGCCGACAAACTCACGCCCTCAATGCTGGGGTTAATGCTGACACTTAATTCAACATCGCCCATCCAGTCAGCGATATTGCCAACCACCAGGCTATATTCAGCATTGGCGCCTGCGACAATTTGCTGATTACCTGGCGACATTGACAGGCGGAAGCTTGGTGTTGGATCAGCTTCTGCCAATGCATTTACCAGATTTAATCGTTTACCTGAGACAGTTTTGCCTGCCAGTGATAATAGTTCGTCACCGCTGTCCATCAAAATAGCTTTCATCTCTAATGGCGTAATGTCTGGATTAATTGACCATAACAAAGCGGCAGCCCCGGCAACATGAGGCGATGCCATCGAGGTTCCGGAATAGGCAGCATAACCGTTACCCGGAATAGTAGATAAAATTGCCGATCCGGGCGCACCAAGGTCGACAGTTGTTGCACCAAAGTTTGATGCACCAGATGAAAATACCGATAAATTATCATTGCGATCCGTTGACGCTACTGAGACGATGACATCTAAATCGTAACCCGCCGGATACATTGGGCTGACATCTGCATCAGCACCATCGTTACCCGATGCAGCAATAAAAAGAATACCGGCATCACCAGCAGATTGGATAGCAGCTCTTAGGGTTCCAGAAAAGCCACCGCCCCCCCAAGAATTATTAGTTGCCTTGATATTGACACCATAATTCGTTTTAAGATCAGTGTAATAATCAATACATTCAATGGCGCCAGCGGTGCTGCCACCGGTTGGGCCTAAAAATTGGCATGGTAATAATGTAACATTCCAGCTTACCCCAACAATGCCAATCCCATTATCACCCGCAGCGCCAATAGTACCGGCAACGTGTGTACCATGGCTGTCACTGTCCATTGGATCATTTGCCGCATTTAACGTTGAGTAGCCATAAGGGTGGCCAGGATAACTGCCATCGTTTTCCCAGCGATTAGGAATTAAATCAGGATGGTTATAATCCATGCCTGAATCAATGACCCCGATAATTACCTCCCGACTGCCTGTTGTGGTGTTCCAGGCTTCAATGGCACTGATATCGGCACCTGCCGTACCGCCATTTTGACCAGTATTATTTAAACCCCACATCTCACCAAACCTTGGGTCGCCTGGTATGGCAAAAGGCGCAACCAGTGCTTTCACTAAGTAATTTGGCTCGGCTATTTCAATAGTCGGATTTAGGGTGAGTTGCTTAATTAAATAGTCTCGATTTACACCCTTGGGTACCTTGATTTTGGCAATACGGCCATCGGCAATATGACGCATTTTTATATCCCGGCCTTGCGCGTCCAGTTGGCGAAGACTGGCGCCACTGCGTTTAATGGTAGAAACCCGCTCTTGCTTCGATACACCGGGTTTAAACATCACCAGAATAGAATCATCTGCTTGTGTTGCTTTGGCGTTGGCAAAGGCAGTTCCTGAGGAAAGAGCAGCAGCAACCGCTAATGCTATAATTTTTTGCTTTGACATGTCAGTTCCCATTTTAATTATTTGTAATAAATATGCTTAATATTTCGCACCTATTAGCATTAGCATGCTTATTAACAATTTGCTTATAAGATTAATAAAATAATACAAATGGGCTAGTAAGTAAGTCTGGTCACTTGTTAACTATTCTGCCATTACGCGTTGTAAATAAAGCAATTAATCTTTTTTGTGCTCCAACAAAAGTAAAATAAAAATAAAACATTTGTCCTATTGTGGCTTTCTGATATGTCTTTAGTCTGGTTCTTGTAATAACAAATGAAGGAGTATTTGTGTGTAATGTAACTTTGAAGGCGATAGGGTTGTTAGCCACACTGGTAACAAGCGGTAGTGCGTTTGCAGATGTCTCGTTGCAATTAACTTCGTTGTTAGAGCGTCATGCCTTGGCTAACGGGGTTGATATTACTCAACTGGGTGATCTGAATGTTGCTGATGTAACACAAGGTGGTGATACTAATTACGCTGTGTTATTACAACAAGGTGTCCTTAACCAGGTTTTGCTGCAGCAATACGGCAGTGGTAATCAAGCTCAGATCCGCCAGTTTGGCAATAACAATACTGCTGATATTTTACAGCAAGGAGAAAGCAACCTTATCCAGTTAGAACAATGGGGAAACCGTGGTTTCTCTATTGAGCAAATTGGAAATGGTGCGGAAATCTCAATTATTCAATACTAATAAGAGACTCAGGGAGAACTACATGAACCTTATTAAACCACGTAAACATTTGTTGGGCTTAGCTGTCGCATTGTGTTTTGCGAGCAGCGCCTTGGCCGATAATGAAGCCTTTATATACCAAAGCTCTGACGCGGGTGCGCTAGAGGGGAACACGGCAGAAATTACCCAAACAAATACTGGCGGTAACGTAAACCTGGCAGTAATTGAACAAACGGGGTTGTTAAATTACAGCAGTATTTTACAAAACGGTTTATGGCTTGAAGGTTATAGCTTTAATACTGGTAATGATAACTCAGTTCGCTTGGAGCAGTTTGCCGACTGGCATATTGCCTATAGCGAGATTATCGGCGATGACAACATTGTCACCATTACCCAAGACGGCTTTTATAATCAAACTGAAGTTATTATCGAGGGTAATACTAATGATGCTGTAGTACTTCAACTCGGTGAAGTAAATGAAGCTTTTGCAACCTTTATTGGCGATGTGAATGTTGCTGAAATTGAACAAAATGGTAATGCCAACTGGACTAATGCTGGCTTTACGGGTAACGATAATATGTTTTTCAGTTTTCAGGAAGGTAACGACAACCAGGCGGGCATGTTTAACCTTTTTGGCAATGCAAACGAATTTGAAGCTGAGCAGTTTGGCGACCAAAATGTTGCGGGTGTTATTGGTTTAACCGGCGATAACAATGCGGTATATGTGCAGCAAGATGGTTTAGCTAATGCATTTATTGCGAGGAGTGTGTCTGGCAATAACAACGTTGTAGATATTAAACAAGACGGTTTTGACAATGTATTTTTGGTAGAGCCATTAGATGGCGATAACAATATGGTGCTGATTGACCAGACTGGCGATAGCAACCTGGTAGAAGCGCCAATTGGTCTGGTAGGAAACGATAACTTAATAGATATGCGCCAAGATGGCATTGAAAATTATGCACTGATTACCACCGATGGTGATGGCCATAATCTGACGCTCTACCAGAATGGCGAACTTAATAACGCTGAAATGAGCTTAAGTGGCGACAGTAATGACGGCGTAATCTATAGTTTTGGCAACGCCAATTATGCTGGTATTGTATTAGATGGCAGTACTAACCGTGCAGAAATTAATCAACTTGGTGATGATAATTTTGCTTTAATTGATGTAATTGGTGATGACAATGAAATATTGGTTGCTCAGAGTGGCGATTTAAATGAAATTCTGATTAACAGTGAAGTTGCTGTTTCAATGAATACCATTGATGTTGAGCAAAGCGGTGACTTAAACTTAGTTGATATGCTGGTTGAGGGGAGCCGTAACATTGCCGATATTCTGCAGCAAGGCGATGGTAACTGGGTGCTCGGCAACAATGGTTATTTTGCACTTTCGGGTGATAATGGCACGGTAGCTATTAACCAAATTGGCAACGATAACCTGGTACTAGGCGAGCAGTTCGGTAATGGCAATATTATGAATATTACCCAGCTAGGTGATTTTAATACCGCTATAGTGACGCAAAACTAACTTTAAGGGCGGCGCAAGCCGCCAGAGATGTATGAAAGTATTTTTTCTGCTCCTTTTTTTGCTGCTACCTGCCAAGGTAGCAGCAAATGACATCGAACTCAGCGGTTTAGTTATTGATCGCACTATCTCACGTTTTGGTAAAGATTTTATGTTTTACTATGCCGGTTATTGGCGCGATATGCCGGCAACTGAAGGCGTGTCTGTGGTTATTTATGAACAAGTTTATCCGCAAGCGGGGACTTTTCTCTGGGTTGAGCTAAACCAGCAGCGGGTTTATCAAACGTATTTTGGCCGGCGTTATAATGATGTCAAACAGATGGCTGAACAGGCTATTTTGCAAAGTATTAACGAACTGGCTAATATTCAGTCCAGTTTATTGTTGGGTGACCAGGAACAAGACATTTTCTAAAAGGGAATAATAATGAAGAAAATCGCAGTACTGTTATTATTGCTGGCAACCCATTGTGCCGGTGCTACTGAATTAGTGTACACCCCCATTAATCCCAGTTTTGGTGGTAATCCATTAAATGGCAATTTTTTGTTGCAAAAAGCACAAAGTCAGAATGATTATTCAGCAGAGCGTCCAACCTTATCATTTGTAGATAAATTTCAGGAAGCGCTGGAGCGTAACATCATTAATTCACTAACCCGACGTATAGCCGACGGCAACGTAGTTGATGGTGTGTATAACACGGGGGAATTTTTAGTGGAAATTACCACCGGTACTGATGGCAGTGTTATCGTCAACATTACTAACCTTGTTACAGGTGAAGTAACCATTATTACCATTCCTGTTATTGGGGGGTAGTGATGAAACTTATCATTATAACCGCCATATTACTGGCATTAGCCAGCTGTTCTCTGGTACCCAAACCAGAGCTCAATATTACACCAGCTAGTGTTGATAAGGTAAGCAGCACCATGTTGGCACTTCAACAGCAAGCAAAACCCCGGCAACAAATACCCGTGTCGGTTTATGCCTTTCGCGACCAAACGGGCCAGTATAAACCGCAAGCAAACGTCTCAAGCTTTTCTACTGCAGTAACCCAGGGCGCAACGTCTATGTTAACTCAGATTTTGCTGGATAGTGGCTGGTTTGCACCATTAGAGCGGGAAGGGCTGCAAAATTTGCTAACTGAGCGCAAGATTCACGGCTCAAATAAGAAGCTTAACGATTTACCCCCATTAAAAGAAGCGAGATTGGTATTTGAAGGCGGTATTATTGGCTATGAAACGAATTTAACAACGGGAGGGATAGGCGCTGAATATTTTGGTTTGGGATTATCAGAGCTGTATCGGGAAGATCAGGTTACTGTTTATTTGCGGGCAATAGATGTACATAGTGGCCAGGTATTATTATCAGTCTCTACCACTAAAAAAGTGTTTTCACAGGAACTTCGGGCTGGACTATTTCGATATGTGTCATTAAACAGGCTGGTTGAAATGGAAGGCGGGTACTCCACTAATGAACCGGTACAGTTTTGCGTAAAACAAGCCATGGAAAGTGCAGTTGTCGAATTAATTACTGTTGGTATAGCGCGTGGTTTTTGGCGATCGGACGATCAGGCTAGTCTGGCGAATGCCGGCTGACATTCTGATAGCAGGGTTGATTGTTGCAACCAACGCAATAGTTCAACCCGGTTTCTGGCCTGAATTTTCCGAAAAATTGCTGATAAATGCGCTTTAACGGTATGAGCACTAATATTTAAAACTTCAGCAATCTCTTTGTTACGAGCCCCTTCAGCCACTAAACCAATAATCCTTTTTTCTTGTTTAGTTAATTGCGCATTTGCGCTGCTGGTAGCATCGTAGTTTACCTTTTTAGGTTGGTTGATTAACAGGTCTACAACGTCAGACATGACGGTTCTGGAAAAGTATAACTGACCCGACATTAAGGTTTTTAATGCGGTAAGTACCCGATCTAACTGCTCGTCGCGGTAAATTAACCCCCTTAGCCCATTATGCACCGCAATAACAGGATCGATAAGTGCCCGTTCTGCCTGAAAGATAAAGGCTGGGCTGTGCTGCATCAGCAGTAATAACTCACTGGAAATACCTTTTTTTGTTAGATCATGACTGTTAAACTGGCACCCAATAATTACACCCGGTTTTATCGGTTGCTGCAAAAACTCTTCGCGGGTGTATTGCTGCACTTGTATGCCAACCGACTGAGCTAACATTGCGGTATTATGTAATTGTTTGCGTTCTGTCAGTATTACTAGCTTAGAAAACCGTTCCATTGTCTTCACCTCCAAACTTCTTTAGCCAAAATGTGCGGCTAAAATAACTTTTGGTATACTGTACCGCGCTGCGGCGAATTGCAACTATTGTTGGCCGGTAACGCCAAAATAGTGTTGTACAATTGCTGTATCTTGAAGGGGATACATTAAAGGATATTAGATGTCTGGTAAAAAAATTCTTGTGGTGTGTTTAGGAAATATTTGTCGCTCACCTACGGCACAAGCTGTATTACGACATAAAGCATTGTTACAAAACCGAGATATTACTATCGATTCTGCTGGCACCAGTGCCTCACACAAAGGAGCGCTACCCGATAGTCGCAGCATTCGTGCAGGTGCGGCCAGAGGCTACAATTTTAGCGGGTTGTATTCACGTCCGGTGTTCGAGCAGGATTTTGTTAACTTCGATTTAATTCTGGCTATGGACAAAAGTAATTTGGCAGAGCTACGGCGTCGCTGTCCTGCAGAACATCACCATAAGCTTGGTTTGTTTTTGCAACATCTTCCAGATTACCCGAAAATAAATGAAGTGCCCGATCCCTATTATAGTGGAAGCCAGGGCTTTGAATTAGTTTTAGATTTAATTGAACAAGCCAGTGAACAGCTACTTATTGCGTTAACGCGCTAGGCTGAAAATTTGAGCTGCTTAGACCAATAACCATTAGGCTATTGCTAAAAACTCTGAGACCGCCATTGAATTCATGTCCAGAAGTCTATAACTTTGCCAGTGTTTGATTAATTCATTTTTTTATAGGAAAACCATTGTGACTACCTGGACGCCAGATAGCTGGAGAGCTCTGCCTATTCAACAACAGCCGTCCTATCAGGACCAACCATTACTTAAGCAAGTTGAACAACAGCTGCATCGTTATCCACCACTGGTTTTTGCGCAGGAAACCCGGGATTTACACCGACAGTTAGGTCAGGTTGCTCAGGGACAGGGTTTTTTGCTGCAGGGCGGCGATTGCGCTGAGAGCTTTAATGACTTTAATGCCCCAAAAATCCGTGACACCTTTAAGGTGTTGTTACAAATGGCAGTAGTACTAACTTATGCCGGCGGCTTGCCGGTAGTCAAAGTTGCCCGGATGGCTGGCCAGTATGCCAAACCACGTTCCAGTGATCTGGAAACCATTGATGGCGTTTCTTTGCCCAGTTACCGTGGTGATATTGTTAATAGTTTTGAATTTACCGAAGCGGCCCGGCAGCCTGATCCAAATCGTTTGGTAACCGCTTATCATCATTCTGCTGCTACCTTAAATTTGTTACGGGCTTTTGCCCAAGGTGGCTTAGCTGATTTACATCAGGTCAGTAAGTGGAATATGGGTTTTGTTGAATCTAACCCGTTAAAAGATCGCTATCATAGTGTGGCACAACGTATTCAAGAAGCGCTGCGGTTTATGGAAATTTGCGGCATTACTGCTCAGAACTCGCCCTCTATCCGCGAAACCCAGCTCTATACTTCTCACGAAGCCTTACTGCTTAATTATGAAGAAGCATTGACCCGTCGAGATTCGCTGACGGGGGACTGGTATGATTGTTCAGCGCATATGGTATGGATTGGTGAGCGTACTAGGCAGTTAGATCATGCGCATCTTGAGTTTTTCAGGGGTATTCATAATCCGGTTGGTGTAAAAGTAGGCCCGGGTATGCAACCAGATGAATTAATTCGTCTGATTGATGCGCTAAATCCCGCGAATACGCCAGGTCGTTTAACGCTGATTACCCGGATGGGAGCAGATAAGTTAGCAGATAAACTACCGGCACTAGTGCGTAGGGTCAAAGCTGAAGGGCGGACAGTGGTCTGGAGCTCAGACCCAATGCACGGTAATACCGTCAAAGCCAGTAATGATTATAAAACCCGTGATTTTGAAGCTATTTTACGCGAAATTAGGAGCTTCTTTGCGGTACACAAGGCTGAAGGTACGCATGCCGGCGGTATTCATCTGGAGATGACCGGTGATCATGTTACCGAATGTACCGGTGGGGCTTATGGTTTAAGCGAGCATGATTTGGGTAAGCGCTATTTCACTCAATGTGATCCTCGCCTAAACGCCGATCAGGTTCTGGAGTTAGCTTTTTTAATTGCAGACACCCTGAGCGCTAGTCGCTGATAGCTGCACCCTGTTTTTTATTTTAACAATGTTAAAATTAATGGCCCGTTTGGGCCATTAATATTTATGCCGTTTTAACCCTGTTTTCGCGATAATTTTCGCGGATATCTCTTCGATAGACAAATGGGTTGAGTTTAAAAAAGGAATTTTCTCCTGTCGATATAATGCCTCTACCTCATTCAGCTCGCTGGTGCATTGTCTGATCGAGGCATAGCGGCTATCGGGACGGCGCTGTTGTCTAATTTGACTAAGCCGCTCGGCGGTAATACTTAAGCCAAACAATTTTCTTCTGTTACGCATAAGCTCTGGCGGCAAGTGCAGGCTGGCCATATCTTCTTCTACAAAAGGATAATTCGCGGCTTTAATACCATATTGCAACGCCAAATACAGACTGGTAGGGGTTTTACCAGAGCGACTGACACCAATTAAAATAATATCGGCCTGGTCAAGGTTTTTCATATTCGCGCCGTCATCATTAGCCAGGGCGTAATTTACCGCATCAATTCGGAAATCGTAGGTTTTCTCATGCATGCTATGCGTGCGATGCGTTTTTGGTACCGGCGCAACCCCTAATTCACGCTGAATTGGCTCGACAAAGCTATTAAGAAAATCATAGCAAACGCCATTACTACTATTAATAATGTGGCGTAAATTATCGTCAACGAAGGTCTGAAAAATAAGGGGGCGTGCCCCCGTAGTTTTATACCGATCATTAATACGTTGTTTAACTTGCTCTGCCATATCAATTGTTTCTACAAAAGGAATAGTAACATGCTCAAATTGTGCTGGAAAAAGAGTAAGTAAGGCATGGCCAAACACTTCAGCCGTAATGGCTGTCCCATCTGAAATGTAAAATGCAGTTCGCACCGTTATCTCCAATTTGTTGTAATTAAATTACACTAAAATTAAGGTTTTAATTAATCTCAGCCAGAGTGTAAAATCAAAATACTACGTAATACAGGCTGTAAGCTTACACGTCATATAACAAAAAATGGAGATGAACTGTGCAAGAATTTGTAATTTGGTATGAAAACCTTGGAATGCACGATGTTAACCGAGTAGGGGGCAAGAATGCGTCCTTAGGTGAGATGATCAGTAATCTGGCTAACGCCAACGTGCAAGTGCCCGGCGGTTTTGCAACCACTGCCGATGCCTTTAATCAGTTCTTAGAGCAAAGTGGCGTTAACGAGCGAATTTATCAATTACTAGATGGCTTGGACGTAGATGATGTGACGGCGCTTAGCAAAGCGGGAGCACAAATTCGGCAGTGGGTTATTGATACGCCTTTTCAGCCAGCGTTAGAGCAAGCTATCCATGCAGCTTATCAGCAATTGCATCCCGATTTAAGTCAGGATGTTTCTTTTGCAGTGCGTTCATCTGCTACGGCTGAAGACATGCCAGATGCCTCATTTGCCGGCCAACAGGAAACCTTTTTAAATGTGCGTGGTTATGATGCGGTTATTATTGCCATTAAGCATGTTTTTGCCTCGTTATTTAACGATAGAGCTATTTCTTATCGGGTACATCAAGGCTATGACCATCGGGGCGTGGCGTTGTCTGCCGGCATTCAGAAAATGGTTCGATCCGATTTAGCTGCATCGGGTGTGATGTTTAGCATTGACACTGAATCAGGATTTGAAGAGGTGGTCTTTATTACTTCCTCTTATGGTTTGGGTGAAATGGTTGTTCAAGGTGCCGTTAACCCAGACGAGTTTTATGTGCATAAACCCACGCTGGCGGCTGGCCGCCCGGCTGTTGTAAAACGCAGTTTAGGCAGCAAAAAAGTTGAAATGGTCTATTCCACTGAGCCGGGACATGGTAAGCAAGTAAAAATAACCGACATTGAACCACAGCGGAGTCAACAATTTTCATTAACCGATGCCGAAGTGGAAGAATTAGCCAAGCAGGCCGTCATTATTGCTGAGCATTATGGTCGTGCAATGGATATTGAGTGGGCTAAAGATGGTAACGATGGCAAATTATACATCGTGCAGGCGCGGCCAGAAACAGTTAAAAGCCGCGAAGACAGCAATACCATGGAACGTTTTCAGCTATTAGCTAAAGCGCCGGTATTAGTCGAGGGGCGGGCAATAGGTCAGCGCATTGGCGCCGGTACGGCCAAAGTGCTCAAAGGCATTGAGCAGATGGATCAAATTCAGCCTGGCGATGTGTTAGTCACTGATATGACCGATCCAGATTGGGAACCTATTATGAAACGGGCTTCCGCTATTGTGACTAACCGTGGTGGCCGCACGTGTCATGCCGCTATTATTGCCCGTGAATTAGGCATTCCTGCGGTAGTAGGCTGTGGTGATGCGACCAGTAAACTGAAGACCGGGCAACAGGTTACGGTTTCTTGTGCTGAAGGCGACACCGGTTTTATCTACGATGGCAAGCTGGACTATAAAGTGGTTAGCAGCCGGGTTGACCAAATGCCGGCGCTTGATTTAAAAATAATGATGAATGTTGGTAATCCGGAGCGCGCTTTCTCTTTTGCCAAATTACCCCATGCTGGCATCGGCTTAGCGCGTTTAGAGTTTATTATTAATCGAATGATAGGCATTCACCCTAAAGCATTGCTGAATTTTGAGACGCAAACTCCGGAACTTAAAGCTACTATCAGTGAAATGATCGCCGGTTACGCTAATCCGGTAGAGTTTTATATCGCTAAACTTACTGAAGGCATTGCAACATTAGCCTGTGCTTTTGCTCCAGAAAAAGTCATCGTGCGGATGTCTGATTTCAAATCAAACGAATATGCTAATTTAGTTGGCGGTCGTCAGTATGAACCGCATGAAGAAAATCCGATGATTGGTTTTCGTGGTGCGTCTCGTTATATTTCAAAAGATTTCCAAGAGTGTTTTGCGTTGGAAGTTGAAGCGTTAAAACGGGTACGTAATGTCATGGGCTTCACTAATGTTGAGGTGATGATCCCGTTCGTTCGCACCTTAGAAGAAGCCAGTGCCGTGATTGATTTACTGGCCGAGCATGGTTTGAAGCGCGGTGATAATGGCCTTAGAGTTATTATGATGTGTGAGCTGCCATCGAACGCGTTACTGGCGGAAGAGTTTTTAGAGTATTTCGATGGTTTTTCTATTGGCTCTAACGATTTAACCCAGCTTACTCTGGGGTTAGATCGGGACAGTGGCTTAATTGCTCATCTGTTTGATGAACGAAACCCGGCTATCTATAAACTGCTGGAAATGGCCATTACTACCTGTAAAGCCAAAGGCAAGTATATTGGTATCTGTGGCCAGGGACCTTCAGACCATGACGATTTTGCCGGCTGGTTAATGCAACAGGGCATTGATAGTGTGTCACTTAACCCGGATACCGTGCTGGAAACCTGGTTATATCTGGCTGAAAAATTTGGTAAAAAATAATAAAGTTAGCTCATCAAGCCCCGCATTGCGGGGCTTTTTTATTTCGGCAGATAAGATTAGTTCCGCCTTTAACGGTAAAACGCGTCAAAAAACCGCTAAACATCGGCAAGCGGTATGGTCAGGCGTAGCTATTCACTGTCTGTTATGGCAAATTAACTGCCGTTATTAATTATTAATACATCCAACAAAAAAATAATTACAGGAGAAACGAATGGAAGCTTTTGTCAGCGCTGTTAACACTATTATCTGGAGCCCAGCGCTAATATTTTTGTGCCTCGGTGCCGGTTTATTTTACTCCATCCTTACCCGCTTTGCTCAGGTTCGACATTTTAAAGAAATGTGTAAATTGCTATTTAGTAGCAATGAATCTGATAAAGGTATCTCATCGTTTCAGGCGCTTGCGGTATCACTATCAGGCCGGGTTGGGGTAGGTAATATTGCGGGTGTCGCTGCTGCTATCGGCTTTGGTGGTCCGGGTGCGGTATTTTGGATGTGGGTTGTAGCTTTTCTTGGGGCCAGTACAGCCTATGCCGAATCTACTCTGGGACAGATTTATAAAGTTGAAGAAGAGGGTCAGTATCGAGGTGGCCCGGCTTATTATTTTGAGCGTTGCCTGGGGCAGAAGTGGTTAGCCATTTTGTTTGCGATATCAGCTATTATTGCATGTGGAGTATTTCTTCCTGGCGTGCAGGCCAACGCAGTAGGCAACGCTTTTACCCAGGTATTTGGTGAAGGCAACATGGTCGTCACCAGTTTTGGTGAGGTAGGAAGCTTTAAACTGGTTGCATTGGCGATCATTTTAATTGTACTGGCCTTTATCATTTTCGGTGGTATTAAGCGGATTGCGCAGTTTACCCAAATCGTCGTACCTTTTATGGCATTGGGTTACATTGTTATGGCGTTAATCGTGGTGTTTTTAAATCTGGATAAAGTGCCTGGTATTTTTAGTCTTATTATTTCTGATGCCTTTACCGCACAAGCAGGTATGGGGGCCGCCATTGGCTGGGGAGTTAAGCGGGGTATTTATTCCAATGAGGCTGGTCAGGGCACCGGTCCGCATGCCGCGGCCGCAGCAGAGGTCGATCATCCAGCGCAGCAAGGCCTGGTGCAGGCTTTTTCGGTCTATGTTGATACCTTGTTTGTTTGTACCGCTACCGCTTTAATGATTTTAATAACATCGCAATACAATATCCAGACTGAAGACTTTAATGCGGCTACTGGCGCCGGTGCTATTATTCTGCAAAACATAGATGCGACTACTGAAGTGGCCTCGCCAGCGTTTACCCAAATGGCACTCAATAGTGTGTTTGGTCAATTTGGTCAAGTGTTTGTTGGTATAGCTATTTTCTTCTTTGCTTTTACCACTATCCTGGCTTATTACTATATTGCTGAAACCAACGTAGCGTATTTAAATCGCTATTTTAAGGGCAATATTCCGTTAGTACTGGTGAAAATCGTTATTATGGCAATGGTAGCGTACGGCATGGTTAATAGCTCAGGCTACATTTGGGCTATTGGTGATATTGGTGTGGGCTTAATGGCTTGGATAAACATTCTGGGCATACTGGCTATCTTCTTTGTCGCTAAACCGGCTATTTTGTGTTTACGTGATTATGAAGACCAAAAGAAAGCCGGCGGGCCCATTAATTTTGACCCAGTAAAGTTAGGCATTAAAAACGCAACCTTTTGGGAAAAGCGTTTAGACAAACAACAGCAAGACAAACAACAATAACCCGTTTTTTGGTTTACGGTTTTTGAAAAATCCCGGCTAGATTTGCCGGGATTTTGTTATTCTACACCAATAAAACCACCGGTTTGATGAGCCCATAACTGGGCGTAGATACCACCACTGGCGATAAGCTCGCTGTGAGTACCTTGTTCGACAATAGTACCTTGGTCTAACACAATTAACCGGTCCATTTGGGCAATGGTTGATAATCGATGGGCAATGGCAATAACGGTTTTACCATCCATTAAGGTGTTCAAGCTGGCCTGAATAGCCGCTTCCACTTCAGAATCTAAAGCGGACGTGGCTTCGTCAAGGATCAAAATAGGCGCGTTTTTTAGCAACACCCGGGCAATGGCGATGCGCTGGCGCTGGCCACCTGACAGCTTAACCCCGCGTTCACCCACTTGTGCATCTAAACCACTATTGCCTTTGGGGTCGGTTAAGTCATTAATAAAGTCAGTTGCTTCGGCCTGTTTTGCTGCTAACAGCAATTCTGCTTCAGTGGCGTCAGGTTTACCATAAGCAATATTTTCCCGCACCGAGCGATGTAGTAACGAGGTATCTTGAGTGACCATCGCAATATTTTGGCGCAAGCTTTCCTGGGTAACGTTGCTAATATCCTGACCATCAATTAAGATTTTGCCGTTTTCAATATCGTAGAAACGCAGCAACAGATTAACTAATGTTGACTTGCCCGCACCAGAGCGACCAACCAGCCCAACTTTTTCTCCAGGTGCAATGCTCAGATCCAGTTGTTGCAATACTGCGGCTTTGCCACCTTCAATTGCTGGTTTGCCATAGTTAAAACACACTTGTTGAAATTCAATTTTACCTTGCGGTACTTTTAATGAACTGGCATTGGCATTATCTTGCACTTCAATTGGCCGAGCCAGAGTGGTAATACCATCCGCAACTGTGCCAATATTTTCAAATAATGAACTTACTTCCCACATAATCCATTGCGCCATACCATTTAAGCGAAGTGCCAGGCTGATGGCGATAGCAATGGCACCCACCGTTATGGCACTCCCTGCCCACAGGTAAAGTGATAGCGCAGCGACACTGAACACTAAAACATAATTGAGGGACTGCACTGATACGCTAAGCCCGGTGGCCAGCCGCATTTGCTGATAAACCGGTTGCAGAAAAACATCCATGCTGTCTTTGCTATAACCTTCTTCACGGTTGGTATGCGAAAATAATTTGATGGTGGTAATGTTAGTGTAGCTATCAACAATACGGCCGGTCATTTCAGAACGAGCATCGGCCTGAGCCGTGGACACCCTTTTCAACCGGGGTACAAAATAAAATTGCAGGGCAATATACAATACCAGCCAAATTAGCATGGGCACTATTAAACGCAGGTCAGCATTAGCTACAAAAAACAGCATTGCACCGAAATAAACCAGTACATAAACCATAACATCAAGCAGTTTCATTACTGTTTCCCGCACCGAAAGCGCCGTTTGCATCACCTTGGTGGCAATACGTCCGGCAAAGTCGTTCTGATAAAAACTGACACTTTGACGCAGTAAATAACGATGCGCTAACCAGCGTATTGACATTGGATAGTTGCCTAACAGCGTTTGATGGACAATTGCTGAATGTAAAAATGTCATTACAGGCAGTATTACTAGTGTAACCAGTGCCATCCAAATTAGCGTACCGCGTTGTTCACTAAAGAAATTCTCTGGATCGTTTGCTACCAGCCAATCAACTAGCTGGCCCATAAAACTAAAAAGCGATACCTCTAAAATTGCTAAAAAGGCGGACGTTAACGACATAAAAAATAAGGAGGTTTCCATACCTTTAGTATAGTGACGACAGAAAGCGAACAAGCCACGAGGTGGTTGCCCTGGCGCTGCCGCTGGGAAGGGTTTAGTAAGTCGTTCAAAAAAACGCAGCATGAGATGTCCTGAATGCGTGAAGAAATTATTGAGGCGCCATATTGTACCCGAGTTTGCCGGTTTGGATCAGGCCGATCAGCTAAATTACGCTTTATGGGCGTAGTTATATTGAGCTGTCACGTTCTTTATGATGGTTTCACCAATCAATATTGTGCTGGCACTGGGATGGACGGTTATAATCTGCGTAAGTTACAAAGTGGCTTTTGCTGAAGTATCGTTAAGGTATGACTTGAATTACGCGTCTACAGACCCAACTTTATTAAGCTATTGAGTAATTTATTCTGCCCGTTTTTGCTGAGAAGTATCAATGACTATTAAACTTGTCACCTCCACCGTGTTACCGACTCCTTTTGCCGAATTCCGATTGCATGGCTTTATTGCCAATAATGGTAAAGAGCATGTCGCACTGACGCTAGGTGATGTCACTTCTGCTGAACCGGTGTTAACCCGGGTTCATTCAGAGTGTTTAACAGGGGATGCTTTGTTTAGTCTGCGCTGCGATTGCGGCCCGCAATTAGAGGCGGCAATGCGGAAAATTGCCGACGCCGGCCGAGGTTGTATTTTGTATTTACGCCAGGAAGGCCGAGGTATTGGCCTTATTAATAAAATTAGGGCTTATGCCGAGCAAGATAAAGGTCTTGATACGGTAGAAGCTAATGAAATTTTAGGGTTTCTGCCCGATATGCGTGAGTACGATATTGCTGCACAAATGTTTCAGCAGTTAGACGTAAAGCACATCAGACTACTGACTAACAATCCCCGAAAATTAAAAGCGTTAGCCGACGCTGGGGTGAATATAGTTGAACGTGTTCAGCATAGGGTAAAAACTACCGCTCACAGTCATCGCTATCTGGCAACCAAAGCGTCTAAAATGGGCCATATGGATTAATACGCTAAAAAACGGCTGCCATAGCATTACCGCATGGTATAATTTTTAACCTTTTTCGTGGTGTTTGCCGCTTATGATACCAAAGCTTAATCCTGAGTTAGCGCTGGATGCCAGTATTGTTGCTTATAGTAAGGCTTTGCAGGTAGCCGGCTTTACTGGAGACATTGAAACCAGCTATGGCAGCCGTTTAGCGGTTGCCACTGATAACAGCGTCTATCAAGCCCTACCGCAAGCGGTGCTATTGCCCAAAACCACCGACGACTTGGTTATCTTGACCTCTTTAGCTCAAACCTCTAGTTTTTCTCATATTAAATTTAGCCCCCGTGGTGGTGGTACTGGCACAAATGGTCAGGCCCTGACAGAACATGTGGTGATAGATTTGTCACGTCACATGCGCGAAATTTTGGAAATTAATGTTGAACAGCGCTGGGTTCGGGTTCAAGCCGGTGTAATTAAAGATCAGCTTAACGCCTTCTTAAAACCGTATGGTTTTTTCTTCGCTCCAGATTTGTCAACCTCAAGTCGCGCCACCATTGGTGGCATGATTAATACCGACGCCTCGGGCCAGGGGTCGTTAGTTTATGGTAAAACCAGTAACCACGTGTTAGCGCTAAAAACGGTTTTAATCGACGGGACAATTTTAAAAACGCATAAAATGGCTACGTTTGAAGCGGAGCACCGGGCAGAGATGCCAAGCCGTATTGGTTTCATTTACCGACAAGTGCTGGACAGTTGCCGCCAGTTCCGGCCACAAATTCTCGAGACATTCCCACGATTAAACCGATTTTTAACTGGTTATGATTTAGAACATGTATTTAACGATGATCTGAGCGAGTTCGATTTATCCCGCATCATAACGGGCTCAGAAGGATCGCTCGGTTTTGTCAGCGAAGCAAAACTAACCATTACCCCTATTGCCACATATAAATGTCTGGTTAACATCAAATATAACAGTTTTGAGAGCGCACTTAGAAATTCGCCATTTTTAGTGGCGGCAGAAGCTACATCGGTAGAGACGGTTGATAGCAAGGTACTTAATTTAGCTCGCAGCGACATTATTTGGCATCAGGTTAAAGATCTGATAACCGATATACCGGGTGTGGCGATGCAAGGCCTGAACATGGTCGAGTTCAACAGTGAAGATCACGCCGCAATTGAGCAAAAAATTGCTGACTTAACCGCACGTTTAGACAGCGCCATTACCGAGAAAACTGACGGTATTATTGGTTACCAGCTTACCTACAACAATGCTGATATTGCCAATATTTACGCCATGCGAAAAAAAGCGGTAGGGTTATTGGGCAACACTACCGGTTCGCAAAAACCCATTGCCTTTGCCGAAGATACTGCGGTACCACCAGAGCATTTAGCCGATTATATTATGGAATTTCGGGCATTGCTTGACAGCTACGGTTTGCACTATGGCATGTTTGGTCATGTTGATGCGGGTGTGTTGCATGTGCGCCCTGCGCTCGATTTATGCGATCCAGAGCAGGAAAAGTTGCTGCGCACTATTTCAGATAAGGTCGTTACGTTAACTGCTAAATATGGCGGTTTAATGTGGGGAGAGCATGGTAAAGGTTATCGTAGCGAATATGGCCCGGCCTTTTTTGGTGACGAGCTGTTTAATGAGCTACGTAAAATTAAAGCGGCTTTTGATCCGCGTAACAGAGTTAATCCCGGAAAAATTTGTACGCCTTATCACAGTGCGGAGCAATTAGTGTCGGTTGATGGCGTAAAGCGTGCGTACTTTGATCGACAAATTCCCATAGCAGTAAAAGAAAGTTTTGACAGCAGCTTAAATTGTAATGGTAATGGCTTGTGTTTTAACTATGACGAAAACTCACCAATGTGCCCGTCAAGCAAAGTGACCAAAGATCGGCGGCATAGCCCAAAAGGCCGGGCGGGCCTAATGCGCGAGTGGTTACGCCTAACCGAGCAGCAGGGTCTTAATGTCCTGGCAGAAGAACAGCAGCTTCTTAGTAAATCTTCAGGTATTAGCAGCTTATGGCAAAAAACTAAAAACACCTTGGCCAAACAACAAGGTGAACAAGATTTTTCACACGAAGTGATGGAGGCAATGGAAGGATGTTTAGCCTGTAAAGCTTGTGCGGGCCAATGTCCGATAAAAGTTGATGTGCCTTCGTTTCGTTCACGCTTTTTGCAATTGTATTACAGCCGCTATTTACGGCCAGTAAAAGATTACATTGTTGGTAATATTGAACGCACTGCGCCAATATTGGCGAAAGCGCCTAGGCTGGTAAATTTTGTGTTGCGGCGTAAATTGACCGCTGCCATGTTAAAAACGACAGTCGGTTATGTGGATACACCGCTATTATCGGTGCCAACACTGGCGCAGCAAATTGGTGAACGTTATGGTTTTAACTTAGCGGCACTGCAACAATTAACGGCTGAGCAACACTCGCGAACTGTTTTGCTGGTACAAGACCCTTTTACCAGTTTTTATGAAGCAGAGTTGGTAGCGGATGCATTAACGTTATTAGAAAAATTGGGCTTTAAGCCCGTGCTGCTGCCATTTTTACCCAATGGCAAACCGCAACATGTAAAAGGTTTTTTACGTGACTTTGCTAAAACCGCAGCGACCGCAGCGCAGTTTTTAAATCAGTTGCAGCAACTTGCTATGCCGCTAATAGGCTTAGATGCTTCATTAGTGCTGGTTTACCGGGATGAGTATAATAAAGCGCTTGGCGCTAAACGTGGCGATTTTAACGTACAGTTACTACACGAGTGGCTGGTTAATCAAACACTGCCTAAAACAGTGAATACTGCTGATTTCGCCTTGCTGGCACATTGCACTGAAAAAACCGCGTTGCCAGCCACTGAGCAAGCCTGGCAACAGATATTTAGCCGGGTTGGTCTTAGCTTAAAACCGGTAAGTGTCGGTTGTTGTGGTATGGCGGGCACGTATGGCCATGAAGCGCAGAACATTGATAACAGCAAAGCACTATTTGACATGAGCTGGCGCGCTCCTGTTGAGCAATATGGCGTGCAAAATATTGTTGTTACCGGTTTTTCCTGTCGAAGCCAGGTTAAGCGCCTGGTAGGTGCTAAGCCTTTACATCCGTTACAAGCGTTGTTACAGCGCTTATAACAAAATTGAGTTATACGCTTTATAGCATAAAAAACGCCCTCAGCTGAGGGCGTTTTATCACTCACGACACTTGTTTAGAATTTATAGCTTGCCCGTACATAGTAGTAACCACCGTTAATACCCATTGGTGATGTTTCATAGTACTTGCCACCAAACTCATTATTGGCAACACCGGCCTGACCTAGCATTAGCTTTTCAGGCTCAACATCAAATAAATTTTGAGCACCGACAGCCAGCATAACGTTATCAGTAATAAAGTAACTGACTTCGGCATCAAATGTTATTTTTGCAGAGGCATTAATCTCAGTACCCGGTTCGGCTGGTGAACCTACCCAGTCAACGTGCACTCCCTGATATTCGCCATAATAGTTGGCCCGGGCGAAGAAGCTCCAATCGTCCCAACTTTGGTTCAAGCTAAAAGTAGCACGATGATTAGGTAAGTCATTTTCTAAGCGGGATACTTTGTCTGGACCAGTAATAGGTTGACGACCTTGTGGTGGTGTAGTGATCCGATCGACCGTTGTTTCATTCCAGTTGTAAGCCACGCTAAAAGTACTGCGACCATTAAATAAGTTCATAGCATAGTTTGCCACTAAGTCGATACCCTGGGTGGTGGTATCAAAGTCATTAGTGAAAAAGCTAACTTGCTGAATAGCGTCAACGTTTCTGACACCTGCCGCGCTTAGCGCAATACGGTCAGCATTAGTAAGGTTAATTTTACTTGATTGGCTGATCCTATCGGTCACTTCAATATTGTAATAATCAGCAGTAATAAACAGACCGTTATCGTTCCTATAGACTACACCCATGGCATAGCTGGTTGACTCTTCTGGTGTCAGTTCTTTACCGCCTAACTGCAATGACACAGGATTGGTTGGTGGCAGTAAAGCCGAATCGACTAATACGCCAGATTCGAGGTTGGTCTGAACATTACTGACATTAGCCTGGCCTACGGTGGGTGCTCTGAAACCACTGCTGGTTGATGCCCGCAGCGCCCATTCCTCATTTAAACGATATTGGCCAGTTAATTTGTAATTGGTGGTATCACCGAAGGTATCATAGTCTTCGTAGCGTAATGCCAAGCCTAACAATAAGGCATCGGTTACTTCAGCTTCCATATCAACATAAGCGGCATAGTTACGACGGCTGTATACGCCAGCATCTTCTGGTTTAAAACCGGGAAAACCATTAGAGCCGATACTAAATCCCTGATCAACAAAAGGACCAACAGTAAAGGAGGCGACATCGCCAGCAACCACTTCAAAGGTTTCTTCGGTCCACTGGGCGCCAAAAGCAACTGTTAAATCTTCGTATAAACCTGCTGGTACAAACTTAACAAAATCAGCACTGAAGGTTTTTTCTAACTGAATATATTTACCCGGATTAAATTCAGTTGGAGACTCAGGGCCTAGCGAGGCGTTAATGGTGTTGGTCATTTTGTAGCTTGACTCATTGCGGCCAACTGAACCGCTGAAATCATACGTAATGTCTGTTAACCAGCCTTGTTTAAATTCACCTTTGGTACCAATAGCTAATGCAGTATCGGTAACATTACCACCAAAAGTTGGCGTAAAGCCGCCGGGGAATAATTCATTAAAAGCGAAACAATTTTGGCCAACGGCGGTATTTGGGTCGGCAATTAAGCCGTAGTCGGCTTGGGTAAGAACATTGCCTGTGGTGATATTCACCGTTGGGCAAGCAATGTTGGGGTTAAGCTGTGCCACCAAAAGTGTTGCACCACCATCGTTTGAAAACACGCCTGGCCGATTATGTGGGTTACGAAAGTAAAAGCCACCGATAACATCGCGCTCAGAGTAGTTACCAAACATATACGCTTCAGCACCATTGCCTAAATCTAAACCTGAATTAACGAAGATAGTAAAATCGTCTTTTATTTCAGGAGAGCCCCAAACCTGAGTTATTGGTGCAATAGCGGTGTTGCCAGCAGCAATAAAACCTAACGCATCACGGCGTTGTTCACTGCGACTGGTGGCATCGGAGTTTTTATATTGGGCACTAACATTAACAAAGCCATTATCGGTTAATGGCATACCAATGTTAGCTGCATATTCAGTTGACGTGCCATCACCTTCATAAAATTCACCACGTTTTACTTCAAAACTACCGCCCTCGGCCGAATCTTTAAGCACAAAGTTAATAACACCGGCTATCGCATCAGAGCCATATTGCGCTGCTGCACCATCGCGTAAAATTTCGACTTGTTTTAAGGCAATACCGGGAATTACCGAAATGTCAGCACCCTGAGCCCCATCGTTAATACCGCCGCCTAAAAAGGCAATAACAGAGGCTTTATGGCGCCGTTTGCCGTTAGTAAGAATGAGGGTACTGTCGGCAGATAGACCGCGAAGGTTAGCCGGGCGGACAAGAGTTGCGGCATCACTTATGGGGTTAGAATGTACATTTAACGAGGGTACTGTGGTGGTGATCATGTTTAGCATATCTGAACTACCACTTCTAGTAAGTTCATCACCGCCGATAATATCCACCGGCACCGGTGAGTCACCAATAGAGCGGGGTGCTGCGCGACTACCTACTACGGCAATTTTTTCGATAGCTTGCTCTTTCGCCGTGGTGTCAGTTGTTTCCTGTGCAACAGCTGCACCGCTTGCTAATCCTAACGCAAAAGTAGTTGCTATGGCATACTTTACAGCATGTGCAACCGGATGGTATTTATTGTTATGTTTCATAATTTTTCCTGGATTATTTTTTTAGTGACGCTAATAGTTAGACGCTAATAGTTTATAGGCGCCGAATTAACCATATTTTAAATAGCGCCTGTTGTCTATCGCATTTTTAAAGCTATTGGTCGAATACATAGAGCAAGTTTATAAAAACACCTGTTTTGTAAACCGCTGAAATACAGAGGTAAGGTGGGATGAAATCGATTTTAACTATGCAACCAGAGTATTTTTCACAAATTGTCAAGTTAGCCAATCAGGTGCATGGTGATAATTATCTTAATTTATCAACACTTAACGATTTGTATCAGCGCGGTATTCAACACAATATCAATGCCAGCTTTATAGCGTTGAATGGCGATAAGGTTGTGGCTTATCGCTTAACGTATGCCGCCGGGCAGTGGCCATTAGATGAATGGTGCTCTGTTGATTTATGGCCGGTAAAACCAGCTAAAATGGCGTATTTTAAATCTGTTGCGGTGGTGCCAGGCATGCAAGGGCAAGGGCTGGGGACCGCGTTATTAAAAGCATCCATTGCTGCATTAGTTGCACAAGGTGCTACTGCAGGCTTAGCCCATATTTGGCGTGATAGCCCCGGCAATGCAGCAGAGCGGTATTTTAGTAAGGCGGGTGGGCAACGACTGAAAATCCATCCCAATAGATGGTTATATTTAAGTGCAACCGCGAGCTATGTTTGTCCACTGTGTGGCAATCAATGCCATTGTTCAGCTGCTGAAATGGCACTGTTATTTACCGAGCAAGTACTGGCAGAGCAAACCTGATGTACGATCCTTATACCACTTCGGCATTAAGCGTATCGCAGCCTGATGTTGCCAGCTATTGGCAGGCTATTACACCTGCTGCTCGCGACCTATATCCACCGCTTAATCGTGATATTAGTTGTGATACCCTAGTGATTGGGGCCGGTTATACCGGGTTAAGTTGTGGCTATGAACTGGCAGCCAGTCAGCAGCGCGATGTGGTTATCCTGGATGCCCTGCAACCGGGTTGGGGTTGCAGTGGCCGCAATGGTGGCTTCGTGCTAAGAGGTACTGGCAGGTTAGGGTTAAGCCAGTTAAAGCATAAGTTTGGGCTAGATACGGCCATGTTGTTTCATCGGGAATATGGTGATGCTATTACGCGGGTAAATCAGTTAATTGCGCTTGGCAACATTGACTGTCAGCCACAGCCGTTAGGCTATTATAAACTAGCCCATAAAGCGACTATGGCAACTGAACTAGCGAATCAAGCCAAGTGGCTACAACAAGAATTTGGTTATCAGGTGCAGTACCTGAACCAATCAGAAATAGCACAGACGGTGGCTCATCATCAACAGGCGTTCGCTGCGCTGCGGTTTCCGGACTGTTATGGCTTAAACCCATTAGCTTTAGCACGAGGTTATGCTACTTTAGCCGAAACAACTGGCGCTAAGGTATATGGCCAGAGCCCGGTAACCCGCTGGCAACGAATAGCGACTGGCTTTAAGGTGATAACACCGCAAGCAGAAATTAGCGCTAAAAATATTGTATTGGCAACCAATGCCTATACCGCTAAAGGGTTTTATCCGGCCCTTAATAACAGCTGTTTGCCGGTATTAAGTAGTGTTATTGTTACCGAGCCATTAAGTCCAGACCAGCTGCAGCAGCTAAATTGGCAGCACAATAGTATTATGATGGATACCCGCACCCTTAAATACTATTATCGGTTACTGCCGGATAATCGAATTTTGTTTGGTGGGCGTGGTGCCATAACCGGCAAAGCGGCTGCTGATCCTATATACTCCCGCCGCTTACTTGCTGCGTTAAAACACTGTTTTCCTGCTTTAGCGCAGCTTAAATCTCAATATCAATGGAGTGGATGGGTAGGGGTGTCATTTGATGATTTACCACGGGTTTATTCACCAGAGCCTAACCTGTTTTATGCGGCGGGCTATTGTGGTAGTGGTTTATCTTTTAGTACTCTTGCCGGTAAACGCTTGGCACAATTAGTGGCTAAGGAAGCACTACCTGCCTTACCTATTTATCAAAGCCCTTTGCCCACCTTTCCCTTTTCAGCATGTCGACGCCAGGGGCAGCAATTGTATTATCAGTGGGGCCGCTTTAAAGATCGGTTTTTATAATGTTTTTTCAGGCAGATTAGTTATGTCATTTTGGCCAGAATTTTTTCTTATTGCATCCATTCATTTATTAGCCGTTGCCAGCCCGGGGCCCGATTTTGCTATTGTCTTGCGTTATGCCGTGCGTTATGGCCGTAGGGCGGCACTATTTGCCAGTTTAGGCATTGGTTTAGGTATTTTGGTACATGTTACGTATTCATTAATTGGTATTGGGGTAATAATTAAAACCACCCCTTGGTTATTTAAATTATTGTCGGTATCAGCAGCTTGTTACCTGCTATATCTGGCACAAGGTGCTTTACGAGCTACCGCGCCAGTTGCAGATGACGTTATCGCACTGCAGCAATCCGCTGCTCCCGCCAGCACTAAAGCGTTTAGTGCTGGTTTTATTACTAATGGTTTAAATCCGAAAGCTACGCTGTTTTTCCTGTCACTTTTTGCGGTAGTTATTTCTGCAGAAACGCCATTTAGCTATAAGGTTATTTATGGTTTATATATGGCATTGGCAACGGCAGCCTGGTTTATGTTTTTATCACTGGTACTGACTAATACCAAAGTGCGGGGTTTTTTGTTATTAAAAGGCTATTGGTTCGACCGTTTAATGGGCTTATTGTTGTTGGCTTTAGCGGCTCAGTTGCTTTTTAACAGTTTCAGTAATTCGGTTAACGGTTAATTAATGGCAAAGCGGGTATCTTTCAGCGCTTTGCCCGGCTGTAAACTAGCGGTATAATAGTGGCCGTTGTTAATTTGCTCTGGATTTACGGTCCAGCGTTGCAAGAGGTAAACTATGTACGTTGTTGCTGCTTTATATAAATTTGTTCATTTGCCTGATTATCATGCGCTGCGTCAGCCTCTTTATGATGTTATGGCTGAAAATGAGGTAAAAGGCACCTTGTTGCTGGCTGCTGAAGGTATTAATGGCACCATTTGTGGTAGTCGCTCTGGAATTAATGCGCTGAATGCTTGGTTTGCTGCTGATATGCGCTTTGCTGATTTAAGCTACAAAGAGTCTTTTGCCAATGAACCGGCGTTTTACCGAACTAAAGTTAAGCTTAAAAGCGAAATAGTCACTATGGGAATAGAGGGTATTAATCCGGCACATATTGTCGGCACCTATGTTAAAGGTGATGCCTGGAACGAACTGATCAATGATGCCGATACGTTGCTTATTGATACCCGAAATGACTATGAAGTGGCTATTGGAACCTTTAAAAATGCTATTAACCCTAACACCACCTCCTTTCGAGAATTTCCACAGTGGGCCGCTGAAAACTTAAATCAAAACAAGCATAAAAAAGTAGCGATGTTTTGTACCGGGGGTATTCGTTGTGAAAAATCGACTGCTTTTTTAAAAGAACAGGGATTTGCTGAGGTGTATCACTTAGAAGGCGGCATTTTAAAATATCTTGAAGAAGTACCGGCGGCCAAAAGCTTGTGGCAAGGAGAATGCTTTGTGTTCGATCAACGCGTAGCGGTTAAGCACGGTTTGGAGCAGGGTAGCTATGATCAGTGCTACGCCTGCAGGATGCCGCTGTCGGTTGTTGAAATGGCATCAGAGCATTACATCAAGGGGTTAAGTTGTCCGCATTGTTACGATAAAACCACCGATGAGCAAAAGGCCGCTTTTGCTGAACGACAAAAACAAGTTTCATTGGCCGAGGCTCGTGGCGAAAAACATATTCGGGATGGTAAACTAGATCATTAAGGTTTTAGTAGTAGTTGTTGGTAACGCTTTACGGTATTACTGACAACTGTAGCTTCACCTGATCTTTTAAATCCATAAAATCTTCATCAGCACTGGTTGTGTTGACAATATCAGAAAATAACAATTCTGCACGGCCGATACTGCCCGATAATATAAACAATTGTACAAGGCGTAACTTAGCCCAGTTTAATCTGATCTGTTCACTGTTTTGGTAAAAACCAATGTAGTCAGACAACGCAGTAATACCTTGCAGCACGTCATTATTATTTAACACCGCTAACCGGCCAACCTGATATAACGCATTGTAACGTTGCAACGGCTCAGTACTGAATTCTGCTGTTTTACTGTATAACTGCTGAGCCACCAAAAAAGCATTTTGTCGAGCCAGAATGCTGGCTTTACTTGCCAATAAATCTGGCTGGTTTGGCATACGGGTGAGATGTTTATCTAGCAGGGCAACGGCTTCACTAAACCGCTCTTCCAGTATTAATATTTGAATTTGCGCTAAGGCGCCTTGTAATGGATTGAGGCCGGCAAGCAAGGTTGCTTGCTGCTGCGCTAACATTTCACTGCCACCCGTAGCAGCAGGAGCCGACTGGTAGAAACTTATAAGCGCTTGTTGTGCCTGATAGTTATGCGGGTTAACCGTTACCGCTTGCATTATTAATTGCAGACCGTCGCTGGTGCGTTGACGGGCATTAAAAATATTACCACCCGACGCCAGTATTATCTTGTTGATACCGGCCAGATACAGTAACTCGCTGTGTTGTGGAAATTCAGACCTGAGTTGGTTTAACAACGTATTGGCTTGCTCTCGTTGGCGCAGGTTAAACATCGCTTTAACATAGAACGCAATTACGTTAGGATCTTTTTTTAGGCTGGGTTGCCGGTCAATTTCGGTTAATATCTTTTGATATTGTGCTTGCTCAAACCAACTGGTAGCCTGGTTTAACTCAACGGCTACAGCAGTAAAGTTAAGCAATAAACTAAGCAATAAACTAAGAAACGCTATCTTCATTGAAACCAGCCTTAACGCAAGATAAATACCCGCTAAGTGTGCGATATAACGTGGGGAATTACCATAGGATCACGGTATTTCAATGTGGATATCGGTAACGGGGATGCTACAACAGGGTAAAAACTCTCCTTTACGAACAAACGCTAATGGCTCGTTCAGGTAGTGAATAGTACCGCTAATCAATTTACAGCGACACGCACCGCAATAGCCTTCACGACATTGGTAGCTGACTTCTTGCTGTTGCTGTTCCAAACAGCTAAGAATAGTCAGTTGGCTGCCATCAAATAAGATAGCAGCTTGTCCGGCTATGTTGATTTCAGGCATCGCAGACTACACTACAGGTCGAAATCGCCAAAATCGGTACCACTGACTTCGTTATCAATTTGACCAACCAGATAAGAGCTAATTTCAGATTCTTGCGGCGCTACCTGTACGTTATCTGATACCAGCCAGGCATTGATCCAAGGGATCGGGTTTTGGGTAGTTGAAAAACTGGCTTTTAAGCCAATGGCTTGCATTCTACTGTTAGTAATATATTCGACGTACTGACACAAGATATCTTTATTAAGACCTATCATTGAGCCATCTTTAAATAAATAGTGTGCCCAATCTTTTTCTTGCTCAGCAGCTTTTAAGAAAATAGCATAAGCATCTGCTTCACATTCTTTAGCAATGTCAGCCATATCGGAATCATCATCACCGGCGGCCATAATATTCAGAATATGTTGGGTACCGGTGAGGTGCAGTGCTTCATCCCGGGCAATTAACTTAATAATTTTGGCGTTGCCTTCCATTAGCTCCCGCTCAGCGAAGGCAAAACTGCAGGCAAAGCTGACGTAAAAACGAATGGCTTCCAGTACATTGACTGATAGCATGCACAAATACAGCCGCTTTTTCAGCTCGCGCAAAGTAATGCTAGCCGTTTGACCATTAATTTGATGATCTCCTTCACCGCAACGCTGATATAAATTGATACCCTCAATCAGGCTATCGTAGTAGCGGGTGACATCATCGGCTCGCTCTAATATTTTCTCATTTAGCATAATGTCATCAAATACTTTATGCGGTTCTGACGTAATGTTGCGCACGATATGGGTATAGCTGCGGCTATGGATAGTTTCACTAAAAGCCCAGGTTTCAATCCAGGTTTCTAGCTCGGGTATTGATACTATCGGTAAAAAAGCGACATTAGGTGAACGGCCTTGCACAGAGTCCAATAATGTTTGATATTTTAGATTACTCAAAAAAATATGCTTTTCATGATCAGGCAAGTTTTGAAAATCAATCCGATCTTTGCTGACATCAATTTCTTCTGGTCGCCAGAAAAAACTCAGTTGTTTTTCAATCAGTTTTTCAAAAATAGGGTATTTTTGCTGATCATAACGCGACACATTGACAGCATTGCCAAAGAACATCGGTTCTTTTAGTTGATCATTGATTTTACGGTTAAAGGTTGTGTACGCCATTACTGTTGCTATCCTAACTTAAACACTTGTCTTTACTACGCTCCAGCACGCTGGAGCGATGACTTTTTCGGATTAAATTTTACAGGCGCCACCGGCACAACTGTCATCTTCCAACTCAGGCTTAATATCTTCCTGTATATCGGCTGCACCATCACGGGTGTTATGATAATACATGGTCTTAACCCCCAGTTTGTAGGCAGTTAGCAGGTCTTTTAGTAATAGCTTCATGGGTACCCGGCCACCATCAAACTTATTCGGGTCATAATTGGTATTAGCAGAAATAGTCTGATCAACAAATTTTTGCATTATCGCTACCAGGCTTATATATCCATCGTTTGATGGAATATCCCACAGGAGTTCATACTGATTTTTTAGCCGTTCATATTCAGGTACAACCTGCTTTAAAATACCGTCTTTACTGGCTTTAACACTAATGTGACCGCGCGGTGGTTCAATACCATTGGTGGCATTAGAAATTTGTGATGAGGTTTCTGACGGCATCAATGCCGACAAGGTGGAGTTGCGCAGGCCGAATTGCAAAATGTCTTTGCGTAATTGCTCCCAGTTTAACAACAACGGTTCAGCACACACTTTATCGAGATCTTTTTTGTAGCTGTCGATGGGTAAAATACCATCAGCGTAGGTTGTTTCATTAAATTTAGGGCAGGGGCCTTGCTCCTGAGCTAATTTATTAGAAGCTTTTAGCAGATAATACTGAATAGCTTCAAAAGTACGGTGGGTTAAACCGTTGGCTGATCCATCGGAATATTTAACGCCATTTTTAGCCAGGTAGTAAGCATAGTTTATAACACCCACCCCTAATGTCCGGCGGTTAATTGAAGCATGGTAGGCTGCGGGAATGGGATAATCCTGATAATCAAGTAAACTGTCTAATGCCCGCACCGCGAGTTCTGCCAGTTCTTCTAATTCGCTCAGGTCGCTAATGGCCCCCAGGTTAAACGCGGACAAAGTGCACAGGGCAATTTCACCATTAGGGTCGTTAATATGTTCCAGTGGCTTGGTTGGCAAGGCAATTTCTAAACACAGATTACTTTGCCGCACCGGTGCCAGTTTCGGATTAAACGGACTATGGGTATTGCAGTGGTCAACGTTCTGTAAATAAATGCGACCGGTGCTGGCGCGTTCTTGCATAAACAGGGTAAATAACTCTAACGCTTTTATGCGCTTCTTGCGGATACTGCTATCGGCTTCATATTGAACATATAGCTTGTCAAACTGTTCCTGATCCTGAAAGAACGCATCATATAATCCCGGGACATCTGACGGACTAAACAGGGTAATATAGTCATCTTTAATCAGTCGGGTATACATTAGCCGGTTAAACTGTACGCCATAGTCAAGATGGCGTACTCGGTTCTCTTCTACTCCCCGGTTGTTTTTCAGCACCAGCAAGGATTCTACTTCCAAATGCCATAATGGAAAAAACAGTGTCGCCGCACCACCGCGAACACCGCCTTGAGAGCAGCTTTTTACCGCAGTCTGAAAATGCTTGTAAAAAGGTATACAACCAGTGTGAAACGCTTCGCCATTGCGAATAGGGCTGCCTAAAGCGCGGATCCGGCCGGCGTTAATACCAATGCCTGCACGCTGTGACACATATTTAACAATAGCACTTGAGGTAGCGTTGATTGAGTCGAGGCTGTCACCACATTCAATTAATACGCAAGAGCTAAACTGACGGGTTGGGGTGCGTACACCAGACATAATAGGGGTAGGTAGCGATATTTTAAATAATGATGTGGCATCATAAAAACGGCGTACAAATTCTAAACGGGTGCTTTTCGGGTAATTGGCAAACAAGCAGGCTGCCACCAGAATGTATAAAAACTGCGCGCTTTCATAAATTTCGCCACTTACCCGGTTTTGTACCAGGTATTTACCTTCCAGCTGTTTTACGGCGGCGTAACTAAAGTTTAAATCCCGGCCATGGTCAATAAAACCATTAATTGTTTCCAGCTCTTGCTGGCTATAGTCGGCCAAAATATGCTGATCATAACGTTTAGCGGCTACCATCTTAAGCAGATGAGCATATAAATGAGGCGGTTCAAACTGGCCATAGGCTTTTTTACGCAGGTGAAATACCGCCAGCCGTGCAGACAAATACTGATAGTCAGGGCTCTCTTTTGAGATCAGATCGGCAGCCGCTTTAATAATAGTTTCATGAATGTCAGACGACTTAATGCCATCGTAAAACTGGATATGAGATTTAAGTTCGACCTGCGACACCGATACATTGTGTAAGCCTTCGGCAGCCCAGGTAATGACTCGATGGATTTTATCTAAATCGAGGGGTTCACGGCGTCCGTCACGTTTAGTGACAAAAAGTTTTTGCGTCATCGCTGAAGAGTTCCGTTTCAATAGTTATTATTAACTGACAGCCCGTTAGCGCACGGCCCTATACACGCACCTTATTATTGGCTGTTTGCACAACATATAGGTGTAAATTCAAAACTTATCACAAGATAGTGTGTATTAACGGTTTTTGCAAGAGCGTGGATTGTTGAAAAAAACCCGTAATTGTTAGCTGTTAGTAGCTACTAACCTGTTAGCGCCTGTCAGGGAAATAGCAAAAATGAAGCAAGCTTTATATTGGTTATAAAATTATTTGTTCTAAGCAACGACTTTTAAGTGCAACTGGCTATTTAGCAGGCGTCAGCACGCTGACTAACGCCGTCTTGGGACAGTTAGTTGTTGACTGGTTTACGAGCTACTACAAAATAATTTACGTCCAGCCCGGGACCGGTTTTAAAGGTATTATTAAACGGATTAAAATGCAGACCAGTAGCATCGACCAGTTCCAGTCCCGCTTGCTCAATATCATGCATGAGTTGCGATGGCCGGATAAACTTACTAAATTGATGGGTGCCCTTGGGTACCAGTCGCAAAATATACTCAGCGCCGACAATGGCCATTACATAGGCTTTAACGCTTTTATTAATTGTCGAAAAAAATAACAGGCCGCCTGGTTTCGCTAATTCAGCACAGGCCTGAATAACCGAGGACGGCTTTGGCACATGCTCCAGCATCTCCATGCAGGTAACAATATCAAATTGTGCCGGCTGACTGGCAGCAAAGCTTTCGGCAGTACTTTGCACATAAGTAACCGCTACGGCACTTTCCATCGCATGCAGTCGGCCAACTTGTAATGCATCTTCGGCCATATCAATACCAGTAACCACCGCGCCGCTGCGTGCCAAGCTCTCAGCTAAAATACCGCCGCCGCAGCCAACATCTACAATATTTTTACCAAATACGCCGCCGGCCATATCACTGATGTAGCCCAGTCGGGTAGGATTTAGCAAATGCAACGGTTTAAATTCACCGTCTACATCCCACCAGCGGGCAGCAATATCATTAAATTTTGCAATTTCAGCTGGATCAACATTTGTATTTTGTGTCATGGTTCAAGCCTTAATGTTTTTGCCATTATAAAGCCTTGATCTGTTTCAGCAAATAGCTGGCTGCTTTTAGCAAGCATAACAGGCATGGCAACTGGCATTTTATGTGGTAGAATCGTGCGTTGTCTCGCGCTTTATAACATCGAAAAAAGCGAGTTATCTATCTGATTTAAGGGAAATTAGCGTTATATGACAGATCTGGCCAAACAAATAATTCCAATTAATATCGAAGAGGAATTAAAAAACTCCTACCTCGATTACGCTATGAGCGTAATTGTTGGCCGGGCTTTACCCGATGTAAGAGACGGTTTAAAGCCTGTACACCGTCGTGTTCTGTTCGCTATGAAGGAACTGGGTAACGACTGGAACAAGGCATATAAAAAGTCTGCCCGGGTGGTGGGTGACGTTATTGGTAAATACCACCCGCACGGCGACAGTGCGGTATACGACACCATTGTTCGAATGGCTCAACCCTTTTCATTACGTTATATGCTGGTTGATGGTCAGGGTAACTTTGGTTCTATTGATGGCGACTCTGCGGCGGCAATGCGTTATACCGAAGTAAGAATGTCTCGTATAGCGCACGAGTTGCTGGCCGACCTGGATAAAGAAACGGTCGATTTTGTGCCTAACTATGATGGTACTGAGCAAATACCGGCGGTGTTACCGACAAAAATCCCCAATTTATTGATAAATGGCTCTTCCGGCATTGCGGTAGGTATGGCCACTAATATTCCGCCACACAACCTGAACGAAGTTATTGATGGTTGTCTAGCACTAATTGCTAACCCTGATATTGAACTGCATGAATTAATGCAATTTATACCGGGCCCGGATTTCCCCACTGCCGCGATTATTAACGGCCGAAAAGGTATTGAAGAAGCCTATCGTACCGGGCGGGGTAAAGTTTACATTCGCAGTAAAACCTTTATTGAAACGGATGAGAAAACCGGTCGCGAAACCATTATTGTTTACGAACTACCGTACCAGGTTAATAAAGCTCGTTTAATTGAAAAAATTGCCGAGCTGGTTAAAGAAAAGCGAATTGAAGGTATTTCGGCATTGCGCGATGAGTCTGACAAAGACGGTATGCGTATTGTTATTGAATTAAAGCGCGGTGAATCGTCCGATGTCATGCTTAATCAGTTGTACTCGAACACTCAGATGCAAACGGTGTTTGGTATCAACATGGTGGCCCTGGATGATGGCCAGCCCAAATTACTCAGCTTAAAGAAAATGCTCGAGTGTTTTGTGCTACACCGGCGTGAAGTGGTTACCCGTCGGACTGTTTACGATTTACGCAAAGCGCGAGATCGTGCGCACATTCTAGAAGGCCTGGCAGTGGCGCTTGCCAACATTGACGAAATAATCGAATTGGTTAAAACTTCTGCCAGCCCATCTGAAGCCAAAGCAGGTTTACTTGCCCGAGGTTGGCAATTAGGCGGTGTCAGTGCCATGCTAGAGCGCGCTGGCGAAAACGCAGCCCGGCCAGAATGGTTAGAAGCGCATTTTGGCATTCGTGATAACTTTTATTTCTTAACAGAACAACAAGCGCAAGCCATTCTGGATTTACGCTTACATAAGCTAACCGGCTTAGAGCATGAAAAAATTCTGGATGAGTACAAGCAGTTGCTCGAAGTGATTGCCGAGTTACTGCATATTCTGGCCAGCCCAGAGCGTTTAATGGAAGTTATTTGTGAAGAGCTAGAAGCGGCAAAAGCGCAGTATGGCGACGCAAGGCGCACCGATATTCAGGATAATATGCTGGATATCAACATGGAAGATTTAATTACCGAAGAAGATGTAGTCGTAACCTTGTCACATTTGGGCTATGCCAAGTATCAGCCTTTATCGGATTACGAAGCGCAGCGTCGTGGCGGTAAAGGTAAAGCAGCAACTACCGTTAAAGATGAAGATTTTGTCGATAAACTGTTGGTAGCCAGTACCCACGACACCATTTTATGTTTCTCGAATCGTGGCCGTTTATACTGGATGAAGGTATATCAATTGCCGCTAGCCAGTCGAACCGCGCGGGGCAAGCCAATCGTTAACTTGCTACCGCTGGAGCAAGGCGAGCGTATTAACGCCATTTTACCGGTGCGTGAATATGAAGAGGGCAAGTATGTCTTTATGGCCACTGCAAATGGTACCGTAAAGAAAACCGCTCTTACCGATTATTCGCGGCCGCGGGCTAACGGCATTATTGCTGTTAATCTGAATGAAGGTGACCATTTAATTGGCGTTGATATCACCGATGGCAGCAATGAAATTATGCTGTTCTCTGATGATGGTAAAGTTGTGCGTTTTACCGAAGATCAGGTACGCGGCATGGGCCGTACTGCCACTGGTGTACGTGGGATTCGGCTGCGTGAAGGTGGTTCAGTGGTGTCCTTAATTATTCCAAAAGGCGAAGGTGCTGTCTTAACGGTTACTGAAAATGGTTATGGTAAGCGCACAGCGTTAACCGAGTATCCAGCGAAGAGCCGAGCTACCCAGGGCGTGCTATCGATCAAAGTCTCTGAACGTAATGGCCTGGTTGTCGGGGCGGTACAAGTAAGCGAGTCGGATGAAATTATGATGATTTCAAACCGTGGCACTTTAGTTCGAACTAGGGTTAAAGAAGTGTCTGAAGTGGGTCGAAACACCCAAGGTGTTATTTTGATCCGTACTCAGGAGCAAGAGAAAGTGGTTGGTGTAGCAAAAGTCGATGAAATTCAAGAGCAAGACCTGCCACAGAATATTGAGGAGGGCACTGATAACATTACTGCTAGTGCAGAAAATGTTGAAAGCGCCGAGGTGTCAGGTCCTGATCTGCAAGATAGCCAGTTAGCTCAGGATAACGATACCGAGCAGTAACATTCCTACATTAAACGGGCGCAGTAGCGCTCGTTTTTTTTAACGTATTTTAAGCATAAATGTGAGTAGTAAGTGATGACCACCTTTAATTTTTGTGCCGGCCCGGCGATGTTACCCACTGCAGTAATGCAACAGGCTCAACAAGAGTTCATTAACTGGCAGCACCAAGGCTGTTCGGTAATGGAAATAAGCCACCGTAGTAAACCTTTTATCAAGGTTGCAGCAGAGGCTGAACAAGACTTACGGGATTTACTCCAGATACCTGCTAACTATAAAGTACTGTTTATGCATGGCGGTGGCCGTGGGCAATTTTCTGCAGTACCGTTAAACCTGTTTAACAATGACATAAATAGCAATAATAAAATGGCAGATTATGTGATATCCGGTGCCTGGTCAAAATCGGCAGTGGATGAAGGACAAAAATATGGACAGCTGAATGTGCAGGATATCCGGCATAAAACGCCTGAGGGGTTGCGCACGATCACTGATCCGGCCAACTGGCAATTAAGCCGTAACGCGGCCTTTATTCATTGCTGTCCGAATGAAACCATTGATGGCATAGAGTTTACCGGCCTGCCAGTTACAGATGTTCCGATTGTGGTTGATTTGTCTTCAACCATATTATCCCGCCCAATTGATATTAGTCGTTATGGCGTGATATACGCGGGTGCTCAGAAAAACATCGGGCCCTCTGGTTTAACCTTGGCTATTGTTCGTGAAGATTTATTGCCGGCGAAAAATTCCGCCATACCATCGGTACTGGATTACCGCTTAGCGGCTGAAAATGACAGTATGTATAACACGCCTCCTACTTTTGCCTGGTACCTAGCTGGTTTGGTATTTAAATGGTTAAAACAGCAGGGTGGCATAACCGAAATGGCTACGCGTAACCAAGCTAAAGCAAGTTTACTTTATGATTACATTGATAAAAGTGGTTTTTACAGTAATGATGTTGCCAAACCATATCGGTCGTGGATGAACGTACCGTTTTTTTTGGCCGACGAGCGTTTAAACGATATGTTTGTTGAGCAGGCGCAGCTGCATGGCTTGCTGGCATTAAAAGGCCATCGAATAGTAGGTGGTATGCGGGCCAGCATTTACAACGCGATGCCATTAGAGGGCGTACAGACTTTAGTGGGTTATATGCAGGAATTTGAGCGAGTGCATGGATGAAGACATTAACCATACAGCCTATTGCTAACGTGGCCGGTAAGGTGCATTTGCCAGGATCAAAAAGTATCTCAAACCGGGTGTTGTTGCTGGCGGCACTGGCAAAAGGCCGCACCGAAATTAGCAACATGCTAGACAGCGACGATGTACGCCACATGCTAAATGCGTTAACCGCTCTGGGCGTCAGTTACCAATTGTCTGCTTGTCGGACAACATGCACGATTGAAGGTGTTGGCGGTTTGTTTCGGCAGGTTACGCCTAAAACCTTGTTTTTGGGTAATGCCGGTACTGCGATGCGACCACTTACGGCAGCGTTAGCCGCGTCTGATGTTCAGGTAACACTTAACGGTGAACCGCGAATGCACGAGCGGCCTATTGGTCATCTGGTCGATGCGTTACGCCAGTGGCAAGCCAACATTGTTTATCTGGAAAAGGAAGGTTTTCCACCTTTACAGATTAATGGTAAGGCACTGGCTGGTGGTAACATTCAAATTAATGGCAGTATCTCCAGTCAGTTCCTTACCGCGGTACTTATGGTAGCACCGCTGCTTAACGGCGATAGCAACATTGATATCATCGGCGAGCTGGTGTCCAAGCCCTATATCGATATTACTCTGGCACTGATGCAACGATTTGGAGTGCAAGTGGTTAACCATGGTTATCAGCGTTTTACCATTAAAGGTCAGCAACACTATAGCTCGCCGGGTAAGTGGTTGGTAGAAGGCGATGCTTCTTCAGCTTCCTATTTTCTGGCTGCCGCAGCAATAAAAGGCGGTAGCATTACGGTAAGCGGTATTGGCAAAAATGCGGTACAAGGTGATATTTATTTTGCTGATGCATTGCAGCAAATGGGGGCTGATGTTGAGTGGGGTGACGACTACATAAAGGTTACGCGTAACGAGCTAAATGGTATTGACCGTGATTATAACGCTATACCAGACGCTGCTATGACCATTGCTACTACCGCCTTATTTGCTAAGGGGCCGACCGTTATTCGTAATGTCTACAATTGGCGGGTAAAAGAGACTGACCGCTTAGCTGCCATGGCTACTGAGCTTCGAAAAGTAGGTGCCATAGTTGAAGAAGGACACGACTATCTTAAGATAACCCCACCAGTTCAATTAACGCATGCCAGTATTGCTACTTATAACGACCATCGAATGGCGATGTGTTTTTCATTAGTGGCACTTAGTGATACCGCTGTAACAATTGAAGATCCTGATTGTACAGCAAAAACCTTTCCAGGTTATTTTAGCTTATTTCAGAGCTTACAAACGACACCCACAACCGACGGTTAAGTACTGTTTGTGCTTTTAAGCTGTATTATCAGCGGCCCTTTGTTGTAAGTAATCAGAACTTTTGTTGCGAAAAGCTGTATAATATGCCGGTTTTAAAATTTGAATTAGCAGAATGATGCTTTGAAGGAGGTAGGATGCCACAACATGCACCAGTAATTACCATTGATGGACCGGGAGGCTCAGGTAAAGGTACCTTAAGTCGATTACTGGCTCAAAAGCTAGGGTGGCAATTACTAGACAGTGGCGCCATCTACCGTGTTCTGGCATTGGCTGCAATGCATCATCAGATTTCAGCAGATGATGAGGAAGCACTGCAACCGCTGGCTGCACATCTTGATGTCCAGTTTAGCGCTGATGAGCACGGCAATACCAAAGTGACGTTGGAAGGTGAGAATGTATCGCATACCATTCGGACGGAAGACGTAGGTAGCGTTGCCTCTAAGATCGCGTCACTACCACGAGTTCGAGAAGCGTTGTTAAGGCGTCAGCGCGCTTTCGCCGAATCCCCAGGTCTGATTGCCGACGGTCGCGATATGGGTACTGTGGTGTTCCCTCAGGCAGAAGTTAAAATCTTTTTAACGGCTGATGCTGCAGAACGCGCCAACCGTAGATATTTAGAGTTGAAACAAAAGGGGCTGGATGTTAATATCGGCGAGCTTTTGAACGAAATCCAAACGCGTGATGAGCGCGATATCAGCAGAACAACGGCACCATTGAAGCCAGCTGCTGGTGCTTACATGTTGGATTCGACTAATAAACCTATTGAACAAGTGTTGGAAGAGGTACTGAATTACATCAACAGCAATTCACTGTTGAACGTAGTTTAACGATCACAACCACATTTTGGACAGCCCGTAACAAGGAATGTTGCAGGTAAACTTAGCAACCCCATAACGCATGATGCGAAGTGGAGCACTTAACTGAAAAAGTGACTATGACTGAAAATTTTGCACTATTATTTGAGGAAAGCCTCAAGACCATCGAAACCCGCCCGGGTGCCATTGTTAAAGGTACCGTTGTTGCGATTCTGAAAGACGTTGTTATGGTTGACGCCGGTCTTAAATCAGAAGCCGCTATCCCTATTGAGCAGTTTAAATCGCTTAGCGGTGAAATCGAAGTTAGCGTAGGCGACATTATTGACGTTGCTTTAGATGCTATCGAAGATGGTTTTGGTGAGACCTTATTATCTCGTGAAAAAGCTAAGCGCCATGAGGCCTGGGTTCGCCTGGAAAAAGCTTGCGAAGATAAAGAAACTGTTATTGGTGTTATCACTGGTAAAGTTAAAGGTGGTTTTACGGTTGAAGTCGACGGTATTCGTGCCTTCCTGCCAGGTTCGTTAGTAGATGTCCGTCCGGTACGTGACACTTTACACCTGGAAAACAAAGAACTTGAATTCAAAGTTATTAAGCTGGATCAAAAGCGCAACAACGTGGTGGTTTCACGTCGTGCCGTGATCGAGTCTGAAAGCAGCCAGGAACGTGATCAGCTGTTAGAAACCTTAGAAGAAGGTATGGAAGTCAAAGGTATTGTTAAGAACCTTACTGATTACGGTGCGTTCGTAGACTTAGGTGGTGTTGACGGCTTACTGCATATCACCGATATGGCTTGGAAGCGTGTTAAGCACCCAAGCGAAATCGTAAATGTTGGCGACGAAATTCCAGTAAAAGTACTGAAATTTGACCGCGAGAAACAACGTGTTTCATTAGGCTTGAAGCAAATGGGTGAAGATCCATGGGCCGCTATTGCCTCACGTTACCCTGAAGGTGCTCGCATCTCTGGTCGCGTAACCAACCTAACTGACTATGGCTGCTTCGTAGAAATCGAAGAAGGCGTTGAAGGCTTAGTTCACGTTTCAGAAATGGATTGGACTAACAAAAATATTCACCCATCTAAAGTGGTTAACTTAGGTGACGCTGTTGAAGTTATGGTACTTGAAATTGACGAAGAACGTCGTCGTATTTCATTAGGCCTTAAACAGTGTAAAGCTAATCCATGGGAAGAGTTTGCTAAAGGCTTTAACAAAAATGACCGGGTTAGCGGTAAGATCAAGTCAATCACTGACTTTGGTATCTTTATCGGCTTAGACGGCGGCATTGATGGTTTGGTTCACTTATCTGATATCAGCTGGAACGCTACTGGTGAAGAAGCGGTTCGTGAATTTAAGAAAGGCGATGAAGTGCATGCTGTGGTACTGCAAGTTGACCCAGAGCGCGAGCGTATTTCTTTAGGTATCAAACAACTGGATGAAGACCCGTTCAACGGTTACCTTGCTGACAACAAAAAAGGTGCTATTGTTAAAGGTGAAGTAACTGCCGTTGACGCTAAAGGCGCTACTGTAATGTTGGAAGGTGCTGTTGAAGGTTACATTCGCGTATCTGATATTGCGCGTGAGCGTATTGAAGACGCATCAACGGTACTGAAAGTAGGCGAAGAAGTTGAAGCTCGTTTAATGGGTGTTGATCGCAAAAATCGCGTAATCAGCCTGTCAATCAAAGCGAAATTCGACGCTGAAGAAAAAGAAGCTATGGATACCGTTAATACCAAGCAGCAGCAAGAAGCTGACTTTGGTGGTAACGCTATGGCCGAAGCATTTAAAGCTGCTCAGAAGCAGGATTAATTGCTAGCAAAGCAGGGGGCATCTAGCCCCTTGCTTTACTTTTTGGGTTTTGCAGGAGGGTCTATGACCAAGTCTGAATTGATTGAAAAATTAGCAACCGATTTCCCGCATATTCAAGTCAAGGATGTCGAAGCATCTGTTAAAGAAATACTGGAACAGATGGCCCAGTCACTGTCATCAAATGAACGAATTGAAATTCGCGGTTTTGGCAGCTTCTCGCTACATTATCGTGCTCCCCGTGTTGGTCGCAATCCTAAAACCGGTGACAAAGTTGAATTAGACGGTAAATACGTCCCACACTTTAAACCAGGAAAAGAGTTACGCGACCGGGTAAAAGATAATTCCTGATCCTGTATCAGGGCCATTGCAGTAAACGGAGTGTCTTTTGAGCAGATTACTGTATCTGATATTAATTATTGCTTTTTTAGTGATTGGTTTTATATTTGGTGCAATTAACCAACAACTTACCGACGTGCATTTTCTTATCATCAAACTTCAATTACGTATTGTAGATGTTGCCATCATTTTCTTACTTACTGGTGTAGCGTTGGGATTAGTCATTGCGGCCTGGCTAAGTATGATACGCCGTACTAAAGGTTGGTTTAACCGAACTGCTGAGAAAAACTGACATATATGTTGGAATTGCTATTTTTGTTACTACCTGTTGCTGCCGCTTACGGTTGGTTTATGGGTAGGAATAGTGTTAAACATACCGAACTGAAAGACCGCGCCAGTGTTACCCGTAATTTGTCCTCAGGACTAAATTTTTTACTTACTGATCAAGAAGATAAAGCAATAGAGCAATTGCTTGAATTGCTTGATATTGAAGCGGCTACTATTGAAACTTATTTAGCATTAGCCAATTTATTCCGGCGTAAAGGCGATTGGGACAAAGCCATTCGGATCCATGAAAAACTGCATCAGCTAAAACTTACCAAACCACAAGCACAGCAAATTCAATATGAACTGGCAAAAGACTACTTCTCAGCGGGTCTGTACGACAGAGCAGAGAGTTTGGTAACACCACTTATTAATACGCCACGTTGGCGTGAACCAGCACTTAAGCAATTATTTAGTATTTTTACTGCAAGCCACGATTGGCATAAAGCAGTAGCATTGGAAAGTGTGGTGATGCAAAGTGAATCGCGCTCACTGAAGATTGCGCTGGCCAATATGGCAGTTGAAGCGATGCAAAATGCGCCAAATTCAGAACAATTACTGCAATTGGTTAGTGTTAACCCGCTAGCAATAAGACCCCGTTATGCCTTAGCAGAACATTACTTGGCAATAGGGCAAACTGAACACGCTAAACCTGGCTTGCTTAGTATTATTAAACAAAAGCCGCAATGGAGCGCAGATGTATTGCCCTTGTTGCAGCAATGTCATTTTGACGGCGACGAGTGGTATCAATTACTTAGCCAATTGGCGAATAAACAAAATAATGTTACAGCCTGTAGTTTACTGGCCGACTGGCTAGCTGAGCATGGTTCAGCCAAAGCGGCCGAACAATTTCTATTAGACAAACTGCACCAGCAACCGAGTATCCGGTTGTTTCAAAAGTTATTACAAGTGCGCCAACACCAATCTAGTGCAGCCGCTGAGGCATTGCTATCGGTAGAAGGATTAGTACAGGCCTATCTGGCAAATAAAGTATTATACAGCTGCCGCAATTGCGGTTTTAAAACACGTCAGCAATACTGGCTATGTCCGTCATGTCAGCAATGGGAGACAGTAGAGCCGATTACCGGTATTGACGGCCGTTAATCTTCCATCCGAGTACTAAGGAATACCAATGTCTTGTCATACCCCTGTTATCGTTGCGCTTGATTATGCTTGCAAGGCTGAAGCGTTTCACGTAGTGGCACAACTCGACCCATCGTTGTGCCGCTTAAAAGTAGGTAAAGAAATGTTTACTCATTTTGGTCCGGGTTTTGTCAGCGAATTACAACAACGCCACTTTGACGTTTTTCTCGATTTAAAATTTCATGATATTCCCAACACGGTAGCAAAGGCAGTACAGGCTGCGGCTGATTTAGGGGTATGGATGGTCAATGTACATGCCAGTGGCGGTAGCAAAATGATGCGGGCCGCCTATGATGCCTTACAGCAGTTCGGTAGCAGTAGACCAAAATTGATTGCTGTAACGGTGTTGACCAGCATGGATCAGAATGACTTAACGGAGCTTGGCGTTACATTAAGCTTAGCAGAGCAAGTACAAAAACTAGCAGCACTGGCAGCAGCCAGTAAATTAGATGGTGTGGTATGCTCTGCTCAGGAAGCGGTTGCTTTAAAACAGCAATTTGGGACAAGTTTTCAACTTATTACACCAGGCATTCGGCCGGCCAGTAGCCATGTTGATGATCAAAAAAGGATTATGACGCCAACGGCGGCAATGGCTGCCGGAGTTGATTACTTAGTCATTGGCCGGCCCATTACTCAGGCCGTATCGCCATTAATTGCTTTGCAGGACATCGTAACTGAAATCAACATGCATAAAGTAATGTAGTGTTTAGCCATTAACCATTAATAAAAGGAGGTTTTTTTGGATGCTATAAACCTCACTATTTTAGTTGCTGGACTATTATTTTTCGTCAGCATTATTGCGACATTAATTTCGGCGCGCTTAGGTGCGCCCATGCTACTTATTTTTCTTATTATTGGTATGCTTGCCGGTGAAGATGGTATTGCTGGTATTCAATTTGATAATCCGCAAACCGCATTTTTAATCGGCTCAATTGCGTTGGTTATTATTTTATTTGATGGTGGTATGCGTACTCATCCGGAGCGCTTTCGGGTGGCTTTGGCGCCGGCGTCAATGTTAGCCACCCTTGGTGTTGTCATTACCTGCGGAGTAGTGGGGGTGTCAGCTGCTTATATGCTTGATTTATCTATTATGGAAGGGTTGTTATTAGGGGCAATTTTAAGTTCTACTGATGCAGCCGCAGTCTTTTCAATATTTCAGTCACAACGACTCAGAATTAAACAACGGGTTGCCTCTACCCTGGAAATTGAGTCAGGCAGTAATGATCCGATGGCTGTTATGCTCACCCTGACATTGGTTAGTGTACTAGCACAAGACGCCAAACTAGATTGGTTAGTATTATTGTCTTTTTTACAACAGGCGGTAGTCGGTGCAGCCATGGGGTATGGGGCAGGGCGGGTATTCGTGTTTTTATGCCGCAAGTTACCGTTAAGCTTTGCGTTTTTCCCATTATTAGCCGTTGCCAGTAGCATCTTTATCTACGCTATAACGAACAGCTTTGGCGGTAGTGGTTTCTTGGCCGTATATCTAATGGGGTATCTGGTGGGTAACGCCAGATTACCGCAAATTATTCATATTCTCAGAATGCACGATGGCTTAGCCTGGATCAGCCAAATCAGTATGTTCTTAATGCTCGGGCTGTTGGTTGTTCCCAGCAATTTAAAAGAACATTTAATTGATGCGCTGATCCTGGCGGGTATTCTTATTTTTATCGCTAGACCCTTGGCCGTTTTAATCAGTCTAGTTCCATTTCGATTTCCGGTTAAGGATCAGATTTTTATCAGTTGGGTTGGTTTGCGCGGCGCGGTTCCTATTATTCTTGCGTTATTTCCCTGGCTGGCCGGTGTACCAAACGAGCATTTATATTTCGATGTGGCTTTTGTGGTGGTGATTGTGTCGCTGGTGTTACAGGGCTGGACGTTGGTACCGGTAGCTCGCTGGCTGAAGCTTGAGGTACCGGGTGAATTAGCACCTGATCAAGCTATGCCGCTTGATGCTATTCCCAGTAAAGATGTAATGGAAGTGCTGGCTTTTAGTGTTACGGATCAATCGCCTATTCGCGGCATTTGCTGGCATGATTTAAAATTTTCAGTGCCAATACAGTTTCTTGGGATTATTCGTGACGGGGAATGGCAACTACCCTTTACTGAGCCGGTGTTTAATAGTCTCGATACGCTAATGGTGTTGGCTAAGCTAAAGGATGTGAAAAAAATCAGTAATATCCTGGCCAGTGAAGCAGAAATATCTGGTTTAAGTAACAGTAATTTCTTCGGTGATTTTATGCTAAATGGCGAGGTTAGTCTGGCCGATTTAGATGCTTTTTATACCATAAATATGGAAAACCAACAAAAACTCCAAAGCCTTTCATCTTACATTAGCGAACGATTTCATCGACGAGTGGTTATTGGCGACCAGGTTAGCCTGGATAAGTTGGTGCTGACAGTTCGAGAGCTTAATGAGCAAGGAATTATTACACAAGTTGGTATAAAAGCGTTGGAGCCATAATCGATATAACTATGTTATATCGATTGCAACGTTGTTAATTGAATCGAGTACAACACAATGCTATAAGGTCCGGCATTTTTATCTGCCAGCATCACACTGATATGACTAATATCAGCGAAATTCAAAGGTGGCACATTACTTACTCTGCGGCCCCGAAACTGAGCAACAAATGCAGTTGGTTGAAAAAGATAGTGGCTAAGTGCTTCACTGCTGCTAAATTCTGCAACATAAGCGACACCACGAGGTATATAGGGGGTTTTAAGTCGTAGCTGATAAGCCCTGCCATCAGATGCAACGTTAAGTTGCAAACCATTAAAAGCCCGGTCAGGTACCGGCTGCGCTAGTGTAAACTCAGCTGAAGCAAAACCGCCATTATTAGCCAATGACAAGTTACCAAAAAACTGCAAACCAGCAGGTTCGGTCACGGCCCTAATCATACCGTCTGAACGGCCACCCATAACGGTATCATGTATAAGTTGTACCTGACTAAAATGGCTAGCGTTATTAAATTCTAACAGCATCGATCCTGGCATAACGTTAAATGCTCGTGTTGGTAGCGTCACCGCTTCGCCTTTAGAACAGGCAACCGCTAAAAACGCGATAAAAGTTAGTAATAAGCCGCGCATGGTAGCCTCCGGCAGCAGATTTTGCTGGTAAGTTTTTAAATGATACTCAGCTAAAATACGCAACAAAAAAGCATTCAGATTGCTCTCAATACAAAACCACAACAGCGCATATCTCGTTTAAGCTTAAAAGCCTGAGCAAGAAATGCTATGAGTAAAGCAGATATCTGCCAATTGTGTGCCAGACCGTGTCAGTTAACATTTCATCATCTTATTCCACGAAAAATGCACCGACGGCCGTATTTTAAAAAGCATTACCAGAGAAGCCAGCTACAAGAAGGTGTCATGTTATGTAAGCTTTGCCATAAAGCCATACACATTTTTTATGATGAAATGACTTTAGCTAAACATTTAAATACATTACTGCTTTTGCAACAGGATAACCGAGTGCAAATACATGTCGTTTGGGTAAAAAAACAAAAAGCTTAAAACATGCTCTTTGTGTTGTCCGTTTTCTTTACATTAATTCAAATTTATAAAAATGAATTACCATTTATTTTATCTAAAATATTGTTTTTAAAGGAATAAAATATATCGGCCTAATTTTTGCACTATAAATCGCGAGATTCTATGGTGAACCGAAAGGTTTTTATAATATAAGGAAGTTATTATGAAGTTTACAAAAAAAATATTAGGCGCTACAGTTTTTGCACTAGCAAGTTTATCAGCGCATGCAGCCCCAATTAATGTTGGTGGTGTTACCTGGGATCCGGCTTGGGTTGATGGTGGTGAGCAAGATTTTGCAATGAAATATGATTTTACGCAGTGGTTTTCAACTACCTCTGCTGGCAATAATAACGTTGCTAACATGCAAACGTCTTACACTACTGCAATTGGCATCAATACCTTGTTAAGTACACTTAATGGTTCGAATACTGCTACTGGATATTTTTTATCTGGTGTAGGCGAAACTTATTATATTAACGGCAGTACTTCGTTTTGTACTGGCTGTGAATTAACACTTGCCTTTGGTGGTTTAGGCTTAAATAACAACAATACCTTTGATATAACCAATGCCTGGATTAATTTGTATGTTGATTTTACAGCAGATTATACATCTCCGACCTCAAATGTTGGTGAAGTTGCAAGTGCAATGGATGGTAATTTGTGGCTTTCTGCCTCCGTACTTTCATTTGGATTGACAAGTGGTACTGTTCAAAATGCTTTGGCAAGTGCCCAGTTCCAAGTAACTGGCGGCTTGGCAGCAAATAACTTTTTAAATTCACCCAAAGCTGGTTTTGCCAATCAATCAGGTAGTGCATTTTTTAATACAAGTATTAATGCCAAGTTTTCATCCTTAGGCAATGGCCAGGTTGTCTCTGAAACCATTCCTGAACCAGCTAGTTTAGCTATATTTGGTTTAGGTTTAATTGGCTTGGCTGGCATGGCTCGTCGTAAAACAAAAAAAAGTTAGGTTAAAACTTGGCTGTAACAAAATTATCACCTATGGATGATGCTTTTAGCTTAAAAACCGCCTTTGGCGGTTTTTTGTTTTGTTAATCTATAAAAAAGGAGCATTTTTTTGGGTATAGCTCAATGAATAAACAAACAACTGCAGTGTGTTTTGGAAGTTAATTCCCCATTTTAAATAAGTCATACCTAGCCGCTAATGTATATTATGTTAAATAGCGTTTAAGCTGAGTATTTTAAAATCTATTTATGATGATACAACTCCAATGGCAGATCCTTATAATCGGATCCAAAACTAATATATGTTTGGCCAAAATTAATGGAATTCCTGTTTGATTATGCTGCCGTACACAGGATTGAAATAGATTTCAACTCGCTCTTTGCACCAATTAATACCCTCAATCAGCTAAAACCGAATGCGTTTAAACCCATAAAATAGGGAGCGAAGCTAATCTAAAAATAATTAGCTTCGACCGCTTTAGCCTTTTTCGACCCCTTTTTCGGAAACGGAAATGTTAAAAATAGTGCGAATTTAAGGTCAAATGTGTGACTACTCCGGCAGCGTATCCCAGTAAAATCACCGGCGTCCATTTTAAATGGCCAGCAAAGGTATAATATCCGCGAGCTTGTCCCATTAACGCTACGCCCGCTGCAGATCCAATTGAGAGTAAACTGCCTCCAATTCCTGCGGTAAGCGTTATAAGCAACCACTGCCCGTGCGACATTTCAGGCATCATGGTCAGCACGGCAAACATGACCGGAATATTATCAATTACGGCAGAGATGAGGCCAAGTGTGATGTTAGCCCCGGTCGCGTTCCAGTCGTTATAGAGGACATCGGACATAATAGACAAATACCCCAAAAACCCGAGCCCACCTACACACATAACCACACCGTAAAAAAACAAAAGCGTGTCCCACTCTGCGCGCGCTACTCGACTAAATACGTCAAAAGGAACAACAGAGCCTAAACGGCTAAGCCGTTGTGTATCACCGCTTTGTTCAGCTAGTGCGCGTTTGCGAGCCAGCGATCCTGGTAAGGTCATACGCAAGAAATACCCAAAAAACTGTAGGTATCCTAAGCCCATCATCATGCCTAAAACAGGAGGCAAATGTAGTGTTATTTTTAACACCACGGCGGTTGCAATTGTAAATAAAAATAGCGCTAAAATCCTAAACGCACCTCGCTTCAACTCAATTTCTTCAATAACATTTTGAGGTTTTTTGTTTTCAATAAAAAGTGACATAATAGCGGCAGGCACAAGGTAACTGACTAAAGCAGGAAAAAACAAAACCAAAAACTCAAAAAACTCAATCACATTAGCCTGCCAGACCATTAATGTAGTAATGTCACCAAATGGACTGAACGCGCCGCCAGCGTTTGCCGCCACAACGATGTTGATACAACTCATACCGATAAATTCTTTATCGCCATCGGCAACCTTCATCACTACTGCACATAGCAGCAAAGCGGTGGTAAGGTTGTCTGCAACGGGTGATATGAAAAAAGCAAGAAACCCCGTTATCCAAAACAGCTGTTTGTAACTAAATCCTTTCTTAACCAGCCATACGCGCAAGCCATCGAAAAGACGTCGTTCTTCAAGCGCATTAATGTAAGTCATTGCGACAAGCAAAAATAGCATTAGCTCTGCGAACTCCAAAAGCGTGTGCCTAAAAGCTTCAGCGCTTAATTCAGGCATGTCCGCAGCTGTATATTGCCATGCTATTAAAATCCATATTAGGCCTGCTGCCACTAACACAGGTTTGGACTTTCTCAGATGAATTTTTTCTTCCAATATCACTAAAGTGTAGGCTAATACAAATATTACCAAACAAGCTAAGCTTGCTGTCGTTGCAGTAAGATCAAGGACTCCCGTGGCAGCATATGACGAGGGGCTTAGCAAAATCAGTATTAAAAAAAATATAACGGGGAAATGACGTTTTATGTTCATTTGGAATATTCCAAGTGCCAACCATGAGAAAGTGAGCGCGTAAATTTGAGGATAAAGCATAAAGAATGCTCAGAAGCTTTTCAATAACAACTTTAGTCTCATCTCAATATAACCATTTGCAGCTTTTTGCCAGGGTGCCATACCACCAATACAATACTTTACGGCACTACCCTCGCCGCTTAATTACTGGTTAGGTTTAAAGGCCAGTATGCTTAATTAAACGCCAGCGATGCTGGCGGTGGATAGTTTTCATTCATCGGAACAAGGTTGTAATAGTTGGGCTAAGCAGCTGGCGAAAACAATTAAAGCTGTTGTTACTGATTAACCCAAACTTATATTTTTAATGTACTCTATTAGTATTTACCTGACTACAGGCCTTTTATGCTAGATTTACCGTATTCTCAAGCCTGTGAAAACAATAAAGCGCCTATTTTGGCATTGCTTAAGCAGGCATTTGCTAATCGCAGCAAGGTATTGGAAATTGGCAGTGGTACCGGCCAGCATGCGTTACATTTTGCTGAAAACTTACCCCATTTATACTGGCAGGCGTCTGATCAACCACTGTATTTAGTTCCACTAGCTGAACGAATTCGCCGGGCAGCGTTACCTAATCTACCAATGCCGTTAATATTAGATATTGGTAATAATGCGGCACCGGCTGAGCCATTTGATGGAATATTCACCGCTAATACCTTGCATATTATGCCCTGGCCTTTGGTAAAGCAGTTTTTCAACCGTCTGAGTGAATTCACTCAAACCAATGCTACCCTATGCATTTACGGACCTTTTAATTATAACGGTCAGTTCAGCAGTGCCAGTAATCAGGTATTTAATGCCAGCTTAAAAAGCCGTGATACTGCTACGGGCATTCGCGATATTGAACAGGTACAAGCGCTGGCTCTGCAGCAAGGGTTTAGTTTGCTGCAGGATTACGCTATGCCGGCCAATAATCGACTTTTATGGTTTACGAGTAATCGGTAGAATGATCGCCTGCCATGACTTAACTTAATATCTCGTTCACAGGTAAGTATATGTCAGTCCGTAACGCATTCTCCTCAGTAAGTTCAGGGTCATCAAGATAGTGCAATAAGCAAGGTTTATCAGCCGGCAGCTGTTGGTCATCCAGAAGTGTGACCAAGTACAGATCATCAATAATTTTAGCTAAATCCTGATATGACCCTTGATGTCGCACTACTGCATAGCGTTGCTCGGGGTTAGGCTGTACTATAAAAGGTTCTGGCAAGGTATCAGGAATTTTCCTCAACAACACGCCACAATCAAAACGCGACTGCTCTTTTTCCCCAGACTCTATATCACCATATGCTAAGCCCAAGATAGCCGCCACATTCTCGGGGCCACCAGCCAATTCAAACAGCTGTGCGTACAGTTCGTTCAGGTTGGGATAACGATTGTCAGTAGAGACAGCCACCATTTGAAACGGTGCTAGTGATGTTAATCTAACCTCAAATGGCGAAGCCTGCGGGTTTTCTGGGTTTAACGGAGCATTCAATTTAAGCAATATACTAGATAGCTGCTCAGGATCTGCTCGCAAATTACTAGCTGTAGTGCCAAGTTCTCGTTTGATCACTTTGGCAAACGCTTGTGAGGAGCTGAAACCAGCTTGTAATGCAATATCAGTGATCGTTACCGAATTATCTTTTAATGCGTTTGCTGCTTTAAGCATTTGTAATCTAGTAATAGTTTGTTGGCATGTCTCCCCAAGTAGTAACCGGTAAATCCTATGGAAATGAAAACGCGAAATCGATGCTGTATCCGCTAACTCACACAAAGTGGGTGGCGTTTGTTCTGACTGCAGTCTTTGTTCAATAAGTACAATAGCTTTGTTTAATTGACGCAGTATATGTTGGTTTGATCTCATAATTATTTCTCAGCTTTGGTTTTACTCCTATAAGATTACCTGAGAATTTACTGTTAAGCGTGTCCATAATTGCTCAAAATGTATCTAAGATTTGTTAAGTTACCTTGCCCTTAATTGCATACTGCGGTTTTAAATACTCCTCGGTGCGAACAATATCTGCCAATATTTCAACAGCAGTCCACATATCGATATAACGTAAATAAAGCGGTGTAAACCCCAGGCGAAGAATATTCGGCGCCCGAAAATCAGTTATTACCCCCTGCTTGATTAGCGCCTGACACAGCGCATACGCATCGGGATGCTGATAAGCCAGTTGGCTGCCCCGCTCTACCGGGTTTGCTGGTGTAAGCAATTGTAGCACTTGCAGGCAGTCATGTTGTCGCAGCAGTTGGTGAAAACAGCTACTTAAAGCCAGTGATTTCTGCCGGAGTTGTAACATGTTAACGTCGAAAAAAACGTCTAATGCTGCATCTAATACGCTCATAGATATAATGGGCGGTGTGCCAGTAAGAAACTGCTCAATGCCAGGGGCACTTTGGTATTTATTATCAAAGCTAAAGGGCGTTTTATGCCCCATCCAACCGCATAATGGCTGACTAATAGTGGCATGATGGCGCTGTGCAGCATATAAAAAAGCCGGTGCTCCCGGGCCGCCATTAAGATACTTGTAACCACAACCCACCGCAAAATCAACCTTGCAGGCATCAAGCTCCACTTCGATGGCACCGGCGCTATGCGCTAAATCCCAAATTACTACGATCCCTTTAGCATGAGCTAACGCAGTGAGTCGCTGCATATCGAGAACCCTGCCACTACGAAAATCAACCTGAGTAAGCATTAATACTGCAATATCAGTTGATAACTCGTCGATAAGTGCATGTTCGTCAGTTGCTAATACCAGTTGGCAATGTTCTTCGCCCAGCAAGCTGGCCAAACCTTGCACCATATATAAATCGGTTGGGAAGTTGCCCGCCTGTGACAGTATTTTCATTCGACCTTGTTGCATTAACATGGCGCCACTAAGCACTTTAAATAAATTGACAGAAGTTGAATCGCAACATATCACCTGGCCGGCTGCAGCGCCGATTAAACGGGCTATTTTTTCACCCACTATGACCGGTAAATCTATCCAGTTATGGCTGTTCCAACTTTTAATTAAATCCAGTGACCATTGTTGTTGCAACACATTGCTGGCGCGTTCAATAGCAACTTCAGGCATAGCGCCGAGCGAATTGCCGTCCAGATAAATAGTATCTGCAGGCAATCTAAACGCGTCTCGCTTGGCGGCTAACGAGTCTAGTTTGTCTTGTTGAACAATATCATGGTAATTCACTGGTTATTAACTCCTGCAGCGTAGATAGAAATACCTTATACGCGTTACTTTGTGAGTGGATCCGATTACTAAGGCACCACACTACCATATTCGAATTTAATCTGACTTAGTCCTAAAGTCTATGCGTTAACTGGCCTCGTTGGCTTGTAATTAGTGCTAGTAAAGCCAATATTAGTAGTTGCTCGCTATTTTACTTAGCAACGATAAAAAGGCTTTTTATGAGTAACCAGTATATCCCACCAAAAATTTGGCAAAAAGACGTGGAAAGCGGCGGCCAGTTTGCCAGTATTAACCGCCCGGTGTCAGGCGCTACTCACCAAAAAAACTTACCTGAAGGTAAACAGCCATTTCAGCTGTATTCATTGGCAACACCGAACGGTGTCAAAGTTACCATATTACTGGAAGAGTTGCTGGAACTGGGTCATCACGAAGCTGAATATGATGCCTGGCTAATCAGTATTAAAGATGGTGACCAGTTTAGTAGCGGGTTTGTTGAGCTTAACCCTAATTCGAAAATTCCAGCACTGCTTGATACCACAAACGGTAACCGCGTATTTGAATCCGGCGCAATTTTGCTATATCTGGCGGAAAAGTTTGGCGTGTTTTTGCCAAAAAATGCAGAAAAAAGAACTGAAACACTCAGCTGGCTGTTTTGGCAAATGGGTAGCGCACCCTTTCTTGGCGGTGGTTTCGGCCACTTTTATGCTTACGCACCAGAAAAATTTGAATACCCGATAAACCGTTATACCATGGAAGTAAAACGGCAATTGGATGTGTTAGATAAACAACTGGCACAACATGGATATGTGGCTGGAGATGAATACAGTATTGCCGATATGGCAATCTGGCCCTGGTATGGCGCACTGGTACTTGGCCGTTTATACGACGCGGCTGAATTTTTACAAGTTGCAGACTACCCTAATCTGCAACGCTGGGCTAGGCAACTGGATGCCCGCCCTGCAGTAAAACGGGGTGCTATGGTTAACCGAAATTGGGGTGACGAGCCGCAACTTCCTCAGCGGCACAGCAGCGCTGATTTTACGTAAAATATTATTGAATAAACGTTTACCAGCCGGACACTTTCTGGGCCGATTCGGCCCAGATGTAGGTAACACCCAGCCCTACTGACCAACCCCCGTTTTTTACCACCAAGGGGCTTGGCTTGTTTTTGGCAGCAGTAACAAATTCATAGCGGGCAAAACCAAAACCGCGCCATTTAGATGAGAATTTTTTACTTATAGCACCAGAGCCGCGAAGTGCAATTAAACCAGGCTTGGCATCATAAAACGGGCGTTCAATAGTGGCATATTGTTCCGCTACCTGATAATAACGGTCGGTAAGTTTTTCACTGCCAAAAAGCGCACTAACACCAAAGGTATAAGATAAATTATGATCAGTGACAACATCGGCAAAAAGCGCAGGTTCAAAACTAATACCGCTGTAACGCATACTGTCTTCAATATCTAATACTGCTCTTAACGGCAAATCTAAGCGTACCCTGCTACCGAATATACTGTCACTTAGTGTCCAGCGTAACCGTGGGCCAGCCTCAATCAAGGTGCCAAGCTCCGGCATATCCTGACGAATTTCAATATCGTCTTCCGATGAGCCAAGTGCAGCAGCAAAACCAACGTCAAGCTCAAAGTTGTCGCTTTTATATGCCCGCAAGCCAACATTACCCCGATCGGCCCTGAAGAAGTCACCACGATAAACCAGATAAGGTAGCACAATACTACGCTGTACCTGTTCCTTCGCTCCTGGATAAGCTAACTGATTAATACCAAAACCAATCAAGCCAGCTTCCCACAAGGGTAACTCGGTTGCCGGCTCCGCCTGCAACGACACTGATGTCAGGGCTAAAGCCATGTATACAGAAGTGTTAAGCTGTTTCATAGTTATCCTGTGCCGAATGCGTAACGAGCGAGTGAGTTAAATAAGGTGTAATTAACGACCTAACATTAACCCGGGCGCCCAGCCTAGCGGCCAGTAAATATAATCCGGCAATTTTACGATGTAAAAACAACGCATCTGCCGGCGGACTATGCCAATAATTTTGTTGCATACTCAGTGCAGTTCCCGCTTCACGCACCCGTTGAGCTAAATTGCTTTGCCCAAAATCAAACGGGGTATTTTGCTGCAATGGCTCGCAGGCCAACAGCACCAGATTTAGCACGGCTTGCTTCTGCTCTGGTAAAATACTCTGACTGAAAAATCCTATAGCCGTTAACGCGTTTTCAATAGCGTCTGAATTATCGTTACATGCTGCGGTAAATAAAGCCTGATAACCGGCACTTATCTTATCTGGGTAATCACGACAGGCGCCAAAATCTAGTAACACCAGCTGAGTTGTTAACGGGTTATACAAAAAATTAGCAAAATTAGGATCTGTTTGCACCAGCTTAAATTCAAATAACTCACGAAACAGTAGCGTAAACATTAAAGCTAGCACACGATCACGCTCTGCTTGCGGTGCGTTTTGTAAAGATTCAATCGGCTCCCCTGCAACATACGACATCACTAAAATATTATTGCTACTTAGTTCAGGATAAACTTTGGGTAATAAATAGTTATCGTCATCAGCTAAATGCCAGCGATAACGTGTTAAGTAATCTGCTTCTTTTAAATAGTCGGCTTCATTTTTTAACTGCAATTTTGCTTCATGCAGCAAGCTTTGGTATTCAACACCCGCCGGGATAAGACCACTTATTTTAAGCAACGTTGCCACATTGTCGACATCACTATCAATACTAGCTTTAATGCCCGGATACTGTACTTTAACCGCCAGTTTAGTGCCATTATCATGAAAGGCCTGATGCACCTGACCAATAGATGCAGCAGCCATGGGTACAAAGGTAAAGTCGGCAAAGTGTTGTTGCCATTGCTCGCCTAATTCTTGCCGTAACACTTGTGATAGCTGCTTTACCGGCATAGGGTTAGCGCTGGCACGCAACCGGGCAAGTAATTCAGTAAGCTCAGGAGGTAATAAGTCACCGGCATCCATCGACAATAATTGGCCCATTTTCATAGCAGCGCCGCGCATGTGTGCCAGCTTATCAGCTACTCGCCGGGCGTTGGCGGGTGTCAGTAGCATACCTTTACCTGTTGGCCGCTTACCTTGCGCTAACTGACGGGCGCCTTCAGCTAACATACCGCCGGCAACCCTGCCGGCCAGTGATGCTAAGCCACCTATCCGGCTTAGTCTGTTCGTTGGTACTTGTGAGTTCTTATCTGACATTGCAACCTCTGCACCCTAATAGAGGGTTCTAGGTGGTTTACGCAACCAAGGCGCGCAAAGCTCAGTTATCGGCTAAAAAAATCACTCGGTAACCATTTGTTCTGCGGCTAATGCTTGTTGTTTTAATTCTTGCTGTAAAGCCAACGGCAATTTTAATTGCTGGCCCAGTTCATTTAAATAACTGCGCTCCATAAAGCTTTCTTCGTCGATGATTAATACGCTTACTAAATACATTTCAGCCGCAATTTCCTGCGTAGACGCCGCCATGGCAATCGTTACCGGATCTAATGGTTTTTGTAATTCGCTATCAACCCAGCGCAGCATTGTGGTATCACGGGTGAATTTTTTAATTTCAGCATCAATTATTTCCCGCTCACGATCATCAATATGGCCATCCGATTTTGCGGCAGCAATAACGGCTATTAAAATTGCTTTGCAATGAATTTCAACATCAGCTTCAGGTACACGATCAATAGTGGCGGGCGGGGTTGCTGATTGTTGCTGATTATTGCTTTGCCAATTGTTATAGGCTTTAAAGGCTACTACACCCAACGCCGCCATGCCGCCATAGGTTAATACCTTACCACCGAGCTTACGCCCTTTTTTACTGCCTAATAGTAAACCCAGCGCACCACCACCGAGCGCCGCACCGCCTTTACCAGATAACAACTCGCTAAGGCCACTACCGGACTTCGCATTTGTACTACTAGCTGCTGAATTATTGCTATTTAAAAAACCAGAACCTGACTGTAATAACTGGCCTAATAAGCCTTTGGTATTCATAACACGCCCCCATTGTTTTTAAGACAAATAATAGATTTAGAAACCAGGAAATAATTCAATTTTTTCTTACAAACGTGATTAAAGTTAATCACTAAGCTCATAGTGCTGTAGCAAGGCTTGACGTTCACGTTGGCAATAGTCAGCAATTGGCTTACTTAACACCGTTGGACTAAAATCATAAAAACCATGACGCAGTACCGGCATAAACCCTCGGGTTAGCTTGTGCTCACCCTGCGCGCCCGCATCAAACTGGCGTAAACCATTCGCAATACAATAATCAATGCCAGCATAGTAACAGCATTCAAAGTGCAACTTATCAAATTCGGCAAGGCATCCCCAGTAGCGGCCATATAAGCTATTAGCCGATTTAAAGCACAGTGAAGCAGCCACTAGTTTACCCACAGCATAGGCGGCAAAAACCACTATGTTATTAGCCATATACTGGCCCCATGCTTGGAATGTTTCAGCGGTTAAATACCCATTATGGCCCGCTCTTTTTTGATAAGTTGCCTGATAAAAACCGGTAAAGTGTGGCCAAAAATCATCAGGCAAGTCGTTGCCATGGAAGACTTTAATGGCAATGTTTTGCTGAGAAACCTGCAACCGTTCTTTCTTAATTTGTTTACGCTTACGTGACGTCAATTGCGCTAAAAAGTCGTTAAAATCGGTATAACTGTGGTTAAACCATTGAAACTGCACATCATAACGATGCAGCATACTGTGTTTAGCCAGTAAACGTTGTAACGGTTGCTCAACATATAAACACTGAAAATTGCTGCAGCCTAACTGCTGCTGGCGTTGCTTAATAGCATGCATGAGTAAAGTGAAAAGCTCAGCAGCATCTTCACCTATAGCAATACCCAACCTTGGGCCTTGTACCGGGGTAAACGGAATGGCAGATACTAATTTGGGGTAATAGCTAAGCTGATGCTGCTGATACGCTTCGGCGATGGTCCAGTCAAATAGGTATTCACCATAAGAGTGTAATTTTAAATAGAGCGGCATGGCAGCAATTAAGCTGTCATGCCGATAAAGCAATAGATGCTGTGGTAGCCAACCGGTGCCTTCACCAACACTGCCGCCCTGCTCCAGGCCGTTTAGAAAACCATGCCGGCAAAACGGATTGTCTGCAGGGAAAAGGCTATCCCACTGTGCCGGCGCTATAGTGGCCAAGTCATCACATAAGCGTATTTCAATCATTAGTCTAGCCGCTTGGCTGCCTCTAACTCTTGTTCCAGTCGGTTGCTTTCATCGGCACGGGGTTTAGCAAAACGTGCCAGTGCTAAATACAATACCGGTGTTAGATACAAGGTGAAAATTACCGCGATACCTAAGCCGCCAAATACCACCCACCCAATGGCACTGCGCGCTTCCGCGCCGGCACCAGTAGACAGTATAAGCGGCAACCCGCCAAGTAAAGTGGATAATAAGGTCATGGCAATGGGCCGCAGACGAATTTGCGCCGCTTCTTCCACTGCTTTACGAACGCTGTAACCACGATCGCGCAACTGATCAGCAAACTCTACCAATAAAATGGCATTTTTTGCTAATAATCCAATTAACATCACTAAACCAATTTGCGAATAAATGTTTATTGAGGTGCCGGTTAAAAATAACGCAAATATTGCTGCAGCAATACCAAAAGGCACGGTAGCCATGACCACAATAGCGCTGTTAGCACTTTCAAACTGGGCCGCCAGCACTAACAATACAATTAAAAAGGCCAGTACATAGGTTAACGATATTTCACGGGCCGTTTCTTCAAAGGTCAGTGCTTCGCCCAAAAACACTAAACCAATGTTTGACGGCAATACTGTTTGTGCCAACGCACGAAGTTGTTCAACTGCCTGCGCCATCGACAAATCAGCTGGTAACTCCAGTTCCATTTCTATAGCACGGCGCTGCGCCTGTCGTTCTAACTCAGCCGCAACCCCTTCTTCAGAAATATATGCCAAGCTGGATAACGGCACCAAACCGCCGCTACGCGACCCTACATACAAATTGGCTAAATCAGACGGATCCGTTACCGACGCCGCTGCCGCCTGCAAAATAATAGGAATAGATTGATCGCCTACATTTAAATCTGCCAAGTCGTCACCGTTAATGGCTACCCGTAACGTGGTGGCAATATCGGATAATGGTACGCCTAACGCTTCTGCACGACGCCGGTCAATATTAACCCGTAGTTGTGGTTGAGTAGGCTGATAAGAAATACGTGGCATGCCAAGTTCCGGCATTTTTTGCTGAATAGCTGCAGATAGCTTTTGGGCTGCGGCAAAAATACCCGCATACGACTCACCCGTCAGGGCCATTTCTAAGCCGCCACCCTGGCCACGCAAATTTAAACTGTTTGAACCAAATGCCCGGGCTGGCGCACCAGGAATTGCGCCAAGTTGCGGGCTAATTTCGGTAATAATTTCCTGTTGCGAGCGGCTGCGCTCACTCCAGTTTTTCAACGGTACGGTAATAAAGACTAAGTTAGGATCCCATTGGCCTACTACGGTATATATAGAATCAATGTCACCACCATTCACATAGGGCAGTAACACTTCTTCCATCTTATCAGCTTGCCGGTCCATAAAATTCAAACCAACTCCGTCCGGACCACGGGCAAATACCCTAATGGTACCGCGGTCTTCGCTTGGCATCAATTCATTATCCAGTACCGTATATAATGCTCCGGCACTGCCTGCTGCCAATAAACAGGCAGCAAAAACCAACCAGGCATGATCAAGGGTCCAGTGTAAGCTGCGGCTATAATAATTCAGCAACGCGTTACCAATACCACCAAACATATTTTTAGCATTTGGCTTAATGGGTAAGCGTGCAGTTAGCGCTGGCACCAGAGATAACGCCACAAAAGAGGAAATAATAACGGCAGCGGCGAACACGCCACCAAATTCACGAAAGAGCCGACCTGCGGTCGAAGGTAAAAACGCAATCGGTACAAACACGGCGACTAGCACCGCCGTAGTGGCGACTACCGCGAAAAACACTTCTCGCGTGCCAATTACCGCTGCCGCTCTGGCACCTAGCCCCATGCTGCGCCGGCGCTGAATATTTTCAGAAACAACTATGGCATCGTCAACAATAAGGCCGGTGGCCAGCACTAACGCCAGTAAGGTTAAAATATTGATTGAGAAGCCCATTAACCAAATTGCCGCCAGCGCGCCTATCAGCGAAACCGGTATCGATAAGGCGGGTACAATAGTGGCGCGCCAGGAGCCAATAAATAACCAAAGGGTAAATATAACCAGTAATACTGTCAGTGCCAGCGAGGTAATCACTTCACGCACTGAACTGCGGATAAATTCAGCATCATCTGAGGTAACTTGTAATTGCAGCTCCGGAAAACGGTTTTCCAGTTGTTTAACCAATGCTAATACTTCGTCTGAAATTTCTATAGTGTTAGAGCGTGCCTGACGAATAATACCTAAACCAATAACGGGGCGGCCGTCTAATCGCACCATACTGTTAGCATCAGCCGGACCAAAATACACCGTGGCCACGTCGCCAATCCGGGTATTACCGCTAATAATAATGTCTTCTACCTGTTCGGCACTGACTGACGTCGCATCGGCCCGTACAATAAGCTGCTGATCGGTAGAGCGCAGGCTGCCAGCCGGAACATCAAAGGGCGCCAGGCGCAGCGCTGCTGCTACATCGGTTACCGCTAAATTAAAACTGGTTAAGCGTAACGGGTCCAGAATTACCCGCAGCACCCGCTCCCGATCGCCATTTAACCTAACGTCTGCCACGCCGGGAATGGTTAAAAATAATGGCGCTAAATCGGTTTCAATCCGCTCGGTCAGGGTTTCTAGATCCAGAGTGGTACTGGATACAGCAATACTCACAACCGATTCGGCATCGTTGTCGGCTTTAATAATAGCCAAACGGTCTACCCCATCAGGTAACTCTCGTTGCACTCGGCTAACGGCCTCGCGGGTTTCATTGGCCGCATCATCTAAGTTGGTACCCGGCCGAAACACTACTCTAACGCGTGAGCTGCCCTCTTCACTGGAAGCATTAATGGACTTTACACCGGTAACTCGGGCCACAGCGCCTTCGAGCTTACTGGTTACCTCGGTATCGACTGTTTCTGGTGAGCCACCTGGAAAACTGGCAGTAACAGATACTATTGGCTGATCAACATCAGGTAACTCGCGCACTTCCAAACCGTTAATGGCGGCAATACCAGCGATAATAATCAGTAAATTAAGAACAATAATCAGTACCGGTCGACGAATAGAGAGTGACGGTAAGTCATTTTGCACGGGTTCTTGTTTCATAAACCGGCCTTTTGTTCGTTAACGGCATTAACCGCCTGGCCTTCACGTAACGTTTGCACACCTTCGGTGATTAACATATCGCCTTGGTTTAACGCCGCAGATACTAATATACGGCCACTTAAACGCTGTTTAATTTGCACATCTACCCGCTTAGCTTGGCTATTTTGTGCTAACCAAACATAAGCCCCTGTGGCACTCCACAATAATGCGGCTTCAGGGATAACGGCATAGGCAGCACCCAGCACTTCAAGGCTTACCCGAAAGCTCATGCCAGGTCGGTATAGATCTGCCTCATTGTCAAGTAATGCTCTAACCCGGATAGTGCGGTTAGTACTGTCAATTCTTGAATCAATTTGGCTAATTATCGCTTTAAGATTCAAGGCATCGCCCTGCCATGGCTGCAATGTCAACGTAGGTTGTTGTTGCAACATCTCCAACGCACTTTCAGGTGCCCGAAAATTAATTAATAACTCACTACGATTATCCAGGGTAGTGATGGCGGTTTGCTGGGTGATCCGATCACCCGGTTCAACATCAGTTAACCCTACTACCCCATCGAATGGTGCCCGCACGGTGCGGTCTTCTAATTCAGTCTGTGCTTCAGTGAGCATTACCTGCATTAAATCGCGGGCGGTCACCGCATCATCTAACTGACTTTGCGCAATGGCGCCCTGACGGCGGCTCGCATTTAACCGCTCTACCGTGCGCTGTGCATCGGTAAGCTGAATACGGGCACGGTCAACCGCCACTTTTTGCCGGCGGGCATCCAGCTCTACTAACATATCACCCTGCTGCACTTTCTGGCCTGGCACAAAATTAATGGCAGTAACTTTGTCCGCTACTGCAGGATAAATAACCACTGACTGAATAGCTTCGGCTGAGCCAACAGCTTCTATCCGGCTGCTTTGTTGCTCAAATTCTACCGGCATACTAATAATTTGCGCCGGACGACCGCCACCACGGCTTTGTGCCTGAAGTGTTAACGTCGAACTGCCAATTAAAATCGTTATTATCAGGCAGCCTGCTTTTTGCCATGCTATGGTCATTTAGTGTCCTTTTCTCACATCACTATTCTTGTTAACCCTGACTAATGCTGGTGCCATTTTGACAAGATATCACCGGTTAATGTTGTTTTATATTAGTATCCATTACAGCGGATAATTGCCGCCAATATACGAATTTTAACCGAGGATGATCACAAAACACGCTCAATAGGCGATAAACAACAGTATTTTAAGCTAAGTGGCAGTCGGCCATCGACACTGCAGGTTGTGACTGCTAGCATCATTTTATGCACCGCTAATTTGGAACAATGCTGAATATGGTTGAAGTAACAGCAACTCACTATCGGTATCAGCTGCGCTGGTGGTTGTTTGCCATTATTGTGTTAAGTGTAGCATTGTCCTGGAGCGGGATTATTGAGAACTACACAACCGCTTATATTGATGATGCTCTGGTGCAGGCAAGCTCAGCTTTTGTTATTGCCCGGGGCATGAATGCCCTTATTTCCTTTTTACAATCTGTTACCTTTGAGTTCAGTTTTGGTGTTGGCGGCTCGGTTGGTGCAGGTCAGGTGCTTGACCCATTAAACGATTTAGTTGAGCAGTATTCGTCGGCAATGAAACTGGCCATCGGTTCTTTGGTTATTCAAAAAGTGTTACTGGAAATTGTCAGTGACACTTTTTTCAACGTGTTGCTCAGCCTATCGGCACTATCTGTACTGTTAAGCACCTTTTTCAGTACATTATTGTCTCAAGCCGGACTTAAATTAGTGTTACTGCGTATTTTTCTTATTTTATTGTTTTTACGTTTTGCACTGGTGTTAGTGGTTGCCGCTAATGGTGTGGTTGATAATAGCTTCTTAAATGAGCGTACGGTAAAGCAAATGCACATTCTTGAAAATATAGAAGGCGTGAAAGAACAAAACACGCCGCTAATTGAACCGGCATTACGTCAGGCACTTACTGCGGACATTACCCAGTTACAACAGCAAGTCTCGCTATTAGATAGTAATGTTTTAGCGTTAAAACAGCGACAACTGCGAGGACGGCAAGCGCTTGAACAACTGCAGCTACAACAGAAAAATGTGGTGCGTGAGTTGGGCACTTTGCAACGCCTAAATTATTTAAATCCTGATCCCAGAGTAGAAGCCTTGAATGAAAAAATTGAGCAGCAACGCAGCCAGCTGAACACTTGGCAAGATGAGCAGCAACGCCAACAACGACAATCGGCAGATTTAAACCATCAAATTCAGCTGGCTGAGTTAACCCTGGAAGGGAAAACCCCCGGCTTCTTTGCTGAAATTTCAACAAGTTTTAGCTCGTTAGGCGATGGTATCGCCGCCATTAAAGACGCCGTTAACCCACGGCAGGTATATCAGTTAAAGCAACGGCTAGATGATGCCGTGTCTAACATTCTTAATTTAATGGCGCTATTTATGCTTAAAACACTCATTTTGCCGCTGTTGTTTTTATATTTACTCAACAATGGTTTTAAACTTATCTGGCGTAGTAATCCACTGCTGGCAATTGCCCCATAGCAAAGCAGCTAATTGCTGGTTAACCATGATTTTTAAACTCAGCCAAGGAAATAGTAAATGTTGTATATGGTCATGCTGGGCGGAAGCCACCCTAAAGCCAATATTGAAGTACATGATGTGGTGTTTGTGGCGGGTGATACACTGATGCAAACTTACCCGCAGTTACAGACATTGTGGTTTGCAGAACCTAAAGGGCTGCATATTGATGCCTGGATGGCGATTTCTGGCATTGATCAGTATGCTGTCAGGTTATGTGATACCCCGGCTACCAGTGGCCCTAAATTGTTTTTCATTAATTTAGGGGGGTATTTCTCCAGCATTTTTGGTGAAGACCATCGCTATTTTGTGCTGGCAGCCAACAACAAAACCGAAGCGAAAAAACAAGCTAAACAGCAGCTAGCCCTAAAATGGGATAAGCCACATACCGATAATGTTTTTGAAATAGAGCAGTGTCTGGCAATAGAGCACGTAGCCGGGCGCTATGTTCAGCTTTACCCGGCCTCGCATAAGGGCTGTTATTTTGAAAACGACTATATTGTTATAGCCTAGCCTGCATTAATTGGTAACATAATGGCTCAGCCAATCGTTAATAAGGCGTTACGTCTAAATCTTAATGTAACAAGCTTTATCAAAGAGTTTTATATTAGCCACTTACTCTTTTGTAGTGCCGGTATTGCGGTTTCCAGAAGTTATCCTCAATACGCTGTTGTAGGGTATTGTCATCAATTTCTAATGCCAGCCCTTGCTGCTGCGCTACCTTTGCCACAGCAAAAGCCATTTTTTTACTTAATTCCGCCAGAGCAGTAAAAGGCGGTAACAGGCCACCTTTACCGGTATTTGCCAACGGCGAGGTGGCGGCCAGGGTTTTACTGGCCGCACGCAGCATTTCATCACTTATAACCTGTGCTTTAACTGCAATAACACCCAGCCCTACTCCGGGGAAAATATAACTGTTGTTACATTGGGCAATATGGTGCACCTTGCCCTGAAACTCTACCGGTGGAAAAGGGCTGCCCGTTGCTATAATCACTTCGCCATCGGTCCATTCGATAACCTGTTGCGGTGTGGCTTCAACCTGGCGTGACGGATTACTTAATGGAAATATAATCGGCTTAGCACAACCCTTTTTCATCGCCCGAATAATTTGCTCTGTAAACAACCCGGCCTGGCCAGACACGCCAATAAGAATATCGGGGCTGGCGCAATTCATTACGTCCAATAAGCTGGGGTAGTCACCACTATAATTCCAACTACCGATATTGGCGGCACTTTGTATAAGCACTTGTTGAAAATCACGTAAATCGAGCATAGTGTCGGTTAACAGACCAAAGCGGTCTACCATAAAAATTTGTTGCCGGGCCTGTCGCTCTGTTATTCCCTCAGCCACCATCTGACTGATAATTTGCTCGGCAATACCACAACCGGCTGAACCAGCACCGACAAAGACTACGCGCTGCTCACTGAGTTTAACGCCTTTACTTAGACAAGCGGCTAGTAAGGTACCTACCGTCACTGCGGCGGTACCTTGAATATCATCATTAAAACAACACACTTGATCGCGATAACGTTGCAATAACGGCATGGCGTTAGGCTGGGCAAAATCTTCGAACTGAATAATGGCTGTGGGCCAGCGGCGTTTTACCGCCTGGATAAACAGCTCAATAAATTCGTTATAGTCGTCATGGCCTACTCGTTTTTGGCGTAAGCCCATGTACATAGGGTCATTGAGTAGTTTTTCATTATTGGTACCAACATCCAGCATCACTGGTAAGGTATAGGCGGGGCTAATGCCACCACAAGCGGTATACAATGACAGTTTACCAATAGAAATACCCATACCTCCTATGCCCTGATCGCCTAACCCCAATACACGCTCACCATCGGTTACCACTATTACTTTTACTTTAGCTTTGGTGGCATTACGCAGAACATCATCTAAGTTATAGCGATCATCAAAGCTAATAAATAAGCCACGGGCACTGCGATAGATATCAGAGAATTGCTCGCAGGCATCGCCAACGGTCGGAGTATAAATAATGGGGATCATTTCTTCTAAATGCTGCTGCACCAAGCGGTAAAATAAGGTTTCGTTGTTGTCTTGAATTGCCCGCAAGTAGATATGCTTATTAATCGCTGTATCAAAGCTTTTATATTGTAAATAAGCACGGCTAACCTGTTCTTCAATGCTTTCATAACGTGGTGGTAACAAACCAGTTAAATTAAACGCCGCGCGTTCTTCACGGTTAAAAGCACTGCCTTTATTTAATAATGGTGTTTCCAGTAAAGCAGAGCCTGAATAGGCGGTGTATAACGATGCTTTAACTTTTAGTTCAGACATAGTGATGTTCCAATAAATAACAGCGGCAATTTATACCGGATAATAACAAGAGAGGCTCAGTAAAGCGTTCTGTCAGTCGTGTGGTAGTTGCTCAGTAAATAGTGCTGATACGTGGATTAAGCACCGATAAAATAAATAAACCTTCGGTATTACAAAAATCGATGGCTTTAATTAAGTCGGCTTGTTCAAGATGTAATAATTCCAACACGAAGGGATCAACCAGGTTTTTAATGCTGTATAAATCAGGATGCTGATTGGACAGGGCCAGCCTTACCGCCAAATAGCTTATCAAAATATCAGGCTCTGCTGCATTAAACTGGGTGTTATGCTGGCGGGCCAGCGGCTCAACAATACTATCTGGTAACTGCCATAAGTTAAGCAGTTCTGCACCACAGGCTGCGTAAGTAAAGCCCAAAGTGCTTTGCTGTAACTGCCAAGGTTTAGTGTCATTATTGTAATTCTGACACAACGTGGCATTATCTGCGGCTAGTTGCATTACCACCAGCTCGCCAATGTTGTGAAGTAATCCAACAACATACAGTCGATCAGGTTGACGTAAGCCGCAAAAATTAGCCAGGTATTTAGCAATTAGCGCGGCATTAACACTTTGTTCCCAAAACCTCTCAATGTCGATAGCTTTAGAAGTCAGTTTACTGCATGCTGAGCTGACCGCGATACTCACTACCAGATTAAATAATTGAGTTTTACCTAACACCAATAATGCTTTGCTAACGGATTCAACCTGATAAGGTAAGCGGTAAACCGCACTGTTAGCCAACTTTAATAATTTAGAGGTGAGCACCGGATCCAGTAAAATAACCTCAGCGATATCATCCAGACTGGCAGTTTCCGATTCCATTAATTCTTTAACGCGAAAATAACTATCTGGAAAGGCAAATAAAGCAACAGAGTTTTGCGCATATTGCAAAGCGTTCATCGGGGACATCTCCGGTTGGGTCTATCAGCACTAAAAAACTGATGCTTTTAAGTGTTGCTGCTAAGACTGATTTTACAAGTTTTTACCGGAAATTCTTAGTACTTTTTTATGACATTGTAATTAAATCAGTATTTTGACTATTATCGGATAAAAAAACAGCGCTTTAGGCGCTGCTTTTGTAATGCTGCTGACGGTTAAATTTTTAACCAACCTGACTGTTCAAATTTATAGCTCAATTTAACTAAGCCACCATGCTGCGCAACATCCAGGCGGTTTTTTCATGAACCATCATTCGCTGTGTCAACAAATCCAGAGTAACTTCATCGGCAGCCTCGTCAGCAACAGGCACGATAGAACGTGCTGTTTTGGCGATAGCCTCCTGCCCTTCAACCAAATCTTTAATCATCGCTTCAGCGCTGGGTATACCATCGGCTTCTTTAATATTAGTGAGCTTGGCAAATTCTTTGTAAGAGCCAGGAGCAAACTCACCCAGGGCACGAATGCGCTCTGCAATGTCATCCACTGCCAATGCCAGTTCGGTGTACTGGGTTTCAAATAAGGTATGCAGTGACTGAAACATCGGCCCTGTCACATTCCAATGATAATTATGCGTTTTCAAATACAAGGTATAAGTATCTGCCAGTAATACCGCTAAACCCTGGCATATCGCTTTACGTTGGTTTTCTGCAATTCCAATATTTACTTTCATATTTATCGTCCACTATTATCATTACGTTATCGGCAATACTACAACATATTGTTGATCACGAGTGCTAAGAACTTTTTTATGCTTGGCGTGTTTCTATATTAACGATATGGGTCGTAATCTGAAAAAAACAAGCCGGTAGCGTTAAGCGATACCGGCTTGTTTTGGATAGCAATTAAACTGCTGTAGCACTAACTTATCTGTGCAATCAAATATTCTTCATAAGTACCGGCAAAATTACGGACATCCTGGCCGGTAATTTCAATAATCCGGCTAGCCAATGTAGAAACAAATTCACGGTCATGACTAACAAAAATAAGCGTGCCTTTGTAATGCTCTAACGCCATGTTCAGTGACTCAATAGACTCCATATCCAAATGGTTAGTTGGTTCATCCATTAACAGAATATTAGGCCGTTGTAGCATCAACTTACCGAACATCATCCGACCTTTTTCACCACCAGAAAGTACTTTAACTGATTTTTTTATTTCATCTTGCGAAAACAGTAAACGGCCTAAAATGCCGCGAATAGCTTGCTCATCGTCCGACGGCTGTTTCCACTGGCTCATCCAATCGAATAAAGTCATTGGTTCAATAAATTCATGAGCATGATCCTGAGCATAATAGCCAATATTGGCATTCTCAGACCACTTAACCCTGCCAGCTTCTGGCGTTAAGTCGCCAATCAAACATTTTAGCAAGGTCGACTTACCAATACCGTTCGCACCTAAAATAGCCACTTTTTCACCCACTTCAATGGTGGTGTTCAGGTTTTTCAATAGTTGTAAATCGTCAAAGCCTTTGTGTAGCCCTTCTACCTCTAATGCTAAACGGTAAAGCTGTTTTTGCTGTTCAAAGCGGATAAACGGGTTAACCCGGCTCGATGCTTTAACTTCTTCTAACTGAATTTTGTCAATTTGTTTGGCGCGCGAGGTGGCTTGCTTCGCTTTAGAGGCATTGGCAGAAAAGCGGCTGACAAAGGTTTGTAAATCGGCTATTTGGGCTTTTTTCTTGGCATTGTCTGACAGTAAGCGTTCCCGTGATTGGGTCGCTGCAAACATATATTCGTCATAATTACCTGGGTATAAGCGCAGCTCGCCGTAATCTAGGTCAGCCATGTGGGTGCAGACACTGTTTAAAAAATGCCGGTCGTGCGAAATAATTACCATAGTACTGTCGCGCTCAGCCAGTACGTTTTCCAGCCAGCGAATGGTATTAATGTCCAGGTTGTTAGTAGGTTCATCAAGTAACATTATTTCTGGTTCAGCAAACAATACCTGTGCCAGTAATACCCGAAGTTTAAAACCCGGCGCTATGGCTGACATCAAACCAAAATGCTGCTCTACCGGAATACCGACCCCAATTAATAACTCGCCTGCCCGTGATTCTGCGGTATAACCGTCCATTTCACCAAAAGCGACTTCCAGATCGGCAACCTTCATGCCGTCCTCTTCGCTCATGTCGCTACTGGAATAAATACGATCGCGTTCTTCTTTTACCGCCCATAATTGGCCATGGCCCATAATCACCGTATCAATTACCGAATATTGCTCAAAAGCAAACTGATCCTGATTTAGTTTGGCAACACGGAAATTGGGTTCAACCGACACATTACCTGCAGTAGGCTCAAGTTCACGGCTGAGAATTTTCATGAAAGTCGATTTACCACAACCATTAGCGCCTATCAGGCCATAGCGGTTACCGTCACCGAATTTAATAGAAATGTTTTCAAACAACGGCTTGGCGCCGAATTGCATTGTAATATTGGCAGTTGAGATCACTAAAATGTCCGCTACAGATTGTACTGGATGAAAATGGTGCGCCACTATACGCGATTTGCTGACATAATTCAAAAATACCGGCATATAAGCCGGTATTTTCTAAAGTTAGTAACAGGCTCGTTCGCTGTTGCTGTTAAGTCTGTTGACAGGTTATGGCATTTTATTATCAACGGCTACTTGCGGCTGCAGCAGCTACTGCCGTGCGGGTTAGCTCAGTAATGGTATGCCACTCTTTATTATTCACCGCTGCATCAGGCACAATCCATGAACCGCCAACACAACTGACGTTAGGTAAGGCCAAATACTCCAGGTAATTCTTATCGTTAATACCGCCTGTTGGGCAAAATCGAATATCGGCAAAAGGACCATAGATCGATTTTAAGGTTTTAACGCCACCGGCGGCTTCTGCCGGAAAAAATTTAAAATGCGTATAGCCCAAACCTGTTCCTTCCATCAGCTCTGAAATGCTGGCAATGCCCGGTATTAGTGGAATAACGGCATCTTTGCCTGCTTGTAACAGCTCACGGGTTAACCCCGGGCTAATAGCAAATTTAGCACCAGCCGCAATAGCTAAATCCAGTTGTGCGGCAGTGGTAACCGTACCTGCACCGACAATAGCTTGGGGTACTTGTTCGGCTAATAGTTTAATCGCATCCAGTGCTACCGGGGTGCGCAAGGTTACTTCCAGTACCTTAATACCCCCGGCCAGCAATGCTTTTGCCAGCGGTACAGCGTCTGCTAAATCTTTAATTACTATAACGGGAACTACTGCGCCTAGCGCAAATAACTCAGCCGGTTGTAGCTGCCAATTACTAAATGCCATAAGGTTAACTCGCCAAAGATTGTTTTAAGTAAACTGCAGCACCCAGCAAGCCTGGCTGAGGTGCAGTAACGATAAAAGTGGCGATTTGGCGATTAAATGCGCTAAACCGACCTTTTGCTTCAAAACGGCTTCTAAATTCGCTTTCTGCCAATAATGGCAATAATCTAGGGGCAATGCCTCCTGCCACATAAACGCCACCGAAAGTACTTAGGGTTAGCGCTAAATCGCCGGCAATACTGCCTAAACTAGCAAAAAACTGCGCTACAGTCGCTTTGGCTAAATCAGAGCTGCCCGCTAAAGCCTGGCTGCCAATTTCACCCGCTGACAGCGGTAGCACATCTAGCTGGCGAAATAATGCCAGCCCACGGTAAATAGCTTCTAAGCCCGGACCTGACAATAAACGCTCGGGTGAAACGTGGCCATATTCTTTGGCCAGCATTTGCTGAATAAACCATTCTTGCTCGGTTTGAGCAGCCCAATCAACATGGCCGCCTTCCCCCGGCAATGGCACAAACTGGCCATTACATTGAAGTAAATGCGCAACGCCAAGACCCGTACCCGCCCCCAGCACCGCCATAGGCTTGGTAAGTTGTACTTTGCCCTGGCCTATCTGCACTTTGTCGTTTTCACCCAGTGCCGGCAAGCACATTGCTACCGCGGTAAAATCGTTCATTACCAGTAAGCGGGTTAACCCAAGCTGACGTTGCATGGCATTAATTGAAAAATGCCAGTGAAAATTAGTCATACTGACTTCATCATTTGTTACTGGACAAGCAATGGCAATGGCGACATGTTTTAATGCCGTTAATTGTTGCTCAAGTTGGTAATGCTGCAGGGCGTCTGCCAAACTCGCAAACGTTGCGCAGGCATACACAGCAACTTTATCCAAATGCAGGCTGGTTAAATTTACTCGACTAAAACGGGCATTGGTACCGCCAATATCAGCCACTATGGCATAATTAACCCGCTCAGCCATGCAGATGCTCCTCAGTAACGAATAAGCTGCAGGCCCCTTGCTCAGCGCCGGTTAATTGACCTCTTAAGGCACCAAGCATTTCTCTTCCCATACCATAAACGTTATGACTTAAATCACAGGTAACTTGTGCTCTGGCGTTAAATTCAGTCGCGTCAACCAGTACTTCAAGTTTGCCAGTAGTACCATCAACCAGCATCATATCGCCGGTTTGAATGCGGCCAATACCACCGCCATCAACTGCTTCAGGCGTAACATGAATAGCCGCGGGCACCTTACCTGAGGCGCCAGACATTCTGCCGTCAGTCACCAGCGCTACTTTAAAGCCTCGGTCTTGCAATACGCCAAGTGGTGGCGTTAATTTGTGCAGTTCTGGCATACCACAGGCTTTAGGCCCTTGAAAACGTACCACAACAATACAGTCTTTATTCAAATTGCCGGCTTTAAAAGCAGCATCCAACTCATGCTGGCTGTCAAATACCACTGCCGGTGCTTTAATTATCTCGGTCCCTTCACGCAGGGCTGACGTTTTTAAAATAGCCCGGCCAATATTGCCCGACAACACCTCTAAGCCACCATGTGCTTTGAACGGTTTAGCAACCGTAGCCAGCACCGTAGTATCCAGTGACTCTGCTGGTGCATCAACCCAGTGTAATTTACCATTTTTTAACAGTGGCAGCTGGGTATAACGGCGCAGCCCCGGTCCGGCAATCGTCTGTACATCCTCATGCAACAAGCCGGCATCCAGCAATTCCCTAATCAACAACGCCATACCGCCTGCATGTTGAAAATGGTTAATGTCGGCTTCGCCATTGGGATAAATTCGGGTTAGTAATGGTGTTGCGGCAGATAATTCGGCAAAGTCATCCCAGTTAACGATATAACCGGCCGACCGTGCTATTGCAACCAAATGCATGGTGTGGTTGGTAGAGCCGCCTGTGGCGAGCAAGCCCACAATGCCGTTAACCAGCGATTTAGCGTCAATCAGCTTGCCTATGGGTAAATAGTTATCACCCAGTTGGGTAAGCCGGGTGATCTGGCGCGACACAGCTTTGGTTAGCTCTTCACGCAGCGCACTACCCGGATTAACAAAAGACGCACCGGGTAAATGCAAGCCCATCATTTCAACCACTAATTGATTTGAGTTGGCGGTACCATAAAAAGTACAGGTGCCAGCAGAATGATAAGACGCTGACTCGGCTTCCAATAATTCTTCTTTGCCTACTTTGCCTTCAGCAAAGAGCTGACGTACCCTGGCTTTCTCTTTATTAGGAATACCAGAAGGCATAGGACCGGCTGGCACAAAAGCAAAGGGTAAATGGCCAAAACTTAATGCGGCCATCAATAAACCCGGGACAATTTTGTCACAAATGCCCAGCATCAGCCCACCGTCAAACATATTATGAGATAACCCCACAGCGGCAGACATGGCAATAATATCTCGGCTAAGTAAGCTTAGTTCCATGCCGGGCTGGCCTTGAGTAACACCGTCACACATTGCCGGTACACCACCAGCAAACTGCGCCACACTGCCTACCTCATTAACCGCTTGCTTTATCAGTGTCGGATAGCTTTCATAGGGTTGATGTGCTGACAACATATCGTTATAAGATGAAATAATACCGATATTGGCTTTAATTAAGCTGCGCAGATCAGCCTTGTCTTCTTTATTGCAGGCGGCAAAACCATGCGCCAGATTCCCGCAGCTTAATACGCCACGATGAGGGCCAGATTGCCCCGCTTCCGCTATCCGCGCCAAATATATAGCACGGCATTTTTCGCTGCGGGCAATAATACGGTCGGTAACTCGTTGAATATCAGCATTCATAACGCTTCCTCTAATTAGCGGCATACATGACAGCCACATCAACATCTGACTGCTGTAAAAATGCCCGGATTGGCATGGTGGTCACATCGGAACCGGCTTGAGCTAGGCTTAATACCTCAAGCTTACTCTGCCCAACCAGATGTAAAAATAACTTACGGGTATGCAATAACCTCGGCAAACTCAGCGATATACGCTGATAAGGTGCCGTTGTTGGATTAACAATTAATACTGGAGCGGCATCCTTGGCTAATCCGGCAGAAAGCTCTTTACTACACGGAAATAGCGACGCGGTATGACCATCTTCACCCATTCCTAGGATCACCGCATCAAACTGAGGCAGCGCAACAAGTCTTGGCAAAATAGTGTCAATCGCCAGCTCGGCAGTAGCTGCCTCGGCATATAAACTGATAAAAGTGGCAAGCGCCGCATTACCTTGCAGTAAATTGGCTTTTACTAAACGCTCATTACTGTCAGCAGAACCTGGCGCAACGAAGCGCTCATCGGCGAGTAAAACGGTTACTTTTTGCCAGTCTAGCGCGGCTGTGGCTAATGTATGAAATAAGCCGGTCGGTGTGCGACCGCCGGAAACCACCAGATAAGCCTGACCGCGATTAGTAATGGCTTCGGTTAAAATAGTAGCCAGTTGCTTAGCAAAGTCATGGTTTAACGCGGTAGTGTCAGTAAATTGATGCAGCTGCATTGTGGATAATCCTGTTTATTCGTCCCAGTTACGTTCGTCACGGGCTAGCAAGGAAATAGACGCCACCGGCCCCCAGGTACCAGACTGATAGGTTTTCGCCGGCTCATTGTTATTTTTCCAAGCATTTAAAATACCATCAACCCATTGCCAGGCCTGCTCTACTTCATCGCGGCGCACGAACAAGTACTGATTACCCAACATCGCCTCTAATAACAAGCGCTCGTAGGCATCGGCAATACGTTGTGATTTAAACGTTTCGTCGAAGCTTAAATCCAGTTTACTTTGTTGCAGGCGCATGTGTTCACCCAGCCCGGGGATTTTGTTCATTACCTGAATTTCAACACCTTCATCTGGCTGTAGTCGGATGATCAGTTTATTTGCGGGTAATTCATTGTAGGTTTCATGAAAAATATTGTGTGGTTGCGGTTTAAAGCAAATAACCACTTCGCTGTGTTTTTTCGGCATACGTTTGCCTGTCCGCAAATAAAACGGCACACCAGCCCAGCGCCAATTATCAATATCTACTTTAATTGCCACAAAGGTTTCAGTGCGGCTACCGGCACGGGCACCTTCTTCTTCCAGATAACCGGGCACTTGTTTACCGCTGACAAAACCACTGGCATATTGGCCGCGCACTGTTTTTTCCTGAACATTACTGCTGTCAATACGCCGCAGTGCTTTTAATACTTTAAGTTTTTCATCCCGGATACTGTCAGCATCCAGGCGGGCTGGTGGCTCCATGGCAATTAACGATAACACCTGCAATAAATGGTTTTGTACCATGTCACGCATTTGACCGGCATCATCGTAATAACTCCAACGCCCTTCTACCCCAACTTCTTCCGCCACGGTAATTTGCACATGATCTATAGCGTTATGATCCCAATTCGACGCAAAAATAGCATTGGCAAAACGCAACGCTAATAAATTCAGTACCGTTTCTTTACCAAGATAATGATCAATACGATAAATCTGACATTCTTTAAAATGTTCTGCCACATGATCATTAATAACAATAGATGACGCTAAGTTATGGCCAATAGGTTTTTCCAATACCACACGCGAAGGCTCTGCGGCCAAACCTGCTGTGGCTAAGCCTTTACATAAGTCACCAAACAATGCAGGCGGTGTGGCGAAGTAGCTTACCGTGGTGCGCTTACCAGGGTCGACCAATTCACTGAGCTTTTTATAATCATTGGTTTGGGTGAGATCAAGTTGCACATACAGCAATTTAGCCGCAAGTTGCTGCCAAACCGTTTCATCTAACGTTTCTTTTTTTAAAAAAGTGGTCAGATTAGTTTTAACCATCTCAGTGTAGCTGCTGTTATCCATGTTATCGCGGGCTACGCCAATAATACGGGAGTCCGCAGCCAGTAAACCAGCTTTCTCTAATTGATAGAGTGCCGGGAGTAATTTACGACGCGCTAAATCACCTTTAGTACCGAATAAAATTAAATCACAGGCATTGTTCTGAGCATGTTGTGCTGTGGTTGTCATGTCTGACCCTTGCAATATTGTGTAATTTTACAACAATTAACGCATAGTAACGCGCGAAATAGTCGCTGTAAACCCGATTTGTTGTAATTTAATTACAAGACAACTTATATTTTGACTACTCTTACATATTAAGGCAGCCTTAGCCAAGTAATTACAGTTTTGTGGTAAATTTAATACTGTTTTGTTGTTTAACTTGGTGTATAACCACACAAGCAACAACGGTAATAGACTTTAGGTGCCAGCTTAACAACTTATAACATCAGGAATTATTTGATGAACGTACTGGAAAAAATTGTGAGTAGCGCAACGAGCTTTAGCAAATCTGAGCGTAAAGTTGCCGATATTATTCTGGCTAATCCGCAGATCACCATTCACAGTAGTATAGCAGCACTGGCTAAAATGGCGGATGTAAGCGAACCAACAGTTAATCGGTTTTGTCGCCGGCTCGACACCAAAGGTTTTCCTGATTTTAAATTACATTTAGCGCAAAGTCTGGCTAATGGCACCCCCTATGTTAACCGACACGTTGAAGAAGACGATGGTCCGGAGGCTTACACGGCAAAAATTTTTGAGTCTACCATGGCGGCACTCGATACGGCGCGCCAACGGGTCGATATTAATATGATTAACCGCGCGGTTGATGTTCTTACTCAAGCAAAAAAAATCTCATTTTTTGGTTTAGGCGCTTCCGCCTCGGTGGCGCATGATGCGCAAAATAAATTTTTCCGTTTTAACGTTCCGGTAGTATGTTTTGATGACATTGTTATGCAAAGAATGTCAGCCATTAACAGCTCTGATGGTGATGTAGTGGTGTGTATAAGCCACACTGGCCGCACTAAAAATTTGTGTGACATCGCAGCAATAGCACGGGAAAACGATGCTACAGTCATTGGCATAACCGCTTATGACAGCCCATTAGCGCGTGAGTGCACCTTGGTATTATCATTGGATGTACCAGAAGATACCGATATGTACATGCCGATGGCGTCCAGAGTCGCTCAGTTGGTGTTAATTGATATTCTGGCCACCGGTTTTACCTTACGCCGTGGCAGTAAATTCCGGGAAAATCTGAAAAAAGTCAAAGACAGCCTTCGCGGTTCCCGTTTTGAAAAGAAAGACTTCACTAATTAATCAGCCTAATTAAACGGCGTAGTCTCATTACAGCTTAGCTAACAGCACCTACCTATCGTTTATGACAATAATGTCGCTGTATTCTGTAATTAAATTACATTACACTTAACTATATGTTCGATCCGCGTTCAACAGCAGGAGCATCTGATGCCAAGAAGAACCAAAATTGTCGCCACCCTCGGCCCCGCAACCAATACTCAACTCTCTATTGAAAAACTGATCAGTGCTGGTGCCACCGTCTTCAGGCTTAATTTTTCGCATGGCAGTGCAGATGACCATCGTGAGCGAGCGAAGATGGTGCGGGCGGCAGCCGCTAAGTTGGGTGAACATGTTGCCATACTGGGTGACTTACAAGGCCCGAAAATTCGTGTCTCTACCTTTAAAGAAGGTACGGTACTATTAGCTGAGGGCCAGCAATTTGTATTAGACGCGAGTCTGGCGAAGGGCGAAGGTGATCACCACCAGGTGGGTATTGATTACAAAGCACTGCCGCAAGATGTAAGCGCCGGTGATTTGTTGCTGCTGGACGATGGCAGGATCCAGTTATACGTAGAAAAGGTAGAAGGTGACAGAGTTTATACCAAGGTTACTGTCGGCGGTAAGTTGAGTAACAATAAAGGTATTAACCGCCAGGGAGGTGGTTTAACTGCCCCTGCCCTGACTGAAAAAGATAAAGCCGATATTATTACCGCCGCTGAAATTGATGTTGATTTTTTAGCCGTGTCTTTCCCGCGCTGCGGCGATGATATGCGCTTGGCGCGGCAATTGGCCCAAGCTGCCGGCTCCGAAGCACGGTTAATGGCAAAAATAGAACGTGCTGAAGCGGTCGCTGACAATGCCACACTGGATGATATAATCCTCGCCTCTGATGCTGTAATGGTTGCACGGGGTGATTTAGGTGTAGAAATTGGTGATGCCGAGCTGGTTGGCCAGCAAAAACGTATTATTGCCCGCTCACGTCAGCTTAATCGGGTGGTAATAACCGCAACCCAAATGATGGAAAGCATGATTGAAAGCCCAATGCCAACTCGGGCTGAAGTAATGGATGTAGCAAACGCCGTGCTAGATGGCACTGATGCGGTTATGTTGTCAGCAGAAACGGCTGCAGGTAAGTACCCGACTGAAACGGTTATAGCCATGGCCCGGGTATGTGATGGCGCAGAAAAGCACCCCAGCGTGCAAATATCAAAACACCGGATGGACGTAGCCTTTACTGAAATTAGCGAAACCATCGCGTTATCGGCTATGTATGCGGCTAATCATTTAGCCGATATTAAAGCTATTATTACCTTAACAGAATCGGGTTATACGGCAAAACTAATGTCGCGTATAACGTCGCCGCAGCCTATTTATGCGCTGTCAAGACACAGCAAAACACTAAATAAAATGGCGCTTTATCGTGGTGTTTATCCGGCGTTTTTTGATAGCACAGCCTTAGTAGAACAATCACTGGCCGATGCTGCTATAAATGCCATTCGTAGCCAAGCCGGCTTAAAAAGTGGTGATCTGGTGATAATGACCCATGGTGATGTAATGGAAACTATCGGTGCCTCTAACACCTGTAAAATTGTTCAGGTTAAATAAGTTTAAACAAGCCTACTTTAAATATTAAAATAGCAACAAAAAAGGGCCTCAGGCCCTTTTTTGTTGCTATTAACCTCATTTAAAACACATCACGTTGTAATTTACGCACCCGACGTGCAGCACGATACTGCACAAACTGCGGCGCTAACGCAGTTAGCGCCGAACCGGTTACCACCATTAGCGCGCCAAACCAAGACCAGATATTTAATTGTTGTGGTACTAAAAAATCAGGAAACAACCACCCCGTTATATTTGCAAACAAAATAGTAAACAACGGCGTAAGCGCCAAAACTGCACTTACTTTAGACGCTTCCCAGTGATGCAATGCTTCGGCAAAAGCGCCATAGGCCACCACCGTATTTAAACAGCAAAAAACCAACAGTGCCCAGTGCAAATTCGTCATAGTAAGAAAGGGGGTAAAATCAGCAACCGGCATAAAACAAATCGTACCCGCAACATACAGCAAGTACATAATTTGTTTAGAGCTGAAATTAACTAATAACTGTTTTTGCGCTAGCGCATAGGCCGCCCAGGTAATTCCGGCGGCGATAATTAATAAAACCCCCATGGTTTCACTGCCTGCCTGTGTTACCAGATCAACCAGTCGCTCGTTAAAAAACAGCAATAAGCCACCCAGCAAGGTAAACGCACCTATTTTTTGCCATAACAAGAGTCTTTCTTTAAAAATAACAATGCCACCCAGCATCATTAAAAACGGTGCCAGTTGAATAACAACTTGGCCAGTCTCAGCATTCAGATAATTTAAACCGCTTAAAAACATAATGTAGTTCGACAATAAACCGACAATGGCAATCAGCATTAATCTCGCGACTTTAGCGTTATACAGCAGTTTTAATGCCGGCAATTTGCCACGGGCCGCCAACCATAGTCCAACAATAAGGGCTGCGGCTAAAAACCGAATGGCAGTAATGGTATTAGCTGACATAATAACCAGCAAACTTTTCAGGGCTATGGGTAATATGCCCCATAACACGGCAGTAGTTAATGCCAGCAGCAATCCTATCAGACTTTTTCCGGTAATTTGATGCATAAGCTAGGGTTATCCTCAGACTGTCGATTGCCGACAGTTTAACAAACGTTATTGTGGCTTATTTACCGCATCACTGTCGCGTACATTGTTAAACTTTGCGACAAATCAAGTGCTTTCGCTGTTCAATCACTATACTAAGCAAGCTACGGGGCACCATCAATATGGGGTATATCATGAGCAGGATTAAACGCTTAGCAGTATTAACATCGGGTGGCGATGCGCCAGGAATGAATGCCTGTATCCGGGCTATCCAGTTAACCGCCAGTGCTTGTAATATCGAGGTAATTGGCTTTATGCACGGTTTTAATGGCTTGCTGGAGCAAGAGTATCTGATGCTACATGAACAGCATGTCAATAATATTATTCAGCGCGGCGGTACTATTCTCAAAAGCGCCCGTTGTCCTGCGCTGGAGCAAGCAGGTGGGCCAGCTAAGGCGGCAACTGTATTGCAACAGCTTAATATTGACGCACTGATTATTATTGGAGGCGATGGCAGTTTTCGTGGTGCCATGGCTATTAGCCAACATTATCATGGCCAATTAATGGGCGTACCAGGCACTATTGATAACGATGTGGATGGAACTGACAATACCATTGGTTTTGCTACTGCTATTGATACAGCACTAGACGCTATTGATAAAATACGGGATACCGCCGATGCTTTTGAGCGCATGTTTTTAATTGAATTAATGGGACGCCACAGTGGTTACTTAAGCCTGGCAGCCGGAATAGCGGCAGGCGCAGAGCAAATTATTTGCCCCGAATTTGGCCCGTTAAGCCCGGATAATTTAAAACACCTTATTATCCCAATGCAACACGCTCAATTATTGAGCGCAAAAGCCAGTTACTTAATCGTAGTGGCTGAAAACAGCTACCCTGGTGGCACTACGGCTTTGGCTGATGACCTAACCAAGGCCAGCGGCATTGAATGTCGTGCCTGTATTTTGGGGCATATTCAGCGGGGAGGTAGCCCGGTTGGCGCTGATCGTATTTTGGCTACCAAACTGGGCGCTTATGCGGTTGAACAATTATTGCAAGGGGCAAGCCTGATGATGGCAGGTGAAATTAATGGTCAGGCCGGTTTGTATCCGCTGAAAAAAACCGGCGACAGGACCAAAGCTATTGATCCCTTTCTAGTGCGCTGGCAACAACAAATAGGCAGCTTTTAAGCTGCCAGCGTTATTTAGTGGCTAAAAACCTGTTTAACCCTGTCCTTATAGCTGCGGCTTACTTTAACAGCCTGACCATTGGTGAGCATCAGCTGATGCTCACCATTAGACAACATTTGCAGTTTAGCAATGGTATGAACATTAACAATGGCAGAGCGATGCACTCGAACAAATAACTTTGGATCCAATTCTTGTTCAAGTTCTTTCATAGTACGGCGTAAAATATGGGTTTGACGGTCTTTAGTATGAATACACATGTAATCACCGGCCGCATCAACCCAATCTATCTCTGCTACCGGAACCCGGGTTATTTCGCCGCTGTCTTTAATACTAATCGCTTCAGGGTAACGATCATTTACCACCGGCTCTGATTTATCAAGCCGCTGTAAAATATTACCGGCTTCATCCCCGGTTAGCTTTGCTACTGCTGCGGCTAACTGGCCTTTATGTTTTTGACTGTCGGCTGCAGCATGAAATTTTAACACCTTATTTACTGCTGCAGTTAAGCGTTCAGGTGCCACCGGTTTTAACACATAATCTAATGCATTTACTTCAAAGGCATTAAACGCATAATGATCGTAAGCTGTCACAAAAACAATATAAGGTAGACGAACCTGTTTTTGCTGTAAGGTTTTTAACACCGCAAAGCCGTCCATTCCCGGCATCTCGACATCGAGAAACACGACATCAGGCTTTAATTCCAGAATACGTTTTACGGCTTCATCACCATTACTACACTCAGCCACCACGTCAAGTTCTGCAAAAGCAGCCAATCGTACCAACATGCCTTTGCGCGCCAGTGGCTCATCATCTACTACTATTACTTTCAACATGGTTTGCTTCCACTTGCTCTAGCTGTAAAGGGATCCTAATGTTGACTTTTAGCCCCTTGGGCTCGTTGTGCGTCAGCACCAGGGCAAAATCATTATCGTAAAGTGCTGCCAGGCGCTCTTTCGTGTTAACTAAACCTACCCCGCTGGCGTTATTCTTCGGAATACCGTCACTTATTGGCATACCAGGGCCATTATCTGATACTTCTAACAGTAAATCGTGACCGAATTTTTTCGCGGTTATAACAATAGCGCCGCCATTAACCTGGCTTGCTACCGCGTATTTAATCGCATTTTCAATTAATGGTTGCAGAATTAAACTGGGCACTAATGCCCGCTCAGTGCCTGATTCAATATCAAATGCAATAGATAACCGCTCGGAAAACCTGACTTTTTCAATCTCAAGATATAATTTCGCGGCATAAAGTTCTTGCTCTAGCGGTACCCGGTTTATCGGGTCTTTATAAAGCGAGTAGCGTAAAAAATCGCTTAACCGGGTAACCATTTTGTTGGCGGTGTCAGTTTCGTTAATCAGTACCAGCGTCGAGATTGCATTTAAGGTATTAAACAAAAAATGCGGATTAAGTTGATACCGTAACATCTTTAATTGCGCTTCATGGGCTTTGTTGGTTGCCGTCAGTGACTTCTGCTTTTCCAGTTGCAAGGTCTGATAGTATTTAATACCAAAATACAAACCGCTCCAGCTTAACATAACGTAAAATGCTACCGGTGTATCTTTAATATACTGCAACCATTCGTCCGGGCGATAACCGTGACGATATATTTCCCAGTAATTAAAATTTCTTACGCTAGTCCATATGGCGGCGATCAATAACGCTAATACGAATATTAACAGGATCATCCGCCAGGGTTGCCAAAACCAAATTCGCTGATAGATGTAACGTAGTGGAATAGTAATTAGCCAGCCCGCATAGGCATCTAATGCCACGACAATTAAATAGGCGTCACGCGTTTCCTGTACCAGTGAACCTAAATAGTTAACAATGGCAAAGCCTAGCCACCCCAGACTATGCAGGATCCAAAATTGGCGGTTTCTATCTTCAAACAGTTTATACAAGGAAATAACCCGGGTTATGGCTGTTTGCCGATTATAACCAACAAGCCGCTTAAAACCTTCACACTTAAACTGATTTCAGCAGACATTAATCGCAATTAAGCAGTATTGCGGCTAATGCCAGCATAATTAGAAATCTGCAAGCACCGGTGTAGGTTTACGATCGGCGCCTAAAGCAACAAAAGTAAAATTACCCGAAATAGCTTTATGTTGATCGTCGTGATACATATCTTCGACAAAAATATCGACGTGTACCTTAATACTTGTGCGTCCAACCTGTTCAATTTTGGCAACAAGCTCAATAATTGTACCGGCGGGGATCGACTCTTTAAAATCAACCCGATCTGAACACACCGTAACCAGGGGTTTACGACAAAACCGGGTTGCCGCGATAAAAGCCGCTTCATCCATCCAGGCTAAGGCTTCCCCACCAAACAAGGTATTGTGATGGTTGGTTCGTCCCGGAAACACAGTTTTGGTTACCCGGGTAACGGCGTGAGCCATTCGTTTGGCTATCAGGGCTTCACTGGGTGGCGCGTTTGACATAAGCTACTCGCTGTTAAGAGATATAAAAAGAGTTTCACAGGCCGTCAGTGCGCACGGTGGCCCTTATTATAACAGCCCTTATCACGCTATCGGTATTTACATCTGCTAAAATTGGCCCAAATAATGATCGTACCTAAATAGTGAACACGGTGGTGGGCTTAATCGCCCATAGCGGCAAATTCCCCCTTATGGAGGTGTAATGAACGTAGTCAGTTACCAGTTAAAAATACACGATGTGGCCAGCCATCAAATTGAAATTAGCTTAACCTTTATGCCACGTTACAATGTTCATCAGCTAAGCATGCCAGCCTGGATCCCCGGCAGCTATATGATCCGCGATTTTGCCAAACACTTGCTGGCGATTAGCGCTACTGATGCTACCGGCCCACTGTTGCTAGAGCAACAAGATAAACAACGCTGGCAACTGCAATGCCGGCAACAGCTTGTTACGGTAACTTACTTTGTGTATGCGTTTGATATGTCGGTGCGCGCTGCCTATATTGACGATGAACTTGCCGTGCTAAACCCCGCGGCACTCTGCCTGGCGGTAAGTGATTTAACCGCCCTTCCCCAGCAAATTGTGTTACCAAAACCAGCGGCAGTTGAGGCAAAAAAATGGCGAGTGGCAACGTCTTTAACCGCGGTTAATGGCACACTGGCACTGGGTTTTGGTACTTATCAAGCGGCGGATTACGACGCTTTAATTGACAGCCCCATTCTGGCTGGCATTTTCAGCGTGCAGCAATTTAAAATTAATACAGTACCGCATTATCTGGTGGTAACCGGTGATAATTTAGCTGACTTAACGCGTTTTAGTAACGACTTACAGCGAGTTTGTCAGCAGCAGGTTAAGGTATTTAATGGCTTACCGACTGATTTAACGCAGTACTGGTTTTTATTATGGGTAACTGAGCAAGGTTATGGCGGCTTAGAACATCGGCAGTCAACCTTATTACTGTGTAACCGCTATGATTTACCGGCAACGGGTAGCAACGCGCCCGACGATAATTATCAGCAATTGCTGGCGCTGTGCAGCCATGAGTATTTTCATACCTGGTGGGTAAAGCGCTTAAAGCCAGCCGAGTTTAGCCCTTATCAGTTAGCTGCTGAACAATACAGTAGCCAGCTATGGCTGTACGAAGGCGTTACTTCTTACTTCGATGATCTTGCGCTGGTGCAAAGTGGGTTAATTAGCCCGCAGCGCTACCTTAGCTCACTTGAAAAAGTAATAAGCCGTGTTAACCGTAGCCCGTCTGATAGCCAGCAAAGCTTGGCAGAAAGCAGTTTTAATGCCTGGAGTAAATTTTATAAACAAGACGAAAATGCCATTAATGCCGTGGTAAGTTACTATGCCAAAGGCGCATTGCTGGCGTTATGTTTAGACGCATCGTTGCAAACGCAAGGCAGCTCGATGCAGCAACTTTGCCAGCATATGTATCAGCACTATTTAAGCAGCGGGACCAATGAGCAAAGCCTGTTCGATAGTCTGGAGGCTATGGGCTTTAGTGAGCTGGCTAATGTCACTGTTTCCTGGGTTAACCACAGCGCACCACTACCTTTGATTAACGCCGCTAACCAATTGGGGCTTTCACTTAGTTTTCGGCCAGCAGAAAATCATACCGACTTAAGTGGCCCGGCAACGGATAACAACAACAGCAATTTGCTACCGGCTAGCCTGGCCGCCGGGGTGAAACTGCAACAAGGGTTGCTGACGATTACTCAGGTTATTAATGGTGGTGCAGCGCACCTAGCCGGGATAATGGTTGGCGATCAGTTATTGGCACTTGCCGGCTGGAAAATCACTGAGCAAAGCCTGCAGCCGCTGTTACAACGATTACCCACCGGATCGGTACAGCCACTAACGCTTTACCGTAAAGACCGTTTGCTAACGCTTCAATTACCCATTCAGGTTGCTGAGCCAAAAATTGCCAACCTGCGCATTATTGATGGCAATAAAGCCAGTAAATGGTTACAACAACCGCTGGTTATTCCGTTAATAGCAATTGCGGATCAAGTCGTTCCTGCAGCCAGTTAATCCGCCAGTCAAGATGGGGGCCGGTAACCCGGCCACTGGCCCCTACTTCTGCCACTTTGTCACCTTGTCGCAGCTGCTGGCCAACACTGACATTAATAACATGTAAATGCATCAGGGTTGATGTCACGCCCATGCCATGGTCAATAATTAAGGTCAGGCCAGAAAAATATAAATCTTCGGCCAGTAACACTTCGCCATCCCAAGGCGCCAGCACAGGTGCACCAACGGGCGCTGCAATATCTAAACCAAAATGCGGGTTACGCGGTTCGCCATTAAATACCCGTTGGCTGCCATATACGCCAGAAACGCGGCCTTCGGCTGGCCGTAGTGGCGCACTAAAAATAGCGGTATTAGCGGTTAAGGTATTACGTACAGCTTGTACTTTGCGGGTATCATTTTTAATGCGCTCTGTCACTTCTGCCGGGGGGGTTACATACTTTTGCGCTACCCCGCTAATACGCTGAATATCGTACTGGCGGGCACTAAATGTCAGCGGCATAACGTTGCGACTGGCATCGGTTTTAACAATAGTCAGTTGGTGGTTAAGCGCGGCATCACGGCCGATGCCAAAAACAAAGCGCCCCTCTGGGGTAATGCTAAGTGGCTGGTTATTAAACCATACTTTAGCCCCAGCGGGCGCTTTACCCCGGATTAAGCTACCCTGGGTAAGCTTACCACTTAGCAATATCTCTTCAGCTGCCTGCACCACCAGCACAGTAGCCATGCTACTGCTGAGCAATAGCGCCTTTAGCCACACCTTCATATGCTACTACCTTATAGGTTTTACTGTTATCCATTGCCTTAAGTTCGCTGGCAATATAATCGGCCAAACATTCTACAGTGCTGTCACAAGGCACAATTTCACAATGACGCTGCGGGATCACTAATTCAAACCATCCTTGGCTAGCCTGGTAGCGGAAACAATAAGCATCGGCCTGGCCAGCAAGTTGTTGCAATGCCGAACTGTCACATAGATCAGTTGCACTTCCTAAATAAATATCATGCCAACGTTCACTCCACTGTTTGTTAAGCCGTGGTGATAACATGCCATCGACATACAGTTGAATAGTCGAACGATGGCCATGGGCAATACGCTGACAATTACCATCGTGTTTTTTCAAACCATGGCTGTAGTGATAATAAAACCCATTGCTGGCTTCCGGGCGCAACGTCAGAACTAGCCGTTCCACATTGGCCGGTAACAAGGGTTTTATGTTTTCTTGCAGAAATTCGCTAACACTTTGCTCATTAATTTGCGTAGTGGCAATGCAGGCAAAAGCGTCAGCAGGTGAGGCTAAACTAATAGTGCCACGGTCACTGTTGTAGTGCACCACTGTAGCGGTGTCGGTAGCGCAGAGCGTTACTGCCTGGCAAGCTGTGGGTATAGCAAGTTTATGATCAACTAACTGATCTATAGCTTGTTTAATTACTTTTTTAACTTTGGCAAAATCGAATACCATGGCGGTATCATCTAAGCTACCATGCAGTTCGGCATCAACAATATAACTCTCGCCCACCATGCCGCGTTTCAGGTCCAGGTAGGAAAAATCAATCACCGTTAAGGAATTTACAAATAATATCATCTGATAGTCCAGGCTAAGGCTGTTACAACAAGGCCCTAAGTATACCTGTTCAGCACTCTGGCGTTAAGAGCAAGCGGTTGTATTTAGCGCTTATGTTCAGTTAACCAGCTGTTTAAAATACCCACCTGACCACACTTATGTGCAGCATACATCAACCGAATGGCATTACTAAGCAAGGTGCTGTCATTCCATTGGGTTTTTTGCTGGATCTCCTGATAACAGCTAAGTGCTTCAGGAGTTAAGTAGCCTCTAAGCTCTTTTTTGCCAGACTGTTGTTGGCGCTGCCGGTAGCGTTGTTGTTTTTCGGCATTACTCAGTGCTTGTTTATTGTCGCGGCTCATTGTTTTACTCATTACGTAGTTATTTATCGGGATAATAGTGCGTCGCTGCTACTCACCAGCGTGCCGAAAAAAACAGCAAACCGACAAATCGGACTTGTTTGGCGTACAAGTGTTCGCTAAAGTGGCGCAGCAATTAGAATAGGTTAAACATACATGACTAAGAATAGCTTTACAAAAGAAGATTTAATCGCTTGTGCAGCCGGTGAATTATTTGGTGAAGGTAACAGCCAGTTACCCTCTGATAACATGCTGATGATGGACCGAGTTCTTCATATTTCTGAAGAAGGTGGCTTGTATGGCAAAGGACAAATTATTGCCGAACTGGATATTAGCCCGGAACTTTGGTTTTTTGCTTGCCATTTTAAAGGCGATCCGGTAATGCCAGGCTGTCTGGGACTAGATGCTATGTGGCAATTGGTAGGTTTTTTTCTTGGCTGGTGTGGTGGCCCCGGTAAAGGCCGGGCATTGGGTGTGGGTGAGGTTAAATTTACCGGCCAAGTTTTACCCAGCGCTAAAAAAGTGACCTACACCATTAATATGAAGCGGGTAATTAAACGTAAATTATTTATGGGTATTGCCGATGGTATAGTTAGTGTTGATGGTCGTGACATTTATGCGGCTACCGATTTAAAAGTGGGTTTATTTCAAGATACCTCCAACTTTTAATCTAAGCTTAAAACAGCAAACCCCGGCCTAATGTCAGGGTTTGCTGTTTTTAAATAGCGTTGATTGAGGTTCCAGTTAAAGGCCTTTGTTAAATAAACCGACGTTTCGGTCTTCCATTGCTTCTCGCCAACCTCCAAGCCACTGCGAGCGGGCATCTAAATTCTGATAAGGGCAAATTTCTTTGGAGCGTCCGGTAACACCAGCACGATAACCTTGAGCATGAGCACGTTCCAGACGATCACGTTTTTGTCTTTTCATACGGCAGTCTTCCTCAACTTTTTTAATGGGTACAACTTTTTAATCGTTAATAGTACAACGCAATAATAACGGCGTTTATACCCTTTAATTGATAGCTGAGCAGTGGCGAAGGTTCAAACATAAATAACAGATATACTGCTTGACAAAAGCTAACAAGCTGAACTTGTTTGTCTTTTAAAGATAAATTTTTTTATACTTTATTACGCTAACTAAGCGTTTCTTATAACTGCTTTAATAAGTAGCTAAACGCACTGGTTAAACCATAAAAAAAGCTGCCGAAGCAGCTTATTATGAAAGGCGATGTAATTTACTCTGCCGATTGACGACGACGGCGCAGTAACCAAGCAAAACTCGCCAGTAACATTAGGCCAATGTGTCCAAAACCACCAGCTTTTCGCTGATAGCTGTTTTGCTCGGTGTTACAGTCTTCGGCCTGGCCGTTAGCAATAGGCAATAACTTTACCGCTTTTGTTTGATCAACCATTACCGCATTACCGCTCTCATCCAGCAATGGCTCGCCTTTAGCGTCTAGCAACGGTAATGATTGCAATACCGTGGCCAATATCTCACCATTATTATTAATGGCACTGGCATCTACTACCGTTAATGTGGCATTGCAGCCAAGTAAGCTATTCAAATCGCGAAAGGTATCGCTGGCTATGTCGTAAATAAAGCCATGTAACCGGCGTGTGATAGTACCGCCAATTATCACTTCAGCATTACCCACAATTTGCCCCATATCGTTAATAGCTTTAGGCACAGACGATGAACCGGCAAAAAAGTCTTTTGGGAACACAATAGCGTCGGCCGCCACATCATAATAGAAAAATTTATCCCGCCGAAAACCATTTACAGTTTTAATGGCATGCCCGGTAACGATGTTGTTATTATTAATATCTACTGCATTACTGGCCAGCCACTGTGCTGGGTCTACTATGCCGCTCACTTCACCATTACGATATAAAGTAGCATGTGGTGCTGCATATATCCGGCTAAATTCCTGGCCAGTAAATTCATCTCTGGAACGAATAATCCGCTCGCCATCACTGTACATGGAATGACCAACGGCTATGCCATTATCATTAACCGCATTGGCCGTACTGTAATAAAACACTTCAGAAAAGTTATTTACCGGTACATAAGCACCGCCATTGCCTTTTTCACCTAAAAAACCAAAGGTCTGACTTAACGACACACCGCCATCGGTTTGTAGTTGCCACAGCATAGCCCGTTCTTGATAGCCATTCTGGAAAAAACGAACTGTTTGATCTCGCTTAATTAAGAATTCCAAACCGGCAAAAGTATATACTCTTTTTTGTTGTTCGGTGTTCAGACAACTTACTGTCGGCTCGCTATTACCGTTACAAATAGTGGTTAAGGTGGTAATAACGCTGTCGGCTAAACCAACCGAGCCTGAACCGGCGATAAGATTTTGGTTATTTACTGAAAACGCCCGGCTAAAGCCACCACCAAACTCGGTGTATGGCGGTAGTAATGTTATTGGCCCATTGTTATCTACTGCTACACCATACTGAAAACCTGCTTCTGGTTGCCAAATTGTCAGGGTTTCAGGTGGTGCCGCATCTTCGTCATTAGGGTCTGCTGCCGGGGTAAAAGCTTGTTTACTATAAGATGGCGTAGCAATACCAACAGCCACACCTAGCTCGTTTAAGTCATAAATAAATTCATCGTTAGAGCGCAACTGGTTAATATCCCGCAGTGGCAACACCGCAGGCAGAGCATTTTCAGCCTGAAGAATATTGACTGACAAACCAATTTTTTGATTCGTTAATTCGATATTTCTAGCCAGAAACAGGGTGAAAAAGTTCAGAACCTGAGCGTCATAAATACCCTGTTTGGCATCTTCTATTTGTGCCGGGGTTAACGTAGCGGTTATCGACGCATTCTCAAAATCGATGGTAGCAACATCCAGCGGGAAATTAATAAAATCGACCCCTCGGCCGGATACCAAACCCTGACCAATTACTACAGCATCACCCTGGTCATTTAATGCTGCAGCAAATGTTGTTTTAGATACGGAATTGGGTTCAAGCTCCACTACCTGATAAACGGCAGCTACAGTAGAAAAAGCAGTTAGCAGTGGTAATAACGCTAAACTGATTCGAGATAATTTCATTCAAAGCCCCTAATGTACTTCTAATATACTTTTCATGTACAAAAATAACACACAAAAATAATGTACTACGAATTTAATGCTTCTAATTGTTCCCAGCGCGCATAGACTTGCGCCAACTTCGACTCAGTTTGCTTTAATTGGTTCAACGTTTGCTGATTATCAACAGCATTCTGTTTAAAAAACTCCGGGCTATTTACCTGTAACTGCAATGCACTTAGCTCGGCGTCAAGTTGTTCAATCTGCTGCGGTAACAGCTCCAACTCGCGCTTTTCTTTGTATGATAGCTTCTTCGGATTTTGAACTAAAGGATTAACTAAAGGCTCTGTTGGTTTTTCTGTCGTGTTGGCCGGGGTTACCGTTGTTTTAGCGGATAACGTTTTTGCTGCCTGACGTGCCTGATAAGCCGTAACATCATCATAGCCACCGGCAATTTCAATAATACGGCCATTACCGGCAAATAACAGTGAGCTGGTGACCGTGTTATTAACAAATTCCCGATCGTGGCTGACTAAAATAACCGTGCCTTGATATTGCTGTAAAATATCTTCCAGTAACTCCAGAGTTTCTACATCTAAATCGTTAGTAGGTTCATCTAAAATTAATAAGTTACTGGGTTTGGCAAATAATTTCGCTAATAACAGACGGTTTTTCTCACCGCCGGATAACGCTTTCACCGGCGTTCGGGCCCGTGCCGGAGCAAACAAAAAGTCTTGCAGGTAACTTAATACATGGCGGCTTTGGCCGTTTTGCTGCACTTCCTGCTTGCCGTCTGCTACGTTATCTTGCACCGTGGCTTCTAAATCAAGGGCAATTCGATGCTGATCAAAATAGGCTACTTCAATATTGGTGCCGCGCTTTACTTCACCACTATCTACCTGGTATTCAGCTAGTAATACTTTAATTAAACTGGATTTCCCAACACCATTAGGGCCGACCAAGGCAATTCGGTCGCCCCGCATCACCAGTAAATCTAATTGATCCATTACCGGCTTACCGTTAAACGCCAGGCTAATACCTTTACCTTCAAATACCAGCTTGCCGGAGCGATTAGCCTGCTCAATATTAAAGTCGACCTTGCCTAGTTGCTCTAAGCGGGCGGCCCGCTCCTGGCGCAACGCTTTTAGTGCCCTAACCCGCCCTTCATTGCGGGTACGGCGGGCTTTTATACCTTGGCGGATCCATACTTCTTCTTCAGCCAACCGTTTATCGAATAAGGCATTATGCTTTTGCTCGTCTTCCAGCATTTTCTGTTTACGATCAAGGTATTCTTGGTAATTGCCAGGATGTGACGTGAGTTCGCCACGATCTAAGTCAATAATGCGGGTCGCCAATGCCCGGATAAACGCCCGGTCGTGCGAAATAAAAATAATAGCACCGTTAAAACTCAGTAAAAACTGTTCCAGCCATTGAATAGCCGCCAGATCTAGGTGGTTAGTGGGCTCATCTAGCAACAAAATATCTGGTTTGGCAACAAGTGCTCTGGCTAAAGCCGCTTTTCGCAACCAGCCACCCGACAAGGTCGCCAAACTGGCCTCGGGATCCATGTCAAATTGCTGACAAATATCGCTGACTCTAGATTCTAATGACCAGCCATCACGGGTATCCATTTCATTTTGCAGTTGCTCAAATAAACGAAACTCAGCATCGCCAGCACCTTCCAGGTTTTCTGACAGTGTATAAAACTGCTGCAGTTTTTCGGCTAAATCGCCAGCGCCTTGCCGAATAAAATCCGCTATTTTGGTCTGCAATTTTGCCGGTGGATCTTGCTCTAAGCGGCTTAACACTACACCGGTATTAATAACAATTTGGCCATCATCTAAATTTTGATGCCCGGTCAACAATTTTAAAAATGACGACTTACCCGCACCATTACGGCCCACTAAGCACACACGTTCGCCGCTAAACAAACTAAAATCGACATGATCTAATATCGGGTTAGTACCAAATGCTAAACAAGCCTGTTGAAAACGTAATAATTCCACTACTTTTTATCCTTTAACCCTTAATATCCATTAACCATAACGCCACACTGGCTTGATCAAATGGCCAATACAACAGTTTATCAGCGGCTGCCAGCACCGGTATATGTAGCCTAAACTGTTGCAATAATTTTTCATCATCAATAATATCAACAACCTGAAAAGGCATGTCCGTCGTCATTAATAAGGCTTCTGCCTGCTCACATAAATGACAGCCCCAGGTGCTATACAGTGTTAATGTGCTCATTAGCGCAGTAACTCGAAACACACATGAATGTTCGGATTGCGTTTAAAATCTTCTGGTAAGGTTGCCGCAGATATATCTTTTACCTGCCAACCTGCCTCTTCCAGCGCTACTTTATCAATTTTAAATTTACGTTTATTATTAGAGAAAATAACCTTGCCGCCCGGGGTTAACCGGCCAATTAGCAAGTTAAGTAACATTACATGATCCCGCTGCACATCCCAGTTATCTTCCATCCGTTTTGAATTAGAAAAAGTTGGCGGGTCAACAAATATTAAATCGTACTGATTACGACACCGCGCCAGCCATTGCAAACAATCGGCTTGTTCAAACTGATATTGTTTAGCCTGTGGGCCATTTAGCATAAAGCCGTTTAGGGTAAAGTTACGCTTAGCCCAGTCTAAATAAGTATGTGACATATCAACGGTAGTTACTGCTTTGGCGCCGCCAATGGCAGCATGCACCGAGGCAGAACCGGTATAAGCAAACAAATTAAGCACGGTTTTATCTTTTGCTTGCTGCTGAATTAACCGCCGGGTTAAGCGATGATCTAAAAATAAACCGGTATCCAAATAATCACGCAAATTCACCTGAAATTTAGCACCGTATTCAACCACTTCCTTGTACTGGCCGGCTTTCGCCATGGCCTGATACTGATTACTGCCTTTTTGTTTTTCACGTACTTTTAAGATCATTTTATCAGCAGTAATACCTAGTATGGTCGGAACCTGGTTTACCACATCAAACAAGCGCTTTTGCGACACCTGCTCGTCAACAGTAGACGGTGCGGCATATTCATGCACCACTACTTCACCATCGTACCAGTCAACAGCAACATTATATTCTGGAATATCCGCATCATACACCCGGTAGCAGGTAACACCTTCGCGTTTCGCCCATTTTTGTAATGGTTTTAAATTCTTAGCCAGCCGGTTACCAAAAGAGCTGCTTTCACTAAAAAACAGTGACGGTGCGTCTGAGCTTACCGCAACCTGTTTTTCAGTTAACTCAAATAAGGTAAATTCACAATCAAGCGGACCGTTGGTAAACTTATAGGTTTTACTTTTCGATAGGCGTAATGACCGCAGTAAATCGGCATTAGAGGTAATAATAGCCAGGCGCCAGCCCTGATAATGCTGTTTTAACGCCAATGCAAATTTGCTGTATAGCGGAATTAACGTAGGTAAGTCACCTAACCGCTCACCATAAGGCGGGTTAGTTACTATTACCCCAGGGCTTGCGCTAACAGCGTTACCTAATGCGGTGGCATCGGCATAATCAATTTTGATGTAATCGGCCACGCCGGCCCTGGCAACATTTTGGCGTGCTTTTGCCAACGCCCGCTCATCGTTATCGCTGCCATAACAGAGAATTTGTGCCGGCAGGCTGCGCTCTTCAGCTTTGGCTGCCACTTTAAGTTGTTGCCATACGCTGGCGCGATGTCCAGGCCAACCTTCAAAAGCAAAACGTTCACGTTGTAAACCGGGTGCTTTGTTTAAGGCCTGTAGCGCCGCTTCAATAATAATAGTGCCGCTACCACAAAACGGGTCAAATAACGGTTTATCAACCGTCCAGCCGGAACGCTTTAATAGCGCGGCGGCCAAATGTTCTTTCAACGGTGCTTCGCCCTGACCAGCTCGGTAACCACGCTGATGTAAAGACGGACCAGAAAAATCTTGTAGAAAATGGAAAAAGTTTTTCTCTAATCTTACCTGAAAACGCATATCCGGGTTTAAGCGGTCAACATCGGGTCGTTGGCCGGTTTCTTCCCGAAACTGGTCAACAATGGCATCTTTTAAGCGCATGCCACCAAACTGGCTGTTATCAATAGTGGCATGTTTACCGACACAATCTACCGCCAACGTTTGGCGAATGGTCATTAACTGCGGCCAGTCAATTTTACGGGCGATTTGATAAAGATCGGATTCTGCTGTTACCGCTTCAGATTGGATCAGCCGCATAATGCGGGTAGCCAGCCGTGACCACAAACATAACTGATAAGCACTATTAAGCTCGGCTTTAAAGCGCACGACACCCATCGATACTTTTATTACTTCACCATGATGATGGCGTATCTCATCAGCTAATAGCTCTTCGACGCCTTTTGACGTTAAAGCCCAGAATTCCAGCATAACAACCAACCTTCAAATAAAATGGCCGACAGTATAACAGAATGTGCTTTAAACACGTTTGAAGATTTGTAATAGCCTGCAGTATTGTTGCTTAAAACAGCAGGCTGCTGCTTAAACCAGCAAGTAAACAGAATAACGAAAAATAACTTAACTAACATCTTGCATAGCCTCTCTAAAAAAACTATTATGCGCCCCGCAATGACGGACGCGGGATGGAGCAGCCTGGTAGCTCGTCGGGCTCATAACCCGAAGGTCGTCGGTTCAAATCCGGCTCCCGCAACCAAATTGATTGTGACAGTGGTATTAGTTAAAAGCCCTCGGGCTCCTCTCTATAACCACGGGGCGAAGGTTAAAATCCGGCTCCCGCAACCAAATGCCGACATTGCAAATAAATACTAAACACACTCTGCTCGGTGTTTAGTTTCGGACGCGGGATGGAGCAGCCTGGTAGCTCGTCGGGCTCATAACCCGAAGGTCGTCGGTTCAAATCCGGCTCCCGCAACCAACTAAACCGACTATTAAGTCGGTTTTTTTGTAACTAATATTTTATAACCCGAAGGTCGTCGGTTCACTCTTCAATAAGATCAGGGCTCCCGCAACCAACATCTTAACCAGCCAAGTGCTGGTTTTTTTGTATCTAAAATTCGTGATCCCGATTGAAAAAATATAGCTTTCCCTCTTGTGGAAATTTTTTATGCCCGAAATATGTGTTTCTGTGTCAATTCTGTGACGAAAACCTGGTTGCTGTTCTTATAAGAGCGGCGCAGGTAAAACGCCACGTCGTGCTCTTGCTTAATGCCGGCATCAAGTTTGATGCCGAGCTGGTTTGGGTTTTGTCTTTTAAAATCATCGGCCGTGGTAATCTTCAGGGTAGCTGTTGTTACAGCAAAGTGGATAATAAATCATTGCTGCATTAATACTACGATCAGTCTAGCTAACTGGCAAATCGCGCGTCTTTTGGTAATGAATTTCCTGCTCCTTATGACCACAACTAGCACCTTCTTTGCGATAATTGCGGCAGCTCCAAAATGCGCCATAAGAGCCTGTACGTTGCACCATCTCAGCACTACACTTCGGGCAAACCGGCACCCAGTTACCACAGCTGTCGTTAAGGCATACTTTAAAGCGGCCATCCCGCTTCATGGGCGAGCTACATGAAGTGCAGCCTCGCTCTTTATGGTTACACAATGGGTATTTGTTGCAGCCAAAGAAAGCGCCGAACTGCCCCACCCTTGGCACCATGCTGCCGGTTTTACATTTGATGCACTTGATAAGATGAAATAGCTGCTGGCTAAGTGAAGTAGCAAATTCATCAAGCTCTAACGGATAATTGTCATTCAGTAGCTCTATAATAAACTCAGACGCCACTGCCATATCGGTAATCAAATACACCCTATGCCGGGCACGGGTTAGCCCCACATAAAACAACCGGCGCTCTTCAGCAAAAGCAAACGGTTCAGCCGCCGGCAGTAAGGCTTCTAATAACGGATGCGTTTGCTTTTGAGACGGGAAACCGTGCTTGCCATTATCTAAACCTAGCAGCACTACATAATCAGCTTCTTTGCCTTTTGAGGCGTGAAGGGTGTAGCTTTCCAGTACAATGTTGCTAAAACGCTTAGCCAGGCGATACCGCTCAGCACGATCAGGCAGGTTAAAGCCAAAACGTCCCAGTAAATATACTCTGCTGCCAGGCTCAGCCTTGTCGTTAACTTTTTTAAGTACCATCTCTAATCTGCTAGGCTCTCCGGCAGTAAAGTCTTGCCGGTTATCAGCGCGCAGCATTGATACTGCTGGTTTAGCGACACTATTAAGCGTATTAAGCTGTTTTCGCACCTGCTGTGGGTTTTGCAGCACAAAGCGCGACGCCACCTCGCTAATGCTGTTGTTAAAGCGAAAGGTTAAGTCTAGTGCGGTGGTGCAGGTAGGCCCAAAGTGCTGGTTAAAATCAGTGGTAAATTGCAAATCACTGCCGGTAAAGCGGTAAATGGCCTGCCAGTCATCACCAACACAAAACAAGGAAGCATCTGGGACACTATCACGTAAATAGGTTATTAATCTGGCACGGGCATCTGATATATCCTGAAATTCATCCACCAGAATATAGCGCCAGCGGCTTTTATAGCGGCCGTTTTTGACATAAGTGATGGCCTTACCAATCATATCGTCAAAGTCGATATGCTGCTGCTCAGTTAATAATTGTTGATAGTCATCTACCACTGGCAATAATAAAGATAGCGCCGCCTGCACTTGCTCGGAGTTAGCAGCTAGCGCAATGGCTTTATCTAGCTGACCCGGTTCATAGCAGTTAGCCCGGTAGCGCTTGAGTAAATCGGCTAGCAGTATCGCAAATGCGCTAATAGCACCAAACTCTCGCAAGGTTTCAAGTACCGCCTCTGGCGGCAAGGGGTCGGGAGTTACTGAAAAAGTGGCTAGCTGCTTATCCATCGCCTGATAAAGCGTCCCGTCCATAAGCTGATAATGAAATAGCGTAATCAACTTAGTGCTATGCTGCTGGTGAAGCTGCTGTTTCCAGAGCATATCGTCGTGATACTGCTGCCGGTTAATAAAGGGCGCCGTATTACCCTTTCGGTCTGTGCCGTAAAACTCGATATATATACCGTATTCCGCCAGATAAAAATCAGGTTGATACTGGCGGTGAAATACCGTTGCTGTGGGGTGTTCATAATCGGCCTCGTAACGGTACTCTATACCTTGGCGAAGCAAATAATTGGCAATCAGGCACTCACCCAGGCTTTTAACTTTCTCACCTTTAAGCGTGCGAATGTCATTAGCCAGAATGTAATCGAAATACTCACCCTCAGTGTCAAAGTCGAAGAGGTTTTTTACCGGGTATAAATAATGCTGAAAGTAATCCAGCACCTTCTTTTGATAATCAGCCTGCTTAAGGTGCTGCTCAAACCAATCGTTCACCTGCCTGGCTAACAGCTTTTCGTCATCAGCCAATGGCGTTAATGACGGTTGCTTACCCTCTACCGTGGCGATAATGTCTTTACCCAGCTTATGAAAGGTACTAGCGGTAATACCACAATCGCCCAGCCGCTTTTTAATTCGTTCCTGCATTTCTGCTGCGGCTTTATTTGCAAAAGCCAGCATCAGTACTTCATCCGCTTGCGCCTGGCCACTTTGCAATAAGTAACCAGCACGCCCCACCATGGTGCTAGTTTTTCCTGTGCCGGCTCCCGCCAGCACCAGGTTGTTGTCTTCATCGATAACACAGGCTTGGCGCTGTTTTTCAGTCAGAGGCTTACTTTCAACCTGATCAAAGTACCGCTGATATTTCGTCAACTGCTGCTTAACGTAACGTTCTCTCAGTAAATTAAAATCAGCTTCTACCCAGGCTGCCTGAAACTGCAGCGTTTCAAAAAGGGTAAAATTAATATCAGGGAGTTCAGTTTTAGCCGGTAAGCAGTTAAAGCTTGCCACGGCTTGCTTTGCCAAGGTAACAACCTGTTGCAGGCGTGATGTTCTGGGGTAGCCCAGGTCAAGTAGTTGCTGTATTTGTGCAGAAGCGGCCAGCATTGCCGGCGTTAATTGCGACAACCAAGTATGTTGCAACCATAGAAAATGTTTAACAGCTGCAGATTTAGGTAAGCCTTTTAACCGCACATAGCCTTGATCGGTAGATAAACACAAAGTTGAGAAGAAAACACCGATGTGGTGAGTATGGCTATTAGCCATAGACTCCGGGTCCACAACATAGGCTTGCCCGGCAGCGGTTGTTAACACTAAACGCTGCTCAACCATCTGCAACGCAAATGACTTAGCGCCAACAAAGCGCATCAACCAGTGCGGTTTTACTAGCCGATTGGTTGGTGAAACATGAGTACTGCTTTCTCTCAATGTTGCATTCCTTGTTACATCCACACTAAACAGGCAAAATTCCCTGGGCGGTTAAAAATGCCTAGCGCTTAAAATCTTTTAAATAAACGACATTACCACCGGGTTGCAGCCGGTAAAGGGGGTAAGTCGGTTTTTAGCCAATTGGTTAGGTCGTTGGTGGTGCTGAATAAATAATTTATTTGTGTTGTGTTAGCCATTAAAACCCATCTTTAAATAGAAAAAACAGCCACACCAGCAACGCGCCTGACATCGTAAAACCTAGCAGTAAAATAATGCCTAATTTAGTCACGTCAGTGACCAATTTCTGACGTTGCAACGCGGTTAGTATTAGTGATCTGTACCAGCAACAGCGGACACTTCACTAAGCACTACTCTTCAATTCTAAATTCTCTGGGCTAAGATAGCCAAGAGCACTATGCCTTCTGGTCTTGTTGTAATCAACCTCAATGTATTCAAAACACTCTGGCGCATTCTTTCCCGAACCACAATTAGCTCGTTGTGAATTGCTTTAACTTTCAGTGAATGGAAAAAGCTTTCCGCTACTGCGTTGTCCCAACAACAGGCTTTTCAGTTCATGCTTTGAACCAATTGGTGTTTTTTAATTAAGTCACTACCTTGGAGGTTAGATCCAATTGTTAAAACTATGTATGAAGCGGATGACGTTGTTTTGCCATTGAACACCATTATTAACGTGGTAATCTTAATCCTTAAATTGGTGACTGGTTTAGTAGCACACTGCAGTTACAAAAAAAGTCTACTTAACCTTTTATGCTATTGGAGAATAATATGACAGTTCAAACCACGTGTTTGCGAAAAAAAGCCATTATTATAGGCGGATCGCTTAGTGGTTTATTCACCGCGACTATTTTAAAAAGTATCGGTTGGAATGTCGATGTTTACGAGCGCTCAGCAGCTGACTTAGATAGTAGAGGCGGTGGCATGGTGTTACAGGCCGACGTTGTTAATGTGCTGAGAAAAGTAGGCGCAACGATATCAGGAGAACTTGGTGTATCGTCAAAAGACAGAGTGGTGTTTGACCCTCAGGGTAAGGTACTTCAGCGCGATAAAGCGCCTCAAACTCAAACATCATGGAGTTTAATCTATTCAAATATGCGGCAGCATTTTGAGGATAAACATTACCATCAAGGCAAAACACTGCTAAATATTTTACAACATAAAGACTCGGTAAGTGCTTTCTTTGACGATGGCAGTGAAGTCAACGCCGATATAATTATTGGCGCTGATGGCGGTCGTTCCACTGTGCGCAAAATAGTGTCACCAACCAGCAAAACAACCTATGCCGGTTATGTCGCTTACAGAGGTTTAATCAACGAAAAAGATATGCCAGAGGATGCAAAAGCGCTACTTGGTGATTTTGCCTTTGCCAGCAACACCCGCTCGCATATTTTAGGCTACTTAGTGCCCGGCGATAACAACAGTAATGAAGAAGGAAGTCGGTACTATAATTGGGTTTGGTATCGTGCCGTTGAAGAAACAACTGAATTGCCCGATTTAATGACTGACAACGCCGGCAAACAACGAGAGCACACCATGCCACCTGGCATGTTGGCGCCAAAATGGCGTAATAAAATATATCATGATGCTAATGCGTTATTGCCACCGGCATTTAAAGCAGCGGTACTAGCAACTGAAGAACCATTTGCTCAAGCTATTGTAGATTTAACCAGTGAAAAGATGGTGTATGACAAAGTGCTGCTCGTTGGCGATGCCGCCTTTATTCCGCGCCCGCACACTGCAGCAAGCACTGCCAAAGCAGCCGCCAACGCGCTTGCACTTGGCGAATCGCTAGCGCATGTTAACAGTTATGACGACCTAAAAAATGCACTGCGCAAATGGGAAAAACCACAGCTACGCTTAGGAAACTATTTGTACCAGCAGGGCTCCAGAGCAGGCAATTACCTCATATTTGGTGGGTAGTAATACCAAAAATGTTTATCGATGTCATTACAGATTAGGCCTATTCGCATTACCTTGCTGGTTTATTAATTTACTACTGTTTCTAATTCGGTTGGCGATGCGGCCTTAACATTACCCGGTAAGGGATTTTCTTCAGCCTGTTGGGCCGGCTCTTCAATCGGTTCGACTATTAGCGTTAGCCGCTCGGTTTCAAAATCCATGTGCGCCGCTTCCAGATGCGGCAAGCTTTTACTCACCTTAACGGATAGCTGATTAAAGCGTTCAACTTTGCCATATAAACCCTGTTGCCCGGCCAGTGCTTTTACCGTGTTGTTATAATGATTACTAACGGTACTTAGGGTGCCACCTAATTTACTTAAACGATCGGCCACAATACAAACCTGATTGAAGATATCGCCCGCCTTTTCACTGATTTCACGAGCTTCAGCATTACTACGTTCAATCATCCACAGGTTCGACACTGTACGCAAAATGGGGATAAGGGTGGTGTGCGATACCAGCACAATGTTTTTCTTGTAACCATATTCAAATAAGTCTTTGTTGTTTTTCAGTGCCTCAATATAAGCCGGTTCGATGGGCATAAACATCAATACAAAACTGGGGCTGCGCATTCCGACCAGATTGGTATAATCCTTGGAGGCTAAATCATCAATATGTTTATACACGGCTTTAGCGTGCTCCAGCATAGCCAGTTTATATTCCTCAGGCGTTTCTGCTGAAACCGCACGATCATAGGCGTTAAGGGTTACTTTGCTATCGATGATGATATGTTTACCATCCGGTAATTTAATTAAATAGTCTGTTTGTTTATTTTTACCCTCAACATCTTTAAACGGACTTTGTACTTCAAAATGCGCGTTTTCAATCAACCCCCCCATTTCCAAAGTACGCCGCAATTGTGCTTCGCCCCATGCACCACGTTGTTGTGAGTCTCCTTTTAAAGCTGAAGTCAGGTTATTGGCCTCTTTGCTCATTTGCAGGCCAATATCCAATACTCTTTTAATTTCAGAGTTTAGGCTGGTATTGCCTTTTAAGGATTCGTCATGCACATCGTTAACCCGCTTTTGAAAGCCTTCAATTTGTTCGCGAAAAGGTTTAAGCATATTGTCAATGCTGGCCTGGCTAGTGTGAGTAAAGGTTTTACCTTTTTCTTCGAATATTTTATTAGCCAGGTTCTCAAACTCTTTGGTAAGTGACTGTTTGGTTTCGCTTAACTGCTGCATTTGCTCTTTAAAATGCTCTTCTTTGCGTAGCAAAGATGTTTTAAGCTCAGTGTGCTCATTGCTCAACACGTGGAAGCGATCATGCAGTTGACTGTATTTAGTTTGTTGTTCAGCCAGACTTTGCTTAACTTCTTTTAATTGTAGCCGGGCGTCAGTATTCGAAGCTTCTAGCTCTTTAGCGTTTTTACCCTCTTGCGCTAACGCCTCTTTAAGGTTACTCACCACCACACGTTCTTGCTGTAGTTGCTGCTCTGTTTTATCTAAACGGTTACGTAAATCATGGGTTTGATCTTTTAACGCCCGGTTATCGGCCTGAGCCGTTTCCAGCTGTTTCTCTGCGTTGTGCTGCTGTGCCCTAACGGCTTCAAGCGCTTGGTTTTGCGAAAGCAACTCGGCTTTACGTACTGCAAGCTCATCAAATAAACGCTGCTCTGTAGCCATCGCACTGTTTAACTGATTCTGTAACTTATTTTCAGATAACGCTTTGTCGTATAGCGCCTTATTAAGCTGCTTAAGTTCATCCTGAAATTGTTGATGCTGGCTGTTGGCCTGCTGCAGCGTTTTTTCTGCTTGTTGCAGTTGCACGCTAAGGGCAGTAACCTTGCGGCCCTGTAACACCAAGGCCAGCAGATAACCTAGCGTAGCAAATACCAAGCCAGCGGTGGTAACGATGATAATAAATTCAGATGTCCATTCGACGCTTTGCATAGTCACTATAACCATTAGTTATTTAATAACTTATATTAACAAACATTCTATACTTGTCAGTAATGATTCTACTGGTTGCCGAGGTATGGCCACAATAACAGCTGCGAAAGGTGTGAAGATAAGCCGCTAAAACTTATTTAGACGTGCGGCTCCACCATAATTTTACAATAATGGCGTGCGGCAGGGTTAATGCTGCCAGGGCCCAGAACATCACTTTGACTGCCTCTATTAACAAACTTGCTGAAGGCTCTAGCAGTACGAGCATCACCCAGGCAGCACATGCCATAATAATGGCACCGAGTGTTGCCGGTAAGATTTTGCTAACAGGAAATGCCTTAAAAAAACCTTTTTGTTCTGACAACAGCCGATGTTCAGCAATCGAAAGAAAATGGCGTATGCTGTGAATGGCACAAAAATAAAAGGCAAAACTCAATAATGGTGGCAATACGATTAAGCTGGCACCTACCAGAAATAACTCGGCAATAACTCTTAGCGGTGGCCGGTTAATACGGCTCACTAATAAATAACTGAAACCAAATAACCAAAGTAACGCCAACAATGGCGCCAGCCATACCAGCACCTTTAACACCACTGCTGTTTCTATGGTAATTAACCAGGCGAATAATTCGCTGGTCTGCTGTGGATGGCCAAGCATGGGTCCCAAAATAGCCATACTGCCACTAAGCCACCTAAGCAGCGGGTTTTTCGTCGCGCTTAAAAAAGCTTCATCGGTGTAGCCAAAATGCCAGACCGACAAGCCAAGGAACAGCAACAGTGCTACTACTGGCAGCAACCAGATCAATGCAACAAATACCAATGAAGCAGCCAGATAAAGGCTTATTACACCAATCAAACCACGCTGGGACGTAGCAGTTAATGTTTTAAGAATGGCCGGATCAGCACCGCCATGGCACAAACCGAACAGACCAATGGGCACTATCACCAGCCAGAACTGCTGCTCAATTGACAGCGTGGGCAGCATTATACCTACGCTAAGTGCCAGACAAGCCATAAGCAATATAACCAACTGGTGACGGCGGCCGCTGCTACTGTAATAAAGAAGCTTATTCGTAGAAACAGCGTTGGTTACCATGGCAACACTGCCCGAATAAAGGGGGCTGGCGGCAAGGCACTTGCGACAGCCCAGGCATCACCTAAATAGGGCTTATCGTTCATAAACCGACTCATTTGTGCTGCAGTAGTGCCAGCAAACAAGCGGACAAACCATTGCGGTGCTTGCTCTGGATGGCGTTTTAGTGCACGCAAAAACACCATGTCCATCCAGTCTAACCAGCGCGTCCGCACCTGAGGGCTGTGTAGTTGCCAATTGTCACTGGCGTTAGCCGCCAGGATCTGCCGGGCAAGTGCTGCACAGCCCCGTTGACAGCTCACAAAATGATAACCCGTCGCGGCTCTCATCCAACCCGCGCCTACGCCGGCATTAAGCACCCGACCTGAATTAGTATTTTTTGACAGGCGCATCATCGGCAAGCTACCAGACTCAGCTCTTGTTACGTGAAAGTTTTCCACGTTTTGTCGTTGTAGCCAGGCCTTAACATCAGCAGAATAGTCAGCCGGTGTCGCTTTATCTGCTTGAAAAGCCGTCCATTCAACCAAAAAATGGTCCTGATCCAGCGGTAATAAATAAATAAAACAAGGGTGTCGGTAGCCGCCCTGAAAATCCATTAAGATGGCAGTAGAAGTATCAAAACCATGCTTTGCACAAGCTACCTCCAGCCCGGAAAAAACCTGCCAACAACCTTCGTTCGCGCTAAGCTGGCTATTACTGGGTGGGCGGGTATCAATAACGGCTTTCGCCTGCCAATGCTTTGTGCTGCCGCAAACTGAGCCTGCTACTAAAACACTATCATCGTCTTGTTGAACAGTGCTGACCGTTACGCCAAGCTGCAGCGTAAATGCCGGGTTGTTCGCAATTTTAGCCAGGGCATGTTTATACAACGCCTCTGCCGGTAGCATGGCATAAGCCGCATTATTATCAGTTTGGCAAGCAACAATACTACCCTGGCTTACCTGCCAACGGCCCCAGCGTTGGCTAATAAGCCCCCGAAACGGATGTGCTTCTAGGTCCCAAAAGCACCAGGTTCTATCGTTACTGTAATGGGTGCGTGGTTCAAGCAGACATACTCTTGGCAAAGTTGTTTGCTCAGCCTCGGCCAATTGCAACAGCCAGCAGACTAAACTAAGCCCGGTTAAACCCGCGCCAATAATAATAAGGTCATATTCTGTTGCGGCTTCTGACAGCGCGTCAGGGCTAGTGTCACACGTCATTGTGTTTCTGGCTGGGTAATTTGACGCTGCTGTTCAGATGATAATGTAGCGCTTTATCGTGAGCAGTGGTTTGGCGCGAGACGGCCGCTAGCGACACCTGAAAAAGGGCGATAACCGTTAGTTTTAGTTTTTGTGCCGGGCCAATAACACTCCGGCTTTGCCAATACTGTTGTTCGCCTTTTTGTAAAATTTGCTGGCCTATCTGCCGATAAACCTTTGCCGCAACGGCAATGGCTAAACGTGCCCGAAACGGCAAATAACCAAGGCCTTGCCAGCCACTTTTATAATACTTTTCGGCTAAATTCAGCAAATCGACTACTCCCAACCAGGCGTTATGTCGGGCAAGTGTATTTGCAGCAATGATAGCGTCTGGGGCAATAACGCCCGCTATGCCGTCGGCCGGCAAGTACATTCGGTTTAGGTGCGCATCTTCGAGTACATCGCGCGATATATTGGTAAGTTGCATCGCAATACCTAAATCAATGGCGTGGGGTAAGGCTTTTTCCCGCTGCCGGGCGCCAAGTAAACACGTCATCATCACCCCTACCGTACCGGCCACGCCGTAACAATATCGAAGCAGTGCCGCATGCTCGCTAACTCGAACCAGCTGCAAATCCTGCCTTACCGTGTTAACCAGATCTGCCAAAGCATGTAGTGCCAGTGGCTGCACGTCGAACAACGATTTCGCTTGCTGATAAAGAAGCGATGTTGTGGCTGACGCCATTGGTTTTGCTATAAGCGCCTGATGAAATTCACCAAGCTGCTTATCAGCAGCTTTTACCTGAGCGACTGTGACGGCTTCATCGGCAATATCGTCAATATTACGACATAATTGATATAGCTGTGCCGCATTATTAAGCTGTTGTTCGGTCAATAGCTGGCCAGCCCAATAAAAGCTTTTACCTTTTCGCCGTAACACCTCGGTATTAGTTGCAGCAAGGCTGCCCTCAGCTACCGTTTCGCTCATTTAGTGCCCCTAATTGGCGCCGCGGTGGTACTTATGTCGTTTGCCGCAACGGTTTCATAGGCTCTTATTACCAGTTCTTCAACCACACCGGCCGAACACACCACTCCGGGCACACCTGCACCAGGATGAACGGCAGCACCAACAAAAAACAGATTGGGATAACGCGGCGACTGATTATGAAAACGCAGTCCGGCTGACTGGGTTAGCGTTGGTGCAATAGAAAACCCACTGCCAAACGGACTGTTTAGTTCAGAATGAAAATAGGTAGGAGAAATACTGTGTTTGGCACGAAGTTGCTGTGGCAAGTCTGGCATTAACCGCTGGGTTAGAATAGTAATAATGCGCTGCTCTAATGCAGCAGAGATAGTCGGCCAATCCTGATTACCCTGCAGATTGGGTACCGGCGCCAGCACATAGAAAGCGTCGCCATGCTCAGGCGCCATGCTCGGGTCTGTAGCGCCAGGCCGATGCAAATACAAACTTAAGTCATCTGGGATCTGGCGCTGCTCAAATATTTCAGTCAAAATTTCCCGAAAAGTCTCACCAAATACAATAGTGTGATGTTCGATATCGGTGTAAACCCGCTCAGTAGTAAAATACAGCACAAACAGGCCCATCGATTGCTTCAAGCGTTTTCGGTGGCTGTCGGCAAGTCGTTGCAGTGTAGTTCTTTCAATCCATTTATTATAAACATATAGCGGGTCGGCATTACTGACCAAAAAGTCGGCAGCAAAGCGTTGTCCCTGCTCGGTAATAGCCGCGCGCACGTTCAGACCCTCCATTTCCAAATACTGTACCGATTGGCCGGTGTGCAAGCGGCCACCATGTCGCTGAAACAGCGACGCCAATGCGTCAATTAACGCGCCGGTGCCACCTTGCACATACCAGACACCCTCCTTGCGTTCCAGCGCATGGATCAGTGCATACAAGGCCGATGTTTTAAAAGGATTACCACCTACCAATAGCGAAGGCACAGAGAATGCTCTGCGTAAACGTTCATCACTGAAAAAATCGGATACAAACTGATAAATACTGCGATCAGCCCTAAGCTTAAGCAGATCAGGTAACACCTTAAGCATATCAGCAACACGGGTAAAAGGCCGTTGTGCCAATTCGGTAAAGCCACGATCGTACATTGCTTCAGCTGCCTGCAGAAAAAGCGGGTATTGCTTACCCTCACCCGGCGACAGTCTCTCAATTTCATCAATTAGCGCCGCTGTTGTACCGTGATAATCGAAATGGCTGCCATCAGCAAAGTCCATCCGATAAAATGGCGCAACCGGCAATAGTGTGACGTGGTCTTCAAGTGTTTCGCCAAAACGCTCAAATAATTCAGTAAAAAGCAAAGGCGCCGTAATAACTGTTGGCCCGGCATCAAAGCGGTGTCCATCTAGCTGAAACGTTCTGGCACGGCCACCAAGGTCAGCGTGTTTTTCCAGCAAATCAACCGTATAGCCCCGCGCCAATAAGCGTAACGCTACAGCAAGCCCGCCAAATCCGGCACCGACTACCACTGCCGTTTTCGCGGCATTTATTCCAGCAGATTGCTGCATAACTTTACTCCCAATTTACTCTACCGTAATAACGGTGTGCTTGTGCCCGACGTTCTAGTTGTAATAATAACGGCCCTAGTGTAGGGATAATGGACGTTGGGAGCTGTTGTTCCAGATGCTGCAGCTGCTGACGAGCGCGTTGCAGTAATGCCTGGGCATGGCGGGTTGCGCTTAGAAAGCGTAGCTCTGGGCTGTCATTTAGTCTATTACGATGATGATGCCATGCATGAAACGGATGAAGCGATTTCACTTTATGGTTTATGTCAGTCAAAGGGCCAGTAATATCGGTCAAGTCGTCCAGATCATCAATAATCTGATAGGCAAGGCCTACTGCCTCAGCCAACCGCTTTATTGATGCCAATATTGGCTGGCTAGCATTGGCCGCTATTGCACCAGTTAATAATGGAAGTTGGATCAGTGGCGCGGTTTTAGCTTGTGCCGCATTAATATAGGCCCTAAACCGTGGCCAGCTGTTGAGCTCCCTCGGCGCAATTTCAACACTTTGCCCGACAATAACCCGACATGTCATCGCCGCAAGATGTTGTGTCAGATAACACGATTTTTGGCTGTCTTTTAAGCCTGAGGTAACAGCAAAAGCGGTACATAGAAGTAAGTCACCGGCACACAGTGCAACACCTTTACCGTGCTTTTTCCATACCGTAGGCTGTCCTCTTCGCTGCTTATCGCCGTCAAGCACATCATCATGCACTAGCGACGCGTTGTGAACCAATTCGCAGGCTGCAGCTGCGACAATGGCGTAATCTGCTGAACATTGAAAACTTTTGCAACTGGCTAACGCTAACCGCGCCCGAAGCAAGCTGCCTTTGGTACCAATTTGGTACTGACTGGCATTATTAGCCGGACCTTGCATCGCATTCTGCAGACTGTCGAGCATAAGTGCTTTAACTTTTTTTAATTCTTCAGCAAATATGTCTTCATCGGCAGATGGAACCGCTACAACGTAAGCACTAACATTTTTACCAAAAGATACACCGGTGCATAAGGCAGTAACCGCCATTGGTATTCTCCCTAAAAGGGGATGAGCACTAACATCTTATTGTTAAGCACTTTCCCTCAACAAAGCCTGAGACGTGATCGGCACGAACAACGTCCGTGCCGGTTTGATCATGACTGCTAACAAGTAGCAGTCAAATTCCAACAAACATCACGTTGAATATCAGGCATTTTGCATTTGTGCATCTGCTTTGCTTTTGCGAACAGCAATAGTAAAGATCAGTATACCAAACACGGCTTTTGCAACGATGTCAGCAATTGTATAACCCGCTTCTACCATTACAATAGCATTACCACCTGTTACGCCCAGCAATGGGAGTAAGTAAACAATCGGGTAGAACGCCCAAGATAAAACAACAAGCCAAGCGGCTTTGTTGATAAGGCCTTTAACGCTGTCAGGCTGATTAGCAATTGAGCTTTTAAGACCAACTACCAGCTCTTTAACGATGTATAAGAATGGAATCATTGACAGAACCCAAAAAATTGTCCGGGTTTCCATGCTTTCAGACACTTCACCTGGGTAACCAAGGATAATCATCAATGCAGCGGCGCCGCCCAATTTAACTGACTTACTCATGGTTTCACTGCCACTAAGCTTCATAACTAAAATAAGTTCAATTAAAAGTAGTGGTACTGTTAACAACCAATCTACATAGCGGTACGCACGGTTAAATCCTTCTCCCGTTGGTACAACCTGACCTGAAGTCACTACTACCGCACTATCCCAAGACAACATGATTTGCAAGTAATGGTAAGCGGCAATAGCCGTTACCAAACCGCTAATCGTGATGGCCATTTGATAAGCCGGCGCAACTGACGACTTCATCAGCCACAAAAACAATGTGGTAGATGCCATTACGGCCAGGCCAAAGGAAAAAACGTTTCCTATAAAGCCATATTGACCAACTGATAAACTCTCGAGTATTAGCATTTTATTTTTTTCCTTTAACAAAATTTTGCTTAAGTATTAGCTGCTTACGAATCCCAGCAGTTAGGCATGCAGCCTAACGTTTTTAATAGCACCATACAGTACTATTCTGGTTAAAATGCTTACGCTTGGTGTTTGTATCAAGATCAGCTTCAAAAGATTATTCGCAAAACTTATTGATAAAGCGGGTAAAAGTAGTCGTAACGACTTTAGGCAGTGTTTACTTTCAAAAAGGGGTATAGCCAAGTAAAGTAGCCAATTCTGCCCTTTTTGATGAGCCTGTTATGTCTGCTACTACCGATTCTTTTAATGTTGAACACAGTTATCAGCAATTACCTGCCTCTTTATTCACACATTGCCAACCAACACCAGTGGCAGCCCCTGAGTGGTTAGCGTTTAATCAGCCTTTGGCAGACGAGCTGGGTTTACCGTCGACATACCATGCCAGCGACGCAGGCTTGCAGCTGTTTGCGGGTAATGCATTAGCTGACTGGTGCAAACCACTGGCGCAGGCTTATGCGGGCCACCAATTTGCCAATTATGTTCCCCGTTTAGGCGATGGCCGGGCACTGCTGTTAGCTGAAGTAATAAACCCGCAAGGCCAACGATATGATTTGCAATTAAAAGGGGCCGGGCCAACGCCCTTTTCCAGAGGTGGCGATGGCCGCTCTCCGCTGGGGCCGGTTATGCGCGAGTATCTATTAAGCGAAGCCATGCACGCACTGGGCGTACCCACAACCCGGGCTTTGGCTGCGGTCAGCAGTGGCGAAATAGTGTTGCGTGATGAAAGCCTGCCAGGGGCTATTTTAACCCGGGTAGCAAAAAGCCACATTCGGATTGGTACCTTTCAATATGTTGCCTCACTTGCCGATCAAGCACAGTTAACTGAGTTTGCTGATTATGCTATCGCCCGCCATTACCCACATTGTAGTAAACAGCCGCAACCTTACCGGGCGTTACTGGAGGCCGTTATTGCCGCCCAGGCAGCCACAGTTGCACACTGGATGAGCCTAGGTTTTATTCATGGAGTTATGAATACCGACAATATGAGTATTAGTGGCGAGACCATTGATTACGGGCCTTGTGCTTTTATGGAAGCCTATGACGAGAAAACGGTGTTTAGCGCTATCGACCGTCGTGGCCGTTATGCCTATTGCAACCAACCACCAATTGCACTTTGGAACCTGACCCGATTTGCAGAAGCGTTGTTGCCGCTATTGCACCATGCCCAATCAGAAGCCATAGCGCTGGCGACAGTGGCTTTAGATAAATTTAGTACGGTATATGATGCTGCCTATCGGCAAAGAATGATGGCAAAACTGGGCATTACCCAAGCAGAAAAGGAAGACGAGCAACTTATCGGTAGCTTATTATTATTAATGCAACAGCAGCGAGTCGACTTTACATTATTTTTCAGACAGCTTAGCCAAGAAAACTGTGCTGCTGCAGCTGATCTATGTAGTAATAGCGCTGACTGGAAAAGCTGGTATGCCAACTGGCAAAGCTGTCTGTCCCGGCAGGCAATAACCAACGAGCAGCGAGTAATAGCAATGCAACAAGTGAACCCCGCGCTTATTCCGCGCAATCATTTGGTACAACAAGCTATTACACAGGCAACGCAACAAGGTGATCTCAGTTTATTTAATCAGTTACAGCAAGCCTGGCTGCAGCCTTTTGTCGATAAGCCGGCTTACCAAGTGTTCAGCCACCCCGCCACGGCTGAACAACAAGTGAACCGGACGTTTTGTGGTACCTGAAAAATTGAAAGTTAGTCACTAGTAGCAATGCTAGCGTCTAATTCCAGTTTGGCTCGTTCAACAAATTCCGGATCCAACTCGGTTTTAACCTCTACACCTAAATCTTTAAACTCTGCTGCCATAATTGGCTTTGGTTATCACTTTTAGCCTGGCTTAACAGCAACTCGCGATTGCGACGCTTTAAGCTATAGCAACCCGCAGCATAATAACAAGCCCCATAGTCAATATACTGATATTCATTGGTGTAAACTGAAAACCGATTATTAAGTAACACTGGATAAAATACGGTTATGCGTAAATATAATGGCCGGGAAGAGTCTACATTTCCACCCTGTTACGGCCTTTACCTTTCGCCCGGTACAACGCATCGTCAGCCCGCTTTAAAATAGTACTGGCATCGTCGTCACGAATAAAACAGGCCACACCCAGGCTAACAGTTAACTGCTTACCATGCGCAAAACTGTAGTGTTCTACTGCCGCGCGGATCCGCTCTGCTAGCAATTTAGCCCCGGTTAAATCAGTATGCGGACAAATAATTAAAAACTCTTCCCCGCCCCAACGGCCAGCAACGTCAAGTTCACGGCAATACTGCTGTAAAATACCGGAAAATGACATTAATGCTTGATCACCTGCCATATGGCCAAAATTATCGTTTATCGCTTTGAAAAAGTCTAAATCAGCCAAAATAACGCTAAAAGGGCTGCTATGACGAATTGAACGAGCTATTTCATGACTTAAAATATTATCCAGCTTAATACGATTGTATAAACCGGTTAGGGTATCGGTAACAGAAAGCCGTTGTAATTGCCGATGTTGTGTCGCTAATGCCCGGAACACGTGCTGTCGGCTTACTTCATAATAGTGCACTAAAAGCGTCAGGCATAGTGTCGCCAAGCCAACATTTAACACTGCCTCACTGCTGACACTGCCGTCTGGCCACAAACTAGCGCGCCAGCCAAGCAGTATTGCTAAAAGGCTTAGAAATATAACAGTAGTGATTAACCCCCGGCGACGGCCGAGTAAGAAAAAAGCCAATGGTGGAAACAGGCTTAACCAGATTAACGAGTAAAACTCAGGGCCAGTAAAACCATAATAGCCGAGTAAAAAAACAGCCAGTAGCAATACGGTATAATTTGCCCCTTGCCGCACATTATTAGACACTTGAAAACGTCGTAATAAGGTTGCCGCCAGCGCCGCGGCAATAAAATCGAGTAAAGCAACCGCATATAAGGAGAATAAAGCCAGATTAACGAAGAAAAAAAATGTAAAAACAACCACCATTCCCAACAGCATGCTATTAATTAAATAAACCTGCTGATATTCAGGATCAGTGGGTTTAAATTTGCGATTGTTGGTTATAAAGTTTTTAAACACCAGAATTCCTGCTAAATAATCACCATAGCATGGTAATCGATAAGCTTTAAACCAGCAAAGTACTAATTTATACTAATAAATCAACTTATTAAGCAAGTATTGCTAGATATAAGCTGCGGCCGCTTAACAACAATGTCAGCAGCCATACCGTACTTCCGACAATATTTTGCCGTAAGGTATTACGATATTGTCCCATTAACGGTGAATTAACAGCCAGCAGTAGAGCTAAACTAATTAACGGTAATAAGATACCGTTGGCCACTTGAGCAAACCAAATAACCGCAAGCGGACGAATGCCCAGTGACGACAAACTTACCCCAATTACAATAATCAGTAACCAACAAACCCGAAACTGCGCTTTATTTAGCGGGAATAAACCATTTAATGCATACGCAGCAGCCAACGGTGCGGTAATTGCTGACGTCACTCCGGCAGCCATTAACCCACCAGCCATTAACCACAGGGCGGCATCCCCAGCGAGTGGCTGCAATGATTGCGCTAAATCGACGGCATTGTTTATCCGGTGTTCCTGACCATAAAAGGCCGCAGCAGCAGTAGATAAAATAGCAATAGATATTAAGCCACCCAATGGAATAGCGGTACGAATATCAGCATTGGACAATGCCAATTGTTGTTGACAACTTAAGCTAGAGCCTTGCCATTTTCTGGCGCTGGCAGCAGCATGTAAAAATAGTGAATAAGGCACCACTGTGGTGCCTACCAAGGCAATAACAGACAACAGTGCCCCATCAGGCAATGTGGGTATAAGCAAGCCCTTAAACAGGCTAACAACATCGGGTTTACTGAGAATAAGCGTTAGCAGAAACGCCAGACTCATTAGTAACACCAAACCAATAAGAAAACGCTCAATCAGCAGATAATTACGCTGCCACAACACCGCAATAGCAATAAAACCAAACACTATTGCCCAGGGGTTGGTGATACCCTGCTCGCGCATCAGGACAATAACGGTAGATTGTTGCCAAAGTGCATCAGCACCCATACTGGCACCACTAATATTGCCCCCCTGATAAGCACTGTTACCAATAACCACAGCGGCAATAATCAGCAACATCAGCGGGTATTTAAGCCAGGGCTGACGGTATAACTGACGTAAGTTCTCACCAAGACCCTGGCCGGTTACAATACCGAGTCGTGCCGCCATTTCCTGTAATACCATGGTCGCAAACACTGAAAACAACAAGGCCCATAGTAACGCGTAGCCATAATCCGCACCGGCCAGCGACGCACTAATCACCGTTCCCGGGCCAATAAAGGCAGCAGTAACTAGCGTGGCTGGACCCAGGGTAAATACCGGTGTTTTAGTGGTCATAATGACAGGTTTCTTACATGTTAATTAAGCAAGACTTGATAAATAATATTCATTGCTAAATACGATATTACTAGTGTAGCGGTAAACATAGCCACTTCAAAATCATAAACGTATAGTACAAATATTCTATACTAACCTGGCTAACCGCTTACGGAATGACCGTTAAGCATAATTTTGCTAAACTATTCAATTTTTAACATTTGCTATATCAATTTGAGTTAGCATACAACCAATACAATTAAGCAATTAAGCAATTAAGCCAATGAGCTTACCCTTATGAGCAGTGTTTACCGCATTTTTAGTTATGCGTTACTAAGTTTGGCTATCTTCAGTGTTGTATCGTGTAGTTCGGGTACCGTTAATAGCAAACAACCCAAGGTTGATGCGACAGTTATTCTTATTTCTCTGGATGGCTACAGTCAGCAATATCTTGGCAAGTACCCCGCCCCTAATATTGAGGCGCTTATTAAAGAAGGGCTAATTGCTGAGTCGATGCAACCGGCGTTTCCGACCAAAACCTTTCCTAATCACAACAGTATTGTAACTGGTTTATTATTGTCGACAGCTTATTCCAAAGTGAAAACGCAGCATTAATATTATGGACGCCAGAAATTGTGTCCATTTTTCCAAAAACAGGTGAGTTAGACGCTATTTATCATCAACTAAAGACTGCGTTACCTAACAGTGCAAAAGTTTATCGCAAGTCAGATTTACCCGCGCGCTGGCATTATCAACAAAGTAAACGGGTGGCACCTTTATTAATTATCCCGGAGCCTGGTTGGCGCTTAATGCAACAAAGCCAGTATCAACGCTGGTTGCAACGAACCGATAAGCAAGCTGTTACTGGTAGTCACGGTTATGACAATATAGCACCCGAAATGCAGGCAATATTTATTGGCCATGGCCCGGCTTTTGCTAAGGGCCAGCAAATTCCGGCCTTCGCAAATATTCAGCTATATAACCTGATGTGCGCTATTTTGGGGATTACTCCGGCACTAAACGATGGTGATTTAACGTGGGCAGAGCAGATACTTAAACAAGACCAAGGGGCAAAAGAATAATAAACAGCTACTGTGCTAAACCTTTACGACACACAGCGTAATTTAGCAGTACTAAAGCGCTATTGCTCCGTTACTGAGCTTATGTCATGTTGGTATTTTAAGCTTGAACAAGGAATAAAACCATGAACAATAGCCTGCTTAGACACAGTATTGTTGTTAGTATGCTTGTAGCTGCACCGGTAGTGGTTGCTGACAGTAAAACATTAAAAATTGTTGAAAAAATAACCGTTTCCGGTTTGTCTTCAGGTGCTTATATGGCAGCACAGTTTCATGTTGCATTTTCTGAGCAGGTAAATGGTGCGGCATTAATTGCTGGTGGTCCACTGTATTGTGCTCAAAATAACCTGGGTACGGCACTAGCACACTGTATGGGAAAAGCCGATGCCAAGCCTGACTTAGCGGCTATCGATAGTTATTTAGACCAGCTGGAACAAACCGGTTTATTGGCGCAGCGCAGCAATTTACAAGATGACAAGGTGTGGATTTTACATGGTAGTGCTGACACCACGGTACATCAAAATGTCGGCAAGGCACTGGTAAGCCAATACCACCAATGGCTAACACCCGCTAACATTACTGTTGTTAACGATAAACCTTTCGCGCATCATTTCCCAACCAATGTTAGTGGCCACAGTGCCTGCAATGTGTCTGAATCGCCGTTTATTGCCAGCTGTGACTATGATGCAGCCGGCGAGCTGCTAACCCATTTACTGGGGCCACTTAGCAAACCTAGTGCCTCAACGACAGGTAACCTAGTTGAACTGACCCAGTCTCAGGCAGGTAGTCATCTGGCAAAAACTGGCTTTGCTTATATTCCACAAAGCTGTGCAAAAGGCGAGCCTTGCCAGTTGCATATTAGTTTTCACGGCTGTAAGCAACATGCCGACGCCGTTGGCGATGCCTACTTAACGCAAACGGGTTTAAATAATTATGCTGACACCAATAATCTGGTTGTGCTATATCCGCAGGTAGCGGCCAGTGCTTTTAATCCCCATGGTTGTTGGGATTGGTGGGGTTACAGCAGTGAGCAATATATTAGCAACAAAGGCCCACAATTGCAGGCCGTAAAATTATTGGCTGAACAACTATACCCTCAATAAGAAATTGGTTTTACTCAGTGCTCTCTGCCTGCAGCAGTTGCTCCAGGCAGTGCTGATCAATACCATAAAATTGTTTAATAGCCGCTATTTGCTTTAGCACAGCACTGTTATCTCGCGCAGTTTTACGCTTAATCGCCAGTATCATTTTATTTTTACTGGTATGCTCCAGCGAAATAAACTCAAACACCTTAGTCTGATAACCATGGGCCTCTAGTAGCAGTGCCCGTAAGCTGTCCGTTACCATTTCGGCTTCCTGTCCTAAATGGATACCATGCTTCAGCATGGGCGCCATCACTACCGGCAAACTAATTTGTGGTCGAATTTCTTTGTGGCAGCAAGGTGAGCACATAATAATTTCAGCCCCAGTACGGATCCCCATATGAATGGCATAATCGGTTGCAACATCACAAGCATGCAGCGCAACCATGACATTAATGCCTTTTGCTTTAAAATGCTTAACGTCTCCCTGCTCAAACTGCAAGCCTTTAAGCTGTATAGCTTTTGCGGTATCGTTGCATAAATTCACCAAATTTTGGCGCAATTCTACGCCGGTGATTTGCGCATCTAACCCCAGGGTATGACAAAAATAGTCATGCATAGCAAAAGTTAAATAAGCTTTGCCAGAACCAAAATCGGCAACGTGTAATTGCTGAGCCGAAAGCAGTTCGGTCTCTTTTACTGCCGCTTGTAATATTTCTATAAACTTATTAATTTGTTTCCATTTGTTTGACATGGCGGGTATGATTTGACCCTGCTGATCGGTCACCCCCAATGCCGTTAAAAAAGGGCGGCTTTGCTCAACATAGCGTTGCTTTTGCCGGTTATGCTCACTAAGCAATGGCGTAGCCTGAGTTTGCTCGGTGCGTTGACAATGTAATAAATACTTACCCTTTTTACTAATAGATAACTGGCACTGTTGCTTAGTAGTAAATAAATGCGCTTGTTTAAAACTATCAGTCATCAAATGCTTTAGTTGATCAATACCTGCAGAGACAGAAAAATTTTTAGTAATATGGTTGGTTGTATATTCCGATAAAAAACGTAGTTGTAATTGTTCTTTCAACAGCAACGGGCTGATTTCAAGCCGAAGTAGTGGCTCAGTGCCCTGATACTTACCCAGCACTAACCTAACAAAACTGCCGTTAGTTATGCTGTCAGTCAAAATTTGCTGAAATTTTTGCTCATTATCACGCTTTATCTTTTGCACTGTACTCAAGCTATTCCCCAGTTTGTAATTCATTATAAAATTGGTGACATTAAATTGGCCGCTTGCGATGCGGCTTTTTTATACCAAGGACGGTTAAGCACATCAGCCAGCTTCATTTGACGGGACAGTGCAAAATCAAGTAAAAATTGCTGCTGTAATTGCTGATTCAGCGCCGCATCAGCTAATAACGCCGTGATCTCAAAATTCAAACGAAAAGAGCGATTATCTAAATTTACTGTACCAACAGCAATAAACTCATCATCCAGTACAAAGCTTTTGGCATGCAAAAAGCCTCGTTGATAACGATAGATTTTTACGCCGGCATCTAGCAAAGGACCAACAAAAGCATATGCAGCTAAACTGACCAGTAGAATATCCGTGCGTTCCGGAATAAGGATCCGCACGTCTACCCCTCGTAAAGCAGCTAGTTTTAACGCTGCCACGGTGCCTTCATCTGGCACGAAATAGGGGCTGGCAACCCAGATTTTTTTGCTAGCACTATTTAGTGCGTGTTGCATCATCAGGCTAGCTGTTTCAAACCGATCTGCCGGGCCTGACGGTATTATTAATACGGGAATATCGCTGTCATTTGCCGGTATGGCTTGCCAATTTAAACTTGGCAGCTGTTCACTACTCCAATACCAGTCTTCCACAAAGGAGAGCTGCAGCCCTAACACTGCCGGACCACTTAAGCGTAAATGGGTATCACGCCATTCGCCAAAGCGTGGGTCTTTACCAAGATACTCATCGCCAACATTAAGGCCGCCTAACCAGCCATGATGGCCATCGGTTACAACAATTTTCCGATGATTGCGAAAATTAAGTTGAAAACGGTTACCCGGCCCTTTCGTTGAATGGAATGGCCGAACTAACACCCCCGCATCAGCCAGCTGCTGAATATAACGTTTGGGTAAACGGTGGCTACCAATTTCATCAAACAGAAAATAGACGGCTACCCCACTCCGGGCTTTCTCAATGAGCAGTTGCTGTAATTGACGGCCGAGCTGATCATCACGCACAATATAAAACTGCACCAACACATAATGTTTAGCCTGGCGGATCCCTTCAAAAATACTGTTAAAGGTTTGCTCACCATCTATTAGCAATTGCGCCTGATTACCAGTTAAAAATGGCATTTTCGCTAATTGTTCAATAGCAGCAAAACTTGCGCCGATACGTTCTTCTGCCATTAAATACTGTTCAGCACCGGCCGTTTTCAGCTGATGTTTAGCAAATAACTCATGATCGGTTTCTTTTCGCGAAATAACATAACCCTGAAACTTGCTACGACCAAATATCCAATAAGCGGGCACGGCAATATAGGGAAACGTATTTAATGACACTATCCAGGCAATACTACCCTGGGAAGTACGAGAAGACATTAGCGCATCTAACGAGGATAACGCACCCAAAGTATGAAACAAGGCTAACAAAAGTAAGAGTAAACGACGTCGTGTACTGGTTTTTTTTGCTGGCAGTTTAACCGGCGGGTCATGCGAAGCAAAAGCCTGTTTTAATAGCGAAGTTATTTTAAACATAGCAGCATTATCAGACTTTATTTCAGCATTATGGGTAGGTTATTTTAGCATGTATCAACCTTCTATGCCGGCTGCTATGCGCTTTGCGCTAAATAATGACGGGTACTAACAGGACCTAACCGATTGCATAACACCCTTAACAAACTGCAACGGTTTAATAGTTTACCACTAAGGCTGTAGCCAGCAGACAGCAATAGACAAATGGCACTGTCACCATCCCGTTCCAGTACTACCGCCGGAATAACAGCGTGCAAACCGCAAAGTTGTACCAATTGATATTTATGGATACAGCTAAGCGGCTGCTCTGCAAAATACCAGCTTTTATGGCCCGTATGTTGAGCGTAACTGGCAGCTAAGGCGTGCAGGGTAAATTCCAGCAGCTCTGCTTCACCCAAAGGTAATAGTTCAAGGCTTTCCCAAACATGCCAAAATGCAGCAGCTTCAGTAATAGACAATGCTTTTGCTGACGGTTTTTCAGTTAACTGTTTAGCGCTTAGTTCAGAACAAAACTGCAACTGCTCATTGATATCCAATAGCAGACGATCACGTTGCTTGCAGTAATTCCAATTCCAGCGCTCTGAAGGCGTTAACATTTTTAAATCCTTTCAAACACGTTAATCAACCACATGATAATATTTATCAATATAGCATGCTGATTAACTCGTTAAAGATTATTTATTTATAATAAGCAAAGATCGAAAACTGATCATTATAAGCCATCAATGATCACTTTAACCAGTGGCGGGCCGTGATAAATAAAACCAGTATAAACCTGCAGCAAATTAGCGCCCGCGTCTAATTTAGCTTGTGCTGATGCACTATCGTTAATGCCACCAACACCAATAATAGGTAGCTTAGTTCCCACCGCCTGGCGCAGCTGAGTAATAATATCGGTACTTTTTTGTTGAACCGGCAAACCACTTAAGCCGCCGGCTTCATCAGCATAGGCTTGGCCCTGCACCAAGGACCGGTCTAACGTCGTATTAGTGGCAATAGCACCATCCATTTTACTTTTCAGTAAGCTGTCTGCTACCTGACTCACCGCCAGGATATCCATATCAGGGGCAATTTTAACAAATATAGGCACGTACTTATCATACTGCGCTTGTAAATCAAGCTGTTCATTTTTTACAGTCATTAACAAATCAAGTAAGGCATCGCCAAATTGCAAATCACGTAAACCCGGGGTATTGGGAGACGATATATTTACCGTAATGTAACTGGCATGCGGGTAGACTTTTCGCATACAACTGACATAGTCGTCTTTACCACGCTCGTTACTGGTGTCTTTGTTTTTACCAATATTAATGCCAAGAACGCCTTTATAACGGGCATTTTTAACATTATGTACCAGATAATCGACCCCTTTGTTATTAAAGCCCATCCGGTTAATAATAGCTTCGGCTTGCGGTAGCCTGAAAATTCGTGGTTTGTCATTTCCCGCTTGCGGCAATGGTGTTACGGTGCCAACTTCTATAAAACCAAAACCCATTTGGCCAAAGGCATCAATACAATCGGCATTTTTATCCAGACCGGCAGCCAGGCCCAACGGGTTTTCAAATCGAATTCCGGCTACAGTAACAGGCTTAGCCGCTACCTGTTGGCGCCATAATACTGACGCCGGCGTATGAGCCAGCCGTTTAAAACTGCCCAGAGCCAGATTATGAGCCCGCTCAGCATCAAAGCTAAACATGATTTTTTTCGCTAAAGAATAAAACATAGACCCCTTCGACAATAAAAAAATACCCCGGTAATAACCGGGGTATTGTAACCATTTTAAAAGGTTATTTCAGCATTAAACTGACTGACTTAGCAGCATCAATTCACGCATTGCAACTGAGAACTTAGCGAACTCGTGGCTTTTAGTTGTTTTAAACTCAGTAAGCATTAAGCGCCAGCGCTCAACCAAAATGTGATGCTGAGTTAACCAGCTATCAATCACTTCATCAGCGGCACACGCATTACCACAGTTACGCACCACTACCGCGGTTAATGAGCGCTGTTGCCAGTCAAGCTCTTCACGATACGAGGCCCGCGCCAGTGCTTGCCAATGGTTAGCAACCGGTTGCTGCGTAATTTGCTCAAGAAACCAATGCAGATCAAGACGATCGCCCAATTTAAAGTAAATCTCAGACACCAGCGCCAGTGGTGTTCCTTGATTATCACTAACCTGAGCAATATCCATTACTGAGAAGATAGTGCTTAGTTGAGTAAGGTAACGGGCGATATCTGCCGGGATTCCCTTATCAATTAAATCATCTTCATTTACACGTAGCTGTGCCAGTTCAGCTACAGCCAGGTAATTAGCCAAATCATTTGAGATTGCCAGGTAGGCTGGTTTAAAGAAATCGACCGTTTGCTGAATATCCAACGTTTTATTACGATGACGAATAAACCAGCGGGTTGCCCGGCGCATGGTCCGTCTTAATTGAAATAACAAGCGGTTTTGTAAAGCAGTAGAAATTTTATTATCCAGTTTCTCAAGCTGCTTCCATACTTTTGACAAGTCAAATAAATCGCGGGCTATCGCATAGCTCATCGCCACTTCGCCGATGGTAGCGCCGGTTTCTTCCAGCATTCGCTGCGCAAAATTTGGCCCCATTTCGTTTACTAACATATTGGCCAGTTTAGTAGCTATTATCTCGGCTTTTAATGGATGTGTTTCCATTTGCGCGGCGTATTGTTTTTGTAATAACTCAGGGAAAGCAGTAAATAGCTGACGTTTAAAATAGGCATTCTCAAAAATTTCTGGCAATACTAAACGTTCTTTTAACACCATTTTGCCGTAGGCGGTTAAAATGGCCAACTCTGGACGGGTTAAACCGATACCTTTGACCATACGTTCTGCCAGCTCATCGTCTGAGGGTAAAAACTCCAGCTCACGATTGAGCTTACCGTCTTTTTCCAAAGTATGTATAAAGCGGGTGTACTCTTTAATTTGCTCAGAACCCAGTAACGACGATAAAGTAATACTTTGCGTTTGCCGGTAGCATTCTTTTAAGACCAGTTCGGCCACATCGTCGGTCATATCGTTTAATAATTTATTGCGTTGTTTTAGCGTTAAATCACCGCTTTGCACTAATGCATTCAATAAAATCTTAATATTAACTTCATTGTCTGAGCAGGTTACACCGCCAACGTTGTCAACAAAGTCAGTATTGATTCGGCCGCCATTAGCCGCATATTCAATACGACCGCGCTGAGTCGCCCCCAAGTTGCCACCTTCACCAACAATTTTTGCTCTTAAATCTTTACCGTTAATTCGCAGCGCTTCAGAACCTCTGTCACCCACTTCAGCATGACTCTCAGACGTAGCTTTAATGTAGGTACCAATACCACCGTTCCAAATCAGGTCTACCGGCATCATTAAACATTCACGGATCAGTTCATTGGGCGTTAAACTGGCTTTGGTGGTACTAAGCATCTCTTTCATTTGTGGAGAAAGTTTAATCGCTTTGGCGCTGCGGGCAAAAATACCACCGCCTTCGGAAATAAGCGTTTTATTGTAATCATCCCAGGTTGAGGTTGGCAGATTAAATAAACGATCACGTTCAACAAAGCTGCTTGCTGCATCTGGAGCTGGGTCAATAAAAATATGCATATGGTTAAAGGCAGCTTGTAAGCGGATATGCCTCGATAACAGCATGCCATTACCAAACACATCACCTGCCATATCACCAATACCGACACAGGTAAAATCGGTGGTTTGGCAGTCAATACCAGTTTCTCGAAAATGACGTTTAACCGCTTCCCAGCCACCACGAGCGGTAATGCCCATTTTCTTGTGGTCGTAACCATTGGACCCACCAGAGGCAAATGCATCGCCTAACCAAAAATGATATTCTTCAGAAATACCGTTTGAAATATCTGAAAAAGTCGCTGTACCTTTATCGGCTGCAACTACCAAATACGGGTCATCTTCATCCAGACGGATAACATTTTTAGGCGGCACAATACTGCCTTGGATAATATTATCAGTAATATCCAGTAAACCGCGGATAAAGGTACGATAGCACTCTTTGCCTTCTGCAATATAGGCATCACGGCCACCAGTTTCAGGCAGTTTTTTACAAACAAAACCACCTTTTGCACCAGACGGTACAATTACCGTATTTTTAACTTGTTGTGCTTTTACCAGGCCCAGGACTTCGGTCCGGAAATCTTCCCGTCGATCAGACCAGCGTAAGCCGCCACGCGCTACTTTACCAAAGCGCAAATGTACACCTTCTACCCTTGGTGAATAGACAAAAATCTCGTACATGGGCAGTGGTAGCGGAATATCAGGAATTAAATCTGGCTTTATTTTAAATGATATATACGGTTTATCACTGCCATCAGCCGCCTGCTGATAATAGTTAGTACGCAACGTCGCGTTAATCATATAAACGAAACGGCGGATAATCCGATCATCGTCAAGATTAGCAACGTTTTCCAGCTGAGCATTTATTTGCTCTTCTAACTTCTCAATAACTTTGGCAGTAGCCTTAGATGATGGCGCAAATTTTTTATCAAAAAGTTGCACCAGTAGCCCGGCAAGTTCAGAATATTTTGAAAAGGTACTTTCAACATAACGTTGGCTAAAAGTACCACCAATCTGCCGCTTATACTTAGAATAAGCCCGAATAATAGATGCTTGACGGCCGGTTAAACCGGCACCCAAAATTAAACGGTTAAAACCATCATCTTCCAATTGTCCGGCCCAAACTTTGGCAAAAGAAGATTGAAAGCTTTGCTGCGCTTCGGCGAAATCAAGTGGTACTTCACCATTTAGCTCCATGCTAAAATTGAGTATCCAACTTATCGAACCATCTGGATACTTCACCGCATAAGGAGTTTCACCAATCACCCGCAAGCCAAAGTTCTCGAGCATGGGCAATACGTCAGATAAATGAATAGGATTATCTTTATGAAATAGGTTTAATCGAACCGCTTTACTTTCTTTGTTCTCTTCCTGTGGCCGGTAAAATAGCATTTCCAGCTTATTATCAGCAGTTAATGCTTCTAGCTTACCGATATCGACCAGAGCATCGCTTGGTAACATTTCTTCTTTGTAACCACGAGCAAAACTATTGACATATTTGCGGCCTAACTCACGGCCTCTAGCTTCACCGTAAACGCCGGTTAATGCTGTTTCTAACTTATCTTCCCAGGTACGGGCTGCTTCAATCAGATTACGTTCAATATCTTTCACTTTATACTCAACATGGCTATCGGTGATCCGAACCAAATAATGGGTCCGGGCCAACACGGATTCTGAAAAATAGGTAGTAAATTCTACCGGCTCATCGGTGCCCAAGGCCCGTTGTAAAATAACTTGGGTATCTCTGCGAAGTTGCGTGTTGTAACGCTCTCTGGGTACATACACCATGACAGTAACAAAACGACCAAATGCGTCTTTTCGCATAAATAAACGCGTCATATCACGCTCTTGCATTTGCAATACACCCATCGCAACGTAAAGTAACTCGTCAGAACTGGCCTGAATAAGCTCGTCGCGCGGATAGGTTTCCAGAATATTTAACAGCGCTTTGTAAGCATGGGTGCCGGTAGCAAACTCAGATTTCTCCATTACCCGAGCCAGTTTACTTTTTAGCAGTGGAATATCAGCGGCACTATTGTTATAAAGTGAAGATGAGTACAAACCAATAAAACGATGCTCGCCCGTTACCTTGCCATCTGCATCAAATTGCTTAACACCCACATAGTCTATATAGGCCGGACGATGTACCCGTGATTTATTATTCGTTTTGGTTAACACCAAAACCCTGGGGCTAAGTGCTTGCTTGCGACCAGTATCAGGTAACTCGGATAACATAAGATCACGTGATTCGGAGCGACGCATTAAGCCCTGTGAGCTGGCATCAATGCCGGCAATATTATAGTCACCTTTTATCGGTGTAATCTTGTATTCGCGATAGCCTAATAAGGTGAAATTATCCTTGGCAAGCCAATTTAAAAAATCAGTTGTTTCTTTAATTTCCGCAGCAGCAGCTTTACCCGCTTGCTTAGCAAAGGTGTTAATTACATCAAATAGTTTTTCCCGGATGGGTAACCAGTCCTGCACGGCAAGTGATACATCTTCCATAACCGAATGCAATTCACTTTTTAATGCCTGGATGGTAGCGTCGTCGCTTATCCGGTCAATCTCAATGTGAAATACCGTCTGCTGGGTGCTGGCTTTCGTTTTACTACCCATTTTAAAGAAATCGATGATACGTCCGGCTTTATCGCGCTGGGTTTGCAATGGATAATGCAGTAATAAATGCGCGGCAACACTATGGCGGCTTAATGCCATTCTTACCGAATCTACTAAAAAAGGCATATCATGCACCACTATTTCAACAATAGTGTGCTTAGACTCCCAGCCATGGCGGGCAATCTCCGGATTATATACCCGGATCCGCGCGGCAGGCTCAGCATGCTGATTAAAGGTTTGCCATAAACTTAACGCCGCACCATACAGATCACTGTCATTGCGGCCAACTAAATCTTCATCCGATATTTTACCATAAAGGGTATATGCAAATTTTTCGACCAGTTCTGTCTGATCTTTCACTTTTTGATTGATGAGTTTGCTAACATTTTGTAGAAGTACAGAGGGATGACCATCTATCGGTGTCATTATTGTATCCTTTTTTAGAGCACAGCGTTTAACAGCTGGATCTACCTAACATACAAGGTCTTGTCTGCTGCGCAGTGTAGTGCCTATTGTAGCGCTTTTGAAGCACTATTTCTGGCTTTTAAGCTGGTTAAACCAGTGGTTTATAAGGCTTTTGACAACTTATTCAGTTAGCCTAAATAGAAAATGGCCTTTCGGCCATTTTCGTGTTTAAACATGCAAAATTTTATTTTTGCTGTTAACGTTTATTTCGCCAAAACAGGGCTGCTAACGCTGGCAACACCACTATGGCACCTAACATATTCACAATAAACATAAAGGTCAGCAGTATGCCCATATCTACCTGAAATTTCAGATCTGAGAAAACCCAGGTGCTGACACCGATAGCTAAGGTAATACCGGTAAACAACACTGCACTGCCCCGCTCTTTTAGTGCTTCAAAATACGCCTGACGTAGTGGCATCCCATCACGTAGCAACTGGCTCATACTAGACAAGATATAAATACCGTAATCAACGCCGATACCAACACCCAGTGCAATAACCGGTAAAGTAGATACCGTTAAGCCAATCTGTAGTTTTGTCATTAACGCCGTTGCCAACACCGACACAACATATAACGGTACTACAATAGCAACTGTTGCGCGTAGCGATCTAAAGCTTAGCAAACATAAAATAATAACCGCACCATACACATACCACATCATAGGTTGCTGAGCCGCAGCAACGGCTTCATTGGTAGCGGCCATAACACCAGCAGGGCCAGATGCCAACATAAACCGGGTCTGTTCGTCACCAAGCTCAGCACCATATTTTTTGGCTGCAGCTACCACGCCTTCTATTGTTTCGGCTTTATGGTCTTCTAAAAATATCATTACAGGCATTACGGAACAGTCTGCATTTAATAGCCCGGTACTGGTTTCAACCCTTGAGCTGGCCTGAACTAACGACTGGGTATTGCGCGGTAACACACGCCATTTCTGGTTCCCCTCGTTATAAGCAGCATTAATGCTTTTTGATACCGATGCTAACGACACGGCAGATTGCACGCCTGGCACGTTTACCATTAACCATTGAAATTGATCAATCCGATCCATAATGTCATGTTCGGTACAGGCACTTGGTACCGACTCAACCATAATATTGATGTAATCAACCGATATCGCAAAACGGTCAGTAATTAAAAACGTATCCTGGTTATAACGAGAATCTTCATGTAGCGAGGGCGCACCTGCATGCAAATCACCGATTTTAAGTTGCTGACTTTGCCAATAACCCAAAGCAAAAAGTATGGCAGTTATTAATATAATGCCATAAGCAAAAGGTTTAGTTGCAAATGCCGACAACGCATACCAAAATTTATCTGCTTTTACCGACGGTGTTGTCACTCTCGCCTTATAAGCTGCACTAAATTTAACATATGACATTAATACTGGCAGCAACACCAAATTGGTGAGAATAATTACTGCAACACCTAAGCTAGCCGTAATAGCCAATTCGCGAATTACACCAATTTCAATAATCAATAAGGTTAAAAAACCAACGGTATCTGATAATAACGCTATACCACCTGGTACTAATAACTTTCTGAAACTGGATTTAGCAGCAGATTTTTCATCCATCCCGGCAGCAACCCGTTTACCGGTTGAGTTAATCATTTGTACGCCATGACTAACACCAATTGCAAACACCAGGAAAGGTACCAGGATTGACATAGGATCAATGCCAAAACCCAGTATCGTTAACAGACCCATTTGCCAGACCACAGCGATCAATGAACAAGCAATTGGCAGAATAGTTAACATTATAGATTTTGAAAACAAATACACCATTAGCGCGGTAACTGCTATGGCGATCAAGAAAAACAATACAACGCCTTTAGCGCCATCGGCAACATCACCGACCATTTTAGCAAAACCAATAATGTGAACACTAATTTGGTCGCTTTGGTGCTTAGCACGAATATTTTGCTCCAGTGTCGCAGCAAAAGCCAACGTATCTACCGCTTGATCCGTCTCTGGGTCAATCTCTAATAATTGTGCAGTAATCATGGCACAGCTGTAATCATCAGCGACCATCCGACCAACAATTCCTGCTTTTTCTATATTAGCTTTAACCCGCGCTAACCCGCGCTGATCTGCAACAAAATTTGCTGGAATAACCGGGCCGCCCGCAAAGCCATCTTCAACCACTTCTATAAAACGGGTGCTGGGACTAAACAAAGACTTTACTAATACCCGATCGACACCTGAGGTATACAGCACGTCATCATGCGCCTGACGGAACGTTTCAAAAAATGTCGGATTAAAAATATCCCCACTGGCATCACAAACTGCAATCAGGATATTGTTGGCACCACCGAAGTCTTCCGCGTGCTCCAGATAGGTTTGCATGTACTCGTGCTTTAAAGGGATATTTTTAGTAAAAGATGCATCGAGTTTGATGTCAGTAGCTTTTATTAACAACCCAATGCTGACAACTAAAAACACCATTAACACCAGTAAACGATGACGGAACAGCGCATACTCAAATTTATTAACCAGCAAATTTACACTCATATTATTCAGACTTATCCAGGTTTATTACTTTAATGCCAACCTCGGTAACCAGTAGTAAATGATTATCCAGCGCTATACCATTTAAAATCGCTTTGCCATCAGGCTCAGAATGATTTGAAAAGGTCAGGCCGTCATCCTTACTTATTAGCAAAACACCCGCATTACCAATCAAATAAACATGTCCCGCCGCATCACTAAAAACACTATTAAGCGTCGCTGATTCGCTAATAGAAACTTGCTGCCAGTACTGACCGTTATCTTCACTTCTAAATACATGACCGCGTAGGCCAACCGCTAGTAAACCCATGTCCGGGGTGCGGTGTAAGTCAAACAGAGAGCCATTATAAAATTCTTCTAATCGAAGCCAGCTGTCACCAAAATCATTACTTTTTGCTATAAAGCCAGCTTCGCCAACTATGTATAAGGTATTAGCATCGGCAAAAAGCCGGTTAAAATGCGGTAAAATCGACCCTAACTCTGAACGATACACCTCAGGATCATTTTCTTGTAAATCAAGTAAATACTCTTTATCTTCTTCTGCCGCTAACTCAACAAAAAAAGATTGCTCCCAACTGCTGCCACCATCGCTGGTAGTATAAAATAAACCATAAGCACCTACCGCAATACCTTGTTTCGGGTTACGAAAATAAACATCTAGCAGTGGTTTATCCGCATCAGGTAAAAACTGCTGTACCAACCAACTTATTCCACCATCAGTTGTAGCCAAAATAACCGCATCATGGCCAACGGCCCAACCATGAAGTTCATCAGTGAAATAAACAGCGTTCAAACTACTTTGTAAGGGTACCTGAGCTTGTTGCCAGTCAATGCCATTTTGACTTAACAAAATATGACCACGCTCCCCTACTGCCACATAAAAGTTAGCATTCACTTGACGGACATCGGTTAACAGTGACTTTTCAGCGAGCGGCATAATATAAGCTGGCTTAATACTTTCAGTAGGTTCAACGTTCGCAACAACATTTAACGCCATGCCTAACAGCAAAACGTTACTGCAAGCCAAAATAAATTTATTTAACATAGGCAACGTAATGACTCTATAAATTAGTGGAAAACAATCAGACTGCTGTTTGCGTGCCAGAATGGTGTCCCAGCCGCAACAGAAACTCAAAAAAAAACGGCCAGCTAATGCCAGCCGTAGTATTAACTTATAAACTTAACGAGTACCTTCCCGGCGCAGTGCCGCTGGGGTAAAGTCGTTATCTGACAAGCTAACCGAGAAATCATACATTCTATTTTCATTATCCAGGCCGATAGCGATATAACGGCGTGAATTCAGATCATGATAAACTTCCAGCGTACTCCAGTGAGTTGGTACTTCATAGTAGTTCAAACCATGAGCAACCGCTACCCGGTACATATCACCACGGTTATCATAAAGGTCGGCAATATGGATCTGCCAACTGTCTTCATCAATAAAGAAAACCCGTTTGCCATAAACATGACGCGTGCCATCTTTTAAGGTAGCTTCTACTACCCAAACCCGATGTTTTTCCCAGCGTACATAATCAGGATTAATATGACCAGCCATCAGAATATCAGCATATTTTGCTTCTTTACTGTGCAGTTTGTAATCGTTATAGGCGATATACATTTCCTGCTTACCTTTTAGCTCCCAATTGTAACGATCGGGGGAGCCATTAAACATATCAAAATCATCTGTTGTCCGCAGACCGTCTGATGCGGTACCTGGTGCATCATAGGCTACGTTTGGTGCCCGTCTGACACGGCGTTGACCGGTGTTGTACGTCCAGGCCTGCCGTGGAGTAGCTACTTGGTCCATGGTTTCATGAACCAGCAAAGCAGTACCTGCCAGCCGAGCGGGTGAAGTCACACTTTGTTTAAACCGGAATAAAATATTTTCTGCTTGCAAGGCAGCTGGTGTTGCTTCTGGCGCCGAGTACTTAAACATTATTTGTTCGTCAAAACCGATCACGGTATAAGCACCGCTGGCAGTAGGCGCTGCCTGTCCACCATTTCGAGTAGCGGCAACGCCACGGTAGCGAACAATATGATTCCATATCGCTTCCAAGCCATTAGCCGGGATAGGAAACGGAATACCAATAGCAGCATTAATTAAGCCGTTTCCGTCTTGTACTAGCTCTGCTTCAGTAGCTATTTTCTTAGTTGCGTCGTAAAAATATTGCGGATAAGACGCACTACGCTGCGTGGGGTACACATTCATTTTGAAAGTGTCAGGGTAAATATCGAATAACTGCAGCATACCAGGGCTTAAGAAGCTGCGATGCTCATTAACATTAGACTTATCTACCGTAAACATAATGTTATCAGCAGCAAATGGGTTCTTATGGTGATCACCAACAGTGTAACCTGCGGGTGCACTGGTTATACCGCCAGTCCATGCCGGGATTGAACCATCGGCGTTACCTGCTTTTTCAGCGCCAACCGGTGTTAAATCGTTTCCTAATCGGGCTGCTTGCTCTGGCGTTAACTTTGCCAGAGCACTACAACTAAACACCAGTGCTATCGCAGAGGATAATAGGGTGAGTTTTTTCATAATCGGCTCTCGTCCCTTAAATAGAGTATTTAATATTAAAAGATACAAAATCACGGTCAGCTACGTTATTAGTTGTGCCTTTACCGCCCCAAAACAAATTGTATGACACTTCAGCTGACCACTTACTTAAGTAATCAAAGCTAACGGCATAAGCGGCTGATTTTCTGCCTTCAACAAACATAAACAATGGATCGGGTGTGATACCGTTAACGTCATGAGAGAACACTAAACGTTGTGACATATTAACACCTGCTAACACGTTATTGTAATCGGCTTTGGCCAGGATACGATAGCCCCAGGCAGACTTAGTTGGGAAAGGATTAGTTTCCGGCCCATCTGACAGGCCAGTATGCAATCCCTGAACAGGTCCATTATCACCAATTAACGGGCCACCACTACGATCAGTGTTAGGACCATTTAAACGTAACTCATCATAAGCAGGCATGTCATTGATGGTAATACCACCTACTTCGGCCAGCATAGTAAAATTATCCGCTCCGGCCATTGGCCCAAATAAATGGGTAAAGGTCATTTGCGCCTGAGTGGTATCACTTAAGATATAACCCTGGGCAAATTCACCTGGACCAACTTTATTACCAAAAGCACGGCCAATCTGCGAAATACCGGCTAAATCAGCTCGTAAACCGGCGTTAGCAAGCTGTTCAGGCATACCGGCATACAATATTTCAACATCATCAATTTGCAGGGGTTCGTCCTGACGATATGAAATTTCACCGGCAACCGAAGTGCCGCCTACCGTAGTATTAAAGCTAAAACCATAAAGTTTAATGTCTTCAGGATATTCCAGTAACGCTTGGGAAAACATATTCATGTTTGCAATGTTATCGCTGGTAATTTGACCCTGATTTTGTGCCAAATAGCTAAGTGATTGCAACACGCCTAACAGCTCTCCGGTTTGTGGATTTGCACCGACAGTGAAATCAGCGGCAATACCAGAAATAACCGGTACCCTGCTATGGTAGTTCATATAATAGAGGGCGAATTCAGTATCATTTAATGCCTGAGAATAGTATTCAAACTTAATACCGTACTGGCCACCATTTTTTGGCTTAACTTCACCGGCACTGCCTGCTGGGCGTAACGTTACTTTGGTTGGATAAGCTATTGCCAAACTTACTGCATCGGCACGTTGCTGCGCCGTACTGTTTGGGTTAGTAATAGCTTGCAACAACTGAGGTGCAAACATGGATAACGTGTTCATCTGATCAACCAGAAAATCCATATCGATATCTGGGTTACCAGCAAAGCCCAATTGAACATTCTGAGCGTAGCCGCCACGACCGGCAAAGTCATTGGTAGAAAAATAACTACCCGGTACCGGCAAGTAGCTTTGTTCCCAGTCATACTGATAAAATAATTCAGTAGACAAATTTTCGGTTAGGCCAATAGATAGCGTTACCATGCCTACAGGAATAAACGCTTCTTTTAAATCGGCGCCCGGTGCACGTAAAATACCCACATCAACCGGTGTAATATTTATACCATGAGGAATAAAGGTACTTTCTCCCCAGCTTAATACTTGATTACCAACCCGAATAGTTACCGGGTTCATACCATCGTTAAAACTGAAGTTGCCATAAACATAGGCGTCGAGTAAGCGGAAATCTTTACAAGCCAATTCGCTGGCGCCAGTATCAGAACAAGGGTCTACCCGGTTGCCACTTAACGGGTTTATGTATGCAGGATCCTGATCGGCTACCGCAAAATCATAAAAATACATAAAACGGCTGAATAAACCAATTTTATCTCCGCTAATCGACAACTCATGTAACCCTTTAAACATGCTACTGAACATATCGCCACGATCATAATTCAGGTTACCAGCATCCCCGTTGCTAGAGTAAGCACCCGGTTCTTGCCAAATTTGTGAGCTGGCATACACACTATTAAAATTAGGGCGGCCATTACCGTCCACAACATAACCATAACCCGTCCAGTCGAAGCGAGGGTGGTTAACTTTAGAAATAGTATCAAAGTTACGGTCTTCAGTACGGATACTGCCGCCGTAAGAAAAGGTTGAATCAAATACAACCTGAAAATTGCCGACATCAAAGGTTGCTGCTTGAGCTGGCACAATAGATAACGCCAGTAATGCAGATGCAACCCCCAAGGCTAACGGACTTTTTGAAAAAGTATTAGGCCTTATATTCATCTTGTGATCTCCCCCTGTCCCTGCAGGTATGTTTAATGTCTTTTTAATTATTATGCTGAACCAACTGCTCGGAGCTCAGCTTGCATCACTGAAATAATTACATCATTTTAGGGTGTTAGCAAGGCTTCTCCGTGCGTAAATCTGTTGATTTTTATTCAATTTTTACTTATCAGCGCATGTGCTCAATAAGATTAACCACTTTTTAGTTTAATCGCCTGCAGAACCTCAACATCACTAGTTCATAAGCTAATGAAATTAAAGGTCAAACCAGATAGAACTACAAGCAGGTGTTTTAATTTATCGTTTAAAGTAATAACTCTAATTAATTTTTTCCAACTTTCCGAAAGCGCCATTTTCAAGCAATGACAGTCTAAATCGCCCTTTTAGCCCTACATCAGAAAAAAAGGGTTGAAAATGTTTTAAAGCCAGCTGGATCCTCTCACCACTGTCTGCGGTTACTACTACATAGCGGATTATACCCTGATAATAAAGTAGGCATTTTTCTCTTGCTAAATAAGCACTAAAACAATATTGAAGTTTCATAACAAGCTTTTGGTTATTTTCTCATATAAATCGTTACTTAAGGTTGGCTTAGCAGCCAGCAACTGTAATTGTTGCAATAAATGCTCACGTCGTTCACCTGCAAAACGCTGCCAAGCCAGTAAAGGTGTAATGAGTCTGGCGGCTACTTGTGGATTAATACCGTCCATTCGGGTTACCACCTCTGCCAAACTACGATAACCTGCGCCGTCTTCGCGATGAAACTGTGCCGGATTACGCATGCTAAAAGCACCAAACAAGGCGCGTACCCTATTAGGATTTTTCCAGCTAAATAGAGGATGATTGGTTAGTTCAGTAATGTCGATAAATACCTGAGGGGATGGGTTACTCGCTAATAGTGAAAAATATTTGTCCATTACCTGAACATCCTGTTGCCACTTACTGGCAAAATCATCAGCCAGCTCGTTTAAACAAGTATGTGAGCCAAGTTGTGCCGCTGTTAAAGCCGCCATCGTATCGGTCATATTGTCAGACTGTATATAATGCTGCTGAAGCCGGTTCGAGCTTTGTTCAAGCAATGACAGATAAGCCAGACAGCGATTGCGCAACGCCCGCTGACCAGTAGCCTGCTCAGTATAATGATAAGGTAATGGCTTAAGCGACTGGTAACAAAGCAGCCAGTGTTCAGCTAGCTGTTCTGCTAGTTGTTGTTTAATTGTCGCCAGACTACTCAGGATGGTGTCTACCGGTATCAGTGAATACTGCTCAGCTAACGTATCAAAATCTGGTAACGTTAGTAGCTCTGCCGTTAACGCCAAATCAGATAGCGGTTGCTCCAACCAGCCACGAAGTAATGCTAATAGTGCATCAGATAGCGTCAATGCGCGTTCTGGATGATTCACTTTGTCACTAATAACCGCAGACCAGAATTGCTGCATAGCATCCCAGCGCGCAAAGCCATTGTCAGCTTGGGCGGCAATTAACAACAATTGTGCGGGTTGGTAATTTTGCTGCATTTTAACCGGCGCCGAGAAGTTTTCCCACACCACTACCGGCTCACTGTTAATATTAGTAAACGTAACATGTTCAGCGTATTGGCTAAGGGTTAATAAATGTTGCTGATTTACCCGGCCATCGACGCTGAGCAATTGTATTTGCAATGGAATAACCAGCGCGTGCTTTGTTTGCTGATCTGCCGTGGCAGTGGTGCACTGTTTAATATTCAGCGTTAATGTCGCACTGCTGGCATCATAATGCTGGATTAAGCTTACCTGTGGCGTACCTGATTGACTATACCACAAGCGAAATTGAGTTAAATCGATATGGTTAGCATCTTGCATTGCCAATACAAAATCATCACAGGTTACCGCCTGCCCATCATGGCGCTGCAGGTAAAGCGCCAAGCCTTGGTTAAAACCAGCTTGCCCTAATAAGGTTTGTAGCATCCGAATGACTTCTGCACCTTTATCGTACACTGTCACGGTATAGAAATTATTCATCTCTATTACCTGCTCAGGTCTTATTGGGTGAGCCATTGGCCCGGCATCTTCAGCAAACTGAGCGGTGCGAATAAGCTTTACGGCGTCAATCCGGTTTAACGTGGCAGAGCCCATATCGGCACTAAACTCCTGATCACGAAACACAGTAAGCCCTTCTTTCAAACTAAGTTGAAACCAATCTCGGCAGGTTACCCGATTACCTGTCCAATTATGAAAGTACTCGTGACCAATTATCGATTCAATATTAAAATAATCTTTATCGGTCGCAGTGCTGTCATCGGCTAGCACATATTTACTGTTAAAGACGTTTAAGCCTTTGTTTTCCATGGCGCCCATATTAAAAAAATCTACCGCAACCACCATGTACACATCAAGATCGTACTCTAAGTTATAACGTGTTTCGTCCCAGCGCATTGCCCTTTTTAACGCCGCCATAGCAAAGTTTGCTTTGTGTTGCTGGCCTTTATCTACAAATAACTGTAATGCTATGGTGCGGCCACTGTGGGTAATAAAATTATCATTGATACAATCAAAGTTACCGGCAACTAAAGCGAACAAATAACAAGGTTTAGCAAAAGGATCATGCCAGCTTACCCGGGTTCTGCCATCGGCTAATGGCTCAGTCGCGGTGTTGTTGCCATTAGCCAGCAAATAACGATACTTATTTTGGTCAGCAATAATGTGGGTAGTATAAACTGATAATACATCTGGCCGATCCGGATAAAACATTATGCGGCGAAAGCCCTCTGCTTCGCATTGCGTACAAAATACATTGTTCGCCAAATAAAGCCCTTCTAACGCTGAGTTTGCTGCCGGATTAATTTCAGTAATAATTTCTAACGTAAACTCAACTGGAACCTTGGCAATAATTAGTTGATCAGCACTAAGCTGATAATCATCAGGCGTAAGTTCAACACCGTTCAACGCAATATAGCTCAGGTTTAACTGCTGCCCATCCAAAACCAAATCCGCGCCAGCAGTCTGTTGTTTAACCTGCATCAACGCTTTTACTGTAGTGCTATCAGGGCCTAAATCAAAGGTAAGCTCTATTTGCGGAATTAAAAAATCGGGCTGCTGGTAATCAACTAATCGCCTGCTCGTTCGTGCTGAATTACTGCTCATGTTGGCTCCTTGATATCGCGATAATGGTAACGCTACAGTGCTAAAAAAGCCTGAAACAGTTCAGGCTTTTAAGTCGCTACTAATTTTTAACCAGCTGCTCTTGATGGCCATTTACAGGAGGCGTCAGCCGCAATATTTTTATGCCCAAATACGCATAAATAATAGATAACAACGGATTTATTAAATTGAAAAACGCATAAAAAGCGTAGTCAAGCGGGCTAACGCCCAAAACACCGTGCATATAGGCACCACAAGTATTCCAGGGAATTAACGGACTGGTAATGGTGCCACCATCTTCCAATGAGCGGGATAAATTAACCGGCGCTAAGCCACGACGCTCATATTCCTCTTTAAACATTCTGCCCGGCATCACAATAGACATATATTGATCGGCCGTTAGAATATTGGTAACAAAACAGGTGCCAATGGTGCTGGTAATAAGCGAACCGGTGCTGCGGGCAAAAAACAAGATAGAATGCACGAATTTACGTAACAGCCCAATTTTCTCGATAGTTGCACCAAACATCATGGCGCAAAACACCAACCAAACGGTATTTAACATACTAACCATACCGCCACCACTGAGTAAATCATTTAGATTGGCATTACCCGTCTCCAAGGCAAAGCCGGCATAAAGGGTATGCCAAATCAGTTTAACGGTAGCAAGCGCTACTGGCAGGTTGCTGTCAATAAGTTGCGATAACAATTCCTGCTGGAAAATAACAGCCCATATAGCACCTAGTAATGCACCAATAAACACCGTCGGAAAAGCCGGTACTTTCTTAATCGCCATCGTTAACAGCACAAATAAGGGTAATAAAGACCAAATACTAATTGAGAAATGCTGTTGCAACACCACACTTATTTGTTCAATTCTGGCAAAATCAGATGCCACTTCACTGTTAAAACCAATAATCGTAAACAGCAACACGGCAAGAATAAAACTCGGCACCGTGGTCCATAACATATGCCGGATATGTTCAAATAAATCAGCGCCGGCTACCGCAGGCGCCAAATTAGTGGTTTCACTTAACGGCGATAATTTATCACCAAAATAAGCGCCAGAGACTATAGCCCCGGCAGTAATGGCCGGTGATAACCCCAAACCAGATGCCACGCCAATTAATGCTACGCCTATCGTAGCTGCGGTAGTCCAGGAGCTACCAATACTCATCGCGACAATACCGCATAACAAACAACTAGCGGCATAAAACCAACTTGGACTTAATAACTGCAAACCATAATAAATAAGGGTGGGTACTGTACCTGATAACATCCAGGTGCCAATAAGCGCGCCAACAGACAGCAAAATAAGTACCGCCCCTAACGACAGTGAAATACCTTTCACCATGGCTTTTTCCATTGCCTGCCACTTATAACCATTTTTTAAACCAATGATTACCGCTACGGCTGTAGCAAGAAACAACGCAATTTGATTAGGACCATATGAGGAGTCGCTGCCAAACAAATATACCGAGGCTGACAACAGTATGATCAGCACAATCAGTGGTAAAGCAGCGTCCAGCATGCTGGGATGTTTTTCAGACATTAATATTGCTCCATTTAACAAAGGCGCTTAAGGCGCCTCTGATTGTTATTATTGTTGGATTATTTTTGAATAACTCTTACAAAGACCGGTAAAACATCAGCAAAATAATGACCGGACAAACAAACTTGACATACCAGGGCCAAATGCGCCAGAACCAGCTGTGCTCAGCGTGTTCATCACCTTTTTTCAATTCAGCCAGAATGTTATTACGGTTCCATATCCAGCCGGCAAAAATACACAACATTAAACCAAGCAACGGTTGACTGTATTGCGTGGTTAAGGCAATCACAAAACCAAATAACAGCTTAAAATTTAAAAGAATAATGATACTTAGTACAAAAATAATGCCCGCAATAAGCCATACGGCTTTGTTACGAACAACTTTCCTATTCTCAACAACATAGGATACCGGTACTTCCAGCATAGAAATGGAAGATGTTAACGCAGCAATTGTCATTAACAAGAAAAATGCAAAAGCTACTACCGTACCAACAGTGCCCATAGTGGCAAATAATGACGGCAGTACGGTAAATATCAAGGTATCTTCGGCAAGTAATTCACCATTTGTGCCAAAAATTTCTACCCCATTGTGTAGCGCAACATACATTGCCGGAATAATAAGTAGTCCCGCCAATACCGCAACACCAATATCAACTAACGCCACCGACGCCCCAAGCGTAGGCAAGTTTTCTTTGTGGCTGACATAAGAGCCATAAATGAGCATAGTGCCGACACCAAGCGACATAGAGAAAAAGGCCTGTCCCATGGCACTAATTAACAAATCAGGGTCGAGTATTTCAGAAAAATCAGGCAGTAAATACACTTTTAAACCGTCGATGGCACCATCCTGTGTCATTACATAGCCAAACAGTAATAACATTAAGACGAATAAAGTAGGCATTAATCGTACTGACCAGCGTTCAATACCATTTACCACACCGCCACTGACGATACCTACGGTAAGTAACATAAACAAACCACAAAACAGCACATTACGATAAAGCGATGTTGATAACAACCAGTGTGCTACTTGGTCTAATCCGGCCAGACTGGCCAAGGCTTCCAGGCTGTATGCCAGCATCCAACCGCCGACAATACCGTAAAATGCTAAAATTAGTGATACCGTGGCAATACCCCACATGCCAACAAAACGACCTGAACGCCCCTTCGACACCTTACCCAGTGCATCGACCACGTTTGACTCCGTTGCACGACCAATTAACAACTCCGCCATTAACACCGGATACGCCAGCACAAATGCCAGAATTAAATACATCAAAACAAAGGCTGCACCACCATTACTGGCAACCTGAGAAGGAAAACCCCAAACGTTACCAAGCCCTACAGCTGAACCGGAAGCAGCCAGAATAAAACCGATCCGCGATGAGAATACGCCCCGTGTTGTCATAGTTAACCTTTATAATAATTATTATTTATCTGATCTTTAACCCAATAAAAAGCGGTAATCAATACCGCTTTTTAATAACACTCTTTAACACTATTTTATTTTTTTGCCAATCGGCTACTCATTAACAAATCTGCCGTAATACTAGCCGCCTCTTCCAGAAAGGGATCCAACTCGCTAATCATTTCTGGTGCATCATCTACCGACTCTACTTTAGCTAATTCAAACCTAACCAGCCGCTCGTTAAGCCTGGCCAATTGTTCGGCTTTTTCTTTATCACGCTCACTAATACGCACGTCTTCTTTTAATGATATCGTTTTATCTTCCTGACGTTTTTTGTAGTCATCAATGTCAGCCAGCAAAAATGTAAATTCTGGCTCTTTGCTAATCCGCTGCTGATGTTTTTCAAGTAACATTGGTACTAACGTCTTAATATCATTAGTGCTGGCATAATTTGCTGGCGCTATTGAATCCCAGGGTAAGGCATATTGCTCTTTGCTTTCGCCCCACTCTGCAGGGTTTATCGCCGTTGGAAAATGAATATCAGGAATAACACCTTGGTGTTGAGTACTGCCACCATTTATCCGATAAAATTTGGCAATGGTATACTGCACGCTACCTAAGGGATTTTCGAACATATCGTAAATCCGGCCAAGGCCACGATGTTGCTGCACGGTGCCCTTACCAAAGGTTTGCTCACCAACAATTAAAGCCCGACCATAGTCTTGCATCGCTGCTGCAAAAATTTCAGAAGCAGACGCACTGTATCGATCGACTAAAACGGTTAACGGGCCATCGTAATAACTAATACCGTCTGTATCGGGTGACTCAGTCACTTTGCCATCACCCTGGCGAATTTGCACTACAGGGCCACGGTCAATAAATAAGCCAGTTAATAACGTGGCTTCCTGCAGTGACCCGCCACCGTTGCCGCGCAAATCAATAATAATGCCATCAACTTGTTGCTCTTTTAATTCAACCAATAGCTTCTTTACATCATCAGCCAGGTTGTTATAAAAGCCAGGTATGCTTATTACACCAATGTTTTGAGACAACGCAGTAAGTTTAGGCTGCAGCATTTCGGCTTTGGCTGCACGGTCTTCCAAACGAATTTTGTCACGAACTATGGTCACAATTTCCGCTTTATTGGCGGCAATATTACTGCCCCCTAACACCTGCAACCTTACAGTGCTACCTTTAGGGCCTTTTATTAAGTCAACAACATCGTCTAAACGCCAGCCAATGACATCAACAAAATCATCTTCCGCCTGAGCGACGCCAACCACGCGATCTTTTGCTTTTAACTTCTGGGTTTGATCCGCCGGACCGCCTGGTACTAAACTTTGTATTACGGTGTAATCTTCTTCAGCACGCAGAACCGCGCCGATACCTTCCAGCGACAAATTCATTTCTTGCTGAAAACGGTCGGCATTGCGTGGCGATAAATAAGAGGTATGCGCTTCAATAGCACGGCCAAAACCGTTCATCACCAACTGAAAAACATCTTCGCTATTGGTTTGGCTAAGCCGTTTTTGACTGTTGCGATAACGTTTAGTTAAAATATCACGAATTTCAGCGTCTGTTTTACCGGTAAGCTTTAAATTAAGTGCATCAAATTTAACCCGTTGCCGCCAAAGCTCGTTTAGTTCAGCTTGATCGACCGGCCATTCTGCCTCTTCGCGGTCATACTGATAGGTGTCAGCAACACTAAAATTAAATTCCTGGCTTAATAAACTTATTGCGTAGTCAAAACGCTCAGCACGGCGCTCGAGAGTATGGTTAAACATGTCAAACGCAAAACCCAAATCGCCTTTGTTCAGGCCATCATCAAAATTATCACGAAAACGCATAAACGAATCAACGTCCGTTTTTAACAAAACATTTCGAAAATAATCAAGGTTTTTCAGATACATGTCAAAAATGCGACCCGAAAGCTCATCATTTAATTGTACAGGGATATAATGGCCACGGGTAAACAGCGCGGTTATCCTTTTACTGGCCGTAGCATGATGTGAAGCTTGTGCAACAAGTGGCAACACAAATTGCTCTTCTGATTTTTCAGGCTCTGCATGTACTGCAAAAGCCAACATTATACTTGCCGCTAAAATGGATAATTTCTTCATAAGCTACTCTGTATTAGTCAGGCCTGATACAAACTGTCCTGACGGGTTTTTACGACCATACCAGATGCCAACTGCACGGTTACATCATCTTTACCTACTTCCATTACCGTGGCTGTCATCGGCGATTGGCCCAGTTTAACCAGCACACTGGCACCAACTTTCAAATGGACTTTAGCTACAGCTTGTAAAGCGGGTTCAGTTGCGGCTCCCACTGTTTGGTTGCCGGGCTTTACCTCAACTTTACTGCTTAGCGTCGTGCTGTTAGAGCTGCTGTTTGCTGATTTGTTCGGCTTTTTTTTGTAAGCAGGTTTGTCAGCAGCAGGTTTTGCCTTAGCTTTTTGCTCAGCCATTCTGGCTTTACGCACCTCGGCAGCCTTTTGCTTACTGTCAGTCAGGGTAGTAAGAGCATGCTCAGCTTGCTGTTGATCAATAGGCTCGCCAGCTACTCCATCTAAATCTACGCGGGCAACACCTACCTGGATTGCTTGCAAGTAACGCCAGCTGGAGGTGTATACCCTTAACGCCTGACGTAACTGGGTTTTACTCAACAGACTGTCATCGGCCAACTTAACCGAAAGGTCCTGGAAAATACCTATTTTAAGCGGTCTTGCGTCACCTTTAACACTAAAACATAAAGGGTACGATTGTGCCAGATACGCCAGGACTTCCTTTACATTTGCCAGCTTAGTTGCTGCAGTCAGGTTATCGGTTGTGGCAAGCACTGTGGTGCTGTTATCAGTTGTATTTAAAGCTTCAGTGGAGGTTGTCATTAAGGTTTCACTCTTCTTCATAATCTACATCAACGTCTGCTGATTCTGCTTCAGGTTGTTCAGCGTCATCAATGCCCAATTCTATTTGTTGTCGCATGTGCGTTAAAGCCCAACCAATCAACTCATGTTCATCGACATCCAGCAAGACAGAGTCACCGCCTAGCTGCTGCCAAAATTGTGGCATTAACTGATCTATTTTCTCGGTCGATAATGTTTCTGGTAAGGCATCCCACACTGCATGAATTATAGTATTAATGGTATCGGCAACCTGTTCTTCTTCACCATCCCAATCACCCACTTCAGATACATCTAATAAATAGTCCTGCACCGTCATTAAATCTTTCATAGGGGGCCAGTTAATCGCTGCTCAAATTGCGCCACTAATTGACTAAGATAATGCTGATCAATAGTGTCAAAGCGCGCTATCGTTGGGCTGTCGATATCTAGCACGGCAATCACCTCACCATTAAAACGTATTGGTAATACTATTTCGGCGTTACTGGCAGAATCACAGGCAATATGCCCATCAAACTGATGCACATTTTCAACCAATTGAATATCACCGGTGGCTACCGCAGTGCCACACACGCCCTTACCAACAGGAATTCGAACACAGGCCACCTGGCCTTGAAATGGCCCTAATACTAATTCGCCTGCACGCATAATATAAAAACCTGCCCAATTTAAATCAGGTAAACTATTAAAAAGTAATGCACTTAAATTAGCCATATTGGCAATAGCATCGGGTTCATCGGCAGTAAGCGCCTGAGCTTGCATTAACAGCAAGTCATATTGAGCATTTTTATCGGTAGACATCGGTTATTCGCGGTTTCTGGTTACTAATATTAAAGTCACTACATTACTTGGTTTAACCGTTAATTTAAACCTTTTTAATCTGAAACACGGCCTCGACCTGCATGATTTATTTGTGATGCCGCTAATTCTGTCTATTATTAAGGCAAACTGTGCTGTTGCTGGCTAAATTGCAATGGATTTGCCGGATAATAACATGCAGGACTTTGCGGTTGATGTTGAAAAAATCGGGTGTCTTTGTAAGGTAATTTCATAAAACCGCCAACACCTTCACCACTAATTAAAATAACTTTTTGCAGAATACTTTGCAGCAACGCCGCAAATTGAGGCTCAGCTGCTTTATCTAATAGCCGATAATAGCTATGCACCTTCATATACAGTGGGGTGACTTCAAAAATAATACAACCGGTGTGCCGGACCAAGTTTAAGCAAGCAATATCATCCATGATGGCATCGGGTAAAACCAGTTGCTCATCAGGATCTTTTCCATCCTCAAAATAAGAATGCTGTTTGCTGGCGTCTTCTTGGCTTAGCACCGGTGCCAACTGGTAGGGTATTTTTGCTTTATCGGGCACAGTAAACGGCTGTTCTGTACTGTCTCTACTAATATGAATTGTATTACGGGCATCAAATAAACAAGCTTTAAACACGCCTAATTTGCCAATTGCGCTGCCCAAACTCACCACATTATTAACCGCATGGCTAAACGCTATTTTAAGTTCTGTATTATATAAATTTAAACTTGAATCGATATATACCCCGGCCGCCTGCCAATGAATCGCTAAGCCCCCCACTACCGGATAACGGGCTAACCGGCCCACTGCGGCAATAAAGGCTTTTTCAGTTTCGCCCATCCCTTCCAAATAATTTTTGTAATATCGCTCTAGTTGCACGTCATCAACATCACACAAATGGCTCTCTTCCTGGTGTTCTCGTAAGAAAGATTTGCGTGAGGAATACACCACCGTATCTAAATCCTGCTTTTGATCACTACACCATACTGGCAGCAGCGGCACATCGGCCAACAAGCTAACCGGTGGTAACACTAAGTGAGCTAAAGTAGCCATACGACTGATAAAATAATCCCCGGCTTGGTGGCGTAAAATACGATCTTCAGCCAACATGCTGTCAAGCATGGTAGCAAATTCAACCGGTAACCCTAAGCTACGGGCGGGTATTGCCAGTCGACCAAAGCGGCACGATTGCGCCGATGCTAACGCGTACAAGGTGCTGGCAACACCCTGCTCGTCAAAACGGGGACTGGATAATTCTCCACTGCGTTGCTCCGGACCAATAAAGTAGACGTCGCCCATTCGGGCATTTGAATGCTGTAAATCGGCAGACATTAATTGCATAACGTTATTACATAAAAATTGACCTTGGCTATCCAGCTGAGCATGCACCGATGAGCCCCAATCAATTAAACTCACTTTTCCGGTGTGCTCATCAAACACTACATTGGAAGGCTTAATATCGCCATGTACTATTGGGGTACTTTGGCCAAGCGTTTGCTGTTGCCTCAGGAAGTGTAATAACACGGCCAGTTGCGCCGCAATATCAATTAATAACCTAACTGACAGGCGCCCTACTTTCAGACTAAATTGTTCGAGGTCGAGGCCTTTAGCCCGTCCCATCATTAAAATGCCCTGCTTTTTTATCACCTGATAAGTAATATACGTCGGCACCGCCGGATGCTTAACTAATGACAGCATGTGCGCTTCATCAGCCAGCCGTTCCTGAATATGCTGAGCTAAATTAATCCGGGAAAACTTAAACACATACGATACGCCATCTTGACCAAAGCCGGCAAAAGCAAAACCATAGGCACCCTTACCAATTAGTTCAATTTGCCTATAGCCTAGCTTTTCTAACTCTTCAACACACAACGCTACCCAATCCTTCAGCTTTTTAGCGTCATTCGCATTTAACAAATAAACCGATTGCTCTTCTGGTATATAAAAGTTACGCAGTTGATTTTTTTCAATTTTATCTGGCATACGCGATGTGTCCGGGTTAAGCCATAACACAGCGCTGCTGCGCCCATTGCCGAAGTGCGGTGACGCGTTCTGCCATAACGACCGATAGCGGCTGTGTTTCTGCAAGCTCGGCCATTAAGTGATTTAAACTAAAACCGCCGCCATCGCTGTGCAACCGGTAGCTGGCACTGACTACAGCTTGCTCTAGTTCAGCACCCGAAAAACCTTGCGCTAAGGCAATACATTGCGCCAGTTCATTATCATGCAGTGCTAAATTACGTCGCTGTAAATGCAACGCCAAAAGTGCTTTAATTTGCGCATTATCAGGTAAATCAACAAAGAATATTTCATCAAAGCGGCCTTTACGCAATAACTCCGGCGCCAGCTCTTCAATATTATTCGAGGTAGCAACCATAAATACCGGTTTTGTCCGCTCGGCCATCCAAGTTAATAAGGTGCCCAGTATGCGGCGGGTAACGCCATTGTCATTATCACCACCGGCCAAGCCTTTTTCAATTTCATCTATCCAGAGCACACAGGGGGCCATGGCATCGGCCTGCGCCAGAGCCTGACTGAGATTTTTCTCGGTTTCACCAATATATTTATTATATAACGCTGCCATATCAAGCCGCAGTAACGGTAAGCCCCAACTGCCGGCGATGGCTTTAGCGGTAAGGCTTTTACCGGTACCTTGCACACCAGTTAACAATAAGCCTTTAGGGATGTCTTGGCTATTACTATTAAACGCTGGCTGGCGTTGAGTTAACCAACGTTTTAAATTGGCTAAGCCGACTACGTCGGCCAGGTTTTTGGTATCGTAAACCTGGCTTAAGGTACCGGCCGCTTGCAGCAAATTAAACTTTGCCCGGTTTATTCTGGGTAAATCGCTCGCGGTTATCGCACCATCATCGGCTATCGCTTTGTAGGCCAGTCGTTTTGCTTCATCAAAAGTTAAACCGCGTAAGTTTTGCAATAAGGCACTAACATCTTCTGGCGCCATGTCTACGGGCTGACCATGCTGATGGCGATACATCTCGGCGGCTTCACTGATCATCTGTCGTAATTGCTGATCACTAGGTAATGACAATTGAAAGCGGTAGCTTAAGCGGGCTAATTCAGGTGGTGTTTGTAGTGCATAGCTTAAAAATACCAGCGTGTGTCCTAAACTCTCATGCGCCTGGGCAATTTCTTTTAAAAAGCGAATATGCCGCGGTTCATTTAAAAAAGGATGAAAATCGCATAACACATAAATACCCGGGATCCGAGTACCTTTAATTTGGGCCAATACTTGCGCCGGTTCAGTATTAAACGCTTGTGGGCTGCTTTCACGGTCGGTACGCAACAAGCCATCGGTAATAGTCCATTGAAATACCGGCCGCATTAAATTCATTGCCAGACGCTTTATTAAGGCCAGTGCCCGTAGTTCTTCATAAGTTTCAATAATAATCAGCGGGCTTTTCGCCTGTACCAACACTCTTAAATCTTCAAATTCAACCATATTTATTCCCTGTACCGGTCAAAATAACGACCATAAAAAAACCCACCTTGCACCGTGGGTTTTTAACAGAAACAGCTGAACTTGCCAACTGCTTAAATCATGTTAACCAGCATTGCCGAAGGCTGCTCCAAATAGTGCTTCCACAAATTGGTAAAGCGGGCAATGGTACCACCATCAATAATCCGGTGATCACCTGACCAGCTTATTTGCATCAGTTGTCTGGCTTCAACCTCGCCTTTGTCATTAAAGCGTGGCAAGGTTTGCACCTTTCCTAAAGCAACAATAGCCACTTCAGGCTTATTAATAATTGGCGTCGCAACTGTACCGCCAATGGCGCCAATATTAGAGATAGTAATAGTACCACCTTTAAGATCTGCCGGGCTAACCCGTCCCTCGCGAGCTGAGTCAGTCAATCGGCTTAGCTCACGTGCGATGTCGACAATTGATTTGCTTTGACAGCTTTTAATGTTGGGAACTAATAAACCTACCTTAGAATCAACAGCAACACCAATATTGTGCTGGGCAAGAAAACGCAGCTCAGTACAGTCGCTATTGGGCTGGCTGTTCATTACTGGAAAATCTTTAATTGCCAATGATAATGCTTTCATAAAAAATGGCATCATCGTCAGCTTAACGCCTTGCTTAGCATAGTTATCTTTCAGGCTCAAACGTAGACTAATTAACGCCGTCAGATCTATTTCTTCACAGTAGGTAAAATGCGGAATAGTTGACACCGACTCAGCCATTAACCGCGCCATTACCGCTTTAATACCTTTAATAGGTTCAACCCGGTCAGCAATGCCGGCAACGGAATTAATATGTTGTGCTGAACTGGCTTTGGCGCTATCGCTGCTAGCAGTGGGGTCAGCACTACTACTGTCTGACTCAGTGCTGCTGGCAGCAAAGGCTTTTACGTCGTCTTTAAAAACCCGGCCTTTATCGCCTGAGCCGTTTACGTTGGTTAAATCGATATTTAGCTCACGTGCTAAACGACGCACCGCCGGGCTAGCGAGTGCTTTACCGCTGGCTGCTGACACTGCAGACTTATGGCTAGTTTGCCCGGTTGCAACAGGGTTGCTTGCTATGGTTTGGCTTGCCGGTGACGATGTCGAACTAGTGGCATCTGACGTCTGTCCGGCTATTTGCATGGCAAATAACGGTGAATGCACTTTAGCAATTTCGCCCTTAGCGTAATATAACTTACTGACAACACCAGAATACTTAGCCGGAATTTGTACCAGCGCTTTGTCGGTCATAACATCACAAACTGGCTGATCTTCTAAAATGGTATCGCCTTCAGCTACTAACCAGTCGACAATTTCACACTCAACAATACCTTCACCAATGTCGGGTAAAATAAAGTCTTCAGTGGTTTCAGCGGCAGTATTAACAGGTTCAGCTTGCACCGTGGCCGTATTATTTGTTGCACCTTGCTTAACTGGTTGCGGTGTAGTGTCAGTAGTATCAACAATGTCGGCTATTTCCATAGCAAACAACGGAGCATGCACTTTAGCAATGTCACCTTTAGCATAATACAACTTGCTGACAACACCGTTGTATACCGCCGGTATTTGCACCAGCGCTTTGTCGGTCATGACATCACAAACCGGTTGATCTTCTTTTATGGTGTCACCTTCGTTAACCAGCCATTCCACTATTTCACATTCAACGATACCTTCGCCGATATCCGGCAGTATAAAATCCTGTTTCATGCTGCCGCCTTAATAGTTAACCGAGCGCATAATGGCTTCGTAGGTTTTTAGATGATCGGCAACGTATTCTTTTTCCAGTGCCAGCGGATACGGCGTATCCATGCCACACACGCGCTCAATCGGGCTTTCCAGATGTAAAAAACAACGTTGTTGCATAGTGGCGGCAATTTCACCCGCGAAACCACCGGTTAACGGCGCTTCATGGTTGATCACCAACCGGCCGGTTTTTTCTAGCGAGGCGGCAACGGTATCTGCATCCCAGGGTAAAATGCTACGCAAGTCGATAACTTCGCAAGATACGCCCTGCTCGGCGGCCATTGCTACCGCTTTCTCAACTATTTCCATCTGAGCGCCCCAGGCTAATACGGTAACATCTTTACCTTCGCGCACTACCTCTGCTTTACCCAATTCAATTTCATAATACTCTTCAGGTACTTCACCAGTTGACGCCCGATACAATTTTTTCGGCTCAAAAAATATCACCGGATCTTCACTGGCAATAGAGGCCAGTAATAAGCCTTTTGCCTGATAAGGATCGCGTGGAATAACCACTTTTAAGCCTGGAGTGTGCGCAAAATAGGCTTCAGGTGACTGGCTATGATAATGGCCGCCGGCAATACCGCCGCCATAGGGGCTTCGAAATACCAAGCCACCAACGTTGAATTCATTACCTGAACGATAGCGGAATTTTGCTGTTTCATTGACTATTTGGTCAAACGCCGGAAAAATATAGTCAGCAAACTGAATTTCAGCTACCGGCTTCATGCCTTGTGCGGCCATACCATTGGCAAAGCCAGCTATACCCTGCTCGGTCAGCGGAGTGTTAAAACAGCGCGCCTTACCGTATTTTTCCTGCAGCTTACTGGTGGCCCGAAACACCCCACCAAAATGGCCAACGTCTTCACCAAAACACACTACGGCATCATCTTTAGCCATAGCTAAATCAAGCGCATTATTAATCGCTTGTAGCATATTCATTTTTGCCATTAATCCATTCTCCCCGACGTCACCGGATAAGCATCCGGGTATTTTCTGATATGTTGTTTTAATTCGTCTAATTGTTGTTGTAGCGCCGGGATCGGCTGGTGATACACATCAGATATCAGGTGTTCTATACCTGGTTTTGCCACTTTCTCAGCCACTTTCAGTGCATCCAGAATTTCAGTACGCAGTGCTTCAATACTGGCTTTGTCTGCAGCGTCGTCTAACCAGCCCTGTTTAACTAACCATAAACGAAAGCGGGAAATAGGGTCGGTTTTACGCCACATTTCTTCTTCTTCTTTCGAACGATAGCCACTGGGATCATCAGACGATGAATGCGCGCCTAAGCGATACGCCATGGCTTCAATTAATACTGGTTCGTTATGCTCCAGCGCATAATCACGAGCCATTTTAGTAGCCTGATACACTGCCAAAATATCGGCGCCGTCTACCCGCAACGCTTTCATACCATAACCTACCGCCCGACAAGCAATGCCGTCACCAACAAACTGTTCGTTGGCCGGAGTTGAAATGGCATAGCCATTATTGCGACAAAAGAACAGTACCGGCGCTTTATGCACCGCCGCCATATTTAATCCGGCGTGAAAATCACCTTCTGATGCAGCACCTTCACCGAAATAACAAATAGTGGTTTTATTTAAGCCCCGTAATTTCTGGGCATAAGCATAGCCACTGGCTTGCGGAATTTGTGTGCCCAAAGGCGATGAAATCGTCATGTAGTAAATGTCTTTACTACCGTAGTGCACCGGCATCTGCCGGCCTTTACCAAGATCTTTTTCATTAGAAAACAGCTGATTCATAAACTGCTCTAAAGTAAAGCCGCGATAACGCAAGGCACCCTGCTCGCGATATTGCGCCATAATCATGTCTTGCTCATCCAGCGCGGCAGCACTGCCGACCGTAGTGGCTTCCTCGCCTAAACACTGCATATAAAAGCTGATGCGGCCCTGGCGCTGTGCGGCTAACATGCGCTCATCTAATACCCGGGTGAACACCATAGTGTTGTACATTTTCAAGGCGGTTTCTTTGTCTACCGTTGGGGTATCAGCACCGTCATACAGGTTGCCATCATCTTTTAAAATACACAGAGTAGGAATTTTTAACGCATCACCGGCAGTAAAAGCTGCAGAATGCACCGTGGTGATGGTGGCGTTATTAGGGTTTTTCATGGCTATCTCTTGGTTTGTGGACACACTGTCGATTATCGTTATTTGCCCGGAACTTTACCTTTACGTAAACTGCATTGCAACCGTCGCCAGGTACAAAAAAACCTGACGGCTTGCAGAGCTGTCAGGTTATATTTACTGTCTGTCACACTGGTATTAACCGTAAACCAAGCATTTTACTGCAGATTGTCGGTAACTGACGTGGGCCTGACCATTAACATCGCGCGCTGACCTACCGCCACTTTCGCATTAGGAAATATTAAGGCTTCGCCCTCATGCTCTACCCGATATTCAATATCACCATCAGTTGCCAGCAAGGTACCAGGTGGATAGCAGGTGAAATTTTCAATATCATCAGCAAAGCGTAATTTAAAATCCTGTGTTTGTTTTATAATAGCGCGATATACCTGAAAAATATTGAACTGGCTGGCATCAAAAGCGGCTGCTTTTACGGGCTCGGCCTGAATAAAGGCCCGTAAGCTCGCCTCCACTTTAGCAAAATTTGCCATAGTGTTCTGTCCAAACGGCTTTACCTTACCCAGTTCAATAGTAAAAGAATTGGCTTGATGGGTGTTCGACGCGTAATAACTAAAGGTAGTTGCTGGCGTTTGCATTAACAGCACAGTATTTACCCCACACGCGGCTAAAAAAGCCAGCTCAGCCTGCTGCCAGGGCTTATCGTGCAGATAAGGATACACCGCAAATTTTTCAAAGCGCGAGCCGCGAATAGCGGTATGTAAATCATACAAACTACGACTACGCGTTACCAACTCGGTTACGGGTAACTGCTGGTAAAACTGACTAACGTACTGCTCTAATGCTTTTGCCCGCTGCCGCTCAGCATTTATTACACCAGCGCCGTTACTGTGCTGGCCTGAAAACAACCGATTAAGATTCTCAGTAATTTCCCGGCTACCAGCATTAATGGCTGGCGGATTGCCAAACAGCATTAACAATCTTACTTTGGGTAGTAAACGCTCTGTCAGAATATCCTGCACAATAGCCGCGCATATTTCGATAGGGGCGGTTTCGTTGCCATGTATGCCACAAGACAACACCAGATCCTCAGTGGTAGCACTGGCAGGCTCAAAGCAAATAACTCCCGTGTCCCATACCTGAACCAGCGTGTTGTTTGTTAAGGTAAAACGCAGTGGCGCCAACCCCGTTGGGTTAGCTAAGGTAAGTGCTAAAAAATCACCGGCCGGGATTGGCTGCTGCAACATATATTACTCCATATTATGGTCAAACCGCTAACTGACTTTAAAACGACTAGGTTACGGTTTTACTAAATTCGACAACCTGATTACGACCATTGGTTTTTGCCTGGTACATGGCGTTATCGGCGTCTGCCAGCAACTGCTTAACATCATAACCACTTATATCGCTGCCACTTACTCCAAAACTGGCACTTAAACTAAAATCATATTCAATGCTGGTCGTTTCAATACCATAAACAGCATCACGACAAATTTCAGCCAGTAAACTGGCTTTATCCAGCTCGCAGTCTGGCAGCATAATAACGAACTCTTCGCCGCCAATACGGCCAAAAATGTCATTAGAGCGCATAAATTGCTTACATATCAGCACAATTTGTTGCAGAGCCCAATCACCTGTCGCGTGGCCAAATTGGTCATTAATGACTTTAAAATGGTCTAAATCAAATAAAATCATGGCGACTGGTTTTTGTCTGGACTGGCAAAAACGTAATGCCTGTTTCGCCTGATAATTAAAGTGATAGCGATTACTGATCCCAGTTAGCTGATCGTACTCAGCCATCAATTTAAATCGCTTACGCCCTGCTAAACCTCGATAGGCGAATACCAGCGCAATGCTCCCCAGTAGCGCCGATAAGAGTAGCAATAAATGGCTGTTTTTTACCTCTTCCCGGTAAATGTTTTGCTGTAACACTAGTAGCTCATTGTCTCTGTCTAATAAACTAATACGCTGATTTTGGAATTCAATTTGTGAGCGTACAGTATGGTAAGCCGCCTGCTGCGAGGCTTTATTAGCATTAAATTCGCCTTCAATCTGCTGCTTTCTTTCCAGATAATGCAGGGCCTGCTGATAGTTTTGCTCGGCTTTGGCTATCTGATACAGAGTCGCATAGGCTTCAACCAGTGCAAAATTATTAGGGCTAGATTTTGCGGCGTTTAACGCCTGATTTGCCAGCATAATAGCCTGTTGTAAATCGCCATTAAGTAACTGTGCCTGCGCCGCTAGCGCGCTAACCTGAGATATCAATATCGGATAATTAGTTTGCTTAATTTCAGCAATGTTTTGCTGATAAAGTGCCAATACCGCTTGGCTATTATTATTGTTTAGCAAATTTCGCATTTGCTCTTTTCTGGCTAAATTAGCTGGAATAACCTCTTTGGCCGCAACACAATCGTTTATAACCTGATGTGTTTCTTGCTCGGTAACAGTGTTATCAGGTTGCTGGTACTGAGCATCAAGTGCGACAACCCTAATTTGGCAAGTTAACTTAGCTGATATTGCATCAAAATCAATGTAACGTACATATAACAAAGTAAGATCATAACGTTCCAGCATGTTATAGGTAAACATCGTAAGAACTATCATTTGGGCTAGTAATTCGGGATCGTTAATCGTTGGAATACTATTAATTAGCTGCTCGAAGTAGAAAAAAGCCAAGGTGTGATTATTAGACAGCAGTAGTACGTTGACCGCCATAATCTGGGCTCTACTGAAAAACTCTGAATTGGCAGAGGCATCGAGCAATGGCATTATAGTTGGAAGTACTTTGTCATATTGACCTTGAAGCGCGAACTCATAAGCTGTTAGCAAAGTTAAATATTCGATATCTGAGGCTAAAGCCAGCGGCAGCTGTTTTACTCTATTCAATTCAGCATTAAAAAGCGGCTGATTTTCCAATCTAATTTGATCAATCTGAGCTAACTGTTGGCGTATTGATAGCTGTTGGACAACTGTAATGCTCTCGGGCAAAATAGTGTTGTTAACCGCAGCTATTAACGGCTCAGCTATTGCGAACTGCAGTAAAAACAATGCAGTTCGCATAAGTATGGTTTTCACCAAGTCAGTTATGATATTTTCTGATAACAATTACCTTATACTACTTGCTTAATATCGTACTCTGCAGGCTCTGGTGTATCGGCAGGCTGTTTTGCCGGCAAATCAGCTGGCTGATCTTGTGGTGCTGGTTCTTCAGCCGGAAATATCATACAAACAATCTTGTTGGTGGTATCTAGTAGCCGGGCTAGCATTGCATCATCTTTTTCAAAAATAGCTTGCTGCACTGCAGAGTCTAGGTTTAGCGGATTTAACACTGTTGGTAATTGGCTAGTGGCGATATTGCGCAATGAGGCATCTTCACCTAAGCGTTGTAAAAGCTGCAGTACCTTGTTCATGCTAAACTTCCTTTAAGAGTGTTTTTTATATTACTGTAGTAACTGATAGCAATTACCGTTGCCACAATACACAAAGCCTAAGCGGCTAACCAGCTTTTTTGCAGCGAAATTATGCGCTGCAGTGCAAAAAGTAAAGCGATAAATGTTAGGTTGTACGCTCAATTTTTGGCACAAGCCCGCAATAGCAGCTTGCCCTAACCCCAGGTTTTGGGCCGACGGTAGCAACATAATACCCAGTTCAGCCTCAAATTTACCGACAAACCCGATATCTGCTTGCGTAATTAGCTGTACGCTTACCGATAGCAAGCCCAAACGCTGCTTTGACTCATTATCGGCCATCACCAGAAAAACCCGGCACCCCAGCTGGTAGCTCTGGCTGGCCATATGGTTATGTCGAAGTGCCGCGTTAAAGCTGGTGCATGCATGCGGTTCAGTTAATGGCGTGCTGATATACTGCATAACTTGCTTACTGCAATAAAGTTGTTGATATAATGCTTTATCCGGTTCGGCTAAAAGCCGTACGGAAAACGTGGTGCCCTGAAAGCAAAAATCGCTGCTATTCAGGTTGCTGATTATTCTGCTCATAAGCTTGTAGTGCGGCCAATTTATCTAATATGGCTTGGTTTGGGATCATCTTTGTGGCAGGTGGGATCACCAGCGTGGTTTTACCGTCCAGCTCGGCATTCACTAACTCGGCCAGCGGCAATCTGGTTATGCGCGGTTGCTGAATGGGTAAGGTTACCGCTTCATATAAAATAACCTGATGTGTTAACGAATAATGCTCGGCCAATACCTCAAGCAGCAGTTGCCGGTAGGGCTCGCCAGTGCTCAGTTTAGCTAGGCTTCGATCGCCTGCCACACCTACCTGCCATAAAATAAGATAAGCGGCCGGGTCAATAGTACGCTTGTAAAACATAAACTGGCTAGTTTCAAAATGCTGGCAGCCATAGGTACCGGGGTCTATGGCTAAATCGGCTATCAGGCAGTCTTCTGCTGAAATGCCAGGTTCCATATGGGCGGCAAACCCCTCGGCTTTCGCCTTTGCAATGGCTTGGTGGGGTACCCAGGCAAATACCCCGGGGTGGCCATAAAATGCCCCCACCACTTTTTTACCTAACCGCACCTCAGTCAGCATTGCAGCTACCATTTGCTGGTAGCTAAGCATTCTTGATAAGTCAGGTTGATAATATGACTGCAGTGATCGCACATCGCTATTCATCTGGCTAACCCATTGCTCGGTAATACCATCGGCTACCAGCACAAATACTACATCAGCTTGTTCAATATAACTGCGGCTTAATGGGCTAATATGCGAGCCTAATGTCATACCAGTCCCGACACAAACTACACTACCTACCTTATCTACACCGGCTGCTTGCTGCAATGTCGACGCCCCTTTTTATGGTTGAGGGTTATATGGTATTACATTTTATTATTACTGATTATCATAATAAACCACACCCATCAAAAGATGGGTGTGGTTTATAGTGGCGTACTGATGTTAAATCACTTAAATGATTTTAATGTGATATTTTGCATGGCTTAAGCTTCCATATCCGGCTGACGTAATCTTCAATAGAGCGGTCAGAGGTAAATTTACTTACCAATGCCGTATTTAAAATAGCTTTTTTTGCCCATCCTGCTTTATCGCGATACCAGCTGTCTATTTGTTGTTGAGCTTTAGCATAAGATTCAAAATCAGCTAATACCAAATAAGGATCGCCTCCTTCCAGCAGGCTATGCTTAATAGCAGCCAGCTCACCGGGCTTACCAGGGGTAAAGTAGTCTGTTTCTAACCAGTCTAACACCGCCTTAATTTCCGGGTTATTGTGATAATAATCCTGGCTTTGATAACCTTTAGCATGTAGCGCTTTTACTTCATCGACCGTTAAGCCAAAAATGGCAATATTGTCGCTACCCACTTCTTCAGCAATTTCAATATTGGCACCATCCAGGGTACCCACTGTAATGGCACCGTTTAAGGCCAATTTCATATTGCCAGTACCCGATGCCTCTTTACCAGCGGTAGAGATTTGTTCAGAAACATCTGCCGCCGGGATCATTTTCTCGGCCAGAGTCACCCGGTAATTAGGCATAAAGACCACTTTAATCCGGTTTTTAACCCGCTTATCATTATTAATTTTGTCGGCAATTTTATTAATAGCAAAAATGATTTCTTTTGCCAATTTATAGCCAGGTGCCGCTTTTGCACCGAACACAAATACCCGCGGTACCATGTCATAATCCGGGTTTTGCAAAATACGCCGGTACAACGCCAGAATATGCAGTAAATTCAGGTGTTGGCGTTTGTATTCATGCAGCCGTTTAATCTGAATATCGAAAATGGCGGCCGGATCAATATCAATTCGGGTGAGTTTTTTCACTTCTTGGGCAAAATCAGCTTTATTTTGCTGTTTTATTGCCATAAAGCTATCTTGCATCTGCGGATCATCAGCATAGTCAGCTAACTTACTTAATAACTTCAAATTAACAGGCCAGTCAGGACCAATGGTTTTATCCAGTAATCTTGCCAGCCTGGGGTTACAGGCTTTTAACCAGCGCCGCGGTGTAACACCATTGGTGACATTGGTAAATTTATCTGGCCATAGTGCAACCATTTCCGGAAATAAATCTGATTTCACCAGTTTTGAGTGTATTTCTGCCACACCATTTACTTTAAATGACCCGACTACCGACAAGTGGCCCATCCGAACCATCGGTTCGTTACCTTCTTCAATAATCGACAATTTACGTTTCTTCGCATTATCGCCCGGCCACAGTACGTCAACCTGCTCCAGTAAAAATCGGCGGTTAATTTCATAAATAATTTCAATATGGCGCGGTAATACTTTTTCAAACAGCCGTACCGGCCATTTCTCTAACGCTTCTGGTAATAAAGTATGGTTAGTATAAGCAAAAACCTGCTGACACAACGCCCAGGCATCATCCCAGTTCATGTCGGCCCGGTCGACTAAAATACGCATTAACTCGGGTATAGCGACAGCGGGGTGGGTGTCGTTAAGCTGAATAACCACTTGCTTTGGAAAATGGCTCCAGTCATCACCATGCGCCCGTTTATAGCGGCGAATAATGTCTTTTAATGAACATGAACAAAAAAAGTATTGCTGAATAAGGCGCAGTTCTTTGCCGGCATCGGTTTCATCATTTGGATACAATACTTTTGAAATCGTTTCGGCTTCAATATTTTGTCTGGCGGCATCGATATAACCACCAGAATTAAATACGTCCCAGTTAAAGAAATCGCTGGCCCGGCTTTCCCACAACCGCAACACATTGACCGAGCTACCGTTATAACCGACCACCGGAATATCCCAAGGTACACCCTTAATAATACGACGAGGATGCCACACTTTATTCATTTTACCTTGCAGGTCATACACCGTCTCAACATAACCATATACCGAGATTTCCTGAATAGATTCTGGCCGGCATATTTCCCACGGATTACCATATTCACGCCAGCTGTCTGGGCGCTCTATTTGGCGGCCATCCTGAAAACTTTGTTTAAATAGACCATGCTCATAGTGAATACCATAACCAATAGCCGGATAATTTAATGTCGCCAATGAATCAATAAAACAGGCGGCTAACCGGCCGAGCCCGCCGTTGCCCAGCGCCATATCTTCTTCTTGATCTTCCAGATCTGCAATGTCCATTCCCAGCTCAAACAAGGCTTGCTTAGCTTGATCATACAAGCCTAAATTATGCAGATTATTACTGAATAAACGGCCCATCAGGTATTCAAGGCTGAAATAATGCAAGGCACGGGTATCTTGCTGATAATGCGTTCGCTGCGTGTTACGCAAACCATCATAAACTTGCTCGTTTACCGCAGCGCAGGTCGCGCGCCACCAAGCCTGACTACTGGCTTTATTCACGTCAGTACCCAGACTTGAATGTAAATGCTTAATAATGTTTTGCTTCAGTTGCTCGGTGCTTGCACCGTCAATAACTGCCGCTGTAGTTGTTGATGCTTTTTTCATTGCCAATCCTGAAATTTACTGAGCTAAATGACCAGGCTAATCTACTTACTTAGCGTACATAAACTACTCTATTAAGGGTAGTTTACTCAGCTTAACCTGCCAATTTTGATATTAAATGTAGAAAAATTACGAAAACAATACCCTAAATTCAAGTTTTTGGCAAAATAAAGACTATTAATGTAATTAAATTACATGACACTAACAGCCGGCTTAAAGGCTAAATTGTACTAAATACCTTGCTGACAAAGGCTTTTGCATCTTCTTCTAATTGTTGCAAGTGTTGTTGATCAACAAAACTTTCTAAATAAATTTTATAAGCATTTTCAGTACCGGATGGCCTGGCCGCAAACCAGCCATTGCGGGTAACAACTTTTACGCCACCAATATCTTTGTTATTACCCGGCGCCTTCGTTAATACTGCCAGAATAGGATCGCCCGCCAATTCAGTTTGCCTAACACTGGCTACATCCAATGATTTTAGTGCCAATTTTTGCGCGGCACTGGCTGGCGCATCCAGTCTTCGATACAACGGCGAACCCAACTCTTTAGTTAATGCCTGGTATTGCTGATAAGGGTCAACCCCGGTTTTAGCCAGCATTTCGGCCGCTAATAACCCTAAAATAAAGCCATCTTTGTCAGTAGACCATACCGTGCCATCCTGGCGTAAAAAGCTGGCGCCCGCACTTTCTTCGCCCCCAAAGGCCAGCGTGGCATTCAATAAGCCATCAACAAACCATTTAAAACCAACCGGCACTTCACACAAGTTTCGGCCACGGGCGGATACCACCCGATCAATTAGCGCACTGGATACCAGGGTTTTGCCTATGGCTAAACGTGCTGACCAGTCAGGTCGGTTAGATAATAAATAATTAATGACCACGGCCAGATAATGATTCGGGTTCATTAAGCCGCCACTGCGGGTCACAATACCGTGCCGGTCAAAGTCCGGGTCATTACCGATGGCAATATCAAATTTATCTTTAAGTTGAATTAAATTAGCCATGGCAAACGCAGACGAGCAATCCATACGAATTTGGCCGTCTTTATCCAATGGCATAAATGCAAACGACGGGTCTACTTTTTCATTGACGACAGTAATATTAAGGCCATACTTTTCGGCAATTCTAGGCCAAAATGCAATACCAGAGCCGCCCATCGGATCAACACCAATCCGAATACCCGCTTTTGCAATTGCGGCCATATCAATCACATTTTCTAAATCATCAACATAATGTTGAATGTAATCGATATGCTGACAATATCCAGACTGAATGGCCAGCTGATAAGGCATCATTTTTACGCCTTCCAGATCATTTGCCAACAACTGATTAGCGCGTTGTTCTATCCAACTAGTCGCATCGGTGTCTGCAGGGCCGCCATGGGGCGGATTATATTTAATACCGCCATCTTCTGGTGGGTTATGCGATGGCGTAATGACAATACCATCTGCCAGCTTAGTCTCAGCGCCCTTATTTTGGGTAAGAATGGCATGCGAAATCACTGGGGTTGGGGTATACCCTAAACCTTTTTGAATACACACCTGAATTTTATTGGCAATAAGTACTTCCAGCGCTGAGGCAAAGGCGGCTTCAGATAAAGCATGGGTATCTTTGCCCAGGAAAAGCGGGCCATTAATACCCTGCTCCTTGCGGTAGTCAGCGATAGCCTGGCATATCGCCAGTACATGCGGCTCGTTAAACGAACAGGTAAGGGCACTGCCCCGATGACCTGAGGTACCAAAACTGACTTTGTGCTCCGGATGCTGATGTATATCGGGTTCCAGCACGTAATAGGCTGCCATAAGGCGACTAATATTGGGAATGCGATCATTCGGTACCGGTTGCCCGGCCAGTGGATGTACTGACATGCTCTTTCCTTATAATAAATCGCGGATCCGCTCTGCGTCTGACTCACTATAACCCAGTTTAATGGCAGTTTCGGTAAGCATCATCTTTTTTCGGGTAGTATTCGAATTAGTAATAACCCAAAACCCGGTATTAGGTATCTGCTTTGGATTAGTACTAATGCCGGCTTCTGACAATGCCTCAGCGGTAGTAGCAAAATACAGACGATTGCGGCCTTTAATCTCTAACACGTTACTAAAGTGTTTTTTATGAACCCGTGCCAGCACTGAGAGCAAATATAAAAAACGACCCACAACACTCGACTCAGCCTGTAAATCCTGACGACTTACTAAATCAAAAATACTACCGGGATCGGTTTTGTCTTGCTTAGCTGACGCTGGCTCGATAGCGTCGGTAATAACCGGCTCAATGCTACTGACCACTGACGCTTTCTTTGCCGGCTGTTCACCCAGCAACAAACGACGTAATATATCTGAGGCATTCTCGCCAATTTGCTGGGTTTGCGTGGCAATGTAGTGATATAAATCGTCATCTATTTCAATGGTTTTCATATGGTTTTCCGTTAAGGTAAAGTTACCTCATTATATAAAGGCTTTGTCACTGACGCCAGCAGCTTAATTTGTTAAAATACCAGCTTAACGTTATCAGCGAGATAGCAATGATTCTACACACTCATAGCGCCGGCACCGGCGAGCCACTGGTATTACTGCATGGTTTGTTTGGCAGTTACGAAAATTTAGGCGTTATTGCCCGGGCGCTGGCTGACCAGTGGCAGGTTATTAATATTGACTTGCCTAACCATGGCCAATCGCCGCACAGCCATAGTATGAACTACGCTACAATGGTAACAGACTTGGCTGAAACGCTCGACAGCCTTAATATCAGTCAGTGTGCCTTGTTAGGGCATTCAATGGGCGGAAAACTAGCAATGGCATTTGCCATAACGTATCCGACCAGAGTAACGCAATTAATTGTCGCAGATATTGCACCAGTTAGTTATAGCAACCGACATCAACAGGTTTTTGCCGGTTTAAATGCCGTAAAACTGTCTGAAATAACAAACCGCAGTGCTGCCGATCGCCAGCTGGCAGAGCATATTTTTGAAAAAACCGTGCGCCAGTTTCTTCTTAAAAGCCTGGAGAAAACAGTAACAGGCTTTCGTTGGCGCTTTAATCTAACGGCGCTGCAACAACACTATAATCAACTGATTGCAGCACCGGCAGTAACCGGGCAATATCCCGGTCCAACGCTATTTATAAAAGGGGCCGAATCAGATTATATTTTGCCGGAACACCGACCCGCTATTATTCAAACTTTTCCTGCTGCTCAGGCAAAAATTATTAATGGCACAGGCCATTGGTTACACGCGGAAAAGCCTGCAGCTTTTACTAAGCTGGTACGAGACTTTTTATTGAGCACGCACACTAAAATTTAACGCTTTCTGTGCTATAGTGCGCGCAATTTTTACAGTATGGCCAGAAATAATGACCGTTGCACAGTTTGAAACTATAGGCTTATGGTTGGGGTTAACCGCACTGTATATTTTTATTGTGCTGGCGATTAATGATGTACTGAAAAAAAGCCAGGCACCGCTGTTTGGCCGATTATTTGTCTGGTTAGTGCTATTTTTGTCGCCGCTGGTTTTTATTATTAAAACGGTTGTACAGCATTTTATTGAATAACAAGGTTGAGGTTAATGGCTAAAATCGCCACTGATCGCACCACTATTGATTTGTTTGCTGCAGATAAGCGTCCTGGCAGGCCAAAAACCAATCCGTTGCCGCGTGAGGAACAGCTTAAGCTAAATAAACGTAATCAAATTAAACGCGATCGTAATAACGGGTTAAAGCGTATTGAGTTTAAGGTGTCCGGCCAGTTATACGAAGCACTAGGCCAGGCTGCCATAAAAGCGAATACCACACGCAACGACTTAATTGAACAGCTTTTAGAACAGGCATTATCCAGGTAAGAAGGCATTATATCATGGCAACAGTAGGAATTTTTTTCGGTAGCGATACCGGCAACACTGAGCACATTGCGAAAATGATTCAGAAAGAACTGGGAAAAAGCCTGGTTGACATTCGGGATATTGCTAAAAGCAGTAAAGAAGATATTGCCGAATTCGACTTGTTGTTACTGGGTATCCCTACCTGGTATTACGGCGAAGCACAGTGTGACTGGGATGATTTTTTTCCGGAGTTAGACGGTATTGATTTTAACAATAAATTGGTAGCTATTTTTGGTTGTGGCGATCAAGAAGATTATGCCGAGTACTTTCTGGATGCTATGGGCACTTTACGAGATATTATTGAGCCCAGAGGCGCCATTATTGTAGGTAACTGGCCCACCGCCGGCTACAACTTTGTGGCTTCAAAAGCCTTGGCCGATGACAGCCATTTTGTCGGTTTAGGGGTAGATGAAGACCGTCAACCTGAGTTAACTGAACAGCGCGTTAAGCAATGGTGCAAGCTGGTATATGAAGAAATGAGCCTGCGGGAATTTGCTAATTTGTAATAGTAACAACGTCGCGTTGTATCGTAAAAAAGAGGCATAACGCCTCTTTTTTATTCACTTGTGTTTATAAGCTGTGTTGGTTTACCCCCCAGCCAAGGTCAGCGATATTTCGGCTTTTTTCGAATATAGATGGTGCGGTTTACTTCAGCAACCACGTTGTTATTTGGATCTTTGATGTGCACCAGAAACTGAGGAAAATATTTTTCACCCGTTACAGTATGCTTTTTTATATCATCAATGGCTTCATCAGTTAGCAGAAACTCGGCTGTTAACTTGCCCACACCGGGTTTAATATAATTAATATCAGCTTGCTTATCCCAGACAATATATTCCTTGCCCAACGCCCCCATGAGTAAAAGTGGATAGATCGGATCGGTCATGGCAAACATCGCACCGCCAAACTGACTATTATTAATATTACGTGTCCAGGGCCGGTTTTTCAGCTCTACTCTAGCGTAACGATAGTCTTCAGCCAATACGGCAACCTGAATGCCGCTGAAAAAAAAGGGTGGCCAAAAATTAAGCAGTTTTCGCATCACCTGCGGTTTAAAAGCCCAGCGCATAACTTTACCTGGTATGACCTGTCAAGAATTGCCATTTTACCTCGCCACAGTGAAAGTACAAGCGTATTGCCACAAAATCAGCAACCCTCGGCCATTTCAATATTGAGCTAATGTCTTTATAATCGATGCAAATTCACCAGAAAACAGAGTTTTTATGTCAGAGCATAATAATGAGCTACGTAAAGCGGGCCTAAAAGTTACCCTACCCCGGGTAAAGATCCTTGAAATTTTACAGGATCCTAACCATCAGCACATCAGCGCAGAAGACGTGTATAAAATTCTGTTAGAACTGGGCGAAGACATCGGCCTGGCTACCGTTTACCGGGTACTGAACCAGTTTGATGACGCGGGTATCTTAACCCGTCACCATTTTGAAGGTGGTAAGTCGGTATTCGAATTAACCGGTAACAGCCATCATGACCATTTAGTCTGTCTAAAATGCGGCAAGGTTATTGAATTTGAAGATGAGATTATTGAAGCAAAACAACTGGAAATTGCTGAGAAAAACGGCATAAAGTTAACATACCACAGCTTATATTTGTATGGCGAATGTACAGACACTAAGCAATGCCAGCACAATGCCAATAATAACTAAGGTATATCATTAAAAAACGGCAAAATAGGCTGCCGTTTTTTATTTTATTAACAAGCCTTATTTGATGCCGCTGTTAATTCTAGCCAGACACAAGGCACTAACATAGTTGCCGTACTGAAACGCAAAATCGGCCAGTTCTGCCTCTACTTCAAAGCCAAACCGCTCATACAGTGCTATGGCCACCTCATTATTACTGTAAACCGTTAATTCCATCCGTCGAATATTAAGCCAGTTATCAGCCATTTCCAATGCCGCTCTTAGTAAGGCAGAGCCAATACCCTGGCCTTGATATTCTTCTAACACGCCCATGCCTAACTCGGCTACGTGGCGTCTTCTGGGGTTCTGACAAACTTGCAAACCAAGTTGCCCTACCACCTTGCCCTCAATTTCAGCCACTAAATTATAAAACCCGGCACCGGCATTATATAGCTTCTGCCAGCTGGCCACTGGCTGATAAGGTAGTTGCAACGTATTGGCGTACACAGTGGGTTGATCGTATATCGATTTAATGGCATCAATATCAACTGGTTCTGCATGGCGGATCATAACAGGCATAATGGTATCCTTTACAAAATGACGGCGTTATCTTAAATCGGAAATCTGGCTTTCAACAAGTCCTAAAATGAAAAAAGCCAGCAATAAGCTGGCTTTAACGACACTTGCACCCATTAGAGCTGCTGTTCTAGCTCTGGCAGCACCGTAAACAAATCTGCAACTAAACCATAATCTGCTACCTGAAAAATAGGCGCTTCGGCATCTTTATTAATAGCCACAATAACCTTGGAATCTTTCATGCCGGCTAAGTGCTGAATAGCGCCGGAAATACCCACTGCAATGTATAAATCAGGTGCAACAATTTTACCAGTTTGGCCAACCTGCATATCATTTGGTACAAAACCCGCATCAACAGCCGCACGAGACGCGCCAATAGCCGCGTTTAGCTTATCCGCTATACCGTTTAACAAGGCAAAATTTTCACCATTTTGCATGCCTCGGCCACCCGAAATAATCACTTTTGCGGCAGTCAATTCTGGCCTGGCCGATTTGGTCAGTTCTTCTCCAATAAAGCTGGAAAGCTGCAAATCTTTAACGACGTCTACTTTTTCAATGCTGGCACTATTACCTTCAGCTGCCGCTGCAAACGCTGAGCTGCGCACAGTTAATACTTTAATGGCATCGGTTGATTGCACGGTAGCTATAGCATTACCTGCATAAACCGGCCGCACAAAAGTGTCTGCATTTTCAACCGCAATAATGTCTGACAACTGTGCAACATCTAATAATGCGGCAACCCGTGGTAACATGTTTTTACCGGTAGTAGTGGCAGCAGCCAAAATATGGCTATAACCTTTACCAATTTCTGCTACTAATGCCGCCACATTTTCAGCCAATTGGTGGCCGTAAGCACTGGCATCTGCTACCAGCACTTTAGTAACACCAGCAATGGTTGCCGCAGCCGTTGCTGCCCCATCGCAATGCTCTCCGGCAACTAATAAATGAATGTCACCGCCTATGGCACTGGCAGCGTGAACCACCTTATATGTATCACCTTTAAGCGCATCGTTGCTATGTTCTGCAATTACTAAAATCGTCATCAGATCACCTTTGCTTCATGCTTTAATTTTTCAACCAGTTCTGCCACAGAATCAACTATTACCCCAGCCTGGCGCGTTGGTGGCGCAGATACTTTTAAGGTGGTGACCTTAGACGTTAACATTACACCCAAACTGTCGGCAGCTTTAATATCTAATGGCTTTTTCTTAGCTTTCATTATATTAGGTAGCGAAGCATAACGAGGCTCGTTCAATCTAAGATCGGTAGACACTACCGCAGGCAGGCTAAGCTCTACTGTTTGTAAACCACCATCCACTTCACGGGTTACTTGTACTTTATTACCATTAACCACGACTTTAGAAGCAAAGGTTCCCTGGCCCATGCCAGTTAAGGCCGCCAGCATTTGACCCGTCTGGTTATTGTCTGAATCAATCGCCTGCTTGCCCAGAATAACCAGTTGTGGATGTTCTTCTTCAACCAGCTTAGCCAGTAATTTGGCAACTTGTAATGAATCCAGATTAAGTTCCGTTTCTAGATGTATAGCCCGGTCTGCACCCAACGCTAAAGCGGTACGCAGTTGTTCTTGTACTGCTTTGGCGCCAATTGATACTGCAATTACTTCGGTTGCTATGCCCGCTTCTTTTAAACGTACGGCTTCTTCAATCGCAATTTCACAAAACGGATTAAGTGCCATTTTTACGTTGGCTAAATCGACACCCGTTTGGTCTGCTTTCACCCGGACTTTTACGTTGTAATCGATAACCCGTTTTACCGGAACTAATATCTTCATATAATCCTCTTAAATCGCATGCAATAGCTTGCTTGGCAGCAGGTTTGCGTTAAGGTAAACAAACGAATGTGTAATATTACTCAATTTACTTACTGTTGACGTTAACGTCAACCTGCAATACCCTTATCCCTATAATAATCGCAGTGAATACTGTAAATATAAGCATCCAAGAGGTAACCATCGTGGAAAGAGAAGCAATGGAGTTCGATGTTGTAATCGTTGGTGCCGGACCAGCGGGCTTATCGGCCGCGATCCGGTTAATGCAACAAGCGCAGCAAGCTAATAAAGCGTTCACCGTCTGTGTAGTTGAAAAAGGGTCTGAAGTGGGCGCCCATATTTTATCTGGTGCGGTATTTGAACCCAGAGCATTAAATGAATTACTGCCCGACTGGCAAGAGCTAGGCGCGCCGCTGTCTACCCCGGTTACGCATGATGATCTTTATTTATTTACCGCTGCTGATGCCAGTCGCAAATTACCCGGTTTTGCCGTACCTAACACTATGCATAACAGTGGTAACTATATCGTGTCCGTCGCCAACCTATGCCGTTGGTTAGCTGAGCAGGCTGAGGCTCTGGGTGTAGAAATATTCCCCGGCTTTGCCGCCAGCGAACTGTTACTTGAAGACAACATAGTAAAAGGCATTGTTATTGGCGACATGGGACTTGACCGGGAAGGCAAACCGAAAGACAGTTTTACACCCGGTATGGAATTACGCGCCAAATATACCCTGTTTGCTGAGGGCTGCCGTGGCCATTTAGGTAAGCAACTTATTAAGCATTTTGAGCTTGATAAAGAGGTTTCACCGCAACACTATGCGATAGGTTTTAAAGAAATTTGGGATGTCCCGGCAACCAACCATCACCAAGGACTGGTAGTACATTCTGCTGGCTGGCCGTTAGCAGATCAGGCATCCGGCGGTGGCTATCTGTATCATGCGGAAGATCAGCAAGTGGTCGTTGGCTTAATTATCGATTTAAACTACGCCAATCCACACTTAGACCCGTTTGCAGAGTTTCAGCGTTACAAACAACATCCTGTTATTAAACAGTATTTATCTGGCGGTAAACGAGTCAGTTACGGTGCCAGAGCAATCACAAAGGGTGGTTTAAACAGTCTGCCCAAAATGAGTTTCAATGGTGGTTTATTGTTAGGTTGTGACGCCGGCACCTTAAATTTCGCCAAAATCAAAGGTAATCACACTGCAATGAAGTCTGGCATGCTGGCAGCTGAAACGGTGTTTGCGGCAATTAACGATACTGACGCAGGTGGCAAAGATTTAACCGAGTATTTTAGTGTTATCAAACAAAGCTGGCTTTACGATGAATTATATCGTTCGCGCAATTTTGGCCCAGCTATGCACAAATTTGGCACTTTCTGGGGTGGCGTATTTAATACCATTGAACAAAACTGGTTCGCTGGCAAACTACCTTTTACGCTGAAAGACAATAATCAAGACTATGCGCAGTTAAAGCTGGCTACTGAGGCGTCCAAAATTGTTTATGCCAAACCCGATAATGTTTTAAGCTTTGATCGGCTATCTTCAGTGTATTTGTCCAATACCAATCATGAAGAACAGCAACCATGTCATTTAAAACTGACGGACTCCACTATCCCGGTCAAGGTAAACCTGGCTAAATATGATGAGCCAGCTCAACGTTACTGTCCAGCCGGTGTGTATGAAATTATTACCGATGACCAGCAGCAGCCTCAATTACAAATTAATGCCCAAAATTGTATTCATTGCAAAACCTGCGATATTAAAGATCCCAGTCAGAATATTACCTGGGTAACACCAGAAGGTGGTGGTGGTCCTAATTATCCCAATATGTAAAGATTTTGATGTTTTAAGCTGATACAGCAGTGAAAAAAATACTGCTTTATTAGCTGGATATGGCCTAACGCTTGCTGACTTGTCAGCAAGCCCTTAAACTAATAGCCATATTCCTCTGACCAAAGAATCTGATGACCTCTACTACTCAGTACCGCCTTAATAAATATATCAGTGACACCGGGTTTTGCTCTCGCCGTCAGGCCGATAAGTTCATCGAACAAGGTGTTGTTACCGTTAATGGCCAGCTAGCCACGGTTGGCTTAAAAGTCACTATCAATGATCAGGTTCAGGTAGACGGTAAACCTTTAAAAGAAAAGCCTGCGCGGGTTTATCTGGCCTATCATAAGCCAGTTGGCATTACCTGTACTACCGAACGTCATATTAAAGGAAATATTATTGATGCCATTGGTTATTCAGAGCGTATTTTTCCTATTGGCCGGCTTGATAAACCCTCAGAAGGTTTGATTTTTCTAACTAATGATGGTGACATAGTGAACAAGGTATTACGTGCCGGTAATGCTCATGAAAAGGAGTACACTGTCAGTGTAAATAAACCCATTAGCAGTCATTTTATCGCAAAAATGAGTAGCGGTGTCCCCATCCTTGACACCGTTACTCTGCCCTGTAAAGTTAGCCAAATCTCTAAAAACACCTTTAAAATTATTCTTACTCAGGGCTTAAACCGGCAAATTCGCCGCATGGCAGAATATCTTGGTTATGAGGTGGTTAAATTAAAGCGTATCCGCATTATGCACGTACGCTTAGCCGAGTTAAGAGCGGGACAATGGCGTTTACTCGATAAGTATGAAATGGCTCATATGGAACAACTGATCGAACATTCTGCTAAAACAGCAACTGTTGATAATACCTTAGCGCGACACCATGATGAGGAATAACCCGCAATGAGCAGCAGAAATTTTGGTTACCTGCTGCCATTATTGGCCGGCCCGCTGTTATTTTTACTGGTATTAATGAATGATCCCTGGTTTAGCAGTATGTCAGAGTCGGCCTGGTTACTCAGTGGTCTCACCGTGTGGATGGCCATGTGGTGGATCACCGAGAGCGTGCCAATTCCAGCCACTTCTTTATTACCCATTATCGTTGTTCCACTGCTAGGCCTCGACTCTGTCGCCAATGTTACCGCACCCTATGCCGATCCGCTTATTTTTCTATTTTTAGGTGGCTTTATGCTGTCTATCGCCATGGAGCGCTGGGATCTGCATCGGCGCATAGCACTGTTAACCATGCTATTAGTTGGCAGCAAACCCAGCCAGCAAATCGCCGGCATGATGCTGGTCACCGCCTTTTTGTCGATGTGGATGTCCAATACCGCCACCGCGGTAATGATGCTGCCGATTGCGCTATCGATTATTAGTATGCAAGATAATATCAGCGAGAAATTTGCCAAAGCATTGCTGTTATCTATCGCATATGCCGCTAGTATCGGCGGTGTTGCAACCATCATTGGCACCCCGCCTAATGCCTTGCTGGCCGGATATTTGCGTAATCAGTATCAACTGGAGATTGGGTTTGCTGAATGGATGTTACTTGGCGTGCCAGTGGCGCTAGTGATGCTACTAGGGACCTGGTATTGGCTAACGCAATGTCATTTTCGCTTTGCTAAAGATGAAGCAAGAGTGAGCCGGCAGTTATATCTCGATAAGCTGGTCGCTTTGGGACCAATGCAGCGGGCCGAAAAAATTGTATTAGCAGTGTTTTTACTGGCGGCTTCCCTGTGGGTAGGCCGCAGCGGGTTTATCAAGCTAACCGGTTTACCACTAAACGATACACTAACCGCGATTTTCTGTGCTAGTTTGTTATTTATCCTACCGGTTAGCGTTAAAACAGGCCAAAGAGTACTGGTATGGGAAGACTGCAGTAAACTGCCATGGGGCATTTTAATTCTGTTTGGTGGTGGCTTAACGTTGGCGGCACAAATTCAGCAATCAGGATTAGCTGATTTTATTGCTGCACAGGTTGGTTCGCTCGGTGCTATTAATTTACTATTACTCATCGTACTGGTGACGACTATTATTATCTTCTTAACCGAAATAACCAGTAACACCGCCACTGCCGCGGCATTTTTGCCTTTGTTAGGTCCAGTTGCCGTATCACTTAATACACCAGCCTCGATGTTGGTCATCCCTGCAGCTATTGCCGCCAGCTGTGCCTTTATGATGCCGGTCGCTACACCACCCAATGCCATAATATTTGGTTCAGGTAAATTGAAAATTATCGATATGGTAACCGCCGGATTCGTGCTGAATTTACTGGCTATTCTGGTAATTACCGTAGCTGTATGGTTTATTAGTCCCTACATTTTTGATTTTTAATGCGGCTCAACCAGTAACAACCCTCACTTTTACGTCTCAGAATGCAAAAAAGCAGCCTAAGGCTGCTTTTTACAATATGGAGCGAGTAACGAGATTCGAACTCGTGACCTCGACCTTGGCAAGGTCGCGCTCTACCAGCTGAGCTATACTCGCGATAATCTGGTTATACGCCAACAACTGTTAACGTTAAATGGTGCCCGGAGCCGGACTTGAACCGGCACGACCTTTCGATCGAGGGATTTTAAATCCCTTGTGTCTACCGATTTCACCACCCGGGCAGACTACTTTTTGTTACTGGTTTACACTACTAATAATGTTATGGAGGCGGGTCCCGGAGTCGAACCGAGGTGGGCGGATTTGCAATCCGCTGCATGGCCACTCTGCCAACCCGCCAATCAAGCAACGCTTTACTCTTGTTAAGAGTTGGAGCGAGTAACGAGATTCGAACTCGTGACCTCGACCTTGGCAAGGTCGCGCTCTACCAGCTGAGCTATACTCGCAATGCTTATGGCCATGTGCCTTAACACGTGACGCATTCTACTGTTTTAATTAAGCCAGTCAATGAAAAATTAGTAGTTTTACAACTGACTGCTTAAATTTTAGCTGACTTGCTGCAATAAACTGCTACAGCCTTAGTGCTGAGACAAATCTTGCCAGGCAGCAGTCACATATTGATACATTGACCATATCGTTAAGACAGTCGCCAGATATAATAAAGCATACCCAACAGGGGTAAACCACACTAACAACGTAAATTGCGGCTGCCAGATTAACCCGATCAGAGCAATCATCTGCGCTATTGTTTTGTATTTACCCATGTTAGAGACCGCAACGTTAGCCCTTTTACCTATTTCAGCCATCCACTCCCGAAGTGCTGAAATAGCAATTTCGCGACTTATGATGATAATAGCGGGAATGCTAAACCACAGTGACTGCTCATGAATTGCCAATACCACCAATGCCACCGCTACCATAACTTTATCGGCAACCGGATCAAGAAACGCGCCAAAAGCAGTAGATTGCTGCAGTTTGCGCGCCAGATAGCCATCAAGCGCATCGGTTATTGCTGCTAAACAAAATACAAACGCTGCCCAGAACCGATAATTTTCCCAGCCTGAATAAAAACAAAACATAAATACCGGAATTAAAAATAACCTGAACAGCGTTAATAGATTGGGAATATTCCACATATAACAATTCTCACTAAAACAATGTCGCTATGCTACTTGTTATGACAGGCTTGGTAAATCTTTTCTGCTTGCTGACGGGAAATACCCGGCACCGAGCTAAGCTCTGCCACAGAGGCTTTTAATACCCCTTGCAAGCCTCCCAAATATTGCAGCAACGCTTGTCGGCGTTTTTCTCCTATCCCATCAATATTTTCCAACGGGCTCTTTAACATGCTTTTGCCACGTTTACTGCGATGACCGGTAATCGCAAAACGATGCGCTTCATCACGAATTTGCTGAATTAAATGTAAGGCCGGACTATCACCAGGTAAATGTAATGATTTACCTGTCTTAGCAATAATTAACGTTTCCAACCCCGGTTTGCGGCTTACCCCCTTGGCAACCCCCACTAATAACGGCATTTTTTCATGTGGCCAATGTTCAAACTGGCTAATGGCAATATTAAGCTGCCCTAAGCCCCCATCAATAAATATGATATCGGGTATTTTTGTCTCGTCGGTTAAGCGGCTGTAACGTTTATCCAGCGCAAATTGCATTGCTGCATAATCATCCCCCCCGGTAATCCCAGTAACATTGTAGCGCCGGTATTCCTGCTTAAATGGGCCCTCACCATCAAATACCACACAAGATGCAATCGTTGCCTGGCCCATCGTATGACTTATATCAAAACATTCCATCCGGGTAATAGCATTGGGTAACTCAAGTAGCAATTGCAGCGCCGAGTAGCGTAATTGCATTTTTTGCCCGACAGACTGACGGCTATCACAAGCGAGCTCAGCATTTTTCTGTGCCAAACTTAAGTACTGTGACTTTTCGCCGCGCTTTGCCTGGATAAGTTTTACTTTACGCCCGGCTGCAGCACTTATTACATTGGCCAATGAATCGGCATCTTCCAACGTTAACGGTAAAATAATCTCAGGGGGTATTTGCTGGCCGGCACTACCGTTAAGATAAAACTGTAGCAAAAATGCACTAAGTACTTCATCAGGCTCGGTATTAGCCGGCACTTTGGGATAGTATGACTTTGAACCAAGTATTTTCTGCTGTCGCACAAACAGCACATGCACCACGGCAATCTGACCAGATTGAGCAAAACCAATAATATCCAGTTCAGCGTGTTCGCCACTGACATATTGTTGTTCCTGAACTTTTCGCAAGGCACTAATTTGATCCCGGAAAAGGGCGGCATCTTCAAAAGCAAGTTGCTCGCTGGCAACGTTCATTTTTTGTACCAGTTGCTCAACAACCAATTGATTCTTGCCGCTGAGAAACAAAGCCGCCAACTGAACTTGCTCTGTATATTGCGCATCAGATATTTTACCGACACAAGGTGCTGAACAAAGTTTTAATTGATATTGTAAACAGGGACGCGTTCTGGCGCGATAAAAACCATCTTCACATTGGCGGATCGGAAAGATTTTTTGCAACACTTTTAAGCTTTGCCAGACAGCGCCGGCATTAGGATAAGGACCAAAGTACTGACCCGTTTTTTTTCGTGGTCCCCGATGCGAACTGATCCTCGGATGTTTGTGCTCAGAAATAAAAATAAATGGATAAGACTTATCATCTCGCAGCAGCACATTGTACTTGGGCATAAACTGCTTGATCAGATTATTTTCGAGGATCAGCGCTTCAGTTTCACTGTGCGTGGCCATAATCTCAATACTAGCAATTTGTGCTACCAACGCTCTGGTTTTAACACTGTCAACTTGCTGGCGAAAATAACTACTTAACCGTTTTTTAAGATCTTTCGCTTTACCAACGTAGATAACCTGCTCTGCCTGATTAAACATGCGATAGACGCCAGGTTGAGCAGGAACTGTGGATAAAAAAGATTTGGCATCAAACATCAGATCAATATGACACCTTAGCAATATCTATCATGCCGTGACGTAACGCTAAATGCGTTAATTCAACATCACCACTTATCGCTAATTTTTCAAACATACGGTAGCGATAAGAATTAACAGTCTTCGTACTAACACTGAGTTGTTCAGCGATGTCGGTTACTTTTTGTCCGCGGGTAATCATCAGCATAATTTGTAGTTCCCTATCAGACAGTCCATCAAAGGGATTATCATTATGGTTATTTACCTTGGCCAATGCCATTTTCTGGGCAACTTCATCAGAAATATGTCGCAGCCCGCTATAAACTTTGCGAATTGCCGATACCATATCTTTTGGCGCTGAGTTTTTGGAAATAAAACCCGCAGCACCTAACTGCATTACTTTTGTGGGTACCGGCTCTTCAAAAGAAACTGACAATGCCAGCACTTTAATATCCGGACAAAAATGTAATATACGCTTGGTGGCAGTCATGCCTCCCATACCGGGCATATTCATATCCATCAACACCACATCAGGTTCATGTTGACGACAAAATTGCAGAGCGTCCTCACCGGATCCAGCTTCGCCTATCACCTTGATACCGCGCTCATCCATTAGTATGCGACTGATCCCAGTGCGTACAAGCTCGTGATCATCAACTAACAATACGTTAATCAACTTGGCTTCTCCGTTTCACTGGTTATTAGAATTATTATGCAGCTAGCATAGTAGAGCCTACGCTTTTACGCTAACGGGTTCAACACCAACATTATATACGCTTGCGTTAATAAGAAGTAAGTGTGCCAGAAAGGTAAAAGTTAGGAAATAACATTAAGAAATTATTTAACGAATTGTGGAGGATTTTACTTATTGGCTCAAAATTATATTTTAAATCTATGGGGAGAACAAAATGGCGGAGGGAGAGAGATTCGAACTCTCGGTGGGCTATTAACCCACGCCGGTTTTCAAGACCGGTGCATTAAACCGCTCTGCCATCCCTCCGCGCTACGGAGCGAATATTAAGAACTCGCTGTCATTTTGTAAAGCGCTTTTTGTTATCTTTTGCCTGTTTGGTTACAATTCAGTCAGTAACACGGCATTTCTGAACATTGTAACGGTAAAATGATCATTTTAAGCTAACCAAAAACGCAAAAACCACCTTGCGGTGGTTTGCGTATATATCAACGTAACTGTTTTAATTTATGTTGAAAACTAAATGGCGGAGGGAGAGAGATTCGAACTCTCGGTGGGCTACTAACCCACGCCGGTTTTCAAGACCGGTGCATTAAACCGCTCTGCCATCCCTCCAGCGCTGCGTATACTAATCAGTTTGACTGAAAAAAGAAAGGCAAAAGTTAAAATACTTCAACTAACCACGATATTTATCCGCTAACTACTAGAGATATGGGAACTTAGTCAGTATGATAACAGTCAAATGACGATAAAATTAAGCTAAAGGAGTCAACATATGTCCTACAGAGAAACCAGTAGCATCGGTACCGTTAGTCGCGGTATTGAAATTAACAAAGTGCTTCGAAACACGTACTTTTTACTTGGCCTTACCTTGGCGTTCAGTGCGTTAACTGCGGTAATTGCCATGGCCATGAATCTGTCACCAATAGCCTCTATTGTCTGTTTTGTGGCAGGTTTTATTATGTTGTTTGTGGTGAATAAAAAGGCTGACTCTGCCAGCGGTTTATTCTGGGTGTTTGGTTTTGCCGGAGCGATGGGCGCATCGTTAGGCCCGTTACTGAATGCGTATGCGGGATTAGCTAATGGGCCAAGCTTAATAATGCAAGCGTTAGGTGGCACAGCCGTTATTTTCTTTTCTCTATCGGCTTATGTACTAACAACCCGCAAAGACTTCTCATTTATGGGTGGTTTTTTGATGGTAGGGTTAATAGTAGCTTTGGTTGCCATTGTTGCGAACATCTTTTTGGCAATCCCGGCACTAAGTTTAGCAATTAGCGCTGCAATTATTATGATTATGTCTGGTTTTATTTTGTTTGATACCAGTCGAATCATTAACGGTGGTGAAACAAATTACATCCGCGCTACCGTTGGTTTATACTTGAATATATTCAATATTTTTGTGCATTTACTCAGCCTGTTAGGCATTATGGGCGACGAGTAACACTTTGCTGATACCTTAAGTTCCGTTAGAATACCCCGTCTGGTACGGGGTATTTTTTTATGAGGCTATTTTGACCGCTTTTAGCATACTGTTAACTACCAGCCCTTTGGCGAACCAAGATTTTGCCAGCGCCTTGCAGTTTTCTAAAACCGCATTGCGTAACGGTTACAAGATTGAACAGGTGTTTCTTTATCAGGATGCCGTATTAGCTGCAGCAGAACACATAGACTTACCGGCAGATGAAATTAACTTAGGCCGAAAACTAGCTGATTATTGCAAAGAATTTAACATTCCTCTGTTGTATTGTGTTACTGCTGCAGAAAAACGTGGATTAACTCAGGTTAACAGCGGTTTTGTTGCAGCAGGTTTGGCCGAATTTGCCATGCGTTTAGCTAACAGTAAATTGGTGCAATTCTGATGCAGCATATAACAGTAATACAACGACAAAGTCCTTTTAATAGCAGTGGTGGACGTGAAACGCTTGATTTGCTACTGGCGTTAGCCGCGGTAGAGCACCGCTTAAGCGTCATATTTAGTGGTGATGCGGTATATCAATTGCTTACGGTAAATGAAACCGTTAATTTTCAGCTTAAACGCTATCAACGTGGCTTTAAACTATTTGGCTTGTATGACATTGAACAGGTGTATGTTTGCCAACAAGCATTAACACAACGCCAGTTAAATCATGCGGATTTGGCAATAGATGCTAAACCAGTATCGGCTGCACAATTACAACAACTGCTGGCCAGCCAACAACACATAGTTTGTATTTAATATGAAACTGATTACCTTGATAAGTCCTGCCATTATACTGCCCGAACTGGCTGAAATATGTCAGCTTGACGATATTATTTTATTGCGCCAGGATGCTGTTTATCTGGCACAGCAAAGTGATATAAACTGGCCTTGCAGGAAAGTGGTTGCACTGCATTCTGATGTAAATTTACGTCATGTTAGCGCCACCGCCGGCATTACTATTATCGATGATGATAACTGGGTGCAATTAGTCGCAACAGCCTCGCAGGTCCTGTTATGGCGTTAACGAGTATTAACGTTGGTGGCGTTACCTTAGCGTTGGATAAGCACGGTTACTTAGCTGATATCAGCCAATGGCAACCGGCAGTTGCTGAACACTTTGCAGTACTTGAACATATTACGTTAACCGCGGCACACTGGGAAGTTATCCTGTTTGTTCGCCAGTTTTATCAGGAATTTGGCACTTCACCGGCCATCAGAGTTCTGGTGAAGGCTATGGCGCAGCAGTTAGGGCCAGATAAAGGCAATAGTAAATATCTTTTTTTGCTGTTTCCACAAGGCCCGGCTAAGCAGGCTACCCGCTTAGCGGGACTGCCCAAACCAGCCCGCTGTCTGTAACAACAGCAAACCGGACGACTAATCAGGCTTTATACCAAACGTTATAACAGACCAGTTAGCTGGGGAAATTTACTTATTTTAAGTGGGTTTTACCCGCCATATAAGGCAATAACACTGCGGGGATCTCGACGCTACCATCCGCTTGCTGATAGTTTTCCAAAATGGCTACCAACGTGCGGCCCACGGCTAAAGCAGAACCATTTAAGCTGTGTAACAGTTCAGGTTTTTTCATATCAGCACCCCTATAGCGGGCTTGCATCCGCCGAGTCTGGAAATCGGTCATATTACTGCAAGAAGATATCTCACGGTAGGTGTTTTGTGCCGGCAACCAGACTTCTAAATCATACGTTTTGCTGGCACCAAAGCCCATATCACCGGTACACAACAACATGACTCGATAAGGTAACTCTAAAAGCTGCAGCACTTTTTCAGCATGACCGGTAAGCTGCTCCAATGCCTGCATAGAGTGTTCTGGCTGAACTAATTGCACCAGCTCTACCTTATCAAACTGATGCTGACGAATAAGGCCACGGGTATCACGGCCATAAGAGCCGGCTTCACTACGAAAACAGGGAGTATGAGCCGTATATTTCAGAGGTAACTCAGCGGCATCAACAATACTATCACGCACTAAATTGGTAACCGGAACCTCAGCCGTGGGAATTAAGGCTAAGCCCTGCCCCTCTTCAGTAGCTGGCTGGGTATGAAATAAATCAGCACCAAACTTTGGCAACTGTCCGGTACCATATAAACTAGTATGGTTTACTAGATAAGGCACATATAACTCCGTGTAACCATGCTCCTCTGAATGTAAATCAAGCATAAACTGTGCTACAGCTCGATGTAATCTGGCCATCTGCCCTTTCATCACAATAAAACGGGTACCAGAGATTTTTACACCTGCCGCAAAATCTAAACCTTCAGCGTAAGCCTCGCCCAGCTCAACATGATCTTTTACTTTGAAATCAAATTGTCTTGGTTCGCCACTCTGCCGAACAAGTTGATTCTCAGTTTCATCTTTACCAACCGGCACCGACTCATCCGGTAAATTGGGAATAGTTAATGCAAGTTGCGCAACGTTGGCTAAAACGGTGTCTAATTGGGCTTTTGCTGCATCCAGTTCAGCACCTAACCCATCAACTTCTTTTAATAGTGGTGCAATATCTTCACCGCGGGCTTTGGCCTGGCCAATACCTTTCGACTTGCTGTTACGCTGGTTTTGTAATTCCTGGGTTTGCACCTGTAACACCCGACGCTGCTCTTCCAGCGCACTAAATTTATCACTATCCAGCACAAAACCACGGCTAGCTAGGCGGGCTTTAGTAACGGCTAATTCGGAACGTAAAAATTTTGGATCTAACATAATTTAGTTACTTCTGTCAGCTGAGGCCAAAATGGCAGACAAGGTTAAAACAAACGACCAGAATAGTAACCAGCTCAGACTAAAATTGAAATGCTTTAACTAAAAGAAAGCTTATTCTTTGTAGCGTTGCTGACTACTATTGGCATCAAGCTGACGTAAATAACGTAACTTTTCGGCCAGTTGCTTTTCCATACCGCGATCAGAAGGCTGATAAAGCGGATTATTGGCTAATTCTGGCGGCAAATAACGTTCACCAGCAGCAAAGGCACCCGGCTCGTTGTGAGCATAACGATAGCCCTCACCATGACCGAGCTGCTGCTGCAGTTTGCTCGGAGCATTACGCAGGTGTAGGGGAACCGGATAATCCGGTTGTTCTGCTACTATTTGCTGCATTTGTTTAAACGCCTGATATACCGCATTGCTTTTTGGTGCCAACGCCAAATAAACCGTTGCTTGTGCTATGGCGCGCTCACCTTCTGCGGGCCCTACCCGGCTAAAGGTATCCCAGGCATTAAGTGCCAAGGTTAATGCTCTGGGATCGGCATTACCAATATCTTCACTGGCAATGGCCAGCAAACGTCTGGCAACATACAGTGGATCGCCGCCACCAGCCAAAATACGACAGTACCAGTACAGCGCCGCATCCGGATCGGAGCCTCTTACTGATTTGTGATAAGCCGATATAAGATCGTAAAACATATCGCCGTGATTATCAAAACCCGGTAATTGCCGCGGAACAATTTGCTTAATAATATCAACAGTGATCAACTGCTGTGATAAAGAATTTGTAAGCGTTACATTGGCTGCAGGTGTTAATTCAGCGGCTTGCTCTAAAATATTCAGCAATTTACGGGCGTCGCCATTGGCTAATTGTAATAAAAGCGGTTCAGCCTCGGCTTGTAGCGTCAGATGTCTGGCGCCAAGGCCAAGTTTATCATCAGTTAAAGCCCGCTGAATAACCTGACGTAAGTCGGTATCGGTAAGCGATTTTAATACACAAACCCGCGCCCGGGATAAAATAGCATTATTCAACGCAAACGCCGGATTCTCGGTAGTGGCACCAATAAAAATAATAGTGCCATCTTCAATGAAGGGTAAAAACGCATCTTGCTGTGCTTTATTAAAACGATGTACTTCATCAACAAACAATAAAGTGCGTTGCTGGCTTTGCTGCTGGCGCTGCTTAGCAGCACTAATGGCTTCACGAATATCTTTAACACCGCTGGTTACTGCAGAAAGTTTTTGCAACTTCGCATCAGCATGACCTGCAATTAACTCGGCCAGGGTTGTTTTACCGGTGCCAGGAGGCCCCCATAAAATTAACGAATAAACCTTACCGGCCAATATTGCATTATAAAGCGGCGTGCCGGGACCAATCAGGTGTTGTTGCCCAACATAATGGTCCAGTGTTACCGGCCTTAACCTGGCGGCTAAAGGCCGGATGTCATCACTAAAATCTAACGATAAAGTAGACACCAGACTTATCGTTGCCGCTGATCATCAATATCCACGCCAGCAGGTATCGTAAACTGAAAATGGGAGTCAGGAATATCCGAGTTTAACTTTACGTCACTAAAACGAAAAACACTTTGTTGCTGATTAATATCAATCACACTCATTTCACTGATACCGTTGTCATTAAATGCCAAGGTCAGTTGCTGTACCGAATTATTACTATCTAAAGGATGAATAATAAAAACCTGTTGCTGAGCAATAACCTGATATTGTTGCCACAGCTGAGGATCAGTGCTGGTTAATAAAGCAAACGCCGTTTGACCAACCTGTGCTTCAGCATCATAAATGCTTACCTGCTCTAACAATTCATTGTAAAACCATAATTGATTACCATCACTTACTAACAAAACAGGTTCAGGCTCTACTCCTTCAAACCGAAAACGGGCAACCTGTTTTAACAATAGCGTGCCCTGCCCTTGCTGTAGCAACTGCTGTTCACTGTCAAAAACTTGCTGTTGATAATTGGCAGAAAAGCTGCGGATTTTTGTCAGTTCAGCCAGTAATTGTGGGCTGCCATCCGCCGCGCTAAGCCGTTGCTGTTGTATCTGGTTTAAGTGCGGCGCAAAATCCACTGAAGCTTGGTTTTGAGCCATGGCCACACTGCTGAATAACATGACGACTAATGCAAGTTTTTTCATTTAATAACCTTTAGGTTGGGCCGGGACCATCACTTCACGATTGCCATTATGGCCAGGGCTACTGACCACACCACTCATTTCCATTTGTTCTACCAGCCGTGCAGCCCGATTATAACCAATCCGAAATTTACGTTGCACCCCTGACACAGAGGCGCGGCGGCTTTCAATGACATGGGCAACCGCTTGATCATATAGCGGATCAGCTTCGCCTTCATCACCTTCCATCGTCTCGCCTGGCAGTAAACTCTCTTCGCTGGTTTCACCGTTAAGTATTTCAGATATATAGTTCGGTTTGCCACGCTTTTTCCAGTCAGCCACTACAGCATGCACTTCATGATCATCAACAAAAGCACCATGTACCCGGTTAGGCACGCCAGAACCTGGCGGCAAATACAACATGTCACCCATACCCAGTAAGCTTTCAGCACCCTGTTGATCTAAAATCGTTCTGGAGTCAATTTTCGATGACACCTGAAAGGCGATCCGGGTTGGAATATTGGCTTTAATTAAACCCGTGATGACATCTACCGATGGCCGCTGCGTGGCTAAAATAAGGTGTATACCGGCAGCGCGCGCTTTTTGGGCAATACGAGCAATTAACTCTTCAACCTTTTTACCAACAATCATCATCATGTCAGCAAATTCATCTATAACCACCACTATTGCTGGCAGCTTTTCCAGTAATGGCGCGGACGTTCGCATATCATCTGACGGTTTCCATAGTGGATCTTTTAATGGCTCACCGGCTGCACTAGCCTCTTTCACTTTAAGGTTGTAACCTTTCAGGTTGCGAACCCCTAAAGCAGACATCAGCTTATAACGACGCTCCATTTCACCCACACACCAACGTAGGCCATTGGCGGCGTCTTTCATGTCAGTAACCACTTCAGTTAGCAAATGTGGAATACCTTCATAGATTGATAATTCCAGCATTTTCGGGTCGATCATTAAAAAACGTACATCATCTGGTGTCGACTTATATAGCAGACTACAGATCATAACATTAACGCCAACTGACTTACCGGAACCGGTAGTACCGGCAACCAATAAATGTGGCATTTTTGCTAAGTCGGCTACCACAGATTTACCAGCGATATCTTTGCCCAGCACCATCGTCAGCGCTGATTTAGATTCAGTGAAAATGTCGTCACCAATCACTTCAGATAAGCGTACAATTTCACGGTGCTGATTGGGCAACTCCAAACCAATAAAGGATTTCCCAGGGATAACTTCTACTACCCGCACACTAATAGCAGACAGAGAACGGGCTAAATCTTTCGCCAAGCCAGTAATTTTGCTTACTTTTACCCCAGGCGCTAAATCCAGCTCAAAGCGCGTAACTACCGGCCCAGGGTGCACGCCCACTACTCTGGCTTCAACATTAAAATCCAGTAGTTTAGCTTCAACCAAACGCGATACCCGTTCTAAATCAGCCGGGTCAATTGGGTTTTGTGCTTTATCAGCTCGGTCTAATAAGGCTAATGAGGGTAACTCTTCCAGAGTGTGCTGTACTTCTTCGCTGTAATCAGAATCTTCATCTTCTTCTGGAAACTGCATTAACGGATCGAGTTGTTCCTGCGGCTTAAGCTGGGCCAATGTTTTTGACACATGTTCGCGGTTTAATGGCTCGTCTACCGCACTAAACGACAGCTGTTCATCGGCCAGTTGATCCATGCTGTAATAAGCTTTTGCCTCAGTCTGCAGATTAAGCGGTGTAATCGGTAAGGGTGCGGTTGCTTTCGATTTACTAAAAAGAGCGGGCTCGGCACGTTGTTTAAATGGCTTATTTAATGCCAATGGCACGGTGTCGTCTTCCTGATCATCCTCAGTTGGCGGCGCACTGCCAAATCGTTCGGACAACCAAGCCGGTAACGCTAGCAGGGCCCGGCTCGCTTTAAAACATGCCACACCAAGGTAATCGGCTACGGTTAACCAGGAAATGCCGGTCATCAGAGTGAGCCCCGTCGCAAACCCTGCCAGTAGCAATAAACTGGACCCAATAAAATTGAAATAAGGTAACAACAATGTCGTGGTGATATCCCCTACCGCACCGCCAGATGAAAAATAATAAATATCGTTAAAATTCATATTACTGATTGCAGTAGCACACACTAAGGTTAACACCAACCCAACTAAGCGTAAGCCGAGGATCAGGTAATCTAATGCCAATACATCGTGATGTCGCTTAAATAACAAATAACCAAAAACCGCAATCAAAAAAGGGACAAGGTAGGCGATCCAGCCCAAACTAAACAGCAGAATATCCGCGACTCTGGCACCAATTGAGCCGGCGTAGTTATTAACACTGGTTTGATAGCCTGTTTGCGACCAACTGGGATCGGCCGGATCAAACGAAAATAAGGCTAAAAGTAAAAACAGCGCCAACGCCCAAAACAGGATTAATCCAACTTCGAGCAAGCGTTGTACGCCATTTAAAGGAAATAGTATTTTGCTTTGCAAATGATGGGCCTCGTTATTTTTATTCTGTCTGGGCAGACCTTACTACCATACCAGAGCCAGTAAAAAAGTGCATCTGTGCCATAGCTTATAGCGAATTAGACGGCACAATAATCCAGTAAAAATATAGTAAATACACAGTACAAGTACTTAGTGTAAATAGGTAGCATAAGTAAGTAGCATAAGTACTCAGCAAAAGGTACGTTAACGTAGTGAAGATTAACCGTAGCTTTATTTATAAGCTCATCGCTACAAAACTACTTTGTTTCACCTCTTCCATCACCACATAAGTACGACTTTCGCGCACACTTGGCAATCTGAGCAAAGTTTCACCTAATAGTTCACGATAGGCTGCCATATTAGCTACCCGGGTTTTCAGCAAAAAATCAAAACTGCCTGACACCAAATGGCATTCCTGAATCTCTGTTAGTTTCTGTACTGATTTACTAAATTCATCAAAATCTTCCGGTGAGGTTTTACTCAGGGTTATTTCGACAAATACTAATAACGCAGCGCCTACCTTGTGCGGGTCTACCAAGGCGGTATAACCTAAGATATATCCCTCAGCTTCGAGTTTGCGCACGCGCTCCAAGCAGGGCGTAGGGCTTAAACCAACTCGCCTGGCTAATTCTACATTCGCTAGTCGGCCATCGTGCTGCAATTCCGTGAGTATTTTACGATCAATACGGTCTAACTTCTTGATGCTCTTACTTAAAGAGTACATAGCAGTGAAAACCACCTATTTTAAAAATTAAACAGAATTTTGCACTACATCAACACATTAAAACAAGCATTAATTCTGTATTTTACGCTGTATACTGCGCATAAATTTTACCTATAACCATCAGGGCGGAATATTATGATTATCGGCGTACCAAAAGAAATAAAAAACCACGAATACCGGGTAGGTATGACGCCAGCCAGTGTGCGCGAACTCATTGGCCATGGCCACAGTGTTTATGTCGAGCATAATGCCGGTATTGGTATTGGTTTTACCGATGAAGACTACACCGAAACTGGCGCAGTGGTGCTGACTTCGGCTAGCGACGTGTTTGCCAAATCTGAAATGATTGTTAAAGTAAAAGAGCCACAAGCCGGTGAACGTGCCATGTTACGTGAAGGTCAAATCCTCTTTACCTATCTGCACCTTGCCCCTGATATGCCACAAACAGCCGATTTAATAAAATCAAAAGCAGTGTGTATTGCTTATGAAACGGTAACTGATAATAAAGGCGGCTTACCGTTATTGGCACCGATGTCAGAGGTAGCCGGGCGCATGTCAATTCAGGCTGGAGCGCGGGCTTTAGAAAAATCTTGTGGTGGCCGTGGCATGTTATTAGGCGGCGTACCGGGTGTAGCACCTGCTAAAGTAGTCATTATTGGTGGTGGTATGGTTGGCACTAACGCGGCACAAATGGCGGTTGGTTTAGGTGCTGATGTTACTGTGTTGGATCGCAGTGTAGACGTGTTGCGTCGCATAAATGCCCAGTTTAATGGTGCGGTTAAAGCCATTTACTCCACTGCCGCGGCGCTGGAACAAGAAGTGCTGGCTGCTGATTTAGTTATAGGTGGTGTGTTGGTTCCGGGTGCAGCTGCGCCTAAACTGATTACCGCGGATCACATTAAACGCATGAAGCCAGGTTCAGCCATTGTCGATGTTGCTATCGATCAGGGTGGCTGTGTCGAAACCTCTAAACCCACCACTCATGCCGATCCAACTTATATTGTTGATGAAGTAGTACATTACTGTGTGGCGAACATGCCAGGCGCGGTTCCACGCACCTCTACTTTTGCCTTAAATAATGCTACTTTGCCATTTATAATCCGGTTAGCTAATAAAGGTTATAAGCAAGCTTTGCTAGACGACAAGCATCTTATGGCAGGTTTAAATGTCTATCATGGTAAAGTGACTAACGAAGGTGTCGCTGAAGCTTTAGGCCTGACTTATGTTGCACCAGCACTGGCCATCAGTAATAAATAAACTTAAATTAACTTTTAGTAAAAACCGGCTTTAAGCCGGTTTTTTGTTTTCGCTGTGTTAACTTACTTAATTTATTAAAAACGCTATACATTTAGGAAAAAACTGTTATAGTGCACTCCGGCCTGTAATGCAGACCTATGTAACAACATGTTTTTGAACACTTCGCTACACAGCTTCATAGTAAGTCATGTCCCTGAAGATTCACGCACGTTTGCCCGCATAAGTAAAGTAACAGTCAGGCTAACAGCGCATTATGCGTAAATTAGTTTTATTAAAATTTTTAGGAGTCATTCATGGCTAAAGTAACTGGTGTAGTAAAGTGGTTCAACGCAGATAAAGGTTTCGGTTTCATCACTCAGGATAACGGCGGCGCTGATGCGTTCGTTCATTTCCGTGCAATCATGACTGAAGGTTACAAAACCTTAAACGAAGGCCAACGTGTTGCTTTCGAAATCGAACAAGGCCAAAAAGGCCCACAAGCTGCTAACGTAACTCTGCTGTAATAGCAAAGCGCGTTCAGTTTAAAAAAGCGGCCAGTTTACTGGCCGTTTTTTATTGCCTGAAATTCAGATTTGTTTGCTAACATGAAATAAAAAAGCCGCAAATTGCGGCTTTTAAAATTAAGGATGATCCGTCCTAAATTCTAGTATTTAGCTACTGGTAATGTTGGGTATTTAATACCTGCCATATCGTTCATTACCCGAATGACTTGGGTGCTGTAACCAAACTCGTTGTCATACCATACGTACAACACACAGCGGTCACCGTCAACAATGGTGGCTTGCGAGTCGACCACACCGGCATAACGCGAACCCACTAAATCTGAGGAGACGATTTCAGTAGAGCTGGTGAAGTCAATCTGATCCTGCAGTTCTGAAAATAACGAAATACGCTGTAAATAGGCATTCATTTCTTCGCGATTGGTTTCTTTGTTCAAGTTTAACGACAGTATCGCCATCGAAACATTAGGCGTTGGAACCCTAATAGCATTACCGGTCAGTTTACCTTTTAACTCTGGCAGAGCCTTAGCAACAGCACTGGCAGCACCCGTTGACGTGATAACCATATTCAGGGGGGCAGCGCGGCCACGCCGCTCGGCATTGTGAAAGTTATCAATCAGGTTTTGATCGTTAGTATACGAGTGCACGGTTTCCACGTGGCCATTACGAATACCAAATTCATCATTCAATGCCTTTAAAACCGGGGTAATCGCATTGGTGGTACAACTGGCTGCTGATACAAACTTGTGCTCGGGTAAAATCATATGCTGATTAACCCCATAAACGATATTTGGAACGTCACCTTTAGCCGGTGCAGTTAATAATACCTTCGCCGTACCTTTACTCTTAAAGTGAATAGCCAGTTCATTATCATCTTTCCAAATACCGGTATTATCCACGACAAGGGCGTTATCGATGCCATATGCAGTGTAGTCTACCTGCTCAGGCGAGCTGGCATAGATAACTTTAATAAAGGTACCATTGGCTTTAATACCCTGATTTTCTTCATCAACAGTAATGCTACCGTTAAATGGGCCATGAATAGAATCACGGCGTAACAGGCTGGCCCGCTTTTCTAAATCACCTTTTTTACCACCACGCACCACAATAGCTTTTAAGCGTAATTTGCTACTGGGCCCAGAACGTTCCAGCATTAAACGCGCCAATAAACGACCAATACGGCCAAACCCATATAACACCACATCAACTGGCTTAACTTGATCTTCGTGATCCAAAATATCGACCAGTGCACGCGCTAAATACTGCTCAAGGGTTAAACCCGCACCGGAGTTTTTAAAGATAAAACTATAAGCTAATTTACCGATATCAACCCGGCCTGGCGCCAAATTCATTTTGCTAATCGCTTCCAGCACCGGAAAACATTCCCGCAAGCGCAGCTTCTGGCCTTCAAAACGTTCTACTGATTTATGCGCTTTAATAATATCAATAGTAGTGGCGTTAACCAGAGGGCGGCCATATACCACTACTTCAATGCCTTTATTGCGATAAAGGCGACCAATAATAGGCTGCATATTCTCGGCGTATTCCTGGCGTTCCTGCCAGCTTTTTTGGTACTGCTCTGCGTGTGATAGGGTCATGTGTCGGCCTTTTACTTCAAAAAGATGAATTAATCGGAGCCTCGTGCTGTTTTGTAGGGTACAGCTTGTTTACGAAAGGCGGCACATTGTAATAGATATTGAAACCTTACCACAACCATTACAGGGCAATTTCAGACTTTTGCTTCATGTTGGAACGTTAAACTAACCGAGTTTACGCAATAGCGTTGGCCACCGACCTCTGGCCCGTCATCAAACACATGGCCCAAATGCGCATCACAGTTACTGCAAAGTATTTCAGTCCGCTGCATACCGTGCGTGGTGTCGCTGTGGTACTTAACCCTACCCTTTAAAGACTGAAAGAAACTGGGCCAGCCGCAACCGGCATCAAACTTTGCGGCTGAGGAAAATAATACGGCAGTACAACACACGCAGTGGTATGTGCCATCAGCAGTATGATGCAATAATTTACCAGTAAAAGGGTACTCAGTGCCTTTTAATCGGGTAATTTGATACTGCTCATCGGTTAAGCGTTTTTGCCATTGTTGCTCTGATAACTTCATAATAACTTCCGGGTTGGGACAGTAATGGAATGATTACTTACTTTACCAAGGGATAATTATGCGAAAGCCACTCATTTGGTTCACTCCTAAGCTGCCACTTTTTATTATGTCGCCACTTGAGAATGGCGCAACCAGCAGCTACTGTTATTGGGTGGTAGCCTTTCACGGCAATGTGGTCCACATGTTCAGGTAACCTAAGGACCTTGCATGAATACTCCCCTACCGCAATCAGCGCATTTGCAATCTGCCGCAGAGCTGGCGGCTATTGCTCATTCACGTTCAATTCGCTTAGAAAATCAAACTGTGCCGCCGGTTGTTACCTCACAAAGCTTACGAGCACTGTGTTTATCAGGCGGCGGTATACGCAGCGCAACCTTCGCTGCCGGTATCTGTAATAGCTGGGCGCAAAAAGAGGGGCATTTATTACGCCAGTTTGATTATTTATCTACGGTTTCTGGTGGCGGTTATTTTGGTGGTTTTTTTGGCCGAATGTTTATGGCTTACGCAAACCATTCTTCTACTGAGCAACAATTAACAGCGAAACCTGATGTCAGAAGGGTATATCAGCGTTTGGCCGATGTAAAATCAGAAAATATGCAATACTTAAGGCGAAATGGCCGCTATTTAGCGAAAAGTGGTGATGAAGCCTTTATTGCAGCAGGTTTTTTACTGCGAAATTTTCTCTGGTTACATCTGTTATTGTGTAGCGCGTTACTTCCCATATTCACCTTATTACATCTGCTTAATATCTTGGCTTTTAAGCCGCTGCACAGCCTGTTTAATAATGAGCAAAGCCAATGGGTGTCAGGATTTATTCGCTTAGAGTGGGCCTTAGTACTAATAAGTGTACTAGTGTTTTTACTTAGTACTATTGTTTATTATTGTTATCCGGCAAGTGCAATTAATAGACTTCGGAAAATTGCCAGGCTGCAGGGTCAGTTGGTGCTATTCGGTTGTGCCAGTATTGCCCTTGCAATCGTTAATACCTTGGCACCAGCGCTACATCAATACAGCGGCAGTATTGGTGCGGCTATGCTGCTGGTAGCTGGGGTGCTTTATCGATTCTACCCACTCCTTAGCGAGTTAAGCCCACGTTTTCACCAGTTACATTATGTTGCTGCCGTACTGGCGCTGCTGATGGTAGCCAGTTACAGTCTGCTATTCAGTTTAATAGGCTTTCAGCTGGCGCTTATTAGTTATGCTCTACCCCAGGACAATTATGGTTGGTATGGCCAATACTACTTATTATGGTTTTTACTGTGTTGGGTTTTTAGCTACCAGCGTGACTTAATTAACCGCAGCAGTCTCAATACGCTTTACTCTGCTCGCTTAAGACGGGCTTATTTAGGGGCAGCCAATCAGTATCGTTTTAATGAAACTGACGAACAAAAAGAAGCCGTTAGTAGCTACCACGCGCAAGACGACATGCCGCTGACGACTTACCAGCCCCAGCAATTCGGCGGCCCGGTACATATTATTAATGTGACGATTAATCGTACATTATCGCCGCACAGCAAATTGTGGCAGCCTGATCGGCAAGGTCTTAATTTGGCAGTTAGCTCAGTTATTGCAGACAACCCGGCGGCCATCTATGCAGCTAATCCTGAACAACAATGGTTGGCTCAGCGAGAGCAACTGGCACTGGCAAAATGGCTGGCTATATCAGGTGCCGCCGTCTCTACCGGCATGGGCGCACACACCAAATGGTATACCAGCTTAATTTTAGCGCTGTTTAACCTTCGTTTAGGCTATTGGTGGGGCGCAGAGCGCAGGGGTAACGGTAATCACTTTTACAGTTGCCTGGCTAAAGAGCTGACCAGTCGTTATGATAATAAACCAGGCTGTAGCTGGTACTTGTCTGATGGCGGCCATTTTGAAAACCTGGCAGCATATGAAATGATCCGACGTCGTGTACCAAGAATAGTCATTATTGATGCCGGTCAAGACAGTACGTTTGCTTACGCTGACTTAGCCAACTTAGTGCGGCATGCCCGTATTGATTTCGGCTACGATTTTAAATGCGCCAGTGAACAACAAACTCAGGCATTGTTTGGTGATAAGGCTGATATCAGCCAGTTGCAAAATCTGGCTGGCTGTCCGGCCGATTTAAAAAACACAATAGCAGGAGATCCTCAGCCTAAACGGGCCTGTCTGTTAGTTGGCCACTATAGTGCCAAATTTACACAAAACGACCCCCCAGCAGCACCTATTTATGTGTTGTATATTAAGCCAAACCTAACGGGTAACGAACCTATTGATATCACTAACTATCAACAGCAGTTTTCTGAATTTCCACATCAGTCAACTGGCGATCAGTTTTATGATGAAGCGCAGTGGGAAAGTTACCGCAAACTAGGCCAGCATACGGCTGATGAGCTTTATTATTTGGTCAATGCATTTATTGCATAACCCAATAACTCAAACTGACACTTGTTACTGTATTAGGCGTGGGTAAACATCAATAAGTTGCTACATGTACATTGCGATAATAAGCAAAACCGTCACTGAGTTAATTTTGAAAAAGTTGCTCTATACCCCGGCGATAACGAGACGATATATTATCTAAGTCTTTCATACCATTAACCAATTGTTTAAGCTGATTGTCGCTGTCGGCCAATAAAAAACTATAACCACTACTGGCTGACGTTAATATACCCATATTAAGTTGCATGGCACCATCGTCAGAGCGGATAAATACCAGATTATTGCGTATTTTAAAATACTCAGAGCTATAGTGGAAAAATTGCAAAGCATATTCTAGCTGCTGAAATGAAGTTGGATAAGCAGAACGCTTAGCAGGATACTCGCTAACAGAGCGAACTAGTTGCTCTTGCTTTGCATAAATCGTGTCGGCTTTTATGCCCGACATTTGAAAATATAACCGGCAAAACCCTGGCTTCTTTTGCTCTATAAGCTGCCAGCAACTAGCATTGCGTTCAGTATTAAACTGCACGACTGTGGCAGCGCTAAGATTACATGATAATAGTAGTAAGCCCATTACCACCAACAAAAATGGTGCTCTAATTAAGTTCATACTGCCCCTTAATAACTACAGTTTGCAACACATTTAGCTAATAAAGCATATACGTTTAATAAGCTATAGTAGCATTACTATTGGCATGCAATTAAATATATTATTTATCTGTGCTAATTTAATCCGCATTACTATTTTTAATATCATTATCAGGCCAAAAACGCACCATTAACGCAGCAATCGCCAGCACAAAACCCATTCCACCACTAATCAGCGTTAACAGGCATAAACTAAAAAACAGCCAATGGGCCAGCGGTTTATTTAAATAAACAATATAACCTAACACCAGGCGGCTAAATACAAACACGATAGTAGTGGCAATACTGATAGTAAACGACCAACCGGCATTATCCTCATTGATTAATCCGGCACTCGTCTGCTGCAGCTCAGGCATCTGAATAATCAACATCAGCAAATACAACAGTGCGCTGAACAGCAACAATACCCCCAAAACCCGCTGAACCAACGTTCTGGATATAACAGTCTGTTCTATCATTTAATTACCCACATTTTTAAACCTTGCAAGCCTAAAGTTATTCTGTTGGCAACGCAGCCAATATTTTTGCTACCAGTTGGTTTAATTCATCACCATTGCCAATCCAGCGAGCCACAAGTAACAGGTCGTTCTGCTGGTCGATATAGATAATATTGCGTCCGGCGCCCTGAAAGGTAATCGCGCTTGCAGGTGCAGCAGGCAGTGCCTGACGCTCTGGGTTTAAAAACCAGTTGGCATAACCGTAATCTGTTTTTGCCGCGCCACCAGTGCGGGCTTTGGTAATAAAGTCGCGGCTAATCAGCTGTTTTCCCTGCCAGTTGCCGTCACGCAAGAACAAATAGCCAAAACGGGCTAAATCCCAGGCGTTAATAAACATACCGCCGCCCCAATGCCCCCCGCCAGATACGCTTTGCATTTTCTGGCCATCCAGCTCAATCCAGCTGTTGTCATAACCATACCAACGCCAGGTTGAACTGGCTCCAATCGGTTGCATAATGCGCTCATGCAACACCGCAGGTAACGGTTTGCGCCAAACATAGGTTGTTGCTAATGCCAGCAAATTAATCCGTACGTCGTTATATTTATAATGACTGCCTGGAGTATGTAAAGGCCGGTTAGGCCAGTCTTTTGGCTCGCCTTGTGGCCGGTCGGCCCAATCTGGTTTACCCCATAGGCTACCCTGCCAGTCACTGGTTTGACGCAGCAGATGATCCCAGCGGATCTGTTGGTTATGTTCACTACTAAATAGTGTGTTATCGCTGGGTAAGTAAGGGCCTACTAAATCCTCTGCATCAGAAATTAATCCTGTATCCAGTGCCAGGCCGGTAACAGTGGTCAAAAATGTTTTACTAATACTGTGAGTCATATCAACACGCGTGGTATCGCCCCACTTTGCAATAACGTTACCGCGATACACAATCAGCCCATTGGCTGGCGCCCGAACCGACATAGGACCAATAATTTGATCAAATGGTTCACGCGCACCAAAAGTAGTGGCTTGCACTATCGCCTGATCTTTTGCTGCGGGGTTGTCGCTGGCGATAGCAAAATCGACTGCCTGCTGCAGTTTAGCGGCATTTACACCCAAACTTTGCGGTGTTGCCTGCTGCCACTGCCCTGCCGGCGGAAAGTATTGCTCTGCTGCTATACTGTTGACGCTCACCAACCATGTTACCCATATTAAATATTTCATAAAATACTCCGATAGCTTTACTTGCTTAAGGCTATTCTTATTATTGTTTAGCGTTTTAACCAGGCTTTTTCGATAGCAGCTAGTTACAGCACGCCCATTAGCAAAAAACCATACAACACCACTTTTTACTAATGGGGTATTACTCACTAAGATTAACGTTTTCCGACTGAAAGCTGAAAATGTTATAGTTTGTTTTAAAGGCAACTGGATACACCATGTGACCGACTTTACTGATCATCTAAATAACCTGGCCAACCAGTTGTGGCGGCTCAGCCCTGCTTGCCGTATACCGGCCAACCTGGCTCGCTTAAAGCTGGTGGCGCATCGCGGTGCTTATATCGCGGGTAGCAACAGCCCCGCACCGGAAAATACCCTGGCAGCTTTTGACCGCTGCCTTAAGCATAACATCTGGGGTATTGAGCTGGATATTCGGCTTACCCAAGATGGTGAGCCGGTGGCGCATCACGACCCTGCTTGTGGCCGCTTATTTCAGCGGCCAGACTTAACTATTGCCACTACCCCGTTTGCTAAACTGCGCCGTGAGTTACCGCAAATACCTCATTTGCAGGAAGTTATAGCGCGTTACGGCAAGCAATTACATTTAATGATTGAACTAAAAGAATCCTGGCGGGAACGCCAGCCGCTGCAGCCACAGCTAACCACATTATTAGCGGGGCTTGAGCCTGGCGAAGATTACCATTTGCTTAGCCTTAAACCTGATCATCTGGAAGGATTTCGGCAGTTGCCACCAGCCGCCTTAGTGGACGTGGCCTTAACCAATGTCAAAGACACTATGCGCCAAAACCATGCGCTTGGCCACGGCGCCGTTGCCGGTTCTTTTGCACTGTTTGGTAGCTCACTTATTCAGCAGCTGCAGCAAGCAGGTAAACAGATCGGTACCGGCCAAATTAACCACCCCGCCATAATGAACCGCGAAGCCGCCCGTGGCATTGACTGGTTATTTACCGATCAGCCACTACGCCTGCAAGGCGTAAAAGCAAAACCTTAGTTCACTGACAGGTAAACTTAACCCGGCTAAGTTCAGCAGATACGCTTTTCCCCGTAATAACGCCACTATTTTAAAAAGCACGACTAAGTATTCTAAAACCGTTTACTAGTAAACAGGCCTTAGTTGTCTCCAAACTTGATTTGCAGCGCCCGCCAGGCAGAGCGCGTTAACGACGTATCTGTTGCAGCAGCTCGCAAGACCTCCAGATCCGCTTGTTGAATTAAGTGTCCTCTTATAATAACGGCTACCGGACGTTCTACCGCACCAATCCCATCTAACGGGTTATCAGCTAGTAATACTAGATTAGCGCGATAGCCTGTAGCAATTACGCCCGTTTGCTCAAAACCTAAAACTTGGGCACTTACCCTTGTGGCGGCAGCAAGAGCGTCATAGGGAGACAACCCTGCCTCAACCAGCAATTCTAATTCTCTGGTAAGTGATGCCCCCGGAACAATAGCAAAGCCCCCCGAATCAGTTCCGACAATAAGCGGCACGCCGGCTTCATACAACAGCCGTGTTGCCGTTTTATAAAACTCAGCTCGCGGCCCCTCGTAAACGGCAGGGTCAACCTTACTCCAGTACTTTACGGCGTCGTTTCCCATTAATCGTACCAGCGGGTTAATAGTATTCGTGCCAGGCTGCTGCAAATAAGCGCCTCGGCTTTGCGCTATTAGTACTAAACGTTTGTGGGCCAGCAGTGTCGGTGTAACGGCTTCTCCAGAGGCTGCCAGTTTAGCAGCAAGTTCACGCATGCCACTCTCAGTTGGGTTATCACGCAAGCCATGCCAGACTATCGTTTCAATATGCTCAAGTGAACTGAATCCACGGCCAAGCGTTTCTTGCCAGGCTATGTCAAAAGGTCGCTGGTGCGGTATTCCTTTCAGTCTTTCGCCTTCAGGTGAATGACCTGTCAGGCTCATCCCAAGCAAGTTTGCTTCATCGGTAATGGCTTTAAATGCTTCCCGGCTAAGATTTGAATACACTTTAAGTATGCGATAGCCAGCGCGATATTGCGCCTGTACTGCTGCGCGAGCTTCTGCGTCTGTTGTAACGGTCTGTTGAATAAGGGTTTGGTTGGGGCCTCTGCTGTTCAGCATTGGCCCGGTCGTAATAAAATCAGGCGCAAGCAGCTCACCTTTAGCGATGCGCTTAGCCAGCGGCAAGTGAAATGGGTAGCCTGACATATTGCGCAGCCCCGTAACGCCATGTGCCAGATACGCCGCAAGCTCAGCCTCATCGCTCAGATGTATATGTGCATCAATTAAACCCGGTATTATGGTGTAACCGAGGCCATCAATAACGGTAACGCCTGCCGGTGCTGTCAGTTCGTTAGCAGCGCCTATTGCGGCAATGCGATCACCTACCACCAATATGGCACGCCCCTTTTCAATAGCCGGTGCACCAGGTCGCATCGAGATAAGCTGGACATTGTTAATCAGGATAGCGGCGAGTTTAACAGTATCTGTTTTAAGGTCTTTCGGAAGGTCATAAATGCTATACCATACCCAAACAAGCGCTAAGCTAAACAGCAAGGCAACGCCAATACTCATTGGCTTAAAAAAACTAAATCTAAAGGGGCGCATTACAAATGCCACCCGTTGTTTAGCAAAACCGAAACATGCCACTTCTTACCGAACCACCACATAATAACCTCAGCCTGTTAGAAAACTGCGATCACTTTGGCGGGGTTGCTGTTTGTATTCGTCCGGGATCCGGATTTTGTACCTGCTGATGCTGATATTGGCTGGGGGTTAGCCCGGTACTGGCTTTAAACAGCGCATTGAAAGTAGATTTGGCATTAAAACCAGAGGCAAATGCAATTTCTAAAATAGTTTTGCCACCAGGTAGCTGCAGTTGTCGCTGCACCTCTGCTAATCTTAGCTGATTAATGTAATCACAAAAACTAATGCCTGCACCCTGATTAATAGCCCAGGACACATCTTTACTGCCTAAGCCGGTAAGCTTAGCCAGATCGGCCACCGCCAGCCGCGGCTGTAAATACAATTGCCGCTGGGCAATCAAGTCAGCCAGTTGTAGAAAAACAGCCTGAGCTTGAGGATCTGTTCCAGCTGCGCTGTGTTCAGTTGCCACCGTTGTCGTATCAAGCCCATCAAAAAAATCCTGCTGCCTGCTGGCGCGCATTACCAGCAGGAAAATCAACGCAAAACTTAACAGCTGATGCCCAAAATACCATTGATTTCTAAATATATAAGGCAGGTAAGGTTGCAGGTTCAAGCGAATTAAATCCAGTAGCGCCAAACTACCCAACGCCAATAGCAGCCAAATTAGCCACTGCAGCCCCAATCGGTCTGCGTCGGAGCGCTCAGCGCGCAGCGTTTGCTGGTAGCACCACAATAGGCGCGCGGCAACTGCTAAATACCCTAGTTGACTAACAGTACCCAATGCTAATACCAGTTGTACTTGTCCAGCCAGCGGCAGCAACAGCAGAGCAAAAGCAGCATGGCTGCAATCCCGCCAATACAGCTGCGCTTTAGCAAAAACCAACTGACGAACCAATAAATAGAAAACCGGCCCAAGTAACAAGCTAAAAACCGGCGTCACCATAAGGATATGGCGGCTAACACCGGTTTCTTCCAGCAGGTTGAAGAGCATCAGCATGCCATTCATACCAAGCAGTAACACCAAACCGCGTAACCGCGGTTGTGGCCAGATCATTGCCGCCATAATCACACTGCAGCAAATAACACTGATTTGCAGTACATTAACCGGTAGCAAAGTTAGCGGAGAAATTAGCACGTTAGTGGCTTCCTAAACAGAGTGAAACTCAGACAAAACGAGAACCAGATAACCCTTGCGCGATTGGAATATCAAAGCAATTAAAAATTGTCTCATGTCGTCTCTCTATACAGAACGTAGGCTCATCAGCTAACTGACCAAAAGTTGTGCTAACCGCTGTTTCACTACCTTATATTTTCTACTTTTTCAGCCCGGCAATTTAAGCAATTGCGCTTTTTTGCGCAGTAATGTTAACAATTTATAGCTACCCCACAGCAAACAGCAAGGTGCCGGGAACAGCAACGATACCGGCTATTACTATTTCTTTTTCAGTGGCGTTAAGACGTTGTTGTTTAATGTTCATATTCGATATTTTAGTGTTAAGCCTTATTTTAGCGTCACTTTTAACTGGCTGATTACCTTTAAGGCTTTCTCGGTGGCATCTGCTACCGTATCGCTTAGCGCTAAAGCCACGCCCATGCGACGCTCGCCCTGTACTTCTGGCTTACCAAAAATACGCAGTTCGGTATCGGGTTCGCTTAATGCTGCTGCCAGGCCCTGATATTGAATATCGGCGCTGTTACCGGGAACCAGTAACACCGCTGAAGCGGCCGGGCCGTATTGCTTAATGTGGGGTATTGGCAAGCCTAAAATTGCCCGGGCATGCAGTGCAAATTCGCTTAACTGCTGTGAAATAAGGGTGACCATGCCGGTATCGTGTGGCCGCGGCGATACTTCCGAGAAATACACCTTATCGCCTTTAATAAACAATTCAACGCCAAATAAGCCACGGCCACCTAAGGCCTCTACCACAGTTTTGGCGTAGTGTTTAGCACTGGCCAAGGCGTTGTCGCTCATGGGTTGCGGCTGCCAGCTTTCTCGGTAATCGCCCTTTTCCTGGCGATGGCCAATAGGCGCACAATATTGAATGCCGCTGAGCGAATTAATGGTTAATAAGGTAATTTCGTAGTCAAAGTCGATAAAGCCTTCTACGATAACCCTGCCCTTGCCGGCACGGCCACCTTCTTGTGCATGCAACCAGGCCGCGTCAACCTCTGCCGCGTCACGCAGTATGCTTTGGCCTTTACCGGAAGACGACATAATCGGTTTAACCACACAAGGGTAGCCAATGGCATTAACCGCCGCAATAAAGCTGGCTTTATCACTGGCAAACTGAAAGGGTGAGGTGTCAAGTTTTAGCTCATCTGCTGCCAGGCGGCGAATACCCTCGCGGTTCATGGTTAGGTTTACTGCTTTGGCGCTTGGCACCACATTAAAACCGCAGTCTTCCAGCTCAATCAGCACTGAGGTAGCAATGGCTTCCAACTCGGGCACTATTAAAGCCGGCTTTTCGCTAATCACCAGCTGGCGCAGTGCAGCGTTATCCAGCATCGACATCACCACCGCTTTATCGGCCACCTGCATAGCCGGAGCGTTGGGGTAACGGTCTACCGCAATAACTTCGCAGCCATAGCGCTTAAGTTCAATACACAGCTCTTTGCCCAGCTCACCGGCACCTAATAGTAGTACTTTGGTGCTACTGGCGGTGCCAGGTGTACCAATTTTATTGATACTGTTTTTATTAAAACTGTGCAGCATAGTCATTTTACTTTCACCATTGGTCTGGCCGGATTACTCCAGTCTACATGGAACATTTTGCCTTTGGCTTTGTCGGTGCGCTCAAAGGTGTGGGCGCCAAAATAATCACGCTGGCCCTGTAATAAATTCGCCGGTAATACTGCCGTGCGATACGAGTCGTAGTAACTCAGTGCTGAACTTAGCGCCGCTACCGGAATACCGGCTAACGTGGCGTTGGCTACCGCTTTACGCCAATTATGCTGATACACCGAAATTTGCTTGGCAAAAAAGGGGTCGAGTAACAGGTTTTCCAGCTCATCGTTGCGCTCATAAGCTTCCGTTATCGATTGCAAAAATACCGCCCGAATAATACAACCAGCCCGCCAGATTTTCGCAATTTCAGCAAAGTTAAGCTGCCAGCCATGTTCATCTGCAGCGGTTTTCATTAAATGAAAACCCTGCGCATAAACACAAATTTTTGCGCAGTATAAGGCATCATGCAGCGCCTGAATAATTTCGTCTTTTTGCTCGGCAGAAATCAAGTTCTGCGCCGGCCCCGCCAATACAGTGGCCGCTTTTATCCGCTCGTGTTTCAGTGCTGATATCGAGCGGGCATATACCGCCTCAGCAATAGTCGGTGACGGGCTACCCAGCTGTAAACTGCTCACTGCAGTCCACAAGCCAGTGCCTTTCTGGCCGGCTTTATCCATTATCACGTCGACCAATGGCAATCCAGTTTCTGAGTCTTTGGTCGCCAGTACTTCAGCACTAATGCCAATTAAATAGCTGTGTAGTTTACCGTCGTTCCATTGTTTAAATACCCCGGCAATGTCAGCGGCAGTCATGCCTAAAACGTCACGCATAACCTGATAGGCTTCACAAATAAGCTGCATATCGGCATATTCAATACCATTGTGTACCATTTTTACGTAATGGCCTGAGCCGCTTGGGCCAATATAGGTGGCACACGGCTCGCCTTCGGTTACCGGATTGCCAGGTTCAAAACGTTCAATCGGTTTACCCGTAGCGGGGTCTACTTTGGCCGCAATAGCTTGCCATAACGGTTTAATGCGCGTCCAGGCATAAGGGTCGCCACTGGGCATTAATGAAGGGCCAAACCGGGCGCCTACTTCGCCACCCGATACCGCGGTAGAGAAGAAAATAAACTTTCCTTCGTACTGTTTTTCGCGCGCAACGGTGTCGGTCCATAAGCTGTTGCCGGTATCAACAATAATATCGTCTGCCTGAATGCCAGCATCGATAAGCTTGTGGCAAATGTCGTCTACCGGCTTGCCAGCCGGCACCGACAACACAATTAAATGCGGTGCAGATAATCGCGACAATAACTCGGTGTACGAGCTGCAACCAATAACTCTAGCGGGCTTGTTGCCGCGCTCGGCTTTATCCTGTGCCATTACGGCTTCCAGTTTATGATGGTCTAAATCGAAGGCCGCTACCCGGTAGCCATTGTCGGCAAGGTTTAATATCAGGTTTTTCCCCATCACGCCGGCTCCAACAAAACCGATGTCACAAAGTGGCGCTGTATCTGTCATTTAACGATCCTTTACTGAGGGTTGCTAAGCCAATAACAGGCTCACAAAGTGGCGCATATTATAAGGGAAAACCAACTGTAAACCTATTGCCATAGTCACTGTCACCATTATTGCCAAACCGAAATGCTATGAGCGGCTTGTAAATAGTCGCTTTCGGCATCGCTGTTTTTAGTCGCCAAACCATCATTGTGCGCGGTATCAAACAACCGAAACCAGCCCCTGGCTGGCAGGGTTAACGCCACCGATTGCTCGGCGCCATTAAACACAAATAATAAGGCCTTGCCACTTTGCCGGTGCGTGATGCGGAAAATACAAATTGCCCGCTCAGGATCATGCCAGTCATGTTGTTGTTTTTCTGTACCATCAGCTAAAAACCAACATACCTGATGTTTGTCACCATGCAGCTGATAGTGATCATCCTGCAATGAAATTTGCTGTAAACAGCTGTATTTTTTACGCAGTTGCAGTAATTGTCTGACAAATTGCAAAAATTTCTGCTGCTGGCCGTCAAGTTGCCAATTTAACCAGCTTATTGGATTATCCTGGCAGTACGCATTATTATTGCCACCCTGAGTATGGCTTAGCTCATCACCACCCAGCCAGTGCACTATGCCCTGGCTTAGTAACAAGGTGGCGGCCAGATTACGTTTATGCTGATAACGGCGAGCCAGAATAAGCGGGTCGTTGCTGGCACCTTCCACCCCATGGTTACAACTTAAATTATGGCTGTGACCATCGCGGTTTTGCTCAGCATTTTGCTCGTTATGTTTATCGCTATAACTAACGACATCTTCTAAGGTAAAACCATCATGATAAGTCAGATAATTTACGCTACAACTGGCTGGCTTATGGTGTTTCTGAAAAATATCCCGTGACCCCAGTAAGCGAGTGGCAAACTCGGCCAGCACGCCCTTATCACCCCGCCAGAAGGCGCGAAAGGTATCACGACATTTATCATTAAGTTCCGACCAGTTAGCTGGGAATTGCCCCAAATGATAACCAAAAGGCCCGACATCCCAAGGTTCGGCAATCAGTTTGGCCTTTGATAACACCGGATCTTGGGCAATAATCTGAAAAAAACTGGCAAAAGGATTAAAACGCTTGTTTTCACGACCAAGCGTTACGGCTAAATCAAAGCGAAAGCCGTCCACTTGCATCTCGGTTAACCAGTAACGCAACGCATCCATTACTAATTGCTGAGTTGCCGGGTTAGCAATATTCAGGGTATTGCCACAGCCGGTAAAATTACAATAATTCTGATAATCGACCATATCAGCATGACTGTGAAACAAGTAATAGTGGCGATCTGCCAGGCCGCGAAAACTCAGAACCGGGCCATCGTCGCCCGCTTCCGCACTGTGGTTAAACACCACATCCAGGATCACTTCTATACCATGCTGATGCAGAGTTCGGACCATTTGCTTAAATTCAGCAACCGCATCTTCCAGTTGATAACGTGGATCGGGAGCAAAAAAATTCACCGGGTTGTAGCCCCAGTAATTGGTCAGTCCCAGCCCGGTTAATCGTGGCTCTGCCATAAATGCTGCCACTGGCAATAACTGTAACGTGGTAATACCGAGCTGCTTTAAATGATGAATAACACTGGCATGGCATACACCTAAATAGGTGCCCCGCAGTGCTTCAGGCACCTCAGGGTGCAGCATGGTCAGCCCCTTAACATGCGCTTCGTAAATTACCGTTTTCTCGCGGGATATGTTAGGTTTTACACTCTTTTGCCAATCAAAATTATTATTATCCAGCACACCCTTCGCCAGGGCTAAATGGCTTTTTTGCTGGTATTGCTCACGTTGCCATACCTGGGCCCGGTTTAACTTTCGGGCATACGGATCAATTAATACCCGCGCATTGTCAAAGCGAAGGCCAGCGCTACTATTATTGACACCATCCGCTTTTAGGGCATAAAGCGTACCCTCGCTAATATCGCTTACCTGCATGTGCCAAATGCTGCCCGTGCGTGCACTAAAAGGCAGTTCTGCCAGTATTTCTTCAGTATCAGGCTGATACAAACACAGTGTCAGGCCAGAAGCGTCAGGGGCAAATACTGCGAAATTCCAGCAGCTTTTTGCTACGTTAGTCGGCCCCAGCGGGCTGCTGTGTCCGGCAACCGTTTTTAACAAAGGCGCGGTATTCGCGATACCATTACTCATGCCTTATTGTCCTTTTTTCGTAAATATAAACAGGCTAGTGGTGGCACATTTAAACAAATAGCCTGAGCTTTACCATGACAGCCTGGTGCTGCTGCTGGTAAATAGCTGCCTACCGTATAGTTACCGCCCCAATAATATTCACTGTCGGTATTAACAATAACCTCATAGTCACCGGGGTGTTCAACCCCTAATCTAAAGTTATCGCGTGGTACCGGCGTAAAGTTTGCCAGTATATAAATGGCATCACCATTACTATCACGACGAATAAAACTCAGGGTACTGTGTTCAGAATCGTTATGATCCAGCCAGCTAAAACCCTGCTGTTGATAGTCCAACTGATGCAACGCTGCAATGCCCTGATAAATATGATTTAAATCACGATATAGCTGTTGAATACCCTGATGTTTCGGATACGCCAACAAATGCCAGTCAAGGCTTCGGGTATGGCTCCACTCGCGGCTCTGGCCCAGTTCATTACCCATAAAGTTCAGCTTTTTGCCCGGATGGGCAAACATAAAAGCAATATAAGTACGTAAGTTAGCGGCCTGTTGCCATTCATCACCCGGCATTTTATTAATTAAACTGCCTTTGCCGTGAACCACTTCATCATGCGAAAGTGGCAAAATAAAGTTTTCGTTATAAGCGTATACCATCGAAAAAGTTAAATCGCTGTGATGGTATTTGCGATAAGAAGGATCTTTACTGATATAGCGCAGGCTATCGTTCATCCAGCCCATATTCCATTTAAAGCCAAACCCTAGACCGCCGTTGTCTACCGGCCGCGATACCTGTGGAAAAGAGGTAGATTCTTCGGCAATAGTCATCGCCTGCGGAAATTTATTGTACACCTCGCTGTTTAGCCACTTAAACAGGCTAATGGCTTCATAGTTGTGGTTACCGCCATCAATATTCGGTACCCAATCGCCTTCATCACGAGAATAATCCCAATACAGCATCGAGGCCACCGCATCAACCCGAATGCCGTCAATATGAAAATGTTCCAGCCAATACAAGGCGCTGGCGACTAAAAATTGTCTGACATAATCTTTGCCATAGTCATAAATACACGAGTTCCAGTCAGGATGCCAGCCACGACGTGGATCGGCATATTCATATAAGGGGCTACCGTCGAACAAGGCTAGGCCATGGCTATCTTCCGGAAAATGCGCTGGCACCCAATCAAGGATCACGGCAATACCTGCCTGATGACAGGCATCAACGAAGGCTTTAAATTGATCCGGATCACCAAAGCGTGAAGTGGGTGCAAACAAGCCCAGTGGTTGATAACCCCAAGAGCCGTCAAACGGATGCTCCATTACCGGTAATAATTCAAGGTGGGTGTAACCCATGTCTTGCAAATATGGAATAAGTTGCTCGGCCAGCTCCGGGTAACTTAATGGCTGGTTATCCTCTTTGCGCCGCCAACTGCCGATATGCAGCTCGTAAATACTCATGGCACTTTGATAAGGGTTTATCGCTGACCGCTCGCGCCAGGCCGTATCCTGCCATTGATAACGATTTTGGTCGTACACTAAGGAAGCATGCGATGGATACTGTTCCGCATAAAAGGCCATCGGATCAGCTTTGTGTGGCAATACCTGGCCATGTTTATCTTTAATTTCGTATTTATAGCGCACACCGCTAGCCACTTCTGGCATTACCAGTACCCAATGTCCACAATCGCTGCGCTGCATCGGATGACAACGGCCATCCCAGCCGTTCATGTCGCCCACTAATGCAACGCTACTGGCACTGGGCGCATAAACAGCAAAGCGGGTAGCGGCCAGTCTGCTGCCATCAAGTTGAATAGATATTAGCTGGGCGCCAAGCTGACGATATAGGTTTTCAGGTTGGGTATGCACATGATGCACCGCATAATAAGCTTGTTCACGAAATTGGTAAGGGTCGATACAGCGATAAGCGCCATGTGCATCAGTAACGTCTAAATAATATGCAGCAACTTTGCGTTTACGCGCTACTATTAACTCGAATATCCCGCTGTAGTCTGAATGTGGCTCCAGTTTACCCAGGCTTTTGCCACTTTTTATGTCAAAGGCTTCAACGGTAAGTGCATGAGGCAAGTAGCATCGAAGCAGCATACCAGTACCTTTAGCGTGATAGCTGTTAGCTTGCCATCCCAATAAAGAAAAAGGATGAGCACAGCTTGCCTGATTAAATTGCGCCAATGTCATAGTATCAGTCCTTTTATAAAAATTATTTTTAAACCGCTTATCGGGTTAGCCGGCCCGCGCAGCAGTGAGCGCTATTAACAGCTGTTGAATATGAGCTTTGGTGGTCCATTGTTCCAGCTCACAACTTAATTTGCGCCGCCAGTTAGGATACTCATCGCTGGTACCGGGTACATTAACAGGCTGCTCCATTTCCAGCCAATCTTCCAACTGCAAGCAAAGCAACTGGCTGCGCCCGGCCGCCAGATGACACTGCAGCGCATAGTTAAGCGTCCTATCCATGCCGAGATTATCGACACTACGCGGATAATCAGCGGGTAATACACCATGACCGTGCAGAGAATCAAGCATGCGCTGTTTATTGGTATGTCGCTGCTGGTACAAATGTTGAAGTTGCTCATCATCTTTATACAATCCCAGTTGCTGACCGAGTTTTAAATCTTCACAATGCCAAAACCCTATTAAGGTCGGTAAATCGTGAGTACTTAAGGTTGCCATGGCTTGCACCGGATAATGCGCTGGTGAAATAAAGCCACCATCGGCAGCCGTTTCAAAAAAGAATACCCGGTACGAGTAGATACCATAATCAACCAGCAAATCACGAATGCCCTCTGGCACTGTGCCTAAGTCTTCACCAATAATTACTGCCTGTTGACGCTGACTTTCCAATGCCAGAATACCCAGCAAATCCATAATAGGATAGTAGACATAAGCACCGCCACCGGCATTGACAGCCGTTTTTGGTACCCACCATAAACGCAATAACGCCATAACATGGTCGATACGTAGCGCGCCGGCATGCTGCATATTACTTCGAAATAAATCGATCATTGGCTGATATGCCTGGCTAAATAACTGATAAGGCTGCATTGGCGGCAGCCCCCAATTTTGTCCGGCCGGGCCTAATGGATCGGGTGGCGCGCCCACACTGGCATTGCGACAGTATAAATCGCTGTTACCCCATATTTCGGTTGATGCCTCACTGACCCCAACCGCTAAATCGCGGTATAACCCCAGTAACATACCGGCGGTTTTTGCTTGTTGTTGCACAACGTTAAGTTGATGCTGTGCAATAAACTGTAAATAACAATAAAAATCCAGCTGTAACTTATGCTCCGCCGCAAAGCTGGCAACAGCGTCACTTTGTGGACTGCGATATTGTTCAGGCCAGTTTGGCCAGCCCCAATACTGACTATCCAGCGCAATAAGATAAGCATGTAAAGCATCATATAACGCCAGTTGCTGCAAGCTCTCACCGCCCTCTGCTTTAAATTCAGCAAATTCGGCTGCTAAATGGGCTTCTTGGCCACAATGCTGCACAAACCATTGATACAAATAGTGCATTACTGGCAGTTTTAGTTGCATTACGCCACGGTAATCGACCCAATCGCGCTGGCGTTGCTCGGCTAACGCACTATTAAATTCTGGCGTTTTGACCAGGCTTTGCGTTTTGCTGCACTTTGTAAAACCTGGCATCGCACTGACATCAATATACATAATATTCAGCCAGCGCCGGGATGACGGGCTATAGGGGCTGGCATTCTCCGGTATAGCCGGATACAACGCGTGAATGGGGTTTAAACCAACAAAATCAGCCCCCTGCGCTGCCAGATAACTTACCAAGGTGCTTAAATCACTAAAATCACCAATGCCCCAGTTGTTTGCTGAACGCAAACCATACAACTGCACGGATACACCCCACTGCTTGTGCTGGCTAAACTGCTCAGGCTGAAAACACTGGCCAGGGCTGATAATTAAACGCTGTTCAAAGCTAAAATCAGTGTCAGGGCACGTTAGCGTTAACGTGTGATAACCCGTTACCAATGCGTAATCGAGCACATGCCGGTATTGGTGATACTCGTCATCGCCAAGCAACGCCACCTGCACCAACTCGCCGGCAACCGCCTCCGCATTAAATTGATAACGTATGCCCTGCTCGGTAAGTAACACAAACTCAAAAACAGTATTGGCCAGTGCTAATGGTACTTGCATCTCAACAATTAGTGGTTCACCTTGAAGCTGTACCGACACCGGCGCTAAAATGAGCTGCCAGAAATCCAGTTGCCGTTCAGTCAGTTCGGCGCTTGCGGCGGCATCATCGGCAATATTAAAACCTTGAGCGGCCAGCAAGGCTAACTGATCGGCAACAGCAACTTGAGTGGGGTTACCCCAGGCATCATTAAACTCAGTCTCAATACCTGAAAAAGCAACCAATTCAGCTAGCAGCGCGGCATCCATTTTTTCTTCCTTATATACAACAGTCAGTTGGCACCATGTTACTGTGAAAATTCAAAGTAACACCAAAACAATTTACGTTATTAAATTACAACAAAGCAATTAAATAGCGTTTTAAACTTGAAAAAAGCCCACAATAATGTAATTTTACTACAAATTGTTAGTTGAATACGTTTTCAGTCTAACGCTTGTACATTTAACTGTGGAGTCTCTATGTCTATTCGGGTTGCCATTAATGGCTTTGGTCGTATCGGCCGCAATGTGTTACGTGCTTTATATGAAAGCACTCAAGATTACGACATTAAAATTGTTGCCATTAATGACTTAGGCGACGCGGCTATTAATGCTCACCTGTTAAAATATGACACTGCACACGGAATTTTTGCTGCTACAGTCACGCATGACGAGCATGCTATTTATGTTAACAACGATCAGATTAAAACCTTAAGTATTCGAAATCCGGCGGAACTGCCCTGGGCAGATTTACAAGTTGATGTTGTATTAGAGTGTACCGGCTTATTTACTGATCGCAAAACGGCTGGCGCTCACTTAACGGCTGGCGCGAAAAAAGTAATTATTTCTGCACCCGGCAAGGATGTCGATGCCACCATAGTATTTGGCGTAAACCATCAGATCCTTACCAAAGAAATGAGCATTATTTCTAATGCGTCCTGTACGACTAACTGTTTGGCGCCCATTGCCAAGCCGTTATCTGACGCACTGGGTATTGAGTCAGGTTTAATGACTACCATTCATGCCTATACTAATGATCAGCGCTTAAATGATGTCTACCATACTGATGTGCGCCGGGCCCGGGCGGCGGCGATGTCCATGATCCCAACAAAAACCGGCGCTGCAGCGGCGGTAGGTTTAGTGGTGCCGGAATTAAAAGGTAAATTTGACGGCTTAGCCGTGCGGGTACCTACGCTTAACGTGTCGTTAGTTGACTTAACCTTTATTGCCGGCCGCAATACCAGCATTGAAGAAGTTAACAACATTATTCGTGCTGCCGCCGCTAAAAGCCCAATGAATCGGGTATTAGCAGTAAACGATTTGCCATTAGTCTCAATAGACTTTAACCATAACCCCATGTCATCTATATTTGATGCCACAGAAACCCGGGTTAACGGCAGGCTGGTAAAAGTGCTGTCGTGGTATGACAATGAATGGGGTTTTAGTAACCGGATGCTGGATAATGTGGTGCAGCTAATGTCAGTCAGTTAATGTTTAATCACTAAAAAGCAGACCTTAATATTGGAAACAGGACAATCTAAAGTCATTAGCCAGACTGGCTTTGCCAAGCTAAGCGACTTACCCTGTATAAAATTGCAGATAGGCCCGGCCAGTGCTGTAGTGTCGTTATATGGTGGCCAATTACTGTCTTACCAAAGTAAGCCGGCAATAGAGCATATCTGGTTGTCTGAGTTGGCAAACTGGCACAATGGCGCGGCTATTCGCGGTGGCGTACCAATATGCTGGCCTTGGTTTGGGCCGGCTAACAGCACTGTTACCCAGTCTACCCCTTCACAGCAGGCACTGCCAAACCATGGCTTGGTCCGAAACCGGTTATGGCAATGCCGCAAACGCCAAAGTAATGCTAAAGCAGTTAGCGTAACCCTAGCGATTGAAGTGGTAAATATTCCTGCGCCGCTCTGGCCAAATTCAGCGCAAGTATTTAAGCCTGTAACATTAACCCTGACGGTAACGCTTACCGCCAGCCAGTTAAGCATGCAACTGGAATGCGATACGCCCCTGTATCAACAAGCTGCATTGCACAGTTATTTTCGAATAAATAATGTAGCACAAAGCCGGGTAACCGGTTTAAGCGCACAGTATTACGATAAAGTAAGTAATACTAGGCAACACAGCAACAGTAGCGAAGCCCGTTTTATAGCAGAAACTGATCGCATTTATTACAACACGGCTAACCAGTTACACCTTATCGATGAGCAAAAACAGCTACATATCCAGCAACAAGGGCATGATGCCAGCGTGATCTGGAATCCGTGGCAGCAAAAAAGTATTGCGTTGCCAGACATGGCTGATAACGGCTTTACCGAATTTGTCTGTGTTGAAACAGCAATGTTGGATAATAGTATTGGTCGTACGTTAAGTTTAAAGCAAACGCTATTTTCTTTCTAACAACGCCATTTAATTAAGCATTAAGAAGGACTTTAAATAGTCCTTTCAGCCTTTAGGCATTATCATCTTTAGCATTACAATCGAGAGTGTAAAAACTGTTTTAAATCCTGTTGCTGATATCCTAACTTGCCTAGCAGTTCAGGCAATTCGTTCTGCGGTATAAACACACTTTCAAAATGCTCTACAATTCCATATAAATCAACACCTTGCTCTCTTAATTGTTGGGCGGTAGCTAAGTGAATATTTCGAACAAAATCGCTGGTCATTTTTGCTAGCCTCTAATGTGTTAGTAGCTGTCTGTTTGCCCTATTCATACTGACTAATTTTTATACTGCTGACAAGTTTTTAAATACGCTAATTACCAACTTGATTTAAACTGCTCATTTATCGAAAGTTTTGTGCCATCGGCCAACAGTACCGTCAACTTCAGTTGCCACAACATGGCAGGATCGCTACAAGCGCCAAGTAAAAAATCGGCCTGCCATTGCTCTTGCACAAGCGTTGCTGGCGTAATTAGCTTTTGAAAACGCAATGGAATGCGCCCCATATACATACTAATACCGGTTAAGTCAGCACTAATTATTTCGACCGGCTGGTCACTGCTAATCTGCAAACTTAACGGTGTTTCGACAGGAGCATCCGCCGGTGTTAAGGTGATAATAAGGTTGCTTTGCTGATAGAGAATACGACTGCTGGTGTCGATTTGCCTTGGCTGACAAGCGGCAAGCACCAATACACTAAAAACGACACAGAACAATTTTTGCATTTGCTTGATTACAGCCTCAATAAAATTATAGTGTACCTACTTTTACGTATTATGGCCAAGTAACGGTTACAATCGATTATTTATTGAACAGCAACTTTGTTCTACGTCATAAAATGAGTGAGTAAATCTATCTTTTTAAGGGTAAAAAACGTATCATTTCGTCCATAATTTAGTGACTGCAGCTGCAATGTAAACTTGTTGTTAGCTGTCCACTTTATAATAACCAAGGCCACCTTTAGGTGGATTTCAGTAACCAGCATAACTGCAGCGGAACTCAACATGATCCAAACCAAATCGTTAAATGTTGAATACAACTATAGCGTTGTCCGCCTCTTTGCCATCACTACCGTATTATGGGGTATTGTTGGTATGGTGGTGGGCTTATTACTCGCAGCCCAGCTTTACTGGCCGGCATTAAATTTTGACATTCCTTGGCTGACTTACAGTCGCTTGCGGCCATTACATACCAACGCAGTAATATTTGCATTTGGTACCAGTGCACTGTTTGCTACCTGTTACTATGTGGTGCAACGTACCTGCCAAACCCGGCTATTTGCTGAAAAGTTGGCCATGTTCACTTTCTGGGGCTGGCAAACCATTATTGTTGCCGCTGCTATTACCTTGCCCATGGGTATGAGCCAGAGTAAAGAATATGCTGAACTAGAATGGCCAATTGACATTTTACTGACGGTAGTGTGGATTTCGTTTGCTATTGTGTTCTTTGGCACCCTGGTAAAGCGTAAAACCAGCCACATTTATGTTGCTAATTGGTTCTATGGTGGTTTTATCATTACTGTAGCGGCACTGCACATTGTTAACAGCATGGTAGTTCCTCTTAACTTATTTAAATCTTATTCTATTTACGCTGGTGCAGTAGATGCCATGGTGCAGTGGTGGTATGGCCACAATGCAGTAGGCTTCCTGCTAACCGCTGGCTTTTTGGGCATGATGTATTATTTTGTACCAAAACAAGCTGGCCGACCGGTATACTCTTATCGTTTATCTATTGTGCACTTTTGGGCACTTATTGCGCTGTATATCTGGGCCGGTCCACACCACTTACATTACACGGCGTTACCAGACTGGACACAATCGTTAGGCATGGTGATGTCTATCATATTATTTGTACCCAGCTGGGGTGGTATGATCAATGGCATTATGACGTTATCAGGTGCCTGGCATAAACTGAAAACAGACCCTATCCTGCGCTTTTTGATTGTATCGTTATCTTTCTACGGCATGTCTACCTTTGAAGGGCCGATGATGGCCATTAAATCAGTAAATGCCCTGTCACATTATACTGACTGGACCATTGGTCATGTGCACTCTGGTGCCTTGGGCTGGGTAGCGATGATTTCTATCGGCGCCATGTATCATCTAATACCGGTGGTTTACAACAAGGTTGGCATGTATAGCACCAAACTCATTAATACCCACTTTTGGTTACATACTATTGGCGTAGTACTTTACATCGTCGCCATGTGGATATCAGGTATTATGCAGGGCATGATGTGGCGTGCGGTAAACACCGACGGCACCTTGACCTACAGTTTCGTACAAAGCTTGGAAGCGTCTATGCCGTTCTATCTAATGCGCTTTATTGGCGGCGTTTTCGTGGTGGCAGGTATGCTGATTATGGCTTACAACGTTTACAAAACTGTCCGTAGTAAAGATGAAGTGGCACAAGCTATGCCAGTAGCGGCATAAGGGGTAGAGCATGTCGAAAAATCATCATGAAAAAATAGAGAAAAGTGTTGGCTTACTGGGTATTTTTACCGTTATCGCCATTAGCTTTGGTACCTTGGTACAAATTACCCCATTGATGTTTATGGATGAAACCAAGCAGCCCATTGACGGTATGAAACCTTATACGGCATTACAGATGGAAGGCAGGGACGTTTTTATCCGTGAAGGTTGTACTAACTGCCATAGCCAGATGATTCGTCCTTTTAGAGCTGAAGTTGAACGTTACGGTCACTACTCGGTGGCAGGAGAAAGCGTTTGGGAACATCCATTTTTATGGGGCTCAAAACGTACCGGGCCAGATTTAGCCCGGGTAGGTCAACGTTACAGTGACGACTGGCACTATGCGCATTTAATGGATCCACGCTCTGTGGTGCCACAGTCTAATATGCCTGGTTATCCGTGGTTAGACAGTAACATCCTTGATGGAAAATACACCACCCGTAAACTTGAAATCTTCCGTGGTTTTGGCGTGCCTTATACCGATGAGGACATCGCCGGCGCTGTTGATGCAGTAAAGGGTAAAACTGAAATGGAAGCCCTGATTGCATATCTGCAATCATTGGGCACGGCCTTGAAGTAATCATTATGGAATTTGCAACAGTTCACAGCGTGTTAACCGTGATTTTGTTCGTCGGCTTTGTCGCTTTCGTTATCTGGGCTTACAGTAAACAACGTAAGAAAGATTTTGACGAAGCAGCCAACCTGGTATTTGACGACGAACCAGAATCGAAGGATAAAAAAATCAAACGGGAGTCAGATCATGAGTAGCTTTTGGAGTGCTTGGATCATCGTGTTAACGTTACCGGTGCTTATCGGCTGCTTTATTTTGCTGCGCTGGAATTTAACTAACTATGTTGGTGTAGCAGAAGATGAAACTACCGGGCACATTGTTGATGGGTTAGAAGAAATCAATAACCCGTTGCCAAAGTGGTGGACCTATATGTTTTATGCCACCCTAATTTGGTCGGTTTTTTATCTGGCAGCCTATCCGGGACTAGGTAATTGGCCTGGTTTTTTAAACTGGACCAGCTCTAATCAGGGTATTAAAAATCTGGCCGAGTCTCGGGCAGCAGTTGAACAAGCCAAAGCTGATGGCAAGTACGTGCAGTTAGATGTTGAAAACCAAACAGCAGAAGAAATTTATGGCCCGGTGTTTCAGCAATTTGCCCAACGTGATGTATTAGATTTAGCCTACGATCCTGCGGCGTTAAAAATTGGCCAACGCTTATATTTACAAAACTGTGCTGTTTGTCACGGCTCGGACGCCAGAGGACAACGTGGCTATCCAAACCTAACTGATGATGACTGGCTGTACGGTGGCACAACTGACAAAATTAAAGAAACCTTGTTATATGGCCGCAGAGCTGCAATGCCCGGCTGGCAGGCTGCACTGGGCGATCAAGGTATTAAAGAAATGACGGCCTACGTATTAAGTTTGTCGGGTCGGGCTGTAAATGATAAAGATGCTACTGCCGGTAAAGCGAAGTTCGGTATGTGTGCAGCGTGTCATGGTGCAGACGGTAAAGGCAGTGTGGCGCACAATTTACCGTTTGGGGCACCAAACCTGACCGATAATATTTGGTTATATGGTGGTTCTGCTGGTGCAATTGAACAAACACTAATAAATGGCCGCTACGGTGTTATGCCTGCATTTCAGGACACACTGGGTAAGGATAAAGTACATATAATTACCGCTTATGTGTACCGGCTATCTAACCCCGAAGACAAACGTTAACCCTTACTGGCTGTCGATATAAGCCAGATAACACTAAGCCCCTTTACGGGGCTTAGTGTTATTAACAACGAGGAAATTATGCAGCTGGATACAAAACCCTGGTACAAACAAATGTGGCCCTGGATCCTTATTGCCATACCGGTAGTGACCGCATTACGAGCGATATATGCCGTGGTATTAATGAATCAACAACGACCCGATTTGGTTGTTGATGATTATTATCAGGCAGGAAAAAGTATTAACTTGAAACTGGCAAAGTACCGTGAAGCGGAACTTCGTAATCTTAACGCCACCGTGCTGATTGCTGGCAACCGGGCAGTAGTTCGTTTTGCTGAAAATGCAGTATTAGATGACTCTGTTCATCTGGATTTTTATCACCCTACTCTGGCAGCTCAGGATTTTGCAGTTGATGCCCAGCGCAGCGGCCAGTTGTTGTATGTTGCTACCCTACCTATCACGCCAACGGGGAAGTGGCGCTTGAATGTGTCTGATAACAGTACTGAATGGAAGTTGCGAGCCACGTTTACTTTGCCGGCTGAGCAAGAATTGAAACTAGGTTACTGACTGAGGCGACTTTGGTTAAACCATCCTGCTTTCATTGTCAGCTATCGGTGCTGACAGGCGACACCTTCCAGTTAACTCTTAATGGCCAGCAAGCCATGTTTTGTTGCGCTGGCTGTCAAGCCGTTGCTCAAACCATTATCGACAGTGGGCTTGGCGATTATTATAAGTTTCGAACAGAAGCTGCCGCCAAAGCCGAACTTGTGCCGAGTGAATTACAAGCTAGCCTGCAACAATACGACAGTGCTGAGGTATTAGCTGATATTAGTAATAAGCGCGAAAATTTAACTGAAATTGAATTGTCTGTTAGCAATATGAGCTGCGCAGCCTGTGCCTGGTTAATTGAAAAACAACTTAACAAACAGCCCGCTATTGCCAAAATAAGTATTAATTCTTCTACTCAACGTGCCCTGCTTTGTTGGCAACCAGAGCAATTACCGCTTAGTGAAATTTTGTTGCTGATTAACCGGCTTGGTTACCAGGCCAGTCCTTTTGTCGCTGATGAACAGGAAAGTCTGTTTAAAGCAGAGCTTAACCGTTATCTAAAACGGCTGGCAGTATCCGGCATTATGACCATGCAGGTGATGATGCTGGCTTTTGGCTTATATTTTGGCGAATACAGTGGCATAGATCAATCGCACGAAGGTTATTTACGCTGGATCAGTATGCTGCTAACGCTGCCAGTGGTGTTGTATGCCGCCCTACCTTTTGTTAGTAGTGGCTGGCGCAGTATTAAAGCACGACAGCTTAATATGGATGTACCGGTAAGTCTGGCCATTTATTACACCTTTTTTGCTTCCGCTTATGCCACCGTGATGCAAACCGGCGAAGTTTATTTTGAATCAGTGTGTATGTTTACGTTTTTACTACAACTGGGTAAGTTTTTTGAATATCGGGCTCGGGCACAAGCACGTGATGCCACCAGTAATTTACTGAAAATTATGCCCGTTACCGCAACCTTGTTGCAGAATGATCAGCAACATACTGTATCGGCCCGTCGTCTAAGCCCGGGTAACACTATACTCGTAAAACCCGGCGAAACACTGCCTGCAGATGGCGTAGTACTGTCTGGAAATAGTACGGTAGACGAATCAATGCTCACTGGTGAATATACGGCTATTAGTCGCCAACCAGGTGATACGGTGCTGGCCGGCAGTATTAACCACGATGGTTTACTGACTATTACGGTCAGTAGTGCTTTGGCCCATTCCCGCTTAGGGCAAATTATCCAACTGCAACAGCACACCTTACAAACAAAACCGCGGCTAGTCGAAAAAACTGATAAACTGGCTCGTTATTTTGTTGAACGACTGCTGCTCATTGCCGCAGCTACCTTTGCCTTGTGGTATTTCTGGCTTGATCCTGAGCGGGCATTTTGGGTAACCTTATCTGTACTTGTCGCCACCTGCCCCTGTGCGTTAAGCCTGGCGACACCTACCGCTATTACCTGCGCCTTAGCGCAGCTTAACCGCAAAGGGATATTGGTAAAAAATGCGCAGGCCTTGGAAACGCTGCCCGAGCTTAGCCACATTATTTTCGATAAAACCGGAACCTTAACCGAGGGCCGCTTTAGTATTGCCAACATTGAACACCTCACGTCTTTGGCTTCGGTAGCACTTAATGAGTCAGAATTGCTTAATGTGATCGCCAATCTGGAGCAAAGCTCGGAGCATCCGATCGCCAGAGCATTCAAAGGCTATTTACAACACAGTCTACCGTTAACTAATGTTATTATCAGTGTTGGCCATGGCATCAGTGCAACCTGGCAGGGACAGCAGCTAAAAGTAGGTAGTGCTGCCTATTGTGAAGTGCCGCTGCACCAGCAGACACGTAATAATAAAGCCAATGTATTTGTATTACTTAACCAGCAGCTGCTGGCAGCGATTACCCTGGCTGATGTGCTGCGCCCTGGTGCAGCAGAATTAGTTGCCAATTTACAGCTACAGGGCTTTCGGGTTGGTATGTTAACCGGCGATAGCTCTGGTCAGGCGGCCGAATTAGCTGCACAATTGCAATTGGATTTTATGCAGCAAGATTGCACACCAACCCAAAAGGTTGAGGCCATTAATCAGCTGGTAGCCAGTGGCCATAAGGTGTTGATGATTGGTGATGGCATTAATGACAGCCCGGGTTTTAATGCGGCACATATCTCTGTTGCAGTAGAATCTGGTGCTGATTTATCTAAAAATCAGGCTGATGTTGTTATGTTACAACCCGATATCCGTTTACTGGCAACCCTTATCGCCGCTGGCAAACTGGCGGCTAAAGTCATTAAACAAAACCTAGCCTGGGCGGTCGGCTATAATCTAATTATTATTCCACTGGCCGTTGCTGGTCTGGTATCACCTTATATTGCGGTACTAGGTATGTCTTTCAGTTCATTGCTGGTGGTATCAAACTCGCTTAGGCTAATTAAAAAATGAGTATTATTTACGTCCTAATTCCTATTGCCATTTTATTTGTGATGCTTGGTTTGGCCATTTTTTTCTGGGCCGTTCGTAGCAAACAATTTGAAGATCTTGATAAAGAAGGTTTTAGCATTTTGTTTGACGAAGATAATCAAGATAAGCCCGATAAATGAGTGCTGACTTACTGGCGGCGCTACTGATTGGTTTTCTTGGTAGTAGCCATTGCATTGTGATGTGCGGTGGCATTGTTGCCGCATTACAACTGTCGTTACCCGATCGCAGTGTTGCCTGGAAACTGTGTATGCAATTGCTGCTAAGTCTGGGACGATTAACCACGTATGCATTGCTTGGGGCGCTGGTCGGTTATTTTGGGGTGCAAGCCATGGCATTGGCGGGTATATCTTTACTGTGGTTACGCTTATTTGCCGGCATATTGCTGCTAATGATGGCACTGTATATCGCCAGGCTTTGGTTTGGCCTTACCGCACTTGAGCGCGGTGGTCAGCGTTTATGGTCAGTGGTTAGACCGTTAAGTCAAAAAGTAATGCCGCTTAATAGTCTGCCTAAAGCCTATATGTATGGTTTATGCTGGGGTTGGCTGCCTTGTGGTCTGGTTTACTCCACGTTAGGTTGGAGCTTAGCCAGTGGCAGTGCCAGCCAAGGGGCACTCATTATGTTGTTTTTTGGTTTAGGTACCCTGCCCGCTATTATCAGTTTTGGCAGCTTAGCCAACAGCTTAAGTAAGCTTAAAAACCTGCCGGCAGTTCGTTATAGTGCTGCCAGCATCTTAGCTATTTATGGTGTTTATACGATATACCTTGCTTTACAAAGACTTGTTTTTTAAGCTCTATCAGTAATTACCGGGACAATAGAGGATCGTAACCATGCAACGCTCAGTGATTAACTGCCAGGATTGCGGCTTTAGCCAGTTATGCTTACCTTTTTCATTAAATGAGCAGGAACTTAGCCGGCTCGATGACATTATTCAACGTAAAAAACCACTGCATAAAGGTGATATGTTATTTGAAAGCGCCATGCCGTTAAAAGCGTTGTTTGCTATTCGGACAGGCTCATTTAAAACTTTCACTCTTACCGAGCAAGGTGAGCAACAAATCACTGGTTTTCATTTGCCAGGAGACGTAATCGGCTTCGATGCCATTAATACCGAACACCATAACAGTTATGCCGAAGCGCTGGAAACCGGTATGGTGTGTGAAATACCTTATGCCAATCTCGAGTCGTTACTTGACCAATTACCAAAACTACGACAGCAAATGATGCGTCTGATGAGCCAGGACATTCAGGCAGATCAGCAAATGTTGTTATTATTGAATCGAAAGACTGCTGAGCAAAAATTGGCAACATTCTTAAATCATCTGGCTCAGCGGTTTGGTAGCCGGGGCTTTTCTGATAAAGCCTTTCGACTATCAATGACCCGCAGTGATATTGGTAACTATCTTGGTTTAACGGTAGAAACTATTAGTCGGTTATTAAGTAAACTGCATAAAGAACAGCTGATCAACGTCGATGGCAAACTTATCAGCATCACTAATCCGGCAGTGTTGCAACAAATAGCCGGCAATTGCTAATTTTATTGATGTAGCACAAACAGAGACCTCACAGTTTTTTTATTGACTATACTTTTTCCTGCTACAGTTAACATAAGAAAATAAACAGGGAGTGTGATATGGCAATGTTCAGTAATGTGTTAGTAGTGTTAGACCCAACTGTTGACCAGCAAAAAGCCTTAAATCGGGCACTGGAATTAGCACGAAAACAACCGTGTAAATTAACCGCATTTTTGTCGATTTACGACTTTTCTTATGAGATGACCACGATGTTATCCGGTGATGAGCGTGAATCGATGCGCCAGGCAGTGATCCATGACCGCGAGCTATGGGTTAGTGAGCTCATCAGTGATGCCAGATACCAAGGGATCGATATTGAATTAAAAGTGGTGTGGCATAACCGGCCATTCGAAGCCATTGTGCACGCCGTATTAGAACATGGCTATGATTTAGTCATCAAAGGCACGCACAACCACGATATTTTAAAATCGATGATTTTCACTCCGACAGACTGGCATATTTTACGCAAATGCCCCTGCGCCGTATTACTGGTAAAAGAACATGAATGGCCGGATAACGGTAACATTATTGCCGCGGTCAATGCTGGTAGCGAGCAAGAGCATCATCAATCGTTGAATCAGCGCGTTATTACTACTGCAACAGCAATGGCTGAAGTACTTAAAGGTCAGGTCCATCTGGTAAATGCCTTTCCGGGAACACCAGTAAATATTGCCATTGAAATTCCGGAATTTAATCCACAACAATACAACAGTGCCATGCGCGACCATCACGAAAACGCTGTCGAGCAGCTGGCCAAACAATTTGAAATGACAGAACAACATACTCACGTACTCGAGGGTATGCCGGAAGATATTATTCCACTTTTAGCTACAGAATTGGATGCTGAAATGGTAGTTATTGGTACCATTGGCCGCACCGGCCTTTCTGCCGCCATTATTGGTAACACGGCAGAGCATCTTATTGATCAGCTCGATTGCGATGTATTGGCATTAAAACCAGCAAATTTTGTCTGTCCACTGGCAAAAAGCTGATATATCGGTGATCCACACTATAGTAATGGCGCACTCTTGGTTATAATGTGCGCCATTTTTCTGTAGAGTTTTAATCGTTATGTCTCACGCCGCGCAAGCAAAAGCACAGTACAATTTAAACAAACTGCATAAACGGCTGCGCCGTGGTGTTGGTCAAGCCATTAGTGATTTTGGCATGATTAGCGAAGGTGACAAAGTTATGGTGTGTTTGTCTGGCGGTAAAGACTCTTATACCATGTTGGATATTCTGCTGAACCTACAGCAAGCGGCCCCGGTTAACTTCAGCATTATTGCCGTTAATTTAGACCAAAAGCAGCCTGGTTTTCCGGCTGAAGTGTTACCCAACTATTTAAACGGCATTGGCGTAGACTATCGAATTGTCACCGAAGATACCTATAGCATAGTTAAAGAAAAAGTACCTGAGGGTAAAACTACCTGCTCGCTCTGCTCGCGTTTGCGCCGAGGTATTTTGTATCGTACCGCCAAAGAATTAGGTGCCACCAAGATTGCTCTGGGGCACCATCGTGATGACATGTTAGAAACGTTGTTTTTAAACATGTTTTACGGCGGTAAATTGAAATCAATGCCACCTAAACTGATCAGTGACAATGGTGAGCATATCGTTATCCGGCCATTAGCATATTGCAAAGAAAAAGACATTGAGAAGTACGCTCAGGCCCGTCAATTCCCCATTATTCCCTGTAACTTGTGTGGCTCGCAGGATGGCTTACAGCGACAGGTAATTAAAGACATGCTGCAAGATTGGGATAAACGCTTTCCCGGACGCATTGAAACCATGTTTCAGGCCATGCAAAACGTAGTGCCATCTCATTTAGCCGATAAAAATTTATTTGATTTTGCTGCTATATCAAAAGATAGCCATAACCTAGTTGAAGGCGACACCGCCTTCGATCCTATTACCGTACCCACTATACCCGTAGGCTTTACTGACGATGCTGAAACAGATTTAGACAACATAACGGACAGGCATCGGCAAAGCGAGTTAAAGCAAAATGAATTAAAAATAGTGCAGTTAGGCTGACAACACCACTTGCCTTACAGCAATATTACTCTTCCAGGAAACGACGGTTAAAGCGGATCATATCGCTTATTTCAACTATGTACTCCTCACCACGTTCTGAATAGCGGCCCAAACCGGCCGCCAGCACTTCACCGCGAAGTGGTTTACGCTCGGCCCGCAACGTCGAGCGAATGTCTCTTAGCTCATCATAGGTATGAAACGTATTCAGGTTATAAAAGTAGCTGCGAATACTTTGTGCCGGATTATCAAATTTTGCCACTTCATGCGTTTTCTCTTCACCACGACTTAGTGGCACCAGGCCACAACCTTCCCGAAAACACCACTGACCAAAGAAATTATAGCCTTCGACCGCAAACCGGCTGGTTCCCCAGGCAGACTCATTCGCTGCCTGCATTAACACTAAACTTGCCGGTAAAATATCTACTCGCTTAAGTAACTCATTCAGCATTTGTGGATCTGATTCGGCCACATCCATTCGAAATTCATCGTACAGGCTATATAAAAAAGCATATTCATTGATATTAAGACGTTGATTTTTTCTTTTTTTTTCAGCTAATTCTAATAACTGTTGTCGTAAATAACGTAAACGGCTGTTTTCACGCTGCACATGCGGTCGTAAGTAATTAAAAAAAGCCCGTTTTTTAGCGTTAGTATTGCTGATGGCATTAAAGTCAGGTAGCGGAATAAACGCAATTGCCGGCTCAGTATACGCCAGCCGCTCCAGTACTTTTTTCTGATCTGCCTGATTTAGCACGGCTATCCGACTAGGCCTTTGCCACTCATCCAGTGAATCTTGCTCAGGTACCGGCTGCAAGCCAACAAAAGGGCTCAGTGCCGCTGAAGCAACCAGTAACCATGCCATAAGTGTTAAAGTACGTCTTATCAAAAAATCACCACTCTATTCTGCAGTATTTCCAGCCACGACTTGCAACATAACCGATTACTGACTGACGATATCAATGACCATTTTAGCCTTTGCGAGCCTTAGATTGAACTAAAAAATTTTTAGACGTTTATTTTTTAGGTTTTTTGCCAACATTATTGAACACTGCATTGCAAATCAGGCGCGGGTATGTAACATACTACACTTTGCTTTTAGCTATCTGGATGGATATCATTTTAGGGGGCAACACTGATTACACTATGAAACCAATTGAACGCTCAACCAAGCTCGATGGAGTATGTTACGACATTCGCGGCCCTGTGGCTCAGGAAGCAAAAAGAATGGAAGAAGAAGGCCACCGTATTCTTAAACTGAATATTGGTAACCCAGCGCCTTTTGGCTTTGAAGCACCAGACGAAATTCTAAAGCATGTGATCCATAACCTGCCAACTTCCCAAGGTTATTCCGATTCGCAAGGTATTTATCCTGCCAGAGTAGCCGTGGCTCAATATTACCAGCAACGCGGTATTTTAGGGGCTGATGCCGATGATGTGTACATTGGCAATGGCGTGTCCGAGCTAATTTTAATGTCATTACAAGCATTATTGAACAATGACGATGAAGTACTGGTGCCCTCCCCCGACTATCCGTTATGGACTGCGGCGGTTAATTTAACCGGTGGCAAAGCACGGCATTATCGCTGTGATGAGCAGCAAGACTGGTATCCGGATCTGGCGGATATTAAAAGCAAAATTAATAAAAAAACCAAAGCTATCGTGCTGATAAATCCGAACAACCCCACCGGCGCCGTGTATAACAAAGCCTTTTTGCTTGAACTACTAAACATTGCCCGCGAACATCGCCTGGTGGTGCTCAGTGACGAGATTTATGACAAAGTATTGTACGACGGTACCGAGCATGTCAGTACTGCTTCCTTAGCGGACGACTTAATTATGCTCACCTTTGGCGGCTTATCCAAGAACTACCGGATCGCCGGTTTTCGGGTGGGCTGGCTGTTTATTTCCGGTGCAAAAAATCTGGCGCGACATTATATTGAAGGCCTCAATGTTTTAGCCTCAATGCGGCTATGTGCCAACGTGCCGTGCCAGCACGCCGTGCAAACCGCCTTAGGTGGTTACCAAAGTATTAATGAACTGGTCGTGCCTGGGGGGCGTTTATACGAGCAAATGGATTTAGCCCATAAGCTGGTTACTGAAATTGATGGTATTAGCTGTATGCGTCCTAAAGGCGCAATGTATTTATTTCCCAAAATTGATCTTAAGAAATTTCGTATTAAAGACGATGAGTTATTTGTGCTGGATTTTTTGCGCCAGCACAAAGTATTGCTGGTGCATGGTCGTGCCTTTAACTGGCCCGAGCCCGATCACTTTCGTATTGTGTTTTTACCACATAAAGAACAATTGGCAGCGGCCATTGGTAAGTTGGCGCAGTTTTTACAGGGTTACCGCCAATAACCTTACTTACTAAAAGGCAGCCTGGCTGCCTTTCTATTTTTCATTGCGGCAATCTTCACCTGTCACTTCAAATTCAACGGTAGTATGACTGAGCTGATTAGGGGCCAGCACTGCGGCAATCTGCTGTTTATACAGCAACTGTACTTCCGGTTGCGGTGGTGTAGTAATTTCAACATGCATATAATTTCTTGTTTCTGTTGTCATTTCGCAGTAATCTTGCATCATTATATGGACGTCCATACTGCTGAACCTAATTAATGACTGCTGATTTCTCATTTCAACACGCTTTTGAAAGCATGACCACACAGCTGGCTGCCGTGGTTTTTTTTGCCTTTGACATTAATGGCGTTGCCATTCCTATGGTGCTGATTTGGCTAATCAGCGGTGCGCTGGTTTTTACCTGTTACCTTGGTTTTATTAATGTGCGCGGTTTTGGTCATGCCATTCGCTTACTGAAAAACACTAAACCCAATACTGAAAAAGGTGAAATAACCCCGTTTCAAGCGTTAAGTACTGCTTTATCAGGTACTGTTGGCACCGGTAATATTGCCGGAGTAGCTATTGCTATTAGCCTGGGTGGGCCTGGCGCCACCTTCTGGATGATAATTGCTGGCGTATTGGGTATGTCAACCAAGTTTGTTGAATGTACGCTGGCGGTAAAATATCGGCAAATCAACGCTGATGGCAGCGTGTCGGGCGGCCCGATGTACTATATTAAAGTCGCGCTAGACAAATTTAACATGCCATTAACTGGCAGTTTTTTAGCGGTCGCGTTTTCCGTGTTTGTTATTTTTGGTGCCGCAGGCTTTGTCCATGTTAACCAGGGGTTTGTTCAGGTTAAAACGGTAACCGGCTTTGAAAATGCCTGGTTGTTCGGCGCAATATACGCCTTGCTGGTCGGTGCCGTCATTATCGGCGGATTAAAAAGTATTGCCAGAGTGACCAGTAAATTAGTGCCGTTAATGTGTGGTATTTATCTTATTGCGTCACTCATTGTTATTTTTACCCACGCCAGTGCTGTTCCAGCGGCCCTGTGGCTAATCGTTCAGGGAGCGTTTACTCCGGAAGCCGGCTACGGCGGTTTTATTGGCGTACTTATTCAGGGTTTTCGACGAGCAGCCTACTCCAACGAGGCCGGTATTGGTTCATCTCCTATTGCTCACGCTGCGGCAAAAACCAAAGATCCGGTTAGCCAGGGGTTTGTTGGCTTACTCGAGCCCTTTATTGATACCGTAATCATTTGCACCATTACTGCCTTGGTTATTATACTAACCGGCGCCTATCAAACACCTGGCCTGGACGGTGTACAAATTACCTCCGGTGCTTTTGCTTCGGTGTTTAGCTGGTTTCCATGGGTACTCATGGTAGCCTTGTTGTTGTTTGGTTTTTCTACGGTAATTAGCTGGTCATATTATGGTTTAACAGGCTGGCGTTATCTGGTTGGCCAGGATAAGCGCTTAACTCAGTTATATAAGGTGTTCTTTTGTCTGATTGTTTCTATTGGTGCTGTGCCTAACGTTATGGCAGTTTTTGACTTTATTGACTCTATGATTTTCTTAATGGCGGTGCCAAATATTCTGGCGTTGTATCTGTTGTTGCCAGAAGTAAAGGCCGACCTAAAAGCGTATTGGCAAAAACTACCCCGCTAGCGGTTTATTGCCCTATAAGTTTTCGTCAGCCACTAATGGCGTGCAATGTACTTAAGGCTGTTGATTAAGCAGCCTGATTTTTCTGCGCTTTGGCTTTTTCAGGCTCGGCTTTGCTTACTTCTGCTTTATTTAATTCAGCTTTGTTTGGCTCTGCCGATTTTAACCCAGCCGGCGCGGCGGCTTTTGGCTCTGCTTTAGCCGGTTTTTTAGCGCCAAGCGCGACCAGTAATGCCTCTTTATTTTGGGCCAGGTATAATGCCAGTGCTTCAGTTTGCGCGTCGTCGTTTAATAAGCTGCTGTTACCTAGCATGCCCACTAACTCATCTGCGGTATCGAGCATTTTGTCATAGGCATCCGCCTCCGCTTTTGAGGTAAACGTCATTTTTTCTACTCCGTTGCGCTCTACAATATATTTAATTACCACTGCCATTTCGCTGCCCCTGATTAATTTTAACTGTAATTTTATACAGTATATTAAGTACTATGTCGAGTGCTCGAAATAAAATCAATTGTCGCGTAGTATAGGCGTTATTAACAGAACTGTTTTATCATGATTAAGGAAGGTTATGTTAGCAATTTGGTCTGAACGACATTCAGAAGGCAGCCATGACAGGCCGAATGATCAACGTTCACCGTGGCAACGCGATCGTGCCCGCATTCTGCATTCTGCTGCTTTTCGCCGACTGCAGTCTAAAACTCAAATTTTAGGCATCGGCCAAAACGATTTTTATCGCACCCGGCTAACACATTCATTAGAAGCGGCGCAAATAGGCACCGGTTTAGTTAATCAGTTGTTAAAAAAATCAGCGCCAGCTATGCACGCTATTTTACCCGATCCAAGCCTAATGGAAGCGCTCTGTCTGGCACATGATATTGGTCACCCCCCCTTTGGCCATGGTGGTGAAACCGCACTAAATTATAAAATGCTGGCTGACGGTGGCTTTGAAGGTAACGGTCAAACTTTACGCATAGTGGCAAAATTAGAACCCTACACCCAACATCATGGCATGGACTTAGCACGACGTACCCTGCTTGGCTTATTAAAATACCCGGTATTACAACCACAACTGCCCGCTACGGCTATCGCGCCAAACCCACTAAACCTGAATAACTGGAAGCCTGCCAAAGCTATTTTTCAGGCCGATGCCGCTATTCTCGACTGGATATTACACCCCCTTAGTGCTTTTGATCGCGACACCTTTCAACAGGTGGAAACGTTGGCGCAATCACCCTTTATTAAATCACGCTATAAATCGCTGGATGCGTCTATTATGGAGTTAGCGGATGATATTGCCTATGGTGTGCACGATTTAGAAGATGCCATCGTGCTGGGCAATGTTAGTTATTGCCAATGGCAGCATTATACTGGTGATGATCTGCAGCAACTTGGCAGCAAACTGTTTAGTAGTGAACATCATATTCGTAAAGATGCGATAGGATCACTAGTGAATCGACTGATCACCTCAGTTGAGTTGTATCAGGCACTGCCTGATGCTACGGAGCCATTAATTCGTTATAACGCCCGACTGCCCAATGCTGAAACCGCCATTTTACAAAGCCTGAAACAACTAGTCTTTAATTGTGTTATTCGCCAACCCCTTATTCAGCAATCACGCTTTCGTTGCCAGAATATGTTAATGCAATTGTTTGATGCTTTTGCCTCTGATCCCAGCCGGCTACTGCCGTTAAATACTCAGCAGCGTTGGCACAGTGCTAACGACCAACACCAGGGCATGCGGGTAATTTGCGATTATATTTCTGGTATGACCGACGATTATGCTGAACGAATGCATAAAACCCTGTTTGGGCCTTTGTAACTGGAGAATCCCGTAGTTTTAAATAAACTTCGTTGACTTGCCCTTTAGTAACTGCCCGCGGTCATTATCAAATAGAAGCGCTATAAGCGATGGCGTAATATTTGCTAAAACAATAAGCATAGTGGCGCTGTGTTATTGCGGTTTCTCAACAAGCTCCTGGCTAGCAGCAGTTAACGGCGTAATACTAAATTCGGTTGGTATAATATCCAGTCTTACGCCAAAAGCACTACCACTATCTAGCATCCCGTCCAGATATTGCCAGTAACCGGTGGTGTGCTCATCTTGCACAAAACGCAGCGTAAAACCAACACCGCTGCCCTGATGCAAGTAGCTAACAACTTCACTGCTGCCTTTATTGTCTACTAAATCAAAGGTTAGCATATCTTTTAGCCTGCTATTACGGCTAAACACACCGGACACTATTGGCTTAGCCAGGTTAAGATATTCATGCCCTACCGTTGCCGATTTAAGCGGGTTAGCTACAAACTGCTCGGTGTCAAAATTATATCGATCGCCGCCCTGCATTACACTCAAGCGTACATTTTCAATGTGATAACCCTTAGGATTATCAATGCGCTTAGCGTGTGTAACATCAATCGCCGTTACCGCGCCGGCACCAATCACCTGTGCACTGTTGTCCTGAGCGGTGTATACCAGCGCCGTATTTTCATCAATGCCAAACCCCATTGGAAAATGCACTTTACTCAACTCAGTTGCTACAATTAAGCGGCCAAAACGGGCTTTACGATCAAAATGTTGGTCAATAATAGCATGTGGAAAAAAGCCTAAGCCCTGTGCCAATAACAACGGGCCGTTTTCCTGATCCTGTATACCATGGTAAGTATCAGTAGTGCCCTTGGTTAACGCTCCCCAGGAATCGCCGGCGGCTATCATCACTTCACTCATCATTGCCGCACCCGCGCTGGTACCACCGATTACCCCGCCACGCTGATATACATCCCAAATGGCTTGAAGCAACACTGACTTTATACCGTTTGGGGCCAACGTTGCGGTAATATTTAACTGATCGCCGCCTAAAAACCATACTGCGGTATATTGGCTAAGATGCCCTGCTAATTGCGTATCGGTTGCCCCTCTGCGCCAGGTGCTTTCATCTACATCAGCGGTGTTTTTATCATCAGCTACCGCTACCGGAAATAAGCTCATTTGGTCTTCATCCAGGCCATAGCGCACCATATCGGCTTGAAACTGCTTAAAGTACTTTACTGGCTGGCCACTGGCTGCAGGAATAACCGCTATTCTGGCCTGCAATTCGCCACCGGCTAGCGCTATAAATCGCTGATAAATTTCAGCATTCGACCCTGCCAAAGCCCCGCCTACTAATACCAACGACCCTTTATCCAGCATAAGCTTAGGCTGAGGTTTCGGTTTCGGTAAATCAGCCTTGCTGCAGCCCAATAGCACGCTTAAACTTAGCAATGAAATAACAATATGCTTCACCAGTATTTGCTCCATATTTATGCTTTTTGGTATTTTTTATGTATAACAGGCTATTTTATAACGAGTGCCCGAAAAAAACAGCCTACCAGATTTCCACTGGTAAGGGCATCCACTACGCAGTAAGCTATAACTATTTTAATCAGCTTAAGTAAGCAGCGCTAACGCTGCGACCCGGAGACACTATTAATGTTAAGTTCACTACTGCTAACGTTGTTTTTTGCTATGTTACTGCCATTTTTGGCCAAAGCCCCACTAGCTTTTGCCATGAACAAAGCCGGCGGCTACGACAACAACAACCCCAGAGCGCAACAAGCTGCATTAAAAGGCTTTGGTCAGCGCGCTAATGCCGCCCATTACAACAGCTTTGAAGCCTTAATTATTTATGGCTGCGCCGTACTAATCGCTATCGCGGCAGGCTCAGGTACGGTAGATAACACCACAGTATTATTGGGCTGGCTATTTATCGCAAGCCGCATAGTTTACTTACTTTGCTATTGGCTCGACTACGCCACCCCTCGCTCTATTGTGTGGGGTATTGGCATTATCGCCGCGTTTAGCATGGCCGGCAGAGCAGTATTAGGGTAAGTGTATTTTAGTAGCTTTAGGTTAATCCATATAAGCAATGTCAGTTAAATTTGGCGCAAAAATGAATTCTATATCCCTTAAGCGAAGCGGTATCATCGCTAACGTTATTATTTCAATCCTATTAATGCTGCTAAGCACGATAAGTCACGCTTCAGCGGCTGAAAATTGTCAGCTGCAGCGGATTGATAACGCGACAGATCATCAGGCCACACCACTTATTGCCGGCCAGAAATCTAACGTGACAGTTAACCGCGGCGAGAATCAGTTTATACTATCTTGCAGCCTACAAAACAGCGCAGTGTTTTCATTTCAGCGCCATGGCCTAGATGCCTTTTCGCTGCAGCAAAATAATATTGACAAAGTGCCGCTACCGTCGGCTGAAGTAAGCTTCTTAATAGATAAAGGCACAACCTCTTCCCAAATAACGCTGCAATCAAAATTTTATTACAACCCAAGGTTCCAATGGCACCATATGGACAGCTTTATTGTGTCTAGCCAAAAGCATAATCTTATTATGGGTTTATTTTACGGCTTAAGTATCACACTTATGCTTTACGTTTTAATTTTAAGCAGTAAAGTCAAAGACAGTGCGTTAAAGCTGTACAGTGCCTATATTTTTTGTATCACTAGTTTTATTTTGCTACAAGAAGGCCAGTTATACCTTTATATAGCCAGTGATCTGCTGGTGCCGGTTCATATTATTTATTTGTTTAGTATTGGCCTAACGGTAGTCAGTGCAACCTGGTTTATGTGTGAAATATTAAAAATTAACAGCCAATTCCCACGGGCAAGTACGGTATTTAAATTTATCTCAGTTATCGTACTCATTGCTTGCCTAAGTAGAATAATGAATCATAACATCAATACCTTAGCTATCTCCGGTATGATAATGGGCTATGGCACGCTTATCTTAGTTGCGGCCATTTTTTTCACTTCCGTGTTGCAAATGTACCGTGGTGTCAGCGATGCCGGCCTGGTGTTCGCCGCGTTACTCATTGTGCTGGTTAGCATGACATTCAGAATTATATTACTGGATAGTAATGTTTTTATTCAACGCTACGGCTTTATTATCGCGTTTGCCGTTGAGGGTTTTATGCTGGCAATAGTAGTTTCAAGGCGCATTGGCCGAATAACATTAGCCAAAGAAAAAGCAGAAAACGATGCGGGCCTCGATATGCTTTGTAATATTTTAAATCGACGAGGCTTTACTACTAAAGCAAAAGAGTTGATTAATTTGCAACGTCAAACTGGCACCACTCTGGGTATATTTTATGTCGACATTGATAATTTTAAACAACTCAATGACCGCTATGGCCACCATATTGGTGATGTTGCATTAAAAGAAGTTGCAAACTACCTTAATGGAAAAATGCGTATGGAGGATGCGGTTGGCCGTATTGGCGGTGACGAGTTTGTTGCTCTGGCCAGCTTTAGAAATAATACTGAAATTGACGCTAAATTTGCAGAATTGAAGCATCACTTTACGCGCTTTAGTTTTAATTTACAGCAACAAGAATTCTATTTATCGGCCAGCATCGGTTTTGCCATTTTTAACACCCCCCCAGCAGATTTAGATACCCTATTAGCCGCAGGAGACGCCGCCATGTACCAAGCAAAATCACACAGAAAAGCCCAAGCGTTAACAGAAGTAACCGCTAATTAAAAATGGGCTAATACATATTTATCGTTTGGCCGTTAGCAAAAATACCGGAAAAGCGCCATGTGGCTTATGCACCACACTAGCATCTATTATTTTAATGTTTTTAAAACCGGCTTTTTTTGCAGCATTTACAATGCATTCTCGTTCAAAACCAAAATGATAAACACCGGTATCTTCGGTATGAAAACTGCCATCTTCTTTATCAAGATCAGCGATAGCAATTATTCCACCATCATTTAACAGCGCATAAAATTTAACAAACATGGCCTCGATATCTTTTACATGATGCAGGGTCATTGACGATATAACACCATCAAAGGTATCAGTAATATCAGTAGACACTAAGTCAACTTCAAGGATAGCAATGTCACAACCAAGACTGCCTCGTTTGCTATTAAGCTGGTCATTCATCGCTTTGGAAATATCAACAGCCGTAATTTTCCGAACAAACGGCGCAATACGCTCAAGCAGCAACCCGGTACCAGAGCCAAAATCCATTAAGTGCATAGTTCTATCAAAACTTATTGCATCAATCACCGCATTAGCGATATTCGCAACATTAGACACTCTATTATCATCGCTATCGTAAATCCCAGCTTTATGTTCGAAAAAATCTTTATTCATTTGTGTTACCAATTTGAATAGTGCCTAGCGTAATAGGTGTGAGCTTGAGAGCATCCGGCGGTTGCAGACCGAATACTGTTGCGACTTGTTATGTGCTCTAGACAAAATCCTTGATACGATTCCCTTTGAAAAACTGTGGGCCAAAAGCATTACGCTCCGCACCTGGCCTGAAACCCATTGGCTACATTCTAATTGTGCCACGTTGCTTGAATTTACCCGATACAATGGCTCCCACCAACTGATCTTCGGTGTAACCCTGAAATTTATTTGTATCGTTGGTGAAATTGACAGAATACAGCCCCGTTTTTTCACCACGCTCACCCGTATATGGATGAACTTTTTTCTCATTCTCGTCGAAAGACCACACATCAGGGAAAAACACTTCTTCTTTTAGCAGCAACTTGAAATTCTCCTATTTTGAAGTTGATTTGTGAGCATAACATCGCGTTAAGCGGAATAAAATTATTGGTTAAAACGTGAAGCGAAACGAAAACTAACCAACAATTATAATCAATTTAAACGCCTTGTTGAACGAAGCACATGTGCGGCAGAGTGGATCATCGTCGGTACTTCTTATGCCCTTCAATGGTGAAGGTAAAATAAGGAATTACTCAGCATCAGAAAAAAGAACACTACCACTAACGTAAGTTGAGGACTCTTTTCTATTTTGTTTGCTCCCAAGAGGTAAGCGTAAACCTAAACCCACATCATCAGAATTAGCAGAAATATGAAAAATACCATATCCAAGTTGAACGCTTTTTGAGGATGAAACATAGCTGGCATACCAACCTTCTTGATACTTTAAGCCAATATTAAACCCTGTTGATGAATTCAGCTCATGGTTGCTTTTTCCATGAGAAATGCCCAAAAATGGTACTAACTTTGTATTTCTTATATGATACTGATAACCAGCACTAACATCCCAAGCACTAATATCTATTGATGATGAATCGCTTTTAGTATTGTGACAGTGATAAGGCATACTTCCTGCGTGACAACCATTGCTGTCAGTGCCTCCCGAATGCCCAAGCACGGTAACAGGAAGAAAAACTAGCAGTGATAATATAGAAACTTTCAATTTACATCCTTATATTGAAATCATAATTGTGTGTAGAACGCTTATTGGGCGGGAAAATCCATATTTAAACAAGCAGCTTTCCGTTTTTGTAAATTTAGTTTTGATGACATTACAATTATTTTAGATTGTTTACAATAGGTTATAGGGGCATAAAATTTTTATGTGGTAAAAAATACGCAAACTTACGTTTAATATAATTATACTGGTGATGTTAAAAACCAATCAGATACACAGTGCCGAACGGCTAATGCGCCGCGCCAATACCTTAATGAGCAGTATTAATAGCTAAATATTATTAATTAACGGAATTGGTCCAGCCCGCTGTGTCAGGATAGTTTTATAACGGACACTTCATAAATATGTACCCGCTCCAGCTCGGCCACCCCTAAATGGCGAGCGATGGCTTGTTCTTCATCAGTTAACGCTCTGCCAAACTGGCAAATTAAGGTTTGCTGTTGGTCTGCCCAAATAGCAGCAGCTGGAATTATTTCCACTAAACCCGACTTCTAATGTTTAGTTTCAATATTTTTAAGTGTGTGATCTAAAATCTTAATGAACTCTTGTGCCCGCTCCGCATGGTCATAATCCTGTATCGCAATCGCATAATCTACAGAGTCGAAGTGCGAAATTGAATTAATAACATCTAGCATATTAGGTGCCTTAACTTTAAACCTATCAGATATTTCATATTTCAAAGCGTCTAGATCATTTAAATCATTGTAATTCCTATATAAGTACCTGATTAAATTTATATCCGAAGGATAATCTACGTAAAACTTTAAAACTTCATCTTTAATAATATTATCTGGAATCAGGCTTTCATCAAATTCTACGCCGCTCAACTCAAATATATTTTCATGCAAGAAAATAGTCCCTTTCGATGCAGCAAAATTGATTACGTCCCAGTTGGTATACCCCTTAGCAATATCGTCACTGTAATCGGCATCCTTATGGACAAGGATCCAAATTATTGCTTCACAATCAGATTTTAGATGTCTCAAGTCTTTTTTAGCGTCTGCAACAAGTTTGGGGGTAAGGAATGTCATATATTTATGTTTCACTCCTCCCCACAGCATCTAAAGGAACGAAAATACGTGTCGAGCTAAATTATTAATCATGAGAGCAAAGTTTTACCTAGAGAATTTGGCTTAAAAGGCAACCAGTAAAACTACTAGCAGGTTTATAGTCATATTTGAAAACGTTATAAATCAGTGATGATTTAAAGTAAAAAACCGCCATATCTGTTCTCAGGACGACTTCTGCGTCTGCAAGTAAAACCTGTTCATCACGCCAGTCAAATACACATTTTTCTGAAGTTCCAGATACTTTCGAAACTGCGATATGCCTGCGAACATTTACCAAAGAGCCATACCGATAGCACTTAATTAATGCGTTAATTAATTCTACCTTAAGTTCGGCTTCAACAACGGTAAACGTTTCGCCCAGAACATAGTCAGGAATGTAAATTTTGTTGTTCTTATGGATATAAATGTCTCCATGTGCAGAGCCTAATAACATGCTTTTATCCATTTCAAACTAAATTTTTCAATAATTGTATCGAAGGAAATTGCAAATATTTGCTATCTTCCGGGCGGGCTAAATAACAGTTATCGTTCAAAAACACATTTGACCACGGGGTAATCACTTTTCCGTACTCTGCACTCCGGATCACCACCGCCACGTATCATGCTCGCTCTAGGTTGCTTAATAAAAATCACAAATTCCTCTTCCTGATCTGTAAAAGTGACTAGTCTATGCTCAAGCCAACTCACTTTATTGATAGCAGCAAGGTGTTTACTCAATGCTCGCCATGCTTTCAGATACACCCCTGATACAACGGTTTGTACTCGGTGTTTTTCGAGCATTCCATTATCAGTAAGATGTTCAAGCTCCGTTACAATAGTGCGCTATGAAATTACTTCATGCGCTCTGGCATCCATTTCATAGGGTGAGTTTAGGTAGCCGAATTGCATAATTTCACCAATATAGCGGGTTAAAAATGCTTCGGCAGAACCAGCCTGCTCGTACTGATGAACATGGCGTAGCTCATGCGACAGTAAACGAGTAGTTAAGTAACCCTGTTTAATATAAATTCCGTAACCCAACGTTAAACCAATGGTATCTTCGGTTAAAAAACCATACTCTTCGCACAAAGCGGCTAGTTCAGGCTCATCCGGGCGTTTTATAACGGGCACTTCATATATGTGTACCTGCTCAGGGGCAGCCACCTTAACCAGACAGGCAATCGCTTTTTCTTCAACGGTTAACGCTCTACCAAACTGATAGATAAACGTCTGGTTTTGTTCTGCCCAGTTAGCCGCTTTGGTGATTGAATGCAAAGTGTAAAACTCTAAATAGAAAGTAGCCTTTATAGTAACAAATCATAAAATTTCACACCCTCAGATTGAATGGAAAACGATGCAAATAAGAGGAGGTTATTTACTAAACACAGTCATTGTCTATCGTGAGTAGTATGCTTTTATGACATTGTAAGTAGTTTTATCTACTTCAACAGTAAACCCTTTTTTACCCAAACTGCCTCTTTGACCAACCGGGTAATCAGTCGGTTGATAAAAGACTATCCAAATCTGTTCATTCTCTAATAAAACAACGTCGTAACCTGATATGTCAAAACCCTCCTTGTTAAAACTCTCATATGCTATTTGGAGCACTTCAGCCCGTGGCGATTTAATCACAAATACTTCTCTAGGGGCGTTCATGTCTGACACAGTTATGTTCTCCAAAATCATTGTCATTGTCATTGTCATTGTAAAAAATAATATAATCTTCATTCGTTTAATATCGAAACTTTACCAGTTTCAGGGTCGAATATTTTAAATTCACCACTTGGTGTACCAAGGTAGCCTTTGTATCCTGGAATTCCTCTTGAATCAGCCCTAATTCCCATGAAATCCCCTGCCGAAAAATTATCGCTGTTAAAATCATCTTGAAAAGGATCACTTGTTCTTACAGCATTGCCCGATCTATCAACTAAAGAGTAATCACCATGCGTGTGATAATCACCCACTAAACTAGCGCCATCAGGAATAGGTGCATCGTAAGGGTTCACGCCCTGGTCTGAGCCCTTGACTGGATCAGAGAAACCGTAACAGCCGTTCGAGCTTCTAAATACTAGCCCACCATACTCCAAGTTGTCTCTAATCGACATAGGGTTAGCCAGCTTCAAAGCAGCATAAGCCGCCTCATTTTGAGTACTAAATAATTTAGCCTGCCCCTCTTTACACACCAACCCCAGCGGATCTACCCAATTTACATGATTAGGGGCGTACTGGTAGTGGTTAATGCCGCCTAGCAGGCCTATTGGGTCTTGGCTGATAAAGCGGCCGGTTTGTGGGTCGTAGTAACGAAAGTGGTTGTAGTGTAGCCCGCTTTCATTATCAAAATACTGGCCCTGAAAACGTAACGGGTTATCAATTTCGTTAACGGTTACCGTTGCTTTACCAAACACACTGTATTGCGCTTGCCAAACAATATTGTTTTTATCGTCAGTTAAAGAAAGTGGCGTGCCCAGCTGGTCTAGCTGGTAGTAATACACTGCACCATTTTTAAGCAGTAGTAGTGGTTTAGTGCTGCCTGGCTCGTAAACATACCAAAGGTATTCACCGGCCTGGTATTCGCCTATTAACTTATCGCCATCCCAGTAATATTCAGTGCGCTCGCCGCCGCTAATTTTAGCACTGCGCCGGCCAAAGGCGTCGTACTCATAGCTGCTAATGGCGCCATTGCAACTAATACTACTTAGCTGGTTAAAACCATTAAACTCACGCTGCTGGGTGCTTGAATGAGAACAGCCTGGCGCACTGGCAGTTAGCTGATTACCGCTGTCATCATACTGATACTGCTTCCCCTGATAACGCAACAAGCGGTCTTGTTTAACCTCAATACCCTCGCCAATCGGGTTACCAAAGCTGTCCCACTGGTGCGCCTCGTTTTGGCTTAGGTCGCTACTGTGTTGCTTGCTTACCAGCTGGTCTAGCGCATTGTACTGGTACTCAGTTTCGCCCAGCTGGTTATCCGTTACGTTTTGCAACTGATGCAATACGCTGTAAGCATAGTGCCGTTGCTGGATTTGCTCGCCGCGTTGCCAGTGCTGCGCGGTTAAGCGGTTAAAGGTATCAAATTGTTGTTGTAGCAATAAGCCACTCTGATACTCACGTGCCGTTTCGCGCCCGGCGCTGTCAAAGGTGCGCCACAGCATCAGTTGCTGATTAACGGCTAACTGCGCCAGTTGGCCCTCTTCGTTATAACGATAATCCAGGGTGGTGCCGTCGGGCAGCACCGTAGCGCTGCATTTACCCTGCGCATTATAGTGATGGGCAATGCAGTTGTTATCTTGCCAAATCTCGGTTAACTGGCCGTTTAAATGATAACTAAAACGCAGTTTGCGCTGGCCGTTACTGGCCCTAAGCACCCGGCCTATTTTATCGTAATAAAAATGGTTGCTGGCCAGGCTTTGGCCATGCAGCGCCGTTTGCTCGGTAATGCGGCCGCGTTTATCGCGTTTAATTTTTAATTGGCGTTTACTGCCATCCTGCACAGCAGCCACTTTGCCGTTAATATCGTACTGAAACTGCTGCTGGCGGCCATCAAAACCCTGTAAGCGAACGGGCCGCTCCTGCGCATCGTAGTCCAGCTGATAGCGGGCGCCGTCGCTGCGCATAATGGCGGTTAAATTGCGCTCATTATCATACTCGTAATGAAAGGCGCTACCATCTGGCTGTAAAACGCTTACCGGCTGGCTTAACCCTGCATACTGGCGCTCAATTATGTCGCCATTAGCGTTAGTAGTGCTTTGCAACCGGCCACTGCTGTCGTAACTAAAATGTTGCTCCAGCCGCTGAGCTGATTTGTCTTGTGCGCTGTCAGCAGAACTCTCATCAGGGTACTGGCTTTGCTGTAATAGCTTACCCGCCAGATTGTATCGATATTCCGTTACCAAACCGCTAGCGTCGACTACGCCATTAAGCCGCCCCAGATTATCGTAACTGTATCGTGTAAGCGCATCATTGTGCTTTACCGCCAGTAGCTGGCTTTCATCGCTCCACATTAAACGCTGTATGCCGCCGCCTGGCAGGCTTACCCGCTCCAGCTGATTATTACTGTTATATTGGTAACGAGTAACCGTATTGTCCGGCGCGGTCTCACTTAACAGTAAGCCCGCAGCACTGTATTCGCGGCGCCACTGCCGCCCTTCAGCGTCAATAATAACGCTGCGTTGGCCCAGCTCATTATATTGTAAATGGCTTATGGCGCCGTCGGCCTGCTCCAGCGTAACCAGTTGGCCATTATCGTTATAATAAAAGCGGCTTTTACTGCCATCAGGCATCGTTTCAGTGGTTTTTTTGCCCTGCTTATTCCAGCTGTAGTGCCAGGTAGCCCCATCCGGCGCGACCTTCTTTAATAGCAGGTTACGCACGTCGTGAAAATACTGCCAACAATGGCCATTACTGTCGATACTGCAGGCACTACGGTTGTTGTCATCAAAACTAAAGCGATAATCATAAATGCCGTTATCGCCCCAGTTACGCACACAACGGGCAGTTTGGTTAGCGCCCTGCCAGCTAAAATAATGACAAAAGCCACTGGCCCGCTGGCGCACGGTAATTAAATGCTGGCTGTACTGATACTGCTCAGTCTCGCTACCGCTATTTACCGCGCAGATTAAGTCATTAGCATCGTTGTACTGGTACTTTGCCAGCACTACCTCGGTAGCCTTAGCACCTTTGTCAGTTAAACTTACCGCTTCAATCCGGCTTAACAAGCCGGCACTGTTATAATGCAGTTCAACGCCTTTTTTACGAGTGTAATCTATCCGGCTAAGCTGATTTTTCGGGTTATAGTACAGTTGTAAATAGCGGCCCAGGCTGTCCATTACCTGATGAAGCTGCCAGCGCGTTATTTTGTCTGTGGTAACATCACCCGCAGCCTTGGCAAATATCCAATGGGTATTATCCGGTTTTAGCAGTATCAGGCTGCCATTGGCTTCAAAACGTAATGCCAGCTCTTCGGCCAACTGATAACTCGTCTGGCCAGCCTCAGGTTTAGCAAAATGCAAATGCCGGCCTTCTTCGTTAACCAGTACCAGCGACACCTTGCCGGCCTCGTCCGTAATACTATCAATATACAAATTGAAATTACTACGCCAACCATAACCCAAGCCAATATTCTGATGGCTTTGGCTGGAGCGATAAGTCCGAACCCACTGCATTAGCAACGGCCCGGCCAGCTCAAAATCGGTTAGCGCCAGAATTTCTTCACCAGTACTCATTGATACCGGATCACCACAGGTTTCAACCTTGGTATTTTCTGGCGTTTGCTGGCCCGCGGCATTAGCACCACTTTGCGCTGACACCGCGCTTTTCGCATCGGTATAACTGGCACTATCAGCGGTTTTACCGCCCCGCTCTAAGGTTTTCACTGCGGCCGGTGGCGGCGTAACCGACTCTGGTGCGCTGAGTGCGGTTTTACGTTCAGGTAAAGACAAAATAAGCAGTTTGTTGTTAAGCAGCGCCGTGGCTAAGGTGCGGCATAATTCAGCGTCACGCACTGCGCTCCAGGGCACCGCTATATTTTTAGTGGCTATCTCGCTGCAGAACCATTGATACACATGTCGAATACTGTCGCTTTGGCTAGCGTTGCGGTCAAACGACTGGCGAAGCCAGCTCGTAGCTGCAGCGCGGCTGGCAAACTGCAATGGTGTGCCATTTTGACCGGTACTTTCCGTACAAAACACATACATATTACCCGAGCGGGATTTAAGGATTAAAGAATGCGCCGCCATGCCAATAATCGTCCTTAACGTTCAGATATACTGCTGGCTTGCTGCCAGCTAAAAACCGCTACGGCGCGATATAATCGTGCCGAAATTTCACACTGTAATGTAAAGCCAGTGTGGCTTGACAAGGCAAACCCAAGATACAAATGCAAAAACCGATATAGCCCGCCGGCGGCCCCCAATTCCCCAGTAACATAAGCAGATAATGCCAACTGGCTATCGGCAGTTATTACCGGCGCTAAGCGTGGGTATTGCAACTGCCAGCAAGCTGTTAATGCGCTGTCGCCATTATCAGCCATGTATATCCGGCTAAGCGGGCCATCAACGCTAGCCGCCGCTGCTGTAAACAACTGTGCCAATGCAGTCTCGTCAGTGTGGTTATTCACTGTGGCATCACTTGCTAGATAATGACAATTAAGGCCAGTGTTGCTTCGCCGTAATGCCAGCGCCACAGCACCCTCGGACCATACAACCGGCTCGTTCAATTGGTGATCAGTTACCGCCATAGTTAACGACAAGTTAGCCAGTATTGTTGTTGCCGGGCTATCGACGCCAATAACCCAGACAAGCGGCTCGCCGCCATGTAATAACTGTCTTGCCGCAACTAATGCCATTAATGCAGCACTTCTACCATAAGGAAAAAACTGGCATGCAGGATGGCTCAGCAGCCTTGGAAAAGTGCGTCGCAAAGCATCAATAAAACCGGCTAGCACATGCTCGTTCGTCAGCAGCTCAGGTAACACTAACATTACAGCAGCATTTTCAGGTACCGTAGCTAGCTGAGCCAACACTTTTTGCAGCAACCAAAGCAAACGCAAAGCGAGATCTTGATTGATGATAAAGGTGATATCAGTCGTGTTATCAGTATCAGTCAAAATATTATACTGCAGCACCCGGTTGTTGATCAGCGCTAACGTTGGCGCAACCGGCATTGCCTCAAGCTGTAATGCCCAGTCAGTCTGGCCGGTTTTACCCAACACCACCGCATAATCACTAATGGTTAAGCAACTGGCCATACGCCCCCTCGCCAGCTGGTCGGCTCTGCTAACGGTAAACCTGGCTGTTGTAATACTCGCAGGGCGGCAGAGGCGAAGCGCTGCCTGGGGTTACCGCTTCGCCAAAGCGCAGCTAAGTTATGCCGCGCTGGTGCCACACCGGCAATAAGCCTCTCTTCGCTTAGAAGAGTGGCAGCGATAGTGGTTTGTTGGTCACGTTGCAGTGCAGCGGTAACCAATGCACCCAACATGGTAATGAGGGCGCTTTGGGTTGCTACCTGATACTCTGGTTGTTTATTCAGCTCCAGCAGCAGCGGGCAAAATTTGCTCAGGCCACTAAAGCCCATCGCGTTAATTGCCAAGGTGGTATCAACCAGACTAAGCGCATTAATAATTCTTATTTTATCATCAGCATTAGCAGCTAACAGCAATAGCTGTAATTGCCTGGGCGTTAAACTGTCAGCAGTTAACAGTTGTTGCAGCAACTCAAATTTATCTGCAGGTTGTCCCAACAGATACAAATTGAAATGAAGCTCGGCCCTTACAGAGGTGCTCAGGCAAGTATCAGTCGAAAGTGCTCGTAAGCTAACCCGCTGCTCTGTTAAACCACAAAGGCCCGTTAACTGAATGGCACTGCGGATATCAAGTGCCAACATTTTTTGAAATACATCAGCCGCCATTGGCTTTGTTGCCAGCAAACACAGCAACGGGCTGTGCTCTGGCCGGCAATACTGCTTTGTATAATGTGCCGCAGTGGTGTGCTTTAATGCCAGCCACAATTCGGCTAATAAACACTGCGCTGGCAGAGCCAAAGGTAACGCCAGTAAAGTAGTAAGTTCTCCGGCCGAATTATCAAGCAGTGCGCTCAGCCACAACGGAATATCATGTTCAACCGGCACCAGATAACGCTGACACAACTGAACACTTTGCAATAAGTGTTGATCGTGCTGCTGTAACTGACTAAGGGTAATGTAATCACTGTTGCACAGGCTTAAACGTTGCTGCCACAATATATCGCAGCGCTCTGCCAAATCAGTGAATGTTTGCGTCATGGCTTAGCCACCTATTAGCACGGTCGGCACGCCCACTACCAGTTTACCGCCGTGCGCGCTGTCATCGCCCAGCCGGGCAGCATTTTTGCCATTAATAAACACCGTAGCCGAGCCACTGCTTATGTTATCAGGCGGGCCAACACACAATAATTTATCTCCTTTACGCGCTGCTGGCATACCGGCAATGCTTACATTAGGTGAGCCCTGTAATACAGGGCCACCGACATGCGGCACCTGACCCGTCACTTTGGGGCAAAGATGCATACAACCAATTATTGCAGCGGGCTGGCTCATATTTCACCTTCGTTTCGTTGACTCATCAGCCTAGTTAATGCTGACTTTGGCGCCATTAATAGTAATGTTAACGCCCTTAATCGCAATAGAGCCGTCACTCTTCATAGCAATAGACGCTGCACCGGTTTTAATGGTTATGGCGTCGCCTGCGTCAATAGTTAATGCTTTGCCTATTTTGTGAATCTCAGCACCGTCTACTGTAGTGCTGCGATCTTTATTGATGATCGAAGTGTCGTTACCTTTGATAACACTGCTGCTGTCATTATCAATGGCGATGTGTTGGTCATGCTCTACCTGCAACTGAAAATCTTTCTCTGCATGCAAGTACAGTAACTCATCGCCTTTTTTATCTTCAAACCGTATTTCATTAAAGTTATCCGCTGCGCCGCCTTCACTGGAGCGGCTTTTTACACCACTCTGTGTTTTATCTACCGGTAAATCATAAGGTGGCATATGATCAGAATTGTAGACTGCACCAATAATGACTGGCTGATCCGGATCAGCATTTAAAAACTCAACCAGTACTTCCTGATCGCGACGCGGATAAAAAAACATGCCCCACTTTTTACCGGCCCAGTTCTGACTGACTCTTATCGGACATGAACTTTCATGGTCAATAATATCGCTGCGATCCCAGTGAAACTTAACCGTTACCCTGCCAAGTTCATCAACGGATATTTCTTCGCTACCTTTACAGGTAACCGTTGCCGTTTGTACCCCTTTAATCAATGGCTTCGCCGTTTGTAATATGGGCCGGTAGGCAACATCTTTTGGCACACACCGAAAACTATTGATAATAACATTTCCCGCGCTTTGGTTAGCACCTACTTGGTTAACTATGGCGGCCTGTAAACGCAAGTCGGTAATAACGTACTGCTTACCCACTTCTGCTTTATCTTCATGATCGCTAATGGTAAAGGTGCGCCCGGCGGTAAAACTGCGACAACTGCTGGTACCCTGTTGCATGGCCATATCACGTTGCAATGCCTCAAGCCGCACAATGGCTATGTCTTTTGCTCTATTATGTATGTCAGCTTCAGCCGCATAATTAAATATTTCATAATCACTGTGTTTGTTAACTAAGCTGCCCTTGTCATAGCTGCCGGTTGGTAACGCTTTCGGCTTTTCCAGGTTATAGCCACGTTGCACAAACTTGCCTGGCACCATCCGCAGCACTTTATGCCATTGGCCAATATGCGCTTGTGCCAGGGTGCCACTATGAAATTTAACGTTTTTTTCCTGGCAAGGCTCATACGCAGTGGCTTTATCAGCCAAAATCAGTTTATGCACACCTTTGCTATGTTCAAAAAAGTAGAAAATACCTTCTTGCTCTAATAGCCGGCTAATAAAACTGAAATCAGCTTCTTCATACTGAACTTTGTACTCATAATCTGGATAGTTGCTGCTAATCTTTGAGTTGGCATCCAATGTAATGCCATGTTCTGCGGCCAGGGTTTCAACAATTTTCAGTACGTTCTGCGCTTTAAAAATGCGACTATTCACCTTATGCTGCATATACCATGCTGCTGGCACGATACTAAGATGATAGTCGCGAAAATTATTACCCGCGGCCTCTTTATTCACCCGCAAGCCTAACCCGTTCAGTTCCGCCACGACACCATGAATGTAGCGTTGGCGGCTATCTCCTAATTCAAGGGTTATGCAAACTTCTTTACCAATCAAATCTTTAGCAACTATTTCCTGTCCGTTCGTATAAATAGTGGCTGCAAGCGAAAATAACCGGGATATCCCCTCATCTAACACAAACTGGGTCAGATAAAGCGCATCTTTACCCAGAGGGGTGTCAATTCTGATGCTGTTTTCATCCTGAGTTGCTTTTTGCATCCGTTCGCCTTAATCAACAATGGATTGGTAAATAAATTTTGGGGTGGAAGTACAGCTAATACCCTAACCAGCATCAGCTGTATTGTTTGCTTACAGCTTGGCGCCTTTAACGCCACTGTAACCGTATACCAATGGAGCGGTAACGTTGTTTTTGTCATCTGTTGGGGTAACAGTCATCATCAGCTCGGTATAGCTGATGACAATTGTTTCAACAGGACGGTCGCCAGAAACTGACATCTGATAGCTGCTGATCATGGCATCAGTCAGTTCAATTTTCATGATTTCTTCAATTTTGTCACCTTGCTTGGTAATGTGAAACACGGCCTTCTGGCCTTTACCAATAGTGGCTTCTTTGAATAAATCGGGTGATGATTTATCTTGCAGTTTAGTAATAACAATGTCGTTTAACCGGGTAGAACTGGCTTCACGGTCCATCGCAGTACCGGTATATGACGTTAGCTCACGGTGAGAACCCCAATCCATCGATAATACGGTAATTAAGTCTTTAAACTCATCTGCGGTTGACTCGCCTTTGATCGCACCATACTTCAGGTAGGTATTTGCTTGCATGCTATGCTCCTTTTGCATATTTAACATAGTGTCCACGAAGGACAGATATAAACCCGGGCACTACACACCCCGGCCAAACGTCAAAAAAACACTTCTGACAATCACTTTTAATACTGCAAACATCTTTACAATGTTTAAACATAAAGTGAACTTTGTTAGTAAAGTACTTTTTAAACTGACTAAATTATACCTTTAAAGTAATTATGATCAACTTTTAATTAACTATTTATACTCACTTATCTCTAAAATAGTATTTAAATAACATTTAAATGTCTACAAATCACAATACGTGTTATTTAGGTAATTTTAATCAACGCTATAATTAAACATTTCTTCACAAAAGCGCAACCTAACCCGATCTACCGTCTGCCGTTGCGCCGTTCGCTGCAGGATCAAGACCGACAATTCTGGCAATAAACTGTTTTGCAAAGTGCCATGAATGGTTCGTGCGCCCGAACCGGCATCCTGGCAACGGCTAACAATGGCGTCTACAACGGCTTGGTCGTAGCTGAAACTTGCACCGTAATGCTGTTGTAAACGCTTTTCAATCCGCAGCAATTGCAGCCGGGTAATCAGCGCCAGCTTGTCATCGGCCAGCGGCAAATAAGGAATAACAGTTAAGCGGCCTAAAAATGCCGGCTTAAATATTTGCAGCAAGTCGTCTTTTAATGCTTTCGTCAGGCCAGCGATAGTAGGCGCCGTCTCCGGATCTTCTAATAAACGCATTGTGGTATCGGTGCCGACATTAGAGGTCATAATGATGATGGTGTTTTTAAAGTCGATATCCCGGCCTTCACCATCCTTAATGGTACCTTTATCAAATACCTGATAAAAAATATCCTGCACCCCAGGATGGGCTTTTTCCATTTCATCCAGCAGCACCACACTATAAGGTTTACGCCGCACCGCTTCCGTTAAAATGCCGCCCTCACCGTAGCCAACATAGCCAGGAGGAGAACCTAATAATAACGACACTTTATGCTCTTCTTTAAACTCTGACATGTTAATCACGGTCAGGTTATCTTCACTGCCGTATACCTGCTCGGCTAATGCCAGCGCAGTTTCTGTTTTACCCACGCCGCTTGGGCCAGTTAACAGGAAAATGCCATTGGGTTTATTTTCATCTGCCAGCTGAGCACGTGAGGTTTGTACCGTGCGGGCAATCAGTTCAAGAGCATGCTGCTGCCCCACCACTCTGCCGGCAAGGTGTTGCTCCAATGCCAGCACATTGTTAATTTCATCGACCTGCATTTTACCCAGCGGTATTCCGGTCCAGTCAGCGACAACTTCTGCGATTAATTGCTCAGTAACCTGCCAGTGCACCATAGGGGTGGTTAGTTCAGCCAGCGAGGCACGTAATTCGGTCAGTTGCTGAATTAGCGGGTTGTTGTCGGCAAGCGGTTCGGCATTTGGCCCGGCATCATCGGCTGTTGGCATCGTATCGTCTGCAGTCGACTTCGGGGTAGCGTGTTGCAACTGTGTTGCCAACACTTTGGCCTGCGTTACCCATTCACGTTGAGTATGCCATTGCTGCTGCAGGCTACTAAGGGTACTTTTCGCGCTTGCTAATTGCTGCTGTAAGTCTGCAAGCTGGCGGGTATGCATTACGCCCAGACGCTGTTCTCGTTGCAGTATGCCAATTTCACTTTCCAACTGAGCAACATGGCGTTGTTTATCTTCAACCGGTCCAGGTACGGCATCCTGGCTCATTGCTACCCGGGCGCAGGCAGTATCCAGCAGCCCTACCGCTTTATCTGGCAGCTGGCGGCCATTAATGTATCGGTCAGATAAATAGGCCGCAGCCTGCAGTGCTTTATCGGTAATGCTTACCCCATGATGCTGCTCCATTACACCCAATAAGCCGCGCATCATCAGTACGGCTTGGGCCGGGCTGGGCTCCTCTACTTTTACCACCTGAAAACGCCGGGTTAGCGCCGCATCTTTTTCAAAATATTTTTTATACTCAGCCCAGGTAGTGGCCGCTATGGTTCTAAGTTCACCGCGGGCTAATGCTGGTTTTAATAAATTAGCCGCATCATTTTGACCGGCCTGGCCACCACTGCCAATCATGGTATGGGCTTCGTCAATAAACAAAATTATTGGCGTGGTGCTTTGCTTAACCTCATTTATCACATTTTTCAGGCGGCTTTCAAATTCGCCTTTCATACCGGCACCGGCCTGTAGCAGGGCTAAATCTAACACCCGCAGCGCCACCGTCTTCAGTTTATCGGGTACATCTGCAGCAGCAATTCGCAGCGCTAGGCCTTCCACTACTGCAGTTTTGCCCACACCCGCCTCGCCGGTTAAAATTGGATTGTTTTGGCGGCGCCGGGTCAAAATATCTATCATTTGCCGAATTTCAACATCACGGCCCACAATAGGGTCTATTTTACCGGCCCGGGCCTGGGCTGTTAAATCAATAGTAAACTGATCCAACGCCGGCGTTTTTCCGGGCTGTGCTGCGTTAGTTTGCGCGGGTGCCGTCCCTTGTTCGGCCGACTGGGCCGCCAAACTGGGCCAGACCCTTATTAACTCAGCCGGGTTAATTTTTTCCAGCTCCGGAATGCGGCGCAGCATTACTCCAGCCAGGCTTTCATCCTGCAGCAGGGTATACAACAGATAAGCGCTGCGAATGTGCCGGTCGCCAAACTCTATAGTAGTATTAAGCCAGGTCGCTTTTAACCAGCTGATCAGCTGCACTGAAATGCCAGGCAGCGAATTATTTCCAGTTTTCAGTTGCTCTAACGCGTGCTGCAGCTGCTGGTGCACCTTATCAATGTCCAGCGCAAAACTGCGAAATAGCAGGTTGAAATCAGCGTTATTTTGCTGCAGCAAGGCATCCAGCCAGTGCTCAATTTCTACCGTATAGTGGCTGCGTGACTGACAGCGCCCAGTAGCGGCTTCCAGTGCTTGCTTACAGTCGTTGTTGAGCTTTTCTACCAGACTCTTTAAAGAACTTGTCGACATAAATGCTTCCTGTGCATTAATTAAAGCCGGCCCAGTTGAAAACCAACCTGAGCGGGGTGCTGCGATATTGCAGCGCGAATACTTAATCTACTACCTCGCCCGAGCGCAGTGTGCCGCTCGGCCAAGCGGGTACAGGCAAAATCCTGCTGTTTAGCCTTAATAACCAGCCGAACCTGCAGATGCGGATCAAGATAACGACTAACAATATGCTGAATAACCTGATAACGGCTGGCGCCGGGTAGCAAGCTCGGCAATGTGGCACCAGGGGCGTCTACTTCAATTATTACTGCCGAGCTAACATCCCACACACGCTGGCCTAACATGGTGGTCTGGCCTAAGGCACCGTTTTGGCCCTCCGGTAGTCGGCTACCGCTAAGTCGGCTTTGCTCCGCAACCCCCAAAGCTAGCCAGCGCCCGGATAACGACACCACCCGGGCAGTGGCGCCAAGTAAGTCGGTTAAAATTTGCTGCAAAAACTGGCCGCTGCGGTTGCGCTGGCTAAAGGCGCCGGCGTAATACAGGCCAAGATTGTCCTGACAGCCACTCAGTTTTTGCAATAACGTGCTAAAAGGATCATTCAGGCCATCGGCAATTTCATACTGGCAGGCAAAGCGGTATTTCTCCCAGGCCCGGTAGTACAGCGATATTAGCCGATGATTAAACATATCGAAAAAGTCACGCATGGCACCATCACGTTGTTTCAGCCGTTGCAATAACATTTCTGTGTAATGTTGCGGCATTACTCCACTAGGCCCGGTTAAGCCTAAAAAGCTGACATACAGCTCCAGTGCCAGTTTGTCATCGTCGCCTTTGCGCGAGGTGGCTTTGTTAATTGGCTGACCGGCAAACCCAAGATGCTGTTCCGCTTTAAAGCGCACTAACTCGGCATGAGGAAAAGCATCGCGCCCTACGCCGTGCCATTGCTTTTGCTCGGCGCTTAACTGGCGCTCTATCTGGTATACCGCTTGGTAAAAATCAAAATCGCCAGGGCTGGCTACTAATGCTTTTAAACTCATAATGTCAAACTCACAACAATACCCTGCTACCCACTCTGGCAGGCCAGCGATGGTAAATTTGCTCGTGCTCTTTCAGTTTTACGCTAAGCCGGGTATAGCTATTAATGCTGGCGTATTGGGCAAAGAACGCATCCAGTATATTGGCAAAAAAGTAAACATTACTGCCAGCATAAGCAGACTGGCTAAACTCCAGTATTATGTCAGTACCACTACATACCGCAATTCGGCCTTGCTGATTTACCCGGGCCGAGCCACTGCTCAGGGTTAAGCCAACAATACCGTCAATCAGCGCCTTAGATTCCGGGGTGCAGCGAAAATCGTACAGCTTCAGGGTTTCCTGTAACACGGTTAACGCCTGCTCGCCGCTAAAATGATTTAGGGTAAGATGGTTAACCAGCTGCCAGCGGCTGCTTTCGGCCAGTGCCGGGCGAATACTCATTGTCGGCGCAACCAGACAGCGCACCGATTTAATCACATCAGCATGTTTACTTATGACAAATTGTGGCTCACCACCGCCAAAGGGCAAATAAGCGGGCTGATTGCGGTTACTGCACAGCGCATTGACCTGAATAACCCAGTTTTGCTGGTCATCATCGCTGTTAACCCCTTTAAATTTGCGGTCAATTATCGACAAATACACTTCAGTGCCGGCTTCGGCGTAACCACCCGCCCAATCTACAAACTCTCGCCGGGTATGCCAGAACAACTGCTGTTGTTGCAGGTAATCAGGGTGCCCTTGGCTGTAATAAGGATTAAGGGTTAGCTCGTTACCTTGTGGATCAAATGCCTGTACCTGCTGCACCTGCACCACTTCACAGACGTCGGCATCGAGATAGCGTGGTGCCAGCCGGTATTCATATTGTGCAGCTTCTAACTTTATCGGCTCCAGCTTTTGTTTAAACAAATTAATCACCGGCGTACAACCCAGCAAAATACTGTCAGCGTTAACATGGCGCTCTAACTCATCCGCGCCCTCCGCCAGATAAAAATACAGGTCAAGCTTGTCGGCAATGCCCGGCCAGCGGGGGTCTAAGTCGGTCAGCGCAAAAAACAGAAATTTTTCCGGACATAAAAACTGTTCAATCAACAGGCGGTAGCCGCTAAAGCTTCGCTGGCTATATGGCACCACTTGCTCATTGTCGGCAAACCCCACAGCTGCTAAGTGCCGTGGCTGCATAAAGCGCATTAACTCTGGTTGCCCTGCAGGCGCCACACCAATGCTAATAACTTGGCGCATAATAAGCTCAAACAATTTATAAACATGGTGGCGCTGACCGTTCAGATAAAACCGCAGCTTACCCACCGCTAACTCTTGCAGCGTGGTATTTTCGAACTCACACGCCAGGCTCAGCGTTAATAACGCTTTGGCCGTTTGGCTGACAGGCGGTTTGGGGGCAGTAAACGGCGCATTTTTAAATTCGGCCTGCACTACTTCCAATGGCCAGATATCCGTGTCGTAACAACTTTGAAAGGTACAGGGTTTTAAACCATTAGCCCGGGTTTCAAATTCGGTACCACGCTTAATACAAATACCCGATGTCGACAGGTTTTGACTTACCAGCTTCAATACCGACACCGAAGGAATAGGAGCCTGATAATCCGGATACATCTGGCCGAGCAAAGCATCGGTTAACTCGGGGAAGCTGTCATCCAGCTTTTGACGAATTTGTGCACTAAGTAAAGCAAAGGCCTCAATTAACCTTGAAACATGAGGGTCTTCAACCGTCTCTTCACTAATCCGCAGCCGGCCGGCAATTTTTGGATATTTCTCAGCGTATTCTGCACCCATCCGGCGAATAAACGTCAATTCACGATTGTAATACTTTAATAACTCATCATTCATTACTGATAATCTCTGATGGTCAGGCCCAGATGAACTGGCTCAACTTCGGAATCAAACATAATATGTTCAGGTTCAGGATCCGCGTACAACAAGGCCTGGATCCGTAAGCGTAATACCCGCTCAATAGTTTGCTGCTCATCAGGCAATGATACCTCTACCTCAACAAACCGCGGCTCAAAGCGGCGGATACATTGCTCTACCGCCCGGCACAGTTGCTGGCGGCCTTCGATAGAGTCGACCACCATTACTGAAAAATCCGGCAGACCGTAATTTAGTAAACTTTGCGACAGTTCCGTATAGCTTTCTGGCCAGACATGCCACTGTACCCGGGTATTGAGCAGGTTCTCTAAATCGCGCCGCACGCTTTGTCGTAATGCTTTTAAATCAAAACCACGGCGTTGCCGGCCCGGATCTTTCTGGCCGGGAGCATCATCAATCAACCGGTCAAGCAGCGACATTTGCAGAGCTTGCTTCTGATGCAGTTTCATCTTAATTATTCAGCCATTGCCGGTTTGGCAGCGGTGCTCGTTGCACTAACTGCGTTAAGCGCCAGCACATCACCTAATGCCACAGCTTGCTCACCCAGCAGGATCATCTTCTGGCCGCTACCGGTTATTAACCGGCGGTCATGCTCATGCCAGTTGGTGGTCCGGCCTAATTTTGTCTCAGCATCGCTGTTGTCCACATTGCCATTGGCAACATAAATTAACGGCAAAAAGGCCTCACCCTGTGGTCCATCAATAATACTGATATCAACGCGCCGCCAAATAATATCTAGCAGGCTTTTCGGCGGGTGTAGCTTTAAACTGTCAATCTGTTCAAAAGCGGCCAGGTAGTATTTGCCGTCGGTGCCAAATAACTCCAGATAACCGCCCAAGCTGTCATCTAAATCACGGATATCAGCGTAAATCTCGCCATTTTGTTCAATAGCAACCTGTGGCCGTAACTGCTCCATTTGCTCAGATGCCTGCACCGCCGCACTACTATCTTGCTCGCGTAGCGCTAAGCGTAACGTTAATAAAGCACTGAACAACGGCGAAGGCTCACCAAATAAATTAGCTGTCATTGCGCCCTGATAAAAGTCACGCCGAGCCGTTTCTGCACGAATTAACTGGCGAACATTAACCGCTCCCAGTAAAAAATCCGGATGTTGGCGTACTATCATATCCAGCTGATTATCGGCTTTTTCCAGTTCACCAGCGATGCACAATAACTCGACATAAATGGCTCGGAACTGGGCATTATTTGGGTCATCCCGTAATACCAAGAGGGTATGCTGCAATGCGGTTTGCAACTGGCCGTTAGCCATTAGTGAATTTAGTTGTTTTATAAAAGGTTGTTTCATAATGATCCCTCAGGCTAACGCCTTTTGTTTCGGAGATAGCTCCGCGACTAATTTGACTGATGTCACCATCTGATCCAGCTGAAAGTGAGGCTGCAACTGGATCACTGAATAGTAGCGACCCGGCTCACCCCGCTTTTCTTTGACCTTAATTCGTGCTTCACGCAATGGCCGACGGGCGCGCACCTCGTAAGAGGCGTCTTCAGAGGCGGTGGTATAGTTATGTAGCCAGCGTTGCAAATCTTGTTCACACGCCTCTGCTGACACATAGCCACCCACTTTGTCCCGGCCAATTACTTTGATGTAATGCGCAAAGCGAGCTACACATAAAATGTATTGCAACATGGCAGATAACCGGGCGTTAACCGTAGATAAGGTTTTATCGTAGGCTTTTGCTTCTTGTACTGACGCGTTATTGTAAAAGGCATAAAAATCACTATAAGGCACTGCCGACAGCGGCACGAAACCGGCATCAGACAAGGCAGACTCAAAGCGATGCCCCACCAGTAAATTTACCGATGGTTTATTAAATTGCTGATATTTCTCTGTTTCATACTGGCTAACCGGCAAATGCGTGACCAGACCAAAGTTATAATGGCCGGCTTTCATGCCGCGAATTTGGCCAAACCAGCCTGACTCGCTATAAGCCCGCACCAGCACCCCGGCAAAAGCCCAGGCAGCGTTACCCCATAAATAATCACGTTGCGGCCGGTTTAGCTGCTCTTTAAACACAAAGCCTTCGCTGCGGCTGCCATCATCTTTATAGGGTGGTCGCATCAGCACCTGCGGCAACACCAAACCTAAAAAGCGGGCATCTTCCATATTACGCAGCGCCCGCCATTTGACATACTCAGGCTGTTTAAACTGGCTGGCGATATCGGCCACCTGGCCCAACTCTGAAAAATGATCAACCCCAAACAATGACGGATGAGCAGCGGCAATAAAGGGAGCAAACGCCGCGGCAGCGGTACGGACCACTTCTTTTAACGTATCAAGATCGTTAATGCTCTGGCCACGACGGATTTTATGGCTAATTTGATAATCGCCAATCAAAACGCCAAACGGTTCACCGCCAGCCATATCAAATTCGTTGTCGTAAATAAGCTTAAAAAAATCGCTCTGGTCAAAATCAATAGCCCGGTTAATATCTTTACTGAGCTCAGGCCAGGATAACGATATTACTTTAACTTTAACTTTTTGCTCGCGATCATAACGCTCGGCCTGCTCAGTTAAATACAGTAAACCACGCCAACTGGCTTCCAACTCCTGCATTACCGGATGGTGTAAAATACCGTTAATTTGCTGATTAATTAGGCTGTCAATTTCAGCAATAGCCCGCCCCAGTACAGGCCTAACAAAAGCCGCCCCTGCACAAGGGCGGCTTTCAATATGTTGTAACCAAAACAGTACCGCCTTTAACGGATCAGACTCACGTAAAAACCTGCTAAGCAAGCCTTTGCGCTCAGCGCTGGCATAAGATGGGCAAGGTCGGTTGCACTCATCAATATCAAAAATTGTATCCGCAACAAAATTAACTGCGTCAACCATGACCTGTCCGTCCCTACTTCTTCTAACGAGCTTAGAATGGATTACTAACGTTAAAATTAGCTACCCATTTCCGGAATTTTGGCTACTAAACGTAACGACGTAGACAACTCTTCCAGTTGCAGCCAAGGTCTTAACCAGGCTACCGCATTGTATGAGCCAGGACGTCCTGGGATCTCACGCACCTGCACTTTGGCATCAGCCAATGGATAACGCGCCCGAACTTCCTGGCCACTGCCCTCTGACGCATTGACATATGTCAGGATCCAACGGTTAAGCCATACTTCAACATCTTCCGCTTCCATAAAACTGCCAATTTTGTCGCGGGCCAGTACTTTTAGATAATGGGCAAAACGTGACGTGGCCATTAAATAAGGTAGGCGGGCAGAAATTGCCGCGTTAGCGGTTGCTTCCGGGCTATCATATTTTTTCGGCTTCTGCGCAGTTTGGGCGCCAAAAAACACCGCATAGTCGGTGTTTTTATAATGGCAAAGTGGTAAAAAGCCCATCTTGCCCAGTTCAGCTTCACGCCTGTCGGTAATACCAATTTCAGTTGGACACTTCAGATCCGGGTCACCATCATCACTCATAAAAATATGCGACGGTAAACCTTCCACTTTACCGCCACCTTCAGCGCCACGAATTGCAGTGCAAAAACCATACTGTGCAAAGGCATTAGTCAGCCGGCTACCCAATACATAAGCGGCATTCATCCAGCAGTAATGGTTATGATTCGGATTAGTCGCCACGGCTTTTTGCGTGTCTAACTCAAACTCTTCATAGCCAAATTCTTCAACAGGCGCAGTAGTGCTGCCATAGGGCAACCGCGCTAATACCCGAGGCATGCTCAGGGTAACAAAACGAGAATCATCACTTTCGCGAAATGAGCGCCACTTGGTATATTCCAATGACTCAAAAATTTTCTCTAAGTCACGCGGTTTAGACAGTTCCGTCCATTCATCAAAGCCAAACAGTGCCGGTGAGGCACTGGACAAAAACGGGCAGAAACCGGCAGCAGAAACGTTTGACATATACGTCAGTGTTTCAATATCTTCCGGATGGTTGGTAAACTCATAGTCACCAATAATCGCGCCATACGGCTCCCCACCTGGGGTACCAAACTCGGTCTCGTAAACTTTTTTAAACGTTTGGCTTTGATCAAACTCCACTGCTTTACTTAAATCTTTGTAAAGCTCCTTTTTACTCATGCTGATCATGCGGATTTTTAACGAGCCACCGGTTTCTGAATTCGTTACCAAGTGATTAAGGCCACGCCAGCTGCCTTCTAACTTCTGAAAATCTTCAGCGTGCATAATGACCGACAACTGATCAGAAATCAGGGAGTCAAGACGATTAATCGCTTCGTTAAAGGTAACAGTCAGGTTTTTATTCCAGCTCACTGTGCCGCTCATGGCTTCTTCAGTTAAGGTGCGAATTAGCTCCTCGGCGCGCGAGGCATCTGTTTGCTTGGTGGCACCAATAGCCTGTTCCAGTAACGATGCTAACTCGGTGCTACTACTCTCATGGCTTGCAACTAAGGCTTCCGTACTCATATTATTTGTCCTCTAAATTCAGTTCCTGCGCCAACTGTTGCAGGTCAGCATTACTGTTAAGCACCCGTTCCAGGATGTTTTCCAGATCTTCAGAGCGGTCAATTTTGGTCATCAGATCACGCAGTTTGTTTCGGGTCTCCATCAGTTTTTCAAGCGGTTCCACTTGGCGGACAATGGCAGCCGGCTCAAAGTCTTGCATCGATTTAAATTGCAAAGCAACGGCAAATTCACTGCCATCATTGGCCAGCTTATTTTCCACTTTAAAATTAAGCTTAGGATTCATCCGCTTTAATACTTCATCAAAATTATCCCGGTCAATCTGCACAAAACGGCGGTCTTTTAATGGCTTTAACGCCTGAGTGTTGTGACCGGCAAAATCGCCCATCACCCCTACTACAAACGGCAACTCTTTTTTAACAGCGTTACCCTCAGTTTCAACATCATAAGTAATGTGAACTCTTGGTTTGCGTACCCGTGACAACTTACTGTGAATACTTTCCATTTACTCTCTCCTATCGTTAGTCTGTCGTGGCCGCGCAGGCAACGCTGGCCGGTTGCTCTACTTAGTCTGCGGTATCCCCGCCAGACGAAAATAACTGTTTCTGGTATTACTATCGTCAATCAACTCTTGTAAAAGCTCAGGCAGAGTCAGATCACTCCAGCGGATCACTTGCTCAAGTGCATATGACATTGGCGAATGTGGTTCAGTCTTACGAAAAAAATCAACAGCATGCTGTAACGAACGAATAACCTGTTGCCGCGATTGCAGCTGCTGATCAACATTGTGGGTACTAAGATTAGCCAGCGACTCGATTTCAGTATTATCGGCCTGGCTATCCGGCTCTGGTTTTAGCTTGTCAGCTGCCAGGTAGTTAACAGCATCAAGACATTGTTGCAGCGCTTTGCTAATGGCCGTTGTTGGTTGTTGCTCGCCAGCCATGGCGGCGTCCATGGCGTCAGACAATAATATAAATTCAGCTATAGCCAGGTGTATGTCACTGCGCAGCTGCTGATAAAAGCTGGCTGGTGTTTCCTGCACGGCCTGCTGAATTTGCTCAAGACTGGCGATACCAGCATCCGTTCGCTGCTTTTGTTTGTTTTCATCTTTGCGGGATAAAGCAGCGGCCCGCACATATTGCCAGCAGGCAAAACAACCAACTGAGCTTGCTTCAGTCAGCGGTATACTTAAGATAGGCGTGATAAGGGCACCATCGCCCTCATAACCGTTAAGTCCAACTAGCGGCGCTATCCGTGCGTCCATGCCTTCATCATCCGGCAGTGGATACACATCCAGCCAAAAATGCTCAATCAATAGACGGGTAGTTTTAAAGCCGGTTGCCAGGCCAGCAAATCCTTCTGTGCGGCACCAGGCTTCAATCAACCAGGCGGCGTATTCCAAATCTTTACTCTGATGAGTCAAAATGTCAGGCAGCGCCTGCTCCAGCGGCCGCCAGTCAAGTACCAACGCCTGAAAATCATCGTCTTCAAACAACATAGCTCGTTCATTAGCGCGGGCCTGACTACGAACGTCTTTTAAGCTGTAGTATTGTGAGGTAGGTGAGATATCGCTGCGTGGATCTACCCCGGCAGGTGCTTGTACCGCCACGGCTTTTATTAACAACTCAAAATCTATTAATTCACTGCGATCCATCACAATTAACCATTAAACATATTAATAGTGAATTATGTTACTTTATAGTTCACAAAATAACAACATTACAAACTATATTTGTACAATTTTGAGGTTTATAGGTATTGTTTTATCATTAATATTAACATAACTGCTATTGTGTAGCTTAACTAAAATACTGGTAACATTATCTTTCGCGCCTGCTACTAGGGTAGAGTGCAATAAGGCTTTGCTGGCATCAGCTATATCTTCATGCTGCAAATAGTGATGAATTTCATGATCAGGTAACTCTTTTGTTAAGCCATCGGTACACAGTAAAAACAAATCACCCGGCTGGCAAACATCTGAATTTACCGCTACATCAAGCACATCGTCAACGCCAACCGCCCGGGTAATAACGTTGGCTAACTCATGGCTTTCTGCCTCACTGGCTGCCAGTAACCCTTGCTCTACCATTTCATTTACCTGGCTATGGTCATGGCTAAGCTGTGTTAGCTGGTTGTGTCGCAGTAAATAACAACGGCTATCACCGGCCCATAGTAAATGGTAATTATTGTGCTGAATAAACAGTACCACCACGGTAGAGCCGGCCATGGTACCCAATAATTGTTGTTTGCTAAAATGCAGCAATGCTTGATTAGCCTGCTGCAGCGCCTGACACAATAAGGCTGGCGTTACCATCGCACCAGCATCGGTAACTGTTTTTTTTAACATATCCATAACTAGTTGACTGGCCACGTCACCGGCGGCATGGCCGCCCATGCCGTCTGCTACTGCCCACACACCCGCTTCAGGCATAGCCAGACAGGCGTCTTCATTAAGTTGTCTTACCAAGCCCTTATGACTTTGTGCCTGAAATACAATTTGCATATCGCCAAAACCATCCATATTAATAGTGAATTTGTTTTTGTTGCCAGTTCCAGCGTGTCCAGTCGCCATCCAGCATAGCGGCATACTGGCTAACTTGCGGTAAGCCGGAGGTAACCAGTAAACAGGGAGTAACGTGCTCAGAACCAGCCGTCCACCACAAGCAGTAACGGGAAAATTGTTGTAAGTAACTTTGGTGTAGCAGGGCCAGACTATCCAACGGCTGATTAGCACTGATGGTCCAGGCCTGACGGATAGCTTCATTACTGCTTTGACTGACACTAAAGCGTGTAGCTTGTGGCCAGGCTATCGCCAGTTTGCTTAATTCTGCTAACCAATGCTGCAAGTTAAACCCCTCGTCAAGTGTCGCCAGCGCCTGCTGCTCCAAGCTGTCAGTCCAGCCGCTTTCTTGCCAGGCCTGCACCGGTGTTACCGCCAGTTCAGCCGCCAACGTAAAGGGATAATGGCGACCAACCTGATCAGCCGATGGCATCAGGGTACCTGCCATAGCCTTGTCACTGCAGACCCCTGGCGATAACGCAAAATGCCAGATGGGGCTAGTTAAGTAGGTTTCGAGCCAACGAGTCCCTAATTGCTCGCGGCTAACCGCCAGCACCGCTTGCAGCCACTCATGCCAACTATCAACAAATGCCACATCGAGGTCTTGCGCCAGAAAATCACCTTGGCTGATAATTTTGCCGCAAATCCCTACCGGGCTTGCTAGCGCTTTCATTACAGGTTGGCCGGACACGAGAACGCCTCCAGTTCATTACTCCAAAATGGGGTATTTACCGTATCTGGCACTAATTCCAGCCGCGCTTTATTGCCCTGAACCGCCAGATAAAGCACCTTATCATCGCGAGTTTCTGGCCGCTCCTGGGTAAGTTCATCCAGTAACCTGAACCAGGACCACTCGCCTTCATAGCTGGCGTTAGCCGATAAACCGGCATTTGCCGGGGTAAACACCAACCGGGTTTGCAGCTTTTTCCGATCGCCGGGCCAGTAAAACTGACTGGAGCGGGTTGGGCCGTGGCGGTAAGACAGTTCCTGGCCATCAATATCTAACATAAGATGGGTGATATGCCGGTCAAGAAATAATGGCTTTAAACTAAACCCCACTTTAAGTTTTTGGCTTCCAGCTTCAAAAAAGGTGCTGCGAATGCGCTGAGCACGTTGAAACGTTTTCAACACATTGGCATTCAGACCAATGTCTTTTTTAAAGGTCCAGTTAGTGCGGCTGGTATTTACGAAGGGGCTCAAATAATCTTTAAAAAAGCTATCCAACGTGCCACCATAACCAAAAAACCGCTCAAAATCACGTAGCTTAATATCTTCACTGGCTCCACGGTTTAACGGATAACGACCCGCTATTGCCCCGCGATACTCGGTTAACACTTTACCATGCCAAGCTTCATTAATATGCTGGCGACTGCCGCGGGCAAATAATTGAGCGGTGTCACTGGACAAATTCCCCAACCAGTTACTAAATGGCGCCGGGAGTTCGCTGCGTAAGCGACGTAACTCAATATTCAGCTCATTGCCTCCCTGCGAATTAAGCTGGTTGGCATAAGCTTGCCGCGCCCTGCCCCCCGGTACATACAGGCGTTCCAGATATTCATAGTAACGCCGAGTGGTCTGGGCTATTTGCTCAAGCTGGGTCGGTTCAATGGCTAATAGTGCAGAAAATGCAGCTTCAACTTCCTTGCCTGGCAAGCTGCGGCTGACATCTGGCATTTCATCAGGTAACAAGCGGTTCAAACGGGCGGTCTGGCTGGAAAACTGAGTTTGTGCCACTTTACTGGCCACATCCGCCGCCATATCCAGCTCGGCTGATGCAGGTAATTGCGTTAACCGTAAATTTTTCTGAGCCGCTTTAATGATACTTTGTATAGGCTGCTCTGGCCCCGCCAAAATTTTAGTGTGGGCCAATCCCTGCTCAACATTAATAATTGGCTGCATTTCAATATCATTTAATAGTTCCTGCCATACATACACGTAGTCCCGTAAATAGCGCATGGTAACTTCTGCCGATAATTCAGTATTACTTTGTTCTGTAGCACCGACTTGCTCATCACCATACACCCAGCTATCAGCCATTAACTGTCGAATGATCCGACGCTTTTCAATATTAAAAACACCATGAAACCCTTGATAAGTGTATAAACCGGAGATCCCCTGACGCAGAGGTTTACCACTGCGCCGGCTAAATAAGGTAACACTGTCGGTTGCCAGCACATCCGATAAGCGAAAATCAGGAATATGGCTCTGCATCAATTCAGTGCGGATCCGCTGATAAGCGCGCTCTGCCAGCGGCACTGTCATCAGTAAATCGCGCGTGCTGGCCACTACAGTTTCATCATATCGCGCGCCTTGAATACCGGCCTGAAGCACCGCATCCAAATGGCGTTGTAGTGAGATACGAAGCGGCTGGTTTATCTCAGCAGGCAACATCCGCTGCGTGTATTGAGAAAACCAGGCCTGAACTTGCTCTGCGTCATAATGTTCAGCCTGAAAAATCATCAGATAGGTTTTTAACGTTTCGTATAGATAATCACGATGCTCGGTATACTGCTGCATGTCAGTGATTAAGCTTTGCAGCATAAAAGGCACAAAATCGGCGTACAGTGCTCGCTGATAGGCCGTTTTAGCTGACTGACCAAGTTTGTCACCCTGATATAACCCCAGGTTTTTCGGGCCATCTGCCGGCAATAAACCGGCATAACCAGCAGGCATATCGCGCAGCACATTAAGCTGCTCATTAAGCTGCAACATCGACCTCGTTGCCGCGACGTGTTCGATGCTCTGGTAATGCTGCAGTGACAGCGCCATTTCATCCACTAATTGCCGGTTCCATTGGTAACTTGCGGTCCAGGCACTGAGTAACCATACTGACAATACTGCCGTCGTAGCCAAGGTGCCGTGGCGGATCCAGCGATGTTTATTTTTATGCTGCAAATTAACCGATGCCAACTCGCGCTCCGGGATCACAATCTGCTCAAAAAAGCGCTTTAAGAAATAACTTTTGCCCGCACCGGTATGACAACGCAGCGGTGGCTCGGCCAGGCCAAAGCTACCGCCAAGCTGCGCCATAACCCGATCAATCGGTTGGCCTTGCTGGGTAGCGCTGGCAATATAGACCCCACGGAACATGGTGGCTTTTTCAAACGGATTGGGTGCAAATATTTCTTTTAAAAAATCGTCGGCGGCGCTTTGTAACAACCTTAACTGCCGGGGAAATTCGTAAATTGCCGCACGGCTGTGTTGCTCGCGCTCGGTTTGCAGGCGGCTAAACAAACGCTGATGCAGCCGGTTAACCATGGCATGAAACTCTTTATTAAACTGTGCCACCACGCCTTTTTCTTCATTTTCAGCCTCAAGCGCGAAGGTAGTGCCCCATACCTGGTCTCTGTCTTCTGGCGCTAAGTCGTCAAAGAACTCAGAGAAACCGGCAATTAAATCTGCTTTGGTAAACATCACATAAACTGGAAAACTCATCCCCAGCTGGTTTTGCAATTCCTGCACGCGCTGTTTAATTGCTCTGGCGTGTAAATTGCGCTCAGTACGCGTTTGGTTAAGTAAATCAGCCAGGCTGACAAACACAATCACACCATTAATCGGCCGGCGTGGCCGATGTTTACGCAGCAACCCCAGAAAGCCCTGCCAGGCCGTGGCGTCCTGCTGTGCATGGCTATCTTGCGTGGTATAGCGTCCGGCGGTGTCAATTAATACCGCCTGATTGGTAAACCACCAGTCGCACTGGCGGGTACCGCCAATACCTTCTATTGCATCAACCCCCATTTGCTCCTTTAACGGAAACTCCAGCCCAGACTGCTGCAGCGCCGTGGTTTTACCTGATCCTGGCGGACCAATCAGCATATACCAGGGTAACTGGTATATATCTCGCGCCTTGCTAAAACGGGCATTTTTTAAAATATCCAGCGCTTTTTGCATCCGGCTGCGCAATATTTCAATATCGCGTTTCGCCATGGCATCCTGTTGTTGATGTTCATCGCCGTTTAACAAAGTGTCTACCGCTTGCATATTAGAGCGATCCTCACGTAAGCCCCGTATATAATGGCTTGCACCCCATATCAGCGCGATAACCAGTAGTGTGAGAAGCCTCGCAGTACTGCTGGCGAGCGGTTCAACGCCTGCAATGGCCACTAGCGGACCACCAAACCAAATTAACAGCGCCAGTGCCGTTAACCCCACTAGCGTAACAAGCCAGCCTGTGGTTAAAATGCGGCGTATTGAGAGGAAAAATCCATTAAATTTCATACATCTAATCCTTGCACTTCACTATTGCGGTAATAAATCAATTTCAACCCGCCGGTTAAGAGCACGGTTTTCTGGGGAGTCATTTGCCGCTATCGGATCCGCTTCACCCCGGCCTTCAGGCCACAGCCGACCATGCAGCTGGCCACCCACAGCCAGCGCATCCGACATCGCATTGGCTCTGGCTAACGATAAATGCCAATTTGACGGATATTTGCTGGTAAATATGGGTAAATCGTCGGTAAAGCCGCTAATCAGAATTCGACCATCAGCCCCTTCCAGTGCCCGGGCAATTTTGCTAATAACTGGTTGAAAACTTTCATTGATGGCTACCCCGCCAGGGGTAAACAAATGATGCAAACCTACCCGGATCCGCACCCGATCAGGCAGCTCAATTACCTGCAACATGTCACGGCTAATTTCAGTTTGTAGCAGCTGTTGCAGGCGTATAGCATCCTGATATGGTTGGCCATTCTGGCCTGAGACATATGCTGGCTGCCAGTCAACCAGGGCATTTAACTCGCGGTGAACCTGATCAGAATATTGGTTAACCTGATAGTTAAGGGTCATGTATACCCCCAATAAGAGGGCTGCAACCACAGCGCTCAATACCCATAACGGCAGTCTGGTTTTCAAAGCATCAGAGTGCACCACCTCACTACGCCATTTAGGTGACAGTTCCCGTGCCGGTGCCCCCCGTTGGCTACGAATGGCTTTGTAGGCCTGGTCTTTTACCAACTCTAGTTTTTCATATCCACGGTCGGCGACCCGCATCTTGCCTATAAAACCGAATGACAAACATAAATATTGTAGTTCCAGTAACATCAGATTTTGTGCGGGTTGGCTAATGGCATTATCCAGCAACGTAAAAAAATATTCGCCGCCAAAAGTTTCGTTATGAAAGGTAGACAACAAGCTTTCAGTCGCCCAGTCACTGTTGCCACCCCAGCTGGTATTCAGCACTATTTCATCGATAAAACAACATAAGGTGTAGCGAGCTTGCTCAATAACATCGGCCAAAATTCCTTTGGTCCGAAGCTGCTGCTCATAGTGATTAATCAGGTTAATACACTGCTTTTTTAACCCATTAACATCATTATGACTGGCCGTGCTGCGTATAGGAGCCACCAGCGAAAACAACATTGCCGCTTCGTCAACCAGTACATTGTCGCTAACAGATAGCGTTTGCAGCCCCTGGCTATTAACATTTCTGCGATTACCGGTTGCTATGCGGGTTTTGTCATTGTTTATGCTACTACCGGGAAATGTCGCGGCAGCAGTACTTGCAGCATTAGCGGGTTCAGCCACATTAGCAGGCACGGCCTCAGACCGGCTGCTGCGGCCACCCGGCCGCGGTTTCATAATAGTGTGATCAGACATTGCCAGCTATCTCAGTTAATCAGGCTTTTATTGCCCAGAGTTCAAGTTTTAACCCGGGATAATTTCCCGACAAATGCAAAGCCAGTGCGCCGCTGTTGGCCAGCCGTTGCCAGTAAATACTGCTTTTATCCAGCTGAAAGTAGTGATAGCCGGCATGATAAGGCACTTGCCTCGGCGCTACCGGCAAACCGGTTACCGCTATGCCTGGGAGTTGGTTATTTACCAACTCACGGATATGCTCAACCGGGCCAATTTTAAGTCTGGCGGGTAAATGTTTACGAATTTCTTCACTGGGTAAATCAGCACTAACTGCTAACACAAACTGGGCGTACTGCAACAGCGTTTTATCAGTTAACGGTGACACTAAAATACCAAATTTTGCCTGCTCTAATGGCAGGGCCTGGGCGGTTTGCTCCAGCACGACACTTAGCGTTTGGTTCATAATTACCGCTAAATTGCCAAACACCGTGGTTAAATCGTCATGAATATAAGCAGGAAACTCAGGTGGCCTTTTATCTTTGCTGGTAAACGTTGCTAATTCACCTAACATACTCACCAGCAATTGATAAAGTGCCAGCGGATTGGTACCATCAAGGTGTTGCCAATGCTTTAACAGTGGCTCGTAACGATTAAGCACCTGCAACATCAAAAAGTCAGCAATTGAGCTACTGTTGCTGCCCTGACCTTTACTAATTCTGCCGCTTAACGCCTGCGCCCGCTGATTAAGCATGCCCAGCGTCTCGCTTAACAACGCTTTTAGTGGTGGATTACGCTGCACATTCAGCAATGGCGGAATAAATTTATCATCCAGCTTTACGTCACCGTGCTCAGTCACTTCCCTAATTCGGGCAATAGCCACACCAATAAAGCCACTTCTGTCATCACTTTCCAGCTTCAGCAACACCCTTAGCCTGGCTAATTGCAAGGTCTCGACGGCCGTTTCGGCTAAACTGGTATCGGTAAGAGTATGATCTGCAAACTGAAAACGGGTTATCTGACTACTTTGTTGTTCAGCAATATTCAGGCCGTTAACCTTATCGGCTGCTAGACACAAGTAAACCTGTTGGTCGCGACAGCCCTTAGAAATACTAAGGGGTGCTGGCAGAGGTTCAATATCAGGTAATTCCAGTAAGGTACCGTCGGGTAAAATGCCACGAACAGCCGACAATCCAAACTGGCTGAATTTTAAACATTGACTGTCTAGCTGATAATCAAAAAGCCCCCAGCTAAAGGGCGCTAGCTGCGCCTGGCGTCGTTGCTGGCTGTACTGCAGATGGCGGTCTTGCTGCTGAAAATGCTGTGGTCGTAAAAACATGCCTTCTGACCAGGCTATTTTACTAAATTCACTCATTGCATTATTACTCCGGGCACATTACCGCAGTTAGCGGTTAGGCCGCTCTAAATCGTGTTCTCGGATATACACTGCCAGCTTATCAACGTAGAGATAAAAATCGTCATAACCCGTCGGTTTTACATCTACTACCGCCCGCCAGCGTGCACCTTCAATATCACGATATGCGGCAATAACGGCAACAGCCTTGGTCGTCGGTAATAAGGCCATTTTATATTCGTTACGTTGTCCGGGTTCAAACACCAACTCATCTATGCGCAGTAAATCGGTGCGCAGGGTTTGCTCCGGATTGTCGTACAACGCAAAAAAATCCTTATTTTCAAATACCGTTTTCGACGCCAGTTCATACACCCGTATAATCACTGGGGACGGTCGCTGGTCCGCATCAGGGTTAATATCTTCCGCTACCCGAAAATGCAGGGTAGTTGACGGAGGAAAAGTAGAATAGACCGCCTGGCAGCCAGTGAACAAGCTGAGACACAACATGACTAACACCAGCAGGTAGATCCGTTTCATAAGTGACAACTCCATTACTATGTCATTTTCGGTTAGTTAAATAGTCTTCATAAGCCTGAATAAAATCATCATTTACCCCACCTTTTGCGGTTCGGTTTACCTCACTGATTAACTGCTGATGTAACGCCTGATACACATTCCAGTAGCGGCTGTAACGCTGCGCCGGGTTAACCTTATCAATAAAACGGATTCCCATATCGCGCCGCTCAATCACCTCAGGGTTTAGCTGAATCAGCAGCCCCTGCATTGCTCCGGCAGCACCAGCAATAATGGCCGCTTCATGCTGGTTAATGTCCGCAAAAGCAGCAGTAATAGCTTGACGGGGCGCCATAAAACTACTGACATTCTGGTTAAACAAGTTATGAAAAGCTTCATTAACATTGGCCGAAAACTTCAGTGGATTGTTTTCCCGTTGCTGAAAAGTAGTTTGATTTACCCGCAAATTATTTTTCATTTCAGAGCGTGACCGCATCACGTCAATCACGCCTTGTAAAGACGCGTGTAATGCTTCACCTAACTGGCCCCACCACGCAGGATTTTGCAACTGCTGAGCTGCAGGCACAGAAACTTGCAAGCCACTAAGAAAAGCTTGCAAGCATTGATCGGCGTTTTCTTGTTGAGTGGACAGAACAGCAGTAAGCGGATTAGGGTCTTCTGTTACCAGATTTAACGGCTCATTGGATAAAGCATCTTGCTGCCACTGTGGTTGCCAGTCATCGGGGATCACGCTTTGCGGCGGCGCAAAACTTTCGGTTAGCATATCGTTATTTGCGAGTACATCAGCATTTTGATTCGCCATGCGACCTGATAACATACTACTAGCACCTGACAGGGAAGTTTTTGTATCAACCGCTGTAATGCTTTGTTGACCCGCCAGATTACATTCACTTACTGCAAGCCCTTGCGTGGGCCAAGCTGCTGTATTAAAGCGTGGCTGCTGATTAGACGAAACGATAGCAACATTTATTTCATAGTCACCCAGGCATAACAAATCGCCATCGGCTAACTGGCGCTTATTACCATTTCCCAGCGGCGTCACCGAACGATTAACAAATAAGCCGTTGGTAGAATTATCAGCAATCCAAAAACCATCGTTGTTAAAACTTATCTGGCCATGAATACTGGAGACCACCCGTTCCGGATCCGGTAAATGCCAGTCAGCATGCTCGGCCCGACCTAAGGTGCCACCTTTACTGTCAAAGCGCTTTAGCGCTACCTGACGAGGTGATAAACGATGATAACTTAACACTGACAACTCGAGTAACCTGTCCGTCTGACTCACTTAACGCCCCCGCCAGCATTGCATCACTATAAAACAATTAATTTACCAATATTTACTGGATAAAAGATTATCGCTATAAAACAACCAAGTCAATGTATATTTAATTTACATTTATGCAATTTTACTTGATGTTTTTTCATCTAAAGCTAAAATAACCAGGCTTAATCGACAGTAATATCTGCTTAAGCGTTGCCAAACAGCAGTAACTACGCAGAATAATTAACAAGGGTAACCATTGAGATGTCTGACAACGCCGAAAAAACAACACCTGCTGAGAACACTGCCGCCATTAGCAAAGACAATACGGCAACAACGACAGCCGATGATAATGACAAAACCCGTTTTGCCCGCCCTCTTGCCACTGTTGCAGAACCCGCCACTGATTTAAGCGGTACGACAATTAAACAACGCTATTTGTTAGAGTGTAAAATTGGCTCAGGTGGGATGAGTGACATTTATCGGGCACGGGATACGTTTTTAACGCAAGCCGGCGTTAATGATAATCAGGTGGCTATTAAGGTATTACAACCGCAATTTGTCAGCCAGCCCGAGGCGCTGCAATTGCTGCTGCAAGAAGCTCATAGAACCCAACAACTGTCTCATCCTAATATTGTCAGAGTGTTCGATGTAGACAGTGATCAAGGCCGCTATTTTATTGTGATGGAGTATCTGGATGGCGAAAGTCTTGAGCAGGTTATTAAACGTTATAAACCAAAAGGGTTGACGCTGGGTGCTGCACTAAAACTGCTTAATCAGCTTGGCGCTGCACTACGTTATGCTCACAGCAAAGGCATAGTACATGCAGATTTAAAACCAGCTAATATTATAGTTAACCGGGGCGGTCTGTTAACAGTACTGGATTTTGGTGTGGCGCATACGCTACAACTTAACCACGATATGTATGCTGCAGAGCAACACAATCCTGCTGCAGCATTAAGTGGCTACACTCCGGCGTACGCCAGTGTTGATTTACTGGCAGGTAAAACACCGGCAGTTACCGACGACACCTTTTCATTTGCCTGCATAAGTTATGAATTACTGACCAGCAAGCACCCTTTTGAGCGGATCCCGGCCAATAAAGCCGCGCAGCAGCTTAAGCAAGCGGATAAGCCCGGCCATGTAAATCCGTTACAATGGTTGGCATTAAAGCAAGCGCTGCAGTTCGATAGCACAGCGCGCAGTATCACTATTCAACAGCTACTGCGGGCGTTTAACCGCCGTTACTGGCCCCTCGCGACTGTTGCCTGTATCGCCGTGCTGGCAGCGGGCGGGTTATGGCATATGTATAGCCAGCAACAGCAACAACTTATAATACTGCACCAACAACAACAGCAGCAACAGCAACAACACAATACTTATTTACAACTGGCCGACAGTAACCCGGCAGATTTTTTAGTCAGGTTTACTGCGCTAGAAGATGCCGAACCGTTAATTCGTGCGGGCTTGCTACAACTGCAATCAGACAAGCTGCTGGCCTATTTCGAGCAGCAGATTGATCAGGTAATTAGTGATCGTCGCTTTACTTATCCTGATTATCCAAAAATTGAACGATTACTTAGCCAAGCCCGTCAGCTTTATCCCGACTCTTACTATTTGTCAGATATTGCCGCGAATATGCGTCGCAGTAAACAAACCGCTCTTGATGTGCTTCGCAATCAGCTAAATAGCCTGTTGGTGAATCAGCACTATCAGCAGGGCCTGGTTGGCAATGATACTGATACTGATATTTTTACTATTCTCGAAGATATTAAACGGATCGAGCAACACTATACTGTGGTGCCTAACGAGGAAGAAATCATTGCTTATCAAACGGCATTTGCCCAAGCCAGTAGCGAGCATAACGCGCAGGTGCTGCATGCACTTATTAAAGTCGGCAAACATGTTTTTGCTGCCAGCGAGCAAACCCGGGAATTATTGATTTACGGTGAACAATTACAAGCAGCAGTAGCTGCTATGGCCGCTTTTGATGCGGCAAAACAGACGGCAAATCCATTACCCTTCCCCCATCAGGAAGCGGCGGTATTTTATAAACACACCTTTGAGCAGCTCGCGGCAACACTAACGACGAGCAGCTCTGCCAGCGAAACCGATGCAGTATTTAAACAATATCAGTATTACAGTAGCCTGTTACCTGCCGATTTTAATTTATTAATGGCTTTAAAACGGCAACTGGCCAACAAGTATTTGGCCTTATCAGGTGAGATGTTAAAAACCAATCAGATACGCAGTGCCGAACGGCTGATGCGCCGCGCCAATACCTTAATGAGCAGTATTAATAGCTAAATATTATTTATTAACGGTATTGGTCCAGCGCCTGACATAGCGCACGAACTCCTTGCAATGTGCGGGGGCTGGTGCGATACAGTAAGTCTGCGTCAACCGTTAAAAAGCGGCCTTGGGCTACCGCCGGTATAACCTGATAAGGTAGCCAGTAATTAACATCAGCCGGTTTAGCGCCGGCGGTGGCTTGAATAATTATCTGCGGTTGTGCTTGCAATACTTGCTCTATGCCCGGCTGCGGATAGTCGCCTACGGCATTCTCAATAATATTATCGCTAGCGCACAGGCTAAGTGCTTGCGCCGGCAATGCCCGGTTAGCTGCCGACGTTAATGGCTCGGTACCCATGCTAAAAAACACCGTTAACCGGGTTTTATGCTGATACTCAACTTTAAGCGCAGCAAGCTGTTGTTCAAACTCGGCAGCAATGTGCTCAGCCTGCGCCTGCCTGGCCGTTAATTGCCCTAAATGGCGCAGTTCGGCTGGTATATCGCTAATAAGCTGTGGATCAGAGAAGGCCACATTAAGGCCAAATTGCTGTAACCGGCTAATATCTGAGGCGATATTGCCGGTTTTCCAGGCGATGATTAAATCGGGCTTTAAGGCTAATATGGCCTCTATATCGACCCCGGCGTAGTGCGCCACTTGCGGTAATGCCAACGCAGCAGCCGGATAATCACTATAAGCACTTACTGCCACCAGTTGCTCGTCGGCGCCAATGGCATACAGCATTTCGGTAATATGTGGCGCCAGGGCAATAATACGTTGCCGCGGCGCATGGTATGCAGTTTCCCCTGCAATAACCTTAGCCTGCATGGTTAACAGCACACTTATTGCCAGCAACAACAGCTGATTTTTATACAGCCTTATGCTTCTAAACCCTGTGCTGCTTGTTTGAATAAATGTTACCAATCGATACCACGCTGCGCTTTAATGCCGGCGTCAAAAGCATGTTTAACTACCTGTACTTCACTGACGGTATCGGCCATTTCAATTAATGTGCGATGGCAAGCACGGCCAGTAATAACCACATGCTGCGCCAGCGGCCTATTTTGCAGTGCCTTAACAATACGTTCTAACTCAATATAATGATAACTAACCATGTAGGTCAGTTCATCCAGCAGTACTACGTCAATAGTAGGGTCGGCTAACATTTGCTCGGCCCGGGCCCATACTCCCTCTGCTGCAGCAATATCAGCCGCTTTATCTTGGGTATCCCAGGTAAAGCCGGTGGCCATAACCGCAAATTCTACCTGATGCTGTTGCAACAGGTTACGCTCGCCACACTCCCAGCTGCCTTTTATAAATTGCACTACGGCGGCCGTTAAACCATGGCCTACCGCCCGGGCAACAGTACCAAAACCTGAAGTAGACTTACCCTTGCCGTTGCCGGTAATAACCAGTAACAGTCCCTTTTCTACCGTTGCCTTGGCAATACCCTGGTGTACCTGCTGTTGTAATTTTTGTTGGCGCGCTTTATGACGTTGTTGCCCGCCAGCTTGGTCGTTATTTGCATCGTCGTTAGTAGTTTGGTCGTTGTTCGTTTGCTTGGGCATGGTTAGCTTGTGCTCCTGCGTTGTCGCATTATTACCAGAAAAAACACACTTCCCAGTACGGAAGTAATAATACCCAGCGGTATTTCCTGGGTTAGCAAAGCACTACGCGCCAGATTATCTACCCAGACCAAAAATAAGGCACCAACTACCGCACAGCCTAGCAGTAACGGTACTGCGGTAACACCAAAAAAGTAGCGTACCAGATGGGGGATCATTAAACCGACAAAAGCAATGCCGCCACACTGCGCTACGATGCAGGCCGTAACCAGTGCGGTCAGCAATAGCAAAATAAAACGTAAGCGCGTCGGGTTAACACCAAGGGTTTGTGCACTTTCATCACTAAGCAACAAAGCGTCCAGCTGACGGCGCAGCATTAACGCAACTAACAGCAATACACACACTGCTGGGGCAATGATGACAACACTGTCCCAGTTGGTGCGGCTTAAACTGCCCATTAACCAGAAAATCACCTTATTTGCGGCAAACGGATCGGCAAAATATAAAATAAAACTGCTGATAGCACTTAACATAAATGACACCGCAACACCGGCCAGCAAGGTCATTTCAATTTTTCGCCATTGCTTGCCCATACACACCAAAAACACCAGTGCCACCGCAAACAAGGCGCCTAAAAAGGCGGCTAAGGTTAGGCTTAATATGTGCGCAGGCAGTAAAATACTGGCGATGCTGGCGCCAAGGCCCGCCCCGGCCATTAAGCCAAATAAGTAAGGGTCGGCTAATGGGTTACGGCTGGCATTTTGCAACACCGCGCCGGCTATCGCTAAGCCGGCACCTACCAGCATAGCGCAAAGTAACCGTGGCAACCGCACCTGCCAGATAATGGTACTGGCTAACGGATTATGCTGGCTACCCATCAAGGCTTGCCAAACATCGGTCACAGTTAAACTGGCGCTACCAATGGTTAGGCTTACTACGCCACTGACCAGTAATACCAATAGCATTATTACCAACAGGATGGGCTGTTTCATAGCGCCATCTCAGTGGCAAAAAATGTAACTTGTAACTTACCATGCCGCGGATGCACAGTAACATCACAAGGTAATTGAAACACCCGGCTCAACTGCTCACTGGTGAGTACCTGTTCCGGGCTGCCAAAAGTCAGTAACTGCCCCTGATGCAGCAAGGCAATTTTATCGCAGTAGCGGGCGGCTAGATTAAGATCATGTAAACAAGCCAGTACCGTTTTACCCAGTTTGCGGCTAAGTTGCAAAATCTGATGCTGATATAATACATCCAGATGGTTAGTGGGTTCGTCTAGCAGTAATAAGTCTGCCTGCTGTACCAGGGCACGGGCTAAATAAAGCCGCTGTAACTCACCGCCTGATAAGGTTTCAACTACTGCCTGAGCTTTTTGCCATAAGCCTAACTGCGTTAATGCCAGTTTAATGTGTTGCTCATCAACACTGGTATTACTGTCAAACCAGCCTTTATGTGGCAGTAACCCCATGGCGGCTATCTGATAAACCGTCAGGGCAAATATGGGAGGGCTTACCTGGCTTACACTGGCAATTTTCATAGCGCGTTGCCGGCCAGACATTTTTGCCAGCGAACGCTGCTGCAGCACAATATCACCCGAACTTAGCGCCATAGTACCGTTAATCAGTTTTAACAGACTGCTTTTACCGGCCCCATTTGGGCCAATAATGCCAACAAAGTCACCTTTGTTTACGCTAAAACTCAGCGGCGCCAGGATACTTTGAGTATTAATGGTTAACGAAGCCTGGTGAAGTCGTAAAAACGCCGATGACAAGCGTAGCTCCTACATTTTCCTGTTTAAAAAAACACTGCCGGCATTTTGCCGGCAGTGTTTACGGTTAACTTTGATGTGGTGCCAATATAAAACTAACGCTAGCGTTAGTTTAAATGCGCCAACAGGGTTTGGTCTAAACCATCTTCATTAAGTATTTTTACAATGGCCTGGCAGTGATCAAGGGTAAAATCACCTTCACCTATCTGGGCATTTAACATATTGCGACGTTTTAATACAATTTCAGCCACTTGTTTGCCATCACCCAGCTTAGCATGTAGCTTGTCTAACCACGGATAGAGCTTTTTCTCAACATCATAAGCGGCTTGGCGTACTTCTGGATGAAAGTCCTGACACGCATTAATGTTCAACAAATAAAAGTTTAGGTAACCGGCTACGGTTATCAGTTTATAATCCTGAGTGTTTGCCTGCACCGGTGCAGTTACTATCAACGCGGCCACTGCGGCACCTAACCATTTTTTCATTGTTATTCCCTGTCATCTGTTGCTAATTATGCTAACCAATCTAAACATAAAATGGTGGTTTTGCAATCTTGCCACCAAAAAAAGCCTGTTAATCATGCCACAACACCACATTGGGCTAACTGGCAATACCCTGCTCGGCTCTTTCGGTCAGGCATTCGTACGAGCCGGTAGCAAACTCCCGGCAAACCCAAGGTCGCTGCTGGTAAATAGTACAACGGTAGGTGTCACGATCCAGCGCTGAGCACCAACCATCATCTAATCGCAGCATGGTTTCACCACCCCATTCATCAACGGCAATATGCTGCTTTGGAACGCCGGTATCCGAAATTATCATTACCTCCAGCCGACAACAGCACGCCTGGCAACTGGCGCAAGTAACAGTAACGGTATCGTTACTGAGCGCTAAATTGGTTATTTCAATATTCATTGTTAATTCTATCCTGCCCAGATAAGACAGTCTGCTGCAGTTGTAAGCCAGCAACTTACTTCGGCTAGGTGAGTCAGATTTACATGCTCTATTTTATAATTTATTTTATAATTTATTTTATAATTTATTTTATAAAATAGCCTCACTAAAACTGTGCTCGATTATTATTTGTATCGTCAATGGCTACTCATGCGACCATTTTATTTGAAACTCAATTTCTTCACTGGTTTCATCACGTTCATGTTCAATACTAAACGTAGCTCTGGCAGGCACATAAATTATTTCATTGGCAATTTGTATTTCAAACTTACTGCCTTGTTCTATGGCGTCCGCAAGTCGACGAAGTTTGGCAACAAATTCAGATGTCGGGTAATTTTTTTCAATATCACGTTGCTGTTTCATATTCACTCCGCTTGCCAATACACGTATGGCCTTACTCACTGTAGTTTACTTAACATTGACGAAATAGCCGTAACGCTATTTCGTCAATCAACCAACGGTTAAATCATACTGGCTTGTTATTTACGCAACGCGCTATTTTTTCGGTGCATTGGTGAATCGTAAATAAGGAAGCTTAATGGTCAGATTGCCAAATTTTTCTTTCGCTTGCTCATCGTTCAAACCCAACCCCACAATCACATCCTGACCAGGAACCCAGTTAGCCGGGGTAGCGATAGGCAAGCCATCTGTCAGCTGAATAGCATCCAGAGCACGCATAATTTCTGCGAAATTACGCCCGACAGACATTGGATACGACATGGTTAGGCGCACCTTTTTATCCGGGCCGATAATAAATACAGTACGCACGGTAGCGGTGTTGGCAGGCGAGCGATTTTCGGCTAAATAAGCACCAGCTGGCAGCATGTCGTAAAGTTTAGATACCTGCAAAGACGTATCATCAATAATCGGGAAGTCGGCAACGGCTCCGGAAAACGTTTCGATATCGCGCTTCCATTTAAGATGCTCAGCAACGTTGTCTACCGACACCCCCATAACCTTAGTATTTCGTTTTACAAATTCAGGCACAAGCTGAGCTACTGCGCCAAACTCGGTAGTACATACCGGGGTAAAATCTTTTGGATGTGAAAACAAAATGGCATAGCTGTCACCAATCCAATCGTGCAGTGTGATCTTGCCGTTAGTAGAATCTACAGTGAAATCTGGTGCAATATCGTCAATACGAATAGACATAATGGTATCCCTCAGTGGTTGTTAGCTCAACAAAAGTACTACTTGGCGCTACGTGGTTTACTTTTAGGCTTTGCCTTGTTTGAACTGTCTAGCTCAATAACCGTTTCACTAGCCTTATTGGAACGTCCCGACAATACTTTACGTGAAATACTTTTTAATAATGAGCCACGGTTACTGACGTCAAAGCCGGGTTTAATAATACGTTTTATATCGCTACCAATGAGTTTTTGAATACGCTCTAACGTTTGCTCTTCTTCACGACTAACAAATGAAATAGCATCACCGGCTGCCCCTGCCCGGCCCGTACGACCGATACGGTGCACATAATCTTCAGGCAAATAAGGCAGGTTAAAGTTCACTACATAATCCAGCCCTTGAATATCCAAACCTCGGGCAGCCACTTCGGTGGCGATTAACACTTGTAATTTAGCCGATTTAAAATCAGCGATGGCGCGGCGTCTGGCACCCTGGCTTTTATCACCATGGCAAACCGCAGCGTTAATTTTACTTTTTTGCAGGCCAGCTAATAGCCGGTCAGCCTGCTCTTTGGTGCTGGTAAACACCAACACCTGAAACCAGTTTTTTTCCGCTAACAGTTGTTCAAATAATTCAATTTTACGGCTTTCTTCTACCGCATACACCACATGGTTTACCGTATCGGCCGCACTATTTGTTTTAGTCACCCGTATTTGCTGATGATTATTCAGAATTTTATGAGACAACTCGTTTACTGCAGGCGAGGTAGTGGCTGAGAACAACAAGGTTTGTCGTGCAGTAGCGGTCATTTGCAATAACTTTAATACATCGGCAATAAAGCCCATATCCAGCATACGGTCTGCTTCATCCAGCACCACAAATTCAACGTCACTTAGTATCACATTGCCAAGGGCCATGTGCTCTAACAAACGGCCAGGGGTGCTAATAACCATATCTACGCCAGCGGTTAATTTGTTGGCTTGGCCACCCATTTTAACGCCACCGTATAGTGCCGTTACCTTAATAGGTAAAAACTGTGCATAACCACTGATAGCGTCGGCTAATTGCTCTGCCAATTCACGGGTTGGCGTTAAAATTAATGCGCGTGGACGCTTCTCTACGGTGGCTTTGGGTTTATCTAGCATGCGTTGTAACAGCGGAATAGCAAAAGCAGCGGTTTTACCGGTGCCCGTTTGCGCCGTTACTTGTAAATCTTTACCCCGGCGCGCTGGTACTATGGCCTGAACTTGTACCGGTGTCATGGTATTGTAACCACACGCATCAAGCGCGCGTTGTAAATCTGGAGCTAAATCTAAAGATGAAAATTGCATAAGTGATCCTCTGTAGAATAGCTACAGTCAAAAATTAGGGGTAAATTATTCAGCGTTGTCTTCAACGTTTTCACGCGGTTTATGTTTACAGGCTTTGGCAATAATTTCGACATAGAAGCTTGATAACGCTTGCGCTAAAGCCGCATCAATATGTTTATTAATGTCAGAAGTAAAGATTTCTGTTGCAACATCCTCTGCTGCACCAAAGCGACAATCGAACGTCCAATAGTCCATACCATTAGGCAGCGACTTACGACGCTCTCTGTTAAGGTACTTTTTAATCTCATGCTTAATAGAGTCGACCAACCGAGCCGGATTTAGCTTGGGGTGAGTTAACGCGATTGTCTTTTTCATCAAAATTCCTACCGATATGCACTGAAAATAAAAGCTGAACACGCTTTAAAACGCGCATTCTACATGGATGAGTAGCAGATAACTGCCACTATCTGCTATTTTCTGTTAAAACCTAAGCCGTACCAACATTACTTTACTTTAAGGCTGCCGCTACCCCAGCTTGCATTGTCTGACATTTCGCGCAGCCTGGCGACCACGGCCGGTGCAGCGCGAAAGCGAAAAAAGGCCCCCGCATCATCAGCGCGTTCTTCCAGCACATTACAAGAGGCAAAGATTTCGCCGCGTAAGCTCTGCGCCGACCAGGGTAAAAAAATCTCAGCCTCAACCAACTGCTGTTGAAAAAAATGCACAATTGCCTGATGTAATGCCGTTATATCGTCCTGTTGGCGCGCGCTAATTACAATACTGTCGGGATATTTTGCCTGCAACTCTGCCTTAAGCGCGTTTTGTGCTACCACGTCATCCAGGTAGTCAATTTTATTGAATACCCGAATACGTGGCACACTATCGGCACCAATCTCGGCCAACACGCTATCGGTTACTTTTAGCTGCATCTCAAACCCAGGATCGCTGGCGTCAATAACATGCAGTAACAGTGAGGCATTAAGGGCTTCGTCTAACGTTGACTGGAACGAGGCAACCAGCCCATGGGGTAAGTTTTTAATAAAACCGACCGTGTCACTCACCAATACCCGTGGCACACTTTCTGGCAGCAAGGTACGTACCTTGGTGTCTAGCGTGGCAAATAATTGGTTGGCCACCAGCACGTCACTGCCGGTTAACGCGCGCATTAAGGTAGATTTACCTGCATTGGTATAACCAACCAACGCCACTTGCGCCAGCCCCGGTTGTCCCTGACGACGTGCTCGCTGCGTATCGCGACTCGCCTCCATGGTATCAATTTCTTTTTGCAGCTCGGTAATACGATCGCGAACTTTAATTCTGTCCATCTGGCTGCGAGACTGGCCCGACCCCCGCCCGCCGGTTCCGCTGCGTTGCCGCCCGGCCGAACCCTCTCGCTTAGCGGCCTCACGCAGACGCGGTGCCATATAGCTCAGGCGGGCAATTTCAACTTGTACCTGGGCGACATGTGAGTGGGCATTGCGATGAAAAATTTCCAGAATGACCACCGTGCGATCCATAACCTCGCAACCCACTTCATTTTCTAAATTAAGTGCCTGCGAAGGTGAAATTTCATGATCAACCAGAACAAAATCTACTGACGCACCAATCGCCAAAGGGTTAGCTTGCAACACAGTATCTAACTCTGCCTGATGGTCTTCTAAAAACTGTCGTATTTCCTCTCGTTTACCCACTCCAACATACGCGGTCGAGTCAAAAGACGAACGTTTTTGGGTAAACTTCCCCACCACCTCCAGCCCTAAGGTTTTTGCCAAGTCACCTAATTCGGCCAACGACGACTCAAATTCGACATCGCTAACGGTATCCAGTTGCACGGCGACAATTAACGCACGGGGCAGGCTTTGTTTTTCGGGGTTTAACATAGGGTAATTTCTCATGGAATTGGGGGGCAGACGTTTATAAACAGGGTGTAACGCCATTAAGTATACACAACATTTTAAACGCGCACCTGAGTATAGGTGCAATACCCTACTTTTATAACGCGCAGCGCTGAAGTGAAGGAGCCGCCGCAATGAAAAAACGGTTGCTGTGCTTGGCCTTATTAGGGCTGCTGGCGTATACTTGTACGGAACTTCCGTACATTAAGGTGCCTTCATGGACACGATCAGTGTAAACAAATTCAGAGATAACCTGAAAAGCGTTGTAGAGCAAGTGGTTAGCAGGCATGAGCCACTCAAGGTAACACGAAGAGCAGGCGAGGCTTTCGTTGTGATAAGCGCCGACGACTGGGAACAAGAACAAGAAACCCTTCACGTTCTACAAAGCAGCAATCTCATGCAGCAAATTGCTGACTCGCTTGAAACCCATACCCGTGGCAAAGGCTATAAACCGACTTGCGAGCAGATGGATGAGATCACTGGTATTTGAAGGCAACACCTGGGAAGCGTATGAGGCTATGCGCGAAAAAGACAAACGATTACACAAGGCCCTGTGCAAATTACTCAAGGAAATGCTGCGATCGGATGACCCTTCATCAGGCTTAGGAAAGCCTGAACCATTAAAGTACAACCTCTCTGGGCTATGGTCTAAGCGGATATCACAGAAAGATCGTTTAATATATCGGTTCGACGACAAGTCCATTTATATCTTCGCTATTGGTGGTCACTACGATCAGCTCTAACACCCTAATAAGTGGCTGATAATATGTAGCTAAAATGTGCAGCGTAACGGAACAGAGCAAACTTTTAGCAATTGCGTATTCCGTAAATAGCTTGCTCATAGACGCCAACGGGAACAGAGTATTTCGATTAATTACATCTATCGACGCAGAGAAATATTCGGTGATGACTTCATTGTTTTCAACTAGAACAAAAGCAACATTTCATCGATTCTCAACTTGTATTTTTTCATTTATAGCACTGATAAATGCCCGCGCATTACTTTTAGGAACATTAGGAGATAGCACCACCTATAAAGAGCACCATATACACTGAAGGCAATCTAAAACCATGATAACCCTAATAGTATTGCAATCGATTTAACATTTACTCATTATCAGGCCTAGTCAACTTGTATCTTCAATGGTAAGCATTAAAGTGGCAGAATTAACACCTCATTAAGAGGTAAGTAATAGTTGGCTAAAGCAAGCGACGAAGGAGCAAATAGTCAACGGTTATCTGCCCTGCTTGAATAGCATGTTATGCTTATATTGCAGCTATGCTGTCGGCCGACGTATTAACAAGGGTTGCAGCACAACCACCATTCTTTTCAATATATTCTGAAACTACATTAAACCCGACCCAGTAACCCGCACGGTTTGGAAATATAGTTTCATCCTCACCTCCAAAATATAATGGATAGTCAAAATTCATTTCATTAAACTGAGATTCCATTTTATTATATAGTTCACGCCATTCATGTTGTTTTATCTCGTCAAAAAACAAAGGTAGTTTGTTTCCATTAAATTTAGTTTCAAAGTGACATGCTAGACCTTCCGCAATTAACACTTGGAACAACGTTTTATCTTCAATACCTGAATTAGCTCTTACTGCATGATGTATTTCATGAGCTATAACAGCAGGCAACTCATCATTAATTACATCGATAATATCTTTTCGGTCCGTATCTAACATTATATCAATAAGATATGGCGTAGTAACACACCCCATAATACCGCTCTTAGTTTTATACTCTTCGGAGCATGGGCTTATAACGATATCTAGTTTTGGTAACGTAACATAATTCTGAATATCACTTAGTGAACTAAGTGTTTTAGACTCTAAAACATCTAAAACGTGGTTGAACTTTTCACTGGCATTTAAAATGTTTATTTTGATACTCATACGATTCCATTGAGCCATAACTATTGATAAGCATAACACCATTTTAAACGGCGGGGCAGCGCTCTTCTGCAACGTCCGTCTTCAAAATACTTGTTAGGCATTACAACATCCGACACCTAAAAAGCATAGTTAAAAATCATGATATAAAAAGGCAAACTGATCGACAAACCAACGAAATTTATAACAAAAAATGATTTTGCAGATACTCCTGACCTTATCCATGAAAGTTTGGGTAACCAGAAAGCACCGATCGAATGTGCAATGACAAGAACTGCATAGAATTGCCAAAACTCTCGTTCTACCAAAGTGACGCTGTAGACATACCCATACATTCCGACACAACCAATCATAATTAAAGGCAAGGTAATGTACTCTTCTATTTGCACAGACTTCGGGGTTTCCTCATATTTCCCTAAAAGCTTAAGCGTGATTTTTGCGGCAAAGCTCAACAAAATGAATGCAGAGAACAAGTACATATAATATTTGAAAAACGTCATCATCTCTGTATGCCTAACGCAAAGCACACGGGCGACGAGCCGCGCAGCGGGTTGGCGTCCCAGCGACCAACGGGAGCGAGTGATGCGTATTGTTAGGCATTTTTCCTCCCCAGCTTAGGCCATTGTTGAAAAGTGCCGACAGCAAATAGAGCGCCGATAAGCAAGCAGATACCTGAGCTTACCAGCCAAAAAGTTAAACTGTTTTCTGGAAACATTGGCATTAAACCAACAAATGAAACACCTCGGAGCAAAAATATACACGTGATGCCAACCAGCGCTAACCTTGTTAGCGGTAAGCGCTTAATAGCACCAGCCCCAGAAAGGGCATAGAACGCCCAAATTAAAAGTATTATAACAATGACAGAAGTAACAATTGTGGGATACCAAAGACCCTGCTCTGCCATCCTGGCCATTTGCTCACCAGCACCAAAGAAGCGATACCAGTCACCGCCAAACACAATGCAACCAACATGAGCAAGGGCAGCTAAAGCACAAAAAAATGCTGCAGCAAGTAAAAACTTATTACTCTCAGAATTCACCTTTCCTCCTTAAATGCCTAACGCAAAGCTTTGGGGCGGCTGCAGCGCAGCGTAAGCCGTCCCAGGCACGACAGTGGCGACAACAGCGCCTTGTTATGTGTTTTTACCATTATGGTTTCTACTAATTGCTGATTTAAGTAACATAAAAATTGCAATTAACCCCAAACCCAACAGCATCACTAGCAAAGCAATACTAAACTGTTCCCATGCTTGGAAGATCAGTAGCAAGTAGACAAATACTATACAAACCAAAAATATATTGCTGATTAAACCAACGTATTTCTTCAAAACGACTTTATTCATAATCTACAGCCTAGTATATATAACGCTTGCAGCACAGGCCGAAACTCGCGCAGCGGTTGAGGTCCAGGCCACGCAGTGGCAGATTGTGACTGCACTTGTTATGTTTAAAATGCATAAAA
>NZ_LAHP01000002.1 GCF_000987765.1 Arsukibacterium sp. MJ3
AATAGCTTCCATTTCTTCAATCGACACAACAAACACTTCATGTTGATTTGACTTTATTTGTTGCTTTAGCTCTTTCTTTTCCTGATCTGAAAGCATTCCAGCTTACTCCTTTGGCGGAAATTGTGATGAGAAATAACGCTTTGCTAAGCGGCTAAGTACACTTTGCTAAAATGCGCGAAGCGCGAGCAAACTGTACGTGTCGGTTGATCAACTTGTTATAGCTATATTTCGCCTCTGCTAAAATCTAGTATTTGTTGTCCAAAAATTTCTACTGCCTTAGATGACATTTGTTCATACAGACCAGACACCTCAATAAAATCATTTCCTGCATCTGCAGCCTCGTCCTCATCTTCTGATGAAGCGTTTATAGCTTTTAAATGTGCCATTTCTTTATATAGTGATTCTAGGATATACCTAGTCTCCCAATCATTAAGATTTACATTAATCTCACGAATAATAGTCATTACATTACCTCTTTGTTAAATACTTTTTGACATTTCAAGGCTAATTTAGATAGCAAACCGATAAATTCATCTAATGCCATATTAGAAGTGGGACATACTGCATAATGCCCCGGTCGATCGTTTATTAGTTTTAAACCGGCTGGCATTTGTATCCCTTTACCAATTTTCCAAACCCAACCTGACATAGGGGTCTTATCCAGACGACTCTTAGTTGATAATGAAATACCTTTCCCATTAGCAATCACAACACATATACCATTTATTTCTGTTGTATTTACATCTTTTGGTCTTCTAACATTTGTTAATCGAGGTCCTGATGAGTTACCCAACCTAAATAGATCCTCTGGTGCAAAATACAAGTCTTCTTGTTTCATAAAATATCCTTATTAAGTACGAATCGTTGATTTATAGCTATAACAGCTTGTTAGTTTGGAATATCCACACCTTCATACAGTGTAAATTTCATTCTATCTTTTGTAAAAAAAATACATTAACTAATAACCATCGGTAAATCAACTGGGTTTTGTAAGGTGTATAGGAACAGTCTGGGGAAAGCGTGGTTTAAACTTGCGATTTGCTTGCTAACAATAAATTCACTAACTGCTATATATTTATACATGTTAATTTATTTTAGTACCAGAGAAAATAGGACAGGCACAGCAGAAATGTGTCCATAATTCTCATAAGTTTTGTCTTGGATAAAGATACTTTTAGCTTCCTCACCATTAGGATCAATAAACTTATACGGATTATTATTGGCATACGTGGTCAGTTGTGCCTGTCTTTTTCACGCGCTTCAATTAATGTTAAACGGTGACTCATTGAATAATACAGCCTGAGAATCTGTTTACTGAAAAGGTAATCGCGGCTCTTGACTTTTTAACTGATACGACCGACTATCGTCCCGTGTCCTAGGACGCGGGACGATAGTCGGGAGGTAAAAATGAAAAGTCAAGATATCGTCGTACTCTTTAAAATAGAGTCGCTCACACAGCGCTGGATCAATCCTAATAGGTACGACGCAGAGTTACTTGTCCCGCATTCTTCAGCAATCGATTGGCTGGGAGAGGATCTTATTCATAAGGATGCGCCATCGGCTGCCTTTACTGAAAGCCTATTTTCTGTAAGAGCCTTAGAGCAGGAAACAGGGATTAGTAAATCTCAAGTTAGCTTAAGTCTGAAACGAATGTTTGACGTAGGCCTAGCAAAAGCAGACCGTAAAACAGGCTTACCAAAAGCCAACACTCGGGCGCTATTAGAATTCATTGCGTATGGCATTCAATACGTATTCCCAGCAAAGGAAGGAGAAGTGACGCGTGGGATCTCCACGTCAATTGCTGCGCCTGTTCTACAAGGTAAGTTAATGACATCCGGTGAGCTTGCTCCCATATGGCCCTATTTCAAGGGACAAATCAAAGGGGTTGCAGTTCAGCCTCTGCACGAAAATATCTTTGCTGCTATCCGAACAGATGACTTAAGTTACGCGCTGTTGGCGCTGACAGACGCTGTTCGGATAGGGCATTCCCGAGAGCGCGGCATTGCTATCGATCTGATGCGTAAATTATTACGAGTTCACTCATGAGCAAAATCAATTTTCAAAAAGATATGTTAATCCAAGTGGCCTCGGCTCTGAATGAATTGCTGCCACAAGTCGTGTTTATCGGTGGGTGTACCACCGGACTGTTTTTAACCGATGATTTCACCAAAGAGCAGGTAAGGTATACCGATGATGTTGACTTAATTGTCCATGTCGGCAGTTATTTTGACTGGACTCAACTTGCTGAGCGTTTAAGACAACTTGGCTTTCGTGAGTCAATGGACGAGGAAGTCATTTGCACGATGATGTTAGGACAGCTTAAAGTTGACTTTATGCCAGACAATGCCGACATTCTGGGGTTTAGTAATCGTTGGTATCGTGATGCGATGACGACCGCTCGTGATTTTGCGCTGACTGAAGCGCTAACCATCAAACTCGTCGAGCCGGTTTATTTTGTGGCCACCAAGCTTGAAGCGTATTTGGGACGGGGAAACGGTGATGCGTTGTCAAGTCATGATATTGAAGACTTAATTAATATCTTTGATGGGCGTGAGGAAATCGTTGTAGAGATCAACGCCGTTGACGGGGAACTTAGAGCATTTATTCGTGTTCAGCTTCAAGCGCTGCTTGATGATGCTAATTTTGAGTATGCCATACAAAGTGCCACAGGGAATAATGGGCAACGGGAATCACTCATTTTTGAGCGCATCGAGGCCTGTCTCTGAATGCCACAGGCACAGCTCGGACTGAAGGCTTTATCGCGTTACCGGGAACGGCTAAACAGCATTATGACGACGCGACGGTGATCTTTCGTTTTAAAGATCTCCTGTTGCTGGCAATGTTTGATATCTCAACGTCACGGCCTTTGCCAAAAGATATCCTATTAACGACGTTTAAGGCCTCAATGGATGATGCGATATCACGCTCTGATTTGTCGATAGAGCCAGACTCGCTATTGAACATGCTGCAATGCTTTGTTGCACAGCTCAATGATCAGCTGCACGGGGGATGTACCAGTATCACCGTGGCGTTTATCGATACGCACCGGGTTTGGGGGTATTGTGCCGGCGATGTGAGAATGGGCTATGTGCGAACAGGTTCTCTTAATTGGCTCACGCCCGTGCATACCGCTGCGAATGTCTTTGTGCCATTTACAGACGAGCTCAAATCGTCTCCTAACCGCCATTTGTTGACGCGTTCATTACGGCCTCACCGGTGTTTTGAACCAGAGTATTTTGAATTCGATCTAAGTGATGATAGCTAGGTTGTTTGCGCTACCGATGGATTCTGGTGCGATCTGCTCTGGGGCAATGTCCAGAGCCTGATATGTGTACCATCTCAACGTCCTATCGATGATTGCACGTGTCTGTGATTTAACACTCAAACTTTTCTAGCAAAATCAGGTTTCAGATTTGAGCATGAAAAACTGCTTTTTATGACACAGTACGAAACAATTGATATCCGCTTTCCTCTCTGAAAAAGGAGGCTTCAGCCAATCTACGACTTGCCAGTTTAAAAGGGATAATCCAAGACGGCCATAAATAGACCTGCGCAGTGGTCTATTAGTGCACGAATTGCGGACACCCAACGATTTCGCAGCTATTTCAAAAATGTGGGTGGCCTGTTTTTCCCGATGAGCGTGCCACGCAAACAGCACAAAGCACATATAAATGAAAATTATCTTGAGCAGGTTTTACTGGCCGGTTTAAGCTTGGATGAAAAGTGAGCACTAACGCTCTTGCCCTGGGATGCAAGGCCTGACCCAAATCATTTCTTCTTTAGATTTGTTTATAGCCTCTTTACTATTTGGGCTGGCGTATATAAAAACTCAGAGCCTAGCCTTGCCTATAGGGCTACACATTGGTTGGAATTGGTTTCAAGGTAATATTTTAGGTTTTAATGTAAGCGGCCATCAAGCAAATGGCTTGTTAAGCCCAGTTTTTAACGATACTCCGCTGTGGTTAACTGGCGGAGAATTTGGCCCTGAAGCCAGCATATTTTCTGTTTTAGTCGGCGTTGTTGCCCTAACGCTGTTGTATTGTTACAAAGGCAATCATCAAACTGAAGCAAAACTCAACACACCAGATACACAAGAAGCAAAAGCCCATGTTGCCCAAAGCAACTAATCACTAAAACAAAACCCGCCAAAAGGCGGGTTTTTTTATAAGTTAACGGTAACGCAAAATTAATAGTACTGAGTAAAAGCGGCAAGGCTTATGGATTGGCTCCCAAAAGGGAGCATAAGATCATAGACTGATAGGGTCGTCAAATTTTATTGAATGTGCTCATAAAACGATCGCGATTTCGCCCTGCCCTTAAGGGCCTTATTACTTAAATTTTATCCGTTACCGCTCCGGTAGAGGCAGAACTGACGGTTTTAGCATACTTGGCTAACAAACCACGGGTATATTTAGGGGCGGGCATTTGCCAGTTGCTTCTTCGTTTGGCCATTTCTTCAGCACTGACATGCAAGGTCATTTCGCGAGTTTGCGCGTCGATGGTAATGCTATCGCCATTTTCTACCAAGCCAATGGGGCCACCTTCATGCGCCTCTGGCGTAATATGACCTACCACAAAACCTCTGCTGCCGCCCGAAAACCGGCCGTCGGTGATAAGCGCCACATCGTTGCCTAAGCCTTTACCCATAATAGCCGACGTAGGGCTTAGCATTTCACGCATGCCTGGGCCGCCCCTGGGGCCTTCGTAGCGAATAACCACCACGTCACCGGCGACTACTTGGCCTTCGATAATTGCGGCGTAGCCTTGCTCTTCTGAGTCAAACACTTTAGCCGTGCCGGTAAAGCTTAGGCCCTCTTTACCTGTAATTTTAGACACCGCGCCTTCAGGGGCTAAATTGCCATGTAAGATAACCAGGTGACTGTCTTTTTTGATCGGTTTATCCAAAGGTAAAATAATGCTCTGGCCTGCCGGATAATCGACGACGTTGGCTAAGTTTTCGGCCATGGTTTTACCGGTTACGGTCATGCAGTCGCCATGCAGCATGCCGGCGTTAAGCAGTCGCTTCATTAGCGGTTGTATGCCACCAATGGCAATTAACTCCGACATCAAATATTGGCCACTTGGCCGCAAGTCGGCAATAACCGGGGTTTTGTCACCAATGCGCACAAAATCATCTAAGGTCACTTTTACGCCGATGGTGTCGGCCATAGCAATTAAATGCAGTACGGCATTAGTAGAGCCACCAAGAGTAATGATTAGCGTAATGGCATTCTCAAAGGCCTTTTTGGTCATAATGTCGGAGGGTTTAATGTCATGCTCAAGCAAATGCACAATGGCTTGCCCGGCGTTAATGCAATCTTGTATTTTTTGCGCTGACACCGCATTTTGGGCCGAGCTATTGGGTAGGCTCATGCCTAAGGCTTCAATGGCTGAGGCCAGGGTATTTGCCGTGTACATTCCGCCGCAAGAGCCCGGGCCGGGTATCGCGGTTTTTTCAATATGATCTAACTGGGTAATAGGAATATCGCCGCTGGCATAACGGCCCACTGCTTCGAATACTGAAACTATGTCGGTGTGGTTTTCACCCGGTAAAATAGTACCGCCATACACAAAAATAGACGGCCTGTTTAGGCGCGCCAGGCCCATTAAACAGCCCGGCATATTTTTATCGCAACCGCCTATAGCAATAATGGCGTCGTGTCCCATGCAAGCCGAAACCGCCTCAATGGAATCACAAATAACTTCACGCGATACCAAGGAGTACTTCATGCCTTCGGTACCCATCGAAATACCATCAGAGATGGTAATTGTATTATAAATAACACTTTTTGCACCGGCGCTATCTACGCCCTGACCTACGGCTTCAGCAAGTTTATTAATATGCATGTTGCAGGGCGTTACCATAGACCAGGTTGAGGCAATGCCAACTTGTGATTTTTTAAAATCGGCATCATCAAAGCCAACGGCTCTTAACATGGAACGGCTGGGTGCCTGAGCGTTGCCATCTACTATTTTGTGTGAATATTTACGCGGTTTATCGTTATTCATAGTGTTTGCTCATTGCTTATATTTATGATGCCGGTTAATAGCGTATGGTTAAGTGTACATACTTAACATAAATTCGCTAACGTAATAAACGCACTATAGAATTACGAGGCTAAATAAACAATCTACGTTGGTAAATTTATAGCCCCTACAGGTCAGAGATCAGCCACTTTTTGGCTCTGCTAGGTGAGGCTGTTGTGTGGCGGGAAATAACCTTCGGTAGCGCTGAAATTCGCGTATTTTTGCATTACACTAGGCAGCATAACTCCCTGACGGAAACCGCTGGTGTACACTGCTGATTTTAATCATAAACGTAAATTTATTGTCAAACTGGGCAAGATGCTACATAAGTACGGCACGCCGGCTTATCGGCTGGAAGCACATCTGACCGAGCTAACCTCACATCTGGGTTTAAAGGGCTCTTTTATTATTTCACCTACTTCAATGACTTTTGTGATTTGGACCGAAGGTCATGATCAGGAATATACCCACGCCTCACGAGTAAACCCCGGCGATTTGGATTTAGGTGCGCTGTCGCGTACCGACGAATTGGTTGATCAGGTATTGCAGGAGCAGGTTAGCATACATGAAGCCGACGCACTGCTTGATGCTATTGACGCCCGGCCAAGCTCGTATAGCAAACTGGCGACAGCAGTAGCCATGATGGCTTCCGGCGGTGCTTTCTCTATGCTAATGGCTACCAGTTGGAATGACGTGATCTGGTCATCATTGTTGTCGTTGCTGGTGTATTGTTTTGTGTTATGGGCCGCCCGTTCGCCACGTATCGCCAATATGCTAGAGCCTTTAGTGGCGCTGGTGGCGGCTATTGCGGCTTGTGCCATTAGCCGTTATATCGACCCCGGCATTAATATCCGGCTGACGGTATTATCCGCCATTATTTCCTTTATTCCCGGCCTTGCACTCACCATTGGTTTTGCCGAGCTGGCAGCCCGCCATCTGGTTTCAGGCAATGCCCGCATTATGGATGCGCTGATGATGTTGTTTAAGCTGTACTTCGGGGCGTTTTTGGGTATTGCTATTGGTTTTACGCTGTTTGGTATGGTCGACTTTATTAAACCTGAGCCTATTTCGCGCCATTTTGCCTGGTTGGCAGTGGGTATTTTGGTTAGCTCACTGATTGTGCTGTTTAAAAGCCGTGGTAAATATACGCTGTGGTCATTGGCCGCCGGTTTTATTGCTTATGGTGTCAGCATTACTGGTGCCAGTCTGTTTGACTATACCATTGGTGCCTTTCTGGGCGCGTTTGCTGTGGGCATTTACAGTAACCTGTTTACCCGGTTGGCCAAGGCGCCGGCGGTTATTGTCGCTATGCATGGCTTAATAGTACTGGTGCCCGGCAGTAAAACCTATATTGGCTTAAATTCGCTGATTTCCGGCCAGGATTTTGTGGTGTCTGACCGGGTTGGCCAGCAAACCTTTCTGATCTTAATGGCGCTGGTTGGTGGGCTTATTTTTGCTAATGTTGCGCTACCACCGAAGAAAAGCTTGTAGTCTGCTACGTTCATATCATGGAACATTATAATCATGAAAGCGGCATTAAAAAGTCTGTCCGAACTGGTTGCTAAGGCTAATGATGCCTTTTATGCCAAACACCAACAAGCCGATACCCTGATGGGGATTATGGATAACACCTTGCGCCAGCAAGGGTTGCCAGCCGATGCGGTAACGCTAGATTGGGTTGCGCTGGATAAAAAAATGGTGTTTTTACTGCATGACGATGCGCCCGGTATGGTCAGTATTGCGATGGGTAATAAGGCCGGTGATATCTATGCCAGCGCCGAACATAACATGGCGACATTAACTGAAGCTACCGTTGTTAGCTTGTTGGAAACACACTTTGGCAGTTAACGCGGTAATTTTCTGACAACAAAGGCGCTTAGTAGCGCCTTTGTTGTATTAAGCCACTTTACTCTGCGGCAGCAATGTCCTGCTCTTTTACCAGCCATACCGACAATGCACCCAGCACCATGGCGCCGCCAGCTAACATAACGATATACACGGCCTGGTTTTCAAACACTGAGCCTAAGATCCAACCGGCAATCAGACCCGCCACAATTTGCGGCGCTGCAATGGTGAAGTTAAAAATCCCCATATATACCCCGGTTTTATCGGCAGGCAAGGCGCCGGCTAATATGGCATATGGCATAGCCAGAATCGCCGCCCAGGCAATACCAATACCAATCATCGGGATCATCAGGCCAAGCGCCCCTTTTGGAATTTCAACCTGGGTAATTAACAGGTTTACATGGGTCATAGTTGGATCGGTAAACAGTACAAAGCTTAAGTAACCCAAACCACCGGCCAGCAACGAGAAGGAATAAACAAACTTGCGGCCAAACAAGTTAGCTAGCTTTGCCATTACCAACGAGAAAAATACGGCAACCAATGAGTAACCCGCATATAAAATACCCACCCAGTCACCGGCAGCGCCTTTAGCGGCGGCAATGTTAGCCGGTACGCCGCCCATTTGCGCAATATAAGCGCCGTCGTACCACTGCGCGCCCACGCCCCAGGTGTGCTGGGCAATAGCTGCCGGGAAATACGTCCACATAATAAACAGTGCAAACCAGGAGAAAAACTGCACCAGAGCCAGCTGTTTCATAATACGCGGCATACTTAACATGGTGTGCCAGAAATCGCTTAGCTTTTCGCCGAATGAACGTGATTGGCGAACCTGTTCCGCCAATGCCTGTGCTTTTGAATCCAGCCCTTTGTAAGCGTAGTATTGCTCTGGCGGGTATTCTTTAGTTCGAAAAACGGTCCATAACACACTGCCCAGCATCACGGTAGCACCAATATAAAAGGCCCACACGACTGAGGGCGCTACTTCACCAGCACGCGAGGCGTTATCCAGCCCCACCACGTTGGTCAGCACAAACGGCAAAATTGAGCCAAACACCGCACCTATATTGATCAACAAGGTTTGTACTGAATAGCCCAGATTACGCTGCTCGGCGGGTACCATGTCAGATACCAAAGACCGAAACGGCTGAAAGGTGACATTAAAAGCGGCGTCTTTAATGGCGAAGATTACTAATCCAAACAACATTGGTGGAATAAAGGCCACTACCATAGAGGCGTTGGGTAGCAACATCATCGCTGCGGCGGCGACGACCGCACCACCCAGCATAAAGGGTAAGCGGCGGCCCATTTTATTCCAGGTGCGGTCAGAGGCCGCGCCAACAATAGGTTGTACCAGTAAACCCATAACAGGGGCTGCTAACCAAAATAATGACAGGGACGACAGATCGGCGCCTAAGTCTGTCAGGATGCGACTAACGTTACCGTTTTGCAGGGCAAAGCCAATTTGCACGCCAAGAAAGCCGAAACTGAGGTTCCAGATCTGCCAGAAAGAAAGCTTAGGTTGTTTCATTACACGTCCCCGGAGTTTGTTATTATCATTATTGCAGTATGTGTCGGCATAAACTACACGATAGCCGCTATTTGGCGCAAAACTGTGCATACGTATTCATCTTGTTGTTGCACTGTTTTGGCGTTATTACCAGCTATATGCCAGCATAGCAGCGGTGTTTTGCTACGCTATGGTGCAGCAGATAACGATTAATTAGAAACGGGGATGCAATGAACGCCTTTACCTTAAGCACATTAGTTTTGGCAATATTGCTCAGCGGTTGTCAGCCGACAGCGCCAGATAACAGCATTAGCAAAAATAGTGACAGCGCAGCAGCATCGATTACGCCAGCCGAAGCACAACAACCTGACGCGCAAACTGCAGCCTGGTGGCATGATGCGGTATTTTATCAAATTTGGCCGCGTAGTTTTTATGATACTAATGGCGACGGCCATGGTGACTTTAACGGCATGACCGCCAAGCTGCCCTATCTGGCCGATTTAGGCGTTAATGCGCTATGGTTAACGCCGATGTTTGAGGCACCGTCTTATCATGGTTATGATTTTACCGAGTTTTATCAGGTAGAAACAGATTACGGTAGCATGGCCGAATTTGAAGCTTTTATTAACGCCGCCGATGCCAAAGGCATGAAGGTGATATTAGATTTGGTAATAAACCATATTTCCAGCGAGCACGAGTGGTTCCAGCGTTCTGTCGCCAGCGAGGCACCCTACAAAGATTATTTTATCTGGCGTGATAATATGCCACCGGCCGGCAGTGGCTGGGGCCATGCCTGGAGTGACAACGATAATCCTGAAGCTGTGTGGCACTGGAATGAGACCCGCCAGCAATACTATTACGCGGCCTTTGGTGCCAGCCAGCCTGATGTTAACCTGGAACACCCCGATGTAGTGGCAGAAATGGAAAAGATGGCCAAATTCTGGCTGGATAAAGGTGTTGCCGGTTTCCGTTTAGATGCGGTGCGCTTCGCGATGGAGGGGGGCCCAGATGCGCAGGCCGATACCGCAGAGACCATCGCTTACTGGCAAAGCTTTAATCAGTTTGTCAAAAGCGTTAACCCAGAGGCTTATTTAGTGGGCGAGGCCTGGGTCGATATCCCGGTGGCGGCGCGTTATTATGGCGCCGGCAAAGGGCTGGATCAGGGGTTTGACTTTGAAGTAGGGTATAAAATTTTAGGCTTATTGCAACAGGATACCGCCGGCGACGCCCAGTTTGGCACTATGCAATCCAACCAACAGCAAGTTGCTGATGCTTCTGTACTTAGCGAAAACGTGCAGCAGCGTGTTGATTCTGTGGCGCCATTGAGCTTTTTTGCGCCGTTTTTAACTAACCACGACCAAGAGCGCATTGCATTTCAGCTAAAGCAAAGTGATGCCAAAGCAAAATTAGCGGCCGCGATGTTGTTTAGCTCGCCCGGAACCCCTTATATTTATTACGGGGAAGAAATTGGTTTAACTCAAGACCGTAGCGGGCATGACGTATTTAAACGCGCCCCCATGCTGTGGGATAACAGCAAGCAAGCTGGTTTCACCGAAGCTGATAACAGCTGGGTAGAGCAACTGGCTTTATTTGGCGATAACTTCACCAACTGGTGGCCAGATTTTCTGGCAAAACAGCTACAAGCCGCTGATCGAAGCGTCGCGGCGCAGCAAGCTCAAGCAGATTCAATCTGGTCGCTATATCAATTTCTTATCGCCCAGAAAAAACAGCGGCCTGAGCTTGGCAGCAACGGCAGTTATCAGGTAAAGCAATGGGATAACGGCGTAGTACAAATAACCCGTGAGCTTCAGGGTAGCGTCAGTGTGTTTGTCCTTAACTTAACCGACACCGCTCAAGATATCAGTGCTATCGGGCGTGATGGTTTAACGCCACGCTGGGCATTTGCTGTCGAGGGCAACAGCATAGCTGGTTTTGGCCTGTTGGTACTGCAAAGCACTCTGTAAGCACTTGCATTACAACACGCCGCCATTGTTGCATACTAATAGCGCATACCCCATCAGTGCGGTATTTGCTATGCTAGCTATAACTGTTCTGCACTGGCGGAGTGAACATGTCGCATCGTCACTATTTGTTTTCACTGCGTCTTGGGCATGCGCTGCGCGAAAGTTTGGCTGAAGGCTATAACCGCACTAAGTTTAGCAAAGACCTGCTGGCCGGTATTACCGTGGGTATTATTGCTATTCCATTGGCGATGGCATTGGCCATTGCTTCCGGTGTGGCGCCACAATATGGCTTATACACCGCCATTATTGCCGGTTTTGTTATTGCGCTAACGGGCGGTGCCCGTTACAGCATTTCTGGCCCCACGGCCGCGTTTGTGGTTATTTTATATCCGGTAGCACTAAAATATGGAGTAAGCGGGCTGCTCATGGCCACCGTGTTGTCTGGGGTGATCCTGATGATCATGGCTGTTATGCGCCTTGGCCGCTTAATAGAGTATATACCCGAGTCGGTTACTTTAGGTTTTACCGGCGGTATCGCGGTGGTTATTGCCACCTTACAAGTTAAAGATTTCTTTGGCCTACCCGTTGCAAGCTTGCCTGAGCATTATGTTGAAAAAATTGCAGTGCTTACCACCAGCTTACCGCAACTAGGCTGGCCCAGCGTGTTGGTGGCTTCGGTTACGTTTAGTGTAATGCTGTGGTGGCCCTACCTGAAAACGGCCATACCGGCACATTTGCCCGCATTAGTTATCGGTACATTGCTGGCATTGGGGTTAAGTCAGTTTGGCTTTGAGCTGGACACTATTGGCTCACGCTTTAGTTACACTAACCTTGATGGTAGCAGTGGTAGTGGTATTCCACCCTATTTACCTTATTTTGATTGGCCCTGGTTACGGCCCGGCCCGGCTGGTGAGTTACTGGGGTTTAGCTGGCAGCTGGTTAAAGATTTACTGGCGGCAGCTTTTGCAATGGCGATGCTGGGTGCGATTGAGTCTTTGCTGTGCGCGGTAGTGCTTGATGGTATGTCAGGCCGGCGGCATAGTGCCAACAGTGAACTGCTGGGGCAGGGCATTGGCAATATTATTACGCCGTTTTTTGGTGGCATTACCGCCACTGCGGCACTGGCCCGCTCGGCTGCAAACTTCAAAGCTGGCGCCGTTAGCCCTATTTCGGCCATGGTACACAGCTTGGTGTTATTATTGGGATTAGTACTATTCGCCTCATTATTGTCTTACTTACCTATGGCCGCGCTGGCCGCATTGTTAGTTATGGTGGCCTGGAATATGAGCGAGGCGGCGAAGGCGTTACATTTATTAAAAACCGCCCCGCGCAGCGATATTTTGGTTTTTTTGAGTTGTTTTTCGCTGACGGTGCTGCTGGATATGGTGATTGCAATAACCGTCGGTATTTTGCTGGCAGCGGTATTGTTTGTGAAAGAAATAGCGGAGATGACCAAGGTTACAGATATTAGTGGCCATAAAAAACTGGTTGATAAACCTCTGCCGGCCGGCTGGAAAGTACTGAAAATTAATGGCCCGCTGTTTTTTGCCGCCGCCGATCGGATTTTTGCAGAAATTGCTGTCCTAACTGTGCAGTGCCGCGGCATCGTGCTGTATATGGATGGCGTAACGGTGCTGGATGCCGGCGGTTTAGCGGCGCTGGATAAACTGATTGGCAAAAGTGCCAAAAACCACACTGAGCTAATAATAGCCGATTTGCAGTTCCAACCACTGCGCAGCCTGGCTCGGGCGGGGGTTAAACCCCTGCCGGGGGTGCTACGTTTTTATCCTAGTTTAAAAGCAGCGTTGGAGGCATTGGCTGCAAACTCAGAGAGTGCCACAGGACTGGCGAATAATTAATTTCGGTTGAATATGCGTGGTTTTAATCGCTTCATTGTTAATGAGCCGGAGCAGGTTATCCACCAGTAACTCGCCAGCCAGTGAAGTATCTTGCTGAATGGTACTAAGCGCCGGGGTGGCAAAAGACGCCACCGGAATATCATCAAACCCCATTACGGCAATATTGCCAGGGATGTTATGGCCTAGCTGGTGCAGCGCCCGCATAACGCCGATGGCAATAATGTCACTGGCGCAAAATACCGCATCAATCGGCTTACCTTGCTGCACAATATGCCGTATTGCCTGATCACCGGCTTTTTCGGTTGAAATAGCATCGCGCTGGCTAATCGCCGCTGATTGCACACCTGCGGCATGCAGTGCCTCAATAAAGCCCTGATAACGTTCAAAAAATTCAGGGCTATGTTCTGAAGCATTACCAACAAAAGCAAAGTTTTTATAGCCATTAGCTAACAGGTGCTCGCCGGCCAGTCGGCCACCTTCGCGGTTATTGCTGCGAATGGTAAATTGCGGATGGCCTAGTACTTCTGCCCCCCAACAAACAAAGTGGGTTTCCTGCGCCAGCAACTTAGCCAACTTTTCTTCGTAATCTTTATAGTCGCCGTAGCCGAGCAAAATAATCCCATCGGCTTTGTTGCTGTCTTCGTAATCGGCGTGCCAGTCGTCACTGAGTTGTTGAAATGACACTAATAAATCCTGACCACGTTTGGCGCAAGCGCGGGTAATACTGCCAAGCATTGATAAGAAAAACGGATTAATAAGAGATTCATCTGAGGTTGGATCTTCAAATAGCAACAACGCCAGGGTACTGCTGCGTTGCTTGCGCAGGTTACTGGCATTTTTATCTACTTTATAATTTAATTGTTTGGCAATGGCGTGCACTCGTTCGCGGGTTTCTTTATTAACTTGCGGACTGTTGCGCAAGGCCCGCGACACCGTGGACTGCGATACTCCTGCCATATAGGCAATATCAAACGATGTCGCTTTGTCTTTCATGTTGTGCTCTGCTCTTACAGCGGTACAGCCCTACAGTAATCTGCAGCAATCTGACCAGCGCATGGTTATAGTCAGCTTATCATAGATGGAATTGTCAGTAGATTCAATTTTGGTATTAGAGGCTTTACTGCCAGCTAACGACTAAAGATCGGGATAATTTGTGAAACAATGTTATTTTGGTTTCTGCGCGGGCTAACGGCTTGCTAAACTAACAAGTCGTGGTTATTGAGTATGCTGTAGTGCCTAAAAATTTTATAAAAAACTTTTTATTAATAAGTATGTTGATGCTTAGTCCGTTGTTGTGGGCCAATACCCCCCACTGCCAGGAAGACGACTGCATTGTTGAGCAAAAGTGGTATATAAGCGGTGCGTTAGGTTATGGCCAGCGCAGTAATCCATTAAATGGCGGTAATCGTCTTGAGTTGGTAGTACTACCGGAAATTTATTATTACAGTAAACATTGGTTTTTCGATAATGGCCGTGTTGGAAGCAGCATTGTTTTAACTAGCGATACCCAACTGAGCATTATTGGCCAGTTCAATCAGGAAAAAGGCTATTTTCAACAATGGTTTAGCGGCAACTTGCTGCAATTTGAAAGCAACGCCCTCACTACGCCACAGGTCAGTTTAACCACTGATCGCCAGGCGCCTGCTCAAGTGGCACTGAGCCAGGTGAAAGACCGGCCCACCGCTTTTGATCTGGGTTTACAACTGGACAGCAGCCACTATGGCCTGTTGTGGCAACTCGCTTACTGGACCGATATTAGCCAGCAACACCATGGCCAGTATGCCAGCGTTGGGGCGCGACGTGGCTGGCATACTGTCTACGGCAAATGGCAGTTGTCGGCACATTTGCATTGGAAAAGTGCGCAGTTAATTAATACCTATTATGGTTTAACGGCGCTGGAAGTGCCGCTACATCAGCAATATCAAGGACGGGATAGCTGGCAGACAGAACTTCGGTTAAACTGGAACAAACCATTAACAGAACGGCTGAGTCTTTTGGTATTTCTTCGCTATTTACAGCTGGACAGTGCCATGACTGACAGCCCCTTAGTGCGCTCAGACAACGTCACAACCTGGTTTGGTGGCGTGAGTTACCGGTTTTTCTAATGTGGATATGGCGCGGTTGCGCGGCCTTGCTATGTGGTGTATCGCTGGTTGGCCAGGCAGATACCGCCCCTTGTGCCGAACCGTTTTGTTGGCAGGTCAGCCCGACGGTATGTGTTACCGACACACTGGATGAGGGTTGCGACGCGTCGCTTCGAGTGATGTGGTTTAGCGATACGCCGCAATCAGTCTGTTTATATCTGGCAGAGCAGCCGGCCCGCTGCTGGCAAGACGCTACCAGCGGTCAGTGGCAGCAGCAGGTTAATTGGCGGCTGGGGTGGTTAAGTTTACGTCAGCAGCAGCAAGTACTGTTAAGTGCTGAATTGCAGGTATTAAGCCGGCAACCAACAAAACGTCGTCGAATTTCCGGCGCATGGAGTATTTTTTAATGGCCAAGATCCTGTTAGTGGAAGACGATGCCAGACTGGCGGGGTTGGTACAAACCTTTCTGGTACAACATGGTTTTACTGTGCAGCAACAAAGTCGTGGCGACGCGGTGGCGGAGCAATGTAAACAGTTTCAACCCGATTTAATTGTGCTGGATTTAATGCTGCCTGGTCTGGATGGTTTTGGTGTTTGCCGGCAAATCCGTCCTTGGTTCAAGGGCCCGGTGCTGATGCTGACCGCCAAACAAAGTGATATCGATCAGGTGCTGGGGCTGGAATTAGGTGCCGACGATTATGTAATAAAGCCGGTAGAACCGCGAGTGTTGTTAGCGCGGATTAACGCATTATTGCGCCGTACTCAGGCCAGTAGTAAGTCTGAGCAGCAGGAATTGGCCTTTGGTCGTTTGTTGTTAAAACAACGGTCCCGTGAAGCCTGGTTCGACAATAAGATGATAGAGCTAACCAGCTACGAGTTCGATTTGTTGTGGATGCTGGCACGCTATGCTGGCCAAACCGTAAAACGTGAAGCCATTCACCAGCAAATTATTGGCCGGGAATATGATGGCCTTGACCGCACTGTTGATGTACGGGTATCGCATTTACGCCGGAAGCTGGGTGACAATGCTGAGGTGCCTTTCCGGATAAAAACGGTTTGGGGTAAAGGGTATTTATTTGTCGCTGATGCCTGGTAGTTATGCATCGTCTTTTTCTGCATTTTTATCTGTTTTTGTTGCTGGTGTTGTTTGGCTTAGGCTGGACGGTGGATCAATTGTGGCAATATGCTCAGGGTGATCAGCCACCGGCATTAATTGAGACGCTGGCTGAACAAATGGCATTGGTAATGCGTTTGCCTGAGGCGCAGTGGCCCAGTCACCTTGGTTTGCCCTATCAATTAGTGGCTAGTGACAGTGTTAGCTGGCAACCAGCCGAATGGTTGTTGTTACAACAAGGCCACCTGCTTCCTTTGTTTCAGGATAACAGCGTGTTTTTTTATGCACTGCGCGATGACCAACTGTGGCAGGTTGGCCCGTTAGTGCTACATGAACGAGCGGGTTTTGACTGGTTTAGTATTTTATTCTTCAGTTTACTGGCCGTGGCTGTGGCGCTATGGTTGTGGCCTGTGGCCCGAGATATTCGCTTTTTGCAGCAAGGGTTAGCCCGTTTTGGCAAAGGCCAGCCGGCCGCGCTGCAATTACCAGCCAGATCGTTTATTGCGCCTATTGCTGACAGTTTTCAGCAAATGAGCCAGCAAATTATTTCATTGCTGGAGTTGCAGCGGGAAATGACTCATGCGGTGTCGCATGAACTACGCACACCGATTGCCCGGCTGAAATTTGCGCTGGAAATGGCGACGCCATTGCCTGAGCAAGATAAGCAGCTTATGTTACAAGATGTGTGTGAGCTACAGCAGCTGGTAGATGAAATGCTCGACTATGCTAAATTGCAAAGTCATCAGCTCGATCTGAAAAAGCAGCAGGTTGACTTAACTGAACTGATCCATAATGTATCGGAAAAACTGGCACCGCTGCCCGGAGCCCCAATTCACCTGCAGTTACCGGCTAGCGCGTTATTGTATTGCGATGCGCATTATCTGGAGCGGGCGTTACAAAACTTACTGATTAATGCTAAACGTTATGCCAAAAGCCAAATTACTGTTGAGCTAAACTTGCAGCAGGGCTGTTGGCGGCTTAGCGTTAATGATGACGGCCCCGGCATTGCCGTTGAACACCGGGCTAAAGTGTTAAAACCCTTTCATCGGCTTGAGCAAAGCCGTAATAGGGACGAGGGCGGCTTTGGCTTAGGACTGGCAATAGTGCAGCGTATTGTGCAGTGGCATCAGGGCAAACTGATTATCAGCGACAGTGCGCTTGGCGGGGCCAGTTTACAACTTCTGCTGCCTAAGGATTAACCTAATTTTTGCTTGGTTAACAACTAGCAAACCTTAACACACCCTAGGGTCAATAAGAGTATCTTTCATGCGTTATACCGAGCCATCTATCTGGCTATTAATGTTATTAGCCGCCGTTGTCGCGACCACCCCGCTGGCGATAGATATGTATTTACCGGCCATGCCGATGATGGCCGGCGAGTTAAATACCAGTATTGGTATGGTACAACAATCGCTTAGTATTTTTTTAGCGGCCTATGGTGTTGGTATGCTGCTATTTGGGCCACTGGCCGATATGCTGGGGCGACGACCGCTGGCAGTATTTGGCCTTACCGGCTTTATTGGCGCCAGTATTGCGCTAAGCCTGGTTAATTCGATTGAGTGGTTTCTAGGCTGGCGCGCTCTGCAGGCGCTGTGTGGTGCTGCCGCTACCGTAGTGGTGCCTGGCATTATCCGCCATTTGTACCAGCAGCATACGGCCAAAGGCATGTCGTATGTGTCGATGATTATGATGTTAGCGCCGTTGCTGGCGCCAGCTATGGGTAGTGGCATTATGTGGTTGGCCAGTTGGCAGACCATTTTTCTGTTTTTGGCTGGCTATGCCATGGTAGTAGTGGCTTTAAGCTGGCATTTTTTACCCGAGGTGCCTGTTGCAGCAGAGCAGCAGCGACCGGCTTTTTTCAGTGGCTATGTTCAGGTATTCCGGCATAAAGCCGCCTGGCCCGATATTGCCAGCTCCATGTTTGCCTCTTTTGCTTTTTTCTGTTTTTTAACCGCCGTCTCTTTTGTGTACATAGAGTATTTTGGCGTTAACGAGCAAATGTTTGCATTGTTGTTTGGTTTTAACGTGTTGTCGCTAATGAGCGCTAACTTTCTAAATAGCCGTTTAGTGGTGCGGTTTGGGCCACAGCGAATGCTGCGTTTTGGCTTGCTGCTAGCGTTGTTTTTTGCCACCTTACTCAGTGCTTTTAACTATTTTCAGCTTGGGCTCTGGTACACCGTGTTTAGCGTGGCGCCATTAATGGCGAGCCTGGGGTTAATGGCAACCAATGCCGACGCGATGATCATTATGCAGTTTCCGCAACACAGTGGCACCGCTACTGCCGTAATTGGCACCTTACGTTTTGGCAGTGGTGCGCTGGCTGGCCCGTTGCTAGCCTGGTTTTATACCGGCGACGCCCTGCCATTTTCATTGCTTATGCTGGCGGGGGTGGTAGCAATTGGCCTCAGCCAGTTGTGGCGGCAAGCTCTGTATGCAGCAGCAAGGTCTGGGGCCAGCTAAGTGCTGGCCCCAGACCTTGCCTGATGATCAGAAACCGAGATTTTTCAGAAAGTCATCATCGACTTCTGGCTCAGCACTAACGGTATTTTCCTGCCGATACTGTTGGGCATTGGCCAGAATATCATCAGGGTTTTCTTGCTCAGTGCGTTCAAATTCCTGCAGTTGGATAAACTCGGTTTTATCCATTGCCAGCTCCATATAAAAAATGTTGTGCTCTGGTGTGTTGAACGTCACTCGCCTGGCCTGAGGCTGGTCAAGCTGCGTGTTGATCAGAATTTGCACCTGTTTATTAATGGCCATCATTTTTGGTTGGCTTTGGTTGATCGAGGTATGTAAATTTTGGCGTACCTTGTTGGTAAAGTCGCCAACTATCTGGTTCATTAACTCGCCCATAACGTTACCGACATCGTCTGCCGTATGAAATTGTGCCAGCTCATTTTCTGGCATGCCCATACTCATCATATATTTACGATAAATTTCTAGTGCTGCTTGTGAGGTGAAATTAATAATCACCAGCCCGGAAAAGCCACCATCAAACAATACAAAACAGCCAAGATCAGGTCGTAAACAGGTTTTCTGAATTTTCTGCACCATCGGAGAATGGCTGATAGCCGGGTTACCGGCGGCAGACAGTACACCGCTAACGGCTTGGCAAAGGGTCAGCAGAATGTCATCTGTGGTAATAATTTGGGTTTTTTTCATCGTGTCTTCCAAAGGCTATTTTTTGACAGTATAAGCCCATACCTCACTTTAACGCTAAATTTTGCAGGCACCACCACTACATTCATCATCGTCATCACCGAATTGCGGTTCGGCAGCTTTGGCTGCGGCTTCTGCTTGCTGTTTTGCCAGCGCGGCTTCAGCGCCGTCAAAATCCAGATTATCCAGATCAAAATCAAACTCAGCCATGGTCAATGCTCCTAGTAATGGGGGACAAAATTTTTGCCAGTGTAACAAACAGCGAGGGCGGATTAAAACCTGCATTGGAAAATTAACACAAACTTCATCCCAGTATTTCCAATGCTGGTCGATTTCACCGTTGTCGATTCCTTGCTATGATAATAGCCATCTTTCTGACCTGCCCGGAGCCGCTAATGAGCCAATTAACCCTGCAAACACCAGATGACTGGCATTTACATTTTCGTGATGGCGACATGTTGCTCGAAACCGTGCCGGCCACGGCCCGTCAGTTTGCCCGCGCCATTGTTATGCCTAACTTAATGCCACCAGTAACCACCGCGGAAATGGCGGTGGCTTATCGTGAGCGAATTCTGGCCGCGCGGCCTGAGGGTAGCAATTTTCAGCCACTACTTACCTTGTTTTTAACCGATAAAACCAGCCGTCAGCATATTGTTGATGCCATGGCCGCCGGCGTAGTGGCCGCTAAGCTTTACCCCGCTGGCGCGACGACTAATTCCAGTGCGGCAGTCAGTGCACTTGACTCGCTATACCCGGTGTTTGAAGCGATGGCCGAACTGGGCATGTTATTGCTGGTGCATGGCGAGGTAACAGATCATGACATTGATATTTTTGACCGTGAAAAAGTGTTTATTGACCGTTACCTGCAACATATCGTGGCGCGGCTTCCGCAGTTAAAAGTGGTGTTTGAACACATTACCACGGCCGATGCTGCCAGTTTTGTTGCCGAAGCGTCTGCAAATGTAGCGGCCACTATTACTCCTCAGCATTTATTGCTAAACCGTAACGATTTACTGGTGGGTGGGGTGCGCCCGCACAATTATTGTCTGCCGGTGTTAAAACGTCGCTCGCACCAGCAAGCCTTGCGCGCCGCAGTAGCCAGTGGTTCGGCCAAGTTTTTTTTGGGTACTGACTCGGCGCCGCATGAAAAACACCGCAAAGAGTCCGCCTGTGGTTGCGCGGGTTGTTACAGTGCGCACAGCGCCATAGAGCTTTATGCGCAAGTGTTTGATGAGCTTGGCTGCTTAGATAAGCTTGAAGGTTTTGCCAGCCATTACGGCGCCGACTTTTATGGCTTACCCCGCAACAGCGGTACCATTACCTTGCAGCGTCAGCAGTGGCAGGTGCCAACTGAAATTATGCTGCCAAATGATCTGCCAATAGTGCCGTTTTATGCTGGCCAAACACTAAACTGGAAGCTGGTTTAGGTTTTCAAATAGCTCAATAGCCGCTCCAGCGCGCGGTAACTAAGGGCTTCCATTAAGTGGGCGCGGCTAATGTGTTGTTTTTGCTGTAAATCGGCAATGGTGCGTGCCACTTTAATAATTTTATGGTAGGTGCGGGCCGACAGCTTAAAGCGATAAATGGTGTCTTCCAGAAAACGTGCGTCGTCTTGTTTTAACGGGCAAAAGTCCGCTATTTCGCTGCCACTAAGCCGGGCATTGGCTTTACCCTGACGGGCCAGTTGTATGTCCCGCGCCGCCACTACCCGTTGTTTAACGCTGGCGCTGTTTTCTTCCGTGCTGTGTTGCTGGCTTAGCATGCCTTTGGGTAACAGCGGCACCTCTATTTGTAATTCTATGCGGTCGATAAAGGGCCCCGACAAGCGGTTTAAATAACGCATTACCTGCTCGGGTGTGGCACGGCCATCTTCATGATGGCCGGTAGGGCTAGGGTTAAGGGCGGCGACTAACTGAAACTGTGCCGGAAAATCGGCCTGGCGGGCGGCCCTGGAAATATGCACTATGCCGGTTTCCAGTGGTTCACGCAGGACATCCAGCACTTTTCGTGGGAACTCGGGTAGCTCGTCTAAAAATAAAATACCGTGATGTGCCAGCGAAATTTCACCGGGCCGAGGAACTGAACCGCCACCAACTAATGCTACCGCTGAACTGGTATGATGCGGGCTGCGAAACGGCCGTTGTTGCCAATCGGTTAGGTTGCGCTGCATGCCGGCAATCGAATAAATAGCGGCAGTCGCCAGCGCTTCTTGCTCGGTTAAGGCTGGCATGATACCGGGTAACCGCTGTGCCAACATAGATTTACCGGTGCCGGCCGGGCCTAGCATTAACATGTTGTGCTCGCCGGCAGCCGCTATTTCCAGCACCCGCTTAGCATGGCCCTGGCCACGTACATCGGCTAAATCTGCCATATGCTGTACCGGCCGCTCTGGTAGCGGTGGTATAGCCGGTAAGGCCTGCTGTGCCAGTAAAAAACTGTGCACTTGCAGCAAATGCTCGGCACCGTATATTTTAGCATTGGGCACTTGCTGCGCTTGCTGGGCATTTAGCATAGGCAGCAGTGCGGCGCGGCCAGCATCACGACATGCCACCGCTACCGGAATTTCTCCCAGAATTTGCCGTATTTCGCCAGATAGTGCTAACTCACCATAAAATTCATATTGGCCGGTGCAGTGATCATTGAGTTGGCCGCTGGCGACAATAATGCCCAAAGCAATCGGTAAGTCGAAGCGACCGCCTTCTTTGGGTAAGTCGGCCGGGGCTAAATTAACGGTGATTTTTCGATCCGGAAAAGCAAAGCCACTGTTAACCATGGCGCTGCGCACTCTGTCGCGAGATTCTTTTACCGACGTTTCAGGTAAACCTACCAGCTGAAATGCCGGTAAACCATTACTAATATGCACTTCTATGGTAACCAGCGGTGCATCCAGGCCGTGACGGGCCCGGCTGTAAACAACAGCAAGCGACATCCTGTCTCCGATAATTTACGTAAACACTGCATTATGTTTAGCATAATGTTAATTAATTGCAAGTAAGTGCTCTGGTTAAGCGCTAAAAGTACCGCTATTACAGCTGCTTATTCCCACCTTACGCGATAGCCTGCTAAGCTGCATAGCGTGTGCGATTAATTATAATAAAGGTAGCAACTGATGGAACAACCCTGGCTACAGCACATTCTGGCTTTTCCGCGCGCGGTGGTTGGTTTTTGTCTGCTAGTTATAGTACTGAGCTCACTGGGCATTAGTAATTTATATTTCCGAGGTGACTACCGGATATTTTTTACCGATGACAACCCGCAGTTGCTGGCATTTGAAACGATGCAGCAGCAATTTAATAAAAGCGACAATATTTTGATCGCCATTGCCCCGGCCGATCAACAGGTGTTTAGTGCGGCAAATCTTCAGCTGGTGCGGCAAATAACCGAAGCGGCCTGGCAAACGCCATACTCGATCAGGGTAGACTCACTCAGTAATTATCAGCATACCGAAGCGATAGATGATGATTTATGGGTAGCGGACTTGGTCGCTGCAGAGCTGGAGTTAAATGCCGCCGATGTAGCAAAAATAGCTACAGTAGCGTTGGCGGAGCCGGCACTGGTTCAGCGGCTTGTCTCTAAAGATGGCGCGGTTACCGCTATTAATATTACCTTACAATTACCGGAGCAACGCCTTAGTCAGGAAGTAAATGACGTGTGGCAGTCGGTATCTGCCATGCTAAATACCTTTCGCGCTGAGCAGCCACAGGTGAATTTTTACGTTAGCGGTGTGGTGGCGATGAATTATGCTTTTGCCTCTGAAGCCGAAAATGATGTTAAAACCCTTATTCCAATTATGTTTGCAGCAATTTTACTGATGCTGGCCTGGCTGCTGCGTTCGGTGCTGGCTTCGCTGGCGACCTTGATCATTATTGTGGTGACGGTACTTAGCACACTTGGGCTGGCGGGTTGGGCTGGTTTATTTTTAAGTACTGCTACTGTCAATGTGCCAACCATTTTAATGACACTGGCGGTGGCTGACTCAGTACACCTAATCGCTACGATGCAGTTTGCCCTGCGCCGGGGCGATAGCCGGTTAGAGGCCATACGTTATAGTTTAAAACGAAATATCATGCCGGTATTTATTACCAGTGCAACTACCGCCATTGGCTTTTTAACGCTGAATTTCTCTGAGGTACCTATACTTCGCGACCTGGGCAATATGACGGCGGTTGGGGTAATGCTGGCGTGCTTTTTCAGCCTGCTGCTACTGCCGGCCTTGCTGCTTTTTATGCCGATTGGTGCCGGCAGCACAACCCGCCATACTGCGGATAGTACCGGGCAAAGTGGTGATAAAACCATGTTATGGCTAGCCAACTCAGTGATCCGCTGGCAACAGCCATTATTTTGGCTAATGACGGCGTTGATCATTGGTTGCAGTATGTTAATCAGCCTGAATACAATTAACGATGAAGCGGTAAAATACTTTTCGCCAAACACTGAGTTTCGCCAAGCTAACGATTTTCTGGAGCAAAACCTCACCGGTGCCACTACCATAGATTTTGTGATTGCGGGCACTGAGGCCAGTGCGGTAAATCAACCTGAGTTTTTAGTAACCATCGCTAACTTTAGCCAGTGGTTGCAACGTCAGCCAGAAGTGCAGCACGTTAACAGCATTAGCGACACGTTTAAGCGGTTAAATAAAAATATGCATCAGGATGATCCGGCTTATTATCGCTTGCCTGACAATCAGCAACAGGCGGCGCAATACTTATTAATGTATGAAATGTCGTTACCGTATGGCCTGGATTTAAATAACCAGCTAAACCTGAATAAAAGCGCTACCCGAGTTGTTGTCAGCTTAGAAAATTTAGGCAGCAAGCAACTTACGGCTTTTGAAACAAGAGCGTTGGCTTATTTGACTGAACATGCTGCGGCTTATCAGGTATCTGCCGCCAGTACTGCCTTAATGTTTGCCCATATTGGCGAGCGCAATATGGCGTCGATGCTGCAAACCCTGCCATTGGCATTGGTGCTGATATCGTTGCTGTTGGTGTATAGTTTAGGCTCATGGCGTTTAGGATTGATTAGCCTTATTCCCAATATTGCACCAGCGCTGGTAGCATTTGGTTTGTGGGGGTTGATTAGTGGCGAAATTAATTTGGCGCTCTCGGTGGTGGCGGGGATGAGCCTTGGTATTATTGTAGATGACACGGTACATTTTTTGAGTAAATACCGGGCCGCTAAGCTGGAAGGGCAGACAACAGAGCAGGCCATACGCTATGCTTTTACCACAGTAGGCCGGGCGTTGTGGATCACGACAGTGGTGTTGGTCACTGGCTTTGCGGTATTAATGTTGTCCGGCTTTAGACTAAATTCAGATATGGGCATGTTAACGGCGCTGGTGATCCTAGTGGCACTGATTATCGATTTCCTGTTTTTACCCGCGTGTTTATTAAAGTTCGATGCAAAGGAGTACCAAGCAGATGCAACACCTTAATTTCGGACGGCTGGGCCAGTTTTTTGCACTAACCCTGGGGCTGCTGCTTTGCCTGCCCGCACTGGCTGATGCTGACAAAGGCCTGCAGATAGCGCAAGAGCAGAAAAAGCGTGATACCGGCTGGGGCGACAGTGAAAGTCAGTTATTGATGGTGTTACGTGATGCCAGTGGCAATGAAAGTGTAAGGCGCATGCGCACCCAGGCCTTAGAGGTGGTGGGTGATGGCGATAAATCATTAACGGTTTTTGATGAGCCTTTCGATGTGCGGGGCTCGGCATTTTTAACCCATTCTCACCCCACGGCAGAGGATGAGCAGTGGTTGTATTTACCGACGATTAAACGCACCCGGCGCATTGCCACCCGGAATAAATCGGGGCCGTTTATGGCCAGCGAATTTGCCTACGAAGATATGACCTCTTTCGAGCTGGAAAAATATAGCTTCCGCTATTTACGCGATGAAGAGATAAATGGCATAAATACCTTTGTTATTGAACGCATACCGGCAGATACCTTCTCTGGCTACAGCAAAACTATCGCCTGGGTAGACCAGCAGCACTACCGGGTACAGAAAATTGAGTTTTATGACAAAAAACAAAGCCTGCTAAAAACCTTAGTAGCGAGTAACTATACGTTATTTAAAGATAAATACTGGCGGCCAATGTTACTGCAAATGCAAAACCATCAAACAGGTAAAAGTACTGATTTAGTGATAGAGCAGTTACAGTTTGATGTCGGCCGCGATGCCGCCGATTTTGATGTTAACATGCTGGACCGGTTACGTTAATGGCCAGGCTGTCAGGTCGGCTTAGCCGCAGCGTAGTGGCCAGTACTTTACTGGCGTCATTGCTGTTTGACAGCACGGCACTGGCAGCACCACTGGAGCCGGTAGCCAAAAGTGATACCTTATGGCAATTGGCGCTGCAAGCTCGGCCAGACGATGCGGTTAGCATGCCACAAGTAATTTATGCCTTATGGCAGAATAACGCTGAAGCCTTTGTTGCCGGCGATATTAATAAACTGCGTGCCGGCAACGTGTTGCTGGTGCCCACCCGCAACCAGATGCTGGCAACACCGGCGCCTAAGGCCATAACCTGGTATTCTCAGGCGATTAAAGGCGCCGTTGTTAACCCGGCAATATTGACTGAGCAGTTACCGCGAGTAACACCTCAGGTTAATGCCAAGCAAACACCAACAACAGCACCTTTAACAACAGCACCTTTAACAACATCACCTGCACCCGCCAGCGTGCCATTGTCAGCAGTAACAACAAGGCTGCCAGCAGCAGAGCTCGCTGGTTTTAGCCTGCGCCAGCAGCATCAGCTTAGCCTGCAACAACGTTATTTTGGCCAAGCGGGCAGTAATGGTCTGGCGCAAGCTCATTCGTTAGTTAGCCTGTTAGCCGACTGGTCTTGGCAAGACAGTGCCGGGGTTCACAGTTTTCAGCTTACCCCATTTTTACGCTGGCAGCAGCGCGATAGCACCAGTAATCTGGTCGATTTGCAGCAGGCTTACTGGCGTGTTGCTGGCAGCAATTGGGAGTTTAAAGCGGGTAACGACATTGTTTTTTGGGGCGTGAGTGAGTCGCAACGGCTGGTCGATGTAATTAATCAGGTTGATATGGTTGCTGGCGTCGAGCAGGAATCGCGTTTGGGCCAACCCATGCTGAGTTATAAAGGCTGGAACAGTTCAGGTACGCTGGAGCTGTACTTATTACCTTATTTTCGCCAGCGGCTGTTTGCCGATCCAGCCGGGCGGTTAACAACACCCTGGCCGGTAGACCATGCTATTGCGTTGTATGAATCTAGCGAGCAACGGCGTAACCTCGATTTTGCTATGCGCTGGTCGCAGCGCTTTAATAGCTTGGATCTGGGTGTAAGTTATTTTGCTGGAAATAGCCGTGAGCCATTATTAATTCCACGTCCGGCAGAGCAGCGGTTGCAACCTTATTATTTTCAAATGCAGCAATTTGGTCTTGAAGCCCAGTATCTGGCAGGTGATTGGTTGTGGAAGCTGGAAAGTATTTATAGGCGCAGTGGCCCACAAGAATTTATGGCGGCCACCGCCGGTTACGAATATACCCAGATTGGCTTGTTTGAGCGCAACTGGGATCTGGGCTGGATTGCGGAGTACCAATATGACAGTCGCGGTATATCAGCGCTGATCTCCGGCCAGAACGATGTGTTTATTGGCTGGCGTTTGGCATTGAACGACGTTGCCGGCAGCGAAGTATTGCTGGGTGTGTTACAGGACGTAGACCGTAGTAACAGTCGCAGCGCCAAAATTGAAGCCTCCATGCGTTTGACTAACAGTATGCGTTTGCGATTGAATGCCTGGCTGTTTCAGGCCGATGATCCGGCCGATCTGCTTTATAATTTGCGCCAGGATGACTACCTGGAACTTAGCCTCGATTATTATTTTTAGGGCCTGTTCTGGGCTGTTTTGCTGAAAAACCACCTATAACGTGCAAAGACGCTTTGGCCTGCTGCTAAAGTAAGCTAGCATGGAGGTTTTCGTTGGCAGCCGCTTAACGTGTGCTGCCATAATGTATTTCAGCAAGAGTTAACAATATTTTGAATAGTCCGACTGAACACCACGCTTTCCCGCTAGATGATGACCACCTGTTGCAATGGTTCGACAATGCGACGATGCACCGAGCTCGCGCTTACTTGCAGGCAGGCAAGGTGGTAAAGCTGGAATACAGTGACGATTTAAGTCAGATCAGTGCTCAGGTGTGGGGAGCTGCGTTCTCGCCGTATCGGCAGAATATTGTACTGGCACAAACGGCCGCTGGCTGGTCGTTACGTGACAGCTGCAGTTGCCCGGTTGGCCATCGCTGTAAGCATATTTTAGCGGTGTTACTGCGCTTAAAGCGCGACTATGCGCAGCAGCAATTGCGGATTAAACAACTGCCGCAACTGAAACTTGATAATTGGTTTAATGAATTAGAACAATTGCAGCAACCGGCGCGAACCGACAGCAGTGATACGGTGTTGTATTTACTCAGTTATGGCCAGGCCGGTTTGCAGTTATACCCGCGACGCGTTAGGGCGATGAAAAAGGGTGGTTTTACTAAAGGCCAGGCCATTGGTAAATACGATTTAGTTAGCCCGCAGCCGCCCGTCTGGTTAAGTGAAAGTGATTATCAGTTGCTGACGTTGTTTCGCAGCCACAACTTGGCTGAGCAGTCGGTATTAGAAGATAACTGGGGTTATCAGTTGTTGCAGCAATTATTAGCCACGGGTCGCTGTATGTTTAGCGAGGCCCGTTATCCGCTGAGCTGGGGCGAGCAGCGTCCTCTGGAGTTAAGCTGGCATGCCAGCAAAGCCGGCCAGCAATTAGGCTGGCAAGTGGGTGCTGAGCATAACAGTGTGCTGGTGTTTACCGAGCCAGCCTGCTACCTCGATACCGATAATTATCAACTTGGTGTGCTTAATACGCCGCTAAGTGGCCGTGAGTTAAAGCTGTTATCAAAAATGCCACCCGCCCCCGCCGCATTATTACAAAGCCGCCTGGGCCGTTTACAGCAACTACTACCGAAAATTAGTTTGCCAATGCCCAGTGGTTTAGGCGTTGAGCAAATTAATGTGCAACCTACGCCGGTATTGCAGCTGAAAATGTTACCGCGTTTGAATAAGGGCCGGCAAGAGCCGGTGGCGTTGCTTAGTTTTGATTATGCTAAGCAACGCTTACCGCTAGATTTGCAGGCGTCACAAACTGAAGTGCAGCAAGACCAGCAGACATACTTTGTGAAACGTCACCGCGCCACCGAGACAGCCGCCTTGGAATTACTGCTGGACTTACAATTGCTAAGCCTGCCGCCGCTGGCAGCACCACACCAACAGCAAGCGGCTTTTGGGGTAGGCGATGGCCCGGACAACCCAGAATTATGGCAACCACTATTACAACAATTAGACAGCTTACGCGATGACGGCTGGTTGGTAGAGCAGGCCAGCGACTTTAATTTAGATATTTTAGCGGTTACGCCTTATTTGCAAGTGCAGGATGGCAAAAAATCTGGTTTTGAGTTAGGCATTCAGGTGGATATCGACGGCCAGCAGGTACCCTTGCTGCCGTTAATTAGCCAGTGGTTGCGCCAGAACGGCGTGCCAAGTAGCGATCAGCAAATCTGGCTTAGTTTGCCGCAGGGCAAGCTGGCATTGCCCATGAGTTTAATTCAACCGCTAATCGACACCATTATTGAGCTACTAAACCTGCAAAAAGCACCCTTAACGCTGGAATTGCCTGACTACAAAGCCGCCATATTGCCACCACCAGGTGCGGCAGAAATTCAGTATTTAAACGCAAATCGTTTGGCTAGCCTGAACCAGCAATTACATAACTTCAGTGGTATTACCGATGTTAGCTTACCCACTAACTTACAGGCCACGCTTCGGGCCTATCAGCAGCAAGGATTAAATTGGCTAACGTTTTTAAAACAATATGGCTTGGGTGGCATATTGGCCGACGATATGGGGTTGGGTAAAACGTTGCAAACGCTGAGTTTTATTTTGAAGCAGTACCAGCAAGGCGACTTAAAGCAGCCGGCGCTTATAGTGTGCCCCACCAGCTTACTGGGTAATTGGCAGCAAGAGGCTCGCCGCTTTACGCCCGACTTAAAAGTACTACAAATATATGGCCCGAAACGGCGGCCGCTATTTGACGAGCTGGGCGATTACCAGCTTATTGTTACCAGTTACCCTTTGCTGGTACGCGATATTGCCTTATACCGCCAGCATCGCTTTAGTGTGGTGGTGCTAGATGAAGCACAACATATCAAAAATGCCGGCAGTCAGGCGGCGCAAAGTGTTCGCGTGTTGCATCGGGATTTTAGTCTGGCATTAACCGGAACCCCCTTAGAAAACCACCTAGGTGAATTAAAATCGCTATTTGACTTTGTGTTGCCGGGGTTACTGGGAACCGAGCAGCATTTTAGCCAGGTATACCGTAAACCAATAGAAAAGCATGGTGATGCTGAACGGGCGCATGTGCTGCGCCAGAAAATAGCGCCTTTTATGCTGCGCCGAACCAAAAGCCAGGTGGCGACTGAACTACCAGAAAAAACCGAGATTGTGCAATTGTTGGAACTGGAAGCCGACCAACGTAATTTGTACGAAAGCATCCGCTTAATTATGGAAACCAAGGTTCGTGAGTTATTTGTGCGAAAAGGTGTGGCGGCCAGCCAAATTGAGTTTTTAGATGCGCTGTTAAAATTGCGCCAGGTTTGCTGTGATGCCCGGTTAGTGCCCATAGAGCAAGCACAAAGTGTTCGCCATAATGCCAAATTGCAATGGCTGCGTGACACCCTGCCCGAAATGCTGGAAGAGGGACGACGCATTTTATTATTTAGCCAATTCGCCAGTATGCTGCACCTAATTGAACAAGAGCTACAATATATGGGTATCAGCTACAGCAAGTTAACCGGCCAGACCAAACAGCGACAACAGCAAATTGATGCGTTTCAGCAGGGTGAAACCGAAGTGTTTTTAATTAGTTTAAAGGCCGGCGGTACCGGTTTAAACCTTACCGCAGCCGATACGGTTATTCATTATGATCCCTGGTGGAACCCGGCAGCTGAGCAACAAGCTACCGATCGAGCGCACCGGATTGGTCAGGACAAGGCGGTGTTTGTTTATAAGCTGATTGCCCGCAACACAGTTGAAGAAAAAGTACAACTATTACAAAGCTTTAAGCAGGGTTTGGCTGACCAAATGTTAGGTGGCAGTAAAGGTCAGGTGTGGCAAGGCAACGCTACCGATTTGTTATCGCTATTTTCAACTGATGAATAAGCCGGTTAATAGTGTACTGCTGGTGTAAATAGCGCGTTGTTATTAATGGGTTAAAAATGTAAGATCGTTGTGCTTTGCTTAGTTAAGGCTGCTTAGCAGGCAATATATGGCATGCACAACTGAGCAACGACGCACTCAGAAATATAAAATGCAGGAATTAATAATAACATCAAGGAGTATGTAATGCGTAAAACACTTGTGGCGGTGGCCATTATTGCCGGTGCTGTTTATGGTTATATGAAACTGACCGGTGATGGCGTTACCCTGCACACCGAGCTGGATTTTGTGCCAGCCGATTCAGTCTTTTTATCCGCGCAGTTAGAACCAGTCGATTTTGTGGCGTATCTTAATGCCTTTGGTTTAAGCCCTGATTATTACAGTACAGCAAGCCAGCAGCAACTCACTGAGTTGGCAGCGAACGCCGACGATCCACAGTGGCGTTTTGTGCTTAATGTTGCTGGTCAGTATATGCAGGCGCTGGCACAGCCAGCACAACTGACCGCGTTAACCGGAATTGCATCGCAAGTGCGCTCGCTAAGTTATATGGTGGGTTTAGCACCGGTAATGCGCATTGAACTGGCAGATGAAGCGGCTTTTTGGCAATTATTTGACCGCGCGGAGCAAGCCAGTGGTATTAGCCATCAACCGATGCAAAGTGCGGCAGGCGCATATCGGTCATACCGCTTTAGTGTTGGTGAATACCGTGCTGAGCTTTTAATATCGGTCACCAACGGCTGGGGTAATATGGCACTGGTGTTGCCGACCCAAACTGAGCAAACCCGGCAGTTGGTATTACTGGCCGCGAAACCCGAACGCAGTATTAACAGCGACAACCAACTCACTAGCATTGCCACTGACTATAACTTAAACCCGAATGCCATCGGGTTTATTAGTTTTAAGCAACTGGCTACCGGCCTGACCACCGCCGCGGGCAACAGTATGGCAACCGATATACAGCTGCTGGCCAGTCCGGCATTTACTGAAGCCATGCAGCCATGGCAAAGTGCTGAATGTCAGCAAGATTTAACCAGTATCACCAACAGCTGGCCGGGCATTTATATGGATAGCGCTATTACCAGCGAAGCCTTGCAGCGCACCGCAGTGCGTAGCAAAATGTTAGTGCCTACCAGCAATCAGGAAACCATTACTACTCTTGGCAGTATCCGTGGCTTTGTTCCGGGCCATATTTTGCAGGGGTTTAATCAGTCGGTATTTAGTTTTGCGCTAGGGCTGGATATGGCCGAGTTTGCACCGGCAGTAACGACAATATGGCGCGGTTTAACCCAGCCAGTTTATCAATGCCCGCAATTGGCGCAGCTGCAGCAACAATTGCAGCAGGCAAACCCGATGGCCTTGCTGGCAGCTGGTGCCTTGGTGCACAGTGTGCAAGGTGCGTCCATAACCGTCAACGACGTTACGTTGGATGCTAGCACCATGCAGGTTAGCGCATTAGATGCCATGCTAAGTGTTACGGTGAAAAATGCCCGTAGCTACTTAGAAGGCTTAAAAGCCATGGTGCCGGGTATGGCTGAAATGACCTTGCCAGCCGATGGCGAAGCACTGCCATTAAACAGTCTGTTTCCAATGCTGGATGCCTTTGGCGTAACGCCCATGCTACAGGTTAGTGATTCACATGTTGTAGTGTATAGCGGTGATAAAGGCCAGGCTCAGGCGTTTGCCGTAATTAAGCAACCTATTGAGAAAAACGGCCTGTTAAGCTTTGGCATGGATTACGCGCGTTTTTTCGGTATTATGAGCGAAACAATGCAAGCCAGTGGCCAACCCATACCGGCAGAATTTAGCTCGTTAACTGAGATGGATATGCAACTGCAGCTTACTATGGATATTGATAAGCAAGGCGTAGTAATGCATAGCCAGATGTTGCTGGGAAGCGCTAAGCAACCGTAGTTAATACTTTGTATTATTGCAGTAATAAGGGCAGCCATTGGCTGCCCTTAGTCTTTAGGGAAGAGTGTAGTGTTATTCTGGTGCTGCAGTGTGCAGTGAAAAATAAAATGCTAGAGCACTAATCTCGGCGTCATTAAGACCACGAGCTTGTGGTGTCATCAGTGCATGTTTGCGCTCACCACTGCGATAAGCCAGCAGGGCATTAGCAAGTTCAGTTTCGGCCTGACCTGCTATGCTTGGATACATTGGGCTGTTCGATATGCCGGCACGGCCATGGCAAGCTTTGCAAGTATGTGCGCTTAATTTGCCCTGTTCAAATAACTGACGCTGTGGCTCTGTTAAATCAGCGACAAGCTGCAGTTGCTGCGGTGATGTCGCTTCAGAGCAAGCGCTGAGATTAATCAGCGCTGCAGTAAATAATACAATACGGATCACCGGGGCTAACACGTTTATCATAGGCCGCTGCTGACGTTGTCCTGACATAAAAAACAGCCTGCCACAGTCGCTAATAAAAGCCCAGTAAAACCACTACCAAATGTAGCTTAAAATTAGTCGGCGTACCACATTCTGGCCTGCCGGGCCGGAATGCTAAAACTATGATTACTACTACCTATGCTAAAGGTAGCACCGCCACTTAATATGTCACGGTAGGTACGATACCAGTAAAAACGGCCATTGGTATTTACGTTAAAACTCACCTGACTGCCGCACTTGTTAATACCTACCACCCCTTCTTCACCACGGCGGAACAAAATAGCGCAGTTGCTATACGCCAATACTTCCATACCCTGGCCTTGCATGCGGTTATGAAAACTGATCATACGCTGCATAAACGTTGCCCGGTAGGCATTAAGCCAGCGGTTGTTATCGGTGCCGGTACTGTCGCTAAACACCAGCGGTTTACCGCCATCGCGGCCCATCACATAGGCATAGGCTAGGTATTCGTCGGTGGGGTTCATAATCAGATACCGAAAACCAGCATTTGTTGGAATGTCGTGGGTAATGGTAAAGGTAACCGCCCGGCTATTGGCAAGCGCCTGGCCATAGGCCTGTGGGTTAACCAGCTCGTTCATACTGCCGCTGGGGTTAAATGCCCGGCGCAGGCTTTCGAAAAGCGGAAAGTCATAGGCTTTATGGTCGGTATACTGCAAATAAGGCGCCAGATAGCTGTTGTATTCGTTATTACCCGCCCCACCGCTGGTAATAATTTCACCAAACACATACATGCCGTTTTTCAGATCAGTCGTAAATATCTGATTAATATGCCAGATGGTCATATGTTTGGCGGCATCTACCCGGAAGCCTTTTACCCCCATGGTTTTCAGTGCCTGTAAATAGGTCCGTTGCTGTTGTACTACCCAGCTGGTTGGGTTTAAATCGGGTAAACCACTATCGCCATTACCACCGCACAAACGCCAGTTCTGCACTTGCCACACGTCATTGTAGTTTTGAATACAATTAGCGGGGTTAAAATCCCAGGGGCTGAACAAACCTTGGCTTAAATTGCCAAACAGTCGCTGATTATTCCAATAGCCGGTGTTGCTGGCGTACGCATTTAGTGCCGCCTGGCCTGGGAAATCGGTAGCGCCACTGCGCTCATTCGCCATATGGTTTAATACAATATCGGCATATACTGCCACCCGCCGGTTCGGATTACTGTCGTTAAGGGCATTAATCATTGCCTGAAACGACTGCTTGTTGCCTTTACAGTGATCAATAACCCTAATATCCTGTGGCTGATAGCGTTGCCACCAGGCGCAACCGCCTGCGTTCGATTTTAACGGCGGCGCCACCAATACCGCTTTATAACCCAGATTTTTAATTTCTTCTGCCCGGTTTGCTACCTCATTATAATGCCAGTCAAAGGCATGTAAAATAACGTCGGCCAGCGCCTGCGGCGTAATAAACAGCAATATGCCAAGTAGCATACTGCGCCAAGATAATGTAAAAGCTCGCATGTTTTCGTCCTGTAATTTATTGTTTTTCAAGACATCCGTGCATGAGCCGCCGGCAACGCCAGCGAAGTGTTAGTGACCACCAGACCCCTTTAACACTCTGCTAGCATACTCAGCTACTGTGCTGAAATATTGTCGCTTCACGCCAAAATGACAATTAGTTTACAGTATATATATAATAGGAACGCCGGGCTGCTGGCCAGTAAGATACTAACCGCTTTCGCTGAGTATTCAGTTTGCGTAGAACGGGTTATAGTATGTGTTTAGCCGTTTCACTGAAGTAAGTGGTAGTGAATGAAAGTAACGTGTTTGTTTGTTAGTAGCCTGTTGCTGCTGTTATCAACTATTACCCAAGCCGCACCGGCAAATTTTGAGCAGGCAAAAAAGTTAGCGCAGCGGGTGCATGCACCCACGGCTACTAGCTTTTACTGTGACTGCACCATTCGCTGGCAGGGGAATAAAGGCACGCCCGATCTGGCTGGTTGTGGTTATCAGGTGCGCAAAAATGGCCCACGGGCAAACCGTATTGAATGGGAGCACATTGTGCCTGCCCACCATTTTGGGCATCAGCGCCAATGCTGGCAAAATGGCGGCCGTAAAAACTGCGTAAAAACCGATGAAATGTTTCGGGTAATGGAAGCCGATTTATACAATCTGGTACCGGCAATTGGTGAGGTTAATGGCGATCGCAGTAACTACCGTTTTGGTATGCTGCCCGCAGCAGCGGCGCAGCATGGTGCTTGCCCGGTTAAAGTCGATTTTAAACAACGGGTGTTTGAACCCGCAGCAGCGGTTCGCGGCGACATTGCCCGCAGCTATTTTTATATGGCAGACAAATATCAACTGACGTTGTCTAGCGCCCAGCAGCAGCTATTGCTGGCCTGGCACAAGCAAGATCCGGTAACCGCAGCAGAGCGGCAGCTAAACCAGCGTATTCGTCAGCACATGGGCCATGGCAACCCCTTTATCAGTGGCGATCGCGAATGGCACCTTGGTTACCGCACAACCGGCTATGGCCTGCTGTTGCACAAATAATAAAATGGGTCAGAGTGATTTATTAATTGGAGAAAAACCATGAAAACGCTAACTGAACACTTAGCTCAGTATGCGCTGTATCATCGAGACCAGCGCAATATTGTAACGCATTATGCGGGTATTCCTCTGATTATATTGGCTATTTTTGGTTTGCTATCGCTGCCGCTGTTTAGTCTGGCCGGTATTATGCTTACACCCGCCCTTTTGTTGTTTATGGCTACCGCACTATTTTACTTGCGGCTGGATGTACGTTTCGGGCTGGTGATGCTGCTGTTTAGCGGCAGTTGTTTTGCCATAGCAACCTATCTGGCTGCACAACCTTTTGCCATTTGGCTGAGCAGTTCGCTGGCGCTGTTTGTTGTGGGGTGGATATTACAGTTTATCGGCCATTATTATGAGGGCAAAAAACCGGCTTTTGTTGATGATGTTATGGGGTTTTTTGTTGGCCCATTATTTGTGGTGGCCGAAGTGGGTTTTGCTTTGGGGTTCCGCAAATCATTGCAGCAAGATATCGAACAAATAGCCGGTAAAGTTCATTAAAATTGGCTTTAAAGTACTAGGTTACACCAGCAATCGATTTTATTCCCCAGTGATGCCGGTTGCCAGGCCGTATATTACAAATACCAGCTTGTGGGGGTAAAACCCGCACGTTCTTCATCATAAGTCGCTACAAATTAAAGCGCTTGATTTACAAACTAATTATAAGGCGCTATAGCCATGAGCTCAACAACAGCCACACTAAGAAATATACCTAACGCACTGGCCGTATTTTTTGACATTGTGTTGCGGTCTAAACCAATTTGTCTCGGATACCTAATTTTAGCCTTTGTTTCCACAACAATTGCCATTGCTTTGGAAAGCAACCATTATATTGGCCGAGGAGTGTTGTACTGGATTATCGGTATTGCACAAGTCTCCAGTTTTACTGTATGTTTTTTAGCGCCATGGGTTACTTATCAAATCAAGCTGGTTCTTTTAATAATGATCGCATTTGTGTTGTTTCAATGGTGGTAGTGCAACCTAGCCAACCTACCCCTTTTCGGCTGATACAGGCCGATGGTAAGCCACGCTTTGGCATTTTTACTCAACCAGTAACCGAACTGGGGCTTAACGATTTCGTTTATTACAACCAAATGGACAAATTGGCCTCGACGCTTTCGCGTTGGGCGCACTTTAAGCAATTTCAGTTTGTTAGCGTTTGTCACCCAGACTGGATCCTGGCGGCAGCAATAGCCGATATTCGTTACCTAAGTTCAGGCTTTGCTTATTTTTATCAACGCAGTAGCGGCCGTTTAGATGAATTTAAAATGTTGCAACCATTAGGTCGAGCCAGTCAAATGAGCCACTCACCGGTGGCAGGTATAGCTAAAATTGCCTCTGGCAAAAATAGCATAACCATTGAACCGCATGGTTATTGCTGGCGGCTGAGCTTGCAAAGTAGCCAGCTTAGCGCCAACGTATTACTTAGCCCGAATGAGCTGGCTGAGCCCTTGGCGTTGTGTCTGCCAACCGGCTATAACGGCTGGACGTATACCCAAAAACATAATGGCTTGCAGGTGACAGGCGAACTTATCCAGCAACAACAACGGGTCGATTTAAGCAGGGCGCTGGCTGGCTACGACTTTTCAGCTGGCTTTATGCGCCGCGAAACCAGTTGGCGTTGGGGTAGCCTTAGCGGCCACAGCGGCACAGACACTATTGGCTTTAATCTGGCGGCCGGGGTAAATGAAACCGGGGCTACTGAAAACTGCGGCTGGCTAAATGGTAAACGTTATTTATTACCGCCGGTGCAGTTTAATTTTGAGCGGCAGCAGCCCAATGCCTGCTGGCAGCTGGTTAGCCACTGTGGTGCGGTACAGTTGCAGTTTACCCCTGCCGCTAAACGGCAAGAGCGACTGAACCTGGGGCTGCTGGCCAGTAACTTTCGTCAGTACTGCGGTAGCTGGCATGGCCAGATAACACTAAGTGATGGTAAGCAGATTCGTTGCAATGGTCAGCAAGGCCTGGCCGAGGATCATTTCGCCCGTTGGTAATAACCTTGGCTACCGGGCTTAAAAACGCCAGGCCAACAGATGACTGCTTTTTTGGCCTTGCTGCATTTTAAGCTGTTTAACCTCCACTGCGCCGGCTTGGCGTGCTGCAGCATCCAGCACTTTCAAATGGCTTTGCTGCGATACCAGGCTAGTAAACCAACCCACCTGGCTGGCAAAATCAACGCTTTCAGTAATCATTTTTTGAATAAACGCTAGCTCACCCCCCGGGCACCACAGCTCATGCTGCTGACCGGCAAAGTTGCGTTTTTGTGGGCTGTCGGCAAGCTTAAGATTGCTGCGCTTACGCTGGTTGGCTGCAGCAGCGTCGGCGGCAGAGCCGTAAAATGGTGGGTTGCAGACAGTAAGTTGAAACTGCTCACCGGCTTTAATAATTCCGTGGAACACTTTGCTACTGTTGGTTTGCTGGCGCAGGCTAACCTGGCCGGTTAACGGCGGGTTAGCTTCAATGATCAGCTGCGCCGCTTTTAGTGCCAATGCATCAATATCAGTGCCTACACAGCGCCAGCCATAGCTGCGGTTAGCGATAATCGGATAAATTAAGTTGGCACCGCAGCCAATGTCCAATAGGCTGATTTGCTTACCTTTAGGGACACTACCAGACACAGTATTAGCGCCCGCCAGTAAGTCAGCAGCATAGTGAATGTAGTCAGCCCGGCCCGGAATAGGTGGGCATAAATACCCCGGCGGCAGCTGCCAAAAATTAATTTGATAATAGTGTTTTAACAGCGCGGCATTTAAGGCCTGCACGGCTACAGGATCGCTAAAATTAATGCTTTGCTCACCCGCGGGGGTTAACACTAAGTGACTGTGCAACGGAGCATGGTCAAGGCTTAGTTGGGTTAAATGGTAGCGACCCTGATGCGGATTGCGTGGGTGCAATTGTGCTGGTTTAGTCATAAAAGCTGCTGTTGATTATTTTTTGCAGTTTACGTTAATCGGGCAGAGCTGGCGAGCGGGTGCTAGCGTTTGGTAAACGGTTATTATTGTCAGCTTTTATAATAATAAGATTAAAATGTGGTCGGGTTATACCGACACATGCAACCTAACATCAACATTACCGCGGGCGACCTTGTTTTATTCCGGTACGTTAACGCCACTGCAGCGTTGTAGTTCGTCTGAACAATAGTGATAGCGTTGTGGTGCTAATTGGCGTGTTGTTTCGCCTTTAGCCACAGTTGCTCAAGTTGTAACACTTCCTGCTGGTATTCAGGCTTGCCATTACCATAAGCGTTGACCATTTTAAACAGACTGATAACTCAAAATGCTGTTAACAAAATGGCTGGGTGCGGGTTCTTGCCAAGCGGTAAATTGCAGCAACTTCCCCACAAAATAAAAGCCAGATTTTAAGAATGACATACTGCTTCCTACTGTTTTCGTTATTAATTATAAGCAACTATTACTAAGAGGTTATTTTAAGCAGGTGCCTGACGTAAAGTTGATTCGCAGCGCGGTCAATTGCTGGATATTTGAGCGTTTTTAGTCATGCTTTAGCGACTGCTAAGCATAGACACGCTGTGTTTTTGATTTAGGCGCCGCTATTGCGGCGGAAGGTAGCATGGACGACAGTAAGCAATTTAGCGCGGGTTTTGAACCAGCAGTATCAGACTTGCATTACACAACAAACACCCCTCAGGTCGGTTTTTATCTGGCAGATATTCAAGTATTGCCTGATGACGGGAATTTGCTGGTGGCGGGCGAATATCGTCATATTTCAGCAAAAGCCATGCAGTTATTGTTGGTGTTGGCAGCAAATGCTCAGCAGGTCGTGGCTCGCCCTGCTTTGTTGCAAGCTGTAACGGGTAGCCAACATGGCACTAAAGAGACAGTATCAAGCTTAATCAGTGAGTTACGCCATGCTATGGGAGACCATAGAGTCAGTCCAACGTATATTGAAACGATAACCCGGCGTGGTTATCGCTTATTGCAGCCGGTAAGCCAGCAATCGCAAGCAGCAGATAACGTATTACAGGCAGTGCCCAGCACCAAATGGTCATGGTGGTATGCGTTGGTTAAAGGTAGCCGGCTATTCAGAGTGAGTGTGGCTTTTTTAGTGGGCGTCTGGCTGTTTGTGCAGGTAATGGCCATTACTTTCCCACTGTTGCATATTACTGCCTATGGTATGAAATTAACCTTACTGGGTATTGTGGTCATATTCCCTTTGGTGTTGTTAGGCACCTGGCTGCAAGATTTAAAAATACAACGAGTTCACTTGGCGCGCTCTGCTAATCCCCGGGCTCGGCAGTTTTGGCGACGTCAGCTTAAAGTCGATTTAGGTTTTATGCTGCTGTCTTTTATTGCGGTGGCCATTCTTGGCGGTTCATTAAAGCGCTCTATTGATATTGAAATGTTGCCGGCTCATTCCCCGAATAGCACTATCCATGCGGCTGTGCCTTTGCTTAAACACGCGGTAGCGGTGTTACCTTTTCATCAGGATGGCGCCTCAAGCGTACTGGCCGATGACTATCTTATCGATGGTATCCGCGATGAGCTGCTGTACTCACTGTCGCAGCTGAATGCTTTTCCTGTTATTTCTGCAAGGGCAATGCAAGGCTTGCCAGATAACGCCGATAATTCCTTAATCATTGAGCGGCTGGGTGCGCAGTATGTGGTCGAGGGCAAGCTAAAAACCGACGCTACTGAATTGCAGTTAGAAGTAATGGTAAGCCAGCTGAACAATGGCGTGCGGCTTTGGTCAACCCGGCTGCAGGCGCCACGCCAGCAGTTGCCGCAGTTACAGCAGCAACTCTACCGCCAGCTAACCAATGCTTTTGGTCTGTTATTGCAAAATCAACAGTTGCAACCAGCAGAATATGCGTTAACCGAAAGTTTTCAGGCATATGACGCTTATTTGCAAGCGAATATGCTTTTAAAGCAATTTGCGGACATGGCCAGTTTTGATACGGCAGAACGGCTATTTTTACAAGCATTAGACTACGATCCTAAATTTGCGATGGCCTCGGCCGGTTTATGTAAGTTACATCTTGAAAAATATGCCATAAACCGCAGTGTGGACGAGTTTGAGTTGGCCAGGCAAGCCTGTGAACATGCTGCCAGCTTTTCCTCAAACCAAGCGCAGCATTTTACGGTTATTGGTGATTTATATCGCACTCGCGGCGAACTTGAGCAGGCATTGAGCCAATATGATCAAGCTTTGCAGCTTAACCCCGGCTGGCTTGATGCTATTACCGGTAAGGCTTTACTTCTGGCAGATTTAAAGCAGCCATTGCAAGCAGAACAGCTGTTTAAAGAGGTTATCCGGCTGGAGCCGGGCTACTGGCAAAATTATAGTAATTATGGTCGCTTTTTGTATAACAATGGCCAGTTTAGTAGTGCTAGCAAGCAGCTGGAGCGTGCAGTATTAATTCACCCAGACAGTGTTGACTTACAGAACAGCTTGGGCGCCAGTTATTTCTTAAATAACGATTTTGCTGCCGCCATTGCGGCCTGGCAAAAGGTAGTGGCAAAGTCGCCGCTGTCGCTGGCGTATTCTAACCTAGGCACGGCCTACTATTTTAACGGCGAGTTCAGTCAGGCCGAGCAAATGTATTTAGCCGCACTAGATACCAGTAAAGACGACTACACCATTATTACCAACCTGGCTGATAGTCTGGACGTGCAGGTTGGTCGGCAGCAGGAAGCGCAAACCTACTATCAACAAGCATTGCTGCTGGCACAGGCTAATTTGGCGGTAAATCAGGATGCAAAAGCCTTGCTGTCACAAATTATCCGTATTCAATCTGAGCTGGGCCACTGCGGGCTGGTTCAGCAACGCTTGTCACAGCTGTTAAGCAGTGTTATCGACGACTTTTATATTTATTACGACCTGGCAATTGCCAGTTTTAATTGTAGCCAGCCAACCACGGCTAGCAAACTGCTGCAAAAAGCCATAGCCGGAGGCTATTCAGCCGCATTAATTGCTGCTGACCCTAAAATTCCGGCCAACACACCTTACCTTTAATCCCAAGGAGCAGGATATGAACGTTATTTATGTATTGGCGATCATCGTTAGCCTTACTTTAGCCGGTGTCAGCCAAGCTAAAGATAAAGATCAAACACTGACCATACAATTAAATGCCGAGGGCTGTATCGCTAATATTGCCGCGCCGACAGATGATAATTGTGTTGATGACGAAAATAGTAATCGACAAGGTTGTGGGGCATTAAAAGATTGTGCCTGCGGCGCTAAGAATAAATACATTGCCTGGCAAACTGAGCCAGAAAAGAATTACAGTGTGCGATTTTATGACGCCAGCCCTTTTCATCAAAACTGTCGCTTACAATCAAACAATGCCGGTATGCTGCGTTGCCGGATTAGTCGTGGTGCTGAAGGTGATTTTGATTACGCCATTACCGTAGAAGGTTGTGATGAGTATGATCCAAGAATTGTGATCCGCGCTAATTAGTAATACGGGTTAGCAAGATATCAGTTTATGGCTATCTTGCGTTCAGACTGGCGGTATAAATTTTACTTCAGGTATTTTTTATTGATTAAGCGCGGTTGAGATATTCCCTGTCGTTGTTAACTAGGGTATAAGGGCGCTATGAAAATACCGAAACGTATTCAACCACTGGTCGACGAAGGCTTAGTGGATGAAGTGATCCGTCCACTGATGAGCGGCAAAGAAGCTGCAGTGTATATCGTCCGTTGTGGCGAGGATATTCGCTGCGCCAAAGTGTATAAAGAAGCAGACAAACGCAGCTTTAAACAAGCTGTGTTATATCAGGAAGGTCGCAAGGGTCGTAACACCCGCCGTGCCCGCGCCATTGAAAAAGGCTCAAAGTTCGGCCGCGCCCAGCAAGAGCAAAGCTGGCAAAACGCTGAAGTAGATGCCTTATTTAAACTGGCCAAAGCTGGGGTGAGGGTACCGCAACCTTTTGGCTGCTACGACGGCGTGTTACTGATGGAGCTTGTTTGCGATGATGAAGGCATGGTGGCACCACGTTTAGGTGATGTTGCTATGGCGGCAGAAATTGCGCTGGCTGATCATGCCACCATGATGCAATACGTGGTAATGATGCTGTGCGAGGGCCTTATACATGGTGATTTATCTGAATTTAACGTGCTGGTAGATGATTACGGCCCGGTAATTATTGATTTGCCGCAGGCGGTAGATGCGTCGGCCAATAATAATGCCAAGTGGATGCTGGAACGTGACATTAATAATATGCGCGATTACTACGGATTGTATGCACCAGAACTGCTTGCTACCAATTATGCTGGTGAAATATGGGCACTGTATGAAGCAGGTGAACTTACACCCGATGCAGAGTTAACTGGCGAGTTTATTGCTGATGAAACTGCTGCCGATGTTGACTCAGTGCTGGAACAAATTAAAGCCGCCTTTGCCGAAGAAGAAGAACGCCGGGCCCGCATAGCCGAGGACCCGAACGATTAAGCGTTACTCTGTTGGTAGTAAATAAAAAACAGGCTGTTAGCGCCGGCTAGCCTTAGCCGGCAATAATTATTTCACCTTGCTGCTCCGTTAACAAAAATAGATAAAATAATAACGTTAAAATTGCCTTGTAGTAAATTAATTTTTATGGAAGAGCTGCAGCAGTTTGCTACGGCACAACAACCGATACCAACGTTTTTGATCAGTCATCAGGTGAATTTTACTGCCTTAACGAATTATTTTCCGGTATCAGGCGAGGCCGCCATTTTGGCATTACCGTTAACCGTCCCCGCTATTGTGCTCGCCAAAATAAACCCTGACGGATTTTGATGTGCCTGCTTTTGCTCTATTAAGTAGTGTATTTCACCAAATAGTGGCGCAATTAAGTTTTATGACTAGATGTTTTATAAGTTAAGTTGTTATTTATCAGTGGCTTAATATGTGGCAAAGCCTTTGCAAAGTGAGCAGTAGTAATTAACCAATAAGGATAAAACAATGAAACTCTCTCAATTTGCTGCTGTTACCACTTTTGTTGCCGCTACGGTAATGTTTAGCGGTGTATTTAGCAGCGCTGCTGCCAATAGTACTTATGGCAATATCGACAAAGTAATGGGCAGTGCAGCAGTTGCGGCAGGTGAACATTATGGTGATATTTCGCTGGTCAATGGCAGTGTTAAAATGGCCAGTAATAGCAGTGCCAAATCATTGTCTTTAGTTAATGGCAGTATCAACATCGGTGATGATGTAAAGATTGATAGCGCTGAAACAGTAAACGGTAGTATTAATGCCGGCCTTAACCTTAGTGTGGGCGGCAGCCTTAGCACGGTAAATGGCAAAATTAACGCAGCTGACAATGCCGACATTGCAGGTGATATCAGCACAGTAAATGGCGATATTACTCTGAGTAATGCCCGAGTGGCGCAAGATATTAACACTGTCAACGGCGATATTACCTTGGCGGGTAATACGCTAGTGAACGGTAATGTGGTGTTTAACTCGCGTGGCAAAAAGAAATCATTCTTTGGTTGGAGCAACGACAATAAGCCTACTTTAACTATTGCTGCCAATGCGGTGGTTGAGGGCCAAATAATTTTGCAACAACCTGTCACGCTTAACTTAGCCAACCCGGCCATGCAAGCAAAAGTGGTTGAACGTTACTAAAATAGCGCCTAACGTCGCAATAGGCGGCGCATTATCTGGTTATTCCAGTGCTGAATAATGATTTGGGCGCGAAACAGCGCCCCTAGCTCTATCACACTAATAAATATTAGTAAGCCAATGCCAAGCCATAATAGCGGTGAAAATAGCAGCGCTACACCAATTAAAAACACTGCTAAATTCAGCAAGCCTCGGCGCCACTGGCCTAGGTAAAAATGGTGCAAGCCAGCCAAAAAGCACCAGTTTAACGTGGCATAGGTATCAGGATCACGCAGTTCACGTTTAAGTTGTTGATAAAAAGCCAGGCGAGCTTCGTCTGGCAACGCTGCCGCTAGTTCGCGCAGTTGCTCTTCTTCGGCATCAACCTGTTGCTGATTTAACATGCTTTGTCTCGTTTATTATCTGCCTCAGGCACGGGCTCAATACATTTACAAAAGCTATCGTGACGGTTGCAGCGTGTAATGCGTTGCCAGCCCATTGCTGCGCCGCGGCGCGCACCAAAACGGGCAATAGCAGTATACGTGTAGGCTGAACAGCTGGGTTCAAAATTACAGTCAATACCAAACCAGCGCCTGCCGCCACCGCTAGTGCGATAACTGCGTATCAGCCATAATAATAGGCGTTGCATGCTAGCGGCCTAAAGTAACAACCATGGCTTCACGGGTCCAAAACAGCCAGAAGCGCTTTTGTTCAATGAGCTGAAACACTACTTGCCAACCCTGCGCTGCTTGCGCATTCAACTCGGCCTCTACTTTTTTTAATGGCAAGCCAGACGCGCCCAGAAAAACGGTACCGCAACCGCCTTCGGCGATGTAAATCATTTTGTATTCTTTAAATGCTGTTGCCATGTCACCTTGCCTATTTTGTTGCTTTCAAAAAGAGTAACGCGAACCGCTACTGATATGAGGCAAAACGTTGTTCTGCCTGTTGCTGCTGTTGCTCTGCCTGTCGAAGCTGCCACTCCAGATCAGGCAGCAGATTTATCAAATCAATATGCTCAGCTTTCAGGGCCTCAATTTCGTTTAATAATTGGATACGCTCATCTCTAAGCAGGCCGTCTGCTAATAACAACTCGGTATGACCGACAATGTGTTTTTCAACATTGTTATTGCCGCCGAGTCACCATAAAGCCACGACTCGCGTTACGCTAAGATACACGTTATATTTATCCATTGGCAAGTTGCAAAATAGCGGGCACTTGCCCTAGGCGAAGCGCTCGGCCGCCTAAGCCGGGCCGTAACAATTTTAGCAAGACAGCAAAGCGTTACGGGGGGGGTAAAAAATGTAGCTAAAAGAAAAACTATAAAGCACTTCTACGTTCTGAGATATCTCGTTTTAAATGAATTGCTATAAACCGTGCCTGGCTTCACAATGCTGTGGTTAACCCACGAAGCTCCGATTACTGAGCGCCATCCACTAAGCTTCATCATAACAGGACAGGATTATGACTCTGCATATTGCCCTTATTCCAGTACTCTCTATCGTTGCCGGTATTTTGATACTGATCCGGCCCAAGATCCTTAATTATGTTGTGGCTATTTATCTGATCGCTGTAGGTGTAATTCAGATTTTTGATCTAAAAATTTAGAGCGAAAAAGGGGGCGTAGCTAATGAGTCACAGCGTGCTCCGACCCCATATTCCGTTTTTGGCCTTAAGAATAGCGCTTAACGAGAACTTGGCGTTAACTTCAGCAGGCGGCCCTTGCTTTCCACCGCGCTCATCCTCGAGTATCCAGATAGCGCCATACGGACTCTCGGTGACCTTGCGAATACGGGCCCTCATGTCGTATCGCTCTAACTCTGTTGCACTCTCGCCATCGAAGTTGATGCGCACTATGGCCTGGGAAGAGAAGCCTGCCGCGAAGGCATCGCCCTGCCAGCCGGCAGAAAGGCCATCGACCACGGCTCATCAAAACGAGTGATGTCCTCAACCTTTAACGGCAGGTTATCCTGTGCCGATGCAAAGAACGTGATAAGTAACCCCAGAAGAGGCGCAAACAGTTGCCAGCTCATAAAATATCTCCTGCCTGTGTTGGTTAAGTCAGGGTTTAGTGTAGCTAAGCCATCGCAAATTACTGTCTACCTACGCGTATGATTGTTTTCATCATTTTTTACCAAGCAACAGTAACTGAACCGCGTCAACCGGTCCTTTGTGAAAACCTATATGTTGTCTTGCAATGTTGACGGCTGCTAAATACGCATCTTGCGTTTTTGTTCGTTCGCTATCGTATAGAGCCTTTTTATCCTGATTAAAAATCTCAGAATTTGAGATCTTGGAAATAATACTGGCGAGCTCTGTGGCCTCGGTCAGTAATGTATCCATCGCCTTAACAACATCTGCCGGTGCATAAATATAAATTTTATTAATATTCTTTTTGCATGCCAGTATTTTATCAGCTTGATCGTGAGCCCCATGTCCTTCGCTGTAGGCCGCATGATTTATTAGCGTATCAAGGGAGGTCAGATACTCAGTAACGGCCTCGCGCTTTAATTCTTCCTTTTGATATTCCAAATCAATCTCTTTCTGGCGACGGTAAGTTAGAATGCCCAGCAGCGCAGTTCCAACCGCGGCAAAGGCGGCAACAATATTGGCAATAGACAAAAAAGCAGCCATGTCGCTCTCCTTATGAGATTGCTTAAATTCAGTACCTTTAAATAGTAGTACAACTTCCTTAGCATATCGTTTAAAAGCAGAGAGTTTGTAGGATCAGACCAAAGCGGTGAACAAGGTTTATTTACTTTATGTATACTAAACCATAAACTCAGCGCCAGATTATTAGCAGGGATGATGAAATGAAAACACTAATACCGGTAATGGTAATACTTAGCCTGACAGGCTGCGCTACAGTAAAAACACTGCCAGCGACTACTAACCAAGTTAGTATTGAGCATGAGGGCAAGAAAAGTTACTGTCAAAGCATACCGCGCATTTACAGTGGTTTTGCCTACAATTTATGTAAGCTGCATGGCGAACCAAGCCGACAGGGAAACCTTGGCAGTAGCTTCAATAATGTGCCATTTTTTATTATCGACGGCACCTTTTCATTAGTCGCAGACACCGCCGCGCTACCCTACACCCTTTATACCCAGAATAAACACGGCAGTATTGACGTAAAATAGTACAAGGTTAAGGTATCAGTGCTGTTCAGCAATTAAAGCTTTAAGAGGTACAGATGCCAATACCATCCCCTGCATATTTTGCTGCCTTAGTCCTCTAAGCTGCTTACAGAGTATTTGCAGATACGGCTTAAATTCGGCGACTACTGTTTTGCCTGCTATACCGGCGATAAAGCTAAGCTGTTCATTCGGCAGCATGGAAGGGCTGGCGTGTTGTTGTAGTATCGCAACCTCGGGCAGCAGCATGGCGATGTAGTCTTCATTTAAAGCGATACTTACGCCTTTTGCGTCAAAATCACCGAAGTACAATACAGGTTTATGCTGTTTAAGCCAGGCAGCTTTCAGTGCTTTACAGCCTTTGCTGTAAAGCATATCGCCGCGATAAATAATTAAAGGCTGCTTGCAAGGTAGCGCCAGAGTAAAGCAGTTAAGTTGATAAAAGCAATCGAGGTTTTCTACCACCAGCAATGCATCAAATTGTTCCAGTGGCAGTTGTGGCCAGTCAATATCGATAAACTCTGCCGCTATGCCAAGATCGGTATTTGCGGCCTTATTCAGCTTTAGCAGCACCCTATTTTGCCGTGGTTGCAGGCCAATACTCTTCAGCTCTTGCTGGTTAGTAGTGGCGTTGTGTAGCCGGCTGTTTAGATTTATGTCATCCTGATAACAAGCTTGCTGCAAGTTACGTTGAACGAAGGCGATATCATTTAGTAAGGCAAGGCTAAAGGTAAAGTACGGCAGTTTAAGACTATTGCCAGGCACTAATGTATGTTCAATACACCAGAGCAGTACCTGTTGTGCTGCTTTACCGCTGGTGTTTACCCGCTCGCTACCACTGGCATGTAGTCGCAGCTGCAGTTGCTGCAACCAACGCAGTGTTTGTGCATTTAGCGGCGGGTAACGCATCAGGCTGTCTGTAACTGCAGGCTAATGTCACGAATAAGCAAGAGTTGGTTCATACTGCTGGCTGGCGCTTCGTCACGCAACAGGGCAAACATCTGCTTTTCGTCTGCTGGCAAGCCCTGATGTTCGGCAATAATTTGATATAACCATATTTCACTGTCCCAGTTTAATTGCTGCTCGGCCAGATATTCCAGCGCGCTTAAGCTGCTGGTGCTATCAATAACCCGTAAGTAGAAGTTTTCAACATCCAGCTTTAATGCCTGCTGACGCGCGGCAATGGCTTCATCTTGCAGTGCTATGGCAAAATCAGCACTTTGCTGATCGGGCAGCGGCAGTGAGGTGGCTTTGGGTATGGCCCGCACCAGTTCGGCTAGCAGTTGTCGCTCGCTGGCTTTATCGAGCGCAATGGCGGCTTGTGGCACGATGGGCGCCGCCTGATTAAACAGCAGCGGCAGTTCAGAGCGGTTAGGGTAATCGGCGGGTTGATACTTTGGATGCTGGCGCAAAAAGGCCGCCATATTATTAATTAGCATTGAACGCGACTGCTGCTGTCGAAATTTAGCCAACAGTTCCAGTAAGCGCTTTTGCACTTCTAATAAGCTGCTATGGTGCGAGCTTAGTTGGCTTTGTAACTGGCTTACCAGCAGTTTTCGCAAGTGGCTATTGCCCTCGGCCAGTTCAATGAGTTCGTTAAAATCAAGTAAGTCGAGGCCATCGAGTAAGCGGCGCAGCTGCTTTTGTGCCCGTTCGTTTTCACGAATTTTATCGTCCAGGCTGCTAACAAAACCAAAGTCGCTGTTTAGCCGGTGCCATAAACTGTCAATGGCTTCTTCAAATTGGCCGCTTAAATCGTGTACATGCTCGGTTAGTCGCTGCAGTTGCAGCTCGGCTACGCTGTAATCGCCCTGGTACTGGGCATCACGATAGGCCTGCACCCGGTTGCGAATTTGCTCTAGTTTTTCAGCCACGTCGGCGTTAATTTGCCGGCGGTTTTCATCGGCGACCATACTGGCAATCAACTCGCTAACCAGTGGCCGCAGTGCTAAAGGCTGCTGCTCGTCGGGACGCCATAAAATACGCGCCCCCATTAGCTTTTTTAAGGCGACGTCGCTAAACACGGTTTCATCAATAAAACCGTCCAAATAACCCTGCATTAAGGCTTGGTGGTGCTTACCCAGCAATACCAGCCGTTCGGCACCAATATTAAACAGGTTAGAAGCGGTAGCCGTTTTTGCTGCAGCGTCGGCGGGCGCCATTAGAGTAATGCCTGCTGCGTCGGGGTATCATCAACCGGCAGGTGTTCTTCATCACGGATAAAGCGAATAACATCAATTAAATAGTCAATTTTACCAGTAACAATATAATACTGGCGGTCGTGATGCGGTTGTAGCAAGTAACCATGTTCTTTTAAACGGCGGAAAATCAGCTTTACCTGGTTATCCAATGCGTCACTTTGGCTATTAAAAAAGCGATCTGCCGCCAATTGGTTCAGGCGTTGGCGCAAGCTTTGGTTATCTTCGGTGCGTAGGACAAATTCTTGCAGTTTTATGGTGTCGCCTGCGGTTATGGCGCTGTCGCGGCCCAGGGTTTCCTGCACTAGTTGCAGCCATTCCAGCAGTGGCAACAATGACTGCACGGTTTGGCTAAACTGGTTGCTTAAGTGCTCACGCGCGGTTTTGTTCAGCTCATGGTAGGCCAGATAATACACGCTTTTATCATCATTGCTAACCAGTCGCCGGTTTAATGGCCGCAGGTAATGGTTAATATCGTGCTGGCTTTGTTCATCGCTGACATGTCGAAAGGCATCTTCGTCGCTAACCCGGCAAATAAACGCCCCGGCCAGCAGCCGTTCCAGTAATGCACCATGTTGTAACATTAGCTGGCCTCCTGTTGCCGCTGCGCTAAGCGCTCAGCCAGCCGGCTGGGTTTTGGCTGAATACGTTTCAATTGCCGTTTGCTTGAGTCTTGCTGGCTCGGTTCAATTAAATAGCGGTGGGTAAACAGCATCAGCACATCAGATTCGGGGTTGGGGAAAGCACCAACGATAACAATGTTATTGGCACTGCAGGCGGCAAACAGTTTTTCAACGTTGTGATAAGCCAAGGTACCTATTTCATCAATGGGCCAATGAATGGCCACTTTGGCCGGGCCACGAAGCAACCGGGTAAAGGCCAGTAAGTACTTACATAAAATCAGGTATGCCATACCGTGGCTGGATGACTCGAGCAGTTGACGGTCATTCTTAATAATTAACTGTGAGCCACCTTCAGTTAAATGCAGCTCCAGGCGCAGCAGCGATTCAATGCTATATTGCTCATCAGCTCGCAGTAACTCTACTACGTCGGCCAGCGCATTAAGGTAGTGCTCAGAAGGCAGCGCCTTACCCGAATTACCCCAGTCGTCATACAGTTTGGCAAAGTGTTTTAACGGTTGCCAAAACCCCAGTTCGTCAATGGTTGATAAAATACGTACTTCTGATTTACTAATACCGTCTAGTACTAAATCATCGGCTACCGCGTCGGTTAAACGGCGGCTTTGCTGGGCAATACGGCGGTTTATGTCGCTAAACACTGTGAAAAATTTCTTTAAATCACCGCCAAAATTTTCGCCCATTTCCAGTAATTGTTGCTGCTGATCGTTTAACAGGCGCAATAGATCGGCCAGAATAGGCAATTGCTGGCGTTTGCTGGCGTAGTCGGGCAATTTGCGTTTTTCGTACTGCAGCCGGTCCAGAAATTCGCTTCCGGCATCTTTGCTTAAGGTGGTTTCAAACTGCTCCAGCTGCTGCTTTAATTGCTGATCCAGCTTACTGCGCTGCTCTAGTGCCTCGTTGCTGCGGGCCAGCCGTTCGGTTAAATCGGCCGAGCCACTAAAGGTAACCGGGGCTACCGTTGCCAGGTGAATGTCGGCCAGCTTGGTTAATATCGGTTTTAACTGGCTCAGCGCCTGTTCCGCCTGTTGCATGTTATCTTGCCACTGACGCTTTTGCTCGTCCAGTCGCTGCTGGCTGCGGGTAACGTCGGCTTTTAGCTGGCTAAGCTGTTGGCTGAGTTCGCGTTGCTGCTGTTTCAGGCTGGTTTCTTGCTCTAGTAACTGTGGTCGGCGTTGCTGCCAATCCAGCTGCATAAAGCGCTGCCACTGGTTAAGTTCGTCCTGACGGTTTTCTACTGCCCTAATCTCGGTTTTAAGTTGCTCTTGGCGCTGCTTTAACTCGGTTAAGCGCCGCGGATCAATGCCTTTGGCCGATAATTCGTCATTAAAAGCCTGCTGCAACGCTTTAAGTTGTTGTTTGTTGTCTTCACGTTTATGTGCCAGTTGCCGATCCAGCTCGGTTAATTGCTCGTCAAACACGTGTAATTCGGTCTGCCAATCGGCTTTTAACTCAATTTTTTGTGCCTGATGGTCGTGTTGCAGTGCCTGTACGTCTGTGGATTGTTGTTGTTGTAACACGGTTTGCTGCTGTTGCTGCTGGCTAAGCTCGGTTTTTATGCTGGCCTGGCGTTGCGTTGTAAGCTCACGTTGTGCCGCATCCAAACGGTTGCTGGCGTCGCGGGCATACTCTATGTTTTGTTCATATTGGCTATATTGCCACTGTGCTTGCTCTAACTGGCTGCGGCCAAGCTCGGCTTGCTGGTGCATCTGTTGCAGTTGTTTTTCGGCGTGTTGTTTCTGTTGGTTGGCTTGCTCTAGTTGCTGCTCTGCACTGTGAATATGATGGCGAATAGCCGCTTCATCCTGAGCGTAATCGGCGGTGTCGATAGCGGCTAATTCCAGTTGTAAGCCAAATATACTGTCGGTTAAATCGGTTAAATGCGGCTGTAAATCGTGCCGCTCCAGTAAGCTTTCATGTAACACCTTGCCCAGCTTGTGTTCCCAGCCACTGTAGTGCAGCCGCAAAAAGTGACGCAAGCTGCCTTGCTCTGGCGTTAACTGGCGGTGTAACTGCTGCAGTTGCTGCTCAGCCTGGTGCTGGCCTTTACGTGCCTGCTGCAGTTGCTGATCTGCTTGCTCACGCTGTTGCCTGGCTTGTTGCCATTGCTGCTGCAGTTGCTGTATTTGGTGAGCTTGCTGCTGCGCTTGTTGCTGGGCCTGCTCTAAGCGTTGCTTAGCGTCGCGCATTTCATCATGCTCGGCAGCCGTTAGTGCCGAGCTGCTAAGCTGGCTTTGTAATACCGCAATGGCGCTGGCGGTGCTAGTAAGTTGTGCGGTAAAACGCTGTTGTTGTTGTTGTAGCCGCTGCTGAAAGGCACTTTCCAACGTGGCGAGTTTGCCATCTTGTTTCTCGCGGGTGTGGTCTTTTTGTTGTTGTAACTGTTTGGCTTTACCGCGCTGCTGTTCACTTAAGCGGTTAAATGCTTCCGCCAGCTTGGTTTGGTGTTGCTCCAGCTGGCGTGCCATATCGCCATGTTGTTCTACCATTAATTGGTATTGCTCTATTACTTCTTGCAGCGTGTCGCGCCAAAGCGGTAAGGCGTCGGTATCGCGCTGTAATTTAGCCATATCGCGGCTTTCAAAGTGATCATATTGTTGCTGTAGCTGATCTAACCTAGCGCTGCTTTCCGTTAAATCGGCTTCGGTTTTGCTTAGTGTGCCGTGTAGCGCCGTTTGTTGTTGTTCAAACTGTTGCTTTAGCTGTTGTAACTGGCCGCGCACGCTGTGTACTTGTTGCTCGGCGTCGGCTTTTTCCAGCTGTTGTTGTTGCTCGTCTTGCTGTAACAGTGGCAGTAGTGCCGCTAATGCCGCCTCGGTGCCATCAAGCTGCAATGCCAGTTGCTGTAACCGTTCGAAGTCTTGCTGCAAGGTATCCAGACGCATCGACTGGCGCATTTGCTGGATCCATTCGCGTGCTTTGGTGTTCTTCACTTTAGTGGTGGGTAACGCCACACCGTCTTCTTCAAAAATGGCCGCCAGCATGGCTTTTAGCGTGTCCATTTTGCCTTCTTTGGCATGCACGGCGCTAACCAGCTTCTCAATATGCCGCAGTTTATGGCCACTGCCGACTAAACTAAAACTGGCCGCTAGGCGGCGTAGTTTCATGTTGTCAGTATTGTTGCCGCGCAGTGCAGCGGCATCGTTTTGAATAATACTGCGATACTCACTGGTGGCGCTAATTTTAGCGGATACCTGCACCTCTGGCCTGCCACGCATATTGGCAGCCCAGTCGGTATAACTTAAGCCTTTAACGCCATCGGTGCCTTCAATTAAGTAAAACTCGCTTTGATAAGGCGCTGCCACAAAGCGGTATTCAACTCCGCCATCGCTTTTGCGGGTAAGTACCACCTGACACAGGGCGCCGTCTTCACGCTGATATTCGTAAATCAGGTAGCTGTTGGAGTATGGCAGGTAAAATTCATCAAATTTTTTGCGGGTTTTAGGTACTACCCGGTTTGGCTGTTCGCCATAAAATACTGGTACCAGCCGCTGTAAGGTGGTTTTACCCGAGGCATTGGTGCCGCAAATATTCGTGTGCTGGTCCAGCTGCAATTCCACCACCCCAGGCAGGTGGGTGTGAATAAGCACAATACGCAGTAATTGAGACATATACATCCTGTCGCCAGCGCCTTATGGCAGCAAGGCTATCATCGTTTTATTACCGCTTATTATCCATGGAATGGCGGCAAATGCCAGTTTGAAATAAACGGGCTGCGAATAATATGCTGCGGCGCTCGTTGATACTGAAAGCTCAGGGCTCATTCAGGCCATGATGGTTTTTGCCAAATACCGGGATGGTAATATGCCATTTAATGGCGGCCAGCCGAAGCAGTAATAACGCCGACATGCCGGCCAGCATGGCAGACAACTGGCCTGTGCCCAGTGCCAGCAGGCCAGTGTAAACACCACCGCCGACTAAACAGGTTACCGCATATAACTCGCCACGAAACACCATTGGGATTTCCCGGCACAGTACATCACGGATCATGCCGCCACATACGCCGCTCATAGTGCCAAGCATAATAGCCACCATAGTAGAGGTGCCATAATCCAAGGCTTTTTGGGTGCCCATAATGACAAAAAATGCCAAGCCAATCGCATCCAGAATTTGCAACGTATTGTTAGGAATAGTTAGCCGGTTGCGCACCAGCAAAATAGTAGTCACTGCTGCCAGCAGAATGGCATAGAAATAGCTGTTATTGTTTATCCAGATAACCGGTACATCAAGAATAAGGTCGCGCAGGGTACCACCGCCAATAGCGGTAACGCTGGCCAGCACGATAACCCCAAAACCATCCATCTGATTACGCCATGCCGCCAGGGTGCCCGATACCGCAAATACTGCAACGCCGAGTAAATCAAACCAGAAAAAGTAAGTTGTCATGGTAGTGCTTGCTTAGCGCAGAATAACGTAACGCTAGCAGGCTTTAGCGGGCAGGTAAATGTTTTCCCGCGATACCAACTACTAATATACCGGGCTACAGCTACTTAGCAATTAGTTGCAATACTGTCTTTTCGGCAGCTAAGCGGGTGTGCTACGATTTAACGCTTTTGTAAATAATAGTGAATAAAGGATTAGTATGAATAAAGTAGTTGTTGGTGCCGGTATTGTTGTAGTTGCTGCTGCAGCGGGCTTTTATTATGCCAATAGTCAGGCTGAAAAGGCCATTAAAGCGCAAATTGAACTGGCAAATAAGTCTTATGCAGAGCTGGCGGCTACTGGCATGATGCCTGCGGTAAGCATTGCTTACCAAGGTGTGTCGGCTAATGTGTTAACCTCTAGCTATAGTGTTTCAGGTATTGACGTTAGCGTTGCCGGTATGGGGCAGGTTGCTACTATTGACAAAGTTACGGCGGTGGGTTTAAAGCCTCAGGGCTTGGCTGACAAAGGCAGTGCCGAGCTAGTTGGCGCAAAAGTGGCACCGGCCATGCTGGCGATGTTGCCACCTGAAATGAGTGAGTTTATTCAGGGTGTGGCACTGCATGCTGACTACAGTTATCAATATACTCCAGCTAGTGGCGAGCTGTATTTTAGCCAGGTTACCCGTATAAATGATGAGTTTAGCCTGTCGTATAATTTCTCATTTGCGCAAATGCAGGCGCTGTGGGCGTTTGCCCGCAACATGAGTGAGAAAACCCCGGAAGAGCAACAGCAGCTGAGTATGTCTGACAGCTATATGACCGATGTGATGGCGAATTTAGTTAAAGGCGCGCTAAAAAATGGCGAGCTGGTGATTAGCAATAATGGCTTTATCGAGCGTTTAGTCGCAATGGGCAGTGCACAAGGACAAATGCCGCCAATGGACGCATTACAAGGTATGGCATTAATGGCGGTTACTGCCAATGAAGCATTGCCACTAGAATTTAAAGAAAGCCTGACCACCTTTATTAACCAGCCGGAAAAACTGCAGCTAAACGTTAATTTTGCTGAACCACTAAGTTTTGAGGCGCTACAATCAGGCCAGTTAATGACTGAACTGCAAACGCCAGAGCAAATAATTAAATTTGCCAACCTGACAATAGCGGTAAACTAAGCCAGCACTAACGTCAAACATACAAAAAGGCAGCGACGCTGCCTTTTTTATTGCCCGTGGTTGGCTGACTACCCTTAATAAGTCATTTCCTCGCTACTCGTTACTCGCTAGTGGCCCTAGCTGCCCCTGCTGTGGTTTTTTGTTGCGGGTTTGCTCTGCTCTGGCTGCAGTATTTCTAAACAAGCGGTCGCTGCTATCCAGTAAGCTGTCAGTGCTGGTTGGCTGGCGCAGTAACCACGGGGCTGGTAATAATTGATGTTGATACTGCGGCGCATAGTGCAAAGGGCTTGGCTGCATCCACGGGTATACCCAGTAAAAGCTGCTAAATAGTAACGTCAGGCCAACCTGCAGCCAGCGGCGTTTTATACTTAACAAACTAAAGCTAAACCAGAAAAACAGTAGTAGCAGAGCCGTAGGCAGTAAATAGCTTAAACCCTGGCTTAGCATATTGTTATTCAGGTTAAAGTGTAATAATGCGGCCAATGCTTCCCAGCAAGTCCACAGCACCAGCACGCTAAAGGTTAGTGCCAGTTGTGGCCTTAGTTGCGGTTCGCGGCCGGTGAAACGTGCCCACAGCGCCAGCAATAACGGCCACAGAGCAAACATAAGCAACAAAAACGGAATAAGCAGCAGCTGCCGCTGCCACTGACTGTCTTCACCTAAGCCATCCAGCCAGAATTCATAACCCAGCGTTAGCGCAACCAATAACACGGCGCAAATAAGCAATAACGGTGAACTTAACAGTGGCAACAGGCGCTCAGCGCCATGTAACGGCTGGGTAGCGGCTATCGGATGATCACTAAACAGTAACCGTAAGCGCTGGCGGCCAAGCGTAAACTCCTGGCCTGACTTACTGATAAGCTGCTGACTAACCCGCTGGCCGCGTTGGTTGCGTACACCATTTACCGAGTCCATGTCGGTGAGTTGCCATTGCTGTTGCTCATCCAGGGTTAATATCGCGTGTTCAGCACAACTATGCGGGTCAAGCAGAATAATATCGTTATGGTAACCACGGCCCAGGCTTATTTGCTGCTGGTTAAATTTATGTCGCTCAATAACCCGGCCCTGGCTGTTTAATAGCTCAATCAGGATTGCCATACTACGGCCTCCATAAATTTACGGGCAAAGGCTTTGGCGTTATCTTGTGTTACTCCGGCTAACGTAAAATGGCTAATAAAGCCCTGTTGGCCGTCTGCAATGGTAGCGGCCATATAGAGTGCGTCAAATAGCCCTGGGTAATCTTTATAAGCCCTGACACAAAAAATAACCCGGGTAGCCTGGTTAGCCAGCGCCACAATATCGCTTTGGCAACTAAATTCAGTTATATCGCGTTTGCCAGCACGATTATCGGCATTGCTGTAGGCAATTTTTGCCTGATAATGGTGGTTAAATTTTAACGGAGGTAAATCGGTGCCATCTAACCATTCAAATTGCATTTCCAGTTTGCCGGTGGTTAGGCTTTGGCTTAAATAAATCTCTTCGCTCTGCCCGCAGCTGGCACTGGCCGAGTAGATGCTATTTACTTCTTTACGATCGCTAGAGCGCCCCCAACACTGCACAAAGGGCGCAATATCTTCCGGTACTCTGCCATTGCCAAGTGCCTGCATTTTCCATGCGTCACTTAACAAGGGGCTAAGCATTTGCTGCTGATTAGCCAGTAACTGCTGCAGAATTTGCTGCTGTAAGACGGCCATTTCCGGCACTGTGCTGCCGGCGCGGGCCATAAGTGTATTAACTTGCGCTACCGGCACTACAAAGCCAATTTGGTTGCCGGCGGTGGCCACATTTACCCCAATGACTTCACCAGTACTGTTAACGCTGGGGCCGCCACTCATGCCCGGGTTGATTGAGCCGGTAACATGAAGTCGTGGATAAAAGCTTTGTTGTTTCATGCCATTGAAAGTACCGGGCACCACAACCATGCCTAAGTCATGTGGGTTACCCAGGCTAAATACTTGCTCGCCTTGTGCTGGTAAGCTGCCAGCCAGAGTAAACGGGTGTTGCTGCAATTGCGGCGCGCGAAGCAGCGCTAAATCGTTTATAACGTCAACGGCAATAATGTCTAGCTGCTGGTTGCTGCCAGTACCCAGATTCGCCATTAATTGATATTGTTGCTGTTGCTGAATTTTTTCGGCAATAACATGGTAATTAGTAATAACTAAGTTGTTACTAACGTAAAAACCACTGCCAATAGCCGATTTGCGTTGAGTTTGGTTTTCAATAACCTGCACCTGAATAAGCGCATCCTGGTAATTACTAAACACATTTTGCGCGGTATCGGCCCAAACCGGCTGCGCCAGCATTAACCCTAAACCGCAGAATACTCGGTACCACATAGTGTGCATCCCTGTTAATTAAGTAGCCAAATTAACGGCTTGCGGCCAGAAATACAAGTAACTATCGCGCTTTTAACCGCGGGTTGCCCTTACTGGCACGAGATACCAACTTAATAATACTAAGCAGGCGAAGCTGGTGTAAAGCGCAATAAACACCCAGTTTGGCGCGCTGTAGTACAGCAAATATTGTAGCCAGTGCTGAATAAACGAACCAGTGTAAGTTGCCGCCCCGGCTTGCTCTCTTAAGGCCATTTCCCAAATAGTTAACGGGCAAATAACCCCAAGCCACGACTGCAACACGACGATGCCAATGGCTATCAAATGAAGGATGCGGAATTTTCTATTGCTAACCCAGTGCCACTTTAGACAGTAGCCGAGGTAAATAGCCAGCAGGCCAGAAACTACAAATACTACAAACAAGACGTGGAGCACTAAAATAGTGTCGGCCAGTAGCAGCAGTAACGTCGGGTTAGTCGTGGTCATTAGTGGTGCCCCTTATCATCAAAGTCGATATGCTTTCTTTATTACTGGGCGTAACAGCAGTCTACTTACTGTTGAGTAATTTAGCTGGGTTAATGTTATTCACTACTACTGCGTATGCTTTGGTTTACCCCAACCAGGGGTAGTTGGCTTTGCGGCGCTGCTCGTAGTGGGCAATGTCGGTATCTAATTGCTCGCTGCTGCCAATAAAATCCAGGCCAGATAATAAACGCTGTTTAATGTCGGGGTCGATACTAAAACCCAGTGCGGCATTGTTACCAAACATAATTTCCTGACTGGCTAAGTCAATTTGCCATTGTTGCGGGCCCTGTTGGCAGCGATTAAACAGTAAGTCGATATTGGTTTTGCTTAGGGTAATTAATAACATGGCGTTGTTAACGCTGTTATTAAAGAAAATATCGGCAAAGCTCTGTGCAATAATCACATTAAAGCCCGACTGTTTAATGGCCCAGGGCGCGTGCTCGCGGCTGGAGCCGCAGCCAAAGTTGGCGCGGGTGAGTAATATGCTGGCGTCCTGGTACTGTGGCTGGTTAATAACAAATTCCAGATTGGGGCTGCCATCGGCTAAATAGCGCCAATCGAAAAACATCGCTTGTGCAAAACCGTCCCGGCCAACACTGGTTAAAAACTGTTTCGGAATGATCTGGTCAGTATCAACGTTGTTTTTATCCAGTGGGCATACCAGCCCTTGTGCAAAAATTTTACTCATGGCTGTGCTCCTGGCGTGGTGTTTACTGCCGCAATATTTACGAATTTGCCGGCAATCGCTGCGGCTGCGGCCATGGCCGGGCTGACTAAGTGCGTGCGGGCACCGCGGCCCTGGCGGCCTTCAAAGTTACGGTTACTGGTTGAGGCGCAGCGCTGGCCGGCTTCTACTCGGTCATCGTTCATACCCAGGCACATACTGCAGCCGGGTTCACGCCATTCAAAACCAGCGTCTTTAAACACCGTGGCTAAGCCTTCTGCTTCGGCCTGGCGTTTTACTATGCCCGAGCCTGGCACCACTAAAGCGCGCACTCCAGCAGCTACTTTTTTGCCCCTTACCATGCTGGCGGCGGCGCGTAAATCTTCAATGCGGCTATTGGTGCAACTGCCAATAAACACCACATCTACTTTACAGTCGGTTAGCCGTTGCCCGGCCGTTAAACCCATATACGCTAACGCCTGTTCGGCCGCGTCACGTTTAGTGGCATCGGTAAAGCTGGCGGGGGCTGGCACGCATTGGTCTACCGCCATAACCTGCTCGGGGTTAGTGCCCCAGGTAATTTGCGGCGTAATAGCGCTGGCATCAATGGTTACCGTATGGTCAAAAGGTGCATCGGCGTCAGAGTACAGGCTTTGCCAATACTGCATTGCGGCGTCCCACTGTGCCGCTTTTGGGGCGTGAGCTTTACCTTTTATATACTCGAAGGTGGTGTGATCCGGGGCAATTAAACCGGCTTTGGCACCCATTTCAATACTCATATTGCACAGCGTCATGCGGCCTTCCATGCTCATGGCACTAATGACATTGCCGCTAAACTCGGCAACATAACCATTGCCGCCAGCGGTGCCTAATTGACCAATAACCGCTAAAATGACGTCTTTTGGCGTAACATGCGCACTAATCTCACCGTTAATTTCAACTTTTAAGGTTTTTGCCTGTTGCTGTGGCAAAGTTTGAGTAGCCAGCACATGCTCTACTTCTGAGGTACCAATACCAAAAGCTAAAGCCCCAAAAGCACCGTGGGTAGAGGTGTGTGAATCACCACACACGATAATCATTCCGGGCTGAGTTAAGCCCTGCTCTGGGCCAATAACATGCACTATGCCTTGATCAGGGTGGGTTAAATCCAGTAATTCAATGCGGTTTTCGGCACAGTTTGCCGCTAACGCTTGCAGTTGCTTGCGCGAGGTTTCACCGGCGGCGTCCATGCTGCGGCGTTGGGTTGAAACGTTATGGTCCATGGTAGCAAAGGTTAAGTCGGGCCGGCGCACGCTGCGGTTAGCCAACGTTAAACCAGAGAATGCTTGTGGCGAGGTTACCTCGTGAATTAAATGCCGGTCTACGTAAAGTAAATCGGTGCTGGGGTTTACTTTACCCACCACATGGCTGCTGTATATTTTCTGATATAGCGTCTGGCCCATCATTTTTTCTCCTGGCGTAAAGTGGCAACAATGGCGGCGCCAACTGCAGCAGTGCCATAGCTTGATTTCGGGTTAATATCGCGCGTAACAATGTGTTGCGCTAAGCAGTGCTGTACTGCCTGTTCAATAGCACGTGCCGCCGGCTCTTCGCCAAAGCTGTAACGCAGCATTAAGGCCGCGCTTAAAATTTGCGCGATGGGGTTGGCAATGCCCTTGCCTGCAATATCAGGTGCACTGCCACCTGCGGGCTCATATAAACCAAAGCCACTGCCGTTTAAGCTGGCAGAAGGTAATAAACCCAGTGAGCCGGCAATAGCGGCAATTTCATCCGATAAAATATCGCCAAACAGGTTATCGCACAGCAATACGTCAAATTGCTGTGGGCTGCGAATAAGCTGCATGGCGGCGTTATCAATGTACATATGCTCTAGCGTTACGCCGGGGTAGTTTTTGCCGATACGCGTAACGGTTTCCCGCCATAAAATGCTGGTTTGCAATACATTGGCTTTATCAATAGAGGTAACCTTATTGCTGCGTTTTGCTGCGGCCTCAAATGCTACTTTGGCAATCCGTTCTATTTCCGCCACGCTGTACCGCTGGGTATCGAAGGCATCGGTGGCGCTGCGGCCTTTTTCACCAAAATAAATGCCACCCGTAAGTTCGCGTACACATAATATATCCATACCCAGGCTACTAACCCGCGGGTGCAGCGGCGATAAGTCGGCAAAGGCCGGATAAATTTGGCCGGGACGTAAATTGCAAAATAAGTCGAAGGTTTTTCGCAGTGGTAATAATGAACCACGCTCCGGTTGTTGATCGGGTGCTAAACCACTCCACTTTGGCCCACCCACTGAGCCAAATAAAATGGCGTCGCTTTGCTGGCATACCGACAAGGTTTGCGCTGGCAGTGGCTCACCGGTGGCATCGATGGCGGCACCGCCAATTAGTGCGGGCGTTAAGCTTAAGCCAAACTGGAATTTGTCGGCTACTACTTCTAATACCTTTACTGCTTCGGCCATTACTTCCGGGCCAATGCCATCGCCGGCTAGCACGGCTACCTGGTAGTGTTTGCTTTGTTGTTGGTTTATGGGTTTGCTCATCGTTGTTCACCTGCTGCAATTTTTACTGTGTGCTGTTCACGCGTATGTTTCTGGGCATGTTTATGGGCGTCAATAGTTTGCGCACGTTGGATCATATTTAACACATGCACATAGGCCAGCACTGAGCTGCGCACAATGTCGGTAGCCAAACCGGCACCGTGAAAACGTCGGCCTTCGTGCTCGGCAATAATGTCTACCTGGCCCAGTGCATCTTCGCCGCTGCCTTTAGCTTGTAAGTTAAAATCAACCATCTTAATCGTCAGTTTACTAATGCGGGTAATGGCGCTAAAGGCCGCTTCAACCGGGCCGTTGCCGGTGGCGGCTTCGGTAAACACGTGTTCACCACAGCGCACACCAACCGTGGCGCTGGCAACGTGGCCGGTGTGGGTAGACGAGCTTAAAAATTCCAGTGCGTAGTAATCGTTTTGCTCTTGCATATTCTCAAAAAACACCAGTGCTTCTAAGTCATAATCAAACACCCGGCCTTTTTGATCAGCCAGCGCCACAAAGCTTTTGTATACGGCTTCTACATCATAATCGTCTTTGGTGTAACCCAGCTCGGCTAAACGGTGCGTAATAACATGCCGGCCCGAGCGCGAGGTTAAATTTAGCTCGTTCTGGCGAATACCCACCTGCTCGGGTGCCATAATCTCATAGGTGTTTTGCGCTTTTAATACGCCGTCTTGGTGAATACCAGAACTGTGCGCAAAAGCATTTTCGCCAACAATGGCTTTGTTCGGTTGAATGGGCATATTGCAAATTTGGCTGACTAAGTGCGAACTGCGGTATATCTCGGTAGTTTTAATGTCGGTATACAACGGTGTTAATACATCTTTACGGGTATTGATAATCATTGCCACTTCTTCCAGCGAACAATTACCCGCGCGCTCGCCAATGCCGTTTACCGTGCATTCAATTTGCCGGGCACCTGCCTGAATAGCACCAATGCTGTTAGCTACTGCCAAGCCTAAATCGTTATGGCAATGCACGCTTAAACGGGCTTTATGCATGTTCGGCACTTTATTGCGTAGGGTACTGATAATGGCTGCAAATTCATTAGGAATGGTATAACCGACGGTATCCGGGATATTAATGGTGGTAGCGCCGGCGTTAATGGCTCGCTCAACTATCCAGCATAAATCGTCAATTGGCGTACGGCCTGCGTCTTCACAGGAAAATTCAATATCGTCGGTATAGCGGCTGGCTAATTTAATGGCGGCAACGGCCTGTTCGCTAGCCTGGGCTAATGTTTTACGCAATTTATACTGTAAATGCAGCGGTGAGGTGGCAATAAAGGTATGAATACGGCGCTGCTCGGCGTCTTTTAAGGCCTCGCCGCAGGCTTCAATATCGGCGGCTACTGCGCGCGCCAGGCCGCAAATAACCGGGCCTTTTACTTCGCGGGCAATACGCTGCACTGAGACAAAATCGCCAGGGCTGGACACCGGAAAACCCACTTCCATTACATCCACTTTTAAACGTGCTATGGCATGCGCCAGCTGAATTTTCTGCTTCTGGCTTAAGCTAGCCCGCAAGGCTTGCTCGCCATCCCGTAAGGTAGTGTCAAAAATCCAAATTTTATTATCGCCGCTCATTTGTTTATCCTGTTCCGTTGTTTCGGGTTAGGTGGCAAGCTGTGGCGGGGGCTTTAAAATGCAAAAACCCCGGCCAGTGGCACGGGGTTTTTTGTTATTGGTTCGTTACGTAGTTACCAATAAGCGACACCCCGCGCGCCGATAAGGAGCACGAGGAGGCTAATGGTAGAAACGCGACGATTAAAATTCATTTATTGCTCTTTTTGTTTAATTATTATGATGTCGTTAGCAAGATGCCATTAGTAATAACATGGTTATTTTTTAACTGCAACAGTATAGATGGCTATATGTTGTAAAAAGTTGCTGCCTGTTGGGCAACACGCTAGGCTAGCAGCATAATAATCTTCACACTAAAAAAACAAGGAAGCGGCTTATGCCATACTCTTCGCGAATTGCCATAGCAACATCTTTACCACACCGCCTGTTTATACCGTTATTGCTGTCTGCCAGCCTGCTGCTGGCCACCGCCTGTGGCAAAGCGCCTGAGCCGAGAGTTGCCGCTACTGTCGATGCTGACAATATTGCCCGCCAGTATATGCAGCTGGTGTTAGCGCTGGGCGAGCATGACAGCAATTATGTTGATGCCTATTATGGCCCGGCGCAGTTACGTGATGAGGCGATAGCGCTTGAGCTGAGCGCAGGCCAGATAGCGGCGCAGGCGAAAAATTTATTGCAGAAAATTGATACCCAGCCGGTTTCCGACAACGACATGCAAAAGTTACGCTTGCATTATTTAGATAAACAGCTGCAAGCAGTGGCATTTCATGCTGACAGTTTAAGCCGCGGCAACAAGGCTAATTTTGAAGCCCAGGCCCAGGCGTTATACGACACCACGCCACCGAATTATAGCCTGAGCGATTTTGATGAAGTACTCGCTGGCATTGCTGAGCTGGTACCTGGCGAGGGCAGTTTAACGGAGCGAGTGGTGGCCTACCGCAAAAATTTTGTTATTCCGGCCGATAAACTCGATGCCGTGTTTCAACGGGCCATCAGCGAATGCCGCCAACGCACTGCAGCGTATATTAGCTTGCCCGAACATGAAGACTTTAGCTTGGAATATGTGCAAGACAAACCCTGGAGCGGTTACAACTGGTATAAGGGTAAGGCATACAGCTTAATTCAGATTAACAGCGAGCGGCCGATTGATATTTCCCGCGCGGTCGATTTAGGCTGCCATGAAGGCTACCCCGGCCACCATACTTACAATGCACTGTTAGAGCAGACACTGGTAAACCAGCTTGGTTGGCAGGAGTTTAGTGTTTATCCGTTGTATAGCCCGCAATCGTTAATTGCTGAGGGTAGCGCCAATTATGGCATTGAACTGGCGTTCCCCGGTGAGCAAAAGCTGCAGTTTGAACGTGATGTGCTATACCCACTGGCGGGGTTAAACCCTGCCACTGCCGCTGAGTACGCTGCCTTTTTAACATTAATGGCCCGCTTAAGTTACGCCGGTAACGAAATTGCCCGCCAGTACCTTAATGGCGACATCGACGGCGAACGGGCAGTGGTACTATTGCAGCAATACAGCCTGAACAGCGAGGCCGAAGCACGGCAGCGGCTACGCTTTTTTGACAGCTACGGCGCCTATGTTATTAACTACAACTGGGGTAAAGAGTTAGTAAAACAGTATGTTGAGCAAACGGATGATCAAAACGAGCGCTGGGCCCGTTTTATCCGGCTATTATCATCGCCACGTATTCCGTCATCGTTAGATTGGTAAATAAAAACACTTGCATAAGTAGGCGGCGTTCATTATCATGCGCGCCGTCCTGCCAGTACTTTTCAGTACAACGCAACTCTGCCCGGGTGGTGAAATCGGTAGACACAAGGGATTTAAAATCCCTCGATCGAAAGGTCGTGCCGGTTCAAGTCCGGCTCCGGGCACCATTAACTCCAAGCTTTACAATATCTTTTTGCTCCCAATCTCATACAGACACTAAAAGCCATACAACCATGCTTTGTAGTCAATTTGCAGCGTATTGTTTTTTTTCGAGCCAAATCACAGTTTTTAGCTGCATTGTTGCAAAAAAAAGCATAGTTTAAGGTTTTAATTAACAATTGGATCTGACCCCCAAGGTTAAACAACAACTTCTTACTATTATTGTTTCTAGTAGAATTGGCGACTAGTATTTACTTGCAGGGCTAATTAATTGTAACTGTTGATTCTTCCTTTTCATTACTTGTTTAACAACAGAGGTTTTTACTTTGAAATTTGACGCCCACGGCAGTTACCAGTTGAGCTTGAGAAACAATGTTATTGTGATGACGGTAAGCGGTGAATGGAACAAAGAAGCTGCTGAGCAAGCTTTTAGTGATATTCGAGCGCTTTTGCCAAAGATAACAACCTCGACGTTCGGGAAAATTATTGACGCTCGTCAATGGTCTTTAGGTACTCCTGAGTTTCAATATTTTACTAAGCAAGCGCTGCAAGACCTTGTTGAAAAAGGCTTGCGCTGTGAGGCTTATATTGTATTGTGGGTGAAGGTATGCTTAAAAAAGAACAAATTAGATCAATGACCCCAGATAGTGAACGCTATTCACGAATATTATGCAGCACCTTTGAAGAAGCAGAGCAATGGCTTGCGAACAAGGGGTACACCTAAAGCGTCATCCGTTTTACGCCTGCTTCTTAATAAAAAGGGTCCGGCTTTGGCGTTAATGCGTTAGTCCGTAATTCAACTATCTGCCAAGCTCATCCATGTTACCTAGCATTAGCAGCAACAGAAACAGCGCGACTCAGCACGGGGCTAAACGAGGGCGGCCCGTAGGTTGGCGTAAGCAGGCTTAATTTTGCTCTGACCCCAATTATTTTCTAACCCCAATTATTTCTTGAGAAACATCCTCCAAGCCAATTCGAATGTCGAAAAACTTTACGCATCTAGCCCCACATACTCCGACTTGGCTGCGCATAAGTGTGGCAATGAATTGATATATATAAGAAATTTATTTCTGGTGTAAAAAATGCATTTATAACGTTAGGCGGTTGAACTTTAAGCTGTAGCGAGCCTGATTGTTTTCATCATTTATCCCAAAAGGAAATCATTATGAATATCATATCTAAGCATGCGAGCAGTATACGCAATATCAACGCGCCGAAATCATCATCGGTTCTGGTATTGGCGGTGGTGGGCGTGTTTTGCTGCGCCTCCCCTGCATGGGCCACGCCCATTTTGGGTTCGGCTCAAAGTTTCGCGGTCCTGGGTGCCTCAACAGTGACCAATACCGGCCCGACCACGATCTGGGGAGATCTGGGTCTCTACCCAGGCACTTCGTACACGGGTGGGGGAAGCGTTACCCAGACAGGAACGGTACACCTAACGGATGGGGTCGCGCAGCAGGCTCAGCTCGATGCCCTCACTGCATACAATGTGCTTGCAGGTTTATCGTTCACCAGCGACTTAAGTGGTGTTGATCTGGGCGTCTACAACAGTTCAAACGCGCTGACCCCGGGCGTCTATAAATTTACCTCGTCGGCTCAATTGACTAACAGTCTATATCTAAACGCCCAAGGCAATGCCAATGCACTCTGGGTGTTTCAGATCGGGACGACGCTCACGACCGCAAGCGCCTCGAGTGTCAAGGTGATCAATGGCATTCTTGGTGCAGATTACGGTGTGTATTGGCAGGTAGGCACCTCCGCTACGCTTGGTACCAGCACGGCGTTCGCAGGAAACATTCTCGCGGATCAGAGCGTTACCTTGAATACCACGGCAACGATCCTGTGCGGTAGGGTCATTGCGTTGAATGCGGCGGTGACCATGGATACCAACACCATTTCCAACGATTGCCTCGCTGACAATATCAGCGGCCCCACCGACTACGGCAGCAAAGGCTTCAGCGGTAGCGGCGTCGGGGTCGTGGCCGTACCCGAACCGGTAACGCTGGCGCTGCTGGGCCTTGGATTGGTGGGGCTCGGATTTACCCGCCGTCGCCTGGTCTGAGAGAAAATTTCTCCATAACAGACCCCGCTGCGGCGGGGTTTGTCGTTTCTGAAACTTTGGAGTCAGGTCTTGCTTTTTGCTTGTTTGATGTTTGTGGTTTTTGACTTGTAGCAGTAAACGACATAAATGGCTTGGCAGGTACTTATTTTCAGTAGTTTTTCGGGTTGGCTATGCCGCTAACTTAGCGTAATTATTCAGCTTTTCAATATTGTGTATTAAACAGAACAGCTGCCATTAGCGTTGCAGTTTTTTATTGCTGGTGATGTTACCAAACACCGGCATTACTACTCAGATAACCCGTTTAAGCAGGAAGTTGAAATTTTAATAGCGCGACGCCAGCATGCGGCTAAACGAGGGCGGCCCGTAAGTTGGCGTAAGCAGGTTTAATTTTGCTCTGACCCCAATTAATGACCCCAATTAATATGCAGCATGTAGCGGCTTGATCCGATCCACTTCTTGCTTGACCGACTGCTTTGCCGTCCAAAGATCAACAGATCGCTGCGCGTTCAGCCAAAATTCCGGAGAGTTACCAAACAAACGAGCAAGCCGAAGCGCCATTTCGGGACTGATAGCACGGCGCTCGCGCAATAATTCATTTACTGACTGGCGAGAAACACCCAGAGATCCAGCCAACCCCGCAACGGTCAGGGCATAGTCCGGCAGAAAATCCTCTCTGAGCATTTCACCAGGGTGAGTCGGCTTGCGCTGCATGCCGGCAGTATTAGGTATAGCCATAGTCATCACCTCACTTAGTGGTAGTCACACACTTCGACCTCATGCGCATCGCCATCCTCGAAACGAAAACAGATACGCCACTGATCGTTTATTGAAATTGCGTGCTGCCCCTGTCTGCTTCCCGATAGTGGGTGAAGGCGATTGCCAGGCGGCACTTTCAAATCCTCTAGCTGTTCAGCCAGATCAACGTATTCAAGCTTTCTGGCAGCTCTCGGTGCGACATCCGCAGGAAACTTCTTAAATGTACCTTTAGAGTACAGCTCTTGAGTTCGTTTATCAGCGAAGGATTTGATCATGGGACAAAGTGTATTGCGTCACGTGACACTTGTCAATAAGGATGGGGAATGACTGCATAATGCCCCGTTAACAGGCAAAAAATAGTTGGCTAAAATTAGCGACGAAGGAGCAAAAGCCAACTGTTTTTGTCCTTTTAAGTGACTTGTTAGCATTACGGCCAGCGCTTCTTAAAGTTGTTTTCATGCGCCCACTGACTAAACTCACCATAGCTCTTCGTTGGAATTATTGCGGTAACGGGTTTTGTACCGCAATAACCTTCGGCGCTTGCTAGTAGTATTTGAGATTATCGGCTTTACCTCTGAACGCATAATAGGCTACTGCGGTATAGGCGGCGATAACCGGAATAACCACTACTGCACCCCAAAATATGATCAGTAACGATTCTCTGGAGCTGGCCGCCTGATACAGCGTCAATTGGTTGGGGACGATAAACGGGTAAAAGCTTAGCGCCAGACCCAAAAAGCTGCAGATAAAAATAATGTTACAGATAAAAAACGGCAGCCAGGCGCCATGGTCTTTGGGCAGTGGCAGCCGTTTCAGGGCTAAATAGCCAATAACAAACATAGCAAAACACAAAAGCGGTATGGCGGCAAATACATAGGCCATTGGTGGCTCTGTCCATACTTGAAACACATTGGCATTAACCAACGGGTTAATGGCGCTGACCGCCAAAATACCGCTAAGCGTTAATACTCCGGCTATTTTGCACTGTTTAATGGCGTGCAGTTGCAGCTCGCCACTGGTTTTGCCAATTAACCAGGCATTGCCGATCATGGCATAGGCGGCGGTAACACACAGTCCGCTGAAGCAGGCAAAAATAATGCTGCCTGTATTATATTGCAGCCCCATAACATAAATACCCAGCATAAAGCCTTGGCTAAAGGTGGCGAGCAAAGAGCCTGCTTTAAAGGTGTAATCCCAGCGCGCTTTGCGGTTGGCTTTTACCTTGGCCCGAAAATCAAAGGCTACGCCCCGTAATATCAGGCCAATCAGCAGCAACGCTGCCGGTAAATATAACACATGCAAAATGGCGCTATGTGCCTTCGGAAACGCCACCAGCAGTAAGCCCACTGCTAACACCAGCCAGGTTTCATTGGCATCCCAGAACGGGCCGATAGAGGCAATGGCGGTGTCACGCCACGGCTCATTGTGCATCGGCAGGGTAATACCGACGCCCAAGTCATAGCCATCTAAAATGGCATATAACAGTATTGAAAAAGCGGTAAGGCTGCCAAAAATCAGCGCCAAATGCTCTGCAGTAAGCCAGCTCATAACGATGCTCCTGTTGGCGCGCTTGGTTTCGCCCGGCTTTCGGCTAAGCCGGGTAGGGTTAAGTCGTACTCTTCTACCTCTACCGCACGGTTTGCCAGCCAAAACAGCGTTTTAATATAGGCCGTGAGTAACACGGCATACAGCACCAGATACATGACCAGGGTAAGCGCCACATGCTCACCCGGCACGGTGGTGACCGCATCACGGGTTTTTAATATGCCATACACTAAATAAGGTTGGCGGCCAATTTCGGTAACATACCAGCCGGCTAACGTAGCCACCCAGCCAGAGAATGTCATGCCAATCAGTATTTTAAGCTGCAAGGGCGAGAGTGAGTTGTAGCGCAATAAGCGGTAACTGCTCCACCAGGCCATTAGCAACATCAGCATGCCAATACCCACCATTACCCTGAAACTGTAAAATACCGGCGCCACCGGGGGGTGTTTACCGACAAATTCATTTAAGCCTTTTAGCTCGCCGTTTGCGTCATGCGTTAAAATTAAGCTGGCCAGTTTCGGTATTTCAATGGCAAAGCGGTTTTGTTGGGTTTCTTGATCAGGAATGGCAAATAATACCAGCGGTGCCCCCCGCTGGGTGTGCCAGATACCTTCCATCGCCGCAACTTTTTGTGGTTGGTGCTCAAGGGTATTTAAGCCATGAAAGTCACCAACCACGGCCTGCGTTGGCGCTAAAATAGCGGCGCTAAGCAGTGCCGTTTTAAGAGTAAGCCTGGGGGCTTTTTTGTTGTCACCGCGCAGTATGCGGTAAGCTGAAATACCGGCCACCAGAAACGATACCGTTAACGCTGAGGCTATCAGCATATGGGTAAAGCGATAGGGGAATGACGGGTTAAAGATAATGGCGAACCAATCGGTAGCATGCGCCACGCCGTCGCGCATTTCAAAACCGGCGGGGGTATGCATCCAGGAATTTAGTACGATGATCCAAAAGGCCGAAAACGTGGTGCCCAAGGCAACCAGAAAGGTGGCTAAGGTATGGGCCCAGCGTGGCACTTTATTAAAACCAAACAACATAATGCCCAGCATGGTGGCTTCTAAAAAAAATGCCGTGAGTATTTCATAAGCTAATAACGGGCCGGCGATATTGCCAATGCTTTCCATAAAGCCCGGCCAGTTGGTACCAAACTGAAACGACATAGTAATGCCGCTTACCACGCCCAAGGCAAAGGTTAAGGCAAATACTTTTACCCAAAAACGGTAGGCCCGCATCCACACCGGGTGTGTGGATATATCAAAGCGCACTTTGAAATAAAACAATAACCAGCCCAAGGCGATGGTAATGGTAGGAAATAAAATATGAAAACTGATATTAGCCGCAAACTGGATGCGGGACAAAATTAAGGTATCTAACATAACCACCTCAGTATGATGCTGCTAGGCATCTTTTTTCGAGCGAAATTTATCAGTAAATTCCAGTACCTTGCTCACGCCTGAACCCAGCTTCATTAGCGTGTTCAGTTTTTCCGGTGACAACGACTGCAGGCTTTGCGTCCATTCGGTAATATTTTCCAGTAAATCATGAATTTCAGTAATGCGTTGCTGGGCATATGCTTCGTGTTTATTGCCGGCTTCATCCATCATAATGTCGCGTAGTAGCGACAAGGTCGGGTCCATTTCGCGCTTTCTGCGCTCTTCAAATACTTTGTTTGCCATGTCCCAGATAGTGCCGCGGCAAAAGTAATATTCTTTCCGGTCGCCGGCTTTGTGTTGCACCTGCACCAATTGCCAGCTGCCCAGCTCTTTTAAACCCATGCTGACATTGCCGCGGGAAATGCCCAGTAGCTCGCCAATGTCGTTAGCGCAAATCGGTTCTTCACTCACTACCAGCAAGGCGTAAATTTGCCCTACGGTGCGGTTAAATCCCCAGCGGCTACCCATTTCGCCAAAGTGAAAAACAAAAGACTCAATCATTGGTGTCATTTGCATATATCAATCCTTATTGAACTTTCAGAAATTATTGAAACATATTACGGCAGAAGTTTGATCTGGATCAAGTGCTTTGCTAAAAACTAAGGGTGTATGTAGTTGTGGGCGAGTGTGCTGCATTATTGACAGTTCGGCAGCGGTTGCTCTGGCATCGCAATTGCCAATTCGTATTGGCTTGATATACTGTATACATAAACAGTATTGGTAAGCAGTATTGGTAAAAAGTATTGAGGTGTTCTATGTCTGCAGTATTTCTCGGCAACGCCGATGTGTGGCCAACCCAGCGCATGCCATTTTACAGTGACCCGGTAAAGGCCGGTTTTCCATCCCCGGCGCAAGACTATATTGAGCGCACACTAGACTTAAACGAGCTGTGTATTCGCCATCCTAATGCCACTTTTTTTGTGCGGGTAGAGGGCGACTCTATGATTGACGCCGGTATTTTTGATGGCGATGTGCTGGTGGTAGACCGCTCAATAGATGCCGAGCATGGTGATATTGTGGTAGCGGCTGTGGGCAGCGAATTCACGGTAAAACAGCTTTGCACCCAGCCAGTGCTGCAGTTACTGCCGCGTAATCCGGCGTATCCGCCTATTTGCCTGCAGGATGGCGACGAGCTGAATATTTTTGGTGTGGTTACCAACGTTATCCGGCAAATGAAGCGAAAATGAGCCGCCAATGTCGCTGAAACACATTGAAACGGTATTTGCGCTGGTTGACTGCAATAACTTCTATGCCAGCTGTGAAAAGCTGTTCCGGCCTGATCTTACTGACACGCCGCTGGTGGTGTTGTCGAACAATGACGGCTGTGTGGTAGCTCGCTCGAAAGAAGCGAAAAAACTGGGTGTAAAAATGGGCGTGCCGCTATTTCAGGTACGTGAATTGATGCGCCAGCACGGCATACTGGCGTTTTCATCAAATTATGCGTTGTATGCCGATATATCGCAGCGGGTAATGAGTACGCTGGAAAACCTGGCGCCCCGGGTAGAGGTGTACAGCATAGACGAAGCTTTTTTGGATTTAAGCGGCATGCAGCAACTGCATAACCTGACTGAGTTTGGTGTAACGGTGCGACAACACATTCAAAAGTGCGTTGGTATAACGGTATGCGTCGGTATCGCGCCCAGTAAAACCCTGGCTAAGCTGGCTAACCATGCGGCTAAAACCTGGCAGCAAACCGGCGGGGTGGTTGATTTAACCAGTAAAACCCGCCAGCGTAAGTTACTGGCGCTATTGCCGGTGGCTGAGGTGTGGGGTATAGGCAGTAAGCTGAGTAAACGCTTACAACAGCTGGGTATTGACACGGCATTGCAGCTGGCCGATACCGCGCCTGAGTTTATTCGACTGCATTTCTCGGTGGTGGTAGAGCGCACTGTGCGCGAGCTTAACGGTGAGTCTTGCCTTGCGCTGGAAGAGATGGCGCCAACTAAGCAGCAAATTATTTCTAGCCGAGCCTTTGGCGAGCGCATTACTGATAAAGGGCAGATGGCTGAGGCCATTAGTGAATACATTAGCCGCGCCTGTAAAAAGCTGCGGCATGAGCAGCAGCAAGCCAAGCAGTTAACGGTGTTTTTACGCACCAGCCCGTTTAGTGATAAAGACGCCCCCTACAGCGCCAGTAAAAGCGTGGCACTTGAGCGCCCCAGCAGCGACACCCGGCTATTTTTAGCCAAAGCGCTGCAGCTACTGGATGCACTGTGGGTTAACGGCTACCGCTACGCCAAAGCTGGGGTAATGCTGGCCGACTTTTACGACCCGGGCGTGTATCAGCCAGGTTTGTTTGACGAGCCGCGGATGCAAAAGGGTGCAGACGACAAGCTTATGCAATTAATGGACACGCTAAATGCCAAACACTGCCATACTATTTGGTTTGCCAGCCAGGGCGCCAAACAAGAGTGGAGTATGAAGCGGGAAATGCTGTCACCGGCCTACACCACTAACTGGCAAGAGATACCGAAAGTCAGGTAGGAAAAGAGCCAGGTAGAAAATAGCCAGGCAAACAAAGAGTCAGGTAGGTTAACTTTTGCAATGATGTGTGCTGTACTGTCGTTAGCACTGCCAGCAGCAGGCGATAATGTAAGTACTAAAAATTAACGGAGCGCCACGTATGTCATCTGACAATACTGAACAAAATGAACACGGTATCGCTCAATTTGCCGCCTTGAAAACCGCCATTGCAAATGGTGAAGAGGCCTTGGTAAAAGAGTTATTGGCAAACCAACCGATGGCAGAACTTGAAAAAAACTATTTAATTGACTTAGCTAAGCTGGGCAATAACCGCACTATTATAGCGTTACTTGAAGACATTCCGCTAAAAGAATAGGGTGAAATATCAATCGAGGTATTTTGATCACAGGATGGCTCCGGCGGGGCAGGCAACGTTACGTGGCCTATAAACTAATGTACTGTACGATACGTAAGCTTATTTGATAATACACTGGTTTACTAGTAAGGCTAATGTGTAGCCTGTAACCTAAGCCCATAACCCGGGGCTAGAGACATCAATATGCAGCTTATTTGTTTTGACTTAGACGGCACGCTTTTAAACGACGCCTCTGAAATATCCCCTTTTACTAAAGAGACCCTGCTGCTGTTAAGCGCAAAAAACATAGCCTACACGGTAGCAACCGGGCGCACTATGCTCTCGGCGCAGCGTGTGGTAGCCGGGCATAATTTTGTGTTGCCTCATATTTATAATAATGGGGTAACTGTATGGGACCCTAAGATTCAACAACTTACGTTAGAAAACGTGCTGAGCAGTGCTGAAATTTCCACCATTGTTACTGTAGCGCTTGCCGCGGGTATTTCGCCTTTTGTTAATGTTATCGATAAGCAGCAGCATGTTATTTTTCATGCGGATACACGCCACGAAGTAGAAAAAAATCTGGTACAGAAATATTTTGTTAATACCAGCGCAACGCTGTTGCCGTTGGCAGCATTACCGCTTAATAGCCAGGTAACCAACATTAGTATGATTGGTGATGCCGATATTATTCATGGTATGTGGTTAGCGCTTAATCGCCATGCAAATCTTATTGCTTACTCAGGGCCCGCTTTAGAAGGCAAGCAATTCAGGTGGATGGATGTGCATCATTGCCTGGCCAATAAGGGTGCTGCAGTAACCAATTTAAAAAAACAATTAGGCGCCACTAACGTGATTTGCTTTGGCGATGGCGATAACGACTTAAGTATGTTTGCGCTGGCCAATGAAAGTTATGCCCCCGCCAATGCCACCGCTGAAATTAAGCAGGCTGCAACGGCGGTTATTGGGCATAATCATTTGGATGGTATCGCGCACTTTTTGCGTGAGCGCTTTTCGTTATAGTGGGGCTATTACCACGCCAGTTACAGTGCCAGTGTTAATATTTGCCGCGCTTTGGCTAAGGTAATATCGTTATGTTCACCCAGTGCCGTCATGCCGTTGCGTTCCAGGTTAGCAATTAGCGTATCGATATCGGCTGCGGCCAGGTTGTAATCGGACAACCGGGTTTTTACGCCCATATGTTCAAAAAAGTCCTGAGTCGCTTTAATGGTTTTATCGATTATTTCCTCGTCGCTGCCACTGCTGATATCGAACACCCGCTGGCCAAACTGCAGCAACTTCTGCCGCTTCTTATCGCGCTGCACATACAGTAAAGTGGGCAGTACAATCGCCAGTGTTTGGGCATGATCCAGGCCAAACAGCGCAGTAAGCTCGTGACCAATCATGTGGGTAGCCCAATCTTGCGGCACACCTTTACCAATTAAACCGTTTAGCGCCATGGTAGCAGACCACATTACATTGGCTCGCACGTCATAATCTTGCGGCGTAGCTAAGGCCTTAGGGCCTTCAGTAATTAATGTTTGCAAGATGCCTTCGGCAAACCGGTCTTGTAATGGCGCATTAACCGGATAAGTCAGGTATTGCTCTATAACATGCACAAAGGCATCAACTACGCCATTGCCCACTTGTTTAACCGGCAGTGAAAAGGTATAAACCGGATCGAGCACCGCAAATACCGGCTGCACTAAGTCAGAGCCAAAGGCACGTTTTTGCGACGTGGCTTTATTGGTGACCACGGAGTTGCCGTTACTCTCAGAGCCGGTAGCCGGCAAGGTTAGCACCGCACCTACTGGTAAAGCCTTAGTAAACGATGCGCCTTTGGCCAGAATATCCCATGGCTCGCCGGCAAAATGCGCCGCGGCTGCAACAAACTTAGCACCATCAATTACGCTACCGCCGCCCACAGCCAAAATAAAATTAATGTCTTTGGCGCGCACCAGTTCAACGGCTTGCAGCAGTTTCTCTAAACTAGGGTTAGGCTCTACCCCACCAAACTCATGATACGTTACGCCATCCAGCACCTTAACAACATCATCATAAACGCCATTATGTTTTATTGAACCACCACCGTATAACAGCAGCACTTTGGCATCAGCCGGCAAGCGGCTGGTTACTTCGCTTATCTGGCCTTTACCAAATAAAATCTCGGTTTGGTTCTTAAAATTAAAATTTAACATTACAGCTCCGGTATTTATCATCTGCTGCTACTTAGCAGCCAAACAGTATTATTTAGTGGCTAGTTGTTTTAGCACGGCAGCGGCCAGTGCTTTATCTGAAAAGGGGTTTTGTCCGGTGATGAGCTCACGGTCAACCACCACATTCGGTGTCCAGTTTTCGGCATACTGCATGTTACCACCGGCTTGTTGCATCGCTTTGCCGGGGTAGTATTGCAATTTTTCACCATTAAGCGATGCTTCAAATACCGCCTCTTCTGTGTTGGAAAAAATGGTCATGTTGTAGCCGGCATAAATCCAGTTTTGTGCGGTGGCAGGGTTTTGTTTAACCAGCGCTTGCTGAAATGCCTGCGGGTTTTGTTGCGCTGATAACAGTGCAATAGGTCCGTGGCAAATGGCTGCAGTGGGCTTAGCGTTCGCGTTAAAGTGGCGTAAAATTTCGCCTACTTGCGGATTATCCGCCAAATCAATTAACGGTGCATGGCCACCCGGAATAAATACCGCGTCGTAGTGCGCTAGGCCTCCTTGCAAAATTTCGGTGAGCGACAAGGTGTCGTCAATACCCGGTAGTGCGGCAATTACCTGAGTAATGCGTTGCATTTCGGCTTCGCTACCACCAAAGTAATCAGTAGTAACCGACTTTTTATCCACTGCCGGTGCATTGCCTTTGGGTGACGCCAGTACCAGCTTATAACCAGCTTTTATAAACGCATCGGCCGGTACACCAAACTCGTTTAGGTAGTAACCGGTAGGTTCGGTTTTGCCATCTTGCAGTTGCAGTTGGCGCTCGCTCGATAACAACACCAGTATCTGGCCTTTACTGTCCACGGCCAATGCGGCATTGCTTAAAAGGCCAAATAATGCCAAAGATAGAATGGTTCGCTTGGTCATGCAGACTCCACATTAATGAGGCAGCGACTTAAATGTCAGCTACGTTTTTAGTCAGTAAAGCTTACGGCGTTTTACTTGTGGTTAGAACTCAGCTCTTTTATCATTAGCCATCATATTTCTGATGGCTGGTAAGTTATGTCTTATTTTGTGCAGTTACGTACCTTTGTCGAGGTGTACCGCTGCGGCACTATTACTAAGGCTTCCGCCAATTTAGGCTTGTCACAACCGGCTGCTACTGCGCATATTCAAAGCATTGAGGCATTAGTTGGCTTTGCCTTGTTTGAACGCAAGGCCCGCGGCGTTGAGCCAACGGCTGCGGCGCATGATTTAGCATTACAAGTGTCTGGGCACTTAGATGCGGTAGAGCAAAAACTGGCCTCGGTGCGTAATCGCAGCAATGCGGTGTATGGCACGCTGAACATTGCCGGGCCTGCTGAATACATTAGCAGTATCGCCGGGGCACAGTTTGCTAATTTATTACAGGCTGGCGAAGTAAATTTAGTGGTGCACATTGGTAATAAAGACCGCATTTACCAGTTGCTGGCCGACGGCAGTGCAGAACTGGCGATTACAGCATCAACGCCAGATGCGGCGTTATACGATTATCACATTATCGACAGCGAGCGGTTAATGCTGGTGGCCAATCGTTTTACTGCGGGCCATTTAGCCGAAAAACCGCTTAGTAGCGAGCGACTAAGGTTGTATCCGGTGGTCAGTTATGATCAGACTTTACCGCTTATTCGGCCGTATTTTAATGCGGTGTTTAATGATAGCTGCCAATCGCCCATCGCCGCCATTTGCCCGGATATTCGCGCTATAGCAGGCATTGTTAAGGCGGGTATTGGTTACAGCGTGTTGCCCGATTATTTATGCCGGGCGGCAATAAAAAGCGGCGAGTTAATGCAACTAGGGCAATTAGGCCCAGAAAATTTTATTTATTTAGTCTGGCGAAAAGGGGCACTAAAACACCCACGGGTAAGTTATGCCAAAGATATTTTAATGGCCTTTGCCAATATTAATAAATACGCGGGTACCAGCTAGCGCTCATAAACAGGTAACGCTTCTTTTCTCACTGTCTCTAACCAATATCGCAACTCGTGATCTAGCCGTCGGTCAACTTCGAGCATATTAAAGCTTGCGCTAACATATTGAATAAAATCGTTAAGTTGCTGACTGATTGGCATGCTTACAGCTGTTATTTTTGTTCGTAACTGGCATGCTTGCCAAGCCGCGAGCATAGTGGCAACCGTTACTTGCTCTGTCAGCTCAATGACCCTTATTGCGTCACGTGCGGCGATGGTCCCCATACTTACTTTGTCTTGATTGTGGCACTCAGTTGAACGCGAAAAAACCGAAGCAGGCATAGTAAGTTTTAATGCCTCTGCCGCCCAAGCTGAGCAGCCAATTTGCACGGCTTTAAAGCCATGATGAATGGTCACTTCTGCTGCTGGTGGGGCAGATAAATTTGCAGGTAAACCATTATTAACGCGGTTATCTAACAACAGCGCTATTTGCCGATCATGCAGATCAGCCAAGTTTGCTACAATAACTTTTAAGGTGTCCATGGCCATAGCGATATGACCACCATAAAAATGGCCGCCATGTAACACGCGTTCACCTTGGCCATCAATAATAGGATTATCGTTGGCACTGTTAAGCTCATTTTGGATAGTGTGTTGCAAAAACGGTAAGGTATCGCGAACAACACCAATAATATGCGGCGCACAGCGTAAGGAATAACGGTCTTGTAACCGTGCTGTGTTTCTTGACGCTTGGTGGTCTATTAAATCTTCACGTAACCATGCGGCCACTTGTTGTTGGCCAGCATGAGGTTTGACTGAGAAAAGCATTTCATCAAAATGGTAGGCATTACCGGCAACACCAGCACAGGTAAGCGCTGTAACTTTAGTCGATAGGCGACTAAGATAATCTGCCCTTTGCCAGGCTAAACAGGCAACTGCTGTCATTACTGCAGTGCCATTCATTAGCGCCAGCGCTTCTTTAGGTTTTAGCACGTAAGGACTAACCCCAAGCTTAGCAAACGCTGCGGTAGCCGTCATTTCCTGCCCTTTCAACCAAACTTGCCGCTCGCCAATTAACGCACCTGCCACATATGAAAGGGGCGTTAAATCACCACTGGCGCCAACGCTGCCCTCTTGTGGAATAAGCGGCAACATATCTTGATTTAGCATCAACACCAGATAGTCTAGTAGCGCCATACTGACACCAGAATAGCCCTGAGTTAAAGAACACAAGCGTACAGCTAAGATAGCGCGAGTTTGCTCTGCTGAAAACATTTCACCCAAGCCACAGCCATGAAAACGAGTAAGGTTAATGGGTAACTGTGCCGTTAATTCATGAGGTACAGCTACGGTGCAACTGTCGCCATAGCCTGTAGTTACGCCATAAACTTTGCCTTCTTCTAAAAGTAAGCGCTGCACAAACAGTTCACCGGTATGTATTTTATCGATAAACGCAGTGTCTTTAGAAATACATGCTTCAGCAGTACCCCGAGCTAATGCCACTATATCGGCAAGACTAAGTCGGCTTTCACCATATACAATACTTCTTTTCATTGCTGGTTTTCCTTGTCGTGCCAATCAGTCTCTTTACCTATTTCGTTAACAGGTATGGAGGTTGCAACGGTATAACGTTGGGGAATTTCATGCACCGATAGGTTTTTTATCGCCCACGCGTGTACCTCATTAATTAATGATTTTTCGTCTTCTGCTGACAACTTAACCGCAACAATTAATAAGGCCTTTAAACCACGACTATTATACTCTGAGAGTAATCGTACACGTGCATCATCTACTCTGACATGACGCGCCAACTGCTGTGCAATGTGTGCAGGGAATACATTAATGCCATTAACTGACACCGCCTTGTCTACTCGTCCGACTGGACGAAAGAGCTGCTCGTTTTGCCAGTCTAGAGTATCAGGCAAACTTACTTCAGCCTTGGCAAGGTAATCAAATAGAGTTTTATCTGCCTGCCTTTGCCAGCGGGGTAATAATTGGTAGGGTGCTGCTGCGTCGTTGCGGACACCAATGCCAGCTGTTTCTGAACTGCCATATACTTCTATTATGGTGTCAATGCCTCGTTGCTGCAGAGATTGCAACGTTTGTGCCGGACACGGGCCCGTTGAACTCAGTAGTGTAATGCCTGCAGGCACAGTCCATGTTCGTTTTTCAAGTTGTTGTAATAAAGCGGGGTAAGCAATGACTACATCACCTTGCTTTAAGCGAGCATTTAATAAAATAGCGTAGCTGCTTAACCCACGAGTCACTGGTACAGCGAGCAAGGCAGGTAGCATTACGGTGAATAAAAAGCCATAAATATGATGTGTTGGCACCATGCTTATTACGCGCTCAGGTGTAATGGCCAGTGTCTGAAAATAGTCTTTAAAAAATACAATCTCTGACAGCAGCGTTTGCCAGGTATGCACCATATGCTTTCGGGTACCAGTTGAACCAGAAGTAGAGAAACAAATGTCGGTGCTGCCGAGCTCACGACTTTTAACCACCACTTCTGCCCATTCAGCCAAAGTGTGAACACGAAGCAAGTAATCTTCAATGCCGCTGTGTTGCATTTGAAAAAAAGTAACAACCCGAGACGCGATAGACATCCATTCCAGAGAATCTATAATAATCTCATTGTCAGCACCTTTACTGCGGTGCTGTAAAGTTATAACTGAAGATGCTTGCCACTGAACACTGTTAAGTAAATCGGCGTCTTTGTCGTTGGCTGCGCCCCTACGCATTAGCACCAGCTCATCGGCAATAAGTGAGCCGATTACTGGCACTAAGGTATTGGCAGCTAAGTCAATTGGGCTGGAAGCGTTGGGGATCAAAGGCGTTTAACAAAAACCCAGTAAGAGTCACCAACCGTGGCTTTTTTCATGTGTACTTTAACTTTGGTTGGTTTCATTTCATAGTCGAAGGTGTACTCGAACATGGTATTCAAATTACCGTTTTTTATGCCATCATCAAAGCGGCCTTTAAATTCTTTACTATTGGTACAAGGTGCGACTTCACGGAAAAAATTTTTGCCTATTACCGCTTTTGGATCGCGTCCGGTAATATCACCTTCAGCGGCGTTGTACATTAGCACTTTGCCTTGGGCATCAAGCTGAATGGCGCCAAAAGCAACTTTGTCTAATTGTTCCATAGACATATTTGCTAATTTGTTTTCGATGTCAGTAGTACCAAACTTAATTACTTCCACGATATACCTCATTGGTTAATTGGTTCATTGTTTGAGATTGTTTTAGTTATAATTATGAATGTTAGATCACTCAAAAGGTGTTTTAGGCATTCAGCTAAGCAGTGGTTAGCGAATATATAGATTTTAGCATACATCAAGAAGAATAAGGCTAAAATCAAATGGGATGTGTAAAAGCCATTAGCGATTTTCAGGGGCTCACGATGCGTATTGTTTTATGGTTCGTCATGGTTTTTTGCTGTCAGCTTAGCGCTGCTGATAAAACGCTTACTGTAGCGGTGAATATTGGTCCTCCATGGGCGTTTTATGAAGAAGGAAAAGGTATTACCGGCATAGATGTCGAAATTATCCGGCATGTTTTTACTAACATGGGTTATAAAACGGAGTTTCAGTTACTGGCCTATAACCGGCTGATAAAAGAATTTAATGCGGGTAAGTTTGATGTGGCAAGTCCGGCTGCTTTTTCGTCAGAAAATGGTTATTTAACCATAGCTTATTTGCCCTTTAAGGATGTGGCGGTCTCGCTTAAAAGAAATAATATTACACTCAATTTTATAGGCGATTTAAAAGATAAAAAAATCATTGCTTATCAATTTGCCAGCGCTGTATTAGGTGATGAATTTACTACTGTAATAACAACAGCACATTATTTAGAAGTGGCTGAACGAGAGCTACAATTAAAGCTGTTGGTAAACGATAGAACCGATGTGGTTATTGGCGAGCGACGGCTGTTAACTTATATTGGCCAAAACTTCTTTCCTAATGAAACCCTGGCTATTCACCCTATATTTGTTACAAAATCCTATGGCGCAATTCTAAAAGATAAACACTTACAACAACTATTTGATCAGGAGTTGGCAACGTTAAAAACATCGGGTGTTTACCAACAGATATTAAGTAAATGGCCATAATGTTGCATTGCCAACTTAACCCCGAAGCTTAACGAATAATATGCCAGGCAGTTTGGCGGCCGGCCAGGTAGATAACCCGCTTGCCGTCAAAATAGGCACTTTGTTCCAGTTTTATTTGCAGTTGCTGCTGGCTCCACTCGGGTACTGCCTTTTTAATATTACCCTCAATGGCATGCGCAGTATTAGCATAAAGTGGCCAGTCGCCTTGCACCGTAGTAGGTCCCTGATTATCCCACATACCAATAGTGGGGCCCGGTGCATGGCCGACAAAGCCAATGGCATGGGTGTAAGTGCTGCTATTAATGCCGGCTTTTTTTGAGGCGTTTATGGTGGCCGCCAGTATTTGATTGCCGCTGCGGCCGGTTTTAAACTCGCGGGTCAATAAATCCTGCCAGCGATTACCGGTTGCCAGTGCCGCTTTTAAACCTTCAGGTACAACAGCCTCGCCAATTTTCAGCACATAAGCCATTTCCTGGGTATCGGTACACAATTTCAGGTAACAAATGCCAACATCGGTATGCAGCACGTCACCGCGCTGAATAATGCCGCTGCTGCCACAAAATGGGTTGTCTGCCTCACAGGCGATACCGGCCCGTTGTAAGTTAACGTCGGGCATAAACCACACCGGTAAATTAAGTTGCTCAAACCGCTCACGCATATACCAGGCTACATCGTCGGTAGTGGTTACCCCTGGGGTAATCACCATATTGCTAAAGGCCTCGGCAATGACTGAACGCGCCAGGCTAACAATTTGTGGGTATAACGCCAGCTCGGAAGTGGTGCGCTGTTCCAGCCAGCGTACGACTAGCTTCTCAGCCGACACTAGCCGGCTGTGGTATTCAGTAGGTAACGCCTTAAGCAGCTGCTGGTGTAAGCCAGAGGTTAAGCCATCGGCCACCGGCCAATGTTCAGATATATTAATACCAATATTTTTGGGGTTGCGTTTAACCATTTCGTCGGCCAGTGCCTGCCATTGTGCTGTTAAGTCTCCGCCGGCCCAGGCCGACTGATAAGGCGCCCCTAGCGGATAACGGTTAACCGACAGTTTGGCTACTGAACCATCGGCCTGGCGGCTAAATAGCAGCATGGTGGTGCGCCTTGCGGCAAAGGTAGGTTGCGGTACCAGGGTAAAATACACCGGGTCTTCGGCGTATTCGCGGTTAATTACCAGCCACATATCTAAGTCGGCCTCTGCCATCAGTTGCGGTAGCAGCTTGTCCAGCCGTTCCAGCAGAATATGGTTTTCTGGGGCTATGCGCTGTCGCGGGCTTAGCACCTGGTAATCAGCAGCCGAATTATGCAGCCGGCCTTGTTCAAATTGTGGTTGAGCTGTCTGCGCAAAAGATGCCAGCAGCAGCGTAGCCATTGCCGGAAGTAATATGCCTGCCTTCATTAATGTCTCTACTTATAGTTTTGGTTAGCTTGTTTTAAGCCAGATACTTGTTGAATGCAATATTCCCAAGCGCTAAAGCTCGGTCTTGTCAGTGAAAATAAGAAACGGCTGGCCGCCGGTTTTGGCCTGATACATTGTGTGGTCAGCCTGTTGCAGCAAAACGGCTTGGCTAGTGGCATGCTTTGGCGCCAGGGTAATACCAATACTCATATCCAATTTTACCGAGGTAGTTTCACTGCTATTTTCTGACAAGGTAATATTCAGTGGTTGAACGGTAACCTGATAAATGCGCTCTGCAATAGCGGGCACGTCATCATCGTGCTGAATATGCGCTAATAATGCAAACTCATCACCGCCAATCCGGGCAAGCAATTCATTATTGCGAATGGTGTGTTTTAAACGTTTTGCCAGCGCAATAAGCACCCGATCGCCGGCAGCATGGCCATAAGTGTCGTTAATAAGTTTAAATCCATCCAAGTCAATAACAAACAATGCTAGGCTGTTATTGCTTTGGTCGTTTTTTTGTAAGCCGGCTAAGTGCTCGGCGAATTTTTCTTCAAAGTAACGGCGGTTAGGCAGACCGGTTAGCGGGTCTACATGCGCCAGTCGCTCCATTTCAACTAATTTTGTCATACGCTCGGTAATGTCGGTTTGCATTGAAATGTAACCAGTATAGCGCTGCTTTTCGTCATATAATGGCTCGGCATAGACATGCACCCAAAAGGGTTTGCCCAGCTTGTTGTAATACAAAATATCGACGTTAAGCGGTTGTTGCAGGCGCACATGTTGACGAAATTTTTGAATGGTGACAGGGTTGGTTTCAGGGCCTAACAGCAGTTCTGCCGGGGTTTTTCCCGTTAACTCCTCCAAGGCATAACCGCATAACTTGCTAAAGCCACTATTGCACCACACCATGCGATTATGCAAATCGGTATACAGCACACCATTAGCCGTTTGCTCGGCAATCCAGGCCAGCCGGCGGTGTTCGGCTTGCAGGCTGCGTAAATAATGCAGCTGAAACTCGTTTTCAGCATCTTTTGCCAGATCAAGTAATAGGCTTTGCTCATCAACAGTGAGGTTTCTGGGCTTACTATCGAGTAAACACAAGGTACCCAAGGCATGCCCATTAAATGTCCGGATAACGGCGCCGGCATAAAAACGGATATAAGGCTCTTTTGTTACTAATGGGTTCGTTGCAAATCGCGGGTCGGCCATGGCATCAGGAATAACCAGTATTTTTTCCTCTAAAATGGCATAAGTGCAGAAAGAGATATCACGTGCTGTTCCCTGCAGGCAGGTGCCTAAACGGGCTTTAAAGTATTGAGTTTTTTCATCCAGCAGCGTTAGTAAGACGATGTCGGGATTAAATAATGCCTTAGCCAGCCGGGTGATACGGTCGAATCGTTCTTCTGGCGGAGTATTGATCAGGCCAAGTTGCTGCAGCGCAGCCAGCCGGCTTTGTTCGGTGATTAACGGCATATTGTCAGGCATAGAAATTATCTTACTCTTAAGCGTCTGCAATTAGTTATAAACGTTTGCAGCCAAAAAGCGAGTTTACTAACAGCTTGTTTTGCCTAATACGGTAGCGGTTTTAATGTAGTTTGCAACTCAATCAGTAATAACAACTGTCAACCTGCCTGATAATTTGCGATACACTATTGCCAGAATACGAAAAAGGAGCGGTTATGCCACGTTACTCTGCTGATTTTATTAAAGCCATGCCTAAATCTGATTTACACTTGCATTTGGACGGTAGCCTGCGGCTGAACAGCCTGATTGAGATGGCAAAACGAACCAATACCACACTGCCGTCGCAAAGTGTTAGCGGTTTGAAAGAGTTGGTGTTTAAAGACAAATATCAGAACTTGGGCGAATACTTACATTGTTTTCAGTATACCTGTGCTGTGCTACGTGATCCGGAGAACTTAGAACAAGCCGCTTACGAGCTTGCTATAGATAACCAGGCAGAGGGCGTTAATTATATTGAAGTGCGCTTCGCGCCACAATTACTAATAGATTTAAGCCGCGGTATCGACTTTGACCAAATAATGCACGCGGTGAATAACGGTTTAAAGCGGGCCATGAATGAGTATAATCGCACGGAAGTGGTGCTTAGCGGCGACAAACCCGCATTTGGCTATGGCATTATAAATTGCGCCATGCGCATGTTTGGCGATAAAGGGTTTTCACCTTATTACACTAATTTATTTCAGCTAATGCGTGACTTTGCGCCAATGGACGTGATTAAACTGGCGGCGATGGAGCTGGTGCGGGCCAGTGTGCGGCTTCGCGATGAAAGCGCCATGCCGATAGTGGGCTTGGATTTAGCCGGTCAGGAGTCGGGTTATCCGGCCAGTAAGTTTAAAGAAGTGTACGAGTATGCTCATCAGCATTTTATGCTGAAAACCTTACACGCTGGTGAAGCTTATGGCGCTGAAAGCGTATTTGAAGCCATTACCGAGTGTTATGCCGACCGCATTGGCCATGGTTATTCGATGTTTATTCCAGACATGATCCACAGCCCGGACATTACCGATAAAGCAGCCTATATTCGTAACCTGGCCAGCTACATAGCCGACAAACGTATTGCTATTGAAGTGTGCCTGACCAGTAACCTGCAAACGAACCCGCAAATAACCGATATTCGCCAGCATCAGTTTAAAGCGATGCTGGATAACCGAATGGCAACGGTAATTTGTACCGATAACCGCCTAGTGTCGAACACCACCGTTTGCAATGAATACCAGCTGGCCCTGGATAATTTTGATATTCCGTTAAAGCGCTTAAAAGACATGGTGGCCTACGGTTTTAAAAAAAGCTTTTTTCCTGGTAGTTACGTGGAAAAACGCCAGTATGCTAAAAACTGCTTGGATTATTTTGACCGGGTTGCTAAGCAATATGGTTTTATTAATTAAAACAATAAGATAGTGGTTTTGTCGCAAAACGCATACAGTATAAGCTGTTGATTTTAAACAATTATAATTTAAAGTGATTAATGGTGTCGCTAATTGCAGACACAAATAGTATGTTTAACGGTGTTTAAACTTAAAATGTTTTTTAAAGCACTGATAAATAACAATAAATAAAATATGGCACAACACTTGTATATACCTAAGGTAATTACCGGAGGTGTGTATGGATTTGTTCTTAGTTTTTATCACGATGTTCCTGGTTGCTAACATGATGCTAGTAGTAACACTGTTGCGTCGGGTCGATTTAAATAATCCCAGTGTTCAGGCCTGGGAAATGCAGCACGCTGCAGCTCGGTTGCAACAAGCACCGGCAACGGCCACTTTTACCCCGGTTTATGATGTGTCTAAAGCACAGTAACGCCCAACACATTCCCATGAGTTCAGCACCTTGCTGAATGCTTGTTCAGGCCAGCGCCCCTTACTGGCCTGTTTTTTTTAGTTAAACAGGTTATGCTAGCGCTAACGACTATTGAGTTTAACTACCTATGCGTTTTCCATTGCAAACTGCCTCGTTACGCCAACTGGTTATACTGAGTTTTTTACTGGCGATGATCCCGGTAGGCGTGCTGATGTGGCAAAGCCATAAAGCGCTGTCAGGGTTAAGTCGCTTTGCTACCAGCGAGGCCGAAAGCGCGGTGACCAGTGTACGCCGGGCTGAAAGCATGCAAAATCTGGTGGTTGATATTGAACGGGCCGCCCGCCAGTTTGCTGTGGTAAAAACCGAGGCACTGGCAAAAGTGGCGCAAAACCATATTAGTAATCAGCAAGCTAGCCTTAGCCAACTTTGTAACGACTTACCTGCGCTGAACGACTGTGCTCAGCAGCAGGCCGATTTACAGCTGTTGGCTAGCCAGTTTAAGCAGTTAACCGGCAGCCCATTAGAGCAATTATTGCAGCAAATCAGGCTACGGCAGCAGCAAATAAGCCAGCAAATTTGGGATTTATTAGAGCAGCGGTTAGTAAATCAACAACAGCTGGTGCAGGATACGCAGCAACGACAAGCCTGGCAAACGGTAGCGCTGGTGCTATTAACCTTACTATTGGTGCTGTGGGCGTCGGGTCGGGTAGCGGCACCAGTTAAAAAACTCGATAGAATGATCCGGGCGATAGGCCAGCAACAACAATTTCCTGAAGAAAAATTGCAGGGCCCGCGTGAACTTTCAGAGCTGGGCGAACAATTACGTTGGTTAAGTTCACGTTTACAGCAATTGGAAGCGCTGCGACTGATTTTATTGCGCCATGCCTCGCATGAATTAAAAACGCCGTTATCGAGCATTCGCGAGGGTTGCGCCTTATTGACAGAACAATTGTTGGGGCCATTAAATCCGCAGCAATTAGAAGTGGTGATGCTGCTTAATGGCAGTGCCGACCGGCTCAGCCAGCTTACCGAGCAGCTACTGGATTACAACCGGTTATTGCAACAAGCTAAGCCGGAGTTAAGCCATCAGGTGCCACAGCAGTTGCTACAAGCCTGCTTTGCCGACCATGCGCTGTCATTACAGCAACGGCAGCAACAAATAAAGCTGGATTGCCAGCTTACTAGTATTTATACCGATGACACCCTGTTTCGGCGAATTCTGGATAACCTGATTAACAACGCGCAAGCCTATGGTGCTGAAAGTAGTCCGGTTTGGGTTAACCTTTATAAAAAAGACGGTATGCTAGTGCTGGACGTGGCGAATAACGGCGCGCCCATTCCCACGGCATTGCGTGAGAAATTATTTGAGCCCTTTCAACGTGGTACCACGCCGCGATTTGATGCGGTGCAAGGCTCTGGCCTGGGGTTATCTATTGTGGCTGACTGTGCCCGTTTACTCGGTGGTCATGCCGATATTGTTGATGTGGTGTACGCCGATGTTTGCATCAGAGTGCGTTTACCACTGTTAGAGGAAAAATAAAATGAGACGATTGCTGATATTGCCGCCGATGTTATTGTTACTGGTGTCGTTGTCAGGGTGCCAGTTGTTAAATAAGCAACCATTGCTGCCCACCGCAGAGCCTGAGCTGAGTGAAACAACAGAGCCAACGTTACCTGATACCACCGCACCGTTATTGCAAGATGTGTCGCTTAGTCTGAATGACGATGTGGCGAACTTGCAAGCTTGGGTGAATTACCGTGCCAGTCTACTAGACGACCGCTCGTTGTGGCGTGAGTCATTAGCGGAGTTAGTCGAGCCCGATCCGGTGCAAATGCTGCAGCGCGTTATGCTACAACTGCATCCGGACACGCCTTATTTAACCCGGTTACGTATACAAATGAAGTTGGCCGAACAAATTGCCGCGCTACCGCCCGGCTTGGCAGCGTTAATTAGCTGGGACTTAACCTTTAATCAGAAATTGTTGGAAACCGAGTCGGCAGTCAGTGCCCTTACCCGGCTAAATGCCCAGCAACAGGAAAACATTGAACGGTTGCAAAAAATTAATAAAGATCTGCAGAAAAAAATTGATGCGTTAACCCAAATAGAAGCTCAGCTTAATCAAAGTATTAACGGGGGTAATAATGGCCGACCCTAAACCACGTTTACTGCTGGTAGATGATGATCCCAGCTTACTAAGGTTATTAACCCTGCGCCTTGAAGGCGAGGGCTATCAGGTGATCAGCGCCGATTGTGCTGAAACGGCGCTAACCCTTTTAACCAAACAAAGTGTTGATGTGGTGCTAAGTGATCTGCGTATGCCAGGTTTGGATGGTATGAGCCTGTTTGATGAAATTGCCAAGCGCTATCAGGGCCTGCCGGTCGTATTGATGACCGCCCATGGCTCTATCCCGGAAGCTGTAGCGGCTACGCAGCGCGGGGTATTTGGCTTTTTAACCAAGCCACTGAATAATATTGAACTGCGCGATATTTTGACCCAGGCGGTGCACCAGTCGGTGCCCGAGCAAGCCGACTGGCGCGAAGAAATTGTCAGTCGCAGCCCGTTAATGGCGGCGTTGCTAGAGCAAGCGTATCGGGTAGCGCAGCGCGATGTCAGTGTGCTAATTACCGGCGCCAGTGGTACCGGTAAAGAACTACTGGCCAAAGCTATTCATAAAGCCAGTCCACGTAATGGCAAAAATTTTGTCGCCATAAACTGTGGTGCCTTACCCGAACATTTGCTGGAGTCGGAATTGTTTGGCCACAGCAAGGGGGCGTTTACCGGTGCCGTGTCAGAACATGGTGGTTTATTTCGCGAAGCCGACGGCGGCACACTGTTTTTAGATGAAATTGGCGATATGCCGGTGGCATTACAGGTTAAATTGCTACGGGCGCTACAAGAGCGGCAAATTCGTCCGGTAGGCAGTAGCAAGACCATTGCCATTAATGTGCGGCTACTGTCGGCTACTCACCGTGATTTACAACAAGCGATGGCTGATGGCAGTTTTCGGGAAGATTTATACTATCGTTTAAATGTCGTTAATTTGCACTTGCCCGGGCTGGAACAGCGGCCTGAGGATATTCCACTGTTAGCCCGGCATGTACTGGCACTTAGTGCCGAGCGCCATAATGTTAAAGTTACCCGCTTTGCTGATGATGCGTTGCAAACACTGGCCACGGCAAAATGGCCCGGCAATGTGCGACAACTGGTTAATGTGGTAGAACAATGCGTTGCTCTTACCCAAAGCCCGGTCATTAATCGAAGCCTGGTAGAGCAAGCATTGTCACAAAATACCCGCTATTGGCCAACGTTAACCGATGCTCGGGATCAGTTCGAATGTCAGTATTTGGTGCGGGTGCTAAAAATGACAGAAGGTAATGTCACCCGGGCAGCCGAGCTGGCCGGGCGCAACCGTACCGATTTTTATAAGCTATTAAAAAAACATGAATTGAGTGCCGCACAAGTCGCTAGTGACACGGAAGAGCTGGAATAACACCCACATTTACATTACGCTGGCCTTTTTCGACAATGGAGTCTGCCATGAGTGCAATAACGCCTGCCGATGCCTACCTGGCTGAAGATGCCGAAAGCCCCGAGCTGATTAAAGCGAAAATTATCAGTGAAACGGCGCGTATTAACTGGCCGCAATTACAAAAGTTTTATGCCGCCGGCTCAGTTGTTAGTGTCAGCGCGGCGCACGATTTAGTTACTGTTGCCTATGCCTTTAGTGCCGATAATAAAACGCAGGTAGCAGACTGGTTAGCCAGCGGTGCGGTTGAACGCACTACTGAGCAGCAAGCACAGCAATGGTTTGATAATAATACCGAGTTGTGGGCCGTGGTCATTTCGCCCTGGGTACTGGTGCAGGATAAACCGGCACAGTGTCATTAACCCGGCTAATATAAGGCTTTTCTTTTTATGACAGGGCAAAAAATGGCGACAGTGTTTAAAACGGCGCAACAGTTTAGAACCGTTACCAGTTCAGAAATTACCTTATCGCAGCTGATGCTGCCGACACATTCTAATTTTAGCGGTAAAATTCATGGCGGCCATTTGTTGTCGCTGATGGATCAAATTGCCTTTGCCAGCGCCTCTAAATTCAGTGGCAGTTATTGTGTTACTGCCTCGGTAGACAGGGTTGATTTTTTAAACCCGATTGAAGTAGGCGAGCTCATCACCTTAAAGGCGTCGGTAAACTATGTTGGCAACACGTCGATGATGGTCGGTATTCGGGTAGATGCGCAGAATATTCAAACTGGCGAGGTAAAGCATTGTAATTCTTCTTACTTTACCATGATCGCCAAAGACACCAGTGGCGCCACTATGCCGGTGCCAAGGTTACAATTAACCAATCGCGAGCAAGTAATGCGTTATTTAAAAGCCGCAGAGCGGATCAATGCACGCAAGCAACGCATTGCCGCCGAGCCTTTTGGCGGCGATTTAAACCAGGCGCTGGCTTTGATGGCCAGCGAACACACCGATGTTAATGTCGATATGGCGGGTGTTTAGGTTTAAGGCCTAGTAACCTGCCACCTGGCCATCTTTACGTGACTCAGAGGCGCCAATATACGTACCGTTAACGTGGTCTTTCATAATGGCTTGGTAGCCGCCAAAGCCACCTAAGCCATAGCGAATGTCGTGGCCTTTACCCATTAGTTCGCGCACGGTGCTGTAGGGAATGCCGCGTTCAACTTCAATGTAGCCGCCATTGGTTAAATAAGCGTCCTGGCCATCGGTTGGCTCGGTATTACCCAAGTGTTGCCAACGTGCTGCATCGCCGGCTTCCTGCAGGTTCATACCATAATCCACCATATTGACTAAAATTTGCACATGGCCTTGCGGTTGCATCGCGCCGCCCATAACACCGTAGCTAATCAGTGGCTTGCCGTCTTTAGTAATAAAAGCCGGAATAATAGTATTAAATGGCCGCTTGCCTGGCTGGTACACATTGGCATGGTTTTTATCCATGGAGAACAGCTGGCCGCGGTCTTGAAAGACAAAGCCCAGTCCCGGGACCACTACGCCAGAGCCCATACCACGATAATTGCTTTGAATTAATGACACCATATTGCCGTCTTTGTCGGCGGTGGTCATGTAAATGGTATCGCCTTCATATAAATTGGGGTTACCGGCATCAACCCGGCGGGCGGCTCTGTCACCAATCAGTTTGGCCCGTTCAGCGCCATATTCGGCTGAAATCAGACCCTTTAGCGGTGTTTTATGAAAGTCTTGATCAGCATAAAACTTGGCCCTGTCTTCAAACGCCAGTTTCTTTGCTTCTACCATGGTATGAATACTGGCCGGGCTATTAAACCCCATGGCTTTTAAATCGAAATTTTTCAGAATTTGTAGCATTTGCAGTGCGGCAATACCCTGGCCATTCGGTGGCAGCTCCCACAAGGTGTAGCCCTTGTAGTCAACGCCTGCCGGCTCAACCCAGGTAGAGCGATGGTTGGCAAAATCGGCATAGCGCAGATAGCCGCCGTTATCCCGCATAAAACGGTCGGTTTGCACCGCAATATCACCTTTGTAAAAGGCATCGCGGCCGCCCTTTGCCAGTGCTTTGTAGGTATTGGCTAAGCCCGGGTTTTTAAAGATTTGGCCCTTGGCCGGCGCTTTACCATCAATAGTAAAGGTGCCTTTAAAATCACCAGGTTGCGGGCTTAACAGCGGTACTGAGCGGTTCCAGTAATAGGCAATAAGTTCGGTAACCGGAAAACCTTGTTCGGCATAGTTAATGGCCGGTTGTAAAATGGTGGCCATATCCAACTTGCCAAATTTATTATGTAGCTCAAACCAGCCATCTACTGCACCAGGTACACTAATAGGCAACATGCCATGTGGGGGTAAATCGGTGCGGCCCAGTTTTTTTAGTTCGTTGGCCAGCATGTCATAGCTTAAACTAAGGGGGGAGCGGCCTGAACCGTTTAAGCCATGCAGTTTGGCTGTTTTGGCGTCCCAGACAATGGCGTATAAATCGCCACCAATACCATTACCCGTCGGCTCCATTAAACCCAGCGCCGCATTGGCCGCAATAGCGGCATCAATGGCGTTGCCACCTTGTTTCATCACATCCAGGGCAATTTGGGTGGCTAGCGGATGGCTGGTGGCTGCCATGGCATGCTGGGCAATAACTTCAGACCGGCTGGCAAAATCGTGGCCGGTAACCCGATCATAAGCGGTACTGGCACAGCTTGCCAGCAAAGTGGCGCTGGCGAGCAAACGGAGCGAATAGCGAAATTTCATAATGCGTTACCTTAATTATTGTTAACGCCACGCTAGCGGCTGGCGCAGCAAATTACCAGTCTGTTTCGACCAACGGCGGTTGGTTATCGGTCAGCCGATGGCGGCAAATGGTCTGACAATGCTAATTTTTGTTGCGCCGTTAATACTACAGCCTGTTGTTGCTGATAGCTAAACTGCACCATTACGGTAGTGCCTGTGGCGCATTTAACACCATTTTGCCAGGCTTGTTGCAGCACATCGAACGAACTGCCGCCAATACGGCTAATAAAGGTTTTAATTTCTACCGGCTGGCCATACTGCGTTTGAGCATGGTAGTCGATAGTTACCTTGGCAATAATCAGTGGCCATTGCGTTAAGTTAAGTTCTGGGGTAAAAATGCGGAAAACAGCAGTGCGTGCCCCTTCAAACCACACCGCAAATACGGTGTTATTAATATGCCCTAGGGCATCGGTTTCAGAAAAACGGGGCTGTATTACTTCGCTAAACATAACCAAGGATACTCATGACAGACTTTATTGAGGTGTACGATAATGCGTTAAGCCCGGCGTTTTGCCAACAGCTAATCACACTTTTTGACACTAGCAAGCATCTGGTGCCTGGCCGCACTGGGGCTGGAGTAGACACCAGTAAAAAAATCAGTACTGACTTATATTTAAACCAGCATCCGGAATATCAGGCTGCTTTACAGCAGATTGTTGATGTTACCAGCCATTATGCGGCCAAATACTTTGCCAAGTATCATTTTGCATTAATAGCGCCGGTAGGCTTAACGGTAAGCCACCCAGAAACCGGCCAGCCACTGCCTATTACCCATGAGAATTATGCTGAGTTTGGGGCGCCGAAAGCCAGTGACTTTATGCGCACGTTATACCGCTTAGGGCCGATACAGGCGCAAAAGTATCAGGCGGGAAAGGGTAACTATAACTATTGGCATTGTGAGGTTTATCCGCAGTTGCCACAAAACGAGCCCTTGCACCGTACCTTGTTGTTTATGTTTTATTTAAATGACGTTGACGAGGGAGGCCAAACTGAATTTTACTATCAGGACAAAGCAATTCAACCCAACGCTGGCCGCATGGTCATTGCACCAGCTTACTTTACTCACACCCACCGCGGTTGTACGCCGGTATCAAACGATAAATATATTTTAACCAGCTGGATCTTATTTAATCGCGCCGAGCAATTGTATGGCCCGGCACAAAGTTAATTAACAGGTTGCGGAAGATTACGCGGCTATTGGCATGAAACGCTAACTGTTTTTGGATACCAGATAGGGGCGACAAGATTTACTGCACCACTGGCTAAACCGTTTAAAAAAGTGAGTTCTGTGGTGACGGTTGACCAGTCCCTATCTGCACACTCTTGTTGCAAGTTAACGGGTTCTGATACTTCAAATAATGCTAAAGCAACGTTGTGATGCCACTTTTCAGTTTCACTGTTCACCGCAACATCTGTACCGTTTTTAAAATGGATTGTTGAACACCCAGACGATAGAAGTGCAATAAAAAAAATACAAATTTTCATATAAATTCTCTTAATTTTAGTTTGATCGTCAAATTTTTTAATCACACCATACTTTTACTGTGTGGGGTGCATAGATACCCAGGGTCACTGAAGCTGCAAGCCCGTTTATAAATGTCTGCTGCGTTTGCATTTGTCTTACGGATTTGCTGCCACAGATATTCTTAACATCCACATGCTTTTCCCCGACTAAACCCCAGAGATAAAAATGTTCGGTTTTTTGGTAAGACGGAACTGACGTATCTTTAGGAACTTGTTTGGGTTGAATTGTTACTGTAGAACAGCCTCCGATTAATAATGTTGTTGTGAGAAGGCACGTTATTGTTTTCTTCATTTGTTAGCCTTTTTAATAAAGTTAAATGTTAATTATTTCAAATTTTAGATGTTAATTTAGGCAACGCTTAGCCCACTATAAATTAGCAATCACTATGCGTATAAATTGATTGTGTTTTTACAGGCTGGCGTAACTTACTGGGTATTCTACGAATTTACAACACTATTAGGTGGAGAACGTAGTTAGACTTTTCTGAGTGTCTCGATCTAATACATCTCATAAAGTTAACAAAAAAGCCTCTGAAGTGCAGAGGCTTTTTGTGGTAACCGTCAGCTTAAAAGCTGTAGCTTAGGCCCAGCTCAAATGCGCGCTCTGGCCCGACATAAATACCCTGGCGTAAGCCGGTGATATAGCGTTTGTCGGTCAGGTTTTTCACCGCAGCAAATAGGCGGACATTGTCGGCTAGGTTATATTGTGCGGTTAAATCCAGCACGGTGTAGGAGGGCAGCAAACCACCCCAGATACCGCCGGCCGCATTGGTCGGAATAGCTACGGTGTTGTCGCCATTGCCATATTGCTCACCGCGGTGGTGCGCGCTTAATGCGGCGCTTAATTGCTCCAGCTGGTAGTTCAGCGCTAGGTTAGCAATAATTTTCGGCGCGTAAGGCAAGCGGTTGCCTTGGTTATCGCCACTTTTAAACTCTGAGGTTGGCACCCAGGTAGCATTGCTGTCGATACTAAAACCGCCAGCTAGCTGATAACCCAGCATAAATTCCATGCCGCTATGCTCGGTAGCACCAGCGTTAGATTGCGATAAATTCGGGTCGCTGTTACCAGTTACCACCTGATTGCTAAAATCCATTACAAAGGCAGCAACTTCGTAACGTAGCTGCCCCTGTTTACCGCGCAGGCCCAGCTCAAAATTAGTGGAACGCTCGCCATCCAGTTGCTGATCGGTCAGGCCGTCCAGCGCCACGCCATTTGAAGCTGGCGAGAAAGCACGATACACGCCACCGTATAACTGGGCAGAGTCGCTCAGGTTATAAGTGGCGCCAACTCCGGGTAAAAACTCGGTATTGCTGGTTTTAGCTGTCGCATTGCCATTTGAGAGCACCAGGCGTGTTTGCTCATAGGATTCAACCCGTAAGCCCGGCGTTATAGCAAAGCGGTCATTCAGCTCAAGCCGGCTTTGGGCATAAGCGGCTACACTGTCGGCAGAATCTATCCGGTGCCGGTCATTTAACCCGGTACGATCACTACTGCGCACTGCCCGAATGCGGGTATCGTTGGCTTCTTCTTGCATAAATCGCAGGCCAAATTCACTGTTAGCCAAAAGGCCCAGCAGGTTGTGGTCTACTGTTAAGCGGGTCTCAATGCCTACCCGGTCAAACGAGCGGTTATTACCGGTTAATGCATCGGTATAGACCCAACGCCCGGCATTAGTTGATGCGGCTGTATCAACATTGTAACGCCAATAATCGCGGCTCATTTCGCTCCAGTACAGCAGCGTTTTCAGGGTAGCCTGATTTGAAAGTGTCCACTCGTGGTTAATATCAAAAGCAGTACGGTCGGTTAAAAAGTAATCATCGGGTGCCGGGTTATAGTTGGCACCGGCTTGATAATCTGCCAGAAGTAAGCCGCGATAGGAAATATTGGCATCGTTTTCATAGCGCGATATTTTAAGACCCAGTTTCTGGTTGTTACTAAAAATAACCCCGGCCTTGGCCATCACATCGGTCATCTTATAGTCTTTATCCATAAAACCATCACTGCTGGCATGGGTGGCTACAATGCCGGCAAAGGCATCGCCTGAGGCACTTTTGCCACCGGCTTCAACACTAACTTCCTGCAAATTAAACGAGCCAGCCCGGCCGGTAACAGTAACACCGTCATCCGGGGTTTTGGTCTGGTAATTCACCACGCCGCCAATGGTAGACGGGCCGTAACGTAATGAGGCAGAGCCTTTTAATACTTCAATTTGTTCAACGCGCTGTATGCGTGGGTTAAAGTAACGGTCGTTGCCGACAAATAAACCCGGCGCAACCGGTACCCCGTCTTCCAGCATCAGCGATTTTGACTCGCTGGCCGATAAGCCGCGAATACCAACGTTGGCAACTATGGCGGTTTCTTCTTCACTTTTAATATTAACACCCGGAATACGGCGTAGGATATCTTCGGTAGACAACGGCTGAATTTGTTCAATTTGTTTACGGTTAATCAGCACAACGGTGCCGGTTTGTTCCAATAACACGGGTGTAGCAGAGCCAACTACCCGGATAACTTCCAGTGCCGGCATAATACTTTTTTGCGTTTCGCTAGCGTTTGCGGTGGTGCTGGGTTGCTGAGCAACGGCATTAAGTGATAGGCAAGCCAGCGCGACAGCCAGCGCCACCGGTGATAATGTATTCTGCTGTAATAAGGTACTGCGCATAACAACTCCGTTTAAAATTAGGCAAATTGCAACGGCGTAATTAGAACACGGATGTAAATGCGAATCAATATCATTATTGTATTTGTCTGAGGTGTTACCGCTAATGCCGGTTAACGGTTTTGGCTAACCGGTTTAATCATTTTTAAATGCGGAATATCGTCTTCCAGATAAGGCTCACTGGCGCTTTTAAAGCCTGATTCCTGATAAAACTGCTGTAAATAGCACTGGGCAGAGATGTGTATGTCACTTTTTGGCCAGTATTGTTCAGTGACATCCAGCGTTCTGTCCATTAACACCCGGCCAAGGCCTAGCCTGCGGGCTGTTTGTGATACACAAACCCGGCCAATACCCGGAAAACCTTCAAAGCTAACGCCGGGTGCCAGTACCCTTGAATAGGCAATAACTTTGTCACCTTTTTTAAGGATAACGTGACGGGTTTGCGGATGCAGATCCTTATCATCAAGCTCTGGATAGGGGCAATTTTGCTCTACTACAAACACGTCTACCCTTAACTGTAATAACGAATATAAGGTCAATGTGTCCAGTTCGGCAAAGGTTTGTACTTGCCATTGCATAAGCTTGGTTCCCTGTAGTTTCGTTAGTTTGACATTAATGCTGTTGCGGAACTATATCAGAGGCAACCGTTGTTTCGCCAGTGGCACACGCGGCGTAAGCTTACTTAAACACGCGATAATTATCATAAAAATGCTATTTTATTGTAACTAAACTGACATCAAACCACGCTGTAATGACAGGGCCTAATTATTCGCCTTTTTGTGGAGTAGAAAAATGTCAGACAAAAATAACCACGTTAGCATCGATAACTCGGGTTTGGACCCACAAACCAACTTTTCACTTAACCCTACTTTTGCCGCTATTGTCGATAGCCGCATGGCGCGACGTAATTTCTTAAAGGGTAGCGTTGGTGCTGCTGTTGTAGCTTTTATTGGCGGTTCACTGGTGGGTTGTAGCAGCAGTGATGACGGTGAGCTAGCTGCCCTTATCCCGCCACCCGTTGCAGGCACTGCGCCGCTGCTGGGTTTTGCGGCGGTAGCTACCGGCCGCACCGATGGTATTGTGGTGCCCGCAGGCTATACTGCTCGCGCTTTTTTACCCTGGGGTACGCCATTAACCGGCAGTTATCCGGCTTTTTTAGCTGATGCCAGTAATAGCGGTGGCGAACAAGAGCAGCAGGTTGGCATGCACCATGATGGCATGCATTTTTTCCCAATTGATGCCCGCAGCAGTGGCGAGAGCTCAACCGAAGGCTTGCTGGTTTTTAATCACGAGTATATCGACAATAATCTGGTGCATACCAATGGTATTACTACCGTACCGCGTATTGCCGATGAAGCACGTAAAGAGATAGCGGCACACGGTGTATCCGTTGCGCATATTCAGCAGCAAGCCGATGGTAGCTGGGCGCTGGTAAACAATAGTCCGTTTAATCGGCGTATTACCGGTGCCACGCCAATGGAATTGGCTGGTCCGGTGCGCGGCAGTGCCAAAGTAGTGACTAAATATAGCCCTGATGGCAGCCGCACCCGGGGTACCTTAAATAACTGTGGTAATGGTTTTACCCCCTGGGGCACCTACTTAACCTGTGAGGAAAATTGGGCCGGTTATTTTGTTAATACCGACGCCGCACAACCGCGGGAGCACAGCCGTTATGGCGTATCCAGCAATAATGGTCGGTACTTATGGGAAACGGCTACACCCGCAGCTGATCAGTACCAGCGCTTTAATGCCAGCACCGTGGGCGCCGATGCCAGCGCTGACTACCGAAATGAACCCAATACCTTTGGCTGGATAGTCGAGATTGACCCATTTAACCCCGACAGCGTGCCACAAAAGCGCACTGCCTTGGGCCGCTTTGGCCACGAAGGTATTATTTTTGGCAAACTGGAAGAAGGCCAACCACTGGTGTTGTACTCTGGTGACGATTCGCGCTTTGAATATATTTATAAATTTGTCTCAAGTGCGCCTTACTTTAAAACCACTGCCGGCGGCCACCTGTTAAACGATGGCATCTTATACGTTGCTCGCTTTAATGATGATGGCAGCGGCGACTGGTTACCATTAGATATCAACAATACTGACTTTGCGGCCAAAGTGGCTGCAGCAGGCGTTACCTTTGAGGATCAGGCAGATGTATTGCTAAATACCCGGTTAGCGGCTGATGCCTTGGGTGCGACCAAGATGGATCGTGCAGAGTGGGGCGCAGTGCATCCCGACACCGGTGAAGTGTATTTTACCCTAACCAATAACAGCCGCCGCACCGAAGAGCAAATTGATGCTGCTAATCCGCGTGCCCGTAATGTTACTGGTCATATTATTCGTTGGAACGAGCGACAGAACCAAAGTGCCACTGCCTTCGACTGGGATATTTTTCTGTTAGCGGGTGATGTGGGTACTGTCACGCCAAATACTGATTTAACCCTGACGACTGACAATCATCTGGCCAGCCCGGATGGTCTGTGGTTTGATAAAAATGGTTTATTGTGGATCCAAACCGACATGAGCGGTAGTCAGCAAGGTGAAGGGCCTTATGGCAATAACCAAATGTTAGTAGCCGATCCGGTTACCCGCCAAATTAAACGTTTTCTGGTGGGGCCGACCGATTGTGAAGTCACTGGCATTAGTGCCACACCTGATATGAAAACGCTGTTTGTGAATATTCAGCACCCTGGTGATCGCTCTAAGCCTAATAACTTCACCAGTAACTGGCCAGATGGCGGCAACAGCCGGCCACGCTCGGCTACCGTTATTGTTACGAAAGATGATGGTGGTGTTATCGGTAGTTAAGTTAACACCATAATTCGCTAACTGGCGTGTCTGGGCTGAATCTGTGGGCAATTTGTGCTTGCAGTAATTCCGCACTGGCAATAGCGTCGGTTACAGCGTGGTGTGGCTGGTACGGCGGCAGGTTATATCGATTACGGCTGGCATCCAGCCGAATTGACACGTGCTGGCGTCGTCGTACTTTATCCCACCAGTTTAGTGGCTTAGCCCGGTGCAGCCGGGCTTCCAGTTCTAAGGTGTCTATTAACGGAAACAGCATTCCTTCACCCAGACGGGCTGTAATAGCAGCATTAAAGAATGGCCGCTCTATTTGTCGATAATGCACCACTGCTACCTTACCCGCGAGCAGCGCCAACAGTTCGGGTAGTATACTGTTTAGGTCGGGCGCATTACTAATTTCTGAGTGGGTTATCCGGTGTACCGTTACAGAAGCGTCGCTTAACTGAAAGCGTGGTTTTAACAGCCATTGCCGCGCTTTGGAGCTAGCAATATATTGCAGATTAAACGGCACCAAACCAATGCTGACAATGCCATTATCGGTGGGATTAAAACCGGTAGTTTCAAAGTCGATAGCCACCAGCGGAACCTGACTGATCGGGGTATGGCCTGCTAGCATGCCTTTAGCATAAAACTGTTGCAATAACGGCTGTTTCAGCTGTGCCGCTTGCTGCAAATAGTATTGCTGCCAGTTTGTACTTATGGCGTTATCTTCAGTTTTTTTGGCTTTTTGCGGCCCCAGATAAAGCATGTTTTACCTCAGGCTTTAAAATGAAACTTTAGGAACTTCTGGGCATTACTGAGCACCTGAAAGGCTTCTTTTAAATGTTTGCGCTCAAATTCGGATAGCTGCTCGGGCAGCACATTATTGTCCGGTTCCAGCCCTTGTTGCAGTGCCGCGGCCTGATGACGAATGCGGGTCATGGCAATGACTTCAAAGGCATCGCGTAAGTCTTCAGCGCGGCCTTTTGGCAGCACGGCGGCATCGGTAATATCTTTTAGGCGATTAAACGAGTTGCTGGCTTCAGATCCAATGGCCAACGCGTGAATACGTATCAAGTCAACAAAAGGCGCGGTGCCGCGGCGTTTTATGTTTAAACTATTATTATGTTTGCCGTCTTGTTCCATTACAAAGTCTTTAAAAAAGCCCAGCGGCGGGGTGCGGCTTAGCGCATTGCGGGTCATGCTGGCTAAAAACAGCGGTTTGCGCCTGGCTGTGCTGCTAACCAGTTGCTGCAGTTGCTCAGCCCATTGGGTTTGCCCCCAGACACCATCAATATCAAAAAAAATCGAGCTGTGCAGTAACCTTTCTGCCGTTGGCTGCTCTATCCAACTTCTAAAATACTGCTGCCATACGGTTAATGGCTGGCGCCATTCGGGATTAGTCGCCATTATCTTGCCGGTGCAATAAGTGTAACCGCAGGCGGCTAGTCCGTCAGAAACAAATTGCGCCAGTTGCTGAAAGTAGCTGTCGTGCAGGGCTGGTTCAAAGCGGTTATCTAAGATCAGCGCATTGTCCTGATCCGTTAGAATAAGCTGCTCATCGCGGGCCATCGAACCTAAAGCCAAAAAACAATAGGGTACCGGTGGTGGTCCCAGTGCCGTCTCTGCCAGTTCCAGTAAGCGTTGTTTAACACTGCGGCCAATTGCCGCCATGGCACTGCCAATCATTTGCGAGTTGGCATCTTCGTTTACCATCCGCACAAAACAGGCTTGCACATCAGTTGTGAGTGCCTGCAACTCAGCAACCGTTTGTTGGCGAAAAATCCGGCTAACAACAAATAAGCTATGTTGTGACTCGTAGCGAATAATATCGGAAATAGCGATAACCCCAACGGGATGACGCTGTTTTAATACCGGTAAGTGATGCAAGTTGTAACGCAGCATCAACGTCATAGCTTCAAAAATATATTGTTGTTGGTCAATAGTTATCGGGTCTGGCGACATAATATCAATAACCGGCGTTTCTGATTTCAGGCCTGGTGCAACCAGCCGTGCCCGTATATCTTTGTCGGTAATAATACCGGCCAGGGTACCGTTAAGCGCAGGCTCGCTAGCGTGGTGTAATATCAGTAACGATGAGACATTTTGTTCGGTCATTAGCTCGGCCGCTTGCCAGACAGTGGCGTTGCTACCGATGCTAACTGGTTCGCGATTTAGTAAAGAGCTGACGGTACTACTTAATAAATTAGACTGAGCTTGGCGCGCGGCTTTGGTTGTTTTGCGTCGTTCACTGTCACCGACTTCAACGTAATCAGCAAAAAACTCGTTGTCATCAAACAGCTGCTGAAATACTTCCCCCGGAATAAAGTAAATCAGGGTATCTTCCAGTGCAGTAGCCGGAAAACGTACCTTAGCGCCACGCAATAAGCCTTGCTCGCCAAAGATACCGCCTTCACTCAGTCGGTTGTACAAATCACCATTACGACGAAAGGTTTCTACTGCGCCGCTACGGATCAGGTGCAAGGCATGTAACGGGTCGTTAAAGCGTAAAATAGTAGTGCCGGCTTTAAAGTAACCAATATCAATACTCAGTGCTACCTGATGCAGTTGCTCAGCTGGCAGTTCCTGAAACGGTGAATGCCGCTGCAAGAATGCCAGTATTTCAATTTGCTCTATTTCCATTGACGGGTCCGGCTACGTGCCACGAGGTTCAGACATCAGCCCTTTTACCACGGCCACGCAAGAAGCTAACAATACTATGGTAAAGGGGAAGCCAGTTGATACCGCCATTGCCTGCAATGCCACTAAGCCACCGCCCAAAATGAGTGCTATAGCGACTAAGCCTTCGAAGGTGCACCAGAATACCCGCTGCGGTGTGGGCGCATTAACTTTACCCCCCGCGGCAATGGTATCAATCACTAATGAGCCAGAGTCAGACGAGGTAACAAAGAACACCACTACCAGAATAATTGCCAGAAACGAGGTAATACCGGCCAGTGGTAAGGCGTCAAGCATAGTAAATAATTGTAACGGTAAGGCGGCTTCTGCCGCTGCCATGTAGCCATCTTGCACCACCTGACTAATAGCGGTACCGCCAAATACGGTCATCCACAATACACAGGCCAGCGATGGAATAAGTAATACTGAAATTAAAAACTCCCGCACCGTACGGCCGCGCGACACCCGGGCGATAAACATACCGACAAAAGGCGACCAGCTGATCCACCAGGCCCAGTAAAAGGCGGTCCAGCCTTGGGAAAAGTTTGCGTCTTCCCGGCCAAAGGGGTTGGCTAACGCCGGTAAATGCTGAAAATACGCGCCTAAATTAGCAAAAAAACCGGTTAAAATGGCCACAGTGGGGCCAACAATAATCACAAAAAGTAGCAACACAGCGGCCAGGGTCATGTTAATTTCTGATAGCCGTTTTACGCCGGCTTCCAGGCCAGCCAGAACCGACAACAGGGCAATCATAGTAATGCCGATCACCAGTAATATCTGGGTAGTTACCCCTTCTGGCCAGTTAAACAGATAATGTAAACCGGCGCTGGCTTGCGATGCGCCCAAGCCAAGCGAGGTCGCCAGGCCGAATAGGGTGGCGAGCACCGCCAGAATATCAATAATATGCCCGGGCCAACCCCATATCCGCTCACCGAGTAGCGGATAAAATACCGAACGAATGGTTAATGGCAGGCCTTTATTAAAGGAAAACAGCGCTAAACCCAGCGCCAAAATGGCATAAATTGCCCAAGGATGTAGCGCCCAGTGATAAATAGTGGCTGCCATACCCAGCCGCTCAGCCGCCAGTGCATCGCCAGCAGCACCCGCTAAAGGCGCCCAGTCGGTGCGCACACCATCTACCACAGTGGTACCGGCAAAGGCACTGTTAAAATGTGACAGCGGTTCCGATACGCCGTAAAACATCAGGCCAATGCCCATACCCGCAGCAAAAAGCATCGAAAACCAGCCAATATAACTAAAGTCGGGCGTCGCTTCTGTGCCACCCAGCCGAACTTTACCCAGCGGTGACACAATTAACACTAAACATAATAAAACAAAAATGTTGGCCGCACTGATAAAAAACCAGTCAAGATTGCTGGTAAGCCAGCCGCGCATGTCACCGAACAGCGGTGCGGCCTGTTCACGAAAAATAAGCGTTAGCAGCACAAAGACGATGATGGCCAGGCCAGAAATAACAAACACCCGGTTATGAATATCCAGACCAAAGGGGCCAACCTTAATTACGATGTTATCCTGCCCTATCTGGTAATCGGTATCGATGGGATTAACTTTGCCATCCGGGATCATCGGATCCTTTTCAGTTGTCATTATTATATCCTTCAGGTTAATGTGCCCGGCAGCAGAGCACTGATATTGGCCTTAAAAGGCGCTAATGCCGTTAAAAGTAATAGCCAATATTAATATTAAAGCGACGCTCGGTTTCAGTGCTGTCACCACTGGCACTGCCGCCAACAAAGGGTTGGTTTTTAGCGTGCACCAGATCAAAATAAGTAAAAAAACCGCCGGCAGCAACCGAAACGCCGGTCACATTCATCATGGTATCGCGGCTGTTGTCTGACTTGTCGTACACCAGTCCGTAGTTGTTATAAAACTGCAAGCCAGTAACCGGGCCCCATTCGACTGGCAGGCTGTAAGCAAGGTTAACCGTAGCCGAGGTTGCTTGGGCGGCAATAGAGTCATAGAACGCATAGGCGCCAACAGCCATCCGTTCTACGCCATCAATATCATACTGATACTCACTGTATTGCAGTTGCAGATTCCAATTATGGAAATAACTATTGCTGTGTAGCGCCCAGGCGTTGTAGTTACCGGCCTTGGTCTGGCCATTATGCAGGCTACCGGCCAGTGCCGAGATACCCAGTTCGGTTTTCAGCTCGCCTTGCGTAAGATGATAGCCAAAGCGGCCACTAAAGGTATTATATTCGCCCAAGGGTTGCGCCGGATCGTCAAAAACGCCGTCGCCATCAAGCCGTGCGCCAACAATATCATAGGAATAACGATCAGCCCGGCTTCCTACGTAACCATCGACACCACCAAGTTCGTCATTTTTAAAAAAAGCTAAGTCGAGTTGCCAGTTATCACTGAGCTGGCGTTTAAATAAAATACCCAGGTCGTAATCATCTTCCAGTCCCAGATAATAATTGGTACTAAAAAAGTAATTATGAGAGTTGTAAGGCCAGTTCCCAAACGGCACCTGAGTAATGCCGGCTTGTACTTGCCAGTCTTCGCTAAACTGATAGCCAACGTAAGCGTATTTAACCGCGGTCATATAATCAAAAAAGCGAATTTCAGCATTAAGTAATACATCGCCGATGCTGCCATGTAAATTAAGCCGGAAAATATCAAAATCGAAATCGCCGCCGCGGTTTTTATTGCCATCACTGTAAGAGGTATGGCTGTAGTTGGTTCGAATAGCACCGCCAACAGTAATGCCGTCTTTACTGGCATTTTCTACCTGCTCGGCAGCTCGTATGGTGCTTAACTGAGCCTGTTGTGCCGTTAGTTCGGCTTGTTCTTGTTCTTGCTGCGCTAAACGCGTCTCTAGTGCAGAAATTTGTGCTTTTAATTGACTAAGCTGCTGTTTTATTTCAGAAGTATCAGATGAGGTGTTAGACGGTGTTGCGGCATAGCTTGCTGGTAAAGCGAGACACCCAGCAGCAGCAATCAAGGCGATTCTGCAGTGGCTTTTCATAAGCGAACCTTAATAATTAGCGGATTTATAATTTACGCAATAGCTTACAGGATAGCAAAGATCGCCAATATCACCAAATTAGGGGGGTGGTGAATAATTACTTGAATCAGCTTTTAGAATAACCCTGCTGATAAGTAGCGGTCACCACGGTCACAAACAATAGCAACAATAACGGCATCATCCAGCTGCTCTGCCAGTGTTATGGCGGCATGCACGGAACCGCCGGAACTTACCCCGGCAAAGATACCTTCTTCTTTTGCCAGTTGCCGCATAGCATCGATTGCTTGTTGCTGGCTAATGTCGATGATCTGATCAACCCGGTCTTTTTCAAAGAAGCCGGGTAAATAAGCTTCAGGCCAGCGCCGGATCCCTGGAATGCTGGCACCTTCTGCCGGTTGCAGGCCAATAATTTGGATAGCTGGATTTTGCTCTTTCAAATAACGTGATACCCCCATAATGGTACCTGTGGTGCCCATGCTGGAGATAAAATGGCTGATTTTACCGTTGGTTTGCTGCCACAGTTCCGGCCCGGTACTGGCGTAATGTGCCGCCGGATTATCAACGTTATTAAACTGATCTAACACGATACCCTGGCCGGCAGTTTGCATTTTTAAGGCCAAATCACGTGCACCTTCCATACCTTGCTCTTTGCTTACCTCAATCAGTTCGGCGCCATAGGCACGCATACTGGCCTTGCGCTCTTCGGTAGCATTGGCAGGCATAATCAGTGTCATGGCATAGCCTTTAATGGCCGCGGCCATGGCTAAAGCAATGCCGGTATTACCACTGGTGGCTTCAATAATCCGATCGCCCGGTTTAATGTCGCCACGTTGTTCAGCCTGCACTATCATGTTAAGTGCTGGCCGGTCTTTTACTGAGCCTGCCGGATTATTCCCTTCCAGCTTACACAGCACTACGCTGTTGGTATGGCTCGCCATTCGCTGCAAGCGCACTAAAGGCGTGTTGCCAACATAGTTGGCTATTGTTGGGAATGACATACGCAGTTACCGCTAAATTAAAAATATAATGGCGCCAAGTGTAGCCCAAAGCAGCCGCACTGTTAATGCTTAAACACCGGGCAATAAGTTACTACAGCAATTTAGTTGCAGCCACTATTGGCTAAGCCTGAGTAAATTATCGCAAATTATCGCGGCGGCCATGCCAACATTGAGCGATTCTGCGCCACCAAAGGCCGGGATGGTAATTTTATGGTTAATATGCTGGCCCACTGCTGCGCTGATACCATTGGCTTCATTCCCCAGCACGATATAGCCGCCGGCCTTAGCCAGTTTCAGTTGATGCACATTGTCGCCGCCAAGATAGGCACCATACACTGGCGCACGGGTAGTGGTTAATAGCTCTGCTAATGGCAAATAATGTAACTGTACCCGCAAGAACGAGCCTTTAGCGGCTGCAATTACCTTGGGGTTAAAGCAATCGGCAGTATCGGGTGAGCAGAGAATATGGGTAATACCATACCAGTCGGCAATGCGAATAATACTGCCCAAATTACCTGGGTCATTAATATTATCCAGCACTAGAGTCCACTGGCAGCTGTTGCTGCTAAACAGTGGCCATTGCGGCATTTCAACCACGGCCAGCGCGGCATCATTGCTACTAAAGGTGCCCACTTTAACCAGTTCAGTAGCACTACAGGCTTGTACCAGTTGCACGGAGTGTTCGGCCGCTTGTAGCGCCGCCTGCTGCTGCTGCAAAAAGTTATCGGTGGCAAACAGGGCCGGTATATTCCAGCCAGACGCCAGTACTTCTAATACCGCTTTTTCGCCCTCAACAAAAAATTGCTGTTCGAACTTGCGATATTTTTTCAGGTGCAGCGATTTAATAAGCTTAGTCCATTTAGTACTAATCATACGGCTGGCAATAGTTGATGAATAATAGGACTATTTTAACCAGACTTTGTCGTGCTGTCTGATTTTATCCACAACAAATTACCGGGGTGCCCTTGACTGTGTAGTGCATCGTCACCAAATAAGTTACAGCAGGCGGAAACATTTAGGCGTTTGTGGGGTCAATAAGCACAACAGATCCCGCTAAAGGGTTGAAAAACAGGAGTACCATATGCAAATTCAAATTAACAGTGACCGTAATATTCAGGCTGACGAGCGGCTGGCAGAGTTTGTTACTACTGCGCTGCAAAGTAAGTTAAGCCGTTTTGCCGACCATATTACCCGGGTTGAAGTGCATTTAAGCGATGAAAATGGTAGTACCAAGCATGATGGGAATGACAAGCGTTGTTTGCTTGAAGCCAGGCTGGAAGGAGTAGATCCGGTAACTGTAACGGAACATGCCGCCACGGTGGGGCAGGCGGTATCAGGTGCAGCCGATAAATTGCAGCGTAAGCTTGGCTCTATAATTGGCAAATTGCGAGATAAACAAACCCGTGCTGGCAGCCCTGATTTTAGTGAACCTGTTGTAGCTGAACCTGAAGCAGTGGAGTCCCAGCAGTTATAAACAGCTTAAAAGTAAAAGGTTAGAACAAAACAGCGGCGCCTCAGGCGCCGTTGTTTGTTGGGGATGACCAAGTCGCTTATACTTCACTTAATCAGCCCGGGTATAGACTTTTTTGCCGTTTACCCAGGTTTGCTCAGTTTGAACCTGCCATAACTGGCTGGGGTCGACATTGAAAATATCCTGATCGACCAGAATAAAATCGGCCCAGCTTCCCGGTGCTAGCGTGCCCAGTGTATCTTCCTGAAAAGCGCCATAGGCGGCGTCAACGGTAAATGAGCGCAAGGCTTCTGTTAAGCTTAAACGCTGCTCAGGTAACCAGCCACCGGATGGTTGATTTTGCTGATCTTGCCGGGTAACAGAGGCATGCAGGCCATGAAACGGATTGGCCAGTTCTACCGGAAAGTCGGAACCGCCCACAATAATGCTGCCCTGGTCAATAAAGCTGCGCCAGGCATAAGCACCACGTAGGCGCGCCACGCCCAGCCGATCGCCAGCCATGTTTTTATCTGAAGTAGCATGTACAGCCTGCATCGATGGCAACACATTCAGCGTTTTAAAACGAGGAATATCGTTTGGCGCGACTATTTGGGCATGTTCAATGCGGTGGCGTCCGGCTAAGCGCTGCTCATTGTTGGCCAATAGTTCAAAGCGATCTAATACCAAGCGGTTAGCCCGGTCGCCGATGGCATGCACATTAGCCTGAAAACCAGCATCGATAGTTAATTTCATTATTTGGCTCAGCGCATCTGGTTGGGTAACCAGTAAACCGGTCTGGCCTGGCTGATCACTGTAATCGGCCAGTAAGGCAGCACCGCGGCTACCAAGCGCGCCATCACCGTATATTTTCACTGAGCGAATATCTAGCCAATCTTCTGGATCGTTAACAATACCTTGCTGCAGCCAACGGCCCAGTTCAGGATCCTTGGCCGATAACATGGCATACAGCCGCAGCGGTAACTGATTATTATCGGCCAGTTGCTGGTAAATATCGGCCAGTGCGGTGTCTACCCCGGCATCATGCATACTGGTAATGCCCAGTGCTAACAAGTGCGTAAAGGCGAGCTGCAGAGCCGCCAATTTATCGTCAGGGCTGGGGGCTGGAATGCGGCGCTGTACTAGCTGCATCGCGTTGTCAATTAACACCCCGGTTGGGTTGCCTTGCGCGTCACGGATAATTTCACCACCCGGCGGGTCAAGCGTTTCTTTACTGATCCCCGCTGCAGCCAGCGCTTTACTGTTAGCCCAGCCGGCATGCGCGTCTACCCGCACCAGCCAAACTGGCCGGTTGGCAACGGCTTCGTCCAGCAAGTTTTTGCTGGGAAAAGCCTTATTATCCCACAATACCTGGTTCCAGCCGCGGCCAATAACCCACGCCGCTTGCGGCTGGCTAGCCGCAAAACGGGCTACTTCGGCAACCGATGCTTGTTCGCTGTTTATACCGCGCAAGTCGGCCTGATTTAAATACTCCCCTAAGCTCAGCATATGGCCATGGCCGTCAATCAGACCAGGTAACAGGGTTTTAGCTGCACCGTCCAGCCGTCGCGCATCAGGGTATTGCGCCAGCAATGCTTTGTCACCGCGGGCCAGTACTTTGCCATTGGCATTATCAAACGCCAACACCGAAAATGCGACCAGCTCGCGTTCAGCGTTAAAGCCATAGCCTTTAATATTATGCAGCAATACCGGTTCGGCGGTAGCTGCTGTGCTTGCCAATAAACCTGACGTAAGCAGGCTGGCCAGCAGAGTGAATTTAAAATGTTTCATCGAAAACCTTTAATGTTGTCAATAAGCTGGCAATTACTATAGCAGCAATATTAGCCGGTTTATATCGGTCGCGCCTGCTACCCTGTACACTGCGATAAATACCGGTGTTAATACAATTCCTGCGAAATGCGCAATAAAGTGCGTGACGGTATACTTAATGTGTATTCTTAGTGAAGTTTTGCCATAATGGCTTTTTTATCTTGCTGGCTCGGTCAGCTCTAAAGTACAAGTGTAGTAAATGATATTGAATTATTATCAGCAATTACGGCAACAACTACCGCCAATTCATCAGCGCATGATTGTGTTGTGTTTCTCGCTATTAGCAATACTGCTTGTCTGGCCGCAGCCGCGCAGCACGAATTTAAATTTATCATCATTGTTGTTTGCTGAAGGGGTGATGCTAAGCCACCGGCAAAACTACCTGCTTATTGAAGATGGCTGGCTGACCCGCTGGCAGCAATGGCTGCAGCCAGAGCCTGTTGAAAACCCCTACCTGAAAACTTATGCTATTACCTCGGGTGATAGCTTAAGCCGGATTTTTCAGCAGTTTGGTTTTGGTTACAGTGTGGTACAACGCATTATGGCGGCTGATGAGTCGTTGCTGGCGTTAGATGTTTTACAGCCGGGAAATCGGCTGACGTTGCAGTTAGATGAGCAACTGCAACTGCATAGCATGGAGTTATATATTCATGCCGGTAAGCGAATAGTGTATTTACGAGATGAAAGTGGTGACTTTAGCTATCAGGAATTACTGGACGATGGCCATTGGCAAAGTACTATATTGCAAGGTGAGATCAATGGTAGTTTTTATCTGTCGGCAAAACAAGCCGGGCTGACCGATTTTGATATCGCCAGTATTAACCAACTGTTCCGGGAGCGGCTGAATTTTCAACGGGATATTCAAGCTGGAGCCGCATTACAGGTGATGCGTAGCAATAATTTTGTTGGTGAGACGAGTACCGGTTTAAGCCGGATTGAAGGGGTGCGTATTTTAAACCGACGGCAGACGTTCAGCGCTTTTTTGCATAGCGATGGCCAGTTTTATGATGAAAAAGGGGACAGTCTGGAGCGCGCGTTTTCCCGCTACCCACTGCAGCGGCGGTTCGAGGTAAGCTCGGCTTTTAATCCGCGACGGTTGCATCCAATAACACAGCGGGTATCACCGCATAACGGAACTGATTTCCGAACACCAACCGGCACCCCGGTATTGGCGCCGGCTGACGGGGTAGTTACCCGGATTGAAAATCATCCTTTTGCCGGTAAATACATCGAAATACAGCACTTTGGTAGCATTAAAACCCGCTATTTACACTTAGATCGTTTTTTAGTAAAACGTGGCCAACGGATAACCCGGGGCCAGCGTATTGCATTATCTGGCAATACCGGCCGCTCTACCGGGCCACATCTACATTACGAATTGCATATTAATAACCGGCCAGTTAATCCGATTACAGCAAATATTCCGCTAGCCCGGCCGGTGCCTGATGATAGCAAAACTGCCTTTGCCGACAAAGTTAAACTTATGACAGAGCACATGCAGCAACCTAGCACTGTTAGTGCAGTCACTAACCCAGCCCAATTAAAGGTTGCTGGTGCACTGAGTAGGAATTAACTACCGTACCAAGCTATACTAAGTTAATTCGGTAAGCTCTTACGCTACTACCAACTCCAGTCGCTGTTATTGATAAGACTGCATATATGGCTGCCGTTCTGCAGCCATATATGCAGTCGAGGGACGAAAAGTGACTCTTAAGAGAAATTTTGTATTAACGGTCAGCGTACTACTTAACTGCTTAATGCCCAGCATAGCGCAAGATCGTGAGCCAAACGCCATTAGCTCAATTAATTGGGTGATTAACACAGCGCCACCATTTCATATCTTAACTGGCCCGCTTTCCGGGCAGGGAATTTGTGATGTCCTTATCGATGTAGTCGATGCCCACTTACCTGAGCTGTCAACTAACAGATTTGTGCTACCACAAACACGAATACGCCAGCAGTTTCAACGCGAAGTAGACCAATGCTTTCCATGCATGATTTATCGACCAGTACCTGGCGAAACGATTCAAAGCGATCCAACCCACTTTTATTATCCGCATGGCATTATTACTACCAAAGAAAAATCGTTGGCAATGCAAGCGCGGCATGGTAATCCGGTTCGCCTTGCAAGTTTAATTACCGACCGGAGTTTTCGTTTCGGCTATCCCGATGGCCGGCATTATCCCGCGGTACAAAGTATCTTAGATAAAGCGGTGCAAAGTGATATTACCCGGGTAGCGCACACAGGTGAGAATGCTACGGTAGCCATTTTATCTATGATTAAAATGGAGCGAATTGATTTCACCCTTGATTACCAAATTCTGCACAATTTTGATGTAGCCGAAAATGACGCTACCAATTTGGTATTTTTGGACATTGCAGAAACGCAAGGTCAGCATGTTTTAGGTGCTATTGGCTGTACCAATACCGAATGGGGAAGAGCAGTAGTGCAACAAATCAACCGTGTGCTACCCGAGATTCGCCAAGACCCAGAGTTTTTAAGAGTACTTGGGCTATGGTTTAATGATGATTCAGCGTCTGGTCCATATCGTGAGTTATTACGCGAGCGTGTGTGGAAGGCTAAAGAATAAGCCAATGCAGCGTCTAGTTTATAAGCGCCGTCACCACCTTAGCGTGTCAGCTGTTACGCGTGAGTCTGGCCGGGTTAAGCAGTTCTTGTAGTTTCTCTTTGCTTAAATCAGTTTGTTCTAACGCAACTTCCAGCACGGGGCGTTGTTCTTTGTAGGCCTGCTTGGCAATTTCGGCTGCCTTTTCATAGCCAATTACTGGATTTAATGCGGTAACCAGAATAGGGTTTTTATCCAGCGACTGCGCAATATTGGGCTTATTAACTTTAAATTCGCTAATGGCTTTATCGGCCAGTTCGGTACAACCGTTGCTCAGTAATTCAATGCTTTGCAACAGGTTATAACCAATAACCGGCAGCATAACATTCAGCTCAAAGTTACCCGACTGGCCGGCAACGGTAATCGTGGTGTCATTACCGATGACCTGTGCACACAACATGGCGACGGCTTCCGGGATCACCGGGTTTACTTTGCCCGGCATAATGGATGAGCCAGGTTGTAGTGCCGGTAGTTCAATTTCAGCCAGGCCAGCCAGTGGCCCGGAATTCATCCAGCGCAAGTCGTTGCTTATTTTCATTAGCGCCACTGCCAGTGTTTTTAAGGCACCAGAGCACGCCACCGCTAAGTCTTGAGAGCTAATATTAAAGAAAAAATCATTGCTGGCGCTTAGGTCAAGCCCAACATTACTACTGAGTTGGCTGGCAAAACGGCTGGCAAATTGCGGGTGAGTATTTACGCCGGTACCTACTGCGGTGCCGCCCTGAGCTAACTGTTGCAGGCGGAGTAGTTGCTGTTGCAACAATTGCTCGGCATGGGCCAGCTGGCTTTGCCAACCGCCTAATACCTGGTCAAAGCGCACGGGCATAGCGTCCATTAAATGGGTGCGGCCGGTTTTTACAATATCACCCACTTGCTGACTTTTAAGCACCAATACTGCCTGAATATGTCGCAGTGCCGGTATTAACTGGTGGTGGATGGCCAAAGCACTACTCAGTTGAATGGCGGTTGGCATAACATCGTTGCTGCTTTGGCCGGCATTAACGTGATCATTGGGGTGAACTGGTTGGCCTAGTTGTTTACTGGCCAGGGTGGCCAGCACCTCATTGACATTCATATTGCTGCTGGTGCCGGAGCCGGTTTGAAACACATCAATAGGGTAGTGCTGCATATCAGTATCGTTCAGTTGTTGTTCGGCAGCGTCGATGATGGCTTTGGCAATGGCCGTGTCTAATACGCCCAGTTCGCTGTTGGCGACGGCAGCGGCTTTTTTAATTTGCAGTATCGCCTGAATAAAAGCCCGCGGCAGGGTAAGCGGGCTTAGCTTAAAATTATTAATGGCGCGCTGAGTTTGTGCCTGATATAGCGCCTTGGCAGGCACCTGCAGTTCGCCCATGCTATCGTGTTCAGTTCGGGTTGCCATTGCTGGCTCCTTTATTTGTGGCTGAGCTTATAGCATGGGATCCTTTTTGGTGCTTCTCAAGGCCAAAGGCCGATAACTTAGTATTTCGCCGGCTCACCCTCTTTCGGTAGGGCGTTTAAAATAAACTGGCGTAAATCGTCATTCGACTTTTTCAAGTCTTCGGCGCGTAAATACATCATATGGCCGCTGCGATAGCCCTTAAAGCTCATGCGGTGTTTCATTTTACCGCTCGGGTCCAACTGCCACATATTGTATTTTGCATCAAAGTAATTGGTGGCGCCGTCATAATAGCCAGACTGGGTTAGCACCTGCAGGTAGGGGTTCTGTGCCATGGCCTGACGCAGGTTTTCGCCGGTATTGTCGTTGCTTCTGTCCCATGGGTGCACCGGGCCAAACATGTTGTATTTAATGTCCGTTTTATAGTTTAGCTCAGTGCGCAGGTAATGGTTAATGGCCGGCGTGAACGAGTGTAACCAGGACGTCAGTTCGGCGTTGTAATCTGGCTTGTCGCCCACGTCGTTTTTATCCAGGCCCAAATAGCGTGAGTCTAGCCGGCCAACGGTTAGGCCGCGGTCGCGCAGCAGTTCTTTCCAGAAGTAATTGGTGCTGATGTCCAGGTTGCTGCGCAGCACATTTTGCACGCTAATGCCAGAATAACGGCTCACCTGCTCGGCAATGGCTTGTTTTTCGTTATCGCTAATCATATTGCCTTTAGCCAGCGCCGGCAGATACTGATTCAGGGTAAAGGCTTCTACTTCAGGCAATATGTCGTATAAATCTTTTTGCTGTAAATCGGTAGCCAGCGCCTTGTGATACCAGGCAGTGGCAGTAAAGTAGGGTAAGCGGTTCGCCATTTTTACCGGGCCATTGCGCTCTATGCCAATATCGGTAGGTGACACCAGTACCACGCCATTTAAGTACATCCATTGCTGGTTTTGCAATGCCAGTGCCAGGCCAGCGACCCGCGTAGTACCGTAGCTTTCACCAATTAAAAACTTGGGTGAGCTCCAGCGCTCATAACGGCTAACAAAACTATTAATCCACTCGGCCAGGTAGGTAACATCGGCGTTGGTGCCAAAAAACATTTTTTGCTGCTGCTCTTTACTGGGCATTTTGCCATCTTTGTCTGGTAGTACCCGCGAATAACCGGTATTAACCGGGTTTACAAATACAATATCGGCAACATCTAATACCGAGTGCGGGTTACTTTTAACGCCATATGGCTGAATGGGATAGCCTTCATCATCAACGTTTAGCGATTTTGGGCCGGTATAAGCCACATGCATCCATACCGACGCCGAGCCGGGGCCACCGTTAAATGAAATAAGCAATGGTCGCCGAGCGGTATCTTTTATATCGGTGCGCTGGTAATAGGTGTAAAACAGCGTGGCGGTAGGGTTACCCTCGCTGTCCCATACCGGCTGGGTACCTGTGTGGGCCTTGTAATTAACCCGTTTACCGTTTATGTCAGTACGATGCTCAGTGATGACCACGTTATCGGCGTCAATTTGAATTTGCTCGGCGGCCAGCTGCCAGCTGGCACTTAGCAGGGCGGCGACTAAACCGCTAATTTTAATAAAACGAAGCATAAAAAGCGCTCTTGGTTGCTATAGTTACTTGTAATGTAACTGATAACGGCTGCTGCTGCGATCGGCGATGCGACTGGTAACAGATTTATGGGATAATCTGGCCATTGGCTTGATGAAAATGCGAATACGTATTAATACTAATATTATGATTTTAAATGTTTTTTTGCTAAATATTACTACATGCCCTAAGCTATATTCATAGCTATAATCAATTGGAGCTGCTCTATGCAAGGTAACCCTAAGGTGCTTAGTAAGTTAAATGAAGTACTTACTAGCGAACTCACCTCAATTAATCAGTACTTTTTACACGCCCGAATTTATAAAAACTGGGGCCTGAAAGCGTTAAATGACGCTTGCTATAAAAAGTCGATTAAGGATATGAAACAAGCAGACCAATTAATTGAACGGATTTTAATGCTGAAAGCCTTACCCAATTTGCAGGCTCTGGGTAAATTGCGCATTGGTGAAGATACTGAAGAAATGCTGCAATGCGATAAAGATTTTCAACACGAACAACTGCCAATACTGCGGGATGCTATTGCCTTGTGTGAAACCGAGCAAGATTACGTTAGCCGCGATATGTTAACTGAGCTGCTGGAAGACGAAGAAGAGCACTTAGACTGGCTAGAAACCCAGCAATATCAAATTAGTGTTATGAGCCTGGCGAATTACTTGCAAGCTCAGTTAGGAGGTGATTAATTATGAAAGGTAATCAACAGGTTATTGCGGCATTAAACACATTGTTAGCAAACGAATTAGCTGCAATGGATCAGTACTTTATTCACTCTCGTATGTATCACGATTGGGGCTTACACAAGCTTTTCGAGCGGATTGACCATGAATTTGATGATGAAAAAGGTCATGCGTCTAAATTAATTGAGCGGATCATCTTTTTAGAAGGCACCCCTGATCTGGCCAATCGTGACGCTATTCAGGTGGGTAAAGACGTGCCTGCCATGCTGCAAAACGATTTAAACGTAGAATACACCGTGGCCAAACTACTGAAAAAAACCATGGCATTGTGTGAACAACAACAAGACTATGTTACGCGTAACATGTTACAGCAGTTGCTAGACGATACCGAGAATGATCATGCCCATTGGCTGGAGCAGCAATTGCGGCTAATTACCATGCTGGGTTTGCCAAATTACCTGCAATCGCAACTGTAGCGCCAACTTCTATCTTGTTATAGCCTACTACCCGCCGGCACCTGTTAAGGGCCGGCTTTTTATTACACTCGCTTACACTTTAAAGTTTTCAGGTTTAGCTAACCGCGGCGGCGGCGTGTTAACGTAATGCTACGCGTTTTAATTGAAAATTTCTTATCTATGCAAAAGATTCCGGCTATGCAAAAAAACAGGTTTATTCATAACAATGTGCTGTCGCTGTTGCTGACGGCCAGCTGTGTTAGTAGTTTTTGGCTTGCTGCGGCAGAGCAGCCGGCACCCATTGCGATACAACAGCCTTTTACGGTGAGCTCAGCACATGGCGATAGGCAAGACCCCTACTATTGGTTACGCGATGACAGTCGCAGTTCGCCGACAGTGCTGGATTATTTACACCAAGAAAACGACTACTTTACTGCCTATGCCAGTAAGTACCAGCCGTTAACTGATAAGTTAACCCGTGAGATTATTGGTCGTATTAAGCAAGACGACAGCTCGGTTCCTTATAGTAAAGGCGATTACAGTTATTACAGCCGTTATGAAGCCGGCAAGGAATACCCGATTTATGCCCGAAAAGCGCTAAAAGACGGCACCGAGCAAGTAATGCTGGACGTTAACACCCTTGCCGCTGGCAAAGATTTTTATCAGGTAGCGAACTGGCAGGTTAGCCCGGATCAAAACTTGCTGGCGTATTTAGAAGATAACAGTGGCCGGCGCCAGTATACCCTTAAAATTCGTGACTTACGTACTGGTAACGATTTACCCGATGAGCTTAGTGGGTTGTCGGGCAGCGTGGCCTGGGCAGCCGATAACCAAACGTTATATGTTATTCAGAATGATCCGGTTACCCTGTTAAGCACCACGGTATTGCAACATAAGCTCGGTAATTCGCCAGCGCAGGCAATGGCGCTGTATCGGGAAGCAGATAACAGTTATTTCTTAAGTGTGGCCAACAGCAGCGATGATAACTATGTGATGATTAACGCTGGTAGCACAGTATCTGATGAAATTCTGGTACAGGATGCTACTAAACCCGCAAGTGCTTTTATGGCATTAGCGCCGCGTCAACGTGATTTTAAATACAGTGCTAACCACATTAACGGCCGCTGGGTGATCAATACCGACTGGAATGCCCCTAACTTTCGTCTGATGAGCGTTGCCGCTAACAACATTGGCGATCGCAATAACTGGCAAGAGCTGGTAGCGCACAACGACAAGGTATTTATTCAGGACATTGAACTGTTCGACAATTACCTGGCTATTAATGAGCGCAGCGACGGCTTACGTCGGATCCGGATAATGCCTTGGCAGTCGCCCGATAAAGCCTTCTATATTGCTGCAGAAGAAGCGGCTTACGTGACCGGTTTTGACGTTAACCCAGAGCAAAAAACCGAATGGTTGCGTTACAGTTATACCTCGCTAACTACGCCGAACAGCGTATACCGTTTAAATATGAAAACCGGCGAAAAGCAGCTGCTAAAGCAAACTGAGGTATTGGGCGGTTTTGATAAAAATAACTATGCCACAGAGCGGGTATGGGCTACGGCCAGCGATGGCGTTAAAGTGCCGGTATCATTGTTGTATCGGAAGGGCTTTAAGCGTGATGGTAGTGCCCCGCTGTATCAATACGCCTACGGCTCTTATGGCAGCTCATCTGATCCGGCGTTTCGCTCTACCGTGTTTTCGTTAGTAGACCGTGGTTTTGTTTATGCGATTGCCCATATCCGCGGTGGTCAGGAAATGGGCCGGCATTGGTATGAACAGGGTAAACTGCTGAATAAAGTGAATACCTTTACTGACTATATTGCGGTTACTGACTACCTGGTAGCCAATAACTATGTGGCCAAAGATAAAGTATTCGGTATGGGCGGCAGTGCCGGTGGTTTATTGATGGGCGCAGTAGCTAATATGGCACCAGAAAAATACCGGGCCTTAGTAGCACATGTGCCTTTTGTTGATGTGGTTACCACCATGTTGGACGAGACTATTCCGCTTACCACTAACGAGTTTGATGAATGGGGTAACCCAAAAGAAAAAGCCTATTACGACTATATGCTGGCCTATTCGCCTTATGATCAGCTAAGTAAACAGGCTTATCCGGCATTGTTGGTCACTACCGGCTTATATGACTCGCAAGTGCAATACTTTGAACCGGCGAAATGGGTGGCTAAATTACGCACCCATAAAACAGACAAGCAACCATTATTATTTAAAACCAATATGGAAGCTGGCCATGGCGGAAAGTCAGGGCGTTTTGCTCGGCTGGCAGAGCATGCTCAGGAGTATGCCTTTATTCTGAACTTGTTGGCTATAGATCACTAAAATAACAGCTAGTAAATTAAGTATTAGTAAATCAAGTTAAGGTTTTCATGCGCCATGTCCGTGTTGTATTGTTAACGCTGCTGGCGCTTTTTGCCTTTGCGGGTAACTCGTTGTTATGCCGTGCCGCGCTAGCTCACACGCAAATAGATGCTGCCAGCTTTACTGCGATCAGACTGATTTCCGGTGCGATGGTGCTTTGGCTATTGCTGCTGTTACGCCGAGATAAGCAGCAGAGAACCCTTTTGGCTAGCGGTAATTGGCTATCTGCGTTGGCGCTGTTTGTTTATGCCGCTGGTTTTTCATTTGCTTACATACAGTTAAACACCGGTGTTGGTGCGCTTATTTTGTTCGGCGCGGTGCAAACCAGTATGATTGGCTATGGCCTGTTGCACGGCGAGCGCTTTGGGAAAACCCAGTGGCTGGGTTTAATGTTGGCAAGCAGTGGTCTGATAGGCTTGTTGTTACCCGGGTTATCTGCGCCGCCATTGTGGAGTGCTTTACTTATGCTATTAGCCGGTGTGGCTTGGGGCGTCTATTCTTTGCGTGGTAAAGGTGTGGGTGATCCACTACAGGTTACCGCGGGTAACTTTATACTTACTATACCAATGGCCTTACTGCTTTGTGCACTGCTTATCAGTCGGGCCGCATTAGACCGCAACGGTGTTTATCTTGCGTTGCTATCGGGTGCTGTAACCTCAGGTATCGGCTATACCATGTGGTACAGCGCCTTACCGCTGCTAAAATCGACTACGGCAGCTACGGTGCAACTTAGCGTGCCTTTGCTGGCGGCGCTGGGTGGTGTAATACTGTTGCAAGAGCCGGTAACGCTGCGCTTAGGGCTGGCTGCGCTGGCCATTACTGGCGGTATTGCGTTGGTAGTACTGGCAAAAAGTGCTGGCAAAAACCAATAGAATAACTGCCTGAACAGGCCAGCGCTCAGTCCGAAACAACAGGAGCAGAGATGAAAGGAACGTTGTTGCAGCTACCACGACTAAATGGCCGCCAATGGTTAGGCGCACTGATTGTGCTACTGGGTAGCAGTTATGCGGTACAGCAATTAATATTACTGATGCAACAGCAGCAAAATGTACGTTACGCCTTTTACGCCGGCATGGTTGCAGCCGGCGCAACAGCCGCCGGTGCCATACCAGCGTTATTTTTCCAGCGTTTATCACAAAAACTGCATGATGTTATGCTGGGCTTTGGCGCCGGTGTGATGCTGGCTGCTTGCATGTTTTCGTTAATTGTACCGGCGCTGGCGTTACTCATTGACAGCGGTGCTTCGCCCTGGCGCAGTTCTGGCAGCGTAGCACTGGCCATTTTGCTTGGCGGGGCATTAATGTTGTTAATAGAACGATTGGTGCCGCATCAACATTTTATTAAAGAAGAAGACCGTTTACGGAGTTTAAAGCTACGCCGCAGCTGGTTATTTGTGTTCGCCATAGTGCTACATAATATGCCGGAAGGGTTGGCGATAGGCGCGTCGTTTGCCAGTGGTGATATTGCCGCTGCAACGGCACTGACGGTCGGTATATCGGTGCAGGATATTCCAGAAGGATTGGTAGTGGCCATGGCGCTGCTGAGCGTGGGTTACAGCCGACTTTTGGCGGTTAGCATGGCAATACTGTCGGGTTTAACTGAACCACTAATGGCGGTTATTGGCGCCGCGGTACTAGGTGACTCCAGTTTGTTATTACCCTGGGGGCTGGCTCTGGCCGCCGGAGCCATGTTGTTTGTGATAAGCCATGAAATGATCCCCGAATCGCATCGGCAAGGCCATGAGCTGGCTGCTACCAATGGCCTGATGCTGGGCTTTGTGCTGATGATGCTGCTTGATACGGCACTTGGCTAGACACATTTTATTACACTCCTTTTGGTAGTGGCGCTGGTCGCCCGCTCGCCATTTCATTAAAATAGCGTTAATAAATTCGTTATCGATAGAGAGTATCATGAAAAAAATATTGATTATAAGTGCCATGACACTGGCGGTACTCACCGGTTGTGCCGGCGAGCGTAGCGTGTCGTCAGATCCTCAAGCTATGCAGCAACAAATGCAGGTGCTGGTTAGCCCCAATGATAAGCGCGCTTATAAAGTATTGACCTTGCCAAATAAAGTAGAAGTAATGTTGGTATCAGATCCCGAGGCGAAAAAATCTGCCGCGGCGTTAAGCGTCGGCGTTGGTTTGCTGCAAGATCCCATGAGCCAACAGGGCATGGCACATTACCTGGAACATATGCTGTTTTTGGGCACTGAACGCTATCCTGATACCAAAGGATACAGCGAATTTATGACCGCCAATGGCGGTGCGCAAAATGCTTATACCTGGTTAGACATTACCAATTACATGTTTAAAGTAAACAATGGCGCCTACGACGAAGCGCTTGACCGTTTTTCTGACTTTTTTAAAGCGCCGAAGTTGTATCCGGAATATACTGATAAAGAAAAAAACGCCGTTAATGCAGAGTGGTCGATGCGCCGCGAAATGGACTTTTTTGGTCAATACAAGCTATCGCGCAGCATGATGGGCAGCCACCCGGCTAACCGGTTTTTAATTGGTAATCTGGAAACCTTGGGTGACAAAGCCGACAGTAAATTACACCCGGAAACAGTAGCATTTTATAACCGCTTTTACTCCGCCAACATTATGAAAGTGGCGCTGTTAAGCAACCTGCCTTTGGCTGAAATGGAACTGCTGGCCATTAAGCATTTTAGTAGTATCGAAAATAAAAATATTGCTAAACCTGAAGTAAACGCTGAGCTGGACTTCAGCCAGCTTGGTGGCAAACGTATTCATTATCTGCCGAACGAAGATGTAAAACAGCTGCGGTTAGATTTTACCATTCGCAATAACAGCGACCAATTCGCGGTAAAACCAAACGAGTTTATTACCTATTTGCTTGGCTCTGAAATGCCCGGCACGCCAGCGCAGCAGTTAAAAGAGTTAGGGCTTATCTCTAACCTTAATGTCAGTGCTTCACCCGATTTGTATGGTAACTATGGCTCGCTAAGTATCGACGTTGATTTAACCGATACCGGTATGCAAAATCGCGAGAGTATTGTCGCCACGCTAATGCAATACATTGCGCTGGTTAAACAGCAGGGTGTAGACAGTAAATATTTCAGTGAAATTCAAACCAGCCTGAACAACCAATTCCGTTTTCTGGAAAAAGGCGACGAATTTGGTTATGTGTCTAACCTGGCCGATGCCATGCAAAAAGTACCTGCCCGTAATGCCATTAATGCACCATTTTACTACTCGCGTTTTGATGCTGAGGCTATTAATGAGGTACTGCAACAACTTACACCAGCACATTTGCGGGTGTGGTATATCAGCCAGCAAGAACCGCATGACAGCAGCCTGCATTTTTATGATGGCCAATATAAAATTGTTGATATTAGCGCTGCAGAGCAGCAACGCTGGCAGCAAACCCCGCAGCTAGCATTAACCCTACCGGCGGTGAATCGCTTATTACCACAAAACTTTGATGTGAAACCGATGGTGGCACAGAACAAACCAGAAATTGTGCTGCAGCAAGACGGTATTAGCGCCTGGTTATACCCTAGCCAGCAATTTGCCAGCCAGCCACGGGGTGTATTAGAAATTTTCTTTAATACCAATGCACCACAGCAAAATATTAACGCCAAGGTACTACTGGCCTTGTGGCTAGATGTCTACAACCTGCAACAAAGTGCCCTGGCAACCGAGGCCGCTATCGCCGGTATGCAGCTGCGTTTAACCCCAGGCAGCGGTATGGCACTGACTATTGGCGGCTTCACCGATAAGCAGCCACAACTGTTACAGCAAGCGTTGGCCGGTTTAATGCTCAGTATCGATCAGCAAAGCTTTGCGCAAGCGAAAGACCGTTATATTCGCGGTTTAGAAAATCAAGGCAAACAGTTCCCATTTTATCAGGCGTTTAACGCCTATAGCAGTGTAGTGCGCAGTGGTAACTATGAAACGGCACAACTGATTGCCGCGGCAAACCAGCTAACACCAGCTGATTTGCAGGCTTTTATTAGCAATACCATGGCTAATAATCAGCTGCGGCTATTTGCCTTTGGTAACTATGACAAAGCCAGCATAGCGCAGGTACTGACCGAGATAAAACAAGTGCTGCCAACACCGCGCACAGAACTACCTTACAGCCGGAGCGCGTTTTGGAAACCCAGTGCCGGGCAAACCTTGGTAGTGCAACAAGACATTGATGTTGCCGACGTAGCTTTAGTGGATGTGCATATTCATCCAGAGCCATCTTATGCCCAGTTGGCGCGTGCTACCGTGCTACGTAGACACTTTAGTAATATTGCCTTTGACAAGCTGCGTACCGAAGAGCAATTAGCTTATGCGGTAGGCGGCGCCGCCATGCAGCTGGAAGATTATGTTGGTTTTGCCATGTATATTCAGACGCCGGTAAAAAGTGTGGCGGAAATACAGGCACGCTTCGACTTGTTTAAACAACAATATGCCAAAGCGCTGGATGGCTTAAGCGAAGAAGCGTTTGCGCAGTTAAAAGCCAGCACCTTAGTCACGTTAAAAGAGCCACCGAAAAATCTGCAGGACGAAGTAAGCCCGCTAATTAGTGACTGGTATCGTGAAAAGTTCAGCTTCGACAGTAAACAGCAGCTGATTAGCGCTGTAGAAAATGTCACGCTGGCCGATGTAAAAGCCTTTTATAGCGAAACCATGCTAAACGCCAAGGCGCCACGTATTTCAGTACAAATGCGCGGCACTACATTCCGCGATCAGCCGTTTGCCGATATACCCGGTCAAACCAAAATAACGGACGTGGCCAAGTTCCACCAGCAGATGCAAAAGCAGTAAGGTATTTTCACCAACAAAAACGCAGCCCAGGCTGCGTTTTTTGTTTAATGGCACTGCGTTAATTGCCGCGCTAAAACCTATTTTATAGCGGCAATAATAAAATAGTTTGAGTAATCACTTTAAACGACTGTTAGTTTTTTAATTTCGAGGTGGTTGCTGCTTAGCGCTTGCATGCTGGGCGATGCTGCACCTTGGCTTAGCCGTAAGCTTTAACCTATGTGCTGCTGTGGGCGTTTGACGGCAAGTTAACCTCGGTGAACGGCCCATCCAGTTTTATGCCTTACCACTACCCTATGCTGATGAGCGAAGGTTATAGCCATGGTGGCTTGATTGAAAACACAGTGCAGGACGAAGTAACCGCAGCCAGTAGCAGTAATAGTTATTTGAATGGTGATCGGTTGCAGTTTAGTACTTATGATGAACGCCGTGGCTGGTGGGTTTTTAGTTCGCGTTATCGGGTGGTGCGCGATTCAAATAACACCAGTATGTCGGCACTGGTTTATCAGGCAGCGAATTAAACCGTTATGCATAAAGTCGTGTGGATAATAGTTGGCCTGTCAGCGTTGCTAACAGGCTTATGGTTAGGGTGGCCAGCAACTAAAGTGCCAGCAACGCCCGCGCCGTTGGCGCAAGTAGTACCGGTGGCGGCAAAGCCTGCCACACCTGCCAAGCTTAAACCTCTTGCCGCGCCGACCATTACGGTTACTGAGCGCCTTCCTGAACCGGTTAGCCGCAGTTTTAAACTTATTGCCTCAGCTTATGCAGCTGAACTGGAATACCCGGCCTATGCCCGGCCGCTTTATGCTGACGATAACCATTTACTTAACCCAAACCATTATATTGTGCAGTCGGTGCCTCTGACGGGCGGTGCCAGCGCGGCAATTGTGTTAGATAAATATCGCTTCAGTTATCCTGAGCCGGTAACGGTAAGCTTGCAGGTAAGCGGTTTACAGGTTAACGATGTTAGTGTGCAACTGCATAGCGAGCAAAACAACCAATTGCTTGGCAGCGAGACCATGCTAAGCGTAGCATTACAAAGCGATGCGACTCAAAACGCAGGGCAACACTGGCAGGCTGAGTTAAACCCGGAAGTGGATTGGGATGGCCCATTGCAAGTGAGTGTTAGCTTTAGTAGCAATGGCAAACAGCAAACCCTGAAAACCGGTATCGTCTACAGTTATCCGGTCGCCACTATTACCGGCGTGGGCGCTAGCCGCGGCGCAGGCAGCGATATGCTTATTCCGGTACACATTGACGTTAAAAAGGCCGGTTACTACCGGCTTAGGGCGAACTTGTTCACGGCAGCGCGCCAACCGTTAGCCCACCTGAGCGTAACCGAAAAGCTGGCTGAGGGCGAGGGCAAGCTCATGCTTCGTGCTTACAAAGGCGTACTTCGCCAACAAGAAGGGCCTTTTATTCTCAGTAGTTTTATATTGGAAAAACGCTCTGCAGTGCCGGGTGAGTTAACCCGTTATGGCGACAGCGAACAAAGCGAATATCTACTGGAGTACTTTTCGCTTAGCCAGTTAACCGATGAGCCCTGGCAGGCTAGTGCCGAAGAGCAGCAGCGGTTGCAGTTTTTACAACAAATGGCCGAGCAGTAATAGCATATTTTATCAGTAATATGCGCTAAGGCCGGCGTTTTATTAGTTTGCGCTGCAAGGTGCGCCGATGCATGCCAAGTAGCTCGGCAGTTCGGCTGATATTGCCTTGCTGTTCGGCCAGCACCCGGTGAATATGCTCCCATTCCAGCTGATCGGGTGACAGTGGCGTTGGGTAAGTTGTTGCGTGACCTTTTACGGCAATGGCAGTATTACCACGAATTGCGTGGTCTAATTGCAGTAAATCGACCGGTTTGGTCAGGTAGTCGTCCGCCCCCAGTTTTACCGCCTGAACGGCATTGGCAATGCTGGCATAGCCGGTAAGCATGACAATGCGGCATTGTGGCAGTGCCTGGCGCAACGGCGTAATAAAGCTAAGCCCAGACTGGCTGGCAAAGCGTAAATCTAATAAATAGGTATCTGCACGCTCAGCAATTAATTGTCCGGCGCTTACGGCGTCGGCAAACAGCGTTACATTATAACCCCGCTGACTAAAACGGCGAGACAGAGCGCTTAGTAACGGTTTGTCATCATCAACAATAACCAAGTGCATTAAGTCTGCTCAGCCTTGGGGCGAGGAATAGCTATCAGGGTTAAGGTGCCGTTATCTAAGCTACTGCGGGACACACTGCCGCCCAGCCTTTCAATTGACACATTAGCCAGAAACTGACCAATACCCAAGCCCTGCTCGCTTTGTTGTGGCATTTCACCCAGTTCTGCTAATCGATTGTCTGATAAACCCTCACCAAAATCACGAATACCAATAGAAAAGTGACTGAGTTGCAGTGTAATACTAACGCTAAGTTCTGCCCGGTTGTTGGCCAGACTGGCGTCTGCAGCGTTGTCTAATATATTAATTAATGCGGCGCCAAAGCCCTGGCTGTCGGGTAACGTAAAATCAGCGGCGTGTAACGATCGCTTTATAACTAAGTCAATATCAGGCCGGCTATTTAACCAGCGTTGCAGTTGCTGTTCGGTTAGCGCCAGCACTGATAAACGTTGCTCGTTGTTGCGTAAACTGCCGGCATCGGCTCTTAACTGTCGCACAATTTGCTGGCAACGGTTTAATTGTTGGCACAAATCGTTTAATGCCGGGTTGTCGTTGTCGGCGGAAATTTCAGCAACCAGTAAACTCATGGTCTGAATGGGGCTAGCCAAGTCATGGGCGGCGTTGGCCGCAAAGGTTGCCAGTGCCAGCATATGTTCATGCCGGACTTGTTGCTGTTGCAGCGCACTAATTTGCTGCGACTTTAAGCGGATTAAGTTGGCCTGGCTGTTAACAAACCAACTAATAAGCAATGCCGACAAGGTAAAAGCCCACCACATTTGCAGCATATGCTGGTTAAACGCTTTGCCTGCTTCGCTGCTTAAATGGTGCATGTGGCCATTATGCTGTGCATGTTGAGCCTGCTGCAGTAGCAGGTCTAAGTCTGGAATAGTTAAATCGCCAATCAACAAAAGCAGGCTGTATGCCATGATGGCAAGCAAAGCAATAAGGTAGCTAACTTTGCCCGGTAACATTACCGCTGCTACGGCAACTGGCAAAAGCAGTAGTGCTACCAGACCATTGCTGACGCCACCACTTAACAGCAGTAAGCAACCCAATAGTAAGATATCAAGACAACAGCTAATGGTATAAATGTGTACCAGCTGTTTCTCTGAGCCGGCAAATAGTATAGGGATAAGGTTAGTAGAAATATGGGTTAATAAAATTAGCCCGATAAGCGGCCAGGAACTAACCTGGTAGTCCAGCAGCCACCCTGCAATAGCGGCTATACTGGTGAACGCGATAAGTCCCCAGCGGAAGTTGGCGAAGTGTCGAAGCTGGTGCTGTGGTGACAATTCAGTTGAAATAATAAGTTTTTGGGCCATAACACCACATAAAAAAGACGGCTGCCAGGCAGCCGTTTGCAAATGTCAGAAAAGACTAAACCATTAATGGGGTAATGTCATGTCTGAATAAGACTAGTGTAACGCTTAAGGTTAATGTCGTCGCTGCGACAAATTGTCGCACTATTCATCTTTATTTAATGAAACAACAGGCTGTTGTTCATGTTTCCCCGCCATTGCGGTTAATCCACTGCCGCTATGCTGTACTTATCAAACAGCAAACAGTCGCCCCATAGCGGGGCTAATGAAAAGGTGAACACCATGAAAAAATTATCACTTACTCTGCTGAGCAGTGCAGTACTTTTGATGAGTACCGCGCATGCGGCTTCATATAATAAGGACATTACCGAAGCTGAGCTTAACGCGGCCCAACAAGCCTGGGGTAGCGCGCTAATCGCCATAAGCCAGGCGTATGATGAGGGTGGTCAGGTGCTGGCTGAGCAAAAAGCCCGCACGGTATTAGATGCGGCCTACGGCTACAACCTTGGCCCGGTATTGTTTAAGCCGACGTTAGCTAGTGGCGAGCAAACGTTCCGCACTCAATATGATGGTGCTTTATCGTATTTTGTTGGCGGTAACAGTGCTTATGCCAATGACAGTGGCTTTGCTTTAAAAGGGTGGCAAGCTTACGAATTTACTAATGCCGCAATACACTTTAATGGTGATTTAGCGCTCACCATGGGCCAGGTAATGGTAACAAATAACGCTGGTCAGGTAACCACGGTAGATAAAACCTGGGGCTTTAAAAAAGATGAGCAGGGTGTATTACGTATTGTGCTGCACCACTCTTCTTTACCTTACCGTGCTAATTAGTTAGTAGTAATAGGTTTCAACTGAGCTGCAACTGAGTTCCACAAAGGGTTCCCACCCTCTCTTGGCTGGTAAAGTACCTCTGTCTACCAGCCTTTTTTTATTCTGCTTGTAAACAATAACCAAGGCCACGCCGGGTATGCAGTAATTTAACCGGATATGTGTCATCAACCTTTTTCCGCAGCCGCGCCAGGTATACATCGACAATATTGGTTAGCGGATCTTCGTTCAACCCCCACACATTGGTTAAAATACGTTCACGGCTATATACTTTGCCACTATTGCTCATCAGTAATTCGAGAATACCCAGCTCTTTGGCGGTGAGGGTTAAATCATTACCACTTCTTTGGACCCGCATGCTGTCTAAATTCAACACTAAATCGGCTACCTGCAATTGCCGGCTTTGTTGTGGACTAATGCTGCGTTTCGCCAGTGCTTCTATTCGTGCCAGCAGTTCTTCAAAATGAAAAGGCTTACCTAAATAATCATCTGCGCCAGCCCGTAGCCCTTTGACCCGCTCGTCTACCTCAGATAAGGCAGATAAAATTAAAATACGCGCGGTGGTGTGCTGGCTGCGCAGCTGCTGGCATAATGTTAACCCATCTAGCGTAGGTAACATTCGATCAAGAATAATAACGTCAGGCTCAAATTGTTTCACCGCATCTTGAGCATGCAGGCCGTCGCTAAGCAATAATGTCAGATAGCCCTCGGCTTTCAGGCCGCGAGATAAAAAACTGCCCACCCGTTCATCATCTTCAACGATCAGTATTTTCATCAATGGTTCCGTTAAATAGCGGTAACGATAGCACCACTATGGTGCCTTGCGGTGTGTTAGCGACAAGCTTGATGGTGCCATCATGCGCCTGCATAATGGCTTTGGCGATACTCAAACCAATACCCAGGCCATCAGGGCGGGCTTTACGGGCGGCTTCGCTACGATAGTGCCGGTCAAACAACTGCTGCCCATCTTCCGGTTTTAAGCCAATACCCTGGTCAGACAATTGTATCGTAATATCGTTATCAGTAGGCCGTAATGTTAGCTGCAACTGGTTACTTTGTTTGGCATAGTGCTGGGCGTTTTCGGTAATAATGCCTAACACTGTGGTGAACTTTTCAGCATCTAGCAGTAACCACTGCTCGTCAGGTAGTGCGGGCAGCGGACTAATGGCCAGCTGAAAACGGCTATTTAGCTGCTGTTGAATCAGCGAACAAACCAAGCTGGCAAACTGCGATAAGCTGATCGCTTTTAAACTTACTTGCAGCAGCCGTTCTTCACCGCGTGCTAAAAATAATAAATCATCAATACGTCGGTTTAGTTGCTGGCTAGAGGCTAAAATTCGGCTAAAAGCCTCTTTATATTCCTGGCTATCTTTGTCTTTGCCGCGCAGACTAATTTCGGCTTCACCCTGTATGCTGGTAGCCGGAGTACGTAATTCATGGCTAATATCAGTTAGCAGTTGTTTCTGGCGAAACTCGGCCTGATGTAATTGGGCTAAAGCTTGTTGTAACTCTGCAGTGCGGGTTTGCACCCGTTGCTCGGTAGCTTGCTGGCTTTTCTTTTCTTGCTCAGTAATCGTATAAATATAACTCGACATCAGGTTGAACTGACGGGCCAGCTCGGCAAACTCGGTAGGTCCTTGCTCATTGATGCGATGGGAAAAATTGCCTTGTTGTAATTGTTTAGTACCATCCAGTAACTGTTGCAATGGTCGGCGCAGTGCTTTAGACAAATGGAAACCCAGTAACACCGCCAGCATAATACCGGCAATACTAATCAGCAGCATAACTTGCTTAACATTTTGTACTGCCTGTAGTGCATCGTTTTCGGTGGCGTTGGCCCGTTTTTTTTGTTGGGTAATGGCTTGCTGCAGCAATTCGGCCAAATCGGTATCTTGAAAGGTATCAAATAGTGAAATTAAGATTTGCCAGCGCTCGGAAGCATCCTGATACAAGTCAATTTCGCGGGTTATGAGTACTTGCTTTAAGTTTTGCAGGTTGGTTTGTAATAAAGAAATCACTTTAACTTGCTGCATAATATGCTGCAAATCAGCTTCGCTATTGCTGAAAAGTTGATCGCGAATAGCTAGTTGATCCAGCGTAGTTAATTGTTGCTGCATGCGGCTAAATAGGGTGTCACGAAAGCCAGTGTTGGCTTTTTCGGTGATTAAATATTCAGCTAGCCACACTTTCAGGCGCTGTTTATCTGCCCGTAACGAAATAAACTCGGTCAGCATTTGGTTGGCAATCCGATTACGCTCGGTATGAAACTCAGAATTTTGGTGAGCCCAAAAACCAATACCCGATTGCAGCACAATAATAGCCATTAAAATACACAGCGATATAATTAGTTTGCGTAAATACATACGAGCTAACCGGCAGTGAAGAATTACAGCATTATAAGGCGTTGCTAAGGCTAAAGCATGAATATCAGGTTAACTTTGCTGATTAACGGTGCTGAAAAGGTCACTACATCGGGTCTAATGTTAATAATACTCTCGGTAAATTTGTTGCAGGTGAGCGGTGCACAATAGCTTGCTGCTCATTGCCTTCCCAACCAGAGCCTTTCAGCAGCGTAACCGCAAAAGCGGTTGCCTGGGCAATGTCCTCTTTGGCCGCACCTTGCCATTGAGTACCAGGGCCTAAATAGGTGCACACCAACCGGCATACCAAATGGTCGGTATGAAATTTTGGGCACATTGCTTTACTCAGGGTTTCCAGTCGCAGCCCAAGTTGCTGGCAATCCATCAGGCAACTAAACATGTCGCACTGCAGCGCAATGTCAGCCAGTAGTTCAGCCTTGCCTGGCGCATCAGGCAGCTTTGCTGCAATATCAGTTTGTAACGAAGCTGCCGTAACGATGCGCTTTAATGGCATAGCAAACGCCAGCTGCGAACAGTATGCGGTAATCAGCGGATTAGCAGAGCGCTGCCAGCTTACCAGATTAACATCAGGGGCAAAGATATCAGTTAGTACTTCCGGCGTGCAGCTTAACCGTTGTCGGCTGATGGCTTTAAAAGCAGTAAATGCTAAGGCGTTCATACCGGCAACTCCGCGGCAAAAGGGCTTGGCAAGTGTTGCCAGTGTGGTTCGCCCAGCGCCAGTTCGGCGTCGCTAAGCAGGCAGTCAGTAAGTTGGGCCAGCATGGCGCTTTTATCCAGCTGTTGGCCAATAAATACTAGTTCCTGGCGCCGGTCGCCAAATGGCTCCTGCCAGCTTTGCATAATGGCATCCTGCATGTCGGTTTCTTGTGGCCATTCAGCTTGCGGTACTGCCTGCCAAAATAAACCGGCCATATTGTAGCGGGCAATGCCACCGGCCTGATGCCATAACCAGGCATACTCGGGGCTGCTAGCCAGCCAGAAATAACCTTTAGAGCGCAGCAGCCGGCCGCTGGGCCAGTCTTGATGCAAAAAATCATAAAACCGCGCCGGGTGAAATGGCTTACGGGCCTTAAAGGCAAAACTACTGATGCCATATTCCTCAGTTTCCGGCTTATGCTCACCGCGCAGCTCTTGCAACCAGCCCGGCGCTTGCTGCGCTTGTTCAAAATTAAACAAACCGGTATTTAAGATGTCGGTTAAGGCTACCCTGCCGTGTTCGGCCTTAATAATTCTGGCCCGGCTATTTAAGCTGCGTAAAATAGCACTCAGGCGCTGTAATTGCTGCGGGGTGACTAAATCGGCTTTGCTTATTACCAGTACATCGCAAAACTCAACCTGTTCAATTAATAAATCAGCTACACTGCGCTCATCGTCTTCACCCAGACTTTCACCGCGATCAGCTAAGTCTTCGGCGGCTTCAAAATCGGTTATAAAATTCACTGCATCTACGACGGTAACCAGGGTGTCAAGCCTTGCAATATCAGCCAGACTCTGGCCGTCTTCGTGCTCAAAGGTAAAGGTTTCGGCAATCGGTAGCGGCTCTGAGATACCGGTTGATTCAATCAACAAATAATCAAAGCGGCCGGCTTTGGCCAGCTTACCCACTTCAAGCAGTAAATCTTCACGTAGGGTGCAGCAAATACAGCCGTTACTCATCTCTATCAGCTTTTCTTCGGCCCGGTTTAAGCTCACCTCTTTGTTTAGCTGGGTAGCATCAATATTAACGTCACTCATGTCATTCACTATCACCGCCACCCGCAAGCCGTCGCGGTTATGCAGCACGTAGTTAAGCAAGGTGGTTTTACCGGCACCTAAAAAGCCTGACAGTACTGTTACCGGTAAGCGGTGATCTTTAGCACTAGTATTGTTAACACTATTAGTGAGCAGCATGGAGTATCTCCTGGGTGCGCTTTAATAAAACCCGGTTACGCAAGTGAGCGGCAGCGAGCAGTAAACCACCGCTGACTGACAACGGTAACTCAGCATCGTGGCCGGCAAACAGCGAAATAACTAATAATAAAAAACCACTTAAGCCCAGAATAAACGGCGTTTTATTACGATGCACGCACCAGCCGCCGGGCAGGCTCCACACCAGCAACCCACTGATTGGCAATAACATCAGATAGTGAAACCATTCAGAGCTAACTAGTCCCAGTAACAGGCCGGAACTACCTACAGCCAATAAAATGGGCAAGGCCAAACAATGCACTACGCAAAGACTAGAGAGGGCTGCAGCAATAACATCTTTCATAAATAGTCTCCGTTAGGTGCCTGTGCTGGGCAGGCGTTATTTAACAGCAGGGATTGCGTTCATGGCTGAAAATGTTATAACATCACAAAACTTGAAATGATGTTATATTATAACAGTAGCGTCGTCAAACCCTGTTGCTGGCTAAGGCTGTTGGCTTAAACGGAAAATGAATGAGGAATAAGATGTTTAGAAAAACCATTGTTGCGAGTGTTGTTGCCGCCAGTTTACTGGCCAGTCAGGTTATGGCGGAGTCTATTTCCGGAGTGGTTAAAGATGAAAATGGCCAGCCGGTTGCCGGGGCTGAAGTAAGCGTTGTGGGTGAAAACCAACGGGTGATGACCGATGCAGAAGGGCGCTTTACGGTAATAAATTTGTTGGTAGGCAAAGCGGAGTTACACATTGAGGCGCGTCGCTTTGGCCATCGTAATTTTCGTTTTGCCCTGCCCGAGCAAGGGCTTAGCGATGTTAGCCTGCAATTACTCAGTAGCACCATAGAAGTAATAGATATAACCGCCAGCCCATTTCATGCCTCTGCTACTGAATCCTCATTACCGGTAAGTGTGCTGGCCGGTGATGCCTTAAAAATGCGCCAGGCAGCAACGCTTGGCGATACGCTGAAAAATGAAGTCGGCGTGCATTCTAACTTTTACGGTGGTGTCGCCAGTAGCCCGATTATTCGTGGCCTGGATGGCCCACGAGTACTCATTACCCAAAATGGCCTGGATGCCGGTGATGCTTCACGCATTGGGCCTGATCACAGCGTAGCAGCAGAGACCAGTACCGCTACCCAAATTGAAGTACTGCGTGGTCCGGCTACGTTGTTTTATGGTAGTGGCGCCATTGGTGGTGTGGTAAATATAGTGGATGAGCGTATTCCTACTGATAACACTACCCGGGCTGAGTGGCTGCTTCAAGGCACCTCAGTGAATGATGAAAAACTGGCATCCGGCTCACTGGTAACGGGTGTTGATAATATTGCTGTATATATCGATGGTTTCTGGCGTGATAACAACGATTACCGTATTCCGGGTTTTGCAGAAGCTGAGCCGGATGCCGATGCAGTAAAAGGCCGGGTAGACAACACCGCAGCTACGGCGAAAGGGTTTACTTTGGGTGGCAGTTATTTACTGGATAACGGTTTTATTGGTATGTCTTATGGTCGACTGAACCGCGAGTACGGTATTCCCGGGCATGCACACGGTGGCCATGAAGACGAGCACACTGACCATGCCGATCATGCCGCTGATGAACACAGCGAAGAAGAAGGTGTTTATGCTGATTTAGCTCAGAACCGCTATCAGTTATTAAGTGAACTGAGTTTCTCATCCGGCTTTATCCGGGCAGTTAATACCAAACTGGCTTACACCGATTATCAACACAGCGAAATTGAAGAGGGTGCCATAGGTACCACGTTTAAAAACCGCAGCCAGGAAGCCCGGGTAGAAATATTGCACCGGCCTTATCAAGATTGGCGCGGTGGCTTAAGCTTGCATTATAAGTTCAGTGATTTTGAAGCCATTGGGGCAGAAGCTTTTACGCCACCATCGGAAACACAAATGTTGGCGCTGAGCTTGCTTGAAGAGCGACATTTTGGCCCTTGGTTATTGCAAGTAGGGGCAAGGGTTGAACGCGTTAATATTGATGCTACCGATGTGTTGCTACCGGATATTGGTGCTCATGAACATGATGCTGATGAGCACGATTATGACCACGGTACAGAGTTTATCCGGGTATTTGATGTTAGTCAGCGTTTTACTCCTTATAGCTTGTCTGCCGGCGCAGTTTGGGATTTTACTGAGGGTTACAACGTCGGGTTATCAGTATCGCGTTCGCAACGTGCACCTTCTGCTGCAGAGTTGTTGTCGTTTGGTCCACATATTGGTACTGCGGCTTATGAAGTCGGTGCACTGTTTGCGTTAGATGATAATAAATTTGTGTTGAACCGCCAGCCAATAGAGCTGGAAATTGCCAATAATCTGGATATTACCCTGCGCAAGTTTAGTGGTAACACGGGCTTTGTATTCAATGCTTTTTATAACCAAATAGATAATTACTATTACCAGCAAAATACCGGTTTGTTTGCTGAAGCAGGTCATGACCATGGCGCTGCTGAAGAGCATGGTGATGAGCATGAAGACGAGTTGCCGGTCTATCTGTTCAGTGCCGCCGATGTCACCCTGCATGGTTTTGAAGCAGAATATCACTGGCAAATTAATGACCCATTTAAGCTAACCTTACAAGGCGATTATATTCGGGCCCGGCTGCAAAATGGTGGTGATTTACCGCGTACACCGCCAATACGCTTAGCCGCTGAACTGGCTTACGAGCGCGATGCACTGAGTGCTGACGTGCGTGCTACCCGTTACTTTAAACAAGACCGCGTATCGGAGTTAGAGCAGGCTACGGCTGGTTACACCTTAGTTGACGCCAGCATTAGCTATCGTTTTGACGTAGGGTCACAGCAGTTAACGGCTTACCTTAAAGGCCAAAACCTGACCGATCAAGATGCCCGGGTGCATACCTCATTCTTAAAAGACCTAACACCACTGCCCGGCCGCTCGTTAGCGCTGGGTTTACGCGGTAGTTTCTAATTTTTGTGCAACAGGTCTGTATGTTTCAGGCTTGTTGCACCTTTTACTGATAAAAAAGGAGTTGTAATGTTACAGACAAAATTAAGCCTGGCGGCAATACTGGTGAGTGTGTCTTTGCTTAGCGGCTGTGGTGACAGTACCACCACTATTATCGAGAAAGACCCGATAGCGGTGGACGGCGATCACGACGACCATGTGCATGATGAGGTCAATACCGCTGGCCGGTTGGTGATATCGGCCATTGACAGTGATTTTGTCCAGGTTTTGGCTTTGCCTGAGAAAACCGAACTGGATACCTTTTTGGTTACGGCTACGCCCAGCGCCATTTATGCATCGGGTGATCATCGTTTTGCTGCGGTGGTGCAACGTAATGAAGATGTAGTCCAATTTATCGATGGCGGTTTATGGCAGGAAGACCATGTTGATCATATGGATGACTTTCAGGCTGAACCACGTTTAATGCCATTTCAGCTGAGTCAGGTACGGCCAACTCATTTCAGCAGTGCTGAAGGCCAGCTAGCGGTGTTTTTTGACGGCAATGCCGCTACTGGTGCCGCTGCCGGCGTGGCTGTATTAACCGATGCTGATATTGGTGAAGACCGCAGCGATTACCCGCAATTAAGCTTAACCACCCATCAGCATGGCGCTGCACAGCCGCGCGGCGAGTTCTTGCTTAGCTCCCTTCGCGATGCTAACAGCAGCACTACTTTGCCAGATAAGGTGGGTTTATATCATCAGCATAGCGACCACTTTGATTTGGAAGAAACCTTTGCTGTGACGTGCCCTAATATACACGGCAGTGCGCAAAACCATGATTTTGTCGCCTTTGGTTGCACCGATGGTGTATTACTTATTGCGCAAAGTGGTGACACCTTTACCGCCAGCAAGCTGGAAAACACGGCTGATTTTAGCGGCAGCATGCGCATTGGCACTTTAGCGGGTGATCATGCTGCTGAGCACTTTGTTGGCATAGCGGGCAGTGCCGTATTCGCTATTCACGCTGAAGATGCTGAAATGGAATTGCTGGACTGGCAACCAGGCGCTGCCAGTGCCATATGGGGTTACGGTTTTGCTGAGCAAGGTGAAAAGTTTGTACTACTGGATAACACCGGTGCGCTTACCATTTTTAACTACCATGGCCACGCGCATTCAGATGGCGCAACTGAAAAAGCGGCGTTTGAATTTTCCGCAAAATTGCCATTAACGACAGCAAATTTGGCCAATTTACCTGCGGGTGCTCGCTTCCAACTGGCCATTTCTGCTGCGGACGACAAAGTATATGTAACTGATCCTATTACTAAACAGTTGCATACTGTCGACTTACACGACGCTGAAGTGCTCAGTACCAAGCAGTTGAGTTTTACCCCGCATCGGTTAACCTGGTTGGGCATAGCTAACCCGTCAGCTGATCAGCATAATCATTAATGTGCTAAGTTATTAAACCTATAAAAAAACCGCTGCAGGTTAACACCCTGCAGCGGTTTTTATTTCGCTTCTTTTCTGCTTAATACTTGCTATTTACAGCAGCTTTTACTGTTAGCGTAAATCAAAACGATCTGCGTGCATTACCTTGTTCCAAGCTTTTACAAAGTCATTAATAAACTTCGGGTTGGCATCAGCGGCAGCATACACTTCGGCAATGGCACGTAACTGTGAGTTTGAACCAAATACCAGGTCAACCCGGCTGGCCGTCCACTTTTGCTGGCCAGTACTTCGATCGATACCGGAAAACTCTTCGGCAGACTCTGAAGTAGGCTGCCATTTTGTCCGCATATCCAGCAAGTTTACAAAGAAATCGTTAGTCAGGCTGCCTGGTTTGTTGGTCAGTACACCCAGCTGGCTTTGCTGATAGTTAGCATTTAACACCCGAAGTCCACCAACTAAAACGGTCATTTCTGGCGCAGTCAGGGTGAGCAATTGCGCCCGATCAAGTAACAGCTCTTCCGTTGCCACGTTATATGACTTTTTAAGATAGTTTCTAAAACCATCTGCTACAGGTTCCATTACCTCAAACGAGGCGGCGTCAGTTTGGGCTGCACTGGCGTCCATGCGGCCAGGGCTAAACGGTACCATAATGGTGCTACCTGCTGCTTTGGCGGCGTGTTCAATAGCGGCTGCACCACCTAGCACAATTACATCAGCCAGCGACACTTTTTTGTTACCACTTTGGCTGCTGTTAAAGTTTTGCTGAACTGTCTCAAGCTCTTGCAATACTTTTCGTAACTGCTCGGGCTGGTTGGCCTGCCAGTCTTTTTGTGGTGCCAGGCGCAGTCGGGCGCCATTGGCACCGCCGCGACAATCTGAACCACGAAAGGTTGAAGCTGACGACCAGGCAGTGGCCACTAACTCGGCAATACTTAAGCCGCTAGCCAAGATCTGCTGTTTTAACTGGGCGATATCATTTGTATCAATTAATGCATGGTCTACTTTTGGCAGTGGATCTTGCCAAATCAGCTGTTCTTGCGGTACTTCCGGGCCAAGGTAGCGCGCTACCGGGCCCATGTCGCGGTGGGTAAGTTTAAACCAGGCGCGGGCAAACGCATCGGCAAATTCTGCCGGGTGCTGATGAAAGTGCTCAGAAATTTTACGATAGGCCGGATCTTCTTTCATGGCAATGTCGGCGGTAGTCATCGCCAGCCGCACTTTATTGGCACTACTTTCAGCGTCGGGTGCATGGTCTTGCTCGGCCAGATCTTTTGCTGCCCATTGGTTAGCACCGGCCGGGCTTTTGGTCAGTTGCCACTCATAGCCAAACAGCACGTCAAAATAGCTGTTATCCCACTGGGTAGGTGTAGGAGTCCAGGCGCCTTCTATACCGCTGGTAATAGCATCGCGGCCTTTTCCGCTTTTAAAACTGTTTTTCCAGCCAAAACCCATTTCTTCCAGAGCCGCGCCTTCCGGGGCAACGCCAACATGGCTATCAGGTGCAGCGCCATGGCTTTTGCCAAAAGTATGACCACCGGCGGTTAATGCCACGGTCTCATAGTCGTTCATGGCCATCCGCTCAAAGGTTTCGCGGATGTCACGGGCAGAACCTAACGGGTCAGGCTTGCCGTCCGGACCTTCAGGATTAACATAAATTAAGCCCATTTGCACCGCAGCCAACGGCTGTTCTAATTGACGATCGCCGGAATAGCGGCTGTTAGCTTTATCACTGGTGGCCAGCCATTCTTTTTCTGCACCCCAGTAAATGTCTTCTTCCGGCTCCCAAATATCAGCACGGCCGCCGCCAAAACCAAAGGTTTTAAAACCCATAGATTCCAGCGCCACGTTACCAGTAAGCACAAATAAATCGGCCCACGACAGCTTGTTGCCATATTTCTGTTTAACCGGCCACAATAAGCGGCGGGCTTTGTCTAAGTTAGCGTTATCTGGCCAGCTGTTTATGGGCGCAAAACGCTGGTTGCCGGTACTGGCACCGCCGCGGCCATCAGCCGTGCGGTAAGTGCCCGCGGCGTGCCAGGCCATGCGGATCATAAAGGGGCCATAGTGGCCATAATCAGCGGGCCACCAGTCTTGCGAGTCGGTCATCAGGGCCGTTAAGTCTTGTTTTACTGCAGCTAAATCAAGTTTGTTAAATTCAGTGGCATAGTCGAAGTCTTCACCGAGCGGGTTCGATTTTTTGTCATTCTGGTGCAAAATTTTTAGGTTAAGTTGTTCTGGCCACCACTCTTTAATTTTGGTGCCACCACTGCCAACGCGGGTATTGCCGCCATGCATTACCGGGCATTTGCCGCCAGTATTATTGTTACCGTTATCCATATTTTACTCCTGATACTGTATTGATAGGGTATGTGTTCACCTAACCCTAATGGGTATACCACTGACTATAATCGCTATTTTTCAACAGTTAAAGCCACTTTAAGTGGCTGGTCTAATCGATTTTATGAATTAGAAGGCGCGTGCATTGCCAAGCTTATTCCCAGCGGGCGTCGTCTTCGCTAATGTTAAACGCAATAGCCTGGCCTTTTACACCCAGCTGCACTACCCGCTTGGGGGAGCCGTCGCTATTAAGCTCCACTAAACCAATACCCGCCATATTCAGTAGCCGTTCGCCGGCTTTAGCATTGTCGGGTTTGTGTGGCACAATTTTCATCTGGCGGCGTTTGGTAAACCAGTTTAGTGGTGAGCGGGGCGAATAAAGCCATCGGTTTAGTCGGTCGAGTACATTAAGCAGGCGGGGTGGGAACTCATTTTTTAACCCGCTACTGGTAATTTGCCAGATATCGGGACCTCGCTGCCGGCCACGTAGATGCACTTCATAAACAAAAGAGTAATGCACATCACCGGACAAAATAACAAAGTGTTTTGGTGTTTTCGGGTGGCGGAATAAGTTCATCAATGCATAAGCGGTGCCACGGTGCGCCATCCAGTTTTCGGCATCGACCAACAGTGGCCGGCCAAATAAGGTAAAGATTTTTTGAATACCCTCAATTAGCTTAACGCCAAACACTGGTGCGGGTGAAACCAACACCACGGCGTCATGGCCAATTAAATCTTGCTGTAATTCAGAAAGGGCTTCCCAATCAAGTAAGCCAGAAGGGTTATCCAATGCCAGTTCAGAGCGCCAGCGCCGGGTGCGGGTATCCAGCACCAGCAGCGGTGGCTCAGTAGGCCATTTATAGTGCCACTGCTTATAGCGTAACAGCTCAGTGATAAGCTGCTGATGTTGAGCTGAGCCGCTGTTAGTCATCGCCAGCTCTGCTTGTTGCAGCAGGCCGTCATTAAACTGTTCCGGAGTATTGCCCCAGCCCTGACACAGTAAATAGCCAATCAGTGCATTTCCAATAATGCGCCTTGAAAAATCATGATTGTATGCGGTTTGCTCCCATTCTGCAGTCAGGTTCCAATCATCGGTAACATCATGATCATCAAAAATCATCGCGCTGGGTAAATGGGCCAGCAGGCGGCGTACCTTGCTAAGGCCTGCAGCAAACTGCTGAATAATATGCTGCTGCGCAGTATAGGTTTGTTGCTCGGTGGCACTGAGGGTGGCGGTGAGTTCGTTACTCAGCTCAGTGGCCTGGTCTTGCCAGCCAGCCGGCGACCACACTAATAAATACATGCCGAGCATTTCTGCTAGGCTTATCAGATGATTGCGGGCGCTATCGGAAGTAAAAACCGGTTTTTTTGCCCCTTTAAATACTTGGGTTAGCACAGCCTGGCTGGCGGCTGTTTGAGGCAGCAAGGTATCGCGTTGGAAATAATGCGGGCTGTGCTGATGCAGTACTGCCGATTGACTAACCTTAGAACAAGGCAGGCTTTCGTCAGCAAAATCCAGCTGAGTGATCAGCTGATGAATGGCCCTTAACATGGGCGCAGCCACATCGTCTGCGTAAATTTGATCGCCACTTAATAATAACAGTGACGGCCATTGTTCTGGCGGCTGTTGCTGCAGGTATAAGTCTGCCGCTAACAAGCCATCATCGGTGTCAAAATGCGGCTTGCGGCAAGAGCCATGTAATAAACGTTGTAGCTTAGGCTGAATGACAAAGCCTGGGTTGTTGCGCCCGGCATACACCAGATCGGGTGCCCAGTGTTGCCAACCAAGCCACTCTGGTGGCTCACCGTCTGGCTGTTCATCGTCGTGTTGCCCGGCCAGACGTAAGTCATATTCTATCCAGCAACCGGTAGGAAGGGGCGATGATAACCGAATATGGATAAGCTGCAAAAAAAGTTTACCGGCACAGCGCACGCTCTGACAATGTTGTTGCATGTCTGCTGCACTGAAATGGTGTGTTTCATAACTGCCATGGCTAAGTTGTAATTGCAGCTGCACCGGCTTGCTGGTCGCAAGCCACAGGGTTACGCTATTGGCCGTTACGGCGCGTAGCAGCGGCCCTGCCAGTACTAATGGCAGGGTGTCATCTGGTATTGTGGTCGAAACGTCAGGGCGGGTCATTTAGCGCGTTATCATCTTAGCGTAACAAACTCTTCGGCACTGGTGGGGTGCAGCGCGACGGTGCTGTCAAAGTCAGCCTTAGTGGCGCCCATTTTCATGGCTACCGCAAAGCCCTGGATTATTTCGTCCATACCCTCGCCAATACCATGCAAACCAACTACTTTTTCATTAGCGCCAGCACAGACCAGTTTAAAACGGCTGAGTGCGCGGTGGCTAGTAATGGCGTTATACATGGCAGCAAAGCTGGAACGATACACGGTAATGTTGGCAGCACCGTAGTGCAGCTTTGCTTCATCTTCCGTTAGCCCAATAGTGCCAATAGGCGGGTGGCTAAAGACAATGGTGGGAATAAGCGAGTAATCCATATGGGCGTCGGGCATCGCGCTATTAAACAGCCGCTCGGCCAATAAGCGGCCCGCTTTAATGGCAACCGGTGTTAACTGCGCTTCGCCGGTAATATCACCCACTGCATAAATGCCGCTAACATTGGTGTTTTGGTATTTATCGGTGCGAATATAACCATGTGGGTCGGTTTCTACCCCAGCGGCTGCCAGGTTTAAATTAGCAATGGCCGGCTCGCGGCCAATGGCCCAAATTAGGCAGTCAACATCGCTAAAAGTGATACCGTTGTCGCAGTTTACCGTTAAATTACCATCGTTGTTTTTGACAATACTCAGCACATTAATGTGAGCGTGTAACTGAAATTTGTCCTGGGTAAGCCGCTCTAGCAGCATATCGGTAATATCGCTGTCAAAATGACGCAATGGCCGGTTGTTGCGCACCAGCAACTGAGTGTCGGTACCAAGCGCGTGTAGTACCCCGGCAATTTCCACTGCAATATAACCGGCACCAACTACCAATGCTTTTTTTGGCTGGCGGGTGAGGGCAAAAAAGCCGTCGGAGTCAATACCATGCTCGGCACCTGGAATAACGGGCAGGGTAGGTTTGCCGCCGACGGCAATGGTAATGTGGTCGGCAGTAATGTGCTCGCCGTTAACTTCCACGGTATTAGCATTAATAAAACGGGCAAAACCCTGAATATATTCAACACCATTATTAGCGAAACCACGCTGGTAACCGCCGTGTATACGTTCAATATACGCTTCGCGATTTTTAACCAGTGTTGCCCAGTCAAAGCCATTATGGGTAAGTTTAAAGCCGTAATCTGGGCTATATTTTAGGGCTTCGGCAATATGCGCGCCGTACCACATTACTTTTTTAGGTACGCAGCCAACATTAACACAGGTACCGCCAATCGCTTTTGCTTCAATTACCGCTGCACTGGCGCCGTGCATTGCTGCCCGGTTTGCCGAGGAAATACCGCCACTACCCGCGCCAATGGCTAAATAATTAAAATGTCGTGTCATAGGTTTTGCCATATAAAGTACCTTAAATTTTTTATTAACTTTGCCAGATATAAGGCTGCGCAGCGTTAAAAGCAAGCATTGAACTAAAAGCGTTAACCTGATGACCTTGACAAATGCTGGCACAAACCCAACATAAACGGTTATTGTTTTATTTAAGATTTAAGCAACTTGACAGGACTTTTATATGTCGCAATCCGTGCAGGCAGGCAGCAACCCATTGCTGGCTTTTTCCGATTTACCGCCTTTTTCTGCTATTAAGGCCGAACAGGTTAAACCCGCTGTCGAAACGGCAATCGCTGAAGCCCGCGCTGCCGTTGAGCGGCTGTTAAGTGCCGGCGAAATAAGCTGGAACAGCCTGGTGACGCAGTTAGAACAAGACAGCGACCGTTTAGGTAAATTATGGTCACCGGTGTCGCATTTAAATTCAGTATTAAACAGTGCCCCACTGCGAGAAGCCTATGAAAGTTGCTTGCCGTTGCTGTCTGATTTTAGCACCTGGCTGGGTCAGCATGAAGAGTTGTATCAGGCTTATCTGCAGCTGGCACAAAGTGCTGAATTTAGTGGCCTAAGCCTAGCGCAACAGAAAGTGGTTACCAATTCACTGCGTGATTTTAAATTATCAGGTATTGGTTTGTCGGCAGAGAAAAAACAGCGTTATGGCGATATTCAAAGCCGCTTATCGGAGCTTGGCTCTACTTTTTCAAATAATACTCTGGATGCAACGCAGGCCTGGTTTAAGCATATTACCGATGAAACGCAGTTAGCCGGTTTGCCAGAAGATGCCAGGTTAGCGGCTGCGGAAGAAGCCGTAAGCCGCGAGCTAAACGGCTGGGTGTTTACGCTGGAATTTCCCAGCTATATTGCCATAATGACCTATGCCGGTAACCGTGACCTGCGTGAGCAGCTGTACAGTGCTTATTGCACCCGGGCGTCGGATCAGGGCCCGCACGCCGGTCAGTTTGATAACAGCGCTATTATTGATGAAACGCTGGCCCTAAAGCATGAATTGGCGCAGTTACTTGATTTTAATAATGCGGCTGAAGAATCATTAGTAACTAAAATGGCTGACAGCCCGGCGCAAGTGCTGGATTTTTTAGCTGATTTAGCCAAGCGCGCTAAGCCGCAAGCGCAGCAAGACTTAGCTGAACTTACTGCCTTCGCCAGGCAGCAAGACCCGGCTATAACGCTGGCGGCCTGGGATGTAACCTACTACGCAGAACAGTTAAAACAAGCTAAATATGCGGTGTCGGATGAGCAACTGCGGCCATATTTTCCTGAACATAAAGTGGTGTCGGGATTATTTGAGGTGCTTAATAAATTATTTGGCGTAACGATAACCGCGCGTGCGGGCGTTGATGTCTGGCACCCCGATGTGAAATTTTTTGATATTACTGACAGTAGCGGCCAGCTTCGTGGCAGTTTTTACCTGGATTTATATGCCCGCAGCCAAAAGCGCGGTGGGGCCTGGATGGACGACTGCCGTGGCCGGCGCATTTTGCCTGATGGCAGCGTACAAACCCCGGTAGCGTATTTAACCTGCAATTTTAACAAACCGGTCGGTGGTAAACCGGCGCTGTTTACCCATGATGAAGTGGTGACCTTATTTCACGAGTTTGGCCACGGCTTGCACCATATGCTTACCCAAGTTGACGCCGCTGCGGTTGCCGGTATTAACGGTGTTGCTTGGGATGCCGTAGAGCTGCCCAGCCAGTTTTTAGAGAACTGGTGTTGGGCGCCGGAAGCGTTGGCCATTATCTCTGGGCATTATCAAACGGGCGAGCCATTACCACAGGATTTATTGGAAAAAATGCTGGCGGCGAAAAACTTCCAGTCAGCGATGTTCTTAGTGCGTCAGCTAGAATTTGCATTGTTTGACATGCGTTTACATAGTGAATATTCCAGTCAGGACGGTGCCCGGGTGCAGCAGTTGCTGGACGAGGTGCGCAATCAGGTGTCGGTGATTGTGCCACCTAGCTTTAATCGCTTTCAGCACGGTTTTGGGCATATTTTCGCTGGTGGTTATGGCGCCGGTTACTACAGTTATTTATGGGCTGAGGTACTATCGGCGGATGCCTTTAGCCGTTTCGAAGAAGAAGGGGTATTTAACCCTGATACCGGTCGTGACTTTTTAAGCTGGATATTAGAGCGCGGTGGTAGTGCCGAGCCCATGGAGTTATTCAAAGGTTTCCGCGGCCGCGAGCCGTCTAATGAGGCGTTATTGCGCCATATGGGCATATCGGCTTAAATAATTAACATATTATTAATTGCTTATCCGGTTTTGCTCTGTCAGGATTAAACTAAAATGGAGGTGGGGTATGAATGTTAAAACAGGGCTACTGGCATTGTTGGTGCTGGCGGCAACCGGTTGCCAGCAAGGGCAGGCAGCAAATGAAGCGCGGCAACCGCCTATGCCGTTGGTCGAAGCAATAGATCCGCAGAAAGATCCGATTGCAGCGGTAAAAGCGAGGGACAAGCAAATGAATATGAAAGTGGATGCAGATGTAAACGTGCTGCGCCGTGAAGCACTGACCTTAATTGGTAATGCCAGTGCCGATGATAATAGCCAGTGCCGGATAACGGGTTTTGGCCATAAGCCTTGTGGTGGGCCAGCACAATATGTGGCGTACTCGACCAAAGACGGCAATGAAGCTGACATTTTACGCAAAATTGCCGCTTACAATGCTGCGGCAGAAGCAGAAAATATGCGACTGGGTCTGATGTCAGACTGTGCCGTAGTTCCCAAGCCGGCAGTAGAGCTGTCGGGAGGTCAGTGTAAACTGGTACAAAGCCGCAGCTACTAACGGCAGTAATTATCGCCATAAAATTAACAGTAATACGCTAATAACACGGGGCAGTATGGCGGGCACAGTAGAACATTTTTCAGCAATTTATCAGCGGGCTTGTGAGCGTAAAGGTGGTGTTGCTGCCGTTGCGGCGTTAACCAGCAAACCCTTAGTGCCGGCTAAGCTGACGCAATTACCTGACAGCCTGTTTCTTGCTGAATTGACCAAAAAGGTCTTTCAATCAGGGTTTGTCTGGCGGGTGGTACGGCAAAAATGGCCTAACTTTTGTGAGCTGTTCTTCGATTTTGATCTTGAAAAAGTGTTATTGCTTAGCGATGAAATGCTGGAAAAAAAGGCCGCCGATCCGCGGATTATCCGTAATGTAAATAAAGTATTTACCATTCGTGCTAATGCCCTGATGATTTACGATGTGCAGCAAAACCACGCCAGCTTCGCCAGCTTTATTGCCAACTGGCCCAGTGACAATATTATTGGTTTGTGGGCCTATTTAAAACAGCATGGTGCCAGGCTTGGCGGTAATACCGGGCCTTATGCGCTTAGGGCTATGGGTAAAGACACCTTTTTATTAACCGGGGACATAGAAGGCTATTTACGCGCTTATGCGGTGTTTGACGGTGGCATAAACAGCAAGCGTAGCCAGCAGCAAATTCAACAGCAGTTTACTAGCTGGCAGCAGCAGTCGGGGTTAAGTTTGCAGGAAATTAGCCAAATTGTGGCGTTAAGTTGCGGGGAAAACCAGTTGGGCATGCAGCGCTAACATGCCCAGCATTGGTTACGTTAACACTAGCGATTTTCCGGCTGAACTTGTCACACAGTTGCAGCAACGGTTTGCTATTATGCCGGTGGTTGCAGTACAAGGCTGGCATTTAGCTTGGCAGGATAACGCCTTAGTGCTGCGCCATACCGATTTACCACAGCAAGGCGATATTCTGGTTGATTTTGCCAGCGGTGCCGCCAGTTACCGCCGACTGCATGGCGGTGCTAAAAGTGAAGCCATTGCCAAGGCGTGTGGTTTGCATAAAAAGCGTGATTTAACGGTGCTGGATGCCACGGCCGGGTTAGGCCGTGACGCCTTTGTGCTGGCCAGCCTGGGCGCCAGTGTTACGTTGGTTGAGCGTAACCCGATAGTGGCGGCTTTGTTATTTGATGGCTTGCGCCGGGCTGCCGCTAACCCACAGCTGATGGCAGTAGCATCACGTATGCAGTTACAACATTGCTCGGCGTTGCACGCGTTAAGTACTCATGCCGCGGTTGATGTAGTGTTTTTAGATCCGATGTTCCCTGCCCGAGAAAAAACTGCCCAGGTTAAAAAAGAAATGCGGGCCTTTCATGACGTGGTAGGCAGCGACGATGACGCCAACAGTTTACTGGCACCGGCTTTACAGCTGGCGCAAAAGCGGGTGGTGGTAAAACGGCCGGGTTATGCTAAGTGGTTGGCTTGTCAGGCGCCCACCATGGCCGTTACCGGTAAAAATAACCGCTTTGATGTGTATGTTAACGCTACCATCTAGCACAGCAGCTGCAGTGTAGCCTTATAAGCGCTTAGGCGCATAAATTCTTAAACCAGCAAACTCAGGAAAACACCATGATCAAGACAGGCGATAAGTTACCCGAAGTTAGTTTTTCACAATTGACTAAAGAGGGCGTAATGAACCCTACCACCAGCCAAATATTTGCCAATAAAAAAGTAGTGGTGTTTGCTGTGCCCGGTGCTTTTACCCCGACGTGCTCAGCAGCGCACTTACCCGGTTATATTACTCTGGCCGACCAAATTAAAGCCAAAGGCGTAGACACCATTGTCTGCACAGCAGTAAACGATGCCTTTGTAATGAGTGCCTGGGGTAAAAGCCAGAATGCGGAAGACATTGTGTTTTTAGCCGATGGCGGCGCGGCATTTCATCAGGCTACCGGCCTTACCATGGAAACCGCTGATTTTGGCGGTGTTCGTGCCCAGCGCTACGCCATGATTGTTGAAAACGGCGTGGTTACGCTATTAAATGTAGAAGCGCCAAAAACATTTGAAGTCAGCAAAGCTGAAACTATTTTAGCGGCGCTTTAAGCATAACCCTCTCTTAACCTAAACTAAGCGGGCGAAGAGAGGGCCGTTATTAGCTTTTTATCGGGGCTGCGCAAAGCAACAATTTGCCAGCCATCGTCCCGATATTTGTCAACAATAGCCGAGCGGGTACCGCGATGATCCTGGGTTTGGTAAGTAGCGACTTTTAAGCGCCCCACTGCTTTACCGAAGTCTGGCCGGCAACTCCAAAGTGATTGGTCATCTGCAGGGTGCGGCGGCACCAGCGTTTTTATGCCGCCATGTTTTAACGCCATATAAGACAAGTGAATATCTTCACCGTTATCCCAGTATGCTGGCTCTTCAATCCACATATAACGCACATGGGATTTTCGCATAAACCAGGCATGCCCAACTAAATCTACCTCTGTTACGTTGTTGCTTTGCAAACCATTCCATCCGGCTTTACTTTTGCTGGAGTAACCGCCTTCGGCTGGCAGAAGCACGCCTGAGCCCCCAAGTATGCCATCGTTGCCAGCGTCAATGGTTTTTAGACAATTTTCAAACCAACGTGGTTGTGGCAGAATATCATCGTCGAAAAAAGCGACATATTCAGTACGCACCAAACTCGCTAAGGCAAAGCGGCCCCAGAATAAAAAATTGGTATTAGAGACAATAACCCGGTCGGCCAATGCAGAGATATCCAGTAACTGATCTTCGCTGCGATTAGACCATACCCAAATTTCGTCTGGTGGTATGGTTTGACTGCGTAATGCCTGAATTTGCTCAGCAAGATATTCTGCCCGGCGATAAGCGGTAAGAATAACGGTTATGCCACTTTTTTTTGCTGCTGGCATAGCAGGTGCATCGCGATTAAAGACAATAGTGTCAGCGGGTGCGGCTAGCTTACGTTTTACCGCACCAGATAATTTAACCCGCCAAAACCCCAATACACGGGTAGACCACCACCAGCGAATGCTTTGTCTAATTGTTTTCTTTCGTGCCATAACAGTCTCTGCGAGTAATAATATTACTTATTAATTAGTGCCGATTTAATTCGGCGAATGGTTTTACGAATAACCGATACTTTGCTGTCTTCTTTATAACGGCCTTTTTCGGCGTGGCGAATAAGCAGTAAGTTAGGCAATGCTATCGGTACTCCTTGCGTGCCCAGTAACCAGCGTAAGGCGCGGTCTTCATAGGTTTTAGTCCAGTGGTATTTCGGTTTCTGATACACCGCTAAATCGTCACAATAACCGCAATTGCGGGCCACTTCGCCATGAATAATTTGAATGGCACCGGTAGCACGGTCAAACTTGCGTGGTTTAAATTTGCTGGTATCTACTTCTAATAACTCGGTTTTATCTTTACCGGCTGAAATCATCGGGTCGGCTTCGGTTAATAACGGCGTTACCAGCAAGGTGTCGGGGAACAGTAAAATCTCCTGACGACCGGTTAACAATTGCTGCAAGGTATCCAAACAGTTTTCATGAAATACCATGTCGCAGTCGGCAAACCACACCCAGTCGGCTTGCGTTTGTTTGGCAGCCCGGTTACGGCCTATTGCCCGGCGCAGCAACATTGGCGTGGGCAACACCTGAAAATTCCATTCGACATTCGGTACCACAATAGTTTGAAAATGCTGCAATAATTTGGCGGTAGCCTGATCTTCTGCAGAGTAAAATACAGTAAAACGCACTTGCATATTAGCCGGTGGGTATTTTACCAGCGAGCTAAGCTGATAAACAAAAAAGCGGGCGTAATTCCAGCAGTGGGTCACAATTTCCAGTTTAATATTGTCATATGCTATGGGTAAATCAGCTTTTACCGGCTGGTTTTTAATAAATGCACTAGCCGGAAAGTAGCCCGAAGCGGCAAAGCGCAGTAATACTTCTTTAATATTATCGAGCAAGGTCGCTTTTTCTAAAGTGGTGTTATTTGAATTAACGTTAGGCATGCACGACTCCAGCGCTGGGTTTTACTAAGATAAAGCAGCTTAAAAGGCAAAAAGTTTAGCATTAAAGCCGAAATCAAAACAGATTCTTTTGGTGTAGGCGGCTGATATTTGGCATCATAGCCGTTTATGGCAGTGCAGCCTTATTGTCGGGTGTACACAGGAATTTATTATGGCTCAGGCGTTAAACCGCTTTGCATATCAGTTATTACTGTATCTGGGGTTAGTACCTTTACTGGCTTATCTGGGCTGGCGCTCGCTGCGCGATAAGCGCTATCGGCAGCGGTTGGCTGAGCGTTTTTGTTGGTTGCCCAGCAACCTAAAGGCGGGTGGTATTGTGGTGCATACCGTTTCAGTCGGAGAAGTGATTGCCGCTATTCCGTTGATTAAGCAATTACAGCAACGCTACCCATCGCAGCCCATTACCGTTACCTGCACAACGCCTACTGGCAGTGCGACTATTGTTAGCCGTTTGGGTAATACGGTGCAGCATTGTTATTTACCTTTTGATTATCCAGGCGCCATGCGCCGCTTTATTAACACCTTACAGCCGCAGCTAGTGGTTATTTTAGAGACTGAACTGTGGCCAAATTTATTACAGCAGTGTTATAAGGCACTGATCCCCACGGTGCTGGTGAATGCCCGCTTATCGGCACGCTCGGCCAAAGGCTACCGGCGTTTTGCCTGGCTTACCCTGGGACTATTGCAGCACATTAGTCTGTTATTAGCGCAAGATAAGGCCAGTGCCCGGCGGTTTCAGGCTCTGGGGCATAATAACGTGCAAGTGTGTGGCAATGTAAAATTTGATATGCAGCTGCCCGATGGCTTTGCTGCCATTAGCGTGCAGCTTGAGCCTGCGCTTAATGGCCGTGTAGTATGGGTAGCCGGTAGCACCCACGAAGGCGAAGATGAACAGCTATTGCAGCTTTACCCAACGCTAAAGGCACAATTTCCTACGCTATTACTGGTGCTGGTACCGCGTCACCCCGAGCGTTTTAATAAGGTGGCAACTCTGGTTAGTAATGCTGGCTTAACCTTGTGGCGACGCAGTGAAGGTGGCTTACCAGCTGCGGCAACGCAGGTAGCGTTAGTGGATAGCATGGGCGAGTTGTTGGCCTGGTATCAGCACGCTAGCCTGGTGTTTATTGGTGGTAGCTTAATGGGCCGGGGCGGCCATAACCCGCTGGAAGCTATTTGCTTTGGTAAAGCCGTGCAAACTGGACCGCACTACTTTAATTTTGCCGATGCCTATAACCAGCTGTCGCAACAACGGGCTGTTAGTATTGTGCAGAATGCCGGGCAGCTGCTGGCCAATACTGCCGAATTGTTGGCCGATACGGTTTCGCGTCAGCAGCAAGGTGAGCGTGCCCGCCAGTTTTATACTGAGCAGCAAGGGGCTGTGGCACGCAGTATGTTGGCAATTCATCAGCTGTGTGGCGATAGCCTTTTACACCGGCAGCGCAACAACGTTGCTCAGGCAATATATTGGTACCGCTCGGATGTATTTAGCAATATTGCTACGGCGCAATTTAAACCGGCCTGGTGGCAGCAGCAAAGTGCGGTGACCGGAAGCTCCACTGGCCGCAATACTGCCTGGTTTGTGCAGCATCAGCAAAAAAATCAGCCGCATCAATTGGTATTGCGCCATTATTACCGGGGCGGCCTGATTGGCAAGGTATTAACTGACCGGTTTTTTTATAAAGATGCGTTATACAGTCGCGCAATGCAAGAGTTCAGCTTGCTACAGTGGATGCGCGAGCAGGGGTTAGCGGTACCTAAGCCGGTGGCGGCACATTATCAGCGCAGCGGCTTCAGTTATCGAGCCGATTTACTGATTGAGCGCATTAATGGTGCCCGTGATTTAGCAACACTATTACATACCGAGCGGGCGCTACACGACCACGAATGGCGGGCGGTTGGCGTAGCCATCGCTAAACTACATCAGGCGGGGGTTGATCACACCGATTTAAACTGTCGCAATATTTTGCTGGACCAGGCCGATACGGTCTGGCTGATTGACTTTGATAAATGCCAGCGGCGGAAAGCCGGCAACTGGCAACAGCAAAACCTGCAGCGTTTATTGCGTTCTTTGCATAAAGAGCAAGCAAAGTTAACGCCGTTTCATTGGCAAAGTAGTGCCTGGCAACATGTTATTACTGGCTACCAGTATCAAAAACGCGGTTAAACCCGCATAAACAGCGCTTTGTCGCAGTTTTAAGCCGTGGTTGGCTTATAATTTTCTGTTTATATTATGGATTAAGCTGTTGGTGTCTTAGTTGAACTTTGGTATAACTATGGCAGCGGAGGGGCATCTATGCGTCTAAATAAAATAATAACAGCATTGCTCGCAGTCAGTTTGGTGGCAGCAGCAGATAATTCCGAAATAATGGCAGAGGCTAAAGCGGCCTATGCCGAAGGCCGATATGTTAAAGCGGTAGAGCTTTGGCAGAACTTGGCCATGGCAGGGGTAACGGCGGCTCAATTTGAGCTGGCGAAAGCCTATTCTTTGGGCCTAGGCGTAGAGCAAGACCCTTTGCAAGCCGGATATTGGCTGGAACAGGCTGCATCAAACAGCAGTGATTTTGCCGAACTGGCTGCCGCCCAGCGTGATATAGAGCGCGGCGCGGCAAAACTAAAAGCTAAACAAGCTGCAACGCCAGCACCAGCCCTACTGGTGAACCCGCCCGCCATTGCTACCGAGACTATTACAGTTAGTAATACGGCCGAATTACAGATGCGCACCAGTAACCCTGCTGCAGCGCTTGCCGAAGCACAAAGCAGCGCTGACAACCGACGTAGCGAAAATGCGGCGGTTGAGCGCAGCGCAGATAAAAGCAGTGCTAACGCAGCTGTAGCGGCGGCAACTGTCAGCTCTATCGCGGTAGGGTCAGCCAATTTTGATACGGGTATGCGGGCATTTACCCGTGGTAATTTCAGCGATGCATTAGCGCAGTGGTTGCCGTTGGCGCAAAATGGACATCTTGATGCGCAGTTTAACCTGGCAGCGTCCTACGCTAATGGCCACGGTGTAGCAGTAGATTTTACTGAGGCCGCAAACTGGTTTGCCAGTGCCGCCGAGCAAGGTATGGCGGCAGCGCAGTATCATTTAGCCACCTTATTTGCCAATGGCCGCGGGGTAACTCAGGATGATGCTCAGGCAGTATATTGGTATAGTCAGGCCGCCGCGCAGCAACATGTGTTGGCACAATATAACCTGGGGTATATGCACGCCAACGGTCGTGGTGTAACTCAGGATGAGCGAACCGCGCTCAGCTGGTTTGAAAAGGCAGCCCAACTAGGTGACGTTGATGCGCAGTTTATTGTGGCTAATCGTTACTATGATGGCCGCGGAACGCCAGTAAATCTGCCGCAAGCGGCCAAGTGGTATCAGCTAGCATCAGCGCAGAATCATGCCCGGGCTGCCTACCAATTGGGCATGCTGTATCGCGAGGGTAGCGGTGTTAGCCAAAGTGATGATAATGCTTTTAAATTACTCCTTAAAGCTGCTGAGCAAGGTCTCGCGGCTGCTCAGCGTGAAGTAGGGGCGAGTTATTTGCAAGGCCGTGGCATTCGCGCCAATACTAATCGTGCTAAAGAGTGGTTGGAACGGGCAGCGGTGCAGCAAGATGGTGATGCCAGTTATTATCTTGGTATGTTGTTGCAACAAGGTAACAGCCGTCAGGAAGATTTAAGCCGTGCGGTTGCATTGTTTGAGCTGGCTGCCAGCCAAGGCTCTGCTAATGCTCAATATCAATTAGGGTTGGCTTATACCAATGGCACCGGCGTGTCGGTTGATGAGCAGCAGGCATTTCAGTGGTTTGAAGCCGCGGCTAAGCAAGGGTTGGCGATTGCCCAGTACACCGCGGCATTGCGCTTAGCGAATGGCAGTGGCACGGCTCAGGATGACGCCGCTGCAATTAGCTGGTATCAACAAGCAGCCGCCCAGGGTGAAGTGTATGCCATGTACAATTTGGGCTTTATGTACGCTAATGGCCGTGGGGTACCTCAGGATGAACAGCAAGCGGTTTACTGGTATCAGAAAGTAGCTGAAACCGGTGATGCCGACGCACAGTTTAATATGGGGCTGCGTTTTGAAACGGGCCGCGGCGTAAAACAAAATGATCAGCAAGCAGTCTATTGGTATCAGTTGGCAGCACAACAGCAACATAGCCGTGCACTAGCACACTTGGGCTGGTTATATGAAAAAGGTTATGGCGTACCGCAGGATGAAGCGCGTGCTTTGGCACTGTACCAGCAATCGATAGATGCAAAAGTACCGCGGGCACTCACCGCGCTGGGCATGTTTTATAAAAATGGCCGGCTGGTAAAAGAGGATGATAAAAAAGCGGTGGAGTTGTTTAGTCAGGCGGCAGAACAAGGCTATGCAACTGCCCAATACAATTTAGGCTGGATGTATGAAAATGGCCGCGGGGTTGGCCGCGATCTAATCAGAGCCCGTGATTATTATCAACTGGCAGCGGAGCAAGACGAGCCATTAGCTAAAGCGCAGCTTTACCGACTGTTAAATCCTTAATCGGCAGCAAGCCGGAAAGTAGCAAATGTCAGTATTAAAAAATAAGGGCGCCGAGGGCGCCCTTATTATTTAAGCTTATTTAACGCTTAGGGTTTATATGCTATGACCAATTTCAAGCCTGTGAAGCTGCTGTAAGCGCGCAAGCTAACATGGTAAATGGCTGCTTGTGGGTTACTAATGCTACAACTTTCATTGTTACCGGTTTCGTAAGGACGACAGTCATATTGAGTGGTTGTAGGCCGGTTACCACGACGCACATATAAGTCTGAATCGCCTGTGCCACCTGAGCTGGTTGCTGTTAACGAGCTCATGCCAGCAGGTACGGTAATTGTGTAATGTAACCAGTTACCCCTAGTGGCACTTAAATTATCTAACGTAGAGCCACCACCACTGGCAGCTGCAGTGTAATTTGCTACCAGTGACACGCCACTAAAGGCGCTATAACCACTGACCATTACATGGTAAATGCCGGGTTGCGGACTGGCAAAGCTACAACTTTCAGCGTTGCCACCTAGATATGGCCGGCAATCGTAGCTGGAGGTGGTGGGTTGACTACCAAAACGGACATAGAGATCGGCATCTCCATTACCGCCTGCCATGTTAAAGCTTAGGTTGCTTGCCCCGGCTGGTATGGTAATAGTGAAATATTGATTGGAATTGGCTGCGCCAGATAAATTGGTTTTGGCTTGCGCTTTTACCAGTTCGTTACCTGCCGGTGGAGGAGGAGTAACACCACCGCCCGTCCCGTCACACCCTTGCTGATTAATATAGTCATAGGCTACTTTCGCCCGGACCAGACCAAAGCCATAGGAATTGTCGCGCCCTGCTGTACCCAAATCTTCTGCCGTAAGGGCCAGAACGTTGCGGATTTGAGCATTGGTACATTGCGGGAAATGACTCCAGACTAAAGCAGCAACGCCGGCAACATGTGGCGATGCCATTGATGTGCCACTCATCAGGCCATAGTTGCTGGCACCTGAACTAATGTAAGCGGTCTGACCTAAGCGACTCATCAGAGCCTGACCAACCGCCTGGGTTACCGCAACTGCAGGAATGCGGGTGCCCGGGTTTTCGCCCAGCGTGCCACCAAAATCACCGGTGGTATTGTTGTAGATAATGGCGGCTAAACCACCGCCATTTTCACAAGATTGCACTTTTTGCACAAAGCCGACGTTACCTCGTTCGATAACACAAATTTTGTTAGCGACGCTGGCGCAGGTTGTTTCGCCTAGTCCACAATTCGCTAATTGGGCATTGGCATTGCCATCAGAAGAATTCGTCATTGGCGAACTATCATAATTTGTGCTGCCAACGCTGAGAATGGCTTCTAAGCCTGTCCCTTCTGGGTACGTTGAGCGAATGTCGACGCCAGGCCCCGCCAACTCTACCTGAATGTTGCGCTGAGAAAAGTCGGCCAGTTGTTTATTTTTGTCAATCGCGGCGACAGAAACTACGGCATTATAGGACGCAGGATAAGACAGCACGGTGTTACCGTCATTGCCGGCCGCGGCAATAAGCAATACACCCTGGTCAAAAGCCGCTTGCATGGCATTGCTTTCAGTGGTGTTTGCGCCGCCGCCACCTAAACTCATATTGATGACCGTCGCGCCATTACTGACACAAGTATTCACAGCATTAGCCAGCGTAGAGCTGTAACCCCAACCTGATTCGTTAAATACTTTAACAATATGCAGCTTAATATTACCATTAGGCATTACACCAACCATGCCAGTACTATTATTTAAGGCCGCTATTGTGCCGGCAACATGGGTGCCATGTGGGCCACCAGCCTGAAACCAGTTACCGGTACCGGCATCGGTAGTGCCGGTGATGTTGCCGGTTAAAAAGTCTTCGTGGGGTAAATTTAAACCGGAATCAATAACGCACACTTTTTGGTTTGAAGCGAACTGGTCACTCACCTGGTTTGCTTGCACCATGGTGTAACCAAAAGGAACCTGTTGTGCAAGGGGATACCGTTTGTAGTCTTCTTCAACCAACTCCACGCTATTATCAGCTTGCAATGCAATGAGTTCAGCACCGTCAAGCTCAACGGCAATAGCCGACTGAGCAGCCAGCAGCATTTTTACCTTAGCGCCGCGACGGGCTAACCGTTCAGATTTGCGCTCTAAATTATATAGCTTTCTTTCGTTGGTTGTAGCCGAGAATAAACCCGGTCCAGTTTGCTCTAACTCTACTGATTTGTATTTTACAATATAACGCTTGCGCTGCTGATTGTTGTTGTTAACAGTTGGTATGGCTATAGCGAAGGCTGGAGCCGCGCTGGCAAATGCGCTGGCATTATCATTATCATTAGCAAGCAGTGCCGGTGACATTAAAACACTGGCTGGTATACATAACACTGCAAGTTTACGGAGTTTAAATTGTGGTTTGTGCATGAATACACTCTTATTATTGTTAGTCATTATTTTTTCCTGGAAATTGACGACTACTTATTGCAAATCCGCAATAACATCACGACTACTAATAACCAAATTGTAATTAAGTGTAAATGCATGAAATGGTGACAACGATTTTCCTTACCCATAAATATTCTTTTTTGTTTTGTAAAAAGGTAAATGTTGACTCGAGCAAAAAGAGTAGCGCGTCAACCAGAGCAGGCTAATGCGGCCAACAATGTGCTGCAGAAAAGCGCTTTCATATATAGCGATTAGTTATTCATTAGAAGAAAAAAGCATAAGCAGAGTTATTTGCATCTGCTCAGACACTCGCCGACAATAGCGGCCTTTCGGGTGAATGAGCAGTGTAGTATGCAGCAGTGGGATGTAATTGTAGTCGGTGCCGGTGCAGCAGGATTAATGTGCGCCATTGAAGCTGGCAAGCGTGGCCGTAAAGTGCTGGTTATTGATAACGGCAAGCGCGCTGGCCGCAAGATCCTGATGTCGGGTGGCGGCCGATGTAATTTCACCAATACGTATACTGCGCCAGATAATTTCCTATCGCACAATATGCATTTCTGTAAATCAGCACTAAGCCGTTATACCCAATGGGATTTTATTGCGCTGGTGCAAAAGCATGCTATTGCGTATCACGAAAAAGCGCTGGGTCAGCTGTTTTGTGATGATTCTGCGAAAGAAATCGTCGAAATGCTGCTAACCGAGGCAAAAGCAGCCAATGTGCAGATTGCCCTGCAACAAACTATCAGCAGTGTTAGTGTGGCTGACGGCCAGTATACCGTCAGTACCGCCGAGCTAAGCCGGCAGTGTCACAGCCTGGTGATTGCCAGCGGCGGTTTAAGCTTACCCAATTTAGGCGCTACCGCGTTTGGTTTTCAGTTGGCAGAACAATTTGGTTTAAAGGTATTGCCACTGCGTGCTGCTTTAGTACCTTTAACCTGGCAACCCAGCGATAAAGCGGTATTTGAAGAAATAAGCGGTGTGGCACTGCCGGTCACCGCCGAGGCCAATGGTATGTTATTCCCGGAAGACATGTTATTCACCCACCGCGGCCTCAGTGGCCCGGCCATTTTACAAATTTCCAGTTACTGGCAACCGGGCGATAACATAACAGTAAATATGTCACCGCAAACGGACGTTGCAGCATTTTTAGCAGCACAACAACACGCTCACCCGGAGCAAGAAGTGAAAACAGCACTGGCGAAATTACTGCCAAAACGACTGGTAGAAAAGCTGATCGAGCAGCAGGTGGTCACTAACCAGCCACTAAAAGCCTTAACCCCGAAAAGCATTAAGCAGATAGCCGATAGCCTGCATGGTTATATTTTCAAACCCAACGGCACCGAAGGTTACCGCACCGCCGAGGTAACCATTGGTGGCGTTGATACCGATTATTTGTCGTCTAAAACCATGGAAGCAAAACAGCAACCCGGCCTGTATTTTATTGGCGAAGTGGTCGATGTTACCGGTTGGCTTGGCGGCTACAACTTCCAGTGGGCCTGGGCCAGTGGCTGGGTGGCCGGGCAGTATTGTTAACTATCAACACCGTAACAAAGAGCTAAATTTTAAATGAAAAAACTCTCGGTAGTACAAAAAAAACAACAGGCTTTGGTGTTGGCTGCGGTAACAATATTGGAGCAGCAAGCACTAACAGAACTGCCCGGTGTAGTGCAGTGCTGGTTTAGCCTGGAATATGAAGCCTTTCCCGGCTCGTTATTAGTGCGATTACAATTTGTTGACGTTGCGGCGCTTGAAACAGCACAGCCGCAACTGCTACTGTGGCAAAAGCGTTTAAGTGGGTTAATGTTAAAACGCGGCGTGGTGTTAAAAACTATGCAAAAGCATCTGGTGTTTACTTTAAGCTGCCCGGACGAATAGTTAGCCCCTGACGATTATGTATCAAAAAGGACATGCAAACTGATGAAGTACTACTTGGGTGCTTATGCCGCCTCACCCAATCACAGTGGCTGGGATGCTGAACTGGAAACTGCGTTTTATCATGAATTACAAGCCTTGCCCAATCTCAAAGGGCTGGAGCATCCGTTTTTGGGTAGCTTGCACCAGCATGACGACAACTGGTTTTTAGCTAATATCGCCCCTGATTGGGAATACGTGTTTACCTGCATTCCTGGCATTATGACCGCGCTTAGCCAAAATCCATTGTTTGGCCTCGCCTCTGATGATGCCGCCGGCAGAGACGCTGCGCTGAGGTTTATGCAGCAAGCGTGTGCGGCAATTGGCACCTTAAACGCGCATTTAGGTCGCCAGGCCGTAACGGCCGTTCAAATTCAGACCGCACCAGCCCGGCACAACGCCGCATCGTCGAGCGCTGCGCTGCTGGCCTCGCTTAACACCATGCTTAAGTGGGACTGGCAAGGCGCAAAAATCGTGATTGAGCATTGCGATGCCTATGTTGACAGCCATGCGCCATCAAAAGGCTTTTTAGCGCTAACTGACGAGCTGGGCGTACTGAGTCAGCTCAATGCCCAACTGCCGGCAGCGCAGCAGTTAGGCATGGTAATTAACTGGGGTCGTTCAGTCTTTGAAACGCGCCAGGTAGGCGGTGCGCTTGAGCATATTAAGGCAGCGCAGGCGGCAGGCTTACTTAGTGGCGTAATGTTTTCTGGTGTGTCAGATAAAGACAGTGAGTATGGTGCCTGGCGGGACAGTCATCAGCCAGCGCAGCAAAGTGGCTTGGTTAAACACGGCGAGCCAGGCAGTTGGATGACCGAGCAAGCCATGCACCAGTGCTTGGCAGCTTGCCAGCAACCAGCAGCCTTGCCGGTGCTGGGGGCCAAAATTGGCATAAGGCCATTTAACGCATCTATCGAGCAGCGAATTACGGTTATCCGCGAGACGCTGGCAATTTTAGACCGGTTTTTCGTTATCTAATTAGAAGGCGTACGGTACTTCTCAAACCAGGCCAACATATATTCTACTTTTTCAATCATTCGGCTGGGTTTATTCGAAATGCCATGCGGTGAGCCCGGAATGCGCACCAGCGCGGTGTCTACCCGCAGTATCTGTAATGCCTGATAAAACTGCTCAGATTCTGAAATAGGTGTGCGCCGATCTTGCTCGCCAGTGATCAGAATAGTGGGGGTTTTAACATTGCCTACCAGGCTTAATGGCGAACGCTGCCAGTAATGCTCAACATTTTCCCATGGTACGCCGGGGAATTGATAAAAGGTTTGATACAGGTAACTGTCGCCGGTTAATACTTTGCTTAACCAGTTAATAATTGGTTTAACCACCGCCGCTGCTTTGTAACGATTAGTGAGACCAATAGCATAGGCTGCGGCAATACCACCGGCCGAGCCGCCGGCAATAAACAGGTTGTTTTCGTCAATAAAGCCCAGTGCCAGCATGGCGTTTACACCGCTGTCATGGTCGGCGTAGTCTTCTGGTGAGCTGTATTTATTTTGCAATAACAGCGCAAAACGTTCGCCATACGACGAGCTGCCGCGGTGGTTATCATAAAACACCACATAGCCTTCTTTGGCGTAACGCTGCATTTCGGCACTCCACTGCGCGCCATAGGCCAAATGCGGGCCACCGTGAATTTCTAACAGCAACGGGTACTTTTTTGCCGGGTCAAAATTTGGAGGGGTCATGTACCAGCCTTGTATTTCTTCACCGTCAAACGAAGATTTGTAGATTATTTCATGCACCTGCGCCAGTTTTTTGTGCGCCAGCAAATCTTCGTTCAGCGCAGTTAATACTGTACTTTTACCTTTTTGCAATACGGCAACGTCACTCGGGCGCTGGCTGGTACCATAAGTGTAAGCAATAGTACCGTTAGCTGACACGCTATATTGACCGCTTAAATAGGGTTGTGGCTGCGACACGCCCCCTACGCTGGCGGTTAAGTCAGTCAGTTTACCTTTAGTGGTTAAGGTCGCCAGTTTACGTTGGCCGCGATCATCGTATTGCACTACAAAACTGGCGTTGGTTAACCAGTTTGGATTATCGATACTGCGGTCAAAATCGGCGGCGATATCGCTAATGTTATTGTTATTTAGGGTGAGTACTTTTAATTTGCTGTTGCTATAAGGCACCAGCGCATTACTTTGCCATAAAAAAGCCAGTTGCTTGCCATCGGGTGAAAACACCGGTGCCGACTCATCACCCGCCATACTGGTCAGGGCGAGTAGTTCGCTGCTGGCTAAATCAAGCCGGTACAAATTACTGTCACGTGGCTGAAACTCCCAATCAGGGTCCAAGTTAGCTGAAAACACTAATGCCTTACTGTCCGGGGTAAAGCGTAAATCACTGCCGTAATGAAACTCACCTTGCGTTAACTGGCGTGGTGAACCGCCGCTGGCGGGCAGTACAAAAACCTGCCGGAACTGTGGCTTTAAAAAGCCCTGACCGTCAGCCTGATAACGTGCCCTATCCAGCACTATAGCCGGCTCCGACCATTTAGCGCCGACTGGTTTTTTGACCTTTTTAACCCGCTGCTTTACGTCAGCTTCACGTGCATCGACATTCATGGTAAAGGCCAGGTGTTGGCTATTTGGCGCCCAGGTCAGGTTAGACGGGCTTTGGCGCAAGCTGGATAATTGGGCGGTTTTATTTTCGGTTAAATAATGCAGGTGAATTTGGCTTGAGCCGCTCATATCAGAAATAAAGGCCAGTTGCTGGCTGTCAGCGGACCAACGTGGTTGACCGTAATTAAAGGTATCAGCAAACAACGGTAATTGCTGGCCGGTTTTTACATTCAGCAGCCACAAGCTGGTTCGGGTGCTGTCAGTCATAATATCGTTGCTATGACGAACATAGACTATGTTGCTGCCATCGGGCGATATTTGTACATCGTTGGCATATTCCAACGCAAAAATGTCCTCCGCTTCAAAATACTGGCTGCTGGCGGGGGCAGTGCTTTTTACTGCCACTGGGTTGGCATATACGAAGTTGCCAGCCAGCATAGCGCTGGCCAACAAGGTGCTGCTAAGCAGCGATAGTAACAAGGGGTGTTTCACGTGGCGCATTCTCGTTTTATTAACCTTAACCGCTAAACTACCTGTTTCGTGGTTAAGGTTCAAACGTACCGCGACCAAATAAGGCTTTTACGCGCTAATGCTATCGAACAAGGTTAAAAAAGTCGGGGTTTGGCGTATGTGCACTGGCAAGTGTAAGCGCCGGGCAATATCTTGCGCGCTAATAACCCCACGGATCAGGTGTGACTCGCGGTCAACCACCACACAATGTTGCTCGCCACTTGATTGCAGCGTGTTTAACACATCAGCAATGGTGCAATGCTGAAGCTGCTGCCAGGCTAATGCTTTAATCCGCTCACGTGGCCGCATTAAATCAGCAACTTTAATCTCGCGCCGGTCATCACCCAAGGCTACCCGGCGCATAATTGCTTGATCAGAAAGTTGGTCTAAATGAATAATGCCGCTTAACTCACCTTGGTTATCGACCACCAATTTAAGTTTACTGCGCTCAATTTGCATCAGTGCCAGTAGATCGCTGGCAGGGGTGGCTTCACTTATCATGTCTGGCTGGTTTTGTTTAAAGTCGGTGACCAGTTGTAAAGCTGGCGACGATAAACGGGCATGGTCAAATTGACCTGGTTGAATTAAATGATCAATCGATTCTACTGCAAATAATGATAACGTTTTCATAAGTATTCCTTAGTACCGGTATGCACAGGCCGTACCGGTTAAATTAACGGTTGGAGCGATAGCAACTATGCCAAGCTAAACAATATGTTAATTAGGAATGTGTTGGTGGGGCGCGAACGGGGTGTGCAGTGTTATTCGATTTTAACGGTAAGGCCGTTGGCATTAATGCAATAATGCCGCTTAATAAAATGTCAGTTTTACAGGTAAAAATAGCAAAGCTGGAATCATTGTCATCACCGAAGTCTTGTTCGGTAACAACAGTAGTTTGACCTATTAACGGGCTTACTGCCTGAAACTGGTTACTGGCTAACGGTGATAAACGGGAGTCATGCGCTGTTGCTAACTGCGGTGTTACCAGCAGGCTTAGATACATTATTAAGGCAAAACAACTTAGCCAGCGCATTGTTTACATTCTATCTATTGAGGCTGTCGAACATCAGCCATTTATCGTTTTATAATAATGGGCCTGCTAAAGCATAACTGCAATAGTTTAATGAAAAATTACTTTACCATGACAAGTTTATTTTCATGATTACTGGCCGCTTATGCGTTTTCTGGTAGGCTTGTTTTAACTTGGCAGATTAACAATTAAGGAATTTGTATGAAAGCAGTTGGTTACCAACGCGCTTTGGCTATCACTGAGCCTGAAGCTTTACTGGATATTGAATTACCGCAGCCCGAGGCAACCGATCGCGATGTACTGGTAAAAGTAGCGGCTATTTCAGTTAATCCGGTAGACACTAAAATCAGAACCCGGGTAGCACCGTCAGCGGATGAATACAAGGTGCTAGGCTGGGATGCGGCGGGGGAAGTTGTCGCTGTTGGCACAGAAGTTAGCCTGTTTAAACCCGGCGATAAAGTCTATTACGCTGGGGCCCTTAATCGCAGAGGCTCAAACGCCGAATACCAATTAGTAGATGAACGCTTGGTTGCGTTAATGCCCAGCAATTTAAGTTACCCTGAAGCAGCTGCTTTGCCACTTACTGCGATAACCGCCTGGGAGTTGTTGTTTGACCGGCTGGAATTGGATAGACCCAGTTTAAAGCATCCAAGGCCAATATTACTGATTATTGGCGCCGCGGGTGGCGTTGGTTCAATGCTGCTGCAGCTGGCCCGAAAATTAACCAGTGTTTGTATTATTGGTACTGCCTCACGCCCTGCCAGTAAAGCCTGGGTAAAAGCGTTGGGTGCGCATTATATTATCGACCATAGTCAGCCACTGCTGCCTCAGCTAGCCGAACTGGGTATTGAAGAAGTAAGCCATGTGGCCAGTTTAACTCATACCGACCAGCATTACCCTGAGCTGGTTAAGTTGTTAGCACCACAAGGTAAACTGGCACTGATAGACGATCCGGCTGCTGGCCTTGATATTATGCCGCTTAAGCAAAAAAGCATTTCTCTGCACTGGGAGTTTATGTTTACCCGCTCATTATTTACTACTGCAGATATGCATATGCAACATCAGTTACTCACTGATTTAAGCCGTCTAATTGAGCAAGGACAAATTAAAACCACCTTACAACAAAATCTGGGAACCATTAATGCCAATAACTTGCGTCAGGCCCATGCTTTGCTGGAAAGCGGCAAGGCCATTGGTAAGGTGGTGCTGGAGGGGTTTTAACAGCAAGGCCTGAGTTTTTTTAACCGCAGTACTCAGGCAATTTGCTGATCGGTTTGATCATGGCTGTAACTGGCTTTAAACAGTACATGCTCCAGCGCTAATTGCAGGGCGGTGTTAATGCCGTAATGCGTTTGCCCCAGCTGGTAATCAAGTTCGTTTACCTGCTCCTTGCTTATCATCATTAGTGGCGGTGGCGAACTTTGCAGCATAATCAGGCTTTGCTGATACTGAGCCGCTTTGTCGCTTTTAATAATTTTACAGGTCGACAAGGAAGTCTGGCCGGTTTTATCGCGGGAACCACTAGCACCAAACATCCGGCAAATACTTGGGCGTTGCTGATAAACACTACATTGGCCCTGCTTTCCGTCAAAGGAGAGTTTTTGATAAAAAAAACAACCTTGCGGCTCGGTTAACTGCTCGAGTTGGCTTAGGGTGTGTTCTGCTTTGCCATGATCAAACAAATGCAGTGCCAGCGGTAACATTTCCAGTACGGTTGCTTCAATAGTGGGCGCCAGGCAACATTCGCCGCAACCACTGCGGCACTGTAAGCCCTGATTTTGTTGATATTTGCTGAATGTGTCGGCTATTTCGCCATACACAGCCTCAACCCGGCGCGATAGTTCACGCAACCGTTGCATACAGACTCCAAACGAAATACATAGGGTTATTGCTTAACAAAGGAACGACGGATTGCCGCGTAGCTATTCTACGCTGAGCCTGATCAACACAGCAAGGGCATGGCGTAAATATAGTCAACTGGTCAGCATAGGTTCGGTATAAAGGTGAATACGGTTTTGGCCTTTTTCACTGGCGATGGCGGCAGCGGCAGCGGCCTGAATTAAAAAATTGTCGCTGTCGAGCCGGCTGTTATCTATTAGTCTGATACCAATACTAGTGCTGAACGAAAAACGCTGTTGCTGCCAGCTAAATTCGAATGCTTTAATTTGCTCAACCAGCCGATAAGCCACCACAAGCGCTTCATTGGCGTTTTTACCCGGCGAAAGTAAGGCAAACTGGTCTTTCTCGAGCCGTGCCAGTATATCGGCGGGCGCTAAGTTGCCAGAAAGCTGTTTGCCAAGTTGTTGCAACAGCTGATCGCCGGCGTTATGGCCGAAGCGGTTAGTAATATCATTAAAACGGGCGATATCAACAAACAGTAAACTGCAGTTTCGTTTACCGCCCTGATATAAAGTACGGTTAAGCTGTTGCAATAAATAATGACGGTTATATAAACCGGTGATCGGATCATGATTGGCTTGATAACTCAGCTGCTCGTAAGCCAGTTTCTGTTTGCTGATATCGATAACTGAGCCATGAATAAACGCGGGTGTGTTGCTGGTGGCGGGCACTAACCTTACCGACAGCAGCGCCCAAAATGGGCTGCGATCGGCGCGTAAACCTCGGATCTCCGCCTGTTGCTGGCCACATTTATGCAGCTGAGCGATAAAATCCTGATGCTCACCCGGGTTCGCATAAAACCGAATAATGCCATTGCCACTAATGTCTTGTCGCAGCTCATTAATTTGCTGATAACCCAAAATGTGCAATAGTGCCAGGTTGGCATCCAGTAACTTACCTTCGACATTACCGACAAACAAGCCCTCGGCAGCCTGGTGAAACAGGGTTTTGTATCTGGTTAACTCTCTTAATGCGTCGTGATCTGTGGTATACGCTGCATGTATATGGTCCATGCTAAAATGAATAACAGTCATACTCAGTAAAATTAATAACAAAGTTAAGTAATGCCAATCTAGTAGCTGTTTAAAGTAGCCTAACTGCGCCATGGTGAGAATAGCGGCACTTAGCAATAAAAAACAACAAGCCAGTGCCAGAGAGCGGGCGCTTTTTTGGCCAGCAATAGCATGATGCAGTGTTAGCAAAATATTACTGCCGATGACCAGGCCAATGCTGGATAACAGTAACCAAAAGCGCCACTCGCCATTAATAAGTAGCGGGCTAAATAGCAGGCTCAGGGTCAGCAAATTATTAAATATATGCACCTTATGCCAGATTAATGACAATGGTTGCTCTAGTCTGGCGCGGATAAACAGGTTAAGACACAGCAGTGATAAGCCGGAAAAGATATACAGTATCGCCAGGTTAATCGCTGGCTTGTCAGGCCAGAGTAACGGAAAAGCTAAGCCATTCAAAATGGCCAGTACCATAGCAAAACAGGCAAAAAACAGTGCCTGATAAAGTCGTTGTGGTTGTCGCTGCTGCTGAAACAACAATAAGCTGTGTAACGCCAGCATTAGCAAAATGCCGCTGAGTACGCCATCAAAAACCGCATTGCCTTGTTGTACCCTAATAAACGACGACGGCTGCCACAGCGTAATATCACTGGGAATAATAGCGGCGTCGACCACACGTAAATACACGTCAATCTCTTGCTCACCCACCAGATTAAGCTCGGTAACATATCCCCGGTAAGGTAAAGCCCGTTCATTAAAAGGGTAATCGTTACCGGTGCGGTTAAGCAGTTCGATATCTTTTCTGGCTCTGTCTACCCGGTAAACCTCGAGTTTATCTACCATTGGAAAGTTATATTCCAATAACCATTGCACAGAATGTTCACTGTTATTGTGTAATCGGGCCATAAACCAGACAGGCTTGCCATTGCTGAACAAGATCCGTTTATCGCCCTGCAGAGGTTGAAAGCTGTGCAGATAGGCCGGATCAGTTAAAACATCTTCCAAGGTTAACTCGGCTGAGCTACTCATATAATAAAGGTATTGAATGCTGGTTTGATCCAAAGTGTGGGGAGAAAGCCGATTAACGTCAGCTTGTGCGGCTAAAAGCGGCCAGCTACAAAGCCATAGCAGCAAGGCGTACAACAGGGGTTTTGCTGTGGCCACTAAGCTCTCCGCAGGCTAAAAAGGTTAAAAATAAGTTTAAATTGTAGCATAGCATAATGTTATCCGGCAGTGGCTTGACAACGGTAGCAGTTAAATAATAACGTTTACGTTATGCAAAAATTACATTCTTTAGCCATTACTTGCCAGGTAATCACTGATTTCGCTGATAAATTCGCTGCCATAGCGGCTAAGCTTGGTATTGCCCACGCCAGATACCGCTAGCATTGCGCCATTATTGGTAGGCAGTTGCTGGCACATATCAATTAAGGTGGCATCGCTAAACACCACAAAAGGCGGCACATCGTCGCGCTCGGCCAACTGTTTACGTAACGTCCGCAGCCGGCCAAACAGTGCGCGGTCGTATTTCTGGTTACCCAGCTTAGCCGGCACCTTCTGGCTGCTTTGCAAACGCGGCACCGCCAGTTGCAAGCTGGTTTCGGCTCGCAGCAAAGGCCGGGCTGCCGGTAGCAGTTGCAGTACTGAGTTACGGGTTATGTCTTGTTGTAAATAACCAAAGTGCACTAGCTGGCGCAGTACACTTAACCAGTAATCGTGGCTGTGATCTTTGCCCAGCCCCCAGGTGCTAAGCGTGTCATGACGTAATTCGCGAATTTTTTGATTTTGGCTACCGCGCAGTACTTCTATAACATGTGCCATGCCATAGCTTTGTTCTACCCGATACACGCAAGATAATGCTTTGCGAGCCAGTTCGGTGGCATCAAATTGCTGTGGTGGGTTTAAACAGATATCGCAGTTGCCGCAGCGTTGCTGCCGTGCTTCACCAAAGTAATTAAGCAATACCAGCCGACGGCAGGTTTGGGCCTCGGCAAAGGCAGCCATTGCCTGAAAGCGTTGCCAGGCCACTTCGGCCCTGGCCGGGTTTTCTTCTGCTTCCAGCCAGCGCTTCATACGGGTAATATCGGCCGGATCAAATAACATTAAGGCTTCGGCGGCAACGCCATCGCGACCAGCACGGCCAGTTTCCTGATAATACGCTTCAATGGTACGCGGCAATTCAAAGTGGATAACAAAGCGGATATTCGATTTATTTACGCCCATGCCAAAGGCTACCGTGGCAACAATAACCTGAATATCATCTCGTTTAAAATCATCCTGTACCCGACCACGCTGCTCGCTGTCATGGCCGGCATGGTAAGCGGCAACTTTAAAGCCTCGTTCGCTAAGCTGACCGCTTAGTTCATCTACTTTACGCCTGGAGCTACAATAAATAATGCCAGCGCTGCCTTCCTGCTCTTTTAAATAACTGACGACTTGCTCCAGCGGCCGGAATTTTTCTTGCACTGTGTATCGGATATTCGGCCGATCGAAGCTGCCGGTATAAATACAGGGATGTTGCAGGGTAAGCTGCTGCACAATATCCTGGCGGGTAGCAATGTCTGCTGTGGCGGTAAGCGCCATTACCGGCACCGTTGGAAAACGCTGCTTTACTAATGCCAGTGCCATGTAATGGGGCCGAAAATCGTGGCCCCACTGCGAAATACAGTGCGCTTCGTCAATAGCAAACAGGCTGACACCGACGTCACTTAACCGGTCTAAAAATGCAGGCTGTAATAAACGCTCGGGCGCCACATATAATAGCTTTAGTTCGCCACGATGTAATCGGGTAAACACCTCAAGCACCGCCTCGCGGCTTAGGCTGCTATTAATAAACTCAGCAGCAATGCCGTTAGCTTGTAACGCATCTACCTGATCTTTCATCAGTGACATTAGCGGCGACACGACTATAGTGACTAGTGGCAAATGCAGCGCCGGTAACTGATAACACAACGATTTACCGCCACCGGTAGGCAGCAGCACAAAACTGTCGCGGCCGGTTAACGCCGCATCAATAATTTCGGCCTGGCCATCCCGAAAGGCACTGTAACCAAAAGCTTGTTTAAGCGTAGCTAATAACTGTTCTGACACGCGCCGTTAATACCTTAAAAAAAACAGCCGCTATTGTATGCGTTACGCCAGTCAATTTACAGTGTTGCAGCCTGCCGATTGTTCCACTGGTGGTTTTTCTGGTCAGACCAATTGCAAGACTGCGCATTTTACCTGCTGTTATTGGAGTTAAAGCTCTAATGCAAAGTGGTTTTTGCCTTTACGCCAGATGTCTGCTTTATTTACTTGTCAAAGAAAAACTGCTAACGTGGCCTACTTGAAGTTTTGGTAATACCAATTTACAATGTTGCCCAATAATAAAAAAAACAACATAGCCCTATGGCAAGCACGGCAGCAGTGCGGTATCACCACAGGCTAAACAGCAATAGTGAAACTACTCCGGCATGGCAGATTATAAAATTAAACCCGCTAAACTCTCTGATCGTATTGTAGAGCAGCTGGAAAACATGTTGCTTGAGGGCAGCTTTGCCGCGGGCCAGCGTTTGCCGGCAGAGCGTGAGCTGGCCGAGCGGTTTGCGGTGTCCAGGCCATCGGTGCGTGAGGCAATACAGAAACTGGAAGCGAAAGGGTTGTTAAACCGGCGCCAGGGCGGTGGCACTTATGTTTGCGATAATTTGACAGTAGGCCTCACCGATCCGTTATTTGCGTTAATCGGCCGCCATCCGGAATCACAGTTTGATTTGCTGGAATTTCGTCATGCCTTAGAAGGTATTTGCGCCTATTACGCTGCGCTGCGGGGTACTGCTGCTGATCACCAACAAATTAAAACACTGTACGACAGTATTTGTTTAAGCCAACAACAACAGGATGTTGATGCCGAAGCCAAAGCGGTGGGTCAGTTTTATCTGGCCGTGGCTGAGGCGTCGCATAATGTGGTGTTACTGCATTTAGTGCGCGGTTTAACACCACTGGTGGAACAAAATGTCCGGTTAAACCTGGCCGCGCTGGCACCCCGTGAGGGTACGGCAGCCCAACTTAATGCTCACCGTCAGCGCTTAATGCAGGCAGTGATAAATGGCGAGCCAGAAAAGGCCCGCCAGGCCAGTAATGGCCATTTAGCTTTTATCGAAGAAGCCTTGCTGGAAGTAAACAAAGAACGCTCGCGCATAGAGCGTTCGTTGCGTCGCTCCCAGCAAAGCTAACTATTTTTTTAAACGCATAGACGTGAATAACCATAGGAAACCTCGTTATGTCTGAAGTCAATAAAGTTGACATCGACGCTCTGGAAACAAAAGAGTGGCTGGAAGCGCTGGAATCAGTAGTGCGCACCGAAGGTGTTGAGCGGGCGCAATTCCTGCTTGAACAAGTATTAGAGCAGGCGCGCTTAGAGGGCGTGGCCATGCCAACCGGTGTAACCACTAACTATATCAACACCATCCCGCCACAGCAGGAACCGGCTTATCCTGGTGATGTTAATCTGGAACGACGTATTCGCTCGGTTATTCGCTGGAATGCGATAATGATTGTTTTGCGCGGCTCGAAAAAAGAGCTGGATTTAGGCGGCCATATGGCGTCTTACCAGTCTTCGGCGGCGTTCTACGAAACTTGTTTTAACCATTTTTTCCGCGCGCCAAATGAACAAGACGGTGGCGATTTGGTTTATTATCAAGGCCATATTTCGCCGGGTATTTATGCCCGTGCTTTTGTCGAAGGGCGCTTAACTGCGGCCCAGCTAGATGGCTTTCGCCAGGAAGTTGATGGCAAGGGTTTACCAAGCTACCCGCATCCGAAATTAATGCCCGAGTTTTGGCAGTTTCCAACGGTATCAATGGGTTTAGGCCCAATAGCGTCTATTTATCAAGCACGGTTTTTAAAGTATTTAAACGGCCGTGGCTTAAAAGATACCAGTCAGCAACGGGTGTATGCCTTTTTAGGTGATGGCGAAATGGACGAGCCAGAATCACGTGGTGCCATTAGTTTTGCGGCCCGTGAAAAACTGAATAACCTGTGCTTTTTAATTAACTGTAACCTGCAACGGCTAGATGGCCCGGTAATGGGTAATGGTAAAATTATTCAAGAGCTGGAAGGCCTGTTCCGTGGCGCCGGCTGGAATGTCATTAAAGTAGTATGGGGCCGTGGCTGGGATAAACTGCTGGCCAAAGACACTACCGGCAAGCTGTTACAACTTATGAATGAAACGGTTGACGGTGATTACCAAACCTATAAAGCCAACGACGGTGCTTTTGTCCGTAAGCATTTCTTTGGCCGTTATCCGGAAACCACCGCGCTGGTTGCCGATATGACCGATGAAGAAATATTCGCCTTAAAACGCGGTGGTCACGAGCCATCCAAGCTGTTTGCGGCCTTTAAAGCCGCAGAAAACTGCACCGACAAACCTACCGTAATTTTAGCCAAAACGGTTAAAGGTTATGGCATGGGGGATGCGGCCGAGGGTAAAAACATAGCGCACCAGGTGAAAAAAATGGACATGACCCATGTGCTGCAATTACGCAAGCGCCTGGGGCTGGAAGACTATATCAGTGAAGATGCGGTAGATGATTTACCCTACATTGAACTGCCCAAAGGCTCACCAGAGCTGCAGTATTTGCATGACAGACGTAATGCCTTGCACGGCTACACCCCGGTGCGTCTGCCAAACTTTAGCACGCCATTAACTCTGCCTGAGCTTGACGCCTTTGAGTCATTATTAACCGAACAAAAGCGTGATATTTCAACCACTATGGGGTATACCCGTATTCTGAATATTCTGCTGAAAGATGAGCATATCGGTAAGCAAATTGTGCCGATTGTGGCCGACGAAGCCCGTACCTTTGGTATGGAAGGGTTATTTCGGCAAATAGGTATTTACAACCCGGGTGGCCAGAACTATACGCCGGAAGACCGCTCGGTGGTGTCTTATTACAAAGAAGATATTGGTGGCCAGGTACTGCAGGAAGGTATTAACGAACTGGGCGCCATGTCGTCCTGGGTTGCTGCTGCCACGTCTTACAGCACCAACGACTTACCGATGATCCCGTTCTACATTTATTACTCAATGTTTGGTTTTCAACGGGTGGGCGATATGGCCTGGATGGCCGGCGATCAACAAGCGCGCGGTTTCTTGTTGGGTGCCACGGCGGGCCGTACTACGTTAAACGGTGAAGGCTTACAACACGAAGATGGCCACAGCCATGTGCTGGCCAGCACCGTGCCAAACTGTATTTCGTACGACCCGACTTATGTCTACGAGCTGGCTGTTATTATGCAAGATGGTATCCGCCGCATGTATGGTAAAGATCAGGAAAACATCTACTACTATATTACGGTAATGAACGAGAACTACCATCATCCGGCCATGCCAAAAGGCGCCGAAGACGGTATTCGTCGCGGTATTTATAAGCTGGAGTCGTATAACGGTGATCGGGCTAAAGTACAGCTGTTAGGCTCAGGCACTATTTTTAATGAAGTGCGTAAAGCGGCTGAAATTCTCAGCAAAGACTATGGCGTAGCGTCAGATGTGTACTCGGTAACCTCGTTTAACGAGCTGGCACGTGATGGTCAGGATGTGGAGCGTTACAATATGCTGCACCCCGATGCCAAAGAAAAAATCGCATTCGTCGCCAGCGTAATGGGCAATGCCCCGGCTATTGCCGCCACCGATTATATGAAAAACTACGCCGAGCAAATTCGCGGCTTTATTCCTGCGGTGTCTTATAAGGTGCTGGGTACTGACGGTTATGGCCGTTCAGACAGCCGGGAAAACCTGCGTCGTCATTTTGAAGTAAATGCCAGTTATATTGTGGTGGCTGCTTTATCTGAATTGGTAAAACAAGGCGAGCTGAAAAAAGCGGTGGTAAGCGAGGCCATTAAGAAATTTGGCATTGATGTGGCTAAAACCAACCCACTGTACGCATAAGGGGATAACTGATGACGATTGAAATAAAGGTCCCGGACATTGGTGCGGATGAGGTTGAAGTAACCGAAATACTGGTAAAAATTGGTGACAAGATTGACGCCGAGCAGTCTTTAATTAATGTTGAAGGTGATAAAGCTGCCATGGAAATACCGGCCAGTGAAGGCGGTGTGGTAAAAGAAATTAAAGTAAAAACCGGTGATATGGTAAAAACCGGCAGCCTGCTCATGATTTTTGAAGATGAAAGTAAAGGCGACGACAGCGCTAAAGATGACAACAAGCAGGACGACAGCAAAAAAGACGCTGATGCTGATCACACCGATGCGAAAGCTGAAGATAAAGCTACTGACAAAAAAGCAGACGATACAGCCGACAGTAAAAAATCAAACAGTAAAAAAACTAGCGGCAGCGCCACTAAACAGGTTGAAGTGCCTGACATTGGCGCCGACCCGGTTGAAGTAACCGAAATTTTGGTAAAAGTAGGTGACGTCGTTAAAGCCGATCAGTCAATACTGAGTGTTGAAGGCGATAAAGCTAGCATGGAAGTGCCGGCCCCGTTCGACGGCAAGGTAAAAGAGCTAAAAGTGACTGTTGGCGATAAAGTGTCAACTGGTAGCCTGATTATGGTATTTGAAACTGCCGCTGCTGACGACGCCGACACTGATGATACTGATACTGATACTGATGACGCTGACAGCGGCGACGACAACAAAAGCGACAGCCAGACCGAGCGCCAGAGTGAACCAAAAACTGAGCCAAAAGCTGAGCAAAAGTCAGAGCAAAAAACAGCTGAGCCAGCGTCAGGCAACGGTTTTGTCGAGAACAACGCCTATGCCCACGCGTCACCGGTTATTCGCCGTTTAGCGCGCGAGTTTGGTATTAATTTGGCCAAGGTTAATGGCAGTGGCCGTAAAGGCCGCGTGGTAAAAGAAGACGTGCAAAGCTATGTTAAGCAGCTGGTAAAGCAGGCTGAAAGCGGTGTCTCATCTTCAGGTGGCGGCTCTGGTGCCGGTAACAGTATGGGCTTTGACCTTATTGCCTGGCCTAAAGTCGACTTTGCCAAATTTGGCGAGGTAGAAACGAAGCCACTGTCACGTATTCAAAAGCTGTCGGGTAATAATTTACACCGCAACTGGGTGCGTATACCGCATGTAACCCAGTTTGACGAAGCGGACATCACCGGCCTAGAAGATTTTCGCAAAGCGCAAAACGCCCTGGCAGATAAAAAGAAACTGGGCGTTAAGTACACGCCGCTGGTGTTTATTATGAAAGCGGTGGCCAAGGCATTGGAAGACTACCCAACCTTTTGTAGTTCATTGTCTGAAGATGGCACCAGCTTAATTATGAAACAGTATATTCACATAGGTATTGCGGTAGATACGCCGAATGGTTTGGTGGTACCGGTGGTAAAAGACGTTAACAAAAAAGGTATAATTGAACTGTCGCGTGAGCTGATGGAGATTTCCAGCAAAGCACGCGAAGGTAAGTTAAGCTCTGCTGATATGCAGGGTGGCTGTTTTACTATTTCAAGCTTGGGTGGCATTGGTGGCACGGCGTTTACGCCAATAGTTAATGCCCCGGAAGTGGCCATTTTGGGGGTGTCTAAGTCAGACATTAAACCAAAATGGAACGGTAATGAGTTTGAACCTAAGTTAATGCTGCCGTTGTCGTTATCGTACGACCATCGGGTAATTGACGGTGCGCTGGCCGCACGCTTTACTGCTACCCTGGCCAGTTACCTGGCCGATATCCGGCAAATTATTATGTAAAACCAGCTTACGCCACTACTTACATGGCTAAAAGTGGCGTAATTTTAGCTGCATAATGCATTCTTAGGTTACAGAGCGGCGGCTCTGATGTTAAAATTCCGCCATAATTTTCGCCTGATAGCCGTACCCTACACTGTGCTGTCAGAAAACCGAACTGACCCGATATAAAAGGTATAACAATGAGCAACGATATTAAAACTCAGCTAGTAGTCGTGGGCGCAGGCCCTGGCGGTTATTCTGCGGCGTTTCGTGCAGCAGATTTAGGTTTAGAGGTTACCCTGGTTGAAGCGCGCAGCACCTTAGGTGGCGTTTGCTTAAACGTGGGTTGTATTCCGTCTAAAGCCTTATTGCACGTTGCTAAAGTTATTGACGATGCGCATGACATGGCCGCACACGGTGTGAGCTTTGGCGAGCCAAAAATTGATTTAGACAAAGTGCGCGAATGGAAAGACAAAGTGGTTGCTCAGCTGACTAACGGCCTGGGCGGCATGGCAAAAATGCGTAAAGTAAAAGTAGTAACCGGTTTTGGTAAATTTACCGGCGCTAACACCTTACAGGTTGGCGATACCACCATTACCTTTGAACACGCTATTATTGCTGCCGGTTCAGAGCCAATAGTACTGCCGTTTATTCCAAAAGAAGACGACCGCGTTATTGACTCTACTGGCGCGCTGGAATTAAAAGATATTCCGGGCGAAATGCTGGTATTAGGTGGCGGTATTATTGGTCTGGAAATGGGTACTGTCTATCGTGCCATGGGCTCTAAAGTATCGGTAGTAGAGTTTGCTGATCAGTTAATCCCTGCTGCTGATGCCGATTTAGTTAAAGCTTACACCAAGTACAACAGCAAAAAATTCAACATTATGTTATCGACCAAAGTGGTTGGCGTTGAAGCGAAGAAAGACGGTTTATACGTAACTTTTGAGGGCAAAAACGCGCCAGATAAAGCGGTACGTTACGACAAAGTTCTGGTGGCAGTAGGCCGTAAGCCAAACGGTAACCTGTTAGACGTCACTAAAGCGGGTGTTAAGGTAGACGAGCGCGGCTTTATTAACGTAGACAAGCAACTGCGCACCAACGTTGGCCACATTTACGCTATTGGTGACGTTATTGGCCAGCCAATGTTAGCGCACAAAGCCGTACACGAAGGCCATGTAGCGGCTGAAGTTATTTCGGGTTTAAAGCACTTCTTTGACCCACGTTGCATTCCATCAGTAGCGTACACCGACCCTGAAATAGCCTGGACCGGTATTACCGAGAAAGAAGCGAAAGAGCAGGGCATAAAAGTAGAAACCGCCACTTTCCCATGGGCCGCCTCTGGCCGTGCTATTGCTTCAGCCCGCACTGAAGGTTTAACCAAGTTAATCTTCGACAAGGAAACCCACCGCATTTTAGGTGGTGCTATTGTCGGTATTAACGCCGGTGAAATGCTGGGCGAAATCTGTTTGGCAGTAGAAATGGGTGCCGACGCCGAAGATATTGCGTTAACCATTCACGCTCACCCAACGCTAAACGAGTCTATTGGTTTAGCCGCAGAAATGTACGAAGGCACAATCACCGACCTACCCAACCCGAAAGCCAAGAAAAAGTAATTTTTCTGGATAAGTAGAAACAACAAAGGCCGCGTATGCGGCCTTTGTTGTTTTAAATCTGCAACATATTTAAATTTTCCAAGCACAGACCGACAACATGAAATGTTGCATAATAAAAAAATTGTAAGCTTTGTGTTTTATTTAGTTGGCATGTTGTGCTGCGTTTTTATTGGAAAGGACGCTCAATATGCAAACAAGAGCTGGTTTCACTGCCTCCGCACTAGCATTCCGACAAGTTTACGACGATGTCGGTAAAACGGTTGCAGGGGTAGGAGCGTTAATTGGTGGCCGGGTAAACCATAATATTAACAACATTACGCCCGCCCAGGGGCAGTTTCAAAATGCTTGTGCAATTCGTATGAGTTATGTGCTAAATAAAACTGGGGTCAAAGTTTCTTTTAATTATTAGGGTTAGATCAAAATTAAATAATTTTGTTGTGCCTCGAGGCACTGGACTACCTAGGCCAGCATGCAGTAGCAGAAAAATGCTGCTACTGCATGCTGCTGACATTTAAATACCAGTTGGCCTGACGGATAAGACTCTGCTTTATTACCATAATGACGTAGTTCCAGCCTAACGTGATGTTTGCTTGAACTCATGTGCGCCATGTGAATCATATATAGAACATAAGAGCTTTTAATGCTTTACATATAAACCACTTAAAACCTTGACGCACTGAGTAAGTCATACTAAATTGATTTATACATAAAACATTAGAGCTCATTGTGAGCTATATGTGGAGCAAAAATGCCTAGATCCACCGTGAGAGCATACTCTCGCTATACCGAAGAAGCGTTATCATTATTAGCAGGGCTGATCCGCGCTGCACGACTTGAGAAAAAATTGAGCGCCCAAGAGGTGGCTGACCGTGTAGGCATCTCTAGAGGAATGCTCTCACGCATCGAAAAAGCAGATCCTAAGTGCGAAATTGGAGCCACTTTTGAAGTCGCCAGAATTGTTGGGGTGAGTTTATTTGACGCCGAACCAAGCCGATTGGCGATGCAGGTTAAACAAGTTGAAGAAAAGCTTGCTTTACTACCAAAAAGCGCCAGAAAAACCAAGAAAGCAGTAATAGATGACTTCTAAATATGAATATCATGAAGCATTTGTGTGGATATGGTTGCCGGATGCAACGGAGCCAGTGGTTGCGGGGCGACTGGAGGCTGATGGAAATCAGTTATTGTTTAACTACGGTAAAAGTTATCTCGACAGAGCAAAGGAGGCTATCACTATCTATGCGCCGGAGTTACCGTTAAAGCCCGGTATTCTGCCATTAATGGATGGACTGACTGTACCGGGATGTATACGTGACTGTGCTCCAGATGCGTGGGGGCGCCGGGTTATCATTAACCGGCGTCTTGGTCATAAAGGCGGGAACATTGATACAGCTCAACTTGATGAGCTGACCTACTTGCTTGAATCAGGTTCTGACCGGATTGGGGCATTAGATTTTCAGCGCTCTGCCACTGAATACGTTCCGAGATCCGCTACTAATGTCACTATGGAAGAATTGCTGGAGTCTGCTGAACGTGTTGAGAAAGGTGTGCCGTTGAGTCCTGAATTAGATTACGCGCTTTTTCACGGTAGCGCTATTGGAGGCGCTCGGCCTAAAGCATTGATTGAGGAAAGTGGCACCAAATACATCGCCAAATTCTCTGCCAGTAACGACATTTACAGCGTAGTAAAAGCAGAATTTATCGCTATGCGCCTTGCTCGAATGGCAGGACTTGATGTTGCACCAGTCAAGCTCACTCAAGCAGTGAATAAAGACGTGTTGTTGGTAAAACGGTTTGACCGAGTTCCAACACCAAAAGGTTGGGCACGTAAGTCCATTGTATCTGCACTAACCTTGTTTGCTCTGGACGAGATGATGGCTCACTATGCCAGTTACGAGACTCTTGCAGAAATCATCCGTCACCGTTTTATTGACCCTAAGGGAACCTTGCGAGAGTTATTTAGTCGCCTGACCTTTAACATCTTGACAGGAAATACAGATGATCATGCCAGAAACCATGCTGCCTTTTGGAATGGCAAAATACTCTCTTTAACGCCGGCTTACGATATTTGTCCTCAGGGACGCAGCGGAAACGAAGCAACTCAGGCAATGCTAATTTCTGGCAGTAATAAGATGAGCCAATTATCAACCTGTTTGGCAACAGCTCACAACTTTCTGTTATCTCAGGATGAAGCAAAAGAAATTTTCGTGCATCAGATCCAAATTATTACTGACAACTGGGGAGAAGTCTGTGATGAAGCTAAACTCAGTGAGGTCGACAAGCGTTTGTTGTGGCAGAGACAATTTCTTAATCCCTATTCGGTATCGTATATACCGAACACTCATCGGGTCGGGCTTTAAAAGTTGAAATGAATTTCAGGGGCCGCTAAGCAGAACAGGCATTTCAACGATATTGAAAAAGGCACTATCAAGATTTATCAGAGTCTGAGCACGAGTATTAAAATAAAATAAAATAAAATAAACTCAGCTCAGGGTCGTTACTGTTATTTATTAGGCGACAATTAACCTGACTGTTAAATAAACCGCCATTTACGTGCTACTTTGCAGCGGCTTTGGCTTGACGACTAAGCACGCCACTGCACATCCTCTTTGCTACCGGAACGTCGCAAAACTACGCTTTACCAGTCAAGCCTTACTTCGAAGTTCATTTCAAGCAACTGGTCAGTGTCTGCAGGCTGCACTTTAATAGTGAGTTGAAAAATACGCTGTGCACCGGCCTCCAATGTGCCGATGTAAGATACATAGCCGTCGGCTTCAACCAGGCGCATTTCAATCACGTTGATATGACCAAGCAGGTTTTGCTGTTGCGCCGTCACTTCGGCCCTAACGGTTGCTGGCTGCTGCTCTGATTGATTATCTAAAATGACCAGGTTAAGTAGTGCAAGATTAGGCTGCTGTTCGATGCCGTATTGCTCAATCATGGTCTCGCTTAGAAAGTCGGCACGGATAACATTGGCCCGAAGTGTAAAACCCTCAAACTCCATAACTTGACCCAGGGGCTTCTGTTCTTTAGCAGGCTGACCAACAGGTTCAAGCTCCCCGTCAGTTATGGCGGTTTGCTCAGTTCGTTCGCACCCGGCCAGCACGGCAATTATGGCGAACATAACGATAGATAACATAATCCGTAGCGCACAGGTAGTGTGGTTAATGTTCATTGTCAGATCCTTTGGGTTAATAGCAACGGGCGGAACATGAGTGGTTATTACAGGCTACCAGGGACGGTTTGTTCAGCACAATGTGCTGGTACCGTTTATTGGCAGCGGCGAATCATTAATAATAGTATAAATAATTAAGAATAATTAAAAGTGTTGTGGGCGTCAGTACGCTATCCAACTTATGTGTCCTAGCGTACCGACCCGGCTACCGTATTCCCTCACTATAGCCTGAAAGCCGGAGCGCCAATACCTAGGACAGGTATTGGCGCTCAGGTGACATTGGACTCGCGCGTAAGGGTGAAAATAATCAGAGTAATGAGGTGGCAATGCGTTTATCTGACTTTATCAGGGCCGAAATGGAGCCCATTTTGCAACAATGGCAAAAATTTGCTAAAACGATTTTTACAGCTCGCTATCTTACTCCGCCAGAGCTGCTGGATCATGCTAAGGAAATACTGCTAGCCATTGCCGACGATTTGGTGCAGCCTCAAAGTAAGCGGCAACAGGTGGCTAAGTCGAAAGGTCATGCGCCTGATGCGGTGCAAGATACGCCAGCCGAGACGCACGGTGTCGAGCGACATACCACGGGCTTTAGCATTTACGATACTATTTCTGAATTTAGGGCGCTTCGGGCCAGCGTTATCTCGCTTTGGTCTAAAACCACCGGAACCTTTACCGGTGATGAACTGGAGGACCTTACCCGGTTTAACGAAGCCATTGATCAGGCAATAACTGAATCGCTATCGCGCTACGCCATTGAGCAGGACATGCAAACCCGATTGTTCAGTAAGATCCTGCTGGTGTCGCCGGACCCGATTTATGTACTTGACCTTAAAGGCCGGTTTGTTTTTGCAAACAGAGCCACAACAGCGCTGCTCGGGTTACCGGAAAAATTAATTATTGGCAAAAATGCCCAAGAGCTGAACTTGCCATTTGCTGACAAATTGCAGCAACAGCTGCAATTTGTCATTAAGAGTAAAAAAACCATTCGTGGCGAACTGGAATACTCATTTTCTGGTGGCCAGGGCAACCAATTTGAGTATCTACTTGCGCCAGTATTTCAGGATAAACACAAAGTAGAGGTTATTGTGGGGATCTCACGCGACATTACCGAGCGTAAAATCGCTGATGAAAAAATTTGGCACAATGCCAATTATGACTTGTTAACCGGTTTAGCCAACCGCCGGTTGTTGCTGGAGCGCCTAGAGCAGCAGGTAAAACAGGCATTACGATCGGGTATCACGTTTGCCGTGTTGTTTATTGACTTGGATGGCTTTAAACAAGTAAATGATTTGGCTGGCCACCAGGCCGGCGACCGCTTACTTTGTTTAGTATCAGAACGGTTAAACGCATGTGTTCGAGACGTTGACACCGTCGCCCGAATAGGTGGCGATGAATTCACCATCATTATTACTGGCTTGAAAGACCAGCGCCATGTTAGTGGCGTGTCGCAAAAAATTCTGCAAGAACTTGCCCGCCCATTTGAGGTTTTTGGTCAAAAGGTCCAAATTGGCGGCAGCATCGGCATTTCGTTATTTCCAGATGACGCAAGTACGCCGGATGAGCTGCTTAGAACGGCCGATCAGGCAATGTACCTTGCCAAGAAAGCCGGCCGCAACCAAGTCAATTTCTTTAAACCCTCCACAACTTCTGCTGTGAAATAGCGTGCAGTATAAATAATGGGAACTTCTTTTTATCCTCAGGTTTAATTATTGATTTTAATTATTGATATTGTGGGATACATAATTTACAAGAATGCAACCCGGAATAATCCTATCTTGTAATTATTCAACGTAGGTGCACTGTAGAACAAGCAAAAGGATGAGTTTATGAGCACGACACGTGAAACGCGGCAACAAGACCTAGCAGTAGCACACCAGCAATGGATGAACTCGTTGGACGTGATTGCTGATCCTATAGTCCTGTATGACAAAAATTGCTTTATCCTGCGTTGCAATCGGGCTTATCAACAATATGCCGGTATACCAAAGGCACAGATCATTGGCCAGCTTTACTATCAGGTTTTTCCAAAAAAAACACTCCCCCATTTACCGCCGGCCAGCTCGCGGCAAACGCTGGCAAAGGCTGAGGTAGAGTCAGAGATTGTGGCGGCTAACAAAACATTCCGCTCGCGCGTTAGCAGGGTAACCGACAAACAGGGGGGCCATCTTTATTCTATCCATATCCTTGAAGATATTAACGAGCGCCTGCGAACGCAGACAGAATTACAGGCATCGGAGCAACAATACCGGCGGTTATTCGAATCAGCCAAAGACGGTATTCTTATTCTTGATGCACTAAATGGCAAGATTATCGACGCCAACCCCTTCATCCTTAATTTACTGAGCTACAGCTTTGAGGAGCTTAGCGGCAAAGCGTTATGGGAGATTGGCCTTATTGCGGACATTAAAATCAGCAAGCGTGCGTCAAAAGAGTTGTTGGCAGAAGAATACATCCGTTACGAGCATCTGCCGCTGAAATCGAAAGACGGTAGGTGCATCGAGGTAGAATTTATCAGCAACCTCTATCCGGTTGGCGACCATAACGTGATCCAGTGTAACATCCGCGATATCAGCGAGAAACTGCGGGCAGAGCAAGCGCTAAAAACGTCAGAACAACAATACCGGCGGCTGTTTGAATCGGCCAAAGACGGTATTCTTATTCTTGATGCGACAACTGGTAAGATTATCGACGCTAACCCCTTCATCCTTAATTTACTGTGCTACAGCCTCGATGAGCTTAGTGGCAAGGCCATTTGGGAAATTGGCCTGGTAGCGGATATAAAAATGAGCAAGCGGGCATCTAAAGAGCTGTTATCAGAGCAATACATCCGTTACGAAGACATGCCGCTTAAATCAAAGGACGGCAGGCTAATTGACGTGGAATTTATCAGTAACCTCTATCAGGTTGGTGACGATAAGGTGATCCAATGCAACATTCGCGACATAACCCAGCGCAAGGTAGCCGAAGCGCGCATTAAATACCTTAGCCGCATTCAGGCCGTGCTAAGCGGCATCAACAACCTGATTGTGCGGGTGCAAACACAAGACACACTGTTCACGGAGGCATGTAATATCGCCGTCGAGACCGGCGGGTTCAGCTTGGCGATGGTTGGCATTGTCGATCGGGCCACCATGACCATTAGCCCGGTCGCTACCGCGGGCAAAGATAAGGTACAGTTAACCACCATGAAAAGCACCCTGTCAGCCGTCGCGCTTAGCGGAAAAACCATGGTGGCGCGCTCTATCCGGGGAGAAAAAATTATGGTGTCCAACGATGCGCAAAACGACTCCAAGGTGTTATTCCGTAAAGAATACACCGAAACAGGTGTGCGCTCGATGGTAATATTGCCGCTGGTTGTCGCGGATAAAGCAATGGGAGTACTGGCACTTTACACTAACGAGGTTGATTTTTTCCATGCCGAAGAATTAAAACTGTTGACAGAGCTGGCCGGTGATATTGCCTTTGCTGTCGATCATCTCGCCAAGCTGGATAGGCTTAACTACCTCGCTTACTACGATGAACTTACTGGTCTGGCGAATCGCAGTCTGTTTTTGGAAAGGGTGGCCCAATGCATGCGCAGCGCGGCCAGCGACGGGCAGCAACTGGCCTTGTGTTTAATCGATTTAGAACGGTTTAAAAACATTAATGACAGCTTGGGCCGGCCAGCCGGAGACGCACTATTAAAGCAGGTGGCGCAGTGGCTAACTAACAATACCGCCGATGTTAACCTGTTAGCGCATCTCAATGCCGACCATTTCGCCATGCTGTTACCCGAGGTAAGCCTTGCCGGCGGTTTAGCCAGAAAAATTGAGCAAATGTCGCAAGATTTTTACAACCACCCGTTCCACCTTGATAAGACCAACTTTCACATCTCCAGCAAAACAGGGATTGCGTTATTTCCGGAGGATGGTGACGATGCCGATACCTTATTTAAACATGCTGAAGTCGCACTGAAAAAAGCCAAAGCGAGAGGCGAGCGATACCTGTTTTACACCCAAAAAATGACTGCAGCGGTGGCTGGAAAATTAGCGCTGGAAAACCAGTTGCGTCAGGCGCTCGACAACCAGGAGTTTGTGCTGTATTACCAGCCCAAGCTAAACTTTGCCGGCGACAACGTTACCAGTGCCGAGGCACTGATCCGCTGGAATAACCCACGTACCGGGCTGGTTTCGCCGGGCCAGTTTATTCCAATTCTGGAAGAAACCGGCTTAATTCATGAAGTAGGACGTTGGGCGCTACACCAGGCTATTACTGACAACCGGCACTGGCGTAACACCAGACCGCCTGCCCTGCGCATAGCGGTAAATGTGTCAGCATTGCAACTGTATCGGGCCGACTTTATAACCGAGGTGGAACAGGCGGTGGCGTTAGATACGCATGCGGCACAAGGGCTGGAACTGGAAATCACCGAAAGCATGCTGATGACTGATATTAGCCGCAATATAGCCAGCCTGAAAATGATCCGTAACCAGGGCATTAGCATCGCCATTGATGATTTCGGTACCGGCTACTCTTCGCTTAGCTACCTGGCGAAACTGCCGGTTGACACCTTGAAAATAGACCGTGCGTTCATCATCGAAATGACGAGCGGGCAGGAAGGGCTGGCGCTGGTATCAACCATTATCAACCTGGCACATGCGTTTAAGCTTAAGGTGGTGGCCGAGGGAGTCGAAACGAATGAGCAATCGCAGTTGCTTCGTTTACTCGGTTGCGACCAACTGCAGGGCTTTTTGTTTAGTAAACCCTTACCGCGCGAGGAGTTTGAACGTAGATTTCTGAACTGACTTGTCAGAATTCAGGCTGTAGTTTGTGTGCTAACGCGTTAGTCATGTTATCGATAACGGTGACCCGGTATGGGTATATCAACGGTTACCTTGAGCCAAGAGAAAACATAGATGCAGCATGCTGTGGGTAAAATGTTAAAGTATTCCATCCTGATTTTACCACCATAGTGTCTCCCACCCTGGCACAACAGTCAGAATTTCTATTTAGTAAATTGCCCGTTTACTACATTAAACTGGGAGTAGTACGGCTAAAGAGTACATCCAAGCTAGCTGATTTAGTTACCCTGCAACGTGTTAATGCGGCGTTGACGAAACACGAGTAATATAACAATAATTAGCGTTTTCGACGCTTAACCGCATGGTGGCTAAACTAGGGGTGGTCAAACCAAGTAAGAAACAGCCGTAAATCCAGTTCTAATTGATGATACGCAGGCAGCATGTGCAAACAGAGTTTGTAAAATGCTTTGTTGTGGTCTTTTTCCCGCAAATGCGCTAACTCGTGTACCACAATCATTTGCAATAGTGGCAGCGGTAGTTGCTTTAGAATGCTAGCAACTCTTATTTCGTTTTTACTTTTTAGCTTGCTACCTTGCACCCGGCTTATTTGTGTATGCGTGCCCAGCGCGTTGTTAATGACATGGATTTTCGGATCAAATATCACCTTGCTAACCGGCTCACTGCTTTTCAGCCATTGCTTTTTTAAATCCTGCGTTAACACATACAATGCTTTATCGGTTTGTACCGCATGACTCTGGTTCGGGTATCGTTGCTGCAAGGTGCTGCCAAGCGCGTCTTCGGCCAGTAATTGCCGCACTTGTTGCTGTAGCGTAGCCGAGTAATGGCGTAAATAGGGTAGTTGTTGCATGGTTAACACTTAGTCAGCAGGTAACGCATAGCGTTTTAACAAGTCAAGTTCAACATAGTTAAGTGCTTTTTCATGGCAAGCGCTAAGCTTAACTGGCGGTGCGACACCTGCTTGCACAGCTTCTTGCCAGCGTATGGCACATAAGCACCAGCAATCACCGGCTGTTAATCCGGGAAAGTCCCACTCGGGTTTTGCGGTTATTAAATCGTTGCCTTGTGTCAAAGTATATTGCAGAAAGGCATCGGTAAGTTCGGCGCAAATAACATGGCTGCCCATGTCCTGAGCATTGGTACGGCAGTAACCATCACGAAAATAACCGGTTGTGGGCGAGAAGCAACACGAAGTTAGCGGTTGCCCCAGCACATTTAGGGTGATGTTTGACATAATGTAATATTGACCTCTTTATATGGGTAAAAATGCATTTATTAGATTAAACCACTACATTGCGTATTGCCGCTGCTTAATTCACTTGTTAGCATCAGTTATTAATTATTATGGGACTATTTATGCGCTGGATGCAATATACGTTACTGTTGCTGCTATTAATGTGCACTCAGGCTATTGCTCAGCAATACTCCTCAGGTGCCTGTTTGTTATTACAGCAACAGATAGACCGTTTTGCCAGTCAGCCACAAAATGCTAACTATCGCAACGCCAGACGCGAATATGATAAGTATTGCCTTAAACCGGTGTCTAAGCCACCGGTAAGTAACGCCAACCGAGAAACGGCAGAGCCTGTTTTACCACAACGGCCACGGCAGCTCCCTCCGCAACCACAGCCGCAAACTTACGATGAGCCTACGCCAACTGACCAGGCTGCTCAGTTGCCGCCAGTGCCAGTACCGGTTGTGCCGCAAGCAGAACCTGAACTTGAGCCCCAGCTTGAACAAGCCTTAGATCAAGAACACGCTGCAGCTGAGGTAGTGAATGTGCAGCCGATAATAGCGCCGTCTACAGTAACCACCGACGGCAATGAAAGTGAAGTGTCTGAAGATATAGTGGTACGCATTCTCAATAACCTGCCGCTGATTATCGCTAATATATTTGCCTGGTTATTGGTACTATTTTTAATGACATCCTGGTTTGGTTTAAACTTACCTGGCTTTAAAGGCGTGTTTGCTGAGTATAAGTTAAACCGTCTGTTGCGCTGGCGCTTGTCACGTGGTTATCACCACTTTCGCAAACTGAAATTATTGACAGCTAAGGATGAGCTGGTGATGATTGATCATCTGGTGCTGAGTCCCTTTGGTATTTTTGTCATTATGGTAAAAGACTACCGTGGTCATATTTTTGGTAGTGAAGAGCAGGCAAACTGGATGCGGCAGTATTTTGGTAATAAAAAACAATTTATGAACCCATTACATGAAAACTTTAAACATGTTGCCGCGGTAAAAAACCTGCTGCAGCTTCAGGGCACTGATGTTATGCAGCATGTGTATTCTATTATTGCCTTTAGCCGGGTTGCCCAGTTTAAAACCGAGCTGCCGGCTAATATTACCTATATTGATGCCATATCAGCTTATCTTAAGCAGTTTGACGACCCGTGTTTTAACGACGAGCAGTTAAGTCGCTTTGCCGCCTTATTCAGCCAAGCCAGCACCGATAACTAATACCTGCTAAGGCCGCTTAAATTTTAACAATAACCCGGCCTTGTACCTTGCCCTTTAATAAGGCGGCTGCAGTATCAACCACCTGATCCAGCGATATAACCTGGCTAATCTGGCTGAAATCGTCGGCATCCAGCAGCTCGCTTAAGCGCTGCCAGGCTTGTTTGCGATCGGCCAGCGGTCGCATAACGCTGTCGATACCGTATAAGGTGATGCCACGCAAAATAAAGGGTGCAACTGAAGAGGGGAAATCCATTCCTTGTGCTAAACCACATGCTGCGATGGCGCCGCCATAGCGAGTACTGGCGCAGGCATTGGCCAGCGTATGGCTACCAACACAATCCACCACCCCGGCCCAGCGTTCTTTTTGTAATGGCTTACCGGCAACGCTAAGTTGCTCGCGGGGTATCACTTCTGACGCACCCAGTTTCGTTAAGTAATCGCTTTCGTCAGGGCGACCGGTGGCCGCAACCACTTTATAGCCCAGCTTGCTCAGTAACCGAATAGCGTAACTGCCGACACCACCATTGGCGCCGGTGACTAAAATCTCGCCGTGCTCAGGGGTAACGCCATGCTTTTGCAGCGCCAGCACACACAGCATTGCCGTATAACCGGCAGTACCTACCGCCATTGCCTGCTCGGGTGTAAGTGCATCAGGTAGCGGGATAAGCCAGTCACTTTTTAAACGGGCTTTTTCGGCTAACCCGCCCCAGTGGTTTTCACCCACACCAAAACCGTTTAACAGTACTTTGTTACCGGTTTGCAAATGTGCCGAGTCAGACTGAATAACTTCGCCCACCAGATCAATCCCTGGTACCATTGGAAACGACCGCACCACCGGCGAGCTGCCGGTAATGGCTAACGCATCTTTGTAATTCAGGGTACTGGCCAGCACTTTAACCGTGACATCACCTGCAGGTAGCTGTTGTTCATCAACGCTGGTTAATGTGGCGTGATAGCCCTGGTCGTTTTTGTTGATCAAAATTGCCTTAAACATAGTTTTCTCCAATTAAAACCGCTGTACTTAACATACTGCATACGTTTTAGGCTGTCATGTTATTGCCGGCATAGTCAATACTGATTTGTACCAGCAACACTGATTTTATCAGCGAGCTTCAAAGCTTCAGCTTTAAATTCTGCAGTATGAAGTTTGCGGACTTTCTTTGTTGACATTATTCACCTCATTAAGCAATTGTGCTCACTTAGCAAGGTGTACAAAAGTGTTGGTACGGATCACAAAGGTTGGGGGTCTTATTTTGAGCTTTATGTAGTGATTGAGGAAAATATTGCCCAGTGTCTGAATTTTGTTTTGCTATTTGTATAAAAAACGAGCAAATATTGCAATATAGGCTAAATTATAGTGTTGGATTTTAAAAAATAATATTGGTGAGACCCCTGTTTTGATGTATTTGTCAGGATATGCTGACCAATTGGCGGCTTTGATTACATTAAGAGAGAGAAAATCATGAAACGAGTAAAGTACACGACTATCACAACCATACTGGCCTTATGTTTTACTGGTGCAGTCACAGCCGCTCCAATTTTCTGGACAGATTGGTTAGGCACAGATCAAGACCCTAGCTCAGGTTTTGAAGGGCAAGGGATGATCACCACTTCAACCAGTATGGTAAATGTAACCTATATCAACGCGAATGGCGTGGCGTTCTACCAGTCTTCAGGTGGTACTGACTTTTACCAAAATGCTCGCTTGGGCCGCAACGACTCTATTTCACCATACACCAGCAGCAACGTCGACAACAGCCCCGATGGCACTGACATCGTTGCCCTACTATTTGCTGGGAGTCAGATGCTGGATTTTTCCGAGACGATTGCCAATCCTGTGTTTGCGTTTGTTAGCCTAAACGGTAACGGCTATTCTTTCCTCAATCAGGATTTCAATATTCTTAGTGTTGGCGGTGAAAACGGTAATGCTTGTGGCTATTGGGGTTGTGGCGGCGTCACCAAGAATATTGTCGACCTGGGTGGTGGAAATTTTCGCTATGAACTCAATAGTTCAAATGTAGGTGGTTTTGAGCCCCACGGTGTAATTCAGTTCACCGGTGCGTTTAATACGCTTACTTGGAACAGCACTTCTAATGAATTTTGGAATGGCTTTACGGTTGGCGTGCAAGGAACAGCCGACGAAGTTTTCCCAGACGATCCAACTGAAATACCCGAGCCTGCTTCACTTTTACTTTTCGGCTTAGGATTAGCCGCACTTGTAACGCGTAGACAACGTACATTCTGACATCGGTAAACGCTATTGGTACAACCGGCGACAATCAGAATTTTGCGCCGGTTTCTAAAAAAACATGATGTGCCATCGATAAACGTAAACTTTAACGTGATGATTAAAACAGTTATCTAGATCTGAGATCTGCGGGCTCAAGAGCCGATTAAATGTTCGATTTGGACCTAAACCTCCTATTCGCCCTGATAAAAGCAAACAGCGGCTTCACGCGCTGATGAGTTATTCAACACATTTTCAGAACTTCTTGTTTTTCCGTATTTAACTTTAAATGATGGCCCAAGCCTAAGTGAGCTGTTTGTGGATGGGTGTAGTCCACACCGTATATTAAACCATGCTCAACGCATAACAGGACAAATTTATCGGTACCATGGTACTGCCAGAAGAAACCGATATATTCATTTATAAAAATGCAAATAGCACGGAGATTGAGTTTATTATCAAACCGAATTTACAGGGCATTATCCCCGTAGAAGTGAAAAACGGGACGGTGACCAATTCTCGCTCGTTAACAGCATATTCCAAAGGCGCGCAAAACCGATACGCTCAGCCAAGCTCAACGTCGAGCAATTTGCCAAGAATGTAGGAAGCCACTGGGGTATCGAGAATCAGTTACACTGGTTGCTTGATGTTGCGATGCGTGAAGATGATTGCCAGATATATCGCGGCGATACCGCCCAAAATCTTGCTTGTTTCCGTCAAGTTGCCCTTAATCAACTCAAACGAGAAGCAACGCTAAGCCAGCATCAAACGTAAACAGAGATTGGCATCAATGGATTCACGTTACTAGCAGAAGGTCATTATTGCTTAAATTACGATCACGCTCTTGCCTTGATAGTCAATGATGGCTCTTACCAGAGCTTAAGCATAACCGCGTATAAAGGCGCAGGTTAAGGTGCGGTGTTCATGCTACAGGCCAGTGTGGCATACTAGCTTGCTAAATTAACCCTGCACTTAAGGCAGTATTAATGACCACCACACCTGATTTAACTGCGTTGCTGCAGCAATTGTTAAGCCAATGCCAGCCGTTATATAGCCAGGGTAAGGTAGCCGATTATATTCCGGCATTGGCTAAAGTGGCGCCAGAGCAGGCAGCTGTGTCGGTAGCCACTCTGGATGGCAAGGTGTATAGCGCCGGGGCCGCCCGGCAACACTTTTCGCTGCAAAGTATTTCAAAAATTTTTGGCCTAGTGATGGCCATGAACCGGATCGGTGATGAGCTGTGGCAGTGGGTAAATATGGAGCCTTCCGGGCAGCCATTTAATTCTATTGTGCAGTTGGAGTGGGAGCAGGGTATACCGCGTAATCCGGTGATTAATGCCGGGGCTATTGTGGTTGCCGATGTGCTGGTAAGCCATTATTCTGCCAGTAAAACCGCGTTTTTAACCTTTTTACGACGTTTAACGGCAGTTGAGGCTATTTATGCCGATCAGCAGGTGTATTTGTCTGAGCTGGAGCATGGTAACCGCAATGCCGCGCTGGCCTATCTGATGAAAAGTTTTGGCAACATAGAGGCTGAAGTACCTCAGGTGCTGGAGCATTATTTTCACCAGTGCGCTACCGCTATTAATTGTGAGCAGCTGGCGCGAGGCTTATTGTTTTTGGCTAATCGCGGCGTGCAGCCACACAGTAATGAGCAAATTTGTAGTCGGCGCGATGCGCATCGGGTTAATGCCATTTTATCAACCAGCGGCATGTATGATCAATCTGGTGAGTTTGCTTTTAAAGTAGGCCTACCGGCAAAGAGTGGTGTGGGCGGCGCAATAGTCGCCATAGTACCGCAATTTGGGGTTATTACGGCCTGGAGCCCGCCACTTAACCGCTTTGGCAACTCGGTAGTAGCCATGAAGCTGATTAGCCAGTTAGCCGATGAGCTTGGATTGTCATTGTTTTAATGCAATAAGCGGCAGTTCGTATCAAAAAGCCCATAAAAATACTTTTCAACTAAAGGAAAACCCTTTATTATCGCGAATAGTAATAATACGCATTTGCATGCGCGTTACAATTTTTGATTATAAAAGAGGTTTTATCAATGAAAAAAAGCAAAATTGCCGTGGCAATCATTTTGTCATTGTCGGTGCTGGCATATCAGGCGGCAGCAAACAGTGCGATCGCGCTGGAGGGGCTAGAAAAAGTTGAGGTGCGCGGCACGGTACTAAAAACGGATTCAGGTGTTATGCCGCTGCTGCAGGGTGGCAAGCTGTTTGAGGGTAAAAAAACATCTGTTGTAGACTTATCTGAACAGCCGGCCTTTGTTGAACCAAACTTACGCCAAATGTTTTCCCGGGTACCGGGTTTGTTTGTGTCAGAGCAGCAAATTCCCAGCATTTATAATGTGAACTACCGAGGTTTGGGCGATCCGCACGAGTCTGAATTTATAGCGTTTTTCCAAAATAATATTCCACTGGCTGCCAATATGTTTGGCTACCCGACCATGTATTATATGCCTGGTGCACAACGGATTGAGCGTATCGAATTTGTTCGTGGTGGCGCCGGTTTGCTGTACGGGCCACAAATTGGTCCGGTTGTGAATTTTGTTACCCGCGGCCCCGATGCCCGCAGCGATACCGTGCTTCGTACTGAGCATGCCACGGGCAGTAACGGCTTATATAGCACCTACAATGAAGCACGCTGGGCGCAAGGCGATACCGGTTTTATGGCCTCTTTTGATCATCGTCGAGCTGATGGCCCCAGACAAAACGAAGATTATGACGTTAGTGCTATTTACCTGGGGTTATCTTACGAGGGCTTTAAAGACATTAAATTAGGTGTAAACCTGGACAGGTATAACTCTGACTCAGGCGAAGCGGGCCGGCTAACGTCGGCCGAATTTGCCACTAACCGCGACAGAGTAAAATCGCCGTTTAACCGGGTGGAAATTGAGCAAACTATGGCCAATATAAGCTATGAGCAGCAACTCAGTGATACGGCCAATTTGCATGGCAAAATCTGGTATAGCAGTATGGACCGGCTAAGCCGCCGCTCTGCTATGTTTACCGATGCGGCTAATGAACCGGCTACAACCGATATTGACGAGCAACAGTTTGCCAACGTTGGTGTTGACCTGCGATACAGCTTAATATGGGGCGATAATCATATATTTACCGCTGGTACCACTGCTTATCAAGGTGATAGCCCACGCACCCGCCATGTGAGTAACGATATTCGCTCAAGTGAGCAACTTGCTGAGGATTTGCGCTTTGAGCAAGACCGGGTTATGCGTTACAACGCATTTTTTATCGAAAACCTGTTTCGGTTTGGCCAGTTTAGCATTTCCCCTACGCTGCGCGTTGAACGGATAAACTATGATTTAACTGAGCTGCTAAAACAGCAGAACTTGAACCGGGATGCAATTGACCTGGACCGTACCGACAATGAACTTTTACTGGGTTTAGGTAGCCGCTATCAACTGAACGATTATGCTGAACTGTATGCCAATATTTCAGAGTCTTATCGGCCACAGCGCTTTGATGATTTAGTTAATCCTTCGTCAGAATTAGCGGGCAGTAATGGCCCTAAAGCGTCTCGGGCCATTAATTATGAGCTGGGTTATCGCAGTCAGCTCACTGCTAATATGTTATTAGATATCAGTTTGTTTCGCATAGATTTTAACGACAAAATAGAGCAAATTCAGCTTACGGTTGCCGATGTAGAGCGGGTAAATAGCGGTGATTCACGGCATCAGGGTATCGAGTTCACCATTGAGTATGATGTACTCACCGCTGCAGCGCACTCGTTAACCTGGTTTGCCAACGGATCATTGCTGGATGCCGAAATTACCCAAAGCGTCACGAGCAGCTTGGTGGGCAATGACACGGCATTCTCGCCCGATCATGTTCTCCGTACCGGATTGTTGTTTAATAATGACAGTTTAAGCATGACATTAAGTGCAACACTGGTGGGCGCGCAATACTGGCAAGATTCTAACGTAGCACGCGGTAGTGGTATAGCTGAAATTGCTGCCAAGATCCCTTCTTATCAGGTATTGGATTTAAGTGCTGAGTATCAACTGAGTCCGCAGTGGGCGCTTTACGCGGGTATTAATAACCTATTAAATGAAAACTACTACAGCCGGGTGCGCAGTGATGGCATTGAACCTGCCGCCGAGCGTAGCGGCTATATTGGTGTGCGTTTTCAGTTATGACAGCGGGTATGGCACTCCGTTTGGTATGCTAAGGGTAATGTAATAAAAAAGGGCCTTAACGGCCCTTTTGCTTTGTACCGCAGTAGATGGCGCGAAATAACATTAACGTTTATATTGGCTTGGGCAATAAGCGCGGCTAATGCTGGGATGGCGAAGTTGCAGGTGCTTGGTACTGCGACCACTAACCCTGGCACGCCATAACCGAAAGGATGAGGGTTTTAACTCACGGCGCATTAGTTTAATTAGCGCTGGCTCAGTTACGCCATATAACTGCTCAATGGCCTCGAACGGCGTACGGTCTTCCCAGGCCATTTCAATAATACGTGATAAATCTGCGGCGTTAAACTCTATGTTTTGCGTCATCAGGTTACCACCGTGGTTAATGATATTGCAGCGTGTTGGGTATCAATAAATTTATCGCCCAGTAAGCCGGCACCCATATGTCCCACTTTGACATAAATAAGTGCGCCCTCAGTGCCAGTGAAGGGGGTGTGATAACTGTAGCGTGGGCTGCGAAGCCAGCTTTGTGCCGGATATTGGCCATGTTCATCACAAAATAAGCCTTCAAGCACCAGTATTTCTTCACCACCAACGTGTGTATGCTGATTAAAGCGGGTGTTCGGCGCCCAGCGCACTAACGCTGTACTTACACCGTTATGCTCGTGCAGTGGCAACACCGATAAACCAGGCACTAATCCCGGGCGCCACTGCGCCTGGCGGGTGTTGATAACTAGCTGCTCGGTGTCGGTAGCGGCAAACTGCCACAACTTAACCAGTAAGGTGCAACCGTCACGTGAAAAAGGTTGATGTGAGGTCCCAGGCGGATTACGTATATAGGTACCGGCAGGGTAATCGCCATGTTCATCACTGAACACACCCTCTAGTACCAGTATTTCTTCTCCGCCATCGTGCCGATGGCTGCTGTAACCGCTACTTGGTGCATAGCGCACTATGCTGGTAGCACGGGCAACTTCACCACCTGCGCGGTCGAGCATCATGCGGCTCACCCCACTTAAAGGTGAGTCAACAAACTGGTAAGCGTGGGGTAATATCGCTACTCGCTTACTAAAGTCGTTGTTTAGCTGCATGGAGTATAAAACCTTAACCGAAGTGACAAAAACACAATTTATTACCATCAACGTCTTTGACGTAAGCACCGTAAAACGTTTTTTCTATACGCTGGCCTGGTTTGCCATCACAGCTGGCACCTAAGGCGATGGCCTTGTGGTACATGGCATCCACTTTTTCTTTAGAGCCTGGCTGAAACGACACCATATTGCCGTTACCCGGGTTTGCTGGCTGTTGATTAAACGGCACGCATACGGCTAACATTGGCTGCGCCATTGTTTTACCAAAAAAAGCAATGCGGCCCATATCCATCAATGATTTGCTGCCAAGTTCACCTAGCAATTGGCCGTAAAATGCCTTAGCGGCAGTTAAATCATTAACACCTAAGGTTACGTAACTGATCATGTAAAGCTCCTTGGAAAATAGATTAAAATAATGACAAAAATTATATGTCGCTAAGCTACGTAGCAACTGCGTATATGGAGCAGTTTGTTGGCATAAACAAGTTTAAAATATACTTTTATTATTATTTTCTAATAAACGATAGGCGAAACAGGTGTTAGGCGCGGGTTATTACTGCGTAAAGTAGCGTAATTGTTTAGTGGCGGCATAATCAGATAGCGTAGTACTAATATACAACTTGTGTAATGACTGGTCCGATATAACATAGTAAGCATCTATGTATTCAAGTAGTTGGCGCTGATAACGCTGCGTTAATTGCGGTGGTTGTTGTGCCAGATAAAAAGAAAACGGCGCCTCATAAGTAAGCAGCCCATTGCTGCGGCCTTTAACAAACATTTTAATAGCGTCGATACTGTCAGGCAGGTCGATTAACAAAAAGCCGCGCTCAGATAAAATTTGTCGTTGCCCCAGATAATCGAAACCACGAATGGCGGCTATGGTCGGTTGCTGCAAAGAGGTTAACGCGGTGCTTTGGTTGTTGTAAGTTAGTAATACCAAAGACAACTGCGCATAGGGTGGGTTAATAAAGCTAACATTATTAGGTAAGGTTTTGGTTTGTTTTATATTTATAGTTAAGTCTACTTCGCCGCGACTAAGCATTTTAAAAAGCCTGGCCGGGGTTGCACAAACGGCACGTACTGTAATTGTATCTGTTTGCAATATGTTGCGGGTTAGCTCAACGGCTTCACCGCCACAGGTATTGTCACCCTTCACCACAAAATACGGCGGAAAATTATGCACGCCAACACGTATTTCCGTGCTGGCATTAGCTGGTGCCATCAGCAAAAACAACAGGGCAAGCAAAGTGCGCATAATAAGCCTTTAAAATAATGATATAAAATACTAACGCAAACTGGCCTTTTATCCAGCAGCTAAAACGTTTAGGTTTGCGCTTATTGTATTGCTGGCGTGACATTACCACGTGGCGCTGCTGGTAGCGTCATTATTACGTCGAGGCCACCACGGTCGTTGCGCATAAAGCTTAGCTGGCCTTGGTGCAACGCAATAATATGTTTAACAATAGATAAACCCAGGCCAGCCCCTTCTACTTGTTGATGCTGCTGATGACGGTAAAAGCGATCACCCAGTCGGCTGGTATCGGCCGCAACGTTGCCATTATTGCTAATGAGGATGCAGATTTGCTGATTATGTTCAACACGGGTTGTAACCTGAACATTACCGTCTGTGGGAGAGTACTTGGCAGCGTTATCCAGCACATTACGCAGCACACTTTGCAGTAAGGCGTTGTCACCATGTAACAGGCAGCTATCGTCCAGTTGCAGCTGCCAATGTACTTTATCCAATAATAGGGGGGGCAATTGTGCCAGACTTTGGTGCAGTAAAGGTGTTAAGGGCACCGGGTTAAAATTAATGGTCTCGAGATGATCCAACCGGGCAATCGACAGCAGCTGGTTCACCAAGTGCGACATGCGTTTGCTGCCTTCGGTAATAGCAAAAATAGCTTCGGTTACTTCGTTGGGGTCTTTCGCTGTGCTCAGGTTTTGCGCATGTAACTGCAAAATACTGAGCGGGGTGCGCAACTCATGTGAGGCGTCGGCTATAAAACGTTTTTCTTGTTGTAAATAGTGGCGTATTCGCTGCAGTAAGCTATTAATGGCACTTTGTATCGGTTGCAGTTCAGCGGGAAGCGCCAGTTGTATTTCATGCAACTGCTCTGGCGTTTTATCGGCAACGTGCTGTTGCAGTAAATTCAGTGGCCGCAGTACTTGTTTAATTACCAGATAAATTAACAGGCTCAGTGGCAGCATCATAAATAAAATGGGCCGCACCTGCGCCTGTGCGATGTGTTCGCCCATTTCTTCGCGAATATCTACACGCTGCGCAGTAAACACCCATAAATCTTGTTCGGGTACAAAGAAGCTGAAGGTAACCCATAAGGTGCCATGCTCGGTAATTTCATGATAGCCGGCTTCATGCTGTGGCGTTGGAAATTGCAGTGCATTTTCTGACAGCATAATCAGTTGGCCATGTTGCTGCGCCTGAAAGGCTATTTTACCTTCATATTTATGGCCGTCTAACAACCGTTCTTGCTGGGCGGTCATGGTTTCACCCATATCGGTAACATGCGGCACCGCCACCACTACTGGCTGCCCTTCATTCAGGGGTAAAGGGTTGCTACTGAGTAGCAGGCTGATTAACTTGGCACTGCGTGCCAGTTCAGCGTCATAAATTTCATTTAATTCATGCAAGGCATCGTTGTAGGCAATATAAGCATTTAAACTTAACGCACCCAGCATTAACAGGTTAATACCCAGCAGCAGGTAAAACTTAATGCTGTTAATGGCCATAATGGCTAACCAACATATAACCGACACCGCGCACGGTTTTAATCACCTCGGGCGCGAGTTTTTTGCGCAGATTATGAATGTGCACCTCAATGGCGTTGCTTTCAGTATCGCCATCCCAGCCATAGCTGAGTTCTTCCAGCTGCTGGCGCGATAAAATTCTATCTGGTTTTAGCATAAATTCTTTTAATAACATAAATTCGCGGCGGGTCAGTGTGACATCCTGCTGTTGAAACTGGCAATGGTGGTTATTCAAATTCAGGTTAATACCGGCCAGTTGCAGGCTGTCGTCGGTGCGCTGTTGCTGGCGGCGGCACAATACTCTGATCCGCGCTTCCAGCTCCATAACATCAATCGGTTTTACCAGGTAATCATCGGCACCACTATTCAGGGCAATAAGTTTGGTTTGCAGTTGGTCCTGTGCGGTCAGCACCAAAATCGGCATGCTTACCCCAGATTGACGGAACTGGCGAATAAGATCTAAAGCAAAGCCATCGGGCAGGCCTAAATCGAGGATCATCAGTGCAAAATTGCTGTTTTGCGCGGCCAGAGCTGCTTGTTTACCGGTGGTACAGAGTTCTGGCTGATAACCCAGCCGTTTTAGCCGGGTGATCATGCCCTTGGCCAGTAACTCATCGTCTTCTACCAGTAAAATTCGCATTGATATTGCCCGTTTGCTGTGGTTTTTATTAGCTAATACAGCCGTTAATAAAGTCTAACTCCCTTCTTTTACTCTGGCTGGTTATCTCAAACATCGTCAGTATCGAATCAAATAAATAATCATGAGACAACGCGGTTTGTTGTTGCAGGCAAGCCGTATTTAGCCCTTTTTGTTTGGTAAAACCGTCGGATAGCCACATTAACATTGGTACTTGAGTTTGCGCCGCCGGCGCCAGCCAGTAGGGTAACCCATGCAAATAAACACCATTTTCGCCTAATGACTCACCATGGTCTGACACATACAACATGGCAGTATCAAAGCTTGTAGATAATTCGTCAAGTAAGGTAATGGTGGCATCTAATAAGGTATCCGTAGCAACAATAGCATTATCATAGGCATTGATAATATGCTGCGGCTGGCACTGGCTAAGTAAATTACTGGTACATTCTGGTAAAAACAGTTTGTGCTGCGCTTCGCTACGTTTGTAATATTCGGGGCCATGATTACCTTGTTGATGTAACACCATAAAAATGGAGTTGTCATCCACCGGCAATGCGGTCAGTTGCTGTTTTAGGTTATACAATAAGGCGATATCAGCGCAGGTGCCCTCCTGGCAAGGCGTAGGGCTAAAATGACTAAAACTGTGATCATTGTTTATCCGGTTACACATTGTTTTGCAGCCTGAATTATTATTGCGCCAGAATACGTTAACCCCGGCGCGCTGCAAAACGTCTAACAAGTTATCGGAGTTTTTTGCCAGCGTATCATCGTAATTAGCTCTGTTCAGGTAACTAAACATGCAAGGTACCGATATCGCAGTGGCGGTGCCACAGGAGTCAACTGCACCAAAATTAATTAGTTTGCGTTGTGTCAGTTTTGGTGTGGTGTTGCGCAAATAGCCGTTAATGCCCAAGTGATCAGCACGCACGGTTTCACCCAGTACCATAATGATGAGCTTAGGTTTAGCCGCACTGTTATTTGCACGGGGCGTTACTTTTGCATCAAGGGCATAGCGCTGGAACTCAACTGGCGGGCCCGACGCCACTTTGCTTTTTACCAGTCCCAAGGTGGCGGCAATCGCGTTTAGTGGTACCGCCTGATGTTTTAGATAGCGGTGTTGTCGAAATACCCCAGCATAGTTTTGATACTGGCTTTGTAGCAGCAATGCAATGAGTGACAGTGCAATAAGCAGCAGCATACTGTAGCGAATAACGGCACTTTTTGTGGTTGTTTGTTGTGGTTTTACCCAGACTATTGCCACTGCCGGCAACACAAAATACAGTGCAAAATAAGGCAGCATACTCAGGCTGAGTAAGCCAGCCACTTCATGGCTATCTGTTTCTAAGGCGTTAATTAACATGCCTTTATCGATGATTATCCCGTACTGCTGCATAAAATACTGGCTACTGCTTGCAATTAATAACAAGCTGCAAAGCCATATTTTTTGCAGTTTACTGATACTAAAAACGCCGCAGATAACCACGTTAACTAAAAACAACAAAGCCAGTAACGGTAAGCTAAGTGACCAGCCGCCCAGTGCCCAGATGCTATGAAAAAAAATATTATTAAATACCAGTGTTAGCAGTGCTGCAACGCTGATACTAATCCGTTCAGGTGTAACTGTGAGGCGATAAAAACGTGGCCACATTGTGGTAAAAAGGCTATTGGCAAGCATCAGACTTCCGGCGAGTTAATGGCAGATACCCGCCAGTGTGCGGCATTAATCTTAAGGAATACTTAACAACGACAATACTTTGTGTATTAGGGCTAATAACCTATTGCGGGTAGTTAAACGCCCAGAGCCTAGTCAAAGAGCCCAGCTATTAGCGGGTTTGTGGTTTGCGGTTAGCACTCGGTGGGTTAACCAGCATAAAACAGAATTTTGCGCACAATATACACAGTACCAGTGTAGTAATATCGTGCGATATAAAGTGGGCGCCACGCAGTTGCTGCGCCAGGCCAAGCATTAAACCAAGCGACAGGCCTGTGGCTAAACCAATAAAGCGCCAGCGCGGCGCGACCTTGCGGAAAAAATAAAATAAGCCAACCCAGGCATAACCGACACTGGCATGACCCGCCGGAAAACATTGGTTATAAGGTAAATACGAAGGCCGGCTTTGCAATAAATGAATGTAAGGTTCGGTGCCACCAAATAAGGTTAAATCCCATGGGCAGGCAATATTGGTGATGGCTTTTAAATACGCTACCAAGGCAAAGGCGCTGATTAACGACAAGCTTAACGCGATAAAACTATCTGCCAAATGTTTGTTTTTACGCCAGTTAGCACTAAAGTAAGCCGTGCAAAGCAGTACAATACTACAAAATAAGTAATTAACCTGGCGCGCGCCCTTATGTAAAACAGTTTCAGTAAGCCAATGCTGTTGTAACGACCACGTTGAGCCCTCTAAGGCATAAAGTTTACTGGCGAGCCAAATATCGCCCCCGCCAATATCCAGCACCAGCATTGCCGCACTATAGGCACACAGTAACCACAACACATTTTTGCTGCTAAAAAAGGCTTTTATCAGCATAAGATGATCAACCAGGTGGCAATAGCGGTAAGTAATGATATTAGTACCGCGGCAGAGCCCAAATCTTTGGCTTTACCGCTAAGCTCATGATAATCATCGCCAATACGGTCTACTATTGTTTCAATAGCGGTATTTAGCAGCTCAACAATAAGTACCAGCACGCAACTTATCAGTAATAGCGCCCGTTCGGCGGCACTCACTTCAAGCAAGATAATGATCGGCAGCAGTATCAATATCGCTAGTATTTCCTGACGCAGCGCGGCTTCAGACCGACAACCTGCCACTAAGCCTTGCCAAGAATATTTACTGGCATAAAACAGTCTGTTAACGCCTTTTGCTGCCGATTTCATTAGTATCTCCGCATAATTAACGTGATTAGCTTATTCAGCTTAAACCTAAGCTTAAGCATAATCGGGCAATCTTAAGATAAGCTTAAGCTTTGGCTTTTAGCATGGTGTCAGTATGAAACTGATAAGAGATTGTGCAATACGCCATGACTAAAAATTTACGCAGGCTATTCGGGCCCTATTATCCGTTGCTGGTCATGTCAGTACTAATGTTACTGGTTATGTCTGCCAGTCGCACGGGGTTATTTATTTGGCAATATGAGCGGGTTGTAGCAGTGGCCGCGGTGTGGCCATTACTGTTACAAGGCGTGCGGGCTGATCTTATTATGGTGGGGCTATGGCTAATAGTGCCGGTATTGCTGGCACCGCTGTTCGCGCGCAGCAGCGGGTTTAATGGCTGGCGCTGGTTTTGTTATGGCTGGGCTTTACTGGGGCTGGCGGCAGTTATTTTTATTGAGTTATCGTCGCCACAATTTATTCTGCAATACGATATCCGGCCTAACCGGTTGTATATTGAGTACCTAAAATACCCAAAAGAAGTGTTTAGCACGCTGTGGCAAGGCTTTCGGGCTATGCTGCTGGGTGGTATTGCCGTGTCGGCGGTGCTGGTGTGGCTGGTGAGTAAGCTGTTAGCCAAAACCAGCTTAGCGGCAGTGCCTTATCGCGATAGCATATTATGGTTTAGCTGGCCGCTGGTGGTGGTTATAGTGTTTGCCATGGTGCGTTCTACTACGGAGCATCGGCCAGCTAATCCGGCGTTTTTCGCCGTTACCAGCGATGCTTTGGTTAATTCGTTAGTGATAAGCTCACCTTACTCGGTGTTATATGCGGTTTACAGTTTACGCCATGAAGCAAATTCCAGTGAAATATACGGCAAGTTGTCCACCGATGAAATGCTGCAGCTGGCCTTGGACTGGCCCTGGTTAAAGCAGGCTACGTTTAACAACCCGCAACTGCCTACGCTACATTACCGTCAAGCTAGCGTAAAACGTGCCAAACCGCTTAATTTGGTTATTATTTTAGAAGAAAGCTTAGGCGCCACTTTTGTGGCATCGCTGGGCGGGATAGCCGTAACGCCAGAGTTAGAACAGCTAAAGCAGCAAGGTTGGTGGTTTGAGCAATTGTATGCCACGGGTACCCGCTCGGTGCGCGGCATTGAAGCAGTGGTGTCTGGTTTTATGCCAACGCCGGCGCAAAGTGTGGTGAAGCTGTCTTTAGCCCAGCAAAATTTTTATACTCTGGGTAGTACGTTACTGCAGCAAGGCTACAACACCAGTTTTATTTATGGTGGCGAAGCGCATTTTGATAATATGCGCAGCTTTTTTACCGGTAATGGTATTAAGCAGGTGATTGATTTGCCGCAAATGGATAAGCCAGTTTTTGTTGGCAGTTGGGGCGCCAGTGATGAAGACTTATTTACGGCAACGGCGAAACATTTAGACGACATGCACCGGCAACAAAAACCCTTTTTCAGTTTAGTATTTAGCTCGTCCAACCATACCCCTTTTGAATTCCCTGATGGGCGTATTGCCCTGCAGGAGCAGCCCAAGCAGACGGTGAACAATGCGGTGAAATATGCCGACTATGCGCTTGGCCAATTTATTGCGCATGCCAAGTTGCAGCCCTATTGGCAAGACACGCTGTTTCTCATTGTGGCAGACCATGACAACCGCGTTTACGGTAACAACGTAGTGCCGGTAGAAAAGTTTCATATTCCCGGTCTTATTTTAGGTGTTGATTTGCAAGCCAAGCGCATTGCGCCGGTTGCCAGCCAGATTGACCTGGCACCAACGTTGTTATCGTTAATGGGCATAAGCACTGAAACGCCCTTAACGGGCCGCGACTTTAGTGCGGATGACAGTAGCCCGGGCCGGGCAATGATGCAATTTGATCAGTATTTTGCGCTAATGGAAGAGCGCCAGCTGACTATTTTACGACCGCAACAAGCCGCCGTAGGAGCGGTATACGACCCCATTAGTAAGCAACTAACGTTATCAACGCAAGCGCCATCTGCGCAGCAAGCTAAGCGGGCGCTGGCACAGGTGTTGTTACCGTCTTATTTGTATCGTAAGCAACAATATCATTTGGCCGAGCAGCCTAGCAAGGTTAGCGTAACCTTAAAACTGCTTTAACATACCTTCGTGGTAATCATTGGTGTTTAAGGTCACTTTATACTGTGCAGCCAAGCCATCAAGCGCTGTTTGTGCCAGCACTAACTCGTCCATAATAATGGTGTTATCGTCAAGGTTCCACAACAGGCGGGAGCCGGCATAACTGTATTGCATGGCTAAGAGTGCCTCGACATTCCCTGCTTTAGCGGCCACGTCGAGCTTTCGCATTTTTCGACTTATTTTGTTCAGTGCTTGTTTTAATTCCCACACGTAAACCACTTCTGTCATAAAAGGATGTCGCCGGTAGCGGTTAAGTAGCCAGCCTATTGTTATTGCGCTGACTAGCACACCAAGCAGATTCCAGTGAAAGTGGCTGCCGCTAGCATCAGGAAATAGCACAATAAGTGTTTGTGAAATGGCTAAACTCCCGATGGCCAGTGCCGCAATGCAGCCGACAATAACCCGGTTTAAATGACGACGATAACGGGCTTTATCAATTTTAATGAGTTGCATAATCAGTTAATTAACGCCTTAGAGTAAATTTTTTCGACTGGTGTAGCTTATCACCTAATACCAGCATGCAGGGCGTTAAAAAAAGGGTAAGTAAAGTCGCAAAGGTTAAGCCGCCGGCAATGGCGCTGGATAACTGGGTCCACCACATGGTAGAGGGCGCGCCAAAGCCCAGGCTTGGCTCAAGCAGGTTAACGTTTACTGCCAGCACCATCGGCATTAAACCCAGCACCGTAGTCACCGAGGTCAGTAGTACCGGGCGTAAGCGCAAGCAGCCGGTTTCGAGCGCCGCTTCGGTTGCCGACATGCCGCTTTGCCGTAGCTGGTTAAAAGTGTCGATGAGTACGATATTGTTATTTACGACAATACCCGCCAAGCCAATAATACCCATACCCACCATAACAATACCAAAACTCTGGCCGTTCACCAGCAAACCCAGCAACACGCCGGCCGTTGAAAACACTATTGCTGACAACACCAGCACGCTTTGATACCAGCTGTTGAATTGCACCAGCAAAATCATCAGCATTAAAAAGATAGCCGTGGCGAAGGCGCCGATTAAAAATGTCATGGCCTCTTGCTGATCAGCACTTTCACCCGCTGTTTTAACATTAACGTTGTCGGGCAACTGCATGTTACTGGCCAGCAGCGCCTGTAGACGCTCACTAACCTGAGCACCGGGTGCCAGATCGCTTTTTATGGTAACGGCGCGGTTGCCATCAATCCGCTTAATTACACTGGTTTTTGGCGCAGGTACCAGTGCTACAAAATTACTTAGTGGCACCTGACCACGCGCAGTCTGAATGGTTAGCCGACCCAGTTGATCCAAAGAGCGCCACTGCTGAGGAAACCGCACCCGGATATCAACTTCATCGCTGGCATATTCAGGCCGGAACTTCGCCAGTAGTAAGCCATTACTGACCATTTGTACCGCGTTACCCACGGTAAGTACATCGGCGCCAAAGCGGGCAGCGGCAGCACGGTCTACCTCAATGCGCCATTCAATACCGGGCAGACTGCGGTCATCTTCGATATCGACAAAACCGTCCATTTGCCCCATCTGGCTGATAATTGTGCTTACCGCCTGCTCGGTAGCGGCGGTATCCTCGCTGCTGACTTGCAACTCTATGGGTTTACCTCCCGCAGGGCCTTCTTGTTGCTGGCGGAATTCCAGAATAATGCCCGGAATATCATTGGTCAGCTCGCGCATCTCATCCAGAATGGCGGCTGCTTTGCGCCGCTCGAACCAGTCAATAAACTGAAACTGCAGAGTGCCAACCACATCAGGGGCTAGCTCGCCGCTACTGCTGGCGAGCGATCGGGCATATAGGGCTTTTACCTCGGCTAAACCCAGTAACCGCTGTTCTACCTGTTTAAGTAGCGCATCTTTTTCATAAATAGACATATCGCCACGGGCCCGGACCCACACCTGGGCCGACTCTGGTTCCACATCCGGAAAAAACTCCATGCCATGGTTGAACTGACTGTAGGCTACGAATATAAGGGCCATAGCACCAAGCATTCCTGCCAGCGTGAGCACCGGATGGCGCAGTAACCGGCTTAGTAAGTTGCGATACGCCTTGCCTGGCCGGCTGGCTTCGATTTGATGCGGCGCAGGCTTCGCCCGGCTGATGCCGCCCATTACCGGCAGGAAAATCAGCGCCATAAACAAGGATGCCAGTAAGCACAGGATCACGGTGGCGGGCAGATACTTCATAAATTGGCCAACAACACCGGGCCAAAATAGCAAAGGCATAAACACCACTACGGTGGTGGCAGTAGAGGCAATAATAGGCCAGGCCATGCGGCCGGCAGCATTGGCCCAGGCTTGTTTTGGCGGCTGACCTTCAGCAAGATTTCTGTCAGCCAGTTCACTAACTACTACAGCGCCGTCGACCAGCATGCCGGCAACCAGAATAAGCGCGAATAGCACGATAATATTCATGGTAAAGCCCAGCGCAAAAATCATCAGAATACCGGCAAAAAAGGCGCCAGGAATGGTAATACCCACCAGTATTGCTGAGCGCACGCCCATCGTCGCGACAATTAGAATTAGTACCAGCACCACCGCGGTCAACACATTGTTCAGCAGATCTGACAGCATGTTTTTCACTTCTTTGGACTGGTCCATAATGTAGTTAATGTGCATACCGTCCGGAAACTGGCTGCTGGCTTGTTCTATTAACGCTTTGGTTTGCGCAATAGTAGAAATAATATTGGCGCCAGAGCGCTTTTTAACTTCGAGTACCACCGCAGGCTGGCCGTTAATACGGGCAAAACCCAGTGGATCTTTAAAGCTACGATTGATGGTGGCGACATCGCCAAAGGTAATAACCGTATCGCCAGCCACTTTAATGGGCATAGACATAACATCAGCTAAATTTTCAATAACCCCGGGTACTTTCATGGCGAAACGGCCGGCACCGGTATCTAAGCTGCCGGCAGCTACCAGCCGGTTATTATTGGATACCAGGCTGAATAATTGCTGATAATCCAGGCCATAGCCTTGCAGTACCTGCGGGTCGACTACAATTTCCAGCATGTCTTCGCGATCGCCTCCAATATCAACTTCCAGCACCTCGGGAATGGCTTCGATATTTTCTTGCAGCTCGCGGGCAATATACACCAGCTGGCTTTCTGAAATTGGCCCGGATAAACCAACCGATAATACCGGGAATAGGCCGACATTTATTTCATTTACGGTCGGTTCATCGGCCTCACTAGGCAGTTTGGCCCGGGCAGCGTCCACTTTAACCCGCACATCGGCCAGGGCCTGATCAGCATTAAAGCCGGCATCAAACTCCAGCATTACTGAGGCATAGCCTTCGCTGGCGGTTGACGTCATTTTTTTAATGCCTTCCAGGGATCGCAGTTCATGCTCCATCGGCCGCACCAGCAAACGCTCGCCATCTTCCGGGCTAATGCCATCAAGCGACATTGAGACGTACATCATGGGAATCGCCACGTCGGGGTTGGCTTCTTTGGGAATAGTGTGATAAGCCGCAATACCGGCAATAAACAAAAACAGCAGCAGCATTAAGCTGGCACGGCTTCGGCTAATCGCGGCCTGAATAATGGTATTCATGGCCTGGTTCCCTGAGCCTGCGATTCAACCCGCACTGTGTCACCGGTTTTGACAAAGCCCGCACCCTGAGTAATTAGCCGGGCCCGTGCCGGTAAACCGCTAACCCGAGCACCCTCGTTGTTAGCACTTAAAATGTGCACCGGGTAAAACACTACTTGTTGTTGCTCGTCTACCACCGATACCCCAAGTTTGCCGGTATTATCCAAGCTAAGCAGTGCCGGTGAAATTAGATGGGCTGGCACCGGGGGCAGTTGCACGGTAACAGTTGCACTGCCGCCCGCAACGCGCAGCAACTGCGGGTTAGCCACCGTGACTTCAATATAAAAGCTGCGGGTGTCGGTATCGGCAGCAAAGCTGATAAAACTTAGCGTGCCGCTAAGTTCTCTACCATCAAGCAAGCGCAGCGTTACGTTTTGGCCCTCTGTTAATGCCTTAACCTGTTGCTGCGGGATCTGGGCGGTAACTTTTAACTTATCTATCTGCACCAGGCTTAGTAATTCAGTGCCAATTTGCACCATATCTCCTACCTCGACATAACGGCGATCGACCACGCCGTCAAAAGGCGCTTCAGGTTCAATCTGCTGTAATGCCAGCCTGGCATGTTCAAATTCTGCTTCGGCTTTTGCCAATTCGCTTTGCAGCCGGGTAAGATCTGTTGTAGATAAAAACTGCGATTTGCTCAGCGCGCGGGCGCTGGCCAGCTCGTCCTGTCTTAAGGTTAGAATGGCTTTAGCTTGCGCCAATAACGCGCTGCGCCCCTCGTCAGATAAACGCAGAAACTTATCACCCTGCGAAACCCTTTCGCCTTGCTCTGTTAGTACCTCGGTTACCGTGCCGGCTCGCTGTGATTTAATGCTGACACTACGCCAGGGCAACACCTGACCCTGAGCTACCTCAGTTAATTGATAGGGTTTTGCTTCAGACCAGCGGGTTTCTACCAGCGGCAGTTGTTGTTCTGCAAGTTGTTGTTTAGCCGGTACCTGCTTTTTTGCACGGTAGTTGTCGCCACTAAGTAACCAGAACAGCAAGGCTAATGCCAACACAACGGCAATAATGACGGGAGAGGCAGCGAACTTTTTAAACATGAACGATCCTTGACGATAGCGGTAAAAAATGGCGAACTTGCAGTAGTAAAATATACCTACATGGATGAATGTCAGCAAGTTAAGAACTGTAACCAAATATAGCCTGTCTGCATTGCAACAACGAATACACTTTGCCCGGCACTTGTGTTTTGTGGTCAGCAGACCAATTAATTCAGTCAGTTACCCGGCGCCTTTTCTGCCGGTAGTGTTTATCAGTTAACCTGCAGGATGGCAGCAATAAACGCACCGATCAATTTGGCGGTAGCACTGAAAACCGCGCGCGTTTAATGTTGCAAGTAACCGATGTGGTAGTAGCCGTGTGGGTATGCATTTAGCGCCCAGAGCCGATGCGCATAGCATGGGTGACTCACAGCGCAGTGATACCTTTGGTTATCTGGTGCAACAGCTGGACAAGCGTAAAATTGCGTTTATTTGCTCCCGTGAAGCGCAGGGCGCTGACAGCCTCGGGCCAAAACTAAAACAATTATTCGGCGGCGTATACATTACCAATGAGAAGTTTGACAAAGCCAGTGCCAACGCACTTATTGCCAGCGGTGATGCTGATGCGGTGGCCTTTGGTGTGCCTTATATTGCTAACCCGGATCTAGTGACGCGTTTTGCTAGAGACGCTGCATTAAATTCGCCAAAACCTGAGTTATTTTATGGTGGTGGCGCGAAGGGCTACACTGATTACCCGGCACTTGCTGGCTAACCCCATCTAAGCATAACCATCATCGATACTGATACAAGCGCTGCTGCGCTTGTATCAGTTGTCTGCCAGAATGTTAGCTATATCGGTATTAGCCATGGCAAGAGGCAAGGTAAGCGCTGCCGTCTTTGGCGGTAAAGCGTTTTTCACTACCACAGCCTTTTGTCAGCTGCTTGCCGCTTAACATACTGAACCAGGGCTCGCTAGCGTGCTTAGCCTGCAGTTGAATATCGTCGATACCGGCGCAGTCTTTTTCGCCATTGCTACCATGACGGTTTAAAATAAGCTCGACGTGACGGCCCTGGTTTACCAGCACCAGTGATTCAGGTGCTTCACGATGGCCGCTAAGTGCCACAAACTGCGCCGGATGTTGCAGGCCGCTTTTTCTGCCATCGGCAAAAAATGCCAGTAAATGCTGAAAATACACCATATAACACACCACTTCTTGGTGTGAGCCCTGCGCCAGCGGAAAGGTTTTGTCTAAAAAGCCTTTAGAGTAATCAATAATTTGTTGCACGTGGCGCGCGTTCAGCTGATTAATGACATTTAGCTCGGTTGCCATCCAGGCGGTTTGGCTTGGCGTGGTGGTGCTGTGGTTTGATGCCAGTGTAGTCATATTGTTATCCTCATCTTTGTCGGGTATTGGTAATCTCATTAAGCAGGCTTGGAATCCTGTTAGCGCAGCCACAGAGTGTCTGAGCGGATGCGCCAGCAGGAGCGAGTTGCTGTGGCGAGCACGGCAGGAATTGCAAGCCGTGCTCTTTGCAACTTCATTATTTGCCTTGCCATAATGAGCTTGTTGCTATCGGTTAAAAACTAGTCTAGGCTAAAAATTAGAATAATTTCACAATAGAAATTTTACAGTGTGAATTTTACAAAATGAAAGCAAATAAAAGCCTGCTCAGAAAGTCACATTTTCTTGGTACTAAAATTAGAAACCTGAGAAAACGTAATAATTTAACCATGGACGATTTATCGACCCGTTGCATCCGGGTAAGTCCAGAGCAAGCGCCGTCGGTGTCTTACTTGTCGATGATTGAACGTGGTAAACGAACTCCCGGTATTGAAATGCTGCAGGTAATTGCCGAGGTATTTCAAAAAGAGCTGGAGTGGTTTCTTGATGGTGAAGATGCCGAGCAGGATTTAACGCCGCAAAAAGGCAGCCGCGGCGGCATTAGTGGTATGGCGCTGGAGCCAGGTTTTTTATTTTCAAATGACATTTTGCAAATAGCTATTCCTGAAATGCTGTCGCAAACCGGCACCAGCGGTAAACAATTTGCTCAGTTGCTTATCCGGGCGCATCAGGAACACAATCAGAATCATTTTCCTGAGTTGGAGCGTGCGGCAGAAGAGGTAGGCCAGAAGCGCATGCCACTGACGGTTGCCGAATTGCTGGCAATAATAAAACAACTTGGTTTAAGCGTAATTTGGTTTAAAGAGCCACCAAAAGAGCTGCTGGACGAATTGGGCGTGTTATCGAAAAACGTTGCTACCTCGTTTTTTACGCCACCAGGTACATTACATTTAAACCTGCTGCTGCAGGACTTTCCTACCCGCTTAAAATATGAGTTAGCGGTGCATATTGGCCATGCGGTGCTGCATAACAAAGATGGCGTAAAAAGTAGCATGACCGTGGGCGGCACGCATGATGATGATATGTCGCAATCGACCGATGTGCAGCCACAGGATATTTTGCATGCCTGGCGTGATTTTGAATCCAGTTTTTTTGCCGGAGCATTACTGTGCCCGAAGCTACCGTTTCGCCAGTTACTAGACCGGCATGGTTATGAAATAAGTACGCACAATCAGGCAGGGGTGTCGGCGTCGGTGGCCATGCGCCGCATGACAGCCGTGTCGCCCTATGCCCACTGGCATTATTTCGATGCCTATACTCCCGGTAAGTTAAAAGCGGTGTATCGTGGCAATGGTATTCCGCTGCCGTGGGGCAATATGCGCCAGGTGCAAGATCCGTGTCAGCACTGGGCGGTATTTCGGATGTTTGACGTGGAGGGCGTGGCCAGTTCTGCTCAGTTGTCGTTGTTAGATGTAAATGGTAAACCACGAATTTATTGTTGTGAGTCAACCAAGGTAAGCGATTTAGCCGGTAATAAGCATGTGTTATGCGCGGGCATCGACTTAAATCCGGCCCTGCTGGCACAAGGGCTAGACGCTGATGCCATGGCCGGCGAGCTAAAACAGCTGTGTGTTAATAGTGCAGGTGGTGCAAAAGTGCCAAAAGCCATTCAAACCGCGTTAACCAGCGTGGCGCATATTCTGAATATTAACTGGGTGGCGCGCAGTTTAACCAAGCCAGCGCAACTTATTTGCGCCCGTGGTAACAGTTGCCCGCGCCACCCAGGCTGTTATCAATGTAAGCAGACGGGTGAATAAGCTTAACGTTTATTGCCCGCCAATAACTGCATGTTTTCATCCAGTAAGCTTACCAGTAACGCCTTGCCGTGGGCATCTATCCGAAATTGACCATAGCGCGCTTGCTCGTAAATGGCGCCAGTGCCTTCGGCAAAAAAGAAACCATTAGGGCCAATGCTTGGCCTGCCGTTATGCTGGCGCAACAACACGGCGATTACATTAGGTTCAGCAGTAAGGTTATTAGAAAGGCTATGCAGACTAGTTAGTTGGTCGGCATCAATATTAAGCCAGGCATATTTATAGTGTGTTGCGTCATCTGTCAGTACACGGTCAATAGCAAATGCCAGCGCCATATAGTCTCCCTGCATAATAGAGCGTGGGTCTACCGGTGCCAGTTCAATAGTCACCAGCAGCCCGGTTTTCAATGTCTTTTCAAACTGCCAAATTGCATTTGCGGCAACTGCTAAAATAAACAATACGGCGCCGGCAATGGCGAGCCGATGTAAACTTTTGGTCATATAACTCTCCGCTGATAGCGCTGCAGCACATACCAGGCTGCCAGCAATACCATACCGCTAACAGCCAATAGCGCGGACTTATGTAATAAATTAAGCTGCAGGCTGTAATAAAACTGGCCGACAGCAAATAACATACTTAGCAGGCATAACGCATACCAGCGGGTACTGCAGCCGTAAAAGCAAGCTAATAGCAGTGCGCTACTTACCAGTAAACCTGATGCTGGATAGAGCAACACGCAAAGGATTACCGTGCTGGTGAGCAGCAGGATCCGCTGCGTTACAGCAACAGCGCGGCTGAGCCAAAATACCGTTGACAGCAACAGTACGCTGCCAAGCGCGCTATACAGTGCCTGCGCTAACATTAGTCTATCGTTTAACCAGTTACTGCTGTCAACGATAAGCAAGCACTGACCCAATAAGGTCAGGATCAGGCCTGCCAGTGTCATAATTTCTAGCAGGCTTTTTAGTGTTGCGGCATAGGCTAAACCCGCCCATTGCACTCTGCTGCACCACAAAAACACAGCAACAGCAGCCAACAGATTACTGACAACGGCGATTAATGGTGCAGAGCTAATAAGCGATAGCAGACAGAGCAGAGCGATACTTAAGCTAACCCGCTGATGCAACTGGTTAAGGGGACTAAATAGTAATAATCCGCTGATAACCGCGCAGGCATAGCGAGGCGCTTCATCGCCATACCCCAACCAGCTATATACGGCATACGCCAGTAAACCTTGACCAGCCAAGGCTACAGCTACTGACATATGTTGCAGGAATTCCTGTATTCTGGTGACTAACCAGATAGCTCCGACCAGCAGTAACAGGCCAACGGTTAGGTGCACGGTAATATTATCTGCCAGCGCCAGTATTGGGCCAATAAAGGCACTGATAATCAGTATAGAGGCTACCCAAGCGGCGCCCCCTAGCAACAGGTGTAACCACCAAGGGCTGCTCTGCTGACGTAGTTGCTGCATTGCTGCGTGATCAATAATACCGGTATGTGCTAATTGCTCGGTAGTTGAGACTAACAGGCTATTCATGCGGTGTGCTCCTGTAGCAGGCGTTTTAGCCAGATGGAAGCACCGGCACTGCTGGTAATAACAAATAGCGCTAGTAAGTTCAGGGCAAAAAAACTGTCGGTAAAATCAAACAGGCTGGCGAGCATTGATGTGGCGACGGCAATTGCGCTGAATAATAATAAGGCAAATACCACAATGTCGCGCTGCAGGCGTAGGTACCATAATGTCATTATCGCACTCAGCAGCAGGTAGCATAGTAGGTTAGGCCGAAAGCTCTGTTCCCACACACCGATAATTGCGCCAATGGTTAACGGCAATAGCAACGCTAAAGCTGCCAACCAGACCAGTGGTTTATTGGCTTTAATACCAAGCCGCGGCAGGGCTAATTCAGCCAGTATCAACAGCAGTACATTAGCCAGAGCGACATAAAGTAGCAACGTGGCTGTGCTAAATAACCAAAATAACGAGTGCGTGTCTACGTATCGCCACAGGGTAAGTTCGAGCAGGGTAAACCACAACAAATACGCGGCGCGGCTTTTACTTAGCATAACCAGCGGCATAATTAACGCCGCCCAACTGGCAAATAACTGCCAGGTATCGGCACCCGTTTGGTAGGTTTGGCCGATCAGGGCCAGCAAGGCGCCGGTGAGCAAGCAGCTGGCAAATAAGGTACCACGTTGGGCTAGGCTATATGGAGGGCTAATTAAGGCCAGGCTACCAGAGAGCAATAGTGCAGCAGCTGCCAGCACAAACTTTGCCAGGTAAGGCATTAACGGCCAGTTATAAGCAAAGAAAAAAAGTAGCGCGCTGCACAACAATACCACCCCGCCCAACAACAGCACACGATTTGCCAGTATTAGCCAGTGTTGTTGTGCGGGAGCTAGCAGGAATTGGGACTTTACCAATTGTAATTGGTTAGCGTTAAGTTGTTGTTGCTCAGTCCATTGCAATAACTGATCGGCGCGGTGCAGGTTATCCATATTGTTGCAGTGAGTTGGTGTTAACTGAATAACATCATAGCGTTTTTATAACTTGTTACAACTTCGGTGATGGCGTTAGCTGTTATCTATGCTCTGCTCAGGGTAGTATGTTGCGGTGTGAAAATATGCAAACCAACCAGGAAAACTATAATGAAAAAGCTTACTTTAGCCGCCGCCTCTGTAGCGTTGGCACTTGGCCTAACGGCGTGCAACAAGCCAGATACCGATACCGCGCAACAACAAGTAGTAGCCGCAGAAGCTGCTGCGCCGCGAGTGTCTGGTATTGACTCGCAGTATTTTGATCCGGCAGTAAAATTCAGTGAAGATTTTTTTCTGGCGGTAAACGGTAAATGGTTAGCCGAAACGCCTATTCCGGCTGATAAAGCCTCGTATGGCTCGTTTCATATTTTGAATGATAATTCACAGCAAGCTGTTAAAGCCATTATTGATGAAGTATCAGCCCGTACCGATTTAAAAGCCGGTTCAGACGAGCAGAAGCTGGGCAACTTTTATAATAGCTTTATGGACGAAGCCACCATTGAAAGCAAGGGTTTAAGCCCGTTGCAACCACAACTGGATATGATTAGTTCGCTGGAAAATAAAGCGCAGTTGCCAGAGTTGTTTGCCCAACTGCAGCGCGATGGTGTAGCTATTCCTTTTGGCTGGTTTATTAATAATGACGCGAAAAATTCTACCGAGTATGCCGTATATTTAAACCAAGGCGGCTTAGGTTTGCCCGACCGTGATTACTATTTTAAAGACGATGAAGCGTCATTAAAGCTAATTACCGACTATAAAGCGTATTTAACCGACATGTTTAGTATGGCTGGTAACGGCGATGCTGCCGCGGCGGCTGAGCGCGTATATACGCTGGAAAAAGCCTTGGCCGAGCATCACTGGACCCGGGTAGAGAATCGTAACGCCGACAATACCTACAACAAAGTTACCGCTACCGAGTTAAATAACACCATGGGCAGCTTCGACTGGGCTGCCTTTGCCAATGGGGTAAAGCTGAACAGTGTAACGGATATTATTGTGCGTCAACCGAGCTACTTTGCCGGTTTTTCAAAAGTGCTGGCAGCAACCGACTTACAAAGCTGGCAGGATTATTTAAGCATTAAAACCCTTCATGGTTATGCCGATAAATTAAGCAGTAATTTCGCCGACCGCCGTTTTGCTTTTTACGGCACCACTTTAAGTGGTATTGAACAGCAACAGCCACGTTGGAAACGCGCCGTAGAGGCGTCTGACCAGGTGCTGGGCGAACTAACCGGTAAGCTTTACGTAGAGCGCCACTTTAAACCAGAAGCTAAGGCGCGGATGGAAGAATTAGTGGCAAATCTGATCAAAGCCTACGAAATTGCTATTAAAGAGCTGGAGTGGATGACCGAGGAAACTAAAGTGGCGGCGCTGGAAAAACTCAGTACTTTCACGCCAAAAATTGGTTACCCGGATAAATGGAAAGATTATTCGTCACTTGATATTAAAGCAGACGATTTAGTTGGTAATTTCGTGCGTGCCAGCCATTGGGGTTTTGATGAGATGGTGGCCAAGTTAGGTCAGCCTATCGACAAGAGCGAATGGTTTATGACGCCGCAAACGGTAAACGCCTATTACAACCCGGTTAATAACGAAATTGTTTTCCCTGCAGCCATTTTACAACCGCCGTTTTTTAATATGGATGCGGATGATGCGGTAAACTATGGCGGTATTGGTGGTGTTATCGGCCACGAAATTGGGCATGGCTTTGATGATCAGGGTGCTAAATATGATGGCGAAGGTAACTTACGTAACTGGTGGACTGAACAAGACAAAATGCAGTTTCAGGCACGTGGCGCCAAGTTAATTGCTCAATACAATAAGTTTGAACCGTTACCGGGCCTGAGTATAAATGGTGCGCTGGCACTGGGTGAAAACATTGGTGATTTAGGCGGTATGACGGTAGCGCTTAAAGCTTATAATTTATCACTGGCCGGCAAAGATGCCCCGGTTATGGATGGTTTTACCGGTGAGCAGCGTTTCTTTTTAAGCTGGGCGCAAGTGTGGCGCTCGCAGTATCGGGAAGAGGCGTTAAAGCGTCAGTTAAGTACCGGGCCGCATTCACCAGCGCATTATCGGGTAATTGGGGTATTACCGAATATTCCTGAGTTTTATACGGCCTTTGATATTAAAGAAGGCGATGCGATGTATATTGCGCCAGAGCAGCGCGTTAAGATCTGGTAACTGTAAATCCATGGGGTAATATTTTTCTGCTACACTGCACCAGCTGAGTAGGAAACTACTCAGCTTTTTTTGTCTGAATTAACTCAGTTTTATAGAGGTTAGAACCCCGATTTGGGCGCCACAGAGTGTCTGAGCCATGCCGCAGGCAACAGGCGACAAATTCGTCAGGAACGAATTTGAACAGCTTTGCTGGCTCGCGAAGGGCAGGATGCCCGAAGTAGTTGCTGTGGCGAGCCATAGCGGGCGTTGTAACCGGCATCGTTGCACCGAAATTGGCAAGAATGCTCAACATGCTGAGGTCTGACCACTATAAGTAAAAATATAGAACATTGGCTTTCATATTCACACTGCTTATACCCACTATAAGTGGTGTGGTTAACGGCCCGATGTCAATTTGGCCCGAATTTTCATATAATCGCCCCCATTCATTCTAAGAATGACGCCGCAGTAGCTAGACTGCCGGCAACGACCAAGAGGATCATACTGTGCTACAACAATATCGCGAACATGTGGCCGAGCGCGCAGCGCAAGGTATCCCGCCAAAACCGCTCAATGCCGAGCAGGTAGCCGCCTTAGTTGAACTGTTAAAGAATCCGCCACAAGGCGAAGAAGAGATCTTAGTTGATCTGTTAGTAAACCGTGTGCCGCCAGGCGTTGACGAAGCCGCTTATGTAAAAGCGGGCTTTTTAACGGCGTTAGCTAAAGGTGAAGTAACTAGCCGCTTAATAAATGCCGAATATGCCACAGAATTACTGGGCACCATGCTGGGCGGTTATAATGTTCAACCGCTAATAAGCCTGTTAGATAATGAAACGTTAGCGCCTATCGCAACGAAAGCATTGTCACATACATTACTTATTTTTGATGCTTTTCATGATGTTACAGAAAAAGCCGATGCCGGTAATCACTATGCCAAACAAGTAGTGCAAAGCTGGGCTGACGCCGAATGGTTTGAAGCTAAGCCGGCTTTGGCAGAGAAAATTACTGTTACGGTATTTAAAGTCTCCGGCGAAACTAACACCGATGATTTGTCACCGGCACCGGACGCCTGGTCGCGGCCTGATATTCCATTGCACGCGTTAGCTATGCTGAAAAATGCCCGTGAAGGGATAAACCCCAATGAGCCAGGTACGGTTGGTCCGATTAAGCAAATAGAGCAGCTAAATACCAAAGGCTTTCCGCTGGTGTATGTGGGGGACGTAGTGGGTACTGGTTCATCGCGTAAGTCGGCGACTAATTCTGTACTGTGGTTTATGGGTGATGACATCCCGTTTGTGCCAAACAAGCGCGGGGGTGGCTTTGTGCTGGGCGGTAAAATTGCGCCTATTTTCTTTAATACCATGGAAGACTCTGGCGCCTTACCAATTGAAGTAGACGTTAATAAGCTGGAAATGGGCGATATTATCGATATTCTGCCATTTAAAGGCAAAGTACTGCGCCATGGTAGCGATGAAGTACTGGCAGAATTTAGCTTAGCCACTGACGTATTAATTGACGAAGTGCGTGCCGGTGGCCGCATTCCACTAATCATTGGCCGTGGTTTAACCGACCGTGCCCGTGAGTTCCTGGGCCACGGGCCATCAGAAAAATTCCGCCGGCCACAAGCCAAAGTAGACTCAGGTAAAGGCTTTACTCTGGCCCAAAAAATGGTTGGTAAAGCCTGTGGTGTTCAAGGCGTGCGCCCTGGTACTTACTGTGAACCGAAAATGACTACGGTTGGCTCGCAAGATACCACCGGCCCCATGACCCGTGATGAGTTAAAAGATTTAGCCTGTTTAGGTTTTTCGGCTGATTTAACCATGCAGTCATTCTGTCATACCGCCGCTTATCCAAAGCCGGTAGACGTTGATACCCACCATACTTTGCCAGATTTTATTATGAACCGTGGCGGCGTAGCACTGCGCCCGGGTGATGGTATTATTCACAGCTGGTTAAACCGGATGTTATTGCCTGATACTGTGGGTACCGGTGGTGACTCACACACGCGCTTCCCGATTGGTATTTCGTTCCCGGCCGGTTCTGGTTTGGTAGCGTTTGCTGCGGCTACCGGTGTTATGCCGCTAGATATGCCAGAGTCAGTGTTGGTGCGTTTTAAAGGCGAAATGCAACCCGGTATTACCCTGCGTGATTTAGTGCATGCTATTCCGTATGTCGCTATTCAAAAAGGCTTTTTAACGGTTGATAAAAAAGGCAAAAAGAACATCTTCTCTGGCCGTATTCTGGAAATTGAAGGCTTACCAAACTTAACAGTTGAACAAGCGTTTGAATTATCAGATGCCTCTGCTGAGCGTTCAGCAGCTGGTTGTTCTATTAAGTTGTCAGATACCTCTATTGCCGAGTATCTGGAGTCTAACGTTGTTATGCTGAAATGGATGATTTCTGAAGGCTACGGCGATGTACGCACCATCGAGCGTCGGATTCAGGCCATGCAAGCCTGGCTGAAAGATCCTCAGTTAATGGCAGCGGATGCTGATGCACAGTACAGCGAAATTATTGAAATTGATCTGGCTGACATTAATGAGCCAGTGTTATGCGCGCCGAATGATCCAGACGATGCCCGCTTACTGTCAGCAGTGGCAGGCGATAAAATTGACGAAGTATTTATTGGCTCTTGCATGACCAACATTGGTCACTTTCGTGCGGCGGGTAAATTACTGGAAAAATACCAAGGCCAGTTGCCCACCCGTTTATGGATAGCACCGCCTACCAAGATGGATCAGGCGCAGTTAACCGAAGAGGGTTACTACAGCATTTTTGGTAAAGTTGGTGCCCGCACTGAAATGCCAGGCTGTTCACTGTGCATGGGTAATCAGGCCCGGGTAGCTGAAAACTCAACGGTAGTATCTACTTCTACCCGTAACTTCCCGAACCGGTTAGGGCAGGGTGCAAACGTGTATTTAGCCTCGGCTGAATTAGCGGCAGTTGCCTCTATCCTTGGTAAGTTACCGACGGTAGCCGAGTATCTGGAATACGCCAAGCAAATTGATGCTACCGCAGCCGATACCTATCGTTACCTGAATTTCCACCAAATGCCGCAATACACCAAAAAAGCGGATAACGTGATTATTCAGCAAGCAATATAATTACTGCTGTTTTGCCAAAGGCCTGCAGTAGCAGGCCTTTTTTCTGTGTGCTAATTAGCAGCAAACAGCTAGAATTTTATAACTTCCGATACACAATTTTAGTTTAGCGGGCCCGGATGCTCTGTTGGAGCGGCACCGGGTGTCTAAGTTCCGCAGGCGCGAGTTACTATGGCGAGCCCAGAAGAGTATGCAGGCGCCGCTGGCTACTGCTTCAATATGGAATAACAGTATGGAATACGACTTTATTTATGATCGCAATACCCAGCAGTTCAGCATAAAGCTGGCGGCAGAGCATGAGGTGTTGGGCCGTTTTTTGCTGGACGAGTTCGGCCAGCTGGCTGAAACGTATTTGCCATTATTACAGCAGCTAAGTGCGCTTAAACCGCAGCAGAGCATGCAATACCAAGGACGAGAGTTTTTGCTGGAAGTAGACAGTGGCACCGTAACGCTTAAGCATAATAGCCTGTTTAACCAGAGCGCCGGGCGGCAGTCTGAGCAACAACGCCAGTTAGCCGAAGATAACTTGCAGCTAGATGACCATGGCATGATCACAGAGTGTGGGCTGGAAGATTTGTTAAAACTACTAAGTGAGTGGCAGCAGTTTCTGGCTGAGTAACTATTGCCGCTATTGCCGCTGGGCTTATTTTGGGCGGCCGCAGAATATATCAGGTATGCTGTTAACGGAATTGATGTTTATTTTGCAAATCGGTCTTATAATAAGTTTTTTGAAACATATATTTAATAGTTTGTTTATTTTTTTTGCGTATTGTCATAGAAGTTATCCGAAAATAACAAATAGGGACATTACTATGGCAGAATTCTACTTCCCCCGAACAAGCGAGCGTGCTGATCAGCTTTTTTCCGGCCAGCCTGATTTACTGGCGCTGTACCAAAAACAAAGCAACAGAACAGATAACATGTTATTACCACATCAGCCCTATCTGATGAGTTGTTCACCGGGTGATGAACATACGCTGCAAGCCTTACACCGCTTCTCCCACCCTGAGTTACAGCGCTTACAGCAAATTTCCGCAGCATACGATGATGCTACTCTGGCTATTGCCTATGTTACTGAAGAACAGATTAACCCGGTTATAAAACTGCTCGACGACTATGGCACTTCGGCGGCCGGGGCAATGTTGGCAGCAGCTAGCAGCAAGTACACAGCGTTTCAACGCTCAATCGTACGCTATCAGTTGGCGCTGCTTGATTTACATGACGCCAGCCAAGCTAAAGCACAAGCAAGTGGTGCCAGAGCCAAAGGCGCGCATAACTCCGTAATTACCGCCAAAGAGGCCCATGCCAGACGGATGCATGCCGACATGATGCAGCGCTTTCAGGGGCAGTTGCAGCGCTATCAGGCCAACCTGAGGGCAAGCGCCAGACGCTCTGCGTTTTTAAACGTTGAGCGCGGCATTAGCGTGGCACGCAGTGGCCGTAATAACACTCGCACCGGCCAAACCCTGCATTTTTCCAATAGCCAGCAAGTGGCAACGGTACAGCGCTTTGTCAGAGGCAGCGAGTTTTTAGGACGTGGCATTCTGATGCTGGATTTTGGCCTGCGGACAAACAAAGTTAATACGGCTTATCGCACTGGCGGCGATGCCAGCCGTATGGCGGTTACCCAGTATTCAGGCTTTGGTATGGCCGCTTTGGCTGGGACCATGGTGGCATATACCACCAAAGCCATAGCTATAGCTTTAGTGCTTAGCCCGCTAGGTTGGGTGGTACTTATAGGTGCTACCGCTGTAGTGGGTTTTACTGCGGCAACTTTGGCGGATAATTGGGGGCAGGATATATCTGGACGTATTTATGATTCGGCGAGGCGGCGTCGATAATGGAGCCTCAGGTTTTTTGGTACGAGTACCTGGTTATGGGATTGTTTCTGTCCTCTGTCATCGCCTACCCAACGGTTGCGTTATTTGTCACGTGGCCTTTGCAGAGTAAATTGCGGCTAAAGCATCATGATTATATAACTGATTTTGCCATTTTCCCGTTTCGTAGTTTCAATTATGCTATGGCCATTGTTATCCCCTTTCTTCGTTGGAAAAATGAGGGTAACCGCATCTTTATCCAAGGCATGCATTGGGCACGACAGGCGGCCAGCCCGCTGCAATGGTGGTTGTCTTTTTGGTTGATGATAAGTATGAATGGCATGGTGCTATTACTTTTTTTGATGATGATATTAGACTTTCTGGGGGTTTGGTCTCTTGGCAGTATTTAGCCGTGGCATATGCCACCAAAGCCATAGCGATAGCTTTAGTGCTTAGCCCGCTAGGTTGGGTGGTACTAATAGGTGCTGCCGCTGTAGTGGGTTTTACTAAGGTTTACGTGCTGGGGGCATGAGCGTAATCGCCATATGGTTGATGCCTATGAACTGATTCGGCAGGCGGCCAGCCCAATCGATTAACTCGCCCCTACTCAGCTGAATCCAAGTAAAGATAGTACAGCACGTATTCTTTTTTCACGGCGTATAACCAACCTTCATTACTTAAGCCAACTTTTGATAGAGAAGTGTAGCCGATTTATTTCAGTTACTTATGCCACTGCACAGGCAAAGGGAAAAGCCGCACCAAAATAGGGCAAATGCATTCCTTTACATGGACACTTTATATTTAAAGCTATGATAAATATCAAATAAATAAAAGTGGCACAAGGTTTCCTTGTCAATAGTGCAAACGCATTATAAAAGTAAAAAGGAAAACGCTATGAAGCTTGTATGTGCCATCATCAAGCCGTTTAAACTGGACGATGTACGCGAGGCCATTGCGGATATTGGAGTAGAAGGTTTAACGGTAACTGAAGTAAAAGGCTTTGGCCGCCAGAAAGGGCATACCGAATTATATCGCGGTGCTGAATATCAGGTCGACTTCCTACCAAAAGTAAAATTAGAAATTGCCGTGTTGGACGATCAGGTTGATCGGTTGCTGGAAGCTATACAGCAAGCCGCTCATACCGGACGTATTGGTGATGGAAAAATTTTTGTGTACGAGCTGGAACGCGCAGTACGGATCCGTACTGGCGAAACCGATGCTGAAGCAATATAAGGAGCCCTGACATGCAAGAGCAAATTTTTCACTTACAATACGCCATGGATACCTTTTACTTCCTGATTTGTGGAGTACTGGTAATGTGGATGGCCGCTGGCTTTTCAATGCTGGAGGCTGGCCTGGTCAGGTCTAAAAATACCACTGAAATTTTGACTAAAAACGTCGCGCTGTATTCTATTGCCTGCATTATGTATTTAATGTGTGGTTACGCTTTTATGTATGGTGGTGAGTTTTTCTTAAACGGTATTGGTGGCGTTGACGTTGATGCTACCTTAACCAGCTTTGCCGAACGTGAAGATGGCTTTACCGGTGGCGCTGTTTACTCAACCGCCTCTGATTTTTTCTTTCAGGTGGTGTTTGTGGCGACCGCCATGTCTATTGTCTCTGGTGCAGTAGCGGAACGCATGAAACTGTGGGCTTTTCTGGCGTTTGCAGTGGTAATGACCGGTTTTATTTACCCGGTACATGGCTCTTGGACCTGGGGGGCTGAAGGCATGTTTGGTCTTAATCTGGATGATCAGTTTGGTTTCTCTGACTTTGCCGGTTCAGGCATAGTGCATATGGCTGGTGCTGCGGCGGCGTTAGCCGGGGTGTTATTGCTGGGTGCGCGCAAAGGTAAGTACAGTAAAGATGGCAAAATTAATGCCATCCCCGGTGCTAATATGCCGCTGGCAACCTTGGGTACCTTGATACTGTGGATGGGCTGGTTTGGTTTTAATGGTGGTTCGGTATTAAAGTTAGGTGATATTAGCAATGCCAATGCCGTTGCAGTGGTATTTCTTAACACCAATGCTGCCGCTGCTGCCGGTGCCGTTGCTGCACTGATTCTGTCTGTGGTGCTGTTTCGAAAAGCCGACTTAACCATGGCGTTAAACGGTGCACTGGCAGGTTTAGTGGCCATTACCGCTGAGCCGTCGACCCCAAGTGCGTTACAGGCGACCTTATTTGGTGCTGTCGGTGGCGTGCTGGTGGTGGCCTCTATTATTGGTTTGGATAAACTAAAAATTGATGATCCGGTAGGTGCTATTTCAGTACATGGTGTAATCGGCTTATTTGGTTTGTTACTGGTGCCATTAACCAAAGACGGTAGTACGTTTGTTGGCCAATTGATCGGTGCCGCCGCTATCTTCTTCTGGGTATTTTTAACAAGCCTGGTGGTGTGGTATCTGCTGAAATTGGTAATGGGGATCCGGGTAAGTGAAGAAGCAGAATATGAAGGCGTTGATGCCTCGGAGTGTGGTATTGAAGCCTACCCTGAGTTTGTGGCGTCGGTAAAATAACCCAATCCACCACTTTACATCTATCCTTGTCCTTTGTCTTATAGTCTGACACCCCGTGCTAATTACTGCGGGGTTTTTTTATACCTTTCTTACTTAACACTGCAGCTTAGTTGCCTTCGTTCGCTCGGCTCAATTACATAGGCAAGTTATGCTCATGGGAACTCGCTTACTTGTCGCGTCATTGCAGCGTCAATTACTTCGGGTATATTATTTTTTGGTGATAGGTGAGGCGGGGAATTTCTTATGTGCCAGAAAAGCGAAAGGCCGCAAACTTCGCGGCCACTTTCGGTTCTGTATCAGCTAATCCGTGCTGTTACTCTTCCTGAGTAAATCATCCCTGGCTCCATCCCGGAGTGTCCAGCGGCTTCATGCCGTGTCTTGCTATCCGTAACTATTACTGCCTTGTAATAGTACACTCATCCTAAGCGGTCCAAAGCCTTCCCTGTAGTTTTTTGCTTGGTGGAGCAAAATAGTTGCCATCCTGGCATTGCGTCCTATGCTATATCATCCTGATATATGGCTCATCCGGGAGCGTGTCCTTTAATCATCCTTGTGCTATCCTAGCTTTTGTTTGCATCCTGCAAACGTTACTGACTTCCTGCCAGTTGCCTTCCGTTGATGTTGATATTATGCAATTAATAACGGCCATTAGGTGGTAAGTTTCAGTAATAAACCGGCTGTAATAATATTGTAAAAATATGATATACGAGTATATTTTATATATAACATCAGCTTACAGTTATAGTTTGGTTTGTACTCCGTTGAAAATAGCGTTTAAACTTACCTTTCTTGTGAGATATATCTCACACGCCAAGCAGGCATTCGCCATAAAATGCACACGCCTGTTACGTTAACAGTAACAGTAACAGTAATCAGAATTCAGGGAAGGAAATGGCACGAGAACAACTTGGTATATGTGCTGAAGCTAATTTGCACGCCAGCTATCTACTGTTTAACGCATTAGAAGGGCAGGACGCGATTTTACGGCAAAAATTAGCTCGGGTACCAATGTTACTAACGAGGTTAGCCGAACACTTTTCTGAAGCTCAGTTAACGGGTGTGGTGGCTATTGGTGCAGATTACTGGGATACCTTATATCCAGGTGCTAAACCACAAGGTTTAAAACCTTTCCCGGTTGTTGTCAGTGATAACCTGGCGTTAGCCGAAGTATGGGCTGACGTGTTTATTCAGGTAAGATCAGACCGGATTGATGTTAACTACATTGCTTGTCAGCAAATTTGCCAGTTATTAAAAACCCATGTTGATTTGTTAGAGCAGTTACAAGGTTTTCGTTATCTTGATGGTCGTGATTTGACCGGCTTTATTGACTCACCGTTTAACCCTAAAGGCAGCCGAAAGCGCCAATTAGCCTTGATTGACCCTGTGCTGCAGCCGGTATTTGCCGGTGGTAGCTATGTGCATTTACAGCGCTGGCATTACGATATGCCCCACTGGCAGCAATTAGATATTCACCAGCAGGAAGAGATTATGGGTATCAGCAAAATTGAAGGGGCGCTACTACCGCAATTACATCGTAATAGCCATGCTTTAAGATCACGGTTGGGGTTGTTGGATAACCCGCCGATGTTAGTGATGCAAAATATGCCGTTTGCCGAGCAGAACAGCCAAGGGTTGCTTAGTATTAGTTATGCTGGTGAGGCAGACCGTTTTACTCGCCAATTTGGCTACCAACTGGGCACGGTGCATGACCCCGATTGTGATGGTGATCCAACACTGGTGCAATATGATTTACTGTTCGATTACTGTCATGTTGACTTATGTGCTGCTTTTTTTGCGCCATCTGTTAGTTTTCTCGAGATGGCGTGCCAGCCAACAGATAAATGATCAGACTTTTTCAAACAGCTCAGTGACTTTACCGAGGGTAAAATTAATATTTTTGACACTGATTGGCGCAATAAAAATGGTGTCATCGCCGGCGATGGTGCCGAGTACGCCTTCGGCTTTACCCACTGAATCCAGTAAACGAGCAATCAGCTGAGCCGCTCCCGGGCTGGTGCGAATAATAATCATCACATCGTTATGTTCAATATCAAGTACTAACTGACGTAACGGACTTTTGGTAGTCGGTACGCCTAGTTCAGGTGGCAAGGTATAAACCATTTCCTGTCGGGCGTTACGAGTGCGAACCGCACCATATTTACTGAGCATTCGTGATACTTTTGACTGACTAACGTTGTCAAAACCCTCATTTTTCAGTGCGTCAACAATTTCACTTTGCGAGCCGAAACTTTCTGTTTTCAATATCGCTTTAAATGCCTGGATCAAGACTTCTTGTTTTAATTGTTTGGTCATGGTGGCGTTATCTTATTGTTAGTGGCTGGCTAATAGTAACAAATTCGGCTGCTCAGTACAGTTTGTCAGGTAAAGAAGCAAAAAATTCGCTAAAATGCATAGACTTTAGGCTTAAGCAGTTTGTAATTATGGCGCCAGTTCAGTATTGTTGGCGCGTTAAATCTTATCCTGACATATGGAGAAAATCATGAAAGTTGCCGTATTAGGTGCTGCCGGCGGTATTGGCCAGGCATTGTCGTTATTACTGAAGTTAGATTTACCGGCGGGTACTGATCTCGCATTATACGATCTGGCGCCAGTTACGCCTGGCGTTGCGGTTGATTTAAGCCATATTCCTACCGCAGTAGCTGTAACCGGTTATGGTAAAGAAGATTTATACAAGGCGCTGGCTGGTGCTGATATTGTAATGATCCCTGCCGGTATGCCACGAAAGCCGGGAATGGATCGCTCTGATCTTTTTAATATTAACGCAGGTGTAGTAAAAAATCTGGCCGAAGCTATTGTGCAGCAATGTCCTAAAGCGCTGGTTGGTATTATTACTAACCCGGTGAATACCACCGTTGCTATTGCTGCGGATGTCTTTAAAAAGGCGGGAACTTACGATCCACGTCGCTTATTTGGTGTAACAACCTTAGATGTTATTCGTGCAGAAACCTTTGTGGGCGAACTTAAAGGCAAAAATCCTGCAGAACTGTCAGTCCCCGTAATTGGTGGCCACAGCGGAACTACTATTTTACCGCTGTTATCTCAGATAGCAGGTGTTAGCTTTTCTGATGAAGACGTTGCTGCATTGACTCACCGCATTCAAAACGCCGGTACTGAAGTGGTAGAAGCGAAAGCCGGTGGCGGATCTGCAACACTTTCTATGGGACAGGCTGCTGCCCGTTTCTGTATGTCGTTGATTAAAGGTTTACAAGGTGAGGCAGTAACAGAATATGCTTATGTTGAAGGTGAAGGCCAATACGCCCGCTTTTTCGCCCAGCCTTTGGTATTAGGTAAAAATGGCGTAGAAAAACTACTGCCTATTGGTGAGTTAAGCAGTTATGAGCAAAAAGCCATGCACGATATGTTAGCAACCTTAAAAGCCGATATTACGCTAGGCGAAGAGTTTGTAAAAAATAACTAACGTTTTTTCGATGAAAAAAGGCGCTGAAAGCGCCTTTTTTATTGGTAACATTAAAAAATAGTATTAGTGGCTGCGTGAAACTGCCATATCCGCTAAAGCAATCAGAGCCAGTTTATAATCAGAATGTGGAATGCTATCCAGCGCTCGGCGGGCCTTTTCTGCTTCTTGCTCTGCTATGGCCCTGGTATAACTAAAAGCACCTGTTTGCTCCATTGTTGCCAGGATTTCGTTCAGGCTAGCCATACCATTGCCATCAATAATAGCACTACGAATTAGCGCTTGCTGGCAAGGTGTGCCGTGCTTCAAAGCATAAATAAGCGGTAGAGTGGGTTTACCTTCAGCCAGGTCGTCGCCAATGTTTTTACCCAGTTGTGCAGCATCAGCCTGATAATCCAACACATCATCAATAAGCTGAAATGCGGTGCCTAAATGCATGCCGTATAGTTTCATGCTGTGTATCACGGTTTCAGGTTGCTCAGCAATAATAGCGGCTAATTGGGTGGCCGCTTCAAACAGTTTTGCCGTTTTGCAATATATAACCTGCATATAGTTTTGTTCAGTCGTAGCAGGATCATTAACGTTCATTAACTGCAGTACTTCGCCTTCAGCAATAACATTGGTGGCGTCTGCCAGAATATGCATAATACGCATATCATTCAGCGTAACCATCATCTGGAATGAACGGCTATATAAAAAATCGCCGACCAGTACGCTGGCCTGATTACCAAATAAGGCATTAGCCGTTTGTTTACCGCGGCGCAAAGTTGACTCGTCCACTACATCATCGTGCAGCAGGGTAGAGGTATGAATAAACTCAATAATAGCTGCTACACTAAGATGTTTATTGCCCTGGTAGCCCAAAGCTTTAGCCGCCAATACAGCCAGAAGCGGACGCAAGCGTTTGCCCCCACTATTGACAATATAAATACCCAACTGATTAATCAGCGCAACATCAGATGTAAGCTGGGAAAAAATATGCTGATTTACTGCTGCCATATCAGCATCGCTGAGCTGGCGAATGTCGTCAAGCGTCATGAAAAAACAACTGCTAAACCCTTAGAATGTAGCCAATTCTACACTATAGTAGCGGTTTGCAGAAAGCGAATCTCGATCCTTTTCGTTAGCAAGTGATCTTTTTAATAATTGTGCTTGCGGCTATCTGTTAAATTGCGTACAATTCGCGCCCTGTGATTTGAATTAAACACGCCCCTATTAGTTATAAATCTATAGCGTAGGCGTGGCTTGTACGGAGTTAACTATGTACGCGGTTTTCCAAAGTGGTGGCAAACAACACCGTGTGACGGAAGGTCAAACGCTTCGTCTAGAAAAACTAGACCTAGAAACCGGCGCAACGATTGAATTTATACCACTGATGATCGCCAATGGCGAAGTAATCAGTATTGGTGCCCCTTTAGTTGAAGGTGGCAAGGTAGTAGCGGAAGTGGTCAACCATGGCCGCGGCGATAAGATCAAGATCGTCAAGTTCCGTCGTCGTAAACATTCACGTAACCAGATGGGTCACCGTCAGTGGTTTACTGAAGTTAAAATTACCAGCATCAGCGCGTAACAGGAGTATCGACACATGGCAAGTAAGAAAGGTGTAGGTAGCACTCGTAACGGTCGCGATTCAGAGTCTAAACGTTTAGGTGTTAAGCGTTTTGGCGGTGAGTCAGTATTAGCTGGTAGCATTATTGTGCGTCAACGTGGCACCAAATTCCACGCAGGCAGCAATATGGGCATCGGTAAAGACCATACTTTATTCGCTTTAACTGAAGGTAAAGTGAAGTTTGAAGTAAAGGGCGAGCACAACCGCAGTTTCGTTAGTATTGTTAGCGAATAACTAACATATATTGAAAAAACCCCGCCTGGTGCGGGGTTTTTTTTATAAATTTCTCCACCAACTAGCACATAGGTTATACTTAGTCGTTATGGCGCTTGCCTTTGTTATGACAGTGGATCAGGATACAACAGATGAAGTTTGTAGATGAAGCGATAATCCGGGTTGAAGCCGGCGATGGCGGTAACGGTATTATCAGTTTTTTACGCGAAAAATTTGTCTCTAGAGGCGGCCCTAATGGCGGCGATGGCGGAGATGGTGGTGATGCGTACCTTGTTGCTGATGAAAACCTTAACACACTGGTTGATTTTCAGTTTGAAAAATACCACCGGGCTGAGCGTGGGCAAAATGGTGCTAGCGTTAATTGTACCGGCAAGCGTGGTAACGACTTAGAGTTACGGGTGCCGGTAGGTACCAGAGCTGTCGATATTGATACCGACGAGGTTATTGGTGATTTAACCACGAACGGTCAGCGGCTGATGGTAGGCAAGGGTGGCTGGCACGGCTTAGGTAATGCCCGTTTTGCCAGCAGTACAAACCGAGCTCCGCGCAAAAAAACTAATGGTACATCGGGTGAATTACGCAATTTGCGGCTTGAGTTACTGCTACTGGCAGATGTTGGCTTGCTTGGCTTGCCCAATGCCGGTAAATCAACGCTTATTCGTTCGGTATCTGCCGCTAAGCCAAAAGTAGCCGATTATCCGTTTACCACCTTGGTGCCAAATCTTGGCGTGGTCAGGGTTGAAGCGCATCGGTCTTTTGTAATTGCTGACATTCCGGGGTTAATTGAAGGCGCAGCGGAAGGTGCAGGTTTAGGTATCCAGTTTTTAAAACATCTGGAACGTTGCCGCTTATTATTGCATATTATTGATGTGCTTCCTGCGGATGGCTCTGATCCGGCAGAAAATGCTAAAACCATCATTCATGAATTACACAAATACAGCAGTAAACTGGCGGTAAAACCGCGCTGGTTAGTTTTTAACAAGCTGGATTTGGTGTTAGATGATGAACTTGAGCAGACTATTGCTGCGGTGACGGCTGCGCTTGAATGGCAAGGGCCTGTTTTCAAAATTTCTGCTGCCGGCCGTATTAATACAGAACGCTTAGCAGCTGATATTTTACGCTATATTGAAACGTTACCAACCGAACAGCTGGAAACTGAAGTTGCTGATCCAGTACATTTTAAATGGGACGATTATCATGAAGATGCTACCAATAAGCTGGAAGACGATCTGGATGATGACGACGATTTTGATGACGACGATTATGATGTTGAAGTGATTTATCAGCGCTAGGGTGTAGTATGAAAATAGCCATGATAGCCGCAATGGCTAATAATCGGGTGATTGGTAAAAACAATCAAATGCCTTGGCATTTACCTGCTGATTTGAAATATTTTAAAGCAGTTACTTTAGGTAAACCGGTGTTGATGGGGCGCAAGACTTTCGATTCTATTGGCCGCGCACTGCCGGGTAGGCGCAACTTAGTAATAAGCCGGACACTCCCCTCCGATCCCAAAGGTGTTGAGTGGTTTAATAGTGTCGAGTTGGCGATGGCTGCGGTAAAGACTAGTCCTGAACTTATGATAATTGGTGGTGCAGATATTTACCGGCAATGTCTGCCTTTGGCAACTACCTTGTACCTGACTGAGATTGACCTCGATATTAGTGGTGATGCTTATTTTCCTGATTATCAGGCGGCAGCAGATTGGCAATTGCAAGCTGACCAGAGACATCAGTCTGATGAATTAAATCCGTACTCATACCGCTTCATTACGTTAGAGCGACGGTAGCAGCGTTGTGGCATTTGCACAGGTTCTCACATGTTGCTAATATGCAGGCTATCGTTCCAGCCGAGGAGTAGTAAATGAGATTGGTGCCCACCTTATTGTGCACAGCAGCATTAAGCGCTGCTGTGGTAATGTCGCCGGTAGTTGAAGCTGATCAGCAATTAGCCGCTTCTATGTGTGACTACGTAGCAGCTAACGATAGAAACCGTCTACGTAAAGTACTCAGTGACTACCGACTTCGCTTGCGGAATATTTATGATGGTGTCTTATGTAATGGTGAGCCATTAATCCGGCACGCTTTTAAAAGTAATGCACCTGACGTTGGTGAATTTATTGTCCGGCAATTGCCTGGCTCTCAGGTTGTAGATTCTGGTGATATTGCCTGGGCTGAAAGCAATGGCTTTGCTGACTCACCGTTATTAGCGGCATTAAAAGACCGTGCTGGTTCGACTGATTAAAATTAACTGGCAAAAAAAATCCGCTCAATGAGCGGATTTTTTTTAGTACAATATCTGCTTACACCCTAAACTGCTCTACCGATTGGCGAAGTTCTTCAGCCAATCTGGCAACTTCGTGACTAGAATCAGATGTTTGCTCAGCACCGGATGCCGTTTCCTCGGCAATGGCTACAATCGATTCCAGTAGTTGACTAATTTCATTCGATACCTGGTTTTGTTCTTTGGCAGCACTAGAAATTTGTTCACTCATATCATGAGCTAAATGTACCGCATGAGTAATAGAATCAAGCGCAGAGGTAGCGACTTCAGTTTGAGTGACGCAATTTTCAGCTTGTTTTTTACCTTTATTCATTGCTTCAACAGCGGCCTGCGCGCCCGTTTGCAGCACTTGGATCATCGCCTGAATTTCCTGAGTAGAAGCCTGAGTTTTACTGGCCAGTGAACGAACTTCATCGGCAACTACTGCAAAGCCTCTACCTTGCTCACCAGCGCGTGCTGCCTCAATTGCAGCGTTAAGCGCTAATAAATTGGTTTGCTCGGCAATACCACGAATGACATCCAGAATACTGCCTATCGACGCACTGTCTTTATGCAGTTTATTAATGACTATTGATGCTTGTTCAACTTCGCGTGACAACTGGATAATAGTACTTTTGTTTTCCAGTGAAATCCCTTTAACCCGCTCTGCTTCTTTATCTGCGTTTTTAATTTCAGCCAATGCATCATTCGAGCTTTGTAACACGCCTTGTGAGGTGCTACTCATTTCTGTGGTAGCAGTGGCAGCTTGAGTAACTTGCGATTTTTGCTCACGGATAGCATGAGTCGTTTGTACCGTTATAGCGGACGTTTGTTCAGATGCCGCCGCTAACTGGGTTGAGCGGGATATAATACCCTGTATCAATTGTCGCAGGTTGCCAACCACTTTGTTTAGGTTGCGGGCGAGTTCGCCAAATTCATCGTTAGATGAAGCATCAAGTGTTTTGGTTAAATCGCCAGACGCCACTACGCCAAGCATTTGATTTATTTCAGCTAAGGGTTTTACGATACGCCTTACTGTAACGGTAGCAATAAAAATGGCCAGAATAATAGAAACGATCACAACAACAAAAATGGTGGTAATGGCATTATTTACACCTGACGTCGCATGTTGTTCAATGACTGCAGCAGCACTGCGGGTTAAACTCAGCAGGCTATTCAGCCGCTCTGAACCGGTTCGGGTAAGTTCATTAGCTGCAGTTAGCTGGGCCTCAGCATTAGCGATATCGGCTAGTAACTGCACTTTTAAAGCCGGAATACCATTGCTACCTTCCAGAAACCCAGAAATTTGTTGCAATTTTTCAGTAATATCTGTCGTCATTGGTACTGCATCACCGGCACTATTTTCGATAATAGCTACTTGCTCCCGTAATTCTTGTAAGCGGAAGGCAATTTCATTACTTACCGTGGCAACAGTAGTGTCTGTTTCGGTGCGATTTAAATCAATAACGTTATTAATTAGTGTGTTTATGCCCGTTTCCATTTGGGTAGCTGCTTGATAAGCAGCTGGAAACCGTTGCTGCACATTACGAACATCGGTGAAGTCGAGAATTAACGATGCCATATCATCAGAACTAAATTCCAGATCGCCTAACTTACTGGCAATCGTGCTGCGCAAACGAATATTACTATTTAATTTGTTTTGCAAATTAACGCTGGTTTCAATAAAAAGGCGATAAGTTTCATTAACCTGCTCGGATGCTGCCGTTAACGTCGGCTTTTCGCTAATAACCTCGCGGAGCGAGCTGGCTGCTTCGTCATATACCGCTTGGCGCTGGCTAAAACGCTGGTTTACCTCACGACTTTGGTCGAGCGTGGTAGCATAAAAACCTTGTAAGCTTGCCTGGCTCATCGTAACAAACTCGGTTTTCATTGACGCACTGTTTTCAAGTGCCGGAATAGAAACCTCGTTAACCTCGGTAGTGGCGTTACTTATATTATTTAGGCTGACGTAAGCAGTAATACCTATCATCAGCAGTAACAGAGAAATGATGGCAAAGCCACCCATAACCCGTAAAGCAACGGTTAACTTCATAATAACTCCCAAAACAACTATGTTATACCGGCAACGCTATAGCGTTGCTGGCGTTCAATACAATATGCGGTCAGAGTATTACCCCAGACACAACCGGTGTCTAGCGCATGAATACCCGGTACCGGACTAAAACCGTCTAATGCTGCCCAGTGGCCGAAAAATAACTCCGGGTGGGGTTTAGTACGCCAAAATTCGTACCAAGGCACTAGGGTAGTTTGCGGCTGCGGGCATCCTTTTTCCTGTAAATTGAGTGCACCACTTGGTAAGCAAAAGCGCATCCTGGTGCAGGCGTTAATGGTGAAGCGCCATTGCTGTTGCTCAGTGGTGACATCTTGCCACAGAGCGGGTGTATCGCCGTACATAGTAGCAAATATTTTCTCAGGCTGATGCGCTAATTTCTTGCTAACGATATCGGCTGCTTTGACGGCTTCGGCCACGCTCCACTCTGGTGCCAGACCGGCATGAACCATCAAATATTGCTGATTAGCGGTTTGATATACTAATGGCAGGCTTAATAACCAATCAATAAGTTCTGCTAAGTTCGCTGCTTGTTGTAGTTGCTGCAGTTGGTCTGCAGGTTTTAGTTTGCTGAAACCAAATTGGCTAGCAAGAAAGTGTAAATCGTGATTCCCTAAAATACATTTAGCATTACTACCTAATGATTTTATAAAATTTAAGGTGGCTAAGGAGTCAGGGCCTCTGGCAATTAAATCGCCGCAAAACCACAGCTGGTCAACATCAGGATTAAAACTGATATGTTCGAGCAGACGCAATAACGCACCGTAACACCCCTGCACATCGCCAATGACATAAGTAGCCATCAGTTCAAGATGTTTGGCATGGCCAGCCTGAACACCGGTATGGCAGCATTAAACCGGTGTTGCGAACTGCTAAGCATTTCGTAATGGCCCTGCATGGTGCCTACAGGTGTTTCCAGTACCGCACCACTGGTGTAACTGTAACTGGCACCCGGCGCTAATTCTGGTTGTTCGCCTACCACACCATCGCCATGTACTTCGGCCTGCTTGCCATTGGCATCTGTAATAAGCCAATAGCGTTTCAGTAGTTTAACTTGTTCTGAACTATGGTTCTCTATGGTAATGGTATAGGCAAATACATAACGGTTATCTGTCGGATCAGATTGCGCACCAAGATAAAAATTATCAACATTTATTTGAATATCAAGCGAATTACTCATTATGCATTTCCTGCTCTGCTAGCCATTGGGCGACTTTAATAAAACCACTGACCGGTAATTGCTCAGGCCGGATGGTAGGGTCGATACCTAAGGCACTTATCTGCTCGGCAGTGGCAAAATTACTAAAGCCGTTACGTAAAGTTTTTCGGCGTTGATTAAATGCCTCTAAGCACACCCTGTTTAAAATAGCCGGATCGACCTTAGCTCTTTCAGCAACCGGATAGGGTAGTAATCGTACCACGGCAGAATCAACTTTTGGTGCAGGCGTAAATGCACCAGGACCTACTTCTACTACTGGAATAGCCTGACAATAATATTGCGTCATTACACTTAGTCGGCCAAACGTTTTACTACCATGACTGGCTGTCATTCGCTGCACCACTTCTTTTTGTAGCATAAAGTGCATGGTGTTGATGTGATCGGCAAACTCAAACAGATGAAATAATAAAGGAGTGGAAATGTTATAAGGTAGATTACCAAATATCTTTAATTTTTGGCCAGGCTTTAACAGCATGGCGAAATCAAATTTCATAGCGTCGGCCTGGTAGACGGTGAGCTTGTCAGCCAGGGTTGGGTGTTGTCGCAGGCGCTCGGCTAAATCACGGTCTAGCTCAACCACAATAAGATGGCCAGCGACATCGGCTACCGGTTCGGTCAATGCGCCAAGGCCAGGGCCGATTTCTACCAATACGTCGACTGGTTTAGGGGCAATAGCCTTAACAATGCGGCTAATAACCTGTGGATCATGTAAAAAATTCTGGCCAAAACGTTTGCGGGCACGATGGCCCTGGTGCACATTGTCTGTCATAGATTAATTCGCTTGTAGAGCCAGAGTAATTGCTTGATGGACGGCAAGAAACAGACTGCCTGAGTCAGCTTTGCCGCTGCCAGCTAAATCCAGAGCGGTGCCATGATCCACTGAGGTTCTGATCAGGGGCAGGCCGAGGCTGATATTGACTGAGCGGCCAAAGCCTTTGTATTTTAGCACCGGTAAACCCTGGTCGTGATACATTGCTAATACGGCGTCAGCATCATCAAGGTATTTAGGTTGAAACAGAGTGTCAGCTGGTAAAGGCCCAACCAGATCAATACCTGTGGCCCGCAACTCGGCTAAGGTTGGAATAATGATGTCCAGTTCTTCCCGTCCCAGATGACCGTCTTCTCCAGCATGCGGATTTAAGCCACAGACATAGATCCTTGGCTTAGCAATGGCGAATTTATGCTGTAAGTCGTGATGCAAAATAGTAATAACTTTTAGTAGCCTGTCTCGGGTAATGGCTTTTGCTACATAGGCTAGCGGTATATGCGTGGTAGCCAACGCAACCCTTAACCCTTCAGTTACCAGCATCATCACTACATAGGGACTATTAGACTGATGGGCAAAAAATTCAGTATGGCCACTAAAAGGAATGCCGGCTTTATTAATAATTCCTTTATGAACCGGGCCAGTAACAATGGCGACAAACTCACCTTGTATTACTTTTTCGCCAGCGAAATGCAAGGTGTCTATTACGTATTGACCATTAGCCGCATTAAGCAGGCCAGGCTGTACCGGCTCAGTCAGGGTGAAATCTGCTACGGTTAAGGTGCCGGCTAGCTGAGGTTTAGCCTCAGTTGAGCTATTAAACGGCAATAGTTGTAACGGTATGCCCAGCATTGTTGCTCTTTCGCTGAGTAACGCTGCATTGCCGCAGACAACCAGCTCAACTGGCCAGTCTTGCCGGGAAAGTGTTACAACTAAATCTGGGCCTATACCCGCAGGCTCACCCGGGGTAATGGCAATTCGTAAGGTCATCTAGCTCTCCGGTAATACGTCAATAAAGGCTTCATCGCGTATTTCTTTCAGAAAATTCGTTGATTCTTCGTTAAAGCGTCGGTTGTAAATCATCCGATATACTTGCTCCCGCTTTTTGTCGGCGGTGGCATCGACTATCCGTTTATCCAGAACTTGAGCAATATGCCAGCCATGTTCAGTACGAAACGGCTCACTAATTTCATCAGGAGCCAACCGTTGTAAGGTATCTCGAAATGCCGGTACGAAGACCTGTGGTTCACTCCAGCCCAGATTACCACCGTTCATTTTAGAACCGGGGTCTTCTGAATGTGCTTTTGCTAATTCAGCAAAATCAGCTTGGCCAGCGCGTAACGTTGTCGCAAATTCAATCAGCATAGTGCGAGCTCGTTCTTCGCTGAGGATAATAGAGGGTTTAATCAAAATATGGCGCGAATTAACTTCCTGGATTTCAGCAACGTTCTCGCCTCGAATATCAAATATTGTCAGAATGTGAAAACCTGCACCAGAGCGCATTGGGCCAAGCAGTTCACCTTTCTTTTTATCACGAATGCTTTCTGAAAACAGTGTAGGCATCTCGTTAATATTCATAAAACCTAACTCACCACCCTCTAGCGCTTTGCCACCTGATGACGATGCAATAGCAATTCGACGGAAATCACTGCCATTTTGCAGCAGTTCCATTACTTTATCGGCCCGTTCTTTCGCATCACTAATATCATCGGCTGTTGCCTGACTGGGTATTGCAATAAGAATATGGCCCAGGTTGTACTCTTCGCTAACGGCACCTTGCTCTTCCATTAGTTTTTGCAGACTGTCAACTTCTTGTGGGCTGATATAAATCCGGCGTTGTACACTGCCACGAACCACTTCATTGGTGATAATTTCTTCCCGCAACTTTTCCCGGAAGCGTTCATAATTCCCTTCTTCAGTTTCAACCTTAAGCCGAAAGGCTTCCAAACTAAGGTTTTCACCTTGAGCAATATTGCGAATAGTATCGTCCAATTGTGCATCACTGATTTGTAAACCCATCCGTCCGGCGAGTTGCAGCTGTAAACTGGTTAAGATTAATCGCTCTAGGGCCTGAGTTCTTAACGCTTGATCTGACGGTAAGGTTTGGTTTTGAACCTCAGCATTACGCTTAACGCGGTTTACCACATCGTCAATATCGCTTTGCAACACCACCGTGTTGTCAACAATAGCGGCTACCCGATCGATTTCTTTTTCTGCCGCGATGTTGGAAAAACTTAGACAGCCAATAAAAGCCAGACTGATAACTTGCTGTAACTTCATAAATTCCTACACTAATTAGTTAGTAAATACGGGCGGCGATAGCCAAAAATGCCATTCGACAACATGTCTGTAACGCCAAAACCTGCTTTATCGCCAAAGCCTTTTAACACAAATTGCAAACTGAGACTGCTGTCTAGCTCGCCAAATAGCAAGGCGTTATCGATGTTGGTATCGAGGTTCGCCAGAATATGTCGTCTGGCTACCAGTCGGATAGCCCAGCAACAGGACTCGTATTGCACGCCAAAATTGGCGTCTATCATACGACTATTTGTCACATCACGATAGTAACTGGCCACCAGTTGCCAATTTTTTGCCAAAGGCACCGTGCCAAGCACCCCAAGTTGCTGAATTTCCAATCCTGAGACAGCACGGCTGTAGCGATGGTTCAATTGAACTAGGGTATTCTCACTGCCGCGATAATCCAGACTAGCATTACTTTTTATTAAGTTTTTAGCGTCAATATCATATTGGGTAGCGGCGCTAAAATACCATTTTCGATACCAGTGCCACATCATTTCTGCTGCCAGCACAGAATCAGACGGTGTCAGGTTGTTAGTCAGGTAGGCCGTAACGTCAGTTGGGTCTTCTAAAAAGAAGATTTGACCCAGACTAAAGCGGAAAAGTTCGTTATCAATATTATCGTAAAAACGAGTAGTCCAGCCAACGGTAAGCTGATTGGCTTCGTTTATGCGGTCTATGCCGGAAAAGCGATTTTGCCGGAATAAACCATGGTAATCATCTTGTAAGCGGGTGGTGTCATACAAACCAATCTGGCTTTGCTGGCGGTAGGGAATATATAGATATTGAATTTGTGGTTCAAACGTTTGTAAAGCGGGTTCGCCAAACCAGTCATATTCCCGCTCCATGTTTAAGCGACTATATAAACGCAGAGTAGGTAACACTCGCTGCACAGAATTTTTAATTGCAGCATTTTCTACAGCTGTATTTTGCTGATAATAGGTATAAAGCATGCTGGCTTCAGCGGTAAATTCTAACGCGGGGGTCACAAAGGGTAACCGGACTGTGGGCTGTAAATGTAGCCTGTCTGCTGAGTTTATTAAAGCCTTGTCATTTTGAAAATGAGCATAATTAGCGAGCCAGTCAAATTCAAGTGGGTTGAGTAGCATCATGGGTTTTGCAGAACTTAACGTTACCTCAGGTAAGGTTTTGTAGGCATCGGTGAAATTTCCCAGAATTTCAAAGCCCTGCAGCCGGATCATGCTATTAACCACGCTGCCATAATGGGCCAGAGTAGCTTCTCGGTAAAGTTGGGTGTCGCTTTGGTTGGTATAGTCAGAGCCAAGTTCTGTTAAATAGGCATCGTCACTGACATCGGTAAAATCGATATAGCCACGCCAACTGGAATTAAAATCAGAACGATGGTTAAGGTGGCTAAGGTATCGGCTTCCAAAATCATTTGCTTTTTCGTTGTCAGAACTAAGATATTCTAGTTGTAATGTTCCTTGATGGGCTACCGTTAAATAGCGGAACTCTGACTTTAACTGGGTACCACGTTTGCTCATGTAGCGCGGGGTAAGAGTAATATCGTAATTATCAGCTAAAGTAATGTAGTAGGGTAGTTCGATATCGAGCCCCAGTAACTGCGAGCTACCAACTTTAGGTAATAACAGACCCGTTTTACGTTGCTCATTTACTGGAAATGTCAGGTACGGCAAGTAGAATACCGGAATGTCTTTAATTTTAAACACTGCATTACGGGCAGAACCCCAACCTTCATCGGCCTGAATGTTGATGTCGTTAGCATGCAGCGCCCAGCTGTTATCCGCTACCGGGCAAGTGGTAAATAAAGCCTGATTAAGGCTAATTTGCTCTGGGCTGGCAAAAAGCGTGTCAGCATAGCCACGACCAGCCTGAGCAATAAATTGATACTTAGCATCGGTAATTCTGGCAACGTTATTAACAGTATCGGCGTTAAAAGAACTGGCCGATACTTTTAAGCTACTATCGAAATACTCAATACCACCGTCAGCAAAAATACTTTGTTCACTGCGGCTAAAACGCGCGCTTGGGGCACTTAACAGGGTTTCACGATGAATAATCTCGACATTACCATTAAATACTGCAGTTTGATTACCACTAAGATCAGCAATATCGGAATTTATCCGTACGGCGTTATCGTTGGGGTCTAAAGTACTGAGCACGTCAGGTTGCGCTAAAGGCTGGTAACACATTGGGATCACAGGTTCTTCGGCTTGCAGCTGACCACAAAACAAGCCTGTAATAATTATCCTGCTAAACCATGCTTTCATCCAGTATTCACTGTCTCAGATTTATTATCATTATCTATAAGAGTAGCTGGGTATGATAAATCAATTTTAGATTTCCTGCTAATCCGATATAGTGCGATTCTGCTATAACGGCTGTCAGATTATAGTGGATTAGTGGCTACTCGCCTTATCGTGTAACCAATGAGGGAAGAATTTTGTGGGGTAAAATTATTGGGGCTTTGCTTGGTTTAGCGGTATTAAGGCTGCCGGGTTTGTTTTTTGGTCTGTTGTTGGGACATTGGTTTGATATGAAAATGGGGGGTAAACTTGCCCAATTTCGTGGTGTATTCCGTGACAATGAAGATCAGCCTGGCGTTTTTATGTACAGCACCTTTGCCACAATGGGCCATATTGCCAAGGCAACCGGAGTCGTAACGGCTGCGCACATTCGCCAAGCCAACCATTTTATGCAGCAACTGGGCTTGAATGACGCTCAACAACAAGAAGCACAAGCTGCTTTTCGGGATGGCAAGGCCAGTAACTTCCCGCTAATGGCTCAGCTGCAACAGTTTTATCAGCAATATCGGCATCAGGGCGATGTCTTGCAATACTTTATAGAAATTCAGTTAGGTATTGCCAATGCTGAAGGCCCAATGACGTCCGAGCAATATGGGTTGTTGCAACAGGTGGCTCAACAATTGAGTGTGTCGCGATCACAATTAGACAACCTACTCGCCGCCTATCGTGCTCAGCAGCGATTTAATCAACGCGATAACCAAAAACCAGCGGCTAATGCTGTGCAAGATGCTTATAAGGTGTTGGGTGTCAGTAGTGACTGTACTGAAAAAGACTTAAAACGTGCTTATAGAAAACTAATGTCACAACATCACCCTGATAAGCTTATGGCTAAGGGTGTACCGGCAGCCATGCTAGATGTCGCAAAGCGCCGTACCCAGGAAATTCAGGCTGCTTATGAGTTGCTAAAAAGCCGCTATTGAAGCAAACCTGTATGCAGCTAGCTTTTATAAACCAATACTGGAAAGCCAGCCGGTGATTTCCTTTAATACCCAGGCATGTACGTCAGCATCATAAGAAGTGCCGGTTAACTGGCGTTGTCGATACTGGTTTTTCAGGTTACGCTCAGCCAGTTGCTTTCTTAATTTAAGGTTGGCATTAGCAAAACGGTTGTCCCTTTGATGGCTAATATCCAGAGTCGGTACCTTCTGATTAGCAATGTGAGTTGCCAATTCCCGATTTAATTTATCATCAGCCAGATAAGCGCTCAGCATGATAAAGGCAGTGGGTTCGGCTAGCTGGTCTGAAGCATAAAGTTGATTTAGTAGTGCAGCGCTATTGCCTTTGGCTATAACAATGATACTGCCTGCTTGCTGTTCTGCTTGGCCGGTAGCGGTAATAAGACGTTCTGCCAGTTGTTGTTGATAGTCTGCAGTGGCAACATTGGCTTCAAATAGGCTCGCGTCAGGTGCCATTATTGCCAAGGTGTCCCAACCGTAGTCGTTAAGTTGCTGGCGCAGTGCATCAAGTTGGTTGGGGCTGGCAGCGTGTTCGCTAGCGTCGGCAACCAGGATAGCGGTGCCTTTAGTATCGCTGGTTAAGGCTTGGCGTTGTAATGCCATGAAATTACCGCTGGCGCTGGTTAATTCTGTAAGCTCACTTGACAATATTTGTCGGCGCAAATCTTCTTGCCATAATTGCTGTTTGTCCGGTGTAGTAGCGCTGGTAACATTTACCCACGCTAAAGTGAACAAAATAAGTACACTACTCCAAAAACGTCGCATCATGCTCTGCCTTAAACCGATATTTTATATTATCGGCTAAGTCAGACAGAACTTTATACCGAGGTTTAAATGGTGTTGGCAGCGTGAATATACTCTGGAAAAGTAAACATAACTTTTGTGTCATGGCTAAACTTCACATAACTGTCACCTTTTTCAATTACCACTACCGCTAACGACGGCTGCATAATAAAACAAAATTTAGTAGGTTTAAATTCTGCAAGCGCCTTGGCCATTTCTCTTAATTGATGGTTAATTGCCAAGCGTTGCGTTTCATTTTCATCGGTACAAACATGGGCTTCTTGCACCAATGTTGCCGGTTGTTCCGCCTGAAGATGAAAGGTGATACAGGCTAATACTGTGATGGTTACACAGTAACGACTTATAGCATGCATGAGGTGTATCCTTTTAAGGCTGCATTACAGCTTAAAACTATCAGCTTCTCTGGGATGCGGCAATAAAAAAAACCGCCAATATTGGCGGTTTTTAGCAAAGCATAAGAAAATTAACGAATTACAGGTTCTTTTACTTTAGCTGTTACTTTTGCTTCAATGCGCTGATTAGCGGCATGTGCTGCTGAAGTATTGCCCTGAACACGTAAACGAGTCACGCCATAACCTACAGAAGTAATACGAGCTGATTGAACGCCTTCGCTGGTCAGAATGTCGGCAACTGATTTTGCACGACGCTCTGATAAACGCATATTGTAAGCTGGGTTACCAATATTAGAGGCGTGTCCTTCAATAACGACTTCTGATTCAGGGAAGCGCTTCATAAAGGCGGCTAATTGGATAACTTCAGTCTTCTGATCCGCAGACACTGCAGCAGAGTCAAAACCAAATTTTACTTCGATATCAACATCACCAACGCGTTGCATTTCTTCAGTGAATACCGTACAACCCTGAGCATCTACTTTGTGGTTTGCGGCGGTATTTGGGCAACGATCGGCATTATCAAGTACGCCATCGGCATCGCTATCAGCAACTGGTGCTGGTTGAACCGGTGCTGGAGCTGGTGCTGGCATAGGCGCTGGTGCAGCAGCAGCACCAAACAAGTAAGTCACACCAAGTTTAATACCGGCATCGGCATAGCTTTCATCAATGCCTTGATAACGATTCATTTCACCAAATAAACCGAAATTCTGATTAATGAAGTGTTTGTAACCAACACCAATATTAAAAGCTGAGGTGTCTTGAACTGCATCCATGCGCTTTAAACCACCAACCAGGTAAACTGCTGGCATATTGGACAAATGATACATGACATCAATACCTAAACGATTACCGCCGGCATCAGAGCCATTTAGTTTTGAACTCAGGTCTAACTTGGCAAACTCAGCACGAATAGCCCAAGTTTCTGTCAGGTAATAACCAATTTCAACACCGTAACCGAAGTCTTTCTCCATAAAGTTCCAAGAAGCAGATTCAGTTTTATCAGTGTCAGGCAGGTAGTATTCACCAAATAAAGAACCGAATACTCTGTTTTCAAGATTAGCTGCAGTTGTTGATTGAGCAAAAGCTTGAGCGCTGATAAAAGGCAGGGCAGCCAGTACAGCAAGTGTAGTAATTTTAAGTTTCATCCATTTCTCCTTAGATTTATCCAACATTACAATAGTACAGATCTATTACGCTTGCCTATTGTCATGCAATCATTATTATAAAGCGCTTTGATTAGAATTCGTTGTTAATTGCAACTATTTAGTAAAAACAGTACAAAGATAAATTATTTAGCAACCTAACGAGCTGCGTATAATAAGCCAGTTAACTGAATGTGAGGTTAATAATTGTGAGGAAAACTAAAACGGGCATTTTACAGAAAAAACAGTTTCTTTTCCAGTTACAGGATGAAACAGCGATAATGTTTCTGCATGTAACTGTAGCCGGTTAGCCGCCGCCAGGTTTATTGGGTCGGCATAAAACTTATCACCGAGGATAGCATGCCCCAATATTTGCATGTGCACCCGAAGTTGATGTGAGCGACCGGTAACCGGAGTTAACGCCAACCTGCTGCTATTGTTTGCCCGGCTTAACACCTGATAGTGCGTTACAGATGCTTTACCGCGCTGGTAGCAAACCATTTGTTTAGGTCGGTTTGGCCAGTCACAAACAAGTGGCATATTTATGGTGCCGAAGTCGGCCGTGACCCAGCCAGCTACTCTGGCGATATAAAGTTTACTGGTTTGTCTTAACTGAAACTGGCGGTTAAGTTGACGCTGGGCGTCAGCATGTAAAGCCAGCACCATAACGCCCGAGGTCGACATATCAAGCCGGTGCACAATACGGGCGGTGGGGTATACCAATTTTACCCGGTACTCCAAGCTATCCCAGTGTTCTGCGGCTTTGCCGGGAACGGACAATAAACCACTGGGTTTATTCAATACCACGATATCATTATCCTGATAAATAATATCAAGGTAGGGTTGCAGGGGTGGTTGATAATGAAATGTATTCATATTAATCGTGACTAACCACGATAACTCTTATTGCGTCCAGTTTTAGACGCGCTTTACCAATAAGGTCACTAAGTTGCTGCTGCTGATTGGCCAAAAAATCGATTTCCTGCTGTCGGATTAGGGGATTAACTAGCTTAAGCGCCCGCAATCGTTGTTGTTCACTCTGTAATGCCTGTTGCATTTTCGTTAATGCAGTTTGGCGCAGTTGCGCCAGTTGCGCCAGCGCGACCGGCTCGCTATTAACCAGCAGAGGATGAATTAAACTTTGCAGAGCGTTAACCAACTTACTGGCAGTTTGCCGGCCTACCGGTTTTAACTGCCGGTTAAAATTGTCAAAGGGCACTTTAGCGGATAAATCTTTACCACTTTTATCCAGCAGTAAGCGGATTGGGGTGCTGGGTAAATAGCGACCCATTTGCAGTTCTGCCGGCGCACTCGCTTCAACAATATATATAAGTTCGATAAAATAATTGCCAGCGGGTAAGGCTTTATTAGGTAATAAGGCAACTGCGGTATTACCGGTATTATCGTTTAATAATATATCCAGAGTGCCGGTAACCATGGGGTGATCCCAGCTTAAAAACTGAATATCCTCCTGTGCCAGTGCGGTCGCTCTGTCAAAGGTAACGGTAACACCATCATCTTCTAAGCCGGGGTAAGCACAGCGTAAGTGTTCAGCTGGGGTTAGCACTATACTGGTATCGGAGCGGTCTTCCTGATTAACGCCCAATAAATCCCATGCCTGAAACATAAACATGGGTAGCTGAACATCAGTGTCCATTTTTGCGATTTTTTCAGCCAGTTTTTTTGCCCGCTGGCCGCCAGCAGAGTGCAGCTCCAGTAATTTATCCCTGCCTTGTTCCAGTTGTTGTTGTAGTTGCTGATGACGTTGTTTACTGTTGGCAATTAACTGCGCAATTGCTTCTGCTTCAGGCTGTGGCTCGGCCAGTAATGCGATCAAAACCGGTGCTGCCTGCTCATACACAACCCGACCGGTCTGGCAGGTATGACTAAAAGCATTTAAGCTTTGCTGATACCACTCGAATAACAGATGTTGAGCGCTATCTTTAAAATATGGGATATGGATTTGAATATCATGTTGTTGGCCAATCCGGTCCAGCCGGCCAATGCGCTGTTCCAGTAAATCAGGGTTAAGCGGCAGATCAAACAGCACTATATGTTGGGCAAACTGAAAGTTACGGCCTTCACTACCAATTTCTGAACACACTAGTATCTGAGCACTGTAATCTTGCTGGGCAAAATACGCTGCAGCCTTATCACGTTCAATAATAGACATGCCCTCATGAAATACCGCTGCCCGGATGCCTTCTTTTTGGCGCAGTGCTGCTTCCACCGCTAAAGCTGTTTCGGCTGCAGCACAAATTAGCAGAAACTTAGCCGGCTTGTGCTGTTTTAATAAGGCGGTTAAATAGTCTATTCTCGGATCAAACTGCCACCATTGGCTGCCACTACCTTCAAACGACTGAAACACTTGCTCAGGAAATAAATTGGCCTGCACCCGTGCCGCTAAGGGACTATTTTTATTCAGGCTATGCTGTACTTTCAGCGCATTTTGATACTGCTCTGGCAGCTCAAGCGCTACGGGTAGGGGTTGTCTTAATGGAAACCCTTTAATACTGGCGCGACTGTTGCGAAACAAAATGCGGCCGGTACCATGGCGGTCAAGTAATTTTTCCAGTAAGTGTTGCCTGGCCTGTTCAGCCTGTTCAGCCTGTTCAGTTGCTGGTTGGCATATTATTGCCAGCTCACTGTTAATGTCAGTCTCGCTGATTAGTGCACGAAGTTCAGCGATCAGCTGCTCAGATAACGTGGTGCTAGTCAGTAATTGTTTGGCCGTATTCGCTACCTGCTGGTACTGCTGTTCTTCATCAACAAACGCCTGGTAGTCATAAAACCTATCGGGATCTAACAGGCGCAAGCGGGCAAAGTGACTCTGATGGCCTAACTGGTCTGGGGTGGCAGTGAGCAAAATAACTCCGGCAGTGTCCTGAGCCAGGCTTTCAATGCAGCGATATTCCTTACTAATATGTTCAGCTGACCAGGCTAAATGATGCGCTTCATCAACAACCAGTAAATCCCAGTCACTACTTTGTGCTTGTTCCAGCCACTGCTTGTTACTACTAATAAATTCCAAGCTGCATAGCACCAGCTGGGCGGTATCAAAGGGGTTACTAACGTCCAGTTGTGACTGCTGACAGCGTTCTTCATCAAATATCGAGAAGTGCAGATTAAAACGACGAAGCATTTCAACCAGCCACTGATGCTGCAATGATTCAGGCACTACAATCAATACCCGACGGGCTAAACCACATATCAATTGTTGATGAATAATTAAACCCGCTTCAATCGTTTTCCCCAGACCGACTTCATCAGCTAGTAGCACCCTGGGCGCATGACGGTTGGCCACTTCTTCGGCAATATACAGCTGATGCGGGATTAAGCTCATCCGTGCGCCTTGCAAGCCCCGTAATTCGCTTTTTTGCAGGCGGTACTGTTGCTGCCAAGCTTGATATCGCAGGGTAAAATGGTCGAACCGATCAATTTGGCCGGCAAATAGTCGGTCTTGTGGTTTATTAAAGCTGATAAAATGGTCCAGAAAAATTTCTTTTAATGCCACCTGCTCATCATTATCAAGACGATTACCCTGGTATATCAACGTGTGCTCTAAGGTGGTTATAGCCGTAACTTTTAGGCTAAAGCCTTCGGCACTTTTAATTTCATCACCCACATTAAACGCCACGCGGGTAAGTGGGGCCTCGGCTTGGGCATACTGACGTGTTTCACCAGCGGCAGGGAACAATACTGTCAGCATCCGGCCCTCGATAGCGACTAAAGTACCTAAACCAAGGTCAGATTCTGTATCGCTGATCCAGCGTTGTCCCAAAGCAAAATTCATATCACATTACCACCATAAAAACGGGGCGCCATGGTACTAGTAAATCAATAAAACTGCATCCAATCAGTTGGGTTTATTTTAACCTTGCCGATTGTCATGCTGTTGTCATTATAGAGTTGCAGAGTGTTTTAACTGCTGATTACAGATTTTATTTTAGAATCAAGCGCCAAATAGTTCAGGTGCACTATGCTTTACCAAGCAACATTGAGCATCAATCGGCATCAGGTTAACGTTGTTATGTTTGAAGGAGCTGCATATGGCGCAAAAAAATAGCAAAGAAAAGAAAATCTATGTGTTAGACACCAATATTTTGCTGCACGAACCTTTTGCCTTTTTAAACTTTGAAGAACACGATGTGGTTATTCCGATGACCGTACTGGAAGAACTGGACCATATCAAAGACCGCAATAAAGATGTTAGCCGGGATGCCAGAGTCGCTATCCGCGCGCTGGAAGATATATTGCGTGACGCTTCACCAGAGCAAATGCTGCAAGGGGTTGCGTTGCCTAGGCAACATGAACATTTAGGTGGTGGCAACTTATTTATTATTAATGATCATCATATAAAAGATGAAATTCCGGGTTTGCCTGGTGGTGAAAACGACCATCTAATTATTAACACTGCGCTGTATCTGCAGCGTGAGAAAAGCCCAATCAATGTTATTCTGGTGACTAAAGATATCAATATGCGGTTAAAGGCCAAAGGCGCCGGTCTGAAAAAAGTGGAGGACTATCGTACCGATCAATTAATTGACGATGTGCGTTTTTTATATAAAGGTTACTATAAATTCAGTGGCGAATTTTGGAGTCAGGTTGGGGAGTGTCGTAGCGAAAATGAAGGCCGTGACACGGTACATTATGTTAGTAGTACATTACTGCCTAACGCCTATATTAATGAATATTTAATTGATGAGGCAGAAAGCTTCGCCGGTCGGATACTGGCCATTACTGAACAGGAAATAAAAATTCTTGATTTTGGTTATGAGCGTTTAATGCATCGCCGTGCTTGGGGCATTCAGCCGAAGAATATTTATCAGGCGTTGGCAATGCAGGCATTACTTGATCCGCAAATGGATTTGGTGATCCTAACCGGCCCGGCCGGTTGTGGTAAAACCTTAATTGCGCTGGCTGCGGCGTTGGAGTTAGTCATAGAAAAAAGCCAATATGACAAAGTGATTGTGACGCGTAATACGCCAGAAATTGCGGAGTCAATTGGTTTTTTACCGGGTACTGAAGAGGAAAAAATGGCTCCTTGGTTAGCCGCTATTACAGATTCTTTAGAAGTATTACACAAAACGGACGAACACCCACATGCCAGCGTCAATTACATTATGGAGAAGGCGAATATTCAATTTAAGTCGGTAAATTTTATGCGTGGTCGGAGTATTCAGAATGCCATCGTGATCCTGGATGAATGCCAAAACTTAACGGCATCGCAATTAAAAACTATTATTACCCGCTGTGGTGAAGGTACAAAACTCATCTGTTCAGGCAATTTATCGCAAATTGACAGTAATTATCTCACCGCTGTTACCTCAGGATTAACCTATATTGTTGAACGCTTTAAAAGCTTTGAAGGCAGCACTACTATTAATCTTAATGGTGTTGTACGCAGTCGTTTGGCGGCGTTTGCTGAGGCTAATTTATGAACACCAGCCGGCAACTGGCTAAAAAGCCAGTTGCCGGTGTTTGCTTATCAATGGAAATAGTTTAGGATTTGCGAAACGTAAATTAGCGCATTGCGAAGGAGTTACATGTCCAGCCCAGCTCAAAACATCTACAAAAGAAGCATTTATTTTTCATTGTTGATAATAATGTTACTAAGTTTTAGTGCTGCAGTGATCCAGGTTATGTTGCAATTTAATAATAGCCAGAAGAACAGTCAACGTCATCTACAAATGTTTGCTCAGCAACTGGATGCCCAGGTTTTACCCATGCTGCAATTTGCCGAAGCTATAAAAAGTCGTGCCCAGTTTAGCACCCAGCTTTCAGCTGATAGTAATCGTCAGATCCCACTGTTATCACTGACAACAACTGATGTGTTGTTGCATCACATTACGACTGATAATCAGCCTTTAAATTTTGAGTTACACATGCTGGCACAGTTACAGCCTTATTTTGATATTGCACCAGCAAGTATTAATACCGTAAAGAATCTCTACTATATTTCAGCGCAGGGATTTGCGTATAACGGTCAGCAAAAATGGTCTGATTATGTACTTGAGCAGTTATTAGCATGGTTGCAGCGTTATGAACGCGTAGAAAATGGTTATGATCGCAATCCCGCATTTTATAAAGACTTTATTCTTGACCAGGCTGCAATGTCGGTACCGTTGTTTGTAAATGAACGCAAAATAGGTCGTTTTGTCTTGGCATTAGAATTAGCACCATTGCTTAGTAATCTCGAAAAAAACAACCCAGAACATTACTTTTTGCTTTTGGATCAAGCGGGTGATGTGATTGCCAGCTCTAAATTTATAACTGGTGAGGCGCTTGAGCAATATCAGCTGCAAATACAACGGTTAGATGGGTTGCCATGGTCGCTGGCAATGATCGATAAAAGTGGCTCGATGTTTAGTGCTGGTCTTAGTCAGTTTTTAGTTTATTGGTTAAGTTATGCCACGATTTTATTCATACTGGTCTGGTTGCTGGCCCGGCGTTACAAACGAAAAATTGTTGGGCCATTGCAACGCTTGTCAGTACATGTTGATCGGTTAGCCAGTGGTCAAAATGGGGTCGGACGGATCCCTGATGGCTGGCATGTTTTGTTTGATCGTATAAGCCAGCTTAAAACTGATCATAAGCAAAATACTGATTAGCGACATACTGCCAGGATGGGCAGCGCTAAAACACCGTGGTAACAGCATGAGTAATACATAGCGTTTAACCAATCAACGTGGCCCCTGTCGTCTTACCATTATTAAGCATAACCCCAGCAGGAACATCAAGCCAGTGCTGCCGGCTGACACTTCAACGCTGCTGCTGACCCTTATACTGTCGCGTTGATAATCTTCCAGAGTGAGGGCATCCAGTGCGCTAAGATCATAACCTGATGCTTCAGCCAGCAAATATCCACTATTGGCATCAAAAATCCTGATGGTTAGTAAATAAAAATTTGCGGGGTAGTGGTGTTGTAAATCGGTTTCAATAGCCAGCCAATCGTTGCTACTTTGCCGGAACAACTCAAATACCGAACTGGTGTAGTACAGTTGTTCGCTGCCATAATCGGGGGTTAAACTAAACTCGGCAAATACCTGCCGATAGGCATCATCGGTCTCGGCATCAAACTCCACATATAACTGGTGGAAGTAGCCATTGTTGTTATTGTCCCGCGCCAGGCTAATGTCAATACTGTGGAACCAAACATCAGACTGATAGCTCTGGTTTACTGCCGTGTTTTTCATTTTGCTGGTTTGTATAACAGGGTGTTGCTGACTACGGTATTCAGTGCTTATGTTGTCAGCCCATGTTACCAAGGGTAGCAACAGCAGCATTATGCCAGATAGTTTCAGTAAAGCTTTCATAAGCGGTTCTCCTGTTTCTTTGATACTATTACAGCTTAAAGCGCTGAATTTAAGCTGAACTGCTGAGTAAAGGAATGGTAAAGGTATGAAGTTGTCACGCCAGATAAAGGTTGACGCAGCGGGTCAGGCGATAACGATATTGACGGACGCAGTGCCGGAACTGGCAAAAGGCCGGCTGAAAGATGCCATGAATAAAGGTGCAGTACAGTTACTGGGCAAACCGATAAAAAGGTTACGTCGGGCACAACAGGCGTTAAAAGCCGGCCAGTTGCTCCAACTACATTATGATGCGGATATTCTTAGCCGTAGTTGTGATCCTGCCACTTTGTTAAAAGATTACCGCGCATATAGTATTTGGTTTAAACCCGCCGGTATGTTGTCTCAAGGTAATGAGTGGGGCGATCATTTAAGTTTACTGCGCGTTGTCGAGCAACATTTTGACAGTGCCCGGCCGGTTTATTTGGTGCATCGTTTAGATCGTGAAGCCAGCGGGTTAGTGCTGATTGCGCACAGCAAAACAGCTGCCGCAGGGTTCAGTAAGTTAATTGCAGAACGGCAACTGAGCAAAACCTATCTTGTTCAGGTTAAAGGTAAATTAACTGCTGAGCTGCTGGCAAGTGCTGAAATAACCACGCCACTGGATGGTAAAAGCTGTTTAACCCGATTTACCTTGCAGGCCTATGATGCAGCAACAGAGAGCAGTTGGTTAATCATTGATTTAGTTAGTGGCAGAAAGCATCAAATTAGGCGGCATTTTGCCGCTGTTGGCCATCCGGTAATGGGTGACCCCCGTTATGGCGAGGCAAATAAAAACCAAAGCGGTCTGGCGTTGCAAGCTTGTAGCCTGGCGTTTAGCTGCCCGGTACAGCGCCATCATCGCGAGGTAACTTTGGACGCAAACTTGTTATTGAGCCATGTCAGTAAAGTCAGCAACCAACGCTCTGGCTAAGTCCGATGGTAATAGTTGTTGATTTAAAGTCAGGACTAACGCTCCAAGCTGAAAGGCGTTAATCATATCTAATCGGATATTGCTACTATGCCACTCGCAAGGGCGTGATTGCTCGCTGGTAAGCTGCATTTGCCAGCTTGAGGTGGCGCTATCTTCAGCTATGTCAGCCAGTTTCCAGCATAACCAAAATGCTTCTCGAAGCGTTGTCAATTCATGAACTTGCCAGCGCGCGCCGAGTAAATGCTCTGCGTCCAATTGCAAGCTAATAAGCCGGTCCGCTGAACCTAGTGAGGTTAACGCTTGCTGCAAAGCCTCACGCAGATTGTGGCAATGCTCAGCGGCGTCTTCGGCGCTACTGCGATACCCCAGCCAAATAACATCACTATTAATACAACACGCACTTAACTGAGGTGAGGCACAGTTTTTTACGAGTTCTTGCAACGGCCGTCGTAGCGCTTCTTCGCCATGATTTAATTTCAATTGCTGACATTTTTCCAAGGTAATGGCGATGAGCTGCAACGGTAATTTGCGGCGAGTATCCTGATGCAGGCGCTCACAAAAACGATTCCAGCCTGGAGACAACAAGATAGCCATGTTCGCTGGTAGCCGTTTGTTTTGCTGCCGGCGATACCCGTAAATTAGTATCAGCAATAACATGAGTAAGCCGCTTATCGCCTGCCACCACAAAAGATGTTGTCGTAAGTTACTCTGTTGGCTCAACGCCAGCGCAGTATTGGCATGCTGGGTGTTACTGTCGGTTAGATTAGCTTTAAACACCTTGAGTTTTTCAGTGGTAGTGCTGGTTAACTCAGCATATTGCATCTTACTGGCATCCTGAATATACAGGTACGCTTGTTGCCAATCTTGCTGCTGCACTGCCAGTTCGGCGCTAAGACTAAAGTAACGTGCCTGCAAATAATTTGCGGCACTACCAATAGCCGGACTTAGCTCGGCTATAATTTGACGGCTCAGTGGGTACTGTTGTTGTAAAAGCAATAGCTCTGCCAAGGCTAGCGCACTTTCTTGCATGTAGGTTTGGGCGCCAATCTGACGGAATTGTTGCAAGGCATCACGGTAATATTGCGCTGCCTGGCTATTTTCGCCACGCAGTTTACTGGCTCGGCCAAGGCTTTGTTTGATAATAGCTGTGCGCATTACATCATCAATTTGCTTACTTATGGCCAGTGCTTCCAGTAAGTATTGTTCTGCCTTAGTAATATTCTGTGGCTCTTCCAGGTAAGTTTCTGCAATGTATACCAGCACATAACTATAACTGGATAGGTTTTTTAAACCCTGATACAGCACGGCTGCTTGTTGCATATGTTCCAGTGCTAACGCGTGGTCATCTACTTTTCGAAAGGCCATGCCTAGCCGAAAATGAATCGAGGCTCTGGCTTCAGTATCTTTTAAGTTATCAGCCAGGATTAAGGCTTGTTGCAATTGGTTGTTAGCACGCTCAAAGTGATTGTTTTGTAAAGCCAGCCGGCCCAGCATAATTCTGGCTGCCAACTGTTTAGCCGGACTTTCCAAGGCAATCGCTAATGCGAGGCTTTGAGCCGCAAACTGCTCTGCCTGGTTTAAATCACCTAATTGATTATGCGCCTGAGCAAAGTTGGTCAGTACTTCACTATATAATTCTTGTTCAACAATGCTGGTGCCGTTGCGAAGTGCGTCATCGGCCTGCTGCAGATAGCTGATGGCATGACGGGTATCACGAAACAATATGCCGTACACTTTGGCATTAAATAGTGCTACATGGGCCTGTTGCTGCTTAGTAGTAGCCAGTCCATTAGCTTGCTGCAGAGCCTCTAGCGCCGCATCTTTATTACCGGCACTCAGGTAAGCCTGTGCTAAAACTAACCAGTCTTGATAGGTTCGCTCATCGTCGTTTGCTAGCTGCTCGGTAATAACCTGCTCATAGTTTTCTACAGCAAGGCGTAAGCGTTCCCTTAAATCGGTCGCCAGCGTTGTTGCGCTAAAAAATAAGCTGCAAAAAAGCAGGCTACAAAGCAATATCAGACTACGAGTGCGCATAAATCAGGTATTTTCCCTTTTTTTGGCAGTGTAGCTTGAAAGCGCTAGTCAGGCCAGATCTACAAGTGCGGTTTGCCCGAGAAAAGGAGCTGATGACATTATCAGGCTGCAAGGCGTTCAGTGTTATGTTTCAGACGACCTCGTAAGCCGCTAAGCCGGCGCTTGTCGACTATGCTGGTGAAAATACCTGAGATTAACGGTAACTAATATCTTTATACATCGGTGCTAATAACGCCAGTAATGCATTTTGGTCAGTAATACTAATTTGCTGGCGCTGCATCACCTTGATTAGCCCCTCAACTAACGCATCATAATCTGCCAGGCTAATGTTAAAACCAGTATGGCTTTCTTGCATGGTGCTGCCGCTATAGTGGCATGGTCCACCAGTGAGTTGGCATAGTTGCTCAGCGAGCTTTGCGTGAAAGCGGCCAATATCCGAGTCGGCGAAGTGATGCACAATCCGCTGGTCATGTTCAATCTCATAAAGCAAGCCATCAACCATAGCATTAATACCGTCTTCAGCGCCTAATCGCTGATACAAGTTGGGTTGTGTGGCATTGCTGCAGGCTAGCAGCATCAAACAGGCGCCAATTAACACGCTGTGTTTTACCATGTTGCCTCCATTGCCAGGTAGTAACCGGTTTGTGAGCCCTGAGCGGCGATATTGCCTAAATCGACATAGGCACCTGTTAAACTAACGTTTTTATTGATAAACCAGGCAACAAACACATCACGCCAATGTTGTTCAGCAGCAAAAGCCAAATTATCTGGTTTTTGCTTAAACTCAATCCCAAACGCTAAATTATAATTAACAAATATCGCAGCAGAGCCTTCAAACAGGAATTGATAGTGCTTATCGCTGGCACTACCAAACCCCAATAAACCGGTTTGGTTAGCCTTGGTCGCCCGTAAGGTGCCATTAAGCAGTACATTACGGCCTGCCACCTGATTAAACAGCAGTTTACTGGCAGCCAGATACACATCAGTGCCAGTAGCACGTTGTGCTCCCACGGCTGCCGGGAGTGTGAAATCCCTATTCCGTTTATGTTGTACGCCAAGGCTGATTTGCGGTAGAGCGCTATACAGTAGCTCGCCAGTCAAATGATATTTAATTGAAAAAATATCCTGCGATAAACTGCCGCCAATTGTTTTCAGCGCAAAATGTTGGCGGGCATAGGAAAACTCCCAGGTATTGTCCAGGCTAATGCCAACACCCGTGCTTTGCAGGGTGAAATTGTTTATAGCAACCCGGCCGGTAAAGGCAGTTGCCGACCATTCATTACTACTGGCATAACCGTTGATGACTGCCCATGGTACGATGCCACCGCCTGCATTGCCTTCGATAGTAGTTACCCCGCCGGTGGCAATAATTTTGCTGCCGGCACTGGCTGCACCAGACACACTCAGCAGTGCGATGGCAAAAAACCAGGTTTTCATGGTTTAACACCCATCTCTGGCGGGTTTGAATACGCAAAATTATTTAGCCACTGGCTAAAATCGGCGGTGGCTAGCGGTTTGCTAAAGTAATAACCTTGCACGGTATCGCAGCCAGCCTCTGCTAAAAAACGTAATCCGGCCAGATTTTCTAAGCCTTCAGCGGTAACTTTAAAGCCGAGGCCATGCGCCAGCGTTACGGTAGCATTAACAATGAGTGCATCATTAGTATTGGTTTCTATATCCTTAACAAAAGCCCGATCAATTTTTATTTCATCAACTGGCAATTGTTTTAAATACGCCAATGAAGATTGACCGGTACCAAAATCATCAATCGCCAGATTGATTTGCATTGCTTTGAGGGTATTTAAGTTAGCGATAACTTTGCTGGTATCCTGCATTACGGCGCTTTCGGTAACTTCCAGCGCCAGTGCGGTTGCCGGGACTTGGTGCTGCTCAAGTAAACCGCGAATTTGCTCAGGTAAGTGTTGATCAAGTAAATCGGCCGCCGATAAATTAACCGCTACGCGCAGTTTTGGGTAATCTTGCTGCCAGGCAGACAATTGTTTAATTACGGTTTTAAGCATCCATTGCGTGATCAAACTAATATTGCCAGAGTGTTCGGCAGTAGCAATAAACTCCACTGGCGAAATAAAACCTAATTGCGGATGCTGCCAGCGAATAAGTGCCTCGGCACTGTGGCATTGGCGCGACGCAAGCTCAACTTTTGGTTGGTAAACCACGAACAGTTGGCCGCTGTTAAGGGCAGAAGGTAAATCACGGATTATGGTAAGTTCACGCTGATGCGTTTCATCCTGCCCACTTTGATAAAAGGCAATGCCTCCACCAACCAGACTGGCATTTTCCTGAGCTAAATCAACCCGGCGTAATGCCTCGCTGGTAATGCCTTGCCCCGGTTGAAATGGGTATATACCAATGGCAATTTTCAAATTAATTATTGAGTCTTGAATGTTATACGCCGGCTGCAGGCTGTTATAAAGATCGACCAGTTGTAATTCGGTTAGGGTTTCGCGAAACAGCATTAGAAACTCATCACCGTTCAAGCGGGCACTGAAAACGGCGGCAGGTTGATGATGGCCCAGTCGCTGTGCTAAAAGCTGTAGCAAAGTATCCCCATTTGCTAATCCGAGTGTGTCATTAATATGTTTAAACTGAATAATATTAAGTTGCAATAAAGTACCGCTTTGTTCACTTAAAATGGCGGGGAGTTGCTGCTCAACGGCATGGCGATTTAATAAACCAGTTAGCGTATCACGTTCTGCTTGCTGTCTCAGCTGCAGTTCGCGGGCATTGATATCCTGCTGCATGTTAATCAAGGTGCTGGTTAGCACGCCAATTTCATCCTGACTAATGGTTGGTGGGACACCAGGTTTCCCCTGGCCAATAGCGTTAGCAAAACGGCTTAGCTGACTAAGAGGCTGGCTAATACTGCGGGCAAAAAAGAAGGCGGCAAGCAGTGATAAAACCAAACTAAATACAAAAATATTAACCAATTGGCGGCGTAATTGCTGGTAGCTTGCTAGCCAGCGGTCGTCAGGTAAGTGCAGCAATGCCCATAATCGTCGTTCAGTATCCAGTGGTATTCCACGGGTAATAAAGCTAAAATCGTCAGCAAATTGAGTGTCAGCGGGATTACGTAGTAACCGTTCCAGTTTGCTGATTAAGAGTGGCTGCACCTTGTCAGGCAGTGTGCTGGTCAGTTGCTGGTTGGCTCTGTTATCAAGCTGCACGAAACTGATATCCAGGCCCGTAATACCTTTTATTTGTTCAGCTAGCGGCACATCGACTAAAAAGCCCATACCGACCCAGGCAATAATTACAGGCGCTCGCACCGGCACTAAAACCAACTGATATGCCTTACCATCTATCAGTAAAATGTCAGTTATGGCCGTGTTAGCGAGCGTTGCCGGGAGTAGCTGGCTAATATCACTGGTTACGAGCTCTGCATTACTGGCTAATAATTCACCATGCGGGTTAAGCAGCAATGCAAGCTGTGCATTAATGCGGCTACCATGATTATCCAGCACTGACTCAATAGTAGCTTGCTCTGCCGTGGCAATAGCCCGGCGAAAACCAAAGTCAGCTGCTAACAAGGTGACACTATTACTTAATTGTGCTGCCCGGTTATCCAAGGCTTGCTGAAATACTTTACTGGCAACCACAATTGCTGCTTCAGCTTGTTGCAACGAACTAGCGCGCATCGAGTTCAGTGTGGCGTAACCCGTGACTAACATTAGCAAGCTTAACAAGACAATCAGTAAGCTCATCCATTTGCTGCGCAGTGACCTAAACATCTGCCGCTTACCTGCTACCAAAACCACGTTGTGGTGCTATAGGTTTTCGCTGTGATAAATCTATTGCCAGGCCTAGGCGTTCAGTCTGGTCAATGTCTAAAACAGGTAGCTCAAGCGGATTCGGCGATTCCAGTTGCCAGGGGTGCCATAAATACAGTTGATATTCACCAGCGGGAACATCAGGCCAATGCACATTACCTTGCTCATCACTTACTGCAACTAATTCACTTTCGCCAACATAGATATAAGCTTGCATGTAGTCGTGGATATTACAGCCAAGTGCAACAATACCCGGCGTATCAAAAATTATTGGTGCTTCAGGCTGGTCAGCATACAGCTGAATTTCAAATTGCTTGGCGGGTGAAAACGAATAAATGTGGTGACGGGTTTTATCTAGGTTAGGGAATTCAGCTTGGCTACCTGCCGGGATGGCACTGACAAAAGGGATAAAAGTTAATTGTTGTTGGGCGACTTTAATATTTTTAGGGGTAATTATGTTGGTAGCTGGCGAGCGTAATTCAACCACGGCATCAGCTAATGGCTGTTGTTGCTGATTAATTATATTTATCGTTAAGCTGCCTGCAGCAGCCCGATTTATAAGTGGTGTTAACGCAATACTTAACAGAATGAGCCATAAAGCTAACTTCATAATACCCGCGAGCTTTTTTTAATATATCAATTACCATAGCAAGGAGTTGGCTTAGCGACAAATAGATTCGACATTGGCTTTCAATATAGTTGGCATTGTTCTAGCGCTGGTAACACCAATTTACATAATTGGTAACAGTTTGCTGATAGGCGAGTAGGTTTAACAGTGATAAGTTAATTACCAGATTAGGCATAAAGGAGCTGACTGTGCAGTTAATTGTTACCGCTATTAGTAAAGATTACGGCAATATTGCTGCGGTAAGCCAGGTGAGTTTTCAAATTAACTCTGGTGATATATTTGCTTTGCTTGGTCCCAATGGTGCAGGAAAATCATCAATTATTCGCATGTTAGTCGGTATGACACTACCCGACAGCGGTAGTATTTTGGTGAGCCATCAAGATCAGCATTATGATCATGTGCCACGACGGTTACTTGGCTACTTACCGGAAGACAGAGGGCTGTATCCGGATAAAAGCATCGAGAAAAATTTGTTATATCTGGCACAATTGCATGGTTTAACTAAGCAAAAAGCACTGAAAGAAATGGCACACTGGCTGGAAGTGTTTGAGCTGACTGAGCGTCGACATGAAGATTTAAAGCAATTATCCAAAGGTAACCAACAAAAAGTTCAGTTAATAGCGGCGGTATTGCACCGGCCGGCTTTGGTGATCCTGGATGAACCGTTTTCCGGATTAGACCCGCTTAATCAGGAAAAAGTGGTTGTATTTTTAAAGGCGTTAAAAGCACAGGGCATGACGGTGATTTTAAGTGCTCATCAAATGGCCATGGTAGAGAAATTAGCCGACCATATGTTATTAATGGCCCAAGGCAAAATCATTCTTGCTGGTACGTTAGCTGATATTAAGCAACAAGCGGGGCTGCAGCGCCAGATGATGATTAGCTGCACTGAACCTGTTGCGCTGGAGCAGTTGCAGCAGTGGCTGCCAGATCTTGATATTCAGGCGCTTAGTAGCACGCGATTTAGTATAAAACTTGCACCACAGCATAGCGTCTCAGCCAGCTTAAAGCAGTTGCTTAATCAACTTGAATTGAGCCAAGTTGAAATGCAGGCTCCTGATTTGCATCAGTTATATTTAACAGCGATGGCAAACCATCAGTGTAAGGATCAGGCATGATTTCAAAGCAAAGTATTATTGTGGCGAAGTGGGAATTTCTGCGGTTTTTTAAATGGAAACAACAGCTGATATCTTACTTGCTAATGATGAGTGTCGTTGCTGCGGTGGCTTTATGGAGCTACTTTACCGATGAAAGCCGCTCGGTTTACCGGATTGCCGTACCCGCTAATTTTACTATCAGTAACAGCGAGCAGTTTGAGTTTCAACGGCCAACTATTGCACTGAGCGAACAACTTGCTCAATTAACACAGCAGCAAACCTGGCATGGAGTGGTTACGCTGGCCGATAACGAGGTGGTATTGCATACGCTGGCAGCCAAAAAATGGCAGCAGCAACTGGAAACTGAACTTAACGATTTTTTCCGCCAGCAATATGCGTTAGAGCTTAATTTAACCGCCGAACAATTGGCGCAACTAGAGCAACCCATTAGTCTGGAATTTGCTTATCTGGATGAAAATTTTAAAGGCAAGGACACGCCTGAAAAAATGATCGCACTTGCCGTACTAATTTTACTTTTTATTGGTTTGAGTACCGCTTTTGGCCAGGTGTTACTGAGTATTACCGGAGAAAAACAACAGCGGGTAACCGAGCAGTTATATGCCATTGTCACGCCACAGCAATGGATGGATGGTAAGGTATTGGGCCACAGTTTAAGTGCAATGAAAGCCATGTTGACCTCCGCATTGGTTATGTTGTTGTCTTATATTGTGGTTAGTGTTTTTGTTAGTGATAACGGCATTGATTTCAATTGGTTAAACTGTACCGTGCTGGCGTGGCTGGTGCCATTCGCGTTGTTGGGGGTATTACTAAGTGCGTACTTTATGGGCGCCATTGCCGCATCAATTGACGACCCTAATACCAGCGGTAAAGGGGCGGTAATGATGATTACCTGGCTGCCGATGTTGTTTACTTTTCTGGTGATCGACAGCCCTACTGGTAACGCTATGACAGTTTTAAGCTGGTTACCACTGACCTCTTTTGCCGCTATGCCGGTAAGAATGGCGATGGTTGAACTGGCTTGGTGGCAGCCCGCTTTATCCTTATTGTTATTAATAGCAAGTTTGTATTGGTTAAGGCGGCTAGCCGGCAGAATATTCTTACGTGGAATGCAAATGTATGGCAAAGAGCCAAGCTGGGGGCAAATTGTCGGCTGGGCATTAAGTAATAAAACGGAGTAGTAGCGCTTATCGCCCGCTATTGAACTAATTACTGGAATACATGCCAAAAGCCGCATCTGATTTAAAAGCACTAATCTGCTATTTTGGGGCTGCTCGCGACAGCACGGACAATATGCTTTATGATTGTGCCGAATTTTTCTGGAGTTAATATGTTTAATTCTTCTTTTCGTCAGCAAGCTAGCGCTTGGCAACAACAATTTGCCCAGCGTAAGCGTGGTAATGTGCTACAACGGTTGTTGGCGTGGCTAGTTTTGGGTGTAATGCTGGTAATGGCTGCAGCAATTTTATTGTTTATGTTGTTGATAAGCTGGCTGGTTATCCCTATTTTAGTATTTCGCTATCGCCAAAAAATGCGCCGGTTTGCAGAAGCGGCTCGGGCTGAGGCAGAGCAACATACTAGTCGCCAGCAAGACAATACGACAGGCAGCCGGGTAATTGAAGGTGAAGTGCTGCACAAGGACGAGCGATAATTCGCTAACCATGGTGGTTAGCGAATCAACATCACATTAAATAGATTGTTAGTTTGCCTTTAGCTCTGGGCGAATGGCTAGTTTGCTCTGAATGTAATCACTGTGGCGGATAAACATCAAATCAGCAATTTTTCGCAGCATGGCTTCTTCATTCGGTTCAAGTTCACCATCGGCAAACGCCACTTTCCACAACTGATCCAGTATGCTTAACTTATCGGCATACGGCAGGCCTTTTAGCTTAGACGTAAAGCCATGCAGGCAGGTCGCATCCTTTGCTTGGGTTTGCGCTGCGCTAAACACCGACTCGGCTGCTGTGGCGCTTAAGCCAAACTCTTGCTGCATATATTGCATTACAACGTGATGCTCTTGCTGTTCGCTACTAAAGTCAGCATGCGATAATTGCAGCATAAGTACTACTGCCAAGTATTGTTGCTCGCTTAGCCCGGCATCGCGCCACTGATGTTGTGTGTTACCACTGCCTTGCCAGTCAGCGCTGGATTTTTCTAATAGGTTTTTAAACAAATTAAACATAGTTACTCCACTGTGGCGGCCAAAACCGCTTGATTTGGTTAAGACGCAGCCCCATTCAAACAGTTCCGCATTTTTTTACTGGCTAGCTAAGGATACCAAAATTTGCCCATCCTGATTGTAATACTGCTAGGTTGCCTGATTATTGCTATCGTATTGGGGCAAGAACCTTGGCGTCGTTATCAGCGCAGAAAAGTGCAGGCACAGCCATTTTCCACACAATGGCGCGCCATTATTAAACAACGCATGCCTTATTTTCGAGCGTTACCAACCGATTTGCAATTACAGTTAAAAAAACATATTCAGGTATTTATTGCTGAAAAACAGTTTATTGGGTGTGATGGCATTACGGTAACAGATGAAATGCGGGTCACTATAGCGGCCCAGGCCTGTTTGTTATTGTTAAACCGGCCAGACTACTATTATCCGAAGTTACAGCAAATTTTGATTTATCCGGCGGCTTTTATTGTGCATGGCGCCGCACCAGACGCGGCTGGGGTGGTAAGCGAACAGCGGCACGTGTTAAGCGGTGAGTCTTGGGGGCAGGGCAAGGTGGTACTCAGCTGGCAGGATGCCATGCAAGGGGCCGCTAAACCACACGATGGCCGCAATGTAGTGATCCATGAGTTTGCCCATCAGCTTGATCAGGAAAAAGGCTTGGCTACCGGCGCACCACTGCTTAGCCGCAGCAGTGATTATCAGCAGTGGTCAGCTGTTATGCAGCAGGCTTTTTCCCAGTTGCAACAGCAAACGGCCAGTGGCCATACAGGTTTGCTTGATGGCTATGGTGCCACTAATCCGGCAGAGTTTTTTGCAGTAATCTCCGAAGTATTTTTCGAGCAACCGCAGCAATTACATCAGCAATACCCGGCCCTGTACCAGCAATTAAGCCAGTTTTACCGGCTAAATCCATTGAACTGGCACTAAGTTAAGTGTGATGTACAGGTCGCTTTAAGCGTTTACTATTTAGGCTAGTTGGGCAGTAAACGGCTAAGACATAAAAAAGTATTTAACAATATAAGCGCCGAGCATAATGGCCATAAGCGGGTAAACCCAACGGGTTAATTTACTAAGGTCTTGTTCTTCCGTTTTTTTACCAAACTTTTCCAGCAAGGTAACCAGTACAAACAGACTGACAAATAAGATAACCAAAATGGTCAATAAGTTACCCATAGCAATGCATTCCTTGTTGGTCATTAAACGATATTGCAGTAGCTTAACACTGGGCTTTAGTGGCTGTAAAATTTCTGGCAATAGCTATTGGCATAGTACGTTTTTATCATTGGAGTAACGCCATGGCGCGGCCTGAACTGGACAATGGGTATTACCTGCAACATTTTAATGAGCTGCTAAGTTTTGTTACCCAACATTATAAGGCGGTACTAACGGCTGAAGCTACTGCCTTTATAAGCGATTATTCAGCGCTAAGCGACTCTGCTCAGCAGTTACTGGTGCGAATGCTAAACCGTAAAGGCTTGGTATTTAGCGACGCCGAGCTAAACTACAGCGAAATAGGCCCAAGTGAGCCGGTGCTGAATCAGCTAACTGAAGCAGGCTTTGTAGCACCGCTAAACGCAGATGATTTAGCTGATTTTTGGCTACGTTTGACTAAAGACACGTTGTGGCAGTTGCTGCAACTGGCAAAGAGCCAGTTTTCCGCAGCAGAGTGGGCAGAGCATGTCGCGAAGCTGGCGATTAAAAAAAGTCAGACTAAACCGCAGTTATTGGGTAGCGCATTAAAGCTGCCGGTTAACTGGCTGGCGTTAATTGATACCTTGCCACAGCGCTACATTGCCCTGCAGCGACAAGATACGCTTAACTATTTGTATTTTCTTTATTTTGGTCGTATCGAAGCGAATTTATCGTTATTCACCTTACGTGATTTAGGCATTCGTCAGGCCGGGCAATTTAAGCAGCAGTTCCAGCCACGCTTTACTGATCTTAATCAGGCGCAGTTAGCCTATCAACTGGCTAACACTAAGCCGGCTATTATTGCGCTGGCTAAGCAACTGAAAAAACAGCCTGATACTGCCGAACCGGCATTAAAGCAATGGCTGGCTTCGGTTAATGCCTGGCCGGCCTCTGCAGATGAGGCGCTGTTACTTAAGCGCAGCGAGCGGTATTATCAGTTAGGTAAGTTGGCCGAGCAGTATACGTTGCCTGTGCTGGCAATGCGCTTTTATCAATTAAGTAATGGTTTTCCGGCCAGTGAGCGGCTAGTGCGGCTATATTATCAACAACAGCAACCAGACGCGGCCAAAGTGTTGCTGGAACAGCTGTTGCAAGACCCGAGCTGTGATGAAGAATGGTTGTTTGCCGAAGATTTTTACCAGCGTAAGTTCAGTAACGGCGCCACGGCGCAGCGCCGCTCGCAACTGACCCAGTTGCTTCACGATGCGCCGGTGGTTGGGGTAGATGAGTTGTATTTGGGTAAGGCCGAACAGGGATTAATAGCCCATTATCGTCAGCAGGGCTATACGGTGTTTCATGGCGAGAATAACCTGTGGTTAGCACTATTTGGCCTGTGGTTTTGGCATGAATTGTTTGAGCACGAACATAGCGCACTGCATAACCCGTTTGAGCGCCGCCCCCGAAATTTAGCCAGTGGTGGATTTTATCAGCAGTTTAGCCACATTATTGAGCAAAAACTGCAGCAACTTCTTGAGCCCACTGCCGCTCGTATGCTGCTAGTCGCGCTAACATCTCATTATGGCAAAGCGAATAGCGTGTTTTACTGGCATACCGGTTTAGCTGATCAGCTGTTACCGCTGCTGCAATATGCCCCAAAATCTACTGAAACAAGCAGCGCACTGGCACAAATACTGCGCGCGATGGCAGAAGATTTTAGCCGTCATCGCAGTGGCTACCCAGATTTATTGCTTATTAAAGATCAGCAGCTGCAGTTTATCGAAGTAAAAGCCCCGGGCGATAAAATACAACGTCATCAGTTGGCGCGTTTATTGGCGCTAAAGCAAGCCGGTTTTAACGCCCGTATCGAAAAACTGCAATGGATAGTCGACCCTAACCGTATTTATGTGGTGCTGGATGTGGAAACCACTGGCGGTAAAGCGGTAAATGACCGCGTAACTGAAATTGGTGCGGTAAAAGTGCAGGCTGGGCACGTGCTAGACACCTTTAGTACCCTGGTTAATCCTGAGCGGCATATTCCATCGTTTATCAGCCGTTTAACCGGTATTAGCAATAACATGGTGGCCGGTGCACCAAAATTTGCTGCAGTCGCTGCAAAATTGCAGCAGTTTTTAGAAGGCACCGTGTTTGTGGCGCATAACGTTAAGTTTGACTACGGCTTTATTCGCGCTGAGCTGGCCCGTTGTGACATTACTCTCGACCTGCCGCAACTTTGTACGGTAGTCAATATGCGCCGTTACTATCCGGGGCTGGCATCGTATAGCCTGGGTAACTTATGCCGCGAATTTGACATTAACCTTACCAACCACCACCGCGCGCTAGATGATGCTACTGCCACGGTGGAGTTGTTGAAGATGATTAATAGCAGACGCTGTATAGCGGTGCCGCATAAAACCGATGACGCTGAGCTTTAGCCACTTTTTTGCTTGCAATACTTATTAAGTTGCCAGGCAGCGTTAGAGCAATATCGCTCAGCGTACTTAAAGAAGGCCCCGGCCGCAGAGCGCAAAATGCTGGCAAAACGGGTAGGCCAGGCACATGCTAATGTTAATTTCAAAATGGTTTGCAAAATCACCGCTGGTGCCAGGTGAGCTAATACGTAAACTGGCCAGACCTAAAGATGGTTACTTAGCGCTGTTTGTTTTAGACGTCTAGACATTTAGATTGACAGGGTTTTAAGGCTATGCTTTGATAAAGCTTATTTCTTCTTGAGGATCGGTAATGAAACGAGAAACCATAGCACTGCACCATGGCTACAAGCCGGATAATCAAAACTCGGTGGCGGTACCTATTCATCAAACCAGTTCGTTTAGTTTTGATAGTGCTCAGCACGCTGCTGATTTGTTCGATTTAAAAGTGACCGGTAATATCTATTCACGCATTATGAACCCCACTTGTGCAGTACTGGAGCAGCGCATTGCTGCCCTGGAAGGCGGAATTGGCGCGTTGGCAGTGGCATCCGGCATGGCAGCTATTACCTATGCCATTCAAACTATTGCTGAAACCGGCGATAATATTATTTCAATTAACGAGCTTTATGGGGGCACTTACAATTTATTTGCTCACACTTTTCCACGACAGGGTATTGAAGTACGCTTTGCAAACAAAGATGATTACAGCGCCATTGAGCAGCTTATTGATGAACGTACCAAGGCAGTTTACTGTGAAAGCATTGGCAACCCCTCAGGCAGTATTGTCGATATTGAAAAACTGGCGGAGCTGGCACACCGTCATGGTTTACCACTGATTGTTGATAATACTGTCGCAACGCCATTTTTATGGCGGCCTATTGAGCAGGGCGCCGATATAGTTGTGCATTCGGCTACCAAATACGTCGGTGGCCATGGCACCACCATAGGCGGCTTAATAGTTGATTCCGGTAAATTCCCCTGGGCTAAGCATGCAAAACGTTTTCCGCTGTTAAACGAGCCAGATGTTTCTTATCATGGTGTTAGTTATACCCGAGATGTGGGTGATGCCGCTTTTATTGCCCGCGCCCGGGTTGTGCCGCTGCGCAATATGGGGGCGGCGTTAAGTGCTCAGGCAGCCTGGAACTTATTACAGGGCCTGGAGACACTGGCGTTACGTATTGAGCGCATTAATCAGAACACCCTGGCAGTGGCTAACTGGCTTTTGCAACAACCACAAGTTGGCTGGGTGAATTACGCCGGTTTACCACAGCATAAAGACCATGTATTAGCACAAAAATATATGCAAGGGCAGGCGTCGGGTATTCTTAGTTTTGGTATTAATGGTGGCTGCGAAGCCGCTGCCCGCTTTTATGATGCATTGCAGTTGATCCTACGACTGGTCAATATTGGTGATGCTAAAAGTTGTTCTGCTATTCCTGCCGCTACAACCCACCGCCAGCTGAACGATACAGAATTAGCGGCGGCAGGGGTATCGGCTGACATGGTGCGTCTATCTATTGGTATTGAACATATTGATGATCTACTGGCTGATTTACAACAAGCGTTAACGGTTGCTGGTGATCAATAGCGTTTGGTTTTGTGGTTCAATATCTTATACTCTTGCACGACGTCAGCCGCAAAGCTTAGCGGCTGGTTAAAATAAACAAGAGACAAAAATGGTGCAGGATAAACGTGGTTTTGTAGGCTGGGCATGGTTGGTATTATGGCGGTCTGCGCTATGCCTGCTGCTATTGATACTAGCGCTACTATTGGTGCTGCGGTTTGTACCGCCTCCAACTTCGTCATTTATGCTACAAAGCCCTTATCCGGTTAGCCAGCACTGGATAAGCATTGATAAGCTGCCCGCACATGTGCCGCTGGCCATGGTGGCCTCAGAAGATCAGCGCTTTGTAGATCACCATGGGGTCGATTTTGCTGCTATCAGTGAAGCCCTTGAACAATACGACGATGGCCGTGGTTTGCGCGGTGCCAGTACCATCAGCCAGCAAACAGCCAAAAACCTTTTGCTGTGGCCTGGGCAGAGCTTTATTCGTAAAGGGTTGGAAGCTGCGTTAGCGCTAAGCCTTGAAGTAATTTGGGGTAAAAAACGCATTTTAGAAGTGTATGTAAACGTCGCTGAATTGGGTAAAGGGATTTACGGCGTAGAAGCGGCAAGCCAGCATTATTTTGCTAAATCGGCACGCCACCTGACTATTAACGAAGCCGCGCGGCTTGCCGTGCTGCTGCCAGCTCCCCGTAAACGTGACCCCCGCCAGTTAACCCCATACCTTAGCCAACGGGTAACCTGGGTTGAACGGCAAATGCGGCAACTCGGGCCGGGCTATTTAGCACCCATCCTAAATTAATGTAACCTTGAAGCTCTGATCCAAACTAATCTGTGGTCATCAGCTTGTCGCAGCAGTATTACTCGCTATACTTTTTGTTTTAAACAAAAAGATGCTAAATTATGATTAAATTGTTAATAATCTTGTTTTTAATCTGCTATTGCTCGTTATCTGCTGCAGCGAAACCCGATTTATTATTGGCCGAGGTTTATCATAAACATATTGATGTGCAGCAATACTGGGTTAGTGAAAAGCTGGATGGGGTGCGGGCGTTTTGGAATGGTAAGCAGTTAATTAGCCGCGGTGGCAATGTTATTACCGCGCCTGCTTGGTTTGTTGCCAATTTTCCAGCACAAGAATTAGATGGCGAGCTGTGGCTTGGCCGTAATAAATTTGCAGCTACCTTAAGTATTGTCAGTAAACATCGGGCTGCTGACAGTGAATGGCAGCAAATTCGTTATTACCTATTCGAATTAACACATGCCGCCGGTACATTTACCGAGCGCATTAGTGCTATGCAAGCCATTATACGACAACACAACAGCCCTTATTTACAGATTGTGCCGCAGTTTCGTATTGCGGATAGTGTGCAACTGCTGGCTAAACTTAATGAGCTTGAAAACGTCGGCGCTGAAGGCTTAATGCTGCATCATCAAGACGCTTTATATAAAACCGGCAGAAGCCGCGATTTACTAAAACTGAAAACCTATCAAGACACCGAAGCAGAAGTTGTTGGTTATCGACCAGGCAAAGGTAAGTATCTGGGGATGGTGGGCGCTTTAATTGTAAAAACATCTGAAAATAAAACGTTTGCGATTGGCAGTGGTTTAACTGATGAATTGCGCCAAACACCACCAGAAATTGGCGCAGTAATTACCTATAGATATAACGGCCTGACTAAAAACGGCTTACCCCGTTTTGCCCGCTTTCTTCGGGTGCGGGAACCGTATTAAAACCTTGGGGGCAGATCCAATTGTTAATGAAAAAATGCTTAGCGCCTGTAGTGTCTTAAACGATAGGTTGTGGCTGACGACGGCTTAATAGCAGCGCTTTAATTCTGGCAAAGGGCGTTAACACCAGCGCATTGCCGGCCAATACCAGGGCGAAGCCGGCAAAGGTGTGGCCGGTCCAGACAAAGCCTTCAAACAGGGTGCTTAGCACTACCGCTATTAATGGGAATAATACGATAGTGTAACTGGCTTTTTCCGGGCCAATGCGTTTTAGTAAAGCAAAGTAGCTGGCAAAAGCGATAACCGAGCCAAATATGGCAAGATACAAAAGTGAAAAAATATAACTGGGCTCGGTACTAAAAGTAAAACTTTGCCCTTTTAGCAATACTGCGAAAAATAGCACGACACTGCCATACAGCATGCCCCAGGCATTTACTTGCATAATGGGCATATTTTCACGAGAGTTACGCACACTAACCATATTGCCAAACGAAGCGGAAAGCGCGCCTGATAAAATTAGCAGTAAGCCTAGCAGGCTGGTGTTAGTCAGGTCGAAACCGTCCAAATCAGGGTAGAACAATACTACTATTCCGACAATGCCCATCATTGCACCAACATAAATACGCTTAGCTATTGGCTTGCCAAAAAACAGCCGGGTGTTAATAATGTTCATGAGCAACATGGTGGTAAAGGCAATGGCTGTCATGGCCGAGCTAAGATATTGTTGTGCCTGATAAATAAATAGAAAGTTGACGGCGAAATTCAGGGTAGCCAGCAACAGAATAAAACCATGCTGGCGAAGGCTAAAGTGCATATTTAGCTTACGGAACCAGCAAAATAACCACATTAGTGCGGCAGCTATAGCAAAGCGATATAGCAAGGATACTTCAACCGCAACTTCACCTAACTGAAATTCAATAGCAAACCAGGTAGAGCCCCAAATGAGTACAGTAATAAGGTAAAGCAGGGTGTTTTGCATAACGTGTGCTGGCAGCGGCGGCTAAATGTTGGCAGATGATACGGTGATCGGACATTTTCAGCTAGTAGCAAAATTCAATATTTATCAGCTTTGCAACTAACGTCGGGCAAGCCAGCTGCTGCTTACACGCGCATCCATGCTATGCAGCTGGCGTTTAACTGTGCCTCCCGCTTTAAACATTACGATACACCCGTTACGGTATTGCCCGACATCATTCCTCTCCTATAACAATTGCGGCAACAACACGCCACAGTAAATGGCTGGCAGTTGGCAAGTATTTCCTGAGCAGGAGGAAATACGATCTGAACTAGGTAAAGACATTCCGCGAGAGCCGCTATGAAGTTCGCGCTAGATACCAACACGCTGATCTACTTTTTTAAGGGTATGGGCAACGTTGAGCAAAAGCTGATGATGCAAGCTCCTGGCGACATTTTGCTACCAGCAGTGGCATTGTATGAACTGGAAACCGGTATTGCCAAATCGTTGGCCCCGGCTAAACGCCGCGATCAGTTAACTGAACTATTAAAGGTTATTCAGGTTATACCGTTTGAAGCCAAAGCCGCTCGTATAGCGGCAGGAGCAATACTGGTAACACGCAATACTAAAGAGTTCTCTCGTATCGCAGGCTTGGTTGTAGATAACTGGTACGGATAATACAGATTTGGGTGATCTAAGAGACTGAGTAGCAGTTTTTCTATTCAGATTAAAACACCTAATATTGCCGAATAGACAATTAAAAAAATGACTAACCTTGTGGTGTCAGACCTGCGATGCTTATATCGTCTACAAGCCTGCATATTTTAGAATGAAAGTTGACGTTTCAACTGTATGACAAAAAATATCGTAGCCAACCCAGCAGCTGGGTATTTTTTAACAATACCAGTAAGTGGCAATAACGATCAGAAAAACAGCGATGAAGTTAGCAAGTCCCTTCAGCCGCCAGTACTTCCGTTTACTCCAAGCTATTGCCACATGACTTCCTTAATTGCACACTTATGTGAAAATTAAATACTTTTAGCAATCAGCTCAGCTTTTAGCAATCCACCCTTAGTTAGCAGCCGTGCTGAAAAATTGGGGCGGCGCTTGGCTTTAAATGCATGGTAAATTTGCTTTAAACCTTCAGCTGTTAACAGCGAGATATTTACTTCGGTGTCCATCTCTGCTGATTCGATAAAGTCCTGCGAGAAGCTTGGCGCGATAATTAATACCTGTGCTACTCGCTTTCCCTGATTCTCACAGCGGTTTACATAAGCTTTTATTTGCCTTGACGTGGTGGAATACTTGGCGAAGTCGCCATTTTTGCAGGTTTTCGCTTCACCGATAATGATGTCGTCATCACTGATTGAAATTATGATGTCTGTTTTATCTTTAGCGGTGTTAATATTTTTTCGCAATTCCTCATCTATAACAAGATCGAGTTGCTCAAGTATCGACTTAGTCGCCTCCTCAAATTTCATACCTATGTCAGCTTCGGCTATTTCAATACCAACGGATTTCAAAGCCAGAAAGTCACGTTTAGCCAGCGCTTCATAGTTTTCTATCAGTTTATCATTCACATTGGCGAACGCTTGAAGAATGTTAAATCTGGGGTTGCCCTTTTTTGATAGCTTTAAAATGTCACGCAGCTCTTTTACTTCATCATTATTAAGCAGATACAGTATATCTAGCGGAGTAATACTGAATGCTCGCAACCGCTCAACAGTGACTTCATCGTTTTCCTCTAACTCAAACTCTATTCTAATCCGTTGAGTCAGTGATTCGGGATTACCGGCAGAATCCACTCCTTTAAAGTTTTGCTGAATGGAGTCAAACATTTCCTTGTAACCAGCTGCACTAATAGCATCAAACTCGCCGTCACTCGCGCTGTTAAGGCTTTCAAATATCACATCGATGCGTTCGTCCAAAGTAGAGCCAATTCTCTCAGCTTCTATCTCCAAGTCGGTAATTAGTAATTTTAACCGCTCTTTGCGCTTGTTTTGATTATCTGATTCGTCATAAAGGTCGCGCGACAGCATTTCTCTAACGGCGATCCCTGAGTGCAAAATAGTGCTGATTTTGTCACCGCGACTGACACCGCGGATCCGTTTACCATAACTTTTAAGAATATTTGATAACTCTGCATCAGACAGCACTCTCATGATCCTTAATAAGTGTTTATCTGCTAACTCTTTTCCTTGAATTTGGTTAAGAACCGCGACGACTTCGTCAGGAATTAGGACTTCAGCACTTTTTCGATTAATAAATATCACGCCCATATCACGAAGTTCTTGCAGACAACTATCGACGGTGTGTTTTCCAGCTTTTATTGGATCTGACAGGTGTTCAATAGCTACTACTTCATCCGGTGAAATTTTCAGATGGTGAGCTAATTTGTTTAAAATGCCACGCTCATCGTCGGTTATGTTCGCCTGGCGATTAATCTTTTCATCGTTTATGAAGGCGACATTCAGGCAGTCACGGAAAATTTCCAAACGATGAATATGGCTATAATCTTCAGCATCGGTATCTTCGATATCTTGCTTAATTTGAGTTGCAAGACTGTTTAAGGTATCCCACTCTCGGGCGTAAAGTTGCTCAATCCAGGATATCCGTGCAATGCCATTGCCATCGCGGCTAAGGATATTGACCATCAATGCCATTGAAGCATCGCAGAGTGCCAGCTTTTCTCGCACTGCCCCTTTATACTCTGATGCGACTGCATGGAACAATTGAGTAATATCACTACCTGACGCATCTTTGATCTGTTGATTTACTTTTTTCAGTGTTTTGGTAATGGCATCAGAGGCCGGATCTGCTGAGGAACAAAGCTTATCCAGACCGGTAATGAATTTAGATTTTTCAACTTGGTTTAATGTAGATAAAATATGATTCAGCTTCATAAGACCTCTCTTTCTTTTTTTTAACAGACGAAGAGCTTCATTATTCAAAAGTCTCTGAAGTTCTTGATGTTTTTTTAATTATATTGAGTACCCAATCTAGAGCATATCCATTTTTTGCGCAACTTTGGGTAATAACTAAGCACTGGTGCGTGCAATTCAGATTTTTTATTATTAAGAGAATTGGAATTTTTCTAACGATACTCCGTATCTCTGCTTAAGCCTCTTGCTGAGCGCTGAACAACCAGAGAGAATAGCGCCATTATGTTGTTGGGGTGGTTATGGTTAATTTGGCTTTAATGGGCGCGTTTATTCCAACATTTTTATTTGTGTCGGTTACGCCGGGTATGTGTATGACGCTGGCGATGACATTGGGCATGAGCCAGGGCGTACGCCGAACGTTTTGGATGATGTGGGGCGAAATGCTCGGTGTGGCGCTGGTGGCAATTTTAGCCGTGCTGGGCGTGGCGGCGTTAATGCTGCAGTTTCCGAGCGTGTTTCAGTGGTTTAAAATTGTTGGTGCTGGTTATCTGGCTTTTATTGGCCTGCAAATGTGGCGGGCTAAGGGCAGACTGGCAATACCAGTTGCCGGGTTGGTACCACAGCAAATGTCCCGGCGTACACTGTTTAGTCAAGGCTTTATTACGGCGGTATCGAACCCGAAAGGCTGGGCCTTTCATATGGCACTGTTGCCGCCTTTTATTGATAGCCAATTGGCATTCTGGCCGCAGTTAGTGGTGCTTATCAGCATTATTCTGTTGCTGGAGTTTTTATCAATGCTAATGTATGCCAGCGGTGGCAAAGCACTGGCGCTGTTTTTAACCCGGGCTAACAGGGTACAGTATTTAAACCGTATCGGCGCCAGCCTGATGTTTGGCGTGGCATTGTGGATGTTGCTGGGTTAACCGTGCAAGAATGGTCTTACGTGCTTATACCACCCTTTACCCGCTTTTTCCCGGTGCTTTGGCACTGCCTAAACCACCGCTTAACACCAGTTGCAATGCTTCGGCGGGTTTCATCTCGATGTTTCTGGTGCAGCTGCGCGGCACGATAATGGTATAACCGCCAACGTTATAAGCCATGGGAATAAATACCGCCAGTTGCTCCGCTTGCATTAGCGATGACATGCGATCGTGTGGTTGTCCACCCTGCTTAGTAACAATACCAATTAGCTCAATTTCTGACGACGGCAGCTTAACCATGACTACTGAGCCATCAGTAAAATTTTTACCCGACATTACGTCGATAATATCCTGCAGCATGCCATACACCTGTTTGGTGCCGGGGAGTTTCATCAAAATTTTGCCAGGCAATTGCCACAGCCAATTAAAACTTGGCCAGCGCGAGCTGTAGCCAATAGTAATGCATACTATTACAAAGCCTAGTATTGCCATGCCTGGCAGATACCACTGGGCGGGCAGCACCAATTTTAATACGGGTGTTAATACGGTTTCAACGGTATGCAGCAGCCAGCGCAATAGCTCGATGGTTATAACCAGCGGTAGAATAATGGCTAGGCCTTTCAGTAAACTTTTAAAAATAATTTTCACAGATATCCTTTATGGTTTAGCACTGTTTAACGCCTGAATGGCAAAGCTGCCCAGCCAATGGCCACCTTCGTAGCTGTCGCCAATAAGGTTGGGGTAAGAGTGGGCCATGTGTTGATCAGCAACATTACGCAGATGGTTGTACTGCGGATACTGCCTGGCTAACGCATATAAGTTCCAGGCTCGGCTAAAATTTAAGCCATCCAGGTGTACTAGTTTACCATCAGTGCGGTCGCTCACTTTACCCACCGCCAGCTGGTATGCCGGGCTGGCCAGTTCTGGCATAAAACGGTTTAACCAGGGTAAAAACTGCTCTTGGGGCAAAATACGTTGCATCAGGCCAATTTCTTCCAAACATGGTGAGATAAAATCGTAGCCGCTGGGCTCCCAATTTATCGGGCAGTTTTTATCCTGCAGAAAATAGTCTTTCGCCCGCTGGGTAATTAATTGCTGCAGCTGAATGTGGTTGCGGTTAACCGCATAATCGTAGGCAAAACTTAAACCAAAAGCGGTGTTGGTGTGCTCGCCAACCCGCACCGGGTATAGCAAGCGGGGTAAAAAATTAATATAGCGCGTAACAATAATATCGGCCAGTGGCTGTAAATTTGCTGCCAATTCTTTTGCCATGGGGTCTTGCCAGGCATGCAGCTCGTCAGACAGTTTCAGTAACCAGGCCCAGCCATAGGTGCGCTCGAACGAGGCATTAATGGCTTTGCTGAAAAAATCCACTTCCTGCGCCACTTTTTCAGCCGTTAAATTTCGTTGCAGTACGGTTTTTATTTCTGCGGACTGTGTCAGTTGTGGAAATTGACGCAGCAAGCTCACCATTGACCAGTAGCCGTGCACGGCACTGTGCCAGTCGAAGCAACCATAAAAAATGGGATGTAGTACCGATGGCTCTTGCAAATCGGCAGCACTGGCCAGTACCACGCCCGTTTTGTATGGGTAAGCCGTTTCTACACAGTGCAGCGGCAGCGTAACCAGCTTATTGGCCTCGGCCAAGTCAATAACATGTGGTGCTTTACTTGCCGGGTTAACTGGTGGACCGTTCGCCATACTTACCTGACTAGCGGTAAGCAACAACATGCTACTGATAAAAGCGCTTATTTTCATAATACGAGCCCTATATAAAAAGGATATTGCACTTATTACCGGCAGATTAAACCAATTCCGCATTATTGTCTGTGCCAAACTTTTGCTGCGTTTAAACCGTGCCCGTTAATATAGCGTGCATTTAGCAGCAGTATTATGGCAATCATAATTATTACTGACTACCTTTAGCGTTGTCGCCATTAACTTCGGCTGCCGTCTTTGGTAGCCAACTGCGGAACGAATAACATGGCAAATTTCACCCGATCCGGCGTTTATAGTAATGCAATACCGGCTAGCCCCAACCCTGTAATAGCCGTGCCGACCAGTATTGCTGCATTTGTTGGCTGTGCTGAAAGCGGACCCGTTAATCAGCCGGTTTTATCAGATTGTATTAGCGTTGCTAGCTGATTATAGTTTGCTGGTGCTATGCAAGGGGCTAAGCCAACAGAGACTTTTTATGTCCGTTGTGGTTTGGGTGATACTATGTCGCAACTGGACATGAGCAAGCAGCAATTGGTCATTTTGTTAGGCTTTGCCCCGGTGAAACCCGCCGAGTTTGTGGTTATCCGTATTGTCTTTCAACTAAAGCTGCCCTGATCTGCTGGCAGCAGAGCTTTACAACCCGGCTAACGTTTCGGGTCTTTAAGTTTTCAGTAGCCATGGTGTGGCTCAACTCTGCAGTTAGCTTATGCTAAACTAACGCATATTTTCGTGTTGCTAACCAATTTATCAGGAGTATTTGTGGCTGCTTTAAGTGCGCTATATCCGCAACCATTATGGCAATGGTTTGAACAAATTTGTGCTATTCCGCACCCATCAAAACATGAACAAGCATTAAGCCAGCATATTCAGGGTTGGGCCAGGGATAAAGGCTTTAGTGTAGTTGAAGACAATGTTGGTAACCTGATTATTAAAAAGCCGGCCACAGCTGGTATGGAAAACCGTAAACCGGTGGTTATTCAGGCGCATTTAGATATGGTGCCACAAAAGAATGCCGACAAAGAGCACGACTTTACTAAAGACCCTATTGAAGCCTATGTTGACGGTGACTGGGTAACCGCCAACGGCACTACGCTGGGTGCAGATAATGGCATTGGCATGGCCTCAGCACTGGCCGTTTTAGGCAGTACTGAGCTCAAGCATGGCCCGCTGGAAGTGTTGTTAACTATTGACGAAGAAGCAGGCATGACCGGTGCCTTTGGTTTAGCACCGGGTATGCTGGAAGCCGAAATATTAATTAACACCGACTCTGAGCAAGAAGGTGAAATTTATATGGGTTGTGCCGGCGGGGTCGACGCCGAATTCAGCGTAGCCGTTAGCTGGCAGCCGGTACCTGCTAATTTCCAGGCAGTAAAGCTTAGCTTAAGCGGCTTAAAAGGTGGTCATTCCGGGGTAAATATTCATTTAGGCCGCGGTAACGCTAATAAACTGCTGGCCCGTTTTTTAGTGGCAGAGGCCACCGAGTTACAATTGCAACTAAGCGAGTTATCCGGTGGTTCATTGCGTAATGCTATTCCGCGGGAAGCGTCGGTAAGCCTTTGTTTACCCTCTGATAAGCTTGATTTGTTACAGCAGAAGTTGTTGAGTTTTCAGCAACTGCTTCAACAAGAACTGGCCATAATTGAACCGGCGATTAAGCTCAGCCTGAGCAACATCAGCTTGCCCGCCCAGGTGATGACAAGCGCCAGCCAACAAACGTTATTAAATTTGCTGCATAGCTGCCCGAATGGCGTAATGCGCATGAGTGACGATGTGCCGGGAGTGACCGAAACCTCGCTTAATATGGGTGTTATCAGTACACAAGGCGATAAGGTGCAGGTGCTGTGTTTAATTCGCTCGTTAATTGATTCTGGCCGTGAACATGTCGAGACTATGTTAGCGTCGCTAGCGACACTGGCCGGGGCAGACGTCAGTTTCAGTGGTGCTTATCCTGGCTGGAAGCCTGATCCCAGCTCAGCAGTAATGAAAATTGTGAATGATACCTATCTGGATATTTATCAGAAACAGCCGGTGGTGATGGTGATTCATGCGGGTCTGGAATGCGGCTTATTTAAAAAGCCGTATCCCGAAATGGACATGGTGTCTATTGGCCCCACTATTCGTTATCCACACGGACCAGATGAAATGGTAAATATTAAAACCGTTGGGCAGTACTGGCAACTGTTGGTGGCTGTACTGGAGCGTATTCCACCTAAAAGCTGAATATGCTAAGCATCTTTGCAATAACCCCGTTTATGGAACGGGTGAACCAGGTCATTTGCCAATAGGTAAATGGCCATAATCAGCCAGGGTTAAGCATAGCGCTGCCATCGTGGAAACCATTCTTTTTACTAAGGGAGCTACCGATGTCTGCACCTGACAACAATACTAAAAACGTTAACGCCAGCAATAGCGCCAACAGTACCGATGATCCGTTAGCCTCACACCACACGCCTGCCAATATTTCTGATCGTATCGCTTTTCGCCTGACTAAAATGCTACGCTTTTGCGCCGATACCTTTTTTGCTAAACGCTATGGTCATCGGGCAGTTATTTTAGAGACGGTGGCTGGGGTGCCTGGAATGGTTGCCGGTATGTTGCGTCATATGCGTAGCTTACGCCGGTTGGAAGACGATAATGGCTGGATCCGCACTTTGCTCGATGAAGCGGAAAATGAGCGAATGCACCTAATGACCTTTATCGAAATTGCCAAACCAAATTGGTTTGAGCGGTTGCTGATTTTATTAGCTCAAGGTTTGTTTTTTAGTGGTTTTTTACTGCTATATATTATTTCGGCGAAAACAGCGCACCGTCTAGTTGGCTACTTCGAAGAAGAAGCCGTATACAGTTACAGCTGTTATCTGCAGGAAGTTGACAGCGGCGCCCTTGACAACATTCCGGCACCGCAAGTCGCTATCGATTACTGGCAGCTGCCGGCCGATGCCCGCCTGCGCGACGTTATTATTGTTGTGCGGGCCGATGAAGCTGGCCATCGCGATGTCAATCACGATTTTGCTAATCAGTTGGCAAATAATTAGCGCCAAGCCCCTAGGGTAGTGGCTTAAGCGACAGTGCGCTAAGGCTGCTGCGCAGCCGTTGCATAAACACAATATCCGGGTCATTCTTTTCAGTAAAATAGTTGGGGTTAGTCTCTTTCCACCAGTCGGTATCCCGAAACCTGTGGTACTCGCTGTGACCCAGCACATGCTCTATCGGATACTTGCCCGCTAAATAAGTAATCAGCTTGGTATTAGCGGCTAATTGCGCCTCGGTCATTGGTAGGCTATTGCCGTCAGCAATATTTTCAATACCAATGGCGGTGTAATTAAGGCCAATAGTATGGCGGGCCATGGTGGTTTCCGGCATTAACTGGTAAACGGTGCCGTCCCGGTCAATCACAAACTGGCTGGATACATTTAAATTACCACCGGCCCGAATGCCATCGCGCGCAGCGGGCAACTCCGGCGGGTTAAACGCGGCAAAGGTTTGCTCAAAAGTCGGAATAACTGTCCAGTGCACCACCACCATCTTTGGTTCAATAACAGGCTCGTCCTGCACCATGCCATAGCGCTGTTGCATATACTGCAAGGTTAAAGCCTTACGCTTCTCATCAAAAATAATCGGCTTTTGAATAATCACTAAATCGTCAGGCATGCTGTCCCCAGCATATAAAGGCGAGATTAATCCCAGCAAACATAATAGTAGTTTTTTCATTATAAATATTCCTTGTGACCATAATGCTCGGTGGAATTCGTGCTGAAGCGTTTATAACATGGAAATGCTGTCGCTGCTTATAAGACAAAAGAGTAATCATTTTAACTTTGTAAATATTACCGTGCCTAGTGGAAGATTTATCTTAGCCATCCCCACTTTCTGTCTATGGTCATTAAGGAGGCAGACAATTATTTGTCGAAAAATTAACCAGGGCCAGATAATCTGAACACAAACCTCAAGTTTCGAAAATTCAATCTTTATCTTATTTAACAGTATTTTAGATGGTTACGATGCTGCAAGGTAGCGCCTAGTTCTTCAGTGCCTAATGACCACGCTACTTTGAAGAAAGTTTTGCTCGCGTCATGTTAGGGTAGGGTACTAATTTTGCATAGTGATGGTAATTAACTGAAAAGCTGGTTTGTCGCCCATATCAGTTCACATACGATTTTGCGATCGACATTTGTTGGAGGTGAAAATGAATACATGGACTAGCACACCTTTTGAGCCCTGGACTGGCTTGGCAGGAGGCCTACTTATAGGCATCGCTGTTGTGCTGCTGTTGTTATCTATCGGCCGTATTGCAGGCGTTTCGGGGATCGTCGCCGGGGCCATGACCAAGCGACATTTCGACCAGCATTGGCGTTTCGCATTTTTAGCCGGATTGCTCTTAGCGCCCATCCTTTATACGTTGTTTTCAGGCCCGTTCCCGGTGCAAATGCAGTTAAGCTCTTTATGGATGGGGGTGGCGGGTTTAATGGTTGGATTTGGCACGCGTCTCGGCAGCGGATGTACATCTGGTCACGGCGTAGCGGGAATAGCTCGTTTATCCCCCCGCTCAGTAGTCGCTACTTTGGTATTTTTCGGTGCGGCGGTATTAACTACCAATGCGATACGATATTTCTGAATGTAAGCACAGGAGAACCCTTATGAAAACACTTACAATGTCGTTGTTATGTGGCTTTATATTCGGACTTGGTCTGATCGTATCGGGGATGAGCAATCCGGCACGGGTATTAAACTTTCTCGACTGGGGCCATCGCTGGGATGCAACACTAGCCCTGGTGATGGGCGGCGCAATCGCTGTGGCTTTGCCGGGGTTTTATTGGGTACGCAAACGCCACGCCCCTCTTTTTACAGACAAATTCGATATTCCAGTAAATAGGACGATTGACGCAAAGTTAATTTTTGGTGCCAGTACTTTTGGTATCGGCTGGGGCATCGGGGGGTTTTGCCCCGGGCCAAGTATCGTAGCCGCGGCCACTCTGCAGCCAGATGTTTTGCTGTTTATCATCGCGATGTTAATTGGCATGTTGATTCAACACTGGTTCAGTGCAAGAGTTTTGGCTCCAGACGGCTGAAATTAGATCCACCATACCAACCCTAACAAGGAGTCATTGGCAATGAAACTTCAACGAATTGAAACGCCCGGTATTGCTCACTACGCATGGTTGCTGGCAGATGGTAGCGAAGCGATGTTGGTCGACCCTAGCCGTCATGTACAACCGTATCTGGATGCAGCGCGTGGTATGGGAGTCCGAATCACCCATATAGTGGAAACCCATCGTCACGAAGATTTTGTCATGGGTTCGGCGTGGTTAGCTAAGCGTGCAGGCGCCAAGATATTTAACGGAAATTATGAAACTTTTGGTCATGGCGATGTCAGGTTAGAGGATGGCGATACCTTTCGGGTTGGCAAGCTATTAGTTCGTGCACTTCATACTCCCGGCCATACCCCAGAGAGTACCTGTTACGCAGTTTATGAAGATGATAACGCTGAGGTTGCGTGGGCTATTTTTACTGGCGATACTTTATTTTTCGGTGACACTGGCCGTTCAGATTTGCCGGATGATGATAAATCTGTAGAAAATGCGGGTCATATTTATGATTCAGTACATAATAAACTAGCTGGTCTGGGCGATACCGCATTGATACTTCCTGCACACGGTTCAGGCTCAGTATGTGGCAGCGGAATGGCTAAACGTCCGTGGTCAACCCTTGGAGACGAGAAAACCTATAACGACGTATTTACGCTTTCGCGGCAGGATTTTGCTGAAAAGAAAGGCGGAGAACGCATTCCAAGACCCCCTTATTTTCGGCAGATGGAAAAGATTAATTTAAAAGGTGGTGTTGCCCCCAAGCTTAGAAACGGTGATGCAGGCTTACTTAACGTGGACGACTTTGCCAAAAGCGCTGAAAACGAGCGTATTTACGATACGCGCTTGCCAGAGGCTTATGCAGGTAGCCACATACCGGACAGTTACAGTATATGGCATGGTGGGTTACCCGTATTCGGTGGATGGTTCGCCGATGCCGATAATATTATCTATTTAGTGACGGATAGAGATGAAGATGTTGACTCCGCTGTACGTTATTTAAGTAATATTGGTTTGGATAACGTGCGAGGTGCATTGTCCGGTGGATTTGAAACCTGGCGAGATGCTGGGCGAGAACTACAGCAAAGTGGCGTGATTTCCCCATCGGCATTAAAGGGTATGGATGAAAAGCCTCAGGTGCTAGATGTTCGTGAGATTGATGAATTTGACAGTGGTCACATACCCAACGCGATACATTGTTACGTTGGATACTTGCCCAATCAACTTAGCGAGCTACCCCTAGATAAAACGCGGCCAGTGGTCGTTACCTGCGGGGTGGGTCATAGAGCTGGCGTGGGTGTAAGCATTTTATTAAGAGCGGGCTTTCAGGATGTGCGGAATCTGTTGGGCGGTATGAAAGCCTGGAAAGCGCTCGGTTTTGCTGTGGAGTAAACAGGCTGGTCCGGAAAAGCGTACTGTTTAAGTAAAAGCAGCTTGAAATGGTGGCCCCAGCTGGACTCGAACCAGCGACCGATCGATTATGAGTCGAGCGCTCTAACCAACTGAGCTATGGGGCCATGTGAAACTTTTAACGTGTGCTATTCGCTGTTTTATAACCATAAGGTGTAAACAGCGGCGTGCAGTATAAGAAGTTTTAGCGGCTTTGTCATCTTGCTTATCGGTATCAGTAGGGTTAACTGCCTAATTTTTAGCCGTTAAAACAAAAAAGGCACCTTGCGGTGCCTTTTGCTAATACGTTTAGCGAGTGGTTTACTCGTCTAGGAAGCTTTTTAATACTTCAGAACGCGAAGGGTGACGCAGTTTACGCAGCGCCTTAGCTTCAATTTGGCGGATCCGCTCGCGGGTTACGTCAAATTGCTTGCCTACCTCTTCCAGCGTATGGTCGGTATTCATATCAATACCAAAGCGCATGCGCAGTACTTTAGCTTCGCGAGCTGTTAAGCCAGCCAGCACTTCGTTAGTGGCATTTTTCAGGCTTTCCATGGTGGCCGAGTCAAGTGGTGATTCACCACCGGCATCTTCAATAAAGTCACCCAGGTGCGAGTCTTCATCATCGCCAATCGGAGTTTCCATAGAAATAGGCTCTTTGGCAATTTTTAACACTTTGCGAATTTTGTCTTCTGGCATTTGCATGCGCTCAGACAATTCTTCAGGTGTTGGCTCGCGTCCCATTTCTTGCAGCATCTGCCGCGAAATACGGTTTAGCTTGTTAATGGTTTCAATCATGTGCACCGGAATTCGAATAGTGCGGGCCTGATCGGCAATGGACCGGGTAATAGCTTGACGGATCCACCAGGTAGCATAAGTTGAAAACTTATAACCACGGCGATATTCAAATTTATCAACCGCTTTCATCAGGCCGATATTGCCTTCCTGAATTAGGTCGAGGAATTGTAAACCGCGATTGGTATACTTTTTGGCGATAGAGATAACTAAGCGTAGGTTAGCCTCAACCATTTCTTTTTTAGCGCGACGTGCCTTAGCTTCACCTATCGACATACGACGGTTAATATCTTTAATTTTAGAGATACTTAAACCGGTCTCTTCTTCTACTTTTTTCAGTTTTTCAACACTGCGAACGAGATCGTCACGCATTTCCTGCAAGCGTGCGGCATAGCCTTTGCCGGCTTTTATTTCGGCGTCGATCCAGGCGAATGAGGTTTCGTTGCCGGTAAACGCTTTAACAAAGGTTTTCTTCGGCATTTTTGCGTATTCAACGCAATGCTTCATTAGCAGTCGTTCTTGTATCCGTACCCGGTCCATCATTTCGCGCATGTTTTTAACCAGGCGATCGAATTGCTTTGGAACCAGCCGGAAGCAGCGGAATACTTCACTTAGTTTTTCAATTTCAGCTTTGGTCGTCGCGTGCTCGCGGCCATTTTTCTCGATAGAATGGCGGGTAACATCGTATTGAGTACGCAATTCACCAAATTTAATACGCGCTTCTTCCGGATCCGGGCCGGTATCAACCTCCTCACTGTCAGAATCGTCGTCATCATCGTTGTCGTCACTGTCGTCGTCCTGCTTATCGGCAGGAACGTCAGAACCAATGTGACTGGCAATAACCGGTGCTTCGTCAATTTCGTTCGGATCAATAAAAGCCGATACAATATCGCTTAAGCGAATTTCTTCGGCTTCAAATTTGTCCCATTGCTCGAGCAAATAGGTAATGGCTTCCGGATACTCGGCAACCGAGGTTTGAACCTGGTTAATGCCTTCTTCAATCCGTTTGGCAATGACTATTTCGCCTTCACGGGTTAATAGCTCGACGGTACCCATTTCACGCATGTACATTCGAACCGGATCGGTGGTGCGACCCAGTTCTTTATCGACACTAACCAGCGCCTGAGCGGCTTCTTCGGCAGCGTCTTCATCTGTAGATGCGTCAGACATTATCAGATCATCGGCGTCAGGGGCGCTTTCAAACACCTGAATACCCATATCGTTGATCATTCGAATGATATCTTCGATTTGATCAGAGTCGATAATGTCTTGTGGAAGGTGATCGTTAACTTCGGCAAAAGTAAGATAACCTTGCTCTTTACCTTTAATGATCAGGAGTTTTAACTGCGACTGAGGACTTTGCTCCATAGAGACTTATCTTCCACCAATATTGATTAATATATAAATGCGAACTAGCGATTATAACAAACCGAAGCTTTTCTAGCCAGTCGGAGTTAGCGTGCTGGTCGCGGTTTTTTGCTTTTCAGTGCTTTTAGCAACAGCACATACTCATGTTGCTCGGCCTGGCTTAGCTGTTTTAGCTTATCTTTGCGTTCTAATGCTTCCAGTCGTTGTTGCAGGTACTGGTCTTCGATAGAGTCGAAGGTGTCCATAAACTCGGCTGATAGTTGTTCGGGTGCTATTTGGTGCTGCCACGCTGCTAGTTTCAAAAGGATGGCATGCTCTGGCAGATCCCGCCAGTATTCCAGTAACTGCGCAGTGGTTAACTGCGGTTTATCTAGTAAATGCTGCTGTACGGCCAGTAGCAATGTAATGCCAGGAATGTCGGCACTGGCCAGTTCAGGCGTAAAAGGCATAACATTGACCAGTTCTGGTGTTTGCAATAATAATGCAATTGCTCGGCGCATAGGCGTCATTTTAATACTGGCTGGCGCTAGCCGGGCAGGTGAGCGATTGCTTAACGGCTTTAAGCGCTCACTGGCACGACCTAACAAATTATTCAGTTTTTGCTGTAATGTTTCTTGATAAAAACTGCTGGGTATTTGTTTAATCAGTTCGCTGCCTTTAGCCATTAACGCCGATTTACCGCCATCGCTGTTAACATCAAATTCTTGCAATAAATGTTCAAATAAATATTGGCTTAACGGCAACGCTTGCTCTAAGCGGGCCATAAAAGCCGTTTTGCCTTCTTTTTGTACTAAAGAATCAGGATCTTCGCCATCAGGTAAAAATACAAAGTTTAGCTCTACCCCGTCTTTTAATTGCGGCAAGGCGTTTTGTAAGGCCCGCCAGGCAGCATCACGGCCAGCCCGGTCACCATCGTAACAGCAAATAACTTTAGGGCTGTAACGAAACAACGTATGCATTTGATCTGAGGTCGTGGCCGTACCAAGGCAGGCTACCGCAAAGCGAATATCGTGCTCGGCCAGCGCGACGACATCCATATAACCTTCAACAACTAATAATTGTTTCAGATGGCCAGGTTGCTGGCGTACTTGATACAGGCCATATAGTTCGCGGCCTTTATGAAACAGCCTGGTTTCTGGCGAGTTCAGATATTTTGGCTGGCCATCATTTAATATACGACCACCAAAAGCAATGATGCGGCCGCGTTTGTCGTGAATAGGAAACATCAGCCGGTCGCGGAAAAAGTCGTATTCGCGGCCATTGTCGTTACGATTAACCAGTTTAAGCTCAATTAACTGTTCGCGTAACGTTTTTGGCTTGCCGGCGCTAAGCTGTTTTAACACGCCATCCCAGCCGTCCGGGGCATAGCCTAGCTGAAAATCACTGATGGTTTGCGCCGACAACCCCCTTTTATGCAAATACTGTTGCACCGTTGGGCCATTAGCATGTTGTTGCAATTGCTGCTGATAAAACTCTGCAGCTTGTTGCATCAGTGTGTAGTCATCGGCCTGAGCAGTAGGCCGGGCAGGGCCTTTGCCTTGCTCGCGCGGGACTTCCATGTGCAATTGTTTTGCCAGTTCTTCAATGGCCTCAACAAATTCCAGTTGCTCAAACTCCATCATAAAACTAATGGCATTGCCATGGGCGCCACAGCCAAAACAGTGGTAAAACTGCTTATCCGGGCTCACCGTAAAAGATGGGCTTTTTTCGTTATGGAACGGGCAACAGGCAGAGTAGTTTTTACTACCTGCTTTTTTAAGCGGTACACGTTGGTCTATCAGATCGACGATATCTGTTCTAGCGAGCAGATCATCAATAAACTGACGAGGTATTTGTCCTGCCACTGCTGTCCTTTATATGGTTTCCAGAAAAAGACAAACCGCGCTCAAAGAACACGGTGTGCAGATATCGGCCTGACGCCTGATTGCGAACCTGCTTGATAGTGCCGCTATTGTGCGGTTAAGCAGGTTAACGCCGGTAGACTGTAATTAGTACAGACGAACCCGACGTGCATTCTCGCGAGAAAGCTTTTTAGCATGGCGTTTTACCGCTGCGGCTTTCTTACGTTTACGAACCCAGGTAGGCTTCTCGTAAAATTCTTTGGCGCGTACATCAGCTAATACGCCAGCTTTCTCACAAGAGCGCTTAAAACGACGTAATGCAACGTCGAAGGGTTCGTTTTCTTTTACTTTAACAACAGGCATTAAATTCTCACCTCGGTCAAACTTGGTTATCAGTAACCAATTACGATTAAAAATGGTGCGGCATTTTACGCAAAAACCACTACCGATGTAAAGCGATTAAGTGATCTTAAATCAGATCTTCTGGCTCTAACAGAGTGAAGCCGATACAATACACGCATTAAAGGCCGGCAAGTGTACCTGAACTTTCTTGCCAGATCCTACTTTTAACTAATTATTTTACACAACTTCTGGGAAAGTGATGCGCGTATTAGGTATAGAAACATCTTGCGATGAAACCGGTATTGCTATTTATGATGGTGAAAAAGGCTTACTTAGCCATGTACTGTATAGCCAAATCTCGTTGCATGCTGATTACGGCGGGGTAGTTCCAGAACTGGCGTCGCGTGATCATGTTAAAAAAACGCTGCCATTAATTAAGCAAGCGCTGCAGCAAGCAGGCCTTAATGCCGCTGATATTGACGGCGTAGCCTATACTGCCGGCCCGGGTTTAGCAGGTGCCTTACTAGTAGGCGCCACTATTGGCCGCAGCCTGGCCTATGCCTGGCAAAAACCGGCGTTAGCGGTACATCATATGGAAGGCCATTTGTTGGCCCCCATGCTGGAAGAACACCCGCCAGCGTTTCCGTTTTTGGCGTTATTAGTGTCTGGCGGCCATACCCAACTCGTTGGGGTAGAAGGCATTGGACGTTATCAGCTTTTAGGCGAATCGATAGATGATGCCGCCGGTGAAGCCTTTGACAAAACGGCCAAGTTAATGGGGCTGGATTATCCTGGTGGCCCACTATTGGCCAAACTGGCGCAAGCGGGTGACAGTAAAAGGTATAAGTTCCCAAGGCCCATGACCGATCGGCCAGGGTTGGATTTTAGTTTTAGTGGCCTGAAAACCTCTGCCGCTAATGTTATTGCCAAAGAAGGTAATGCTGCGCAAGTGCAAGCGGATATCGCCGCGTCGTTTCAACAGGCAGTAGTGGATACCTTAGTGATTAAATGCGAGCGAGCATTAGAGCAAACCGGTTATCAGCGACTGGTTATTGCCGGTGGTGTTAGCGCCAATATCTCATTGCGCGAACAGTTAGCGGTGCTGCTAACACGCCGGGGCGGGGCAGTGTATTATCCTCGTAAAGAATTTTGTACTGACAACGGCGCCATGATTGCCTTTGCCGGCTATAAGCGTTTACATGCTGGCCAGCAGCAAGATTTAACCATTGGCGTAACCCCACGCTGGCCAATGCAAGATTTACCTGCGGTGTAGTTTATTCGCGAATGCGCTTACTTTTATCCCACACTTTACTTTCTTTACCCTGATATAACCGCACAATATTCTGGCGATGGCGCACAATAATCAGAATGCTCAACATTAACACTGGCAGGGTATATAACGGTTTAATCCACCAGGTAAATAGCGGTGCCAGCGCGACAGTGATAATAGCTGCGAGTGAGGAGTAACCGCTAAGTGCTACCAGTAACACCCAACTGGCAATTAACAGTCCGGCTAAATCAAGGCCAATTGGCATCATGGCGCCAATAGCCGTTGCAACCGCTTTACCGCCTTTAAAGCCAAAAAATATCGGGTAAATATGGCCGAGGCAGGCACAAATGGCGATGGCACCGAGCCAAAGCGGTTCAATTTGCAGAAAATAAGAACCCCAGACCGGGATAGTGCCTTTTAAAATATCGAACACTAACACCAACACCGCCGGTAATTTACCACCCAAACGCAGTACATTGGTTGCTCCCGGGTTACCCGAGCCATTAAAGCGGGGGTCGGGAATATGAAATAACTGGCATACCAGCACTGCCGACGACACCGAGCCCAGTAAATAGGCGGCGCACATCATAATAACAATCAGCAGAGTCATTTCGACGGTTCCTCAGCACCAGTTTTTACGATAAGATTATGGCCTGCTTTTAGAGCAGTAGATTAAAGGCTTGGTTGCTTTTACCTGTACAACCAGCCTACCTGAAACGAAAAATAACGCAATCCGGATTTAACTGAATGGACATAGTTTTTATAAAACAGCTACAAGTCGATACCGTTATTGGCGTTTACGACTGGGAAAAATCTATTTTGCAGCGTCTGCTGCTTGATTTAACCCTGACAACCGACAACCAGCGCGCTGCTGCTACAGATGATATTGGGTTGACTCTGGATTATGCCGTTATTGCTGAAAAGGTTACGGCACTGATTACTGCCCAGCCTATAGAGCTGATTGAGACAGTGGCTGAACGCGTGGCGCAAATGCTGTTAACCGACTTTGCCACCAGTAAAGTAGAAGTGACGGTAAGTAAACCTGGCGCGGTGGCTCAGGCTCTGACCGTTGGAGTACATATTGTGCGCAGTGCTAACGACATCCGCCCACCGCGGCGGAGCGTCTAATGTCGCGTATTTTCATTAGCATTGGCAGCAATACGGATCGCGATCACTATGTACGTTCGGGGGTGTTGTCTTTGCAGCAACATTTTGGTGCGTTGCAGCTGTCATCGGTATATGAAAGTGATGCGGTAGGGTTTAACGGCGATGCCTTTTACAATCTTGTGGCCGCCACCGAAACCGAGCTGTCTGTTGCTGATTGTGTGCAGGCCTTAAAGCAAATTGAAGATCGCCATGGCCGCATTCGAGGGGCGGAGAAATTCTGTGGCCGCACACTGGATTTAGACTTACTGACGTATGATCAGTTAACGTGTCAGCAACCCATAATACTGCCCCGAGGTGAAATTACCGAAAATGCGTTTGTATTATGGCCTATGGCTGAATTAGCGCCACAGAATATTCATCCGCTTACCGGGCTAAGCTATGCAGAGTTGTGGCAAAATTATCCTAAAAACAAACAAAAAATCTGGCCGGTGCCATTTAATTGGAGTGAATGTAATTGAGTACATTGGAAGTTATTATTTTAGCCATCCTGCAAGGTGTCACAGAATTTTTACCTATTTCTTCATCAGCACATTTAATTTTACCCTCGGCTATTTTTGGTTGGCAAGATCAGGGCATTGCTTTTGATGTAGCCGTTCATGTGGGCACTCTGCTGGCAGTAATGCTGTTTTTCCGCCAGGACATTGGCCGGTTGACGGTAGGGTGGGTGCAAAGCTTGGGGGGGCAGCATAGTACTGACAGTAAATTGGCCTGGTGGATTATTCTGGCAACTATCCCCGCCGCCTTAGCCGGTTTGCTGGCGGCAGATTATATAGAAACGTATTTACGTTCACCCTGGGTACTGGCAATAACGACCATCGTGTTTGGTTTGGTGCTGTGGTGGGCCGACGCTACGGCGAAACAGCAGCAGAGCATGGAGCAACTTAGCTGGCAACAGGCACTGTTTATCGGGGTGGCGCAAGCCATATCATTAATCCCGGGCACGTCACGCTCTGGTATCACGATGACGGCCGCTATGCTATTGGGGTTAGATAAAGTGAGCGCTGCCCGTTTCTCATTTTTATTATCAATCCCGATCATTGTGTTAAGCGGTGGCTATCAGGCCAGTAAATTACTCTCTGAGCCAGAGCGTTTTGATTTACACGCTATTTTTCTGGGAATGGGTTTAGCTTTTATTAGCGCGTTAATCTGTATTCACTTTTTTCTGAAAATAATTAGCCGGATGGGCATGTTGCCTTTTGTTATTTACCGGCTACTTTTAGGCGTAGGCTTATTGATTTTTCTTGGCTGGTTTGCCGGTTAAACTGTTTGCCACGCTGTTTTGGCAATACTTATGGCGCGTAAACGAGCGCGTTGTAATTCAGCGCCAATGGCCTCACCTTGCAGGCCTTTGGCGACAATGTCGCGCACATTAACGGCTTTGGCTGCCTCTGCCAACTGCTGCAGATAAGCCGCCTGTGGGTAGTCGGCGTGCTCGAAGCCGGTGCGCCCACGTAAATCGGCTGTACAGCACAGCAGAATGTCAATGAGCCGCTGCGGTTTACGCCATACATCGATGGCATTAAACACTTTTAATATCGTTGCTGGTTTTAACTCTTGGGCTTTGTGTACTAGCTGATGATATTCACAGACTAACAAGGCTAACTCGCAACAATCGTTGGGCACCCGCAGTCGCTGGCAAAGCTGTTTAATCAACTCAAGGCCAGTATATTCATGGCCGTGATGGGCGGGCAATAATTTAGTTTTGGTTACGCCTTTGCCTACATCGTGCACCAGCGCCGCAAAGCGAATATCGAGGCGCGGTGATAATGCTGCCGCTTGTTGTAATACTAGCAGGGTATGTATGCCGGTATCTATTTCCGGATGCCATTTTTCAGGTTGAGGTACACCCCATAATGCATCGAGCTCTGGTATGAGTTGCTGCAAAGCGCCAGTTTGGTGTAATAAGCTGATATATGCCTGAGGCTGAACGCTGCCGAGCGCTTTAGCCGTTTCTTGCCATATCCGCTCAGGGCTTAAGGTTAGTAGTTCGCCACTGTTGCTTAATTTGCGCATTAGCGCCAGCGTTTCACTGGCTACCCTAAAGCCCAAATGGGCGTAACGGGCATAAAACCGGGCTACCCGTAACACCCGAAGCGGATCCTCAGCAAACGCGCTGGAAACATGGCGCAGTAACCTGTGTTCAATATCAGCCCTACCGCCGTATGGGTCTATATAACCACCGTCGCTATCCTGGGCTATGGCATTAATAGTAAGGTCGCGCCGCTGTAAATCTTGCTCCAGCGTTACATCGGCTGCGGCGTATACCGCAAAACCAGTGTAACCTTGGCCATTTTTACGTTCTGTGCGGGCTAACGCATATTCTTCTTTGGTTTTTGGGTGTAAAAACACCGGGAAATCTTTGCCAACTTGCTGATAGCCTGCGGCCAGCATTTGCGCCGGTGTTGCACCTACCACCACCCAATCATGCTCGTGAAAGGGGTAACCTAATAGTTGATCCCGCACGGCACCACCAACAAGATAAATTTGCACAGGCTTTCCTGATTGCTTATTTTTTGCCATTATAGCGTCGTCAGTCTAATTTGCAGCGCTATTAACGCAGGATGCTTTGATGTATACCGGTTTTTTCGGTTTAACCAGTCCCCCTTTTTCCATCGCGCCCAATCCAGATTTTATGTATCTGGGCGCCAGGCACACCGAAGCGTTAGCGCACCTACGCTACGGGCTGGGTGATGCTGGCGGTTTTGTCTTGCTAACAGGTGAGGTAGGTACCGGCAAAACCACTGTGTCGCGCTCACTATTACAAGAGCTTGACAGCAGTACCGATGTCGCCTTTATTTTAAACCCAACGTTGTCTGAGCTGGAACTATTGGCCGCCATTTGTGACGAATTAAAAATTCGTTATAAAAAAGCCGATGCCAGTTTAAAACTGCTGGGTGATAAAATTACCCAGCGGCTGCAAAAAAACCATCAGGCAGGTAAAAAAACCATTCTGATCATTGATGAAGCGCAGCATCTGCAACCGGTGGTGTTGGAGCAACTGCGCTTATTGACGAATCTTGAGACCAATACTAAAAAATTGCTGCAAGTTATATTAATTGGCCAGCCAGAACTACAACAGTTATTGCAACGCAATGACCTGCGTCAGCTGGCACAGCGCATAACTGCTCGCTACCACCTTCTGCCACTGGATTTAAATGAAGTGCAACATTACCTGAAGTATCGCTTGCAGGTAGCTGGGTGCAGCAGGCCTGTGTTTAGCAATAAAGCGGTTACGGCGCTTTACCAGCACAGCGGTGGCATACCGCGGCTGTTAAATTTGCTGGCCGACCGCGCCATGTTAGCCGCCTATAGCTTACAAAAACCATTGGTGGACGTTGCACAAGTGCAACGTGCTGCCAGCGAAGTACTGCCGCGTAGCCAGAAAACCGCCGGGCGCATGCCACAGACCGCCTTACCCGTTTGGTTCTGGCCGTTACTGACCGGCGCTGGTATAGTGCTTGGCTTTCTACTGGCGATTGCATTGTTGCCACTGCTGCAGGGTTAGGTATGTCAATTTTAATGGATGCACTAAAAAAGCAAGTCGATCCTGCACCAACGTTGGTTGTTAAAAATAACAATAATGGCTGGCGTAATCTGGCGATGTTATTGGGGTTTTGTCTGGCATTATTGCTGGGCTTTACGTTGGCAATGTGGTGGTTAGCTGACAACGCAATACCTGCACCAACAAACCTGCAAATACAATCTGCACCAGAGATAGCCGATAGTGCCAGTATTGTTGCGGCGCTAACCCGTACTGGCATTACAACTGAGCGGTTAACGGTGCCAACAGTACTAACTACACCACAAGAAATTTTTGAACCTGAACAAAAAATTATTAGTGTTACCGCAGGCTCTGCAACCAGTCCGTTGCAGACTAAGGTTGTTGCCAAACCGGTAACAACAACAGAAAATGAGCCTGCAGTCCCGCCACCGGTTGTGGTGTCAGATGAACTGCGACAGCGTTTTGCCTCTGCACTGGCAGCTAGTGAAACCGGACGGACCAGCTCACCACCACGCAATAAACTGGCCCCGGCTAGAGATATCAGTGAATTAGCACCACAATTACAGCAAAAAATACCTGACTTACGCTTTGAAGCACATGTCTATGCTACCCAACGCCAGCAACGTTGGGTAAAAGTAAATGGTAAAAGCTTACAGGAAGGGCAATGGGTTACTGCTGATGTTCGTTTAAAAGAAATTACCCCACAATTTGTGTTACTGGAAATGGGCACTGAAATATTCAGCATGCCCGCGCTAACCGACTGGTTGCAGCGTTAGTTGCTGTAAGGTATTGGTATTGTAATAAGATTGACCAGACAAAAAAGCTGTTTTAAGCGGGTGTTTTATAAATAATTACGGACATCCAGACCATATTTTTTTAAATCTACGCAACCTTCAATATGCTCTTCCTGTTGGCGGGATAAATCCATTATTTTTGGTGTAATATGGTGTTGGTGAGCGCTATGGTAAAACAATTTTACTTTGGGTTGGGTGGGTTTTTTTTGGTTGTTTTCCAACACCAATGCCAGCTTGCCTGTGGTCAGCTTTACTACGGTGCCTGGTGGGTAAATACCAATACACTTTATAAATAGCTGCAACAACTCAGTATCTAATTGTAACGGCGTCATACCGAGCAAAAAACGTGATGCCGCCAGTGGGCTCTGGTTACTATTGGCCGGGTTAGTTAGCTTTTCATACTGATTAACAATCGCCAGCATTTGACTGCCTTTGGCTATTTGCGGTGCCTTAATAGGTGGTGAGCCGCTACCATCAAGTAAAGCACAATGCTGGCTTATCCATAACGACACCTGCCCGGCAAGCTCTTTATTTCGCTGCAGTGCGGCCAGACTGGTGCCAATGGCAGCGGCATCAGGCTGGTTCATTTGTTCAGGTTTCAGCGCTTTACCCACATCGTGCAGCAGTGCCGCAGTAATTAATGTTTTTGTTCGATCGGCGGGTAAATTAATAAACTTAGCGTAAGCGGCAATGTACACCGCACAATTAACACTGTGCTGCAATAAGCTGTCGCTTTGCTCCGCTATCCGGGTTAGGCATAATAATACGTCCTTGTTACGACTAACCGAGTCAGATAAACCGGCACTAACTTCATGTACCAGGGTTAAATCGATAGGCTGTTGGTTACGAGTAGCGTCCAATACCAGTTGCTGTACCTGCTGGCTTTGTAATAAGGCCTTTTCTGCCCGCGGCCATTCGTCAGCAAATAAATGCCGTACCGGGTTAAGCTCTGTCTCTGGACTGTCTGCACTTACTTTTGCAGCAGAAGCAGGCACGGCAGTGGTGTGTTCACTGGCTAAAAACCGCGCTGGATCAGTAAGTACCGTTAACACCCCTTTAGCTTTTAACAGGGCAATAGCTTGCGGGTTGCGGACCCAGCCAGCATGCTTAACAATAACGTCACCGTGTTGTTCTAACACTTCAACGACATAACTGCCGGGTTGTAGTTCAGTAACGGAGATTTTTTGATATGTCATCCGATTGTCAGCTTGCACCTGTATTTACAAAAGTTATTTAGTGTACGCTTAAATTACTTAACCTGACGTTAACGCCTCGACCAAAGGCGGTTATTTTGCGGTTAGAAGAATAAGTCGTCAGCCATTTACACTCAGGATAAAGCATAGCAAAAGCTAGCAATAGTGCAGACTTTGTTTGTTACAAATTGCCTGCTATTACAGTTGGTTATTTTTCAGCATTAACGGTATATAATTATATTATTAGCGGCTCAACCAGAATACTTATGATGACGTTGCCATTAAAACAAAAAACACTGGATCGGATTGACCTAAATATTCTCGATACTCTGCAAAAAGAAGGGCGTATTGCCAATGTCGATTTAGCAAAAAAAGTTAATCTCAGTGCTAGCCCATGCATCGACAGGGTTAAGCGACTAGAGAAAGATGGTTATATTGAGGGGTATGGCGCCCGCTTAAATGCGGGTAAGTTGGGTTTCGGTACCACAGTATTTATTGAAATTACCCTCGATAATACCACCAGCGCGGTATTTGACCGTTTTAAAGACGAAGTATTAAAAGTGCCACATGTTGTTGAATGCCATATGGTAGCAGGTGGTTTTGATTACCTGTTAAAACTACGCCTGCCAAATATGGATGCTTACCGGATTATTTTGGAACAAATTGTCGACTTACCAGGGGTGGTAAAAAACCATACTTATGTAGTGATTGAGCAGGTAAAGCGCGATACAGGGCTGCCATTGAAAGCCAATGACAGCCTGGGATAGCGGAGGGCGTTTACATCCAACGCTCACTGTCGCGTCGTTTTGGCCATAATGCGGGTAACAGTAAACCAAAAATAAGCCCAATTAATAAAATAGCTGAACCAATAACCATTGGGTTTTGCCAAATACTGCTATTAGTAACATCCAATTGGGTTTTAAGCTGCTCGTAGCTGCGGTTAGCTTGAGCCAGTTGTTCCAAAGCGTTTTCACGTTCAACAATGGCGGCATCGAGCTGACTGCTTAAATTCTCTCGTTGCTGATCAAGCTGTTGTAATTGCTCAAGCTGGCTATTCAAGCGTTCCATTAGCGTCTCTTGCTGGCTAACAAGTCCTGGGCTGTCGCTGACATATTCTTTTGGTAACCAGCCGATTTTATCGTCTTCATAGCGAATTTGCGTATAGCCGCTATCACTGTCTTCACTGATAAAGGTAATCGCCTGACCGGCATTGATGGTACCGACAATCCGGTATTGATTACCAGGACCCGAATGCAAGTAAACAAACAATGCGTCGCTAATGTAAGCGGGTTTTTCGACATCACTTTGTTGGGATGCAGCAGGCCAGCTTAGCGCTAGTAACAAAGCAGGTAACAAAAATAACCGGGGAACGGAGCTGCGAAATAATCTAAACATAGGTATCCTAATCCAATCTGATCAGCTGTTACGCTTGAGCAGGCACTAACATAATACTTCGGATGATAGGGAGTTGTTAGCAAGTTGACAAGTGTAAAAAAGTTGCTGAACGGCTTATGGCCTACTACTAAGGATAACCTGACATGGTTTTGGAGTTGGAATTAAAGTTTTTATTGGCGCAACCGCCCGGCGAAAGTCTGCAGGCATTACTGGCTGAATGTGGCGAGATACGCCATGCTGGCCAGACCGCATTACTGAATGCTTATTATGATACGCCTGATAATTGGTTCCGCCGCCATGACATGGGCCTGCGCACCCGACAAAAAAAAGGGCAGTTTGAGCAAACCATTAAGTTAGCCGGTCAGCAACATGGTGCGTTGCAAGCCCGACCTGAATTTAATTTGCCCGTATCCGGTATCGTGCCAGATTTAGCCGCTTTTCCGCCGACAATATGGCCTGAACATACCGATATTGTGCTGTTACAGCAGCAGTTGACCGAGATATTTCGCACCGATTTTATTCGTCATAGCTGGCAGCTTAGCTGTCATGGTAGTGAACTTGACGTGGTATACGACAGCGGTAGGGTAGCGGCAGGTAACAACAGTGAACCGATTGCCGAGCTGGAGCTTGAGCTAATTAGTGGTGCAGCGGCCGCTTTATTTTTAGTGGCTAAACAGTTAATTGCCAAACTAACACTGCGCACCGGCTGGCTTAGTAAAGCTGCCCGCGGTTATTTGCTGGCTAATCAGCAGCAACTTACGCCACCATTGTCTGAGCAACAGGGGCTGATTGCTAATCTGGCGGCGTTGCAGTGTACCGAGGCATTGTATTATCGCCGGGTTATGGCAGACGGTATATTAAGCCATGGTTTGGCCGAGCTTACTAAGGCCCAGCATTATCTACAGGCCCTTAGCGCCGAGTTGGCTTCACTGCAGTATTCAGCGCTCAGCAGTGATGCAGCGGCCTTGGCGAGCAACTTGCAGCAAGGCGTAGTGGTATTTGAGCAAACGGCTTACAACCAGTTATTGTTGGCATTGGCGCAGTTATTATTCCAGCAAAGTGTTGCCGGCCACGCGTAATGTTCAGCCAGGAGAGGTTATGAGTAGCATTGACAGTTACTGGCAACAACACTACAGCCAGCTTAATACCGCTGAACTAAATGCTGAGCAGCAGCACCAGCTCATCGGTTTACTAAAAGCCAGTTTGTTTTTAGGCCGTACCTTGTGTCAACAAACCGATTTAATTGACGTGCTGCTGAATAAAACCCGGTTGACCGAACAATTAACACAGCCGTGGCAAGATCCCTTAACCGAGGTTGATCCAGCGGATGAGGCTGCGGTGTTTCAACGTTTGCGCCGCTATCGTAACCGCGCATTGTGTCTACTGCTTGCCGCCGATATTTACCAGCTGCAAACCACTGCAGAAAATTTGTGCCGGGTATCAGCTCTGGCTGACTGTTTAATTAACAGTGCCTATCGTTGGGCTTATCAGCTGCAGCAAGAGCAAAGTGGTACGCCTTTCGATCAGTATGGGCACGCCATGCCACTGCTTATTCTTGGGATGGGGAAACTCGGTGGTGGCGAGCTTAATTTCTCTTCTGATATTGATCTTATTTTTACCTACCCCGGGCACGGCGAAACGCGCGGTGGCCGCCGGCCGCTGGAGCATCAGCAGTTTTTTACTAAAGTGGGCCAAAAGCTCATTGCTGCTCTACATCAGGCTAGTGCTGACGGCTTTGTTTATCGGGTTGATATGCGCTTACGACCGTTTGGCGATAGTGGACCTTTAGCGCTTAGCTTCGCCGCACTAGAAGATTATTACCAGGAGCAAGGGCGTGACTGGGAGCGATATGCTCTGTTAAAAGCCCGGGTAATTAATCCGGAACAACCGCATAGCCGTGAACTTTATCAGCTATTAAAACCCTTTATTTACCGCCGTTATATTGATTTTTCAGCGATTGAATCGCTGCGACGAATGAAGCAATTGATTGAGCAGGAAAACCGCCGCCGCAATCGGGTAGATAACATTAAATTGGGTGCCGGTGGCATTCGCGAAGTTGAGTTTGTGGTGCAAACCCTGCAACTCATTCGAGGAGGTCGGATCCCGCAACTACAACAACAAAGTCTGTTAGTGGCTTTAGAGGGGTTAGTGCAGCACGAGATGCTAACTGCCGGCCAGGCCAATGAACTTAAAACCGATTACCTACTGTTACGCCGGGTAGAGCAGGCTTTACAAGGTGTTGATGACAAGCAAACACAAACACTGCCAGCAGATGATACTGGTAGGCAGCAGTTGTTGGCATGTTTAAACATCAATGAGTGGTCAATTTTACAGCGGCAAATCGCCGACACAATGGCGCGAGTGCATCAGCAGTTTAAGCAAGTTATTGATCATGAAGACAGCCCCGAGCAAGAAGAGCTAGGGGTTGGTCGTTTATTGTGGGGCAGTCAGTTGCCGCCAGCTGAGTTGGCTGAGCAACTAGACTGGCTACCGACAGACGCGGCTATTAGTCTGATCGAACAACTGCAGGTATTTCGACAAGATTGCCAAAAGCGCAGTGTTGGGCCGCGTGGCCATGAGTTTTTAACGAAATTAATGCCTATTTTACTGCATTTATTGCAGACCGAGCAGGCTGAAACACTGGTGTTGGGCCGGGTGCTGGGCGTGTTTCGACAAATTATGACCCGCACTGCCTATTTAGAACTACTGTATGAAAACCCGCTGGCATTGCAACAGTTGGTGTTGTTATGTACCCAAAGTGGCTGGCTGGCCGAGCAGCTGGCGCGTTATCCAATGCTGCTTGACGAGCTGATTGACCCGGAGCAATTATATCAGGTTGCTAATAAAGCGGATTATCAGGATCGGTTGCGCCAGTATTTATTACGGGTGCCAGAAGATGATTTAGAACTGTTAATGGAAACACTGCGCCAATATAAACAAGCGCAACAGTTACGCATTGCCGCCGCCGATATCAGTGGTGTATTACCGCTTATGCAAGTCAGTGACCACTTAACCTGGTTAGCTGAAGTGGTGCTGGAACAGGTTGTCACGTTAGCCTGGCAGCAAATGACTGAACGCTATGGTTTGCCAGAGGGTGCCAACGATACGGATCGTGGTTTTGCGGTTATCGCCTATGGCAAAATGGGTGGACTAGAGCTTGGGTATGGCTCAGATCTCGATCTGGTATTTCTACACGATTGCGACAGTCTGGCCAGTACCAACGGAAATAAAGCCATAGACTCACGGCAGTTTTATTTAAAGCTGGCGCAGCGCGTTTTGCATTTAGCGACCACCCGCACCAACAGCGGCGTGTTGTATGACATTGATACCCGGCTTAGGCCGTCTGGTAATTCTGGTTTGTTGGCCATTCATATCAATACCTATCAGCAGTATTTACAGAATGAAGCCTGGACCTGGGAGCATCAGGCGCTGGTTCGTGCAAGGTTAATTATTGGCTCTACCCGCATGGCGGCGCTGTTTCATGCCATTCGCACTGGCATTATTGAACAAGTTCGAGACCAGCAGCAATTACGGTTAGAGGTAACGGCGATGCGCCTGAAACTGCGTAGCCACCATGGTAGCGCGGAGGATGATGTTAAACATAGCTTAGGTGGTATTGTTGACCTGGAATTTATTAGCCAGTATCTGGTGTTGGCGCATGGCAGAGCATGTCCGGCATTGTACCGTTATAGCGACAATATACGGATCCTCGATGCCGCTGCAGCGGCAGGTTTACTTGAAAAGCAGCAGGCAGAAGACTTACAGCACGCGTACCAGTTATTACGTGGCCTGGGCCATCGTTTGACATTGGCGCCAGCCCGGGTGCCAACTGAAAGCCGCTTGGCGGAAGCCCGGGCTACGGTACAGCAAGTGTGGCAACAATTATTTGGTGCAGATTAACTGCCGCGAATAGGCTGACAATGTTCTTGTAAATAGGGAGTTAATCGATTGGTGATTACCGCCGCTCGTTGGTTGGGGCAGAAAAAAGTCAGCACTGGTTCAGCAAAATCTGGTGCGATGGCGTTTCCAACCTCGAAAATGGTACCCAGTAACGTGCTGTCGGTTTGAAAATACTGCTTTACCAGATAATCCCGCGGTAAGGTCCAGTACAACTCTATGCCCTCGCTGCGGGCATAATTGCTTAAGCTGGTTTTTAAACTGTCACCGGCCCGAAAGCGGCGGTCAGTAACCAGACCTTGCCAATTAGCTGGCGCGGGCAATACGTCGCGGCCGCGTTGTGCCAGATCCCGGCTAAGCAGGCCGCTGGAGTCGGGCAAGGTAATATGAAAGTCGCTTTGTTCACTGCCAGGCCGATTGCCGCGAATTTTACTGTAAAACTCACTAAAACCGCGGGCTGCGGTGTTCATGGTTTCTTTTTTTATGAGCAGCTCAGATTTTGTCAGTAAAAAGTAGCCACCAGCTAGCAGTAACCCAAGTATTAGTATGGTACGAAGCCAAAACCACATCGTTATTTACTCCCCTCTGGCCTGGTTGTGGTCGCGGCTTTATACAGCGACGGATCATCTGGTAAAGGCCGGGTTTTAAAGCGGCGATGTAACCACATATATTGCTCTGGATGATACAACACCGCCTGCTCTACCCATTGATTAACCCGGGTTACATCGGCTTTGTCATCGCCACTAGGGAAATGCTTAAAAGCCGGTAGCACGTCTACCTGATAACCTTTAAAACCGGGTAAGCGATAAGTATAGACGGGGATTACCACACAGTTTGCGGCATTGGCAAATAGCAAGGTGCCGGTGGTGCTGGCCGTGTCTGCCACGGCAAAAAAAGGCACAAATTCGGCGCGGCTGCGGCCATAATCCTGATCGGGCAAATAAAAGCATACTTCCTGTTGGTTTAACGCCTGAATTAACCCTTTTACATCGCGCTTTCCAATCATATATTTATTGGCTCGGCTGCGGCCATGGTACTGTAAATAGTCCATTAGCAGGTTATTGTGTGGCCGGTAAAAACCAACACTGGGATGGGTTAAGCCAAACACCCGGCATGCCGCTTCCAGATGTAGAAAATGCGCCGCTAACAGCAACACTCCTTTGCCCTGTGCCATCGCGGCTTCGATATGCTGATAACCCTTAAAATGTGCCAGCTTACGGATGCGCCAGTTTGGCCACCACCAGCCAATAATCGTTTCAAATAGCGCCTTGCCAGACTCGGCGAAGTTGGCTTTAAGTAGCCTCTGCTGCTCGGCTGCCGGCATTTCAGGAAAACACAGTTCGATATTACGCTTAGCCACGTTACGCCGTGAACTCATCAGCTGATATAACAAACGGCCAACAGCGCTGCCTAGCAGCATTAACAGCCGATAAGGTAACCAGCTAATAAGCCACATCAAGCCAACACCCAGCCATAATAACCAATATTGAGGTAGTAAAAATCGCCAGCTAAAACGGGGGGCATTAACCACAATGGCTATCTCGATAATAAACAATGTGGCTATTGTAACGAAAAAAAACGCTCAGGAAAGGCAAAACTGGTAGGAGGTTCACCGCAGCGGCGGTGAACCTTCGGCAAATTTAATTAATAAGTGCCTGATTAATCGCCAGCAAGTCTTGTTCAGACAGGTTACCTGCCGCCTGTTTTAGTGACAATATTGCAATAACATAGTTATAGCGGGCACCCGATAAATTACGGCGGGCTTCAAACAAATTGCGGGTACTTTGCAATACATCAACGATGGTGCGAGTACCGACTTCAAAGCCGGCTTCAGTAGCATTTAGCGCGCTTTCAGCTGAAATAACCGCTTGCTCTAATGCCCGAATAGTTGAGATATTGGCGTTAATATCGTTAAAAGACACCCGAACCTGGCGCACGGCAGTGCGATAGCTTTGCTCTAAATCCTGACTGGCGGCCACATAGTTAGCGCGTGCTACGTCTGTTGCTGCGGTGGTGGCACCGCCACTATAAAGAGGTACCCGTAAGTTCAGGCCAATTTGCTGGTTATCAAGCCGTGGCGGATTACCCTTTTGGGAAATGCCACTAAAGGTGTTTGTCGATTTTGTATCGCCAGTGCCATAGCTCGCATCCAGGCTTAATGTTGGGTAGTGGCCCGCTTTGGCGTTCTCAATATCATTTTGAGCAACGTCCAGCGCCAGTTTATTCGCTTTGATATTCAGGTTCAGCTCTTCTGCTAGCGTTACCCAGGCATCAGCAGTAGCGGGTGATGGCCGCACTGTTTCAAATTTACTGGTGTCTAAACTGGCTAGCTCGCTGTGGTATTGGCCGGTAATTTCACGCAGCGTTTCGCGGGCGGTTTCCAGCATATTTTGAGCAGCAATTTCCCGCGCAACTGCGCTATCGAACTGGGCCTGGGCTTCATGTACATCGGTAATGGCGATTAACCCCACGGCAAAGCGTTGTTTAGTTTGTTCTAACTGGCGCTCAATGGCGCGTTTTTCGGCACCGGCAAAGCCTAAATCGTCGACCGCTTTTAACACGTTAAAGTAATTTTGCGAGACCCGAACAATTAAACCCTGTGCTTCAGCATCCAAAATAGTCTGGCTTTGCATCGCCCGTTTTTCTGCTGTGTTTAGGTTTTTCCAGTTGGTCCAGTCGAATATTGACTGGCTGAGGGCAACTTGGGCACTCCAACCTGTGGTATCACTTTCAAGGGTAACCAAGTCATCGCCGATAAAGGTTTGGCGTTCAATTATTTGATTATTATAGCCAGCGGTTAAATTTATTTGCGGTAGTAAGCTGGCTTTAGAAATATCTATGCGTTGCTTGGCTGCATCGCGCACCGCCATTGCTCTAAGTAGTTGCGGATCTTTCTGGGTGGCTAACTGATAAACTGCAGCAAGGTTATCTGCCATTGAGCTAACACTAAACACCGCTAAAGAAGACAGCATTAACGTACTTAAAAGAGTTTTTTTCATAATCACCACGTCTTGGCTTAAAAGGAAACTGCCCAAATGATAACCTGATACGGTAAACTACGTCAGAATTAAACCGTAAAGTTACCCTTAAGAGTGTAACAAAATGTGAGAGCAGACATGTCTGAATTCAAGAATAGCGATTATCCCTCATTTGCTGAGCAAGATGTAGAAATAATCGATAAAACCACGGTTTTTCAGGGTTTCTTCCGGATAGAACGCTGTCAATTAAAGCATAAGTTATTTGCCGGTGGATGGAGTAAACCCATGGTCCGGGAGATATTTGAGCGCGGCCATGCGGTTGCAGTACTGCCGTATAACCCACAAACCGATGAGTTGCTATTAATTGAACAGTTTCGGATAGGGGCGGTTGGCGCCAGTGGTAGCCCCTGGTTACTGGAAATTATTGCCGGAATGATAGATCATAATCAAAGCGCAGAGCAGACTGCCCGGCGTGAGGCGATAGAGGAAGCCGGACTGGAGCTTGGTCCGTTATGGCCTATGCTTAATTATTTTTCCAGCCCAGGCGGCGCGACTGAGCAAGTGCAGTTATATCTTGGTTGGTTAAATCAGCCCGTGGTACCTGGTATCTTTGGGCTGGCAGCCGAGCATGAAGATATAAAAGTACATTTATTGCCACGTCAGCAGGCCATGCAGCTGCTGGCAGAGGGTAAAATTAATAATGCCGCCACAGTTATTGCGTTGCAGTGGCTGAGTTTACATTTAACTGAGGTGCAAAGTACCTGGAGTAATAATGTTGTTGACTAAACCGCGGCACTATCAGCCGCAGTTACCTGATTTTTTGAGTTTGTGCGAGCGCAATTATGCGCGGTTAAACCGCTTACTGCCGAAACAATTTTCACCGGGCGAGCATTGGCTTATTGCGATTACCGAGCAGCAACATTATCAGTTGACCGTACTGGAATGTGGCCCTTTTACCACCCGGCTAAAAATAGAACTGCTAGCGACAACCGCGCCGCTGTTAAAACCGAGCTTTGACGTACAGCTTTACCATGACGCGCAACTGGCTGAAGTAGTGCGGGTGGCTAAGCAGCGCCAATTTGCTGCCCGTTATCCTTACCCTAATCCACAGATGATGCAGCCAGATGAAAAGCGCCAAATTAATCAACTGTTAGCCGACTGGCTTAAACTGTGTACCGAGCAAGGTTACCTTGTGCCAGAGCAGGTAGTAAAATAGTGACGGTATTAACGCTGGCCCACAAAGCACGGTATCAGATAGTGCAGCTGAGTGATTGTCATTTACTGGCGGATATCGATGGTGACTATAATGGTATTAAGCCTGGTCGTTATTTGCAGCAAGCGTTATTCGCTATTGCCGCTGATAACGCTAACCCACCCGATGCAGTTATTATTAGTGGCGATTTAAGTCAGGATCATAGTTTTCAGTCCTATCAGTTGCTTGCTCAATTGTTGCAATGTGTTCGCTGCCCGGTGTTAATTTTACCTGGTAACCATGATGATTATGCGCATCTAGACTGGCTATGCCGCCAGGCACCGGTTGTGGCGGCAACCAGTCTGCAGTTGGCAACCTGGCAGTTAATGCTGCTGGATACCAAAACCGATACCCCGGCCGGCGGCTTTGAGCGCGCCAAACAAACCGAGCTGCTATGCCGTTTTACCAGCAGCTCGGCTGAACAATTCTGGTTATTCAGCCATCATCATCCCTTGCCACTGGGCAGTGCAATTGATAAGCACGGTTGGTTAGATGCTGAGCCGTTCTGGCAGTTGCTGGCGGCAGAGCCCAGAGTGAAAGGCGTAGCGCACGGGCATTGCCATCATGCTTATAGCAAGCAGCACCAACAGATCAGTGTAGTTGGTTGTCCGGCTAGTTCGGTGCAGTTTTGCCAGCAGCATGCCTGGCAAACCATTGACCGTGGGCCCATGTATTGTCAGTGGTTTTTTAGCGACGCGGGTCAGGTAAGCTGGCAGTTTCAAGCCACTAACGGCTAGCCGTAGTGGTGTTTGTTGCCCCAAGGTTACTGTTAGTTAACACCAACCTGGCTATTTAGTGCTGTTGCAAAGCACTGATGAAGTGTTAGATTACCGCAACGCCGTTAACCACTAGCCACGGCCAGCCGCAGTGCCCATTACGCCGTGACCCGTGCCCGGATTTTTACCGGAACTATTACTGAGACCAAGACCGAGACTATGACTGAACAACTTTACAACGCCGAATCGATTGAAGTCTTAACCGGGTTAGAGCCAGTGCAACGTCGCCCGGGAATGTACACCGACACTACCCGCCCCAATCACCTGGCGCAGGAAGTTATTGATAACAGTGTCGATGAGGCGCTGGCTGGCCATGCTGATTTGGTACAGGTTATTTTGCACGATGATCAGTCAGTGGAAGTGATCGACAATGGCCGCGGCATGCCGGTAGATATTCACCCGGAAGAAGGCGTATCTGGTGTTGAGCTAATTATGTGTCGGTTACATGCCGGCGGTAAGTTTTCTAATAAAAATTACCAGTTTTCCGGTGGTTTGCATGGTGTGGGTATTTCAGTGGTTAATGCGCTGTCGAGCCGGGTAGATGTCAGTATTCGCCGTGATGGTAATGTCTATGATATTGCCTTTGAGCATGGCAATAAAGTCAGTGAACTAGCAATAACCGGTACCGTTGGTAAACGAAATACCGGTACCCGGCTGCGTTTCTGGCCAACACCATCTTATTTTGATTCACCGAAATTTTCCGTTAGCCGGCTGTTACATGTGCTTAAAGCTAAAGCGGTGTTATGCCCGGGGCTAACGGTAAAATTTGACGATAAACTTAACCAACAGCAATACAGCTGGTGTTATCAGGCGGGTATCCGTGACTATCTAGCAGAAGCGGTACAACATTATATTACTTTGCCAGAGCAACCTTTTGTCGGCAATTTTAAGGGCTCACAAGAAGCGGTAGAGTGGGCATTATTATGGCTACCGGAAGGTGGCGAGCTCATTACCGAGAGCTATGTCAATTTAATTCCTACCGCGCAGGGTGGTACACACGTTAATGGTTTACGTCAGGGTTTATTAGAAGCGTTGCGTGAATTCTGTGAATTTAGAACCTTGTTACCGCGTGGCATTAAACTGTCACCTGAAGATGTTTGGGATCGCTGCAGTTACGTGTTAAGCGTTAAAATGCAAGATCCGCAATTCGCTGGGCAAACCAAAGAGCGTTTATCATCGCGCCAGTGCGCGGCGTTTGTTTCCGGCATTGTTAAAGACGCCTTTAGCCTGTGGCTGAATGAGCATACCGATATTGCCTTAGCACTGGCCGATTTTTGTATTAACAACGCCCAAAAGCGCTTAAAAGCGGCTAAAAAGATCATCCGTAAAAAGGTCACTTCAGGGCCGGCGCTACCGGGAAAGTTAACCGACTGCTCGGCACAGGATCTTAACCGCACTGAGCTGTTTTTAGTAGAAGGCGATTCTGCCGGCGGCAGTGCTAAACAAGCACGCGATCGCGAATTTCAAGCGGTAATGCCGCTGCGCGGTAAAATTTTAAATACCTGGGAAGTGGAGTCTGGGCAAATTCTGGCCTCGCAAGAAGTGCACGATATTTCGGTGGCAATTGGTATCGATCCGGATAGCCAGGATTTATCGGGGCTGCGCTACGGCAAAGTGTGTATTCTGGCCGATGCTGACTCCGATGGTTTACACATTGCCACCTTGCTTTGTGCCTTATTTATGCGCCATTTCAGTACCTTAGTTTCGGCTGGCCATGTCTATGTTGCCATGCCGCCTTTGTACCGGATTGATATTGGTAAAGACGTGTATTATGCGCTGGATGAAGATGAAAAAAACGGTGTGCTGGACCGGATTGAAGCTGAGAAAAAACGTGGTAAAGTGAACGTTCAACGTTTTAAAGGCCTGGGTGAAATGAACCCGTTACAATTGCGTGAAACCACCATGGACCCGAATACCCGTCGTTTGGTGCAATTAACTATTGATGATATTGACCAAACGATGGAAATGATGGACATGCTGCTGGCGAAAAAACGTGCTACCGATCGGCGCGATTGGCTGGAATTAAAAGGCGACCGGGCGTTAATTGCCTAATACAGAATTAACAGATATCGCGGGCGGCTACATTGCTTAAGTTATTGACTATGAGTGTGAAACCATTTTGAAGAAAACCTGCCATTACTTACTTTTGCTATTAGGGCTGAGCCTGAGTTCACTGGTGCAAGCGCAGCATATCCCGCAGTGGTTGTTACAACTGGACAGCATGAAACATAGCGCGCCAGAGCAAAGCCAGCTGATATTAACTGAACATCAGGGTGAATTTACCCACCAGCCTGACGAGGTGAAAGCCTATTGGTTGCGTCAACAAGCTGCTATACACAGTGCGCTTGGCCAACATCAGCAGCAACAGCAAGCGGCCCGTCAGGCCTTGGAATTGCTAAGTGACACTGAATCGGCTTTAAAAGTGGAAGTATGGTACGAGCTGGGTTACGCCCTGGAAATGCAGTTACAGCACAGTGAGGCATTGCGCCACTACCAACAGGGTACCGCCTTAGCCACTTTGCTGGATAATGAAAAGCTGATTTTGCGTGGTCAGATTAACCAGGCGGCAATTATTAGTGAACAAAACGATGACCAGCAAGCCCTTACCTTGTTAAAAGCGGTTTATCAGCGTGCAGAGTTATTACAAGATACTGAAATATTAGCAGAGGTGAATTCGCAACTTGGCTTAATGTATTCCTCACTGGCATTTGAAGACGATGCCGTCGCGTTTTTACAGCGGGCGTTGAGCTTATACAAACAATTAGGCTGGGTGAAGAGCGAAATAGCGGTACTGTTTAATTTGGCGCGCACCTATAGCTATCAGGAAAAATATCAACCGGCGCTAGCACACTTTTATCTGATGTTACAGCTTTGCTTGGCGGCTGATGACAACGTAAACCTGTATCATGCTTATCTGGGGCTGGCGATTACCAGCGCCGAAATGGGGCGCACCGAAAAAGCGCTGGGTTATATTGAAAAGGCAGAGCAATATTTAACACTGTTGCAGTCGAGTTATCATGTGCAGTCGCATCACTATGAAAAAGCACTGATTTACCGCGATTTAGCGCAGACATCACTGGCCATGCAACAAGTAATACTGGCTGAACAAGCGGTAAAACAGCCGGCTGAACAGGCTGACCACGTGGCGTTGGCCATTACCTTGCTGCGAGCTGAGTTACTGGCGCAACAAGATCAATATCAAAAAGCCTACGTTGCCCTCTATCAGTTTGTTGATGGTTTTCAATTGTTACGCAATAAAGAAAATGAGCTGGCGCTGGAACATATGCGGCTGGAGTTTGACAGCGAGCGGCAACAGGTCCGCACCAGTTTACTGGAAGCTGAAAACGAGTTAAACGCTCTGCGCTTGCAGGAGGTAGAGCGTAAGCGCCAAATACAGCTGTTGTGGCTGGCTTTTCTGGCGTGCTTTACGTTAATTTTACTGGGTATAGTGTTGTGGCAATTTAGCCGGCGGCCTGCTAAAGCCGCCCGGGCTAAAACCGACTTACCCTGACAACCCTAAACCGCTATAACGACTGATATTAATAAAACAGGAACCGGCATGACAGAAACGGTGTTATCCCAGGACGGTGTTGAGCAGTTACCGCTGCGCCGCTTTACTGAAGAAGCCTACTTAAACTATTCCATGTACGTCATTATGGACCGCGCTTTACCGCATATTGGTGATGGGCTAAAGCCGGTACAACGGCGCATTATCTATGCCATGTCAGAGTTGGGCCTGTCGCATCTGGCTAAGTATAAAAAATCAGCCCGTACCGTTGGTGATGTGCTGGGTAAGTTTCACCCGCATGGTGATTCGGCATGTTATGAAGCAATGGTGTTAATGGCCCAGCCTTTTTCTTATCGTTATCCGCTGGTAGACGGACAGGGAAACTGGGGTGCACCGGACGATCCAAAATCGTTTGCGGCAATGCGTTATACCGAAGCCAAGCTGTCCCGCTTTAGCGAAGTGCTATTATCAGAATTGGGTGCAGGCACCACTGACTGGTCGCCAAATTTTGACGGTACCTTAGAAGAGCCAAAAGTACTGCCGGCGCGTTTACCGCATATTCTGCTAAATGGTATTACCGGTATTGCTGTCGGCATGGCGACTGATATTCCACCGCACAATGTGCGTGAAGTAGCCAACGCTTGCGCCGCGTTGCTGGATAACCCGCAAAGCACTATTACTGATGTTATGCAGTATGTTAAAGGGCCGGATTACCCTACCGATGCTGAAATTATCAGCTCCGCAGCCGATATTGCGGCACTTTATCAAAGTGGCCGCGGCAGTATAAAAATGCGTGCTGTTTATCAGCTGGAAGACGGCGACATAGTGTTAACGGCTTTGCCGCATCAAACGTCCGGCTCAAAAATTCTGGAACAAATTGCCGGCCAGATGCAGGCAAAAAAATTACCGATGGTAACAGACTTACGCGACGAGTCAGACCATGAAAACCCCACCCGGATTGTGATAGTACCGCGTTCAAACCGGGTAGATGTTGAACAATTGATGCAGCATTTATTTGCCACCACCGATTTAGAGCGCAGCTATCGGGTTAATTTAAATATTTTGGGGCTGGATAACCGGCCACGGGTTAAAAACCTGCTAGAAATATTGACTGAGTGGTTGATTTTTCGCCGTGACACCGTGCGCCGGCGTCTGCAATACCGTTTAGATAAAGTGCTCGACCGCTTACATGTATTAGAAGGTTTATTAACCGCTTTTTTAAATATCGACGAAGTTATTCGCATCATCCGTGCATATGATGAGCCCAAACCAGAGCTGATTAAAGCCTTTGCGCTAAGTGACCGCCAGGCTGAAGCCATTTTGGAATTAAAGCTGCGCCATTTGGCCAAGTTAGAAGAGATGAAAATTCGAGGTGAGCAGGATGCGCTGAGTAAAGAGCGCGATAAACTGCAAAGCATTTTAGGCTCAGAGAAAAAGCTGACCAAACTTATTCGTGATGAATTACTGGCTGATGCGCAAAAGTATGGTGATGAGCGTCGTAGCCCCATCGTCACCCGCGGCGAAGCCAAAGCACTGAGTGAGAAAGAACTGCTACCAAGCGAGTCGGTAACGGTAGTGTTGTCGGAAAAAGGCTGGGTGCGCTGCGCCAAAGGCCACGATGTTGATGGTAATTCCTTAAGTTATAAAGCCGGTGATGCCTTTAAAGCCATGGCCAGTGGCCGCTCTAATCAGCTAGCGGTGTTTATCGACTCTAGTGGCCGCAGCTATGCCACTGAAGCACATGAATTGCCATCGGCCCGCGGCCAGGGCGAGCCATTAAGTGGGCGCTTTACTATTGTCGCCGGTGAAACTGTAGACCATGTGTTGCTGGGTGATGAAAAGCAGGCGTTGTTACTGGCGTGTGATGCCGGCTATGGTTTTGTGGCGGAATACAGCGATTTACTCAGCCGTAACAAAGCCGGCAAAGCGTTACTGAGCCTGCCGGCAGGGGCGAAAGTATTGCCACCGTTGGTAGTAAAACAGCCAGAGACAGATTTGCTGTTGTGTATCTCTAATGAGGGCCGCATGCTGGTGTTCCCGGTGAGTGAATTACCTAAACTCAGTAAGGGTAAAGGCAATAAGTTGATGTCTATTCCCTCGGCCCGGGCGGCCAGCCGGGAAGAGTATATTTGTCAGTTGGCGGTAGTACCAGAGCAGGGCGGTGTAACGCTGGTAGCAGGTAAGCGCAAACTAACCCTGAAAACGGCTGACTTACAGCACTACATTGGCGAGCGGGGCCGGCGTGGTAATAAATTGCCGCGTGGTTTACAACGCATTGACGAGGTGCAGTTGCAACAGGGCGGGGTTGGTAATAGCGTAGTCGATGAAAACAGCAGTGATCAAACCAGCAATGACCATTAAACCCGTTATACTGCCCCCCTTTTATGCCTATGCAGAAGGGGCGTTAGGGTGATTGCTGTTGTTCGTTTAATTTTATTAGTATTATTTTTTATTGGCAGCACCATTGCGGGCATCTTAGTTTGCCTGGTGCGGCCTTTTCATCGCAACAATGTGGCGTTGTTTTCTCACTGGTATGGCCGGGTTTCCTGGATTTTAGGCATTAGTGTTGAAATTCGTCACGATGCAGCCATTGCGGCGAATACTCCTTATGTCTTTATCGCCAATCATCAAAATAACCTCGATTTATTTGTGATGAGCGGCTCGGTTTTGCCCGGTACCGTAACAATGGGTAAAAAAAGCCTGAAATATATTCCGTTTTTTGGCCAGTTATACTGGCTTAGCGGTAATATTATGATCGACCGCAACAATAAAAATAAGGCGCTAAATACCATGTTAGCCGCCGCAGAGCGTATTACGCATAAAAACCTGTCAGTATGGATGTTTCCCGAAGGCACCCGCAGTTACGGCCGTGGCTTACTGCCGTTTAAAATGGGCGCCTTTCATATTGCACTGGAGGCCAATGTGGCAATGGTGCCGGTATGTATGAGCACTACCCACCAGCAAGTTAAGCTAAACCGCTGGAATAATGGCAAGGTTATTATTCAGATGATGGCGCCGATTACGCTAAGCCCGGCTGATAATCTGCGGCAGTTTGCTGAAAAAACCCGCCAACACATGGCCGCACAAATTCAGTTGCTTGATACTGAACTTGGCAACGACTACACTGCCAGCAAAACCCCGTTAAAAGAGTAATAGTATGGAAAACTGGCAGGAATTTACAGAAAATACCATCAGTGCATTGTTAGAAGACGGTAGCGATCCGGACGCGCAATATACGGTAGAGCATCACTTTTATGATAAAGACTTTAACAAGCTGGAAAAGCTGGCCGTAGAGCTATTTAAGCTAGGCTATGAAGTCACCGATGCTGAAGAAGTAGAATTTGAAGATGGCGGTAACGCCTGGGTATTCGATGCCATTCGCGAACAATCGCTGGAAATAGCCCCGATAGTTGCCGACGCTATTAAGCTGGAAGCATTGGCCAAGAAACATGGCGTAGAATACGATGGTTGGGGCACCTATTTTGAAGGTGACGAAGACGATTTTGAATTGGAAGACGACGAAGAGTAGCTAATACTTACGTTATAAATTAGCAATAAAAAAGCCGCTTTTAAGCGGCTTTTTTATTGCTAATTGTTTTTACTTGCTAAAAATAAAACTTATTTGTTTACAGTGTGAATTTTTGTAACTACTATCGGCAAAATTTTTACTGCGGATACTATTTTCAGCAGGCATTAGCCAGCAGGTAAGGCCGTGAACTTGATAAAGGACATTCATGTCAGTGTTAATTAAACTGGCTGCTAACAAGGTGTTATGGCTATGTACTGTCGGTACATTTTTATTTGCCTGCAGTGTAGCCGCAACTCAAATTAATCATATTGTCGGCTCTGACGGTGATGATTTTATTGCGACAGCAGTAGATTCAGCCAAAATTGAGGCGGGTGCCGGCGATGATTTTATTGTTGGTGGCATAGGTAATAATGTTTACTTAGTTAACAAAGAGGGTGGTAGAGATACCATTTTTGAATTGGCTGGAACCAATAGTGTTGAATTTGGTGCCGGTATCGGCTTTTCCGATATAGCCGGTGGTTTAATGAAATCAGGCGATGACCTTGTATTGCGTATTGGTCAGGAAGGGCAGACGTTAACAGTTAAGTTTTTCTTTTCATACCGCAACACTATTGCCGAGTTTCGCTTTACTAATGGCCAGAAAATCAGTAACAACCAGCTATTTGGCGCCTTTGGTTTGGCTGCGCCGACAGCAACGGCAGTGGTGCCTCAGCTGAGTTTGGCACAAGTGCCGGATATTGAATTAATCGGCACTGCTTCAGCAGATATATTAATAGCCCGCACTGGAACTTTGCGTATGCAAAGTTTGGCTGGCAACGATATTTTGCTACCGCGTGGCCCTGCAGTAAATATGGAATTTGGCTTGGGCAGCGGTAAAAACCTAATAGTGGCGTATGAAGGTGATAACACCATTTTATTCAGTGCGGATGTAGGCTTTAGTGATATCGCCATGAATTTACGCCGCAGCGGTGATGATTTAGTGTTAGTAAACAGCCGTGATGGAAGTGAAATAAGCGTATATCAGTTCTTCAGTCGAGCCAATACTATTGCGCGCATTAGGTTTGCCAGTGGCCAGGAAATTAAGGCCGAGCAATTGTTTACTTTATTTGGCAGTGCTATGCCGGTGGAATCACAGCATTATTACTTGCTATCGCCAGGTGTGACCTTTGATAACAATAACCCTGAGCAGGGCGATGGGGCGGGTGATGATGGCGGTGGAGATGATGGAGATGGTGGTGACACTGGCGGTGAGACACCTTGCGAAGGTAATGCTTGTGGACCAGCAGATACAGCTGATTTTGTTGTTATAGATGGTACCGCGCAAGACGACTTGCTTATTGCTGATCAACGGCCATCGCTGTTTCGTGGCGGTGCAGGTAGTGATATTTTAGTAGGCGGTGCAGGCAGTGATCGGTATGTAATAAACAAAGGTAACAGTAACGATGTCATAATTGATACGGCAGGCATTAACGAAGTCCATTTTTCTGCCGATATTGTTTGGGCTGATATCAGCAGTGGCCTAATGCGCTCTGGCAACGATTTTATTTTGCGCATTGGCCAAAATGGTCAAACCATAACCGTACAGAACTTCTTTAGCCTGGCAAACACAATAGAGCTATTTAAGCTGGATACTGGGCAAACACTCACCCGTCAGCAGTTATTTCCTATTTTTAGCGCCACGGCGCCAACGCAAACCCAGCCTGCCCGCCAACTCATTTTGGGGCGCTCGGAAGAAGCATTACTGCAAGGCACCGCAGAGGGCGATATTCTGCTAAACCGCATGGCAGTAAACACTATTGACGCTAAAGCCGGTGATGACATTATCATTCTGCAATACAGCGGGCCTACGTTTACGCCAAATAGCTATCAATCTGATACTCAGCAAACTATTTCACTTGAGTTTGCGCCAGGCCACGGTAAAGATGTGCTTTATACTCTGGGTGATATTCGCCTTGGTGTAGTGCTGAACTTTGCAACAGGTATTTCACGTCAAAATGTGTTTCAAAATATGCGCCGCAGAGGCGATGATTTATATATCAAAACGTATTCGGATATCGATGAAATACGTTTGGTTAACTTTTTTAGTCATTACAGCCATTTAGAGCGTATTGAGTTTGCCGATGACCAAAACAACAGTATTTATGCTGGCGAGTTATATGCAGGGTTTAATAGCGAGACACCTGAGCAGCCAACACAACTGAACATTGGCTTGCCGGGTAATACGTTACTAAATTGTGCCATGCTGTTTGCACAGTATAATACTGCTGCTTTAACTGATTTCCAGTATCAATCTGATCTGACTATACAACCACCAGCTGATTTAACAGTAAGTATACTCAGAAAAACTTATTTACCTTTTAATGCCACTGCGCCGGACAACCTGCTGGCGTGTTTTTCGCTGCAGTTAGCGCCAGCTGACATGGTGATCCAAGCCGATAGTGGCTTAGCCAGTTGGGCACCTGAACGCGCTGATATAGGCAGCAGGCAAATTACTGTCAAAGTAGTAACCGATGCCCAAACCTATACTACTGCTCAATTTGAACTGCAGATCCCAGATTTAAATAAGGCTCCGGTGTTTATTACTGAAGCAAAAACCCTGGCATTTAATACCGTGGTGTTTACCGACCGGCTACGGGCAACTGATACCGATAATCAAGGCGATGTCATCAGTTTTAGCCTGATAAGTGCACCGGCCGGGCTAAGCTTGGTCGGCGTCAATGGCACAATGTTTGACCTTGTCTGGACACCGACAGCAGAGCAGCTAGGCCAACACCCTGTAACTATCCGGGCAAAAGACCGGTATGGTAAGTATTCTGAGCTGGCCTACAGCATTGAAGTAAAATCTTTTGATACTCTGGCCAGCTTAGCGCCCGGCTATTCCCGCGTGCCAAAAACCGGCGCCAGTTTTTACAGCAGCCCTTTTGAAGATGGCTCTACCCGCTATGGAACTGAGCGAATATTTGAGCGTGATAATGCCAGAGAAGTAGTTATTGATAGAGTGTCAGGTTTGGTTTGGCAAGACAATATTGACGTAACAGAAATTAAACGAACGCATTCTGGTGGTCATAGTTATTGCCAAAATTTAGAACTTGGTGGTATTACCAACTGGCGTTTACCGACACGTTTGGAAATGGCTTACCTTATGCCTGTTGGTGGTGGCGCACTTATAGGTGCCTTTGTTCATCAAGCCAAATCAGGAAATTTTTATCAATCCTATCTGGCAGAAGAGATTGGTACTGACAGCGCACCATTTAATCCACGTGTTTTTTACAACACCATTCGGTTCAGTAATGGATTGGTTGGTGCCATTAATTTTAACATGTCTGAGTATGTTCGCTGTGTAGCCGGCGACAAGCTTTATCAACCGGTTTTTCAACGTGTTGACTTGCATGATGTGGTAATTGATATCAGCCATCGGCTCATGTGGGAAGATGGTCCGCAGATTGTTCGCGACAATCCAATGCCCTGGCAAGAGGCTGCGCAATACTGTGCGACAACTGGTTTAGCGGGATTTGATGACTGGCGCTTACCTAATATCAATGAATCGCACAGCTTGTTAATGACCTTTGACGCCTATGGTGGCGCCAATCGGGACGGCAGCCCGAGAATGCCGGCGCCGTTTCGGTTTTTACCGAAATCTGTTACAAGAGATTTTGGCTACTGGCTAGCATCGAATCCAAATACAGTATTTTACTACCGTTCGTACTCCGATACCGAGCATATGTCATTAGGGGGGCTAATTAATCAACACACGGGTATAAATGGTTATCCGCGTTGTGTGAGGACATATAGTCATCCGGTGCCGGTTGTGGCAAATATACAGCACGTCATTTACGCCGGCGATACTTTACATTTAGACGCCAGTGGTAGTTACGCAGCCCAAGGCGAAGTGGCACGTTATCAATGGCAAAACCTGACTAATCAGCAGGTGCTAGGCGAAGGTGCCTTAATTGATATTAGCTTTGATGAAGCTGGCCAGTATCAACTTAAACTGACTATCTGGGATCAATCAGGTATCCCGGAGACGCTTGCAGACATTATTACCGTTAATGTCAAAAGCCTGCCTGTGTTGTCAGTTGAAGTGCCAACTGAAGGGCTAATTACGGGTAAAAATATTCTGCTCGATGCCTCGGCCAGTTATTTTACTGACGGCGAAATTACAGCGTTCCGTTGGTATTCGCTACCCGATAACGTATTGCTGGGTGAAGGCCCAACAATCAACGTGATAGCAATTCATGCTGGCATGGTGCAATACCGGTTAGAGATTGTTTATGCTGATGGCCGGGTATTAAGCCATATTGTTGAATTTACAGTTACGGCAGAACCACCTGTGGCACATATTGCAGCTCTGCCGGCAGTGTTACCGGTTGATGAAGCTGTAATATTGGATGGTAGCAGTAGTACTGATGCTGATGGTGAGGTTGTTGCTTATCGCTGGTACCGTTTGCCCGAGCAAACGCTGGTTGGCGAACAAGATATCTTAGTGCTGAATGATATAGCAGCAGGTTTGCATCAATACCGTTTAGAGGTTGAGGATAACTCTGCGTTAACCGGCGAAGCGCAGGTGAGTGTAAAAGTGGGTTATGTGCCCGTTGCGGTCATTACTGGACCTCAAAAGGGTTATGCGGATACTGCGTTATTACTTAACGCGGAATATAGTCATATCACCAGCGGCTTGTTAACTTATCGGTGGATGCTTGACGGTGAATTTGTATCAGATCAGGTGTCGGTTACGCTTAACTTACCGACGGCAGGCACGTATCAACTTACTTTGCAGGTTGCGTCAGAGCTGGGTTTAACCAATACAGTTAGCACTACATTAACCATCTTACCTGTCCGACAGCTGACAGGATGCCCACTACAGCCGGTAACAGACGACCGTAACTACAACGGCTTATACCCAGACGATAATATAGCCTGGGCTGGCGGTAGTGGCCACACGGTAGACGATATTGCCCGCGCGTTTAACTATGCCCGTAGCCAGGACTCTTCGGTTCACCAGTACCTGTTAATGCCCACTCAAGCCAAGTGGGATGCTATGAGTGTGCAGCAAAAAGGCTTGTACCTGGTTAATGCCGAGCGGGTTGCACGTGGTATTAAGCCTTATGCAGGTTTCGACGTTGCTATGGTTGACGTAGCACAAACTTATGCGACCTATATTCAGAGTCGTAATCAGATCATAGGTCATTACAACGATGGCCGCTCACCCATGCAGCGTATGCTTGCGCATGATTTTATTAATGAGTTTGCCGATCGCTTTATCAGTAAAACCGAATCAGTGTCCAGTGCCAGCAATGTAAACGCTGTCAGTGACAATCTGGCGTTGGTAAGAGCGATTTATGGCTGGCTATATGAAGATAAAGACTGGTTTGTTGCTTTTGGCATCGACGGTACTCCTTGGGGCCATCGTGATCATTTGCTGCAAACCGGTTTAGATGACAACCATGCTGAAACCAGCACTGAGGGTGTGGTTGGTTTTGGTTTGGCCAAAGGTTTGTATCAACCTGGTGCCAACCCACCAACTTTACAAGGTGCGGTTACCGTATTTAAAACCATTGACCAGGGGCCGAACTGGGATAGCCGCCGTATTCAAACGGTAGATGTAAGCCAGGCACAAGGTTGCCCGGTGCATCAGCTGGAGGTAGATGCAACCGAGGATGAGCTTAGCGGCCTTAGCCAACTGCGTATCACCCCAACCAGTGTGCATTTAGCGCTAGGCCAGAGCACCCAATTAACTCTAACCGGTATTTACAGCAACGGCAGCCAGCGTGATTTAACCGCATTAGCGCAGTTTCGCGCTGATGCCTACTCGGTAGTGTCGGTGCAAAACGGAGTGTTGTACGCGGAACAAGCAGGTGATACCACGGTATTGGTCAGCCTGACCGGTATTGAATCTAATCGGGTGTATATCAGCGTAGGCGAAGCAGCAGATACCTCAGTGCTTAATGGCACCGAAGCGGAGCCGCTAAAAGCCTATATTGCTGAAAATGCGACGGTACGTAACATTAACCCACTGACAGTTGCGGTATACAGCGGTATTGTGCAAGACCGCTATGGTTACCCGCTGGCTGATGTGCAGCTAAGCCTGTTACAAGCACCCGAGTACGGCTCGGTAAAAACCAACAGCGACGGTCGCTTTATGTTGGCTGGGCCGGCCGGTGAGCACACCGTAGTTTATGAAAAGCCGGGTTACGTGGTGCTGCAGCGCAGCACTATTGGCGCCAGCAGCAGCTGGGCGGCGCTACCTACCGTGACTTTATTGGCGCGCGACAGCAAACACAGCCTGATTGATTTAAGTGCCGGCACTCCGCAGGTGCACCACTCATCGGTTATTAGTGATGAATTTGGTGAGCGCCGCGCTACCGTGGTGTTTAATGGCATTAGCTCAGCCGAGATCCGCTCGCAAAATGGTGCACGCCGGCCAATAACGCAGTTTATGTTTAGCGCCACCGAGTTTGAAACACCGGCCTCGATGCCGGGCGAGCTACCGGTAGAGACTGCCTTTACCTGGGCGTCTGACTTGCATGTGGACGGCAGCCATTACACCGATTCAGTGCATTACAATGCCGATGTGGTGCTGTACTTAGATAACTTCCTCAGTTTCCCGGTGGGAGAAATTGTGCCGGTAGGTTACTTTGACCGCACTATCTCTAAATGGATAGCCTCACCCAATGGCGTGGTAGTGAGGCTGCTCGACACTAATGGCGATGGCACGGTAGATGGTGTTGACTACAACGACGATGGCATCGCCGATGATGTTAACAACAGCGGCAGCACTACTGATGAAGCGGTTGGCTTAACCAGTTATGCCGCCGGCAATACGCTATGGCGCGCCGCGTTTAACCATATGACGCCTTATGATTTAAACTGGGCCGCAGCAGGTGCAGAAGCGCCGGATGCGATAGAACTGCTGGACGGTGATACCGGGGCAGAAGATGAAAAGAATGAAGAGGAGTTATGCACAGGCTCGTTTGCCAAGCCGTATCAGCAGTCGTTCCATGAAGATATCGCCATTGCTGGTACTGATTTACGCCTGCATTATTCTAGCCAGCGCACCTCAGGTTATAAACATAAAATTCATGTTGCGGTAAGCGGCAATACAGTTCCTGCGTCACTGGAAAAAATGATTGCCCGCTTTGAAATTGCCGGCCGAGTGTTTGAAAAAGAATTTAACCCGGCGCCCAATGTAGAAGCCGAGTTTATCTGGGATGGTACTCACCCGGATGGCAGCCACGCCAAAGGCATTGTTAGTGGCCGCATTAGCATTGGTTTTGAATACCCGACAGTGTATTTAAGCTCGGGCAATGCCGCCGAAACCGGCCAGCCATTAAGCAGCTTCCCTGTAGCCTGGGCCACCTTAAGTGATGTGGTAACCCAGGTGCCGGGTCGGGAAAATTTCATAACCTGGCAACAGCGTGGTGTCAGCATTAAAAACAGCTTTGACAGCCAGTTGGCCGAAGGCTGGTCACTCTCGAATGTGCATGAATTTGACCCTAAAGGCAAAGTGTACTTTGGCAGTGGCATGGTAGCCGATGTTGCCACCTCTTCACTGATTTTGCGTACCGGACAAACTTACAGCCATATTGAAGGCGATGACGGTTTCTATCAGGCCGGTGGCCGTAATACCGATTATGTGATTAGTAGCGACAACACCGTGATTGACCGCGTTACCGGGTTGGAATGGCAAAATGTGGCAAACCCGGTTCGCTACCGCTCTAAAGCTGAAGCCTATGCCTACTGTGCAGCGTTGCCAACCGACAACCAGCACGCCTGGCGCATTCCTACCGCGAAAGAGGTGGGCTATACCATTGATAAATCTGGCGCCAGCAGTGGCCAAATTATGTATAGCATTACTCAGGCGCGTGGCATGTGGCACGACAATACCCTGAACAGCGACAACAAGCTAATAGCAGCGGTGTGTTTGCGTGGTGAGCAGCTGGATAGCAGCACAGTTACCGGCCTTAGCCGCAATGCCAGCCTGGAAGTGGTGGTAGATAAAAATAGCGGCCTAATGTGGCAAGACAGCGTTGATAATACCGGTGTGAAGCTGGACTGGCAGGGCAGTATTGCCCATTGCGAAGCGTCAGAACATGCCGGCTTTGACGACTGGCGTCTGCCGAACATTAACGAGCTGTTGTACACGCTACCAAACCAGATATTTCAACACCATACAACGCTGCCTAACAGTGTGCCGTGGAACCCTGAAGCAGAGCAGCGTAACCCATACTGGAGCAGCACTACTAACCTGCAGAACGACGATCAGGCCTGGGCGATAGAAAGTAATAGCTTTAATAGTGAACGCTTTAAAAAAGAGGATGCTTATCATGTGCGCTGTGTGCGTCAGGACAGCACTTCATCGCGTATGCCGTTTCGCTTTAACAGCAAAGGCCAGCATACCGCTAGCTTTGATAACAGCGCGGGTAAAGACTTAACCCTGTACCAGTACAATGATGCGGATAAGCTTAGCCAAATTACCGACCGTTTTGGCAATACGCTAACAATTGAACGTGACCCAAGTGGCCGGGTAACAGCGCTAGTAGCTCCGGATGGCCAGCGCACTCAGCTGTCTATCGATCAAAATAACCACCTTACGCGCTTAAGCTATGAAGATGGTAGCAACTATCAATTCTTCTATCAGGAAGGTGGCCTGTTAGCCGAGAAAACCGACCCGAATAACTATGTATTTGGCCGTCACTATAATACCTTAGGTCGGGTAGAGCGGGTAACCGCCCCAGAAGGGGCAGAGTGGCAGTTTTTTGATAACCGTGCTGCGCGCGGTGTAAACCGCTATGGCTATCACACAGCAGAAAACAACAGCTACCAGACTGAACGTAAAGTACTTGGCAATGGTGCAGTTCAGTTTACCAATAGCACTGAAAGCGGTGGCCAAAGTGTCTATAGCATTAGCGCCGATGAGTTAAGCGAAACCAGTACTGCCTATGGTGTAACCACCAATGTCACCAATGTGCTGGACAGTAAAACCCTGCGGCCGATACCGCACACTATTGTTACTACCTTGCCTGGTGGCTTAAGCAATACCAGTACGCTAACGAAAACCTATGCTGAAAACGGCGCTGATACCTCGGTTTATACCATCAGTGCGCAAAGTAACGGCAAAACCAGTACGGTTGCAGTGAATGCTCGCAGCGGTGTTACCCAAAATACCTCGCCAGAGGGGCGCAGCAGCACCAGTATTCTTAATATGGATACCTTATTACTTAGTAAGCTAAGTGTGCCGGGCCTACTTGATACCACTTACCACTACGACAGCCGTGGCCGCTTATTACAAAGCAGCACCGGCGAGCGCCATACTAGCTATGTGTATGATACGTCTGCCCGCGGCCAGGTAAGCAGCGTGAGCGCCGCTGATGGCAAAGTAACCAGCTACGAGTATGACGACTTAGGCCGGGTAACCAAGGTAACTTACCCGGATGGCCACAGCACGCAAACGCAGTACGATGCCAACGGCAATGCCATAGCGGTTATAGTGCCAAGCGCTGAGCAGCACGACTTTGGCGTAAACGGTGTGGGTAATACCGACAGCGAAACGCGGCCGATAAATAGTACCACCCGTTATGTGTATAACCGCGATAAACAGCTAACGGCTATAGAGTTGCCCTCGGGTGATAACATAACGTATAGCTACCAAAACGGCCGTTTACTTAGCACGCAAACACCGGAGGGTACCAGCAGCTATGTGTACCAACAAGGTGATCAGCTAGCCCAAGTAACGGAAGGCAGCGAAACGGTAAGTTACAGCTACGACGGTACTTTACTTACCGCGCTAACCTATAGCGGCGAGTTAAACAGCAGCCTGAATTACAGCTATAACACCGATTTACAAATAGCCAGCCTAAGCTACGCCGGTGCCAGCACCACGCTTAGCTATGATAATGACGGCTTAGTTACCGGCATTCATGGCTTTAACATTAACTACCGTGCCGACAACGGCTTACCGCAACTATTAAGTGATGGAAAACTAAGCCAAAGCTGGCTGTGGAACGGTTATGGCGAAGCCACCAACGTGCAGTATCAGCTGGGTTTGCAGCAAAGTTTGGGTTATGGGCTACAGTACAACAGCGTAGGCCAAATAGTGCGCAAAACCGAACGCCAGCATGATGGCAGCGAGCTGGTTTATGACTACCGCTACGACAACAAATACCGCTTAACAGAAGTTAAGCAAAACGGCGCTGTGGTAGAAAACTATGCCTATGATGCCAATGGTAACCGTATTAGCCATAGCAGCCTGCTGCGTAATGTAATTAATCAAACTGCCAGCTATGCTGCAGGCGACCAACTGGCGCAAAGCGGCAATGCGGTTTATGCGTACGATGCCAACGGCCGTTTAAGCCAGAAAACCGTCACCGAAAACGATGTTACTGAGGCCACGCAATACCAATACAGCAGCACCGGCCGTTTACTGGCAGTAACCATGGCCGATAAAGCCATAACCTACCGCCATAATGCGCTGGGGCAGCGGGT
>NZ_LAHP01000003.1 GCF_000987765.1 Arsukibacterium sp. MJ3
ACAGGTGGCCGGATGATGCCGAAATCAGTGGCCGGATGATACCGAAATGGGCGGCCGACTCATGCCGAAATCGCTGGCCGGATCATCCCGAAATACGCAACTCAATGGCGTTGGTCGTATAAATCGCTTTGCGGATATCCGTAGGGTAATTAAAGATGGTGTTTAAGTTCTGCCAATGTGCTCGCCATGACTTACTGATCTGCGGGTATTGCTCGTCCCAGGTTTCACTGAAACGCTCTAGTTCAAGCAAGGCTTCCTCTTCTGTACTTGAACGATAAACCCCCTTTAAATCAGTCGTAACCGCCTTGTAGTCTTTCCAAGAAACGTATTTAAGCGAATTACGCACCATGTGCACGATACACAGTTGCACATGGGTTTGTGGGAACACCGCGTTAATGGCATCAGGAAAGCCTTTGAGGCCATCCACACAGGCAATAAGGATATCTTCTACACCACGGTTTTGCAGCTCAGTCAGCACGCTTAACCAGAACTTGGCGCCTTCGTTCTCGGCTATCCACATGCCCATTAGCTCTTTCTGACCTTCGGTATTAATGCCAAGGGCGAGGAAGATCGATTTGTTGATAACCCGCTTGTCTTGCCGAATTTTGACCACCAAGCAATCGAGGTAAACAATAGGGTAAATGGGATCTAGTGGTCGTGATTGCCATTCGGTCACTTTATCGATAACCGCATTGGTGACACGTGATATCAACGTGGGTGAGATGTCTGCCCCGTACCATTCATCAAAGGCTTTAACGATTTCTCGTGTGCTCATGCCTTGCGCATATAGCCAAAGAATTTTGTCATCCATGGAGGTAAATCGAGACTGGTTTTTTTTAACCAAGATAGGCTCAAAAGAACCATCACGGTCACGCGGAGTATCGAGGGCGAACTCACCCTCTTCCGTTTTTATCCGCTTAGACGTCGTGCCGTTACGACTATTCTTTACGACTGACTTGGCATGTTTCTCGTAACCTAAATGCTCATCCATCTCAGCGTTTAAAGCAGCCTCAACGGTTATTTTCTTCAGCATTCGGCTGAAATCATTTAAGTCTTGTGGGGTTTTTATGCCTTTGGCCGCTTCTTTAGCGAAAGCCTCTAGTTCTTTTCTGTTCATTTGCATCTGCCTATCCTTAACTCTCAGTAGAGTAATTTATGATAAGCAGTTACACAAAATTCGTTACATCCTCTAGGCCGTTTTTTGCTCTGGCACGTAACATACAACTTAATTTTGTTCGAAGCCCCAAATCCTACATATAAGAAAAGCTGATCAATGCCAGCTTTTCTTACGCAAATGCAAACCGTCTCTGTCTTTAATAAGCCGGCACTGAAGCTTCAGGCTGCTCTGTCTTTCTTACATCAACGCTTAACACGCCTTGTTCGTATTGCGGTTTTAACTGATAACCTAACTTGTGCAAGCATTTAAGCAAACGCTGGGACGTCAATTTGTCTACTTTCCAGTTCATAACGCAACTTACCTGCGGCTGATTTAAGCCCAATGCTTTTGCGGCCTGCTCTTGGCTCAAATCACGGTCTCTGACAATAGATGAAAGCACCTGCATTAAATTAGCACGCAGCAGAAGCTCAGCCGCTTCCTCTGGTTTACTTTCTCGACCTACTTCGAAAATATTAGAATACTTGATTCCCATAGGAGCCTCTAAAAATGTCAGACATTCTAATTATATTCGTTTTGATATAATTAGCAAGTCGCCCTATACTTTATAACCATCACGGCGCAAATCCTCCAACATGGCTTTATAACGGGCTTTTACTAACTCCATAGCCGGTCTATCTACTCCATTCGTCGTCTTGACCCAGCTATGCAGCAAATAAAGTCGGTTGGCGAACCTTACGCAATAAACTACCCGATAAGCAGGGCTGCCATTGATGGAAAGTTGAATAACGCTTACCCCTTTGCCAAGCCCCTTTAGCGATTTGCTGGTAACTCCATCACCGGTGTAATATTCGTCTTCAGGTAACACCCCCTGATCACCAGCCACTGCATTCAACGTTACCCCAAACTGGTCTCTTTCATGTTGAGGTATTTCTAAATACTCTCTGCAGGCTCGTTCACTTACAAAATGAAACTCCTTCAATAGTTAGCTCCTAGCTGTAAAATTTTTCAGGATATTAGCACACAATAAAAAGTATGAACCTACCAGACCATAGCCCGTTAAATTTAGAAATGTTCAGGTGATACAGCTCAATTAACTATACCCACTAATCGAAAATATTTGTGTCCAGCAAACACTTTCGCACCACATATGGCACCACAGCGAATGAAAACACGCTGCAAAGCCTGTTATGCCTACTTGTTCGATTCCTGTTCCGGCAGCCAAAGCAACAAAGATGCCCACCATAAAGCCAGAACAACTGCCGGAACTAATGAAAGCCTTAAACTAGCGCAAAACTAGCCTCTGTTGAATAGATCAGGTATGTGGTTTATTCTTACTATCTTCCAGCCCACCTGCAGGAGCCCCAGTGGCGAATCACTCCAGCACATCAGAGGGTCCACCCGGCTGCCGTAATCAACCAGGCAGAACCATGAGAGTACTCAATGTCGTATTCAGTTTCTGCTTCTGGCTGGGCATATGGGCATTGCTGAGCAGCGCAGAGGGCTGGGCATTCGGGATACCTCTGGCAGCGATCGCAACCTTCGCCGGCTACCGCCTCGAACTGCGCATTGGCTCATTGCGTTGGCAAGCGATACCAGCTTTTCTGGGATTCTTTTTGCGCGAGCTATTTTCAGGTGGCTGGGACGTAGCCCGCCGAGCGCTGCACCCGCGTTTACCAGTGTCACCGGCCTGGAAGACGTTCGCTCTGACCAGCCGGGATCCGCGTGTTTGCCTGTTGTTATCGGCCATGGTTGGCCTGTTGCCCGGTACACTCTCATCGCATTATGAAGATCAAACGCTGCATGTGCATGCGCTGGATCAGCATCAAGACTGGGGAAAAACCGTGGCACAACTGGAATTACACTTGTCGCAATTACTCAAAGAACAAATCGCATGATAATGCTTGCTACCATATTGCTCGCAAGCATTGCCGTGGGTCTGTGGCGCGTGGTGCGCGGCCCGAGTCGTGCCGACCGCCTGCTCGCCGTGCAGTTGTTAGGTACTACCGGCGCAGCGGTGCTTTTATTGCTGGCCCATACTCAGAGTCAACCGGCGTTGATCGAAGCCGCGCTGGTGTTGGCCGTGCTGGCTGCAGTGCTTAGCGCGGCACTAGTCCAACTATTACGCCGGAGCCAACATGATTGAGTTGAACACTTGGCTATGCTGGCTTAGCTGGCCGTTTCTGCTGGCAGGGTTATTTTTCTTTCTGGCCGGAACCGTGGGGCTATTACGTTTCCCCGACGCCTACAGCCGCCTGCATGCTGTCACCAAGGCTGACACCTTGGGCCTAGGTTTGCTCGTGGTCGGTCTGTCGCTGCGTAGCGACAGCTGGCAATCGGTTGCTCAGATGCTGCTGGTCTGGCTGCTGATCATGGCCTCCGGGGCGACTGCCTGCCAACTATTGGCGCGCTACCAGCGTGACGCGGATAGGGTTGACGCCAAAACCATTCAGGAGCAACCCTCCGATGGCCGCTGAACAGCTCTTCGATCTGACGCTGATTCTGTTGCTACTTGGCCTCGCTGGTGCGGCGCTGCACACGCGTAGTCTGTATACCTCCATTGTACTGTTCATCGTATTCGGTCTCATGCTGGCGCTCACCTGGGCCCGGCTGGGCGCTGTCGACCTGGCACTGGCGGAGGCTGCGATTGGTGCCGGACTGATCGGCGTCATGCTGCTCGCAGCGCTGGCTCGCAGCGCCGCAGACTCTACCTCCCAACCAGCCCGTGTGCCGCTGTCGATAAGCTTGCTGCTCGGGGTGCTAGTGCTGGCATTACTGATCCGCGCGATACAACCACTGGCGGACAGTAACAGTGTGCTACCCGCTTTGGTCGATACGCACCTGGACGAGAGTGGCGTGAGCCATCCGGTCACGGCGGTGCTGCTGAACTTTCGCGCCTGGGATACGCTGCTGGAGCTGGTGGTATTGTTACTGGCACTGATCGGCGTTCGCCAGTTGGGCAGCTCTGGTATGGCTTTACCGCCGACCTGGCCACTGCTACGCGCCTGGAGCCGAATGCTCGCGCCGCTGACGATCATCGTCGGTGGTTATCTGTTGTGGCGCGGCAGCCATGCGCCCGGCGGCGCCTTCCAGGCCGGGGCCGTGCTCGCTGCCGGCGCGGTCATGCTACGCCTCGCCGGCCTGCTACCTGCTATTCGCTGGAGCCGCTGGCCGGTCCGCGCGCTTATGTTGGGCGGCGTGGCAACCTTTGCTCTGGTAGCCGCTGGCACCCACTGGATGGGTGACGGCTGGCTAAACTACCCGCCCGGGTGGAGTAAGCAACTGATCCTGCTGATTGAAATAACCGCCACCCTATCGATCGCCACCAGCCTGACTGTTCTGGTGATCGGCGAAAACGAGCACCCTGCGCCGTGACCAGTACTCTGATTTATTTGTGTGGTGGTGTCAGCCTATGGGTGCTGGGCCTGCACGCCCTGCTGGTTCACCGCAATGCCTTACGCCGGATCATGGCGGTCAATGTGATGGGCAGCGGTGTGTTCATGGTCATGGTGGCGCTGGCCAGCCGGGACTCAGCCGTCGATCCGGTACTGCAAGCCTTGGTTGTTACCGGTCTGGTGGTAGCGGCCAGTGCCACCGCCTTTACCCTGCGCTTGGCAACGGCTGATCCGCTCGACGAAGACGACCAAGAGCGCAAATGAGCGCGGCGCTGCTCAGCCTGCTGATCCCGTTGCTGACCGCGCTGATCTTACTATTGGTAAGGGTCCGCGCCGGCAGCCTGGTGATACTGGCGAATGCCACTAGCCTGGGGTGCGCAGCATTGGCTTTGCACCAGGTGGTTATCAACGGCGCGCAGCAGCTCAATCTCGGCGGCTGGGAAACGCCGCTGGGGATCCGCTTCGAGCTCGGCCCGCTCACCGCGCTGCTGCTGGTGTTTACCGCCCTGATTCATCTGCTGGTGGCGATTTATGCCCAACGCAGCCGTCACAGTCAGACTCGTGATACCGACTTCTGGCCCCTCTCTTGTCTGTTGCATGCCAGCCTGGGCGCCCTTTGGCTGTCCCGCGATCTGTTCAATTGGTATGTCACTCTGGAATTGCTCGGGCTGGTCGCGGTGGCAATGGTGATTCTCTCGGGGCCGAGGTCACATGTACCAGCGCTACGCTATCTGCTACTGTCACTTGCCGCATCGCTGTGTTACCTGCTGGGTGTCGCGCTGCTCTACGGCCAATACGGCGTGCTGGATATACGTGCGCTCGCCGGTGTCACATCCAATGACCAGGTCACGCGCTTGGCCCTGCTATTGCTGACGCTGGGGTTGATGATAAAGGCCGCGCTCTGGCCTTTGCACCAATGGCTTCCAGCTGCCCACGCAGCTGCGCCCACGGCGGTTAGCGCGCTACTCTCGGCGCTGGTGGTCAAGGGCCCCCTGTTCATCCTCTGGATGCTCTGGGATAACGTGGCACCAGAAGAACTCGCTCGGCAGGCGGGTATCTTCTTCGCAGTGGCCGGTATTGCCGCCCTGGTCAGCGGCGGTCTGGCTGCACTGCGCACACCCTGGATCAAGGTGCTGGTGGCCTATTCGACGGTCGCCCAGCTAGGCTATGCCCTGCTGGCTCTGGGTCTGCTGCTGTATTGGCAGGACGCGACCATGTCCATCGCGCTGTGGCTGTTCGTGATTGCCCACGGCCTGGCCAAGGTATCGATGTTCCTGGCCGCCGGCGAGATACAGGCGACGTTGGGAAGCCGGCATGTCAGTGCGCTCAAGGGGGCCAGCCAGACCATGCCGATTGCCATGTTCGCGTTCGCAGTCGCCGGCGGCAGTCTGATCGGCCTGCCGCCCAGCGGCGGCTTCGTAGCCAAATGGGTATTGTTGCAGCCGCTGTTCCTGGAGCCTGCCCGCTGGCCCTGGGCCCTGGGCGTGCTGCTTGGCACTCTGGCCAGTGCCGGCTATGTATTCCGGGTGGTAGCCATCGCCTTTGATCGTGCCGACCCGAATCCGCCGGATTATGATCCCGATGTCTCGGCCCAGTGGCTGGCGATGTTGCCTGCCCTTATTGTATGGGCCATGGCCTTGATAAGCGAGCCGCTGATCGAATGGTTCCAAGAGGTGGGGCTGTGATAACCGCCTGGACCACGCTGCTGCCGCCGGCAATCATACTCAGCTCGCTGTTGCCCGGCCTGGTCATATTCAGCCTGCGCGAAGATCAGGTGAAGCTGCGCATCGGCCTCAACCTGTTTGCCGTCATCCTCAAGCTATGCCTGGTCGGGGTGATGCTCTGGGGCGTCAATCAGGGGCTGGAATTTCGCTTCGCCATTGGCTTCCTGCCCGGTGGTGGCCTAGTGCTGCAGGGGGATGCCACCTCTTTGCAGTTCGTTACCCTGTCCTCGGTGCTATGGCTGGCGACCACCGTCTATGCGATCGGCTATCTCGAGGATTCGCCACTGCGCTCACGGTTCTTCGGCTATTTCAGCCTGTGCGTCAGCGCGACGGTGGGCTTGGCTCTGGCCGGGAATCTGGTCACCTTTCTGCTTTTCTACGAACTACTAACGCTAGCAACATTTCCGCTGGTGGTTCACCGGGGCACAAAGAAAGCACTGCACGCCGGACGTGTTTATCTTGCCTACACACTGGGTGGCGGTGCGCTTCTAATGATGGGCATTGCACTGTTACACAGCATCACAGGCAGCCCCGAATTTCAGGCAGGTGGCTACCTAGGCCCCCTGCTCGATGCTCATAAGCCCAGCCTGATACTGGCCTTCGCCCTGATGATCAGTGGTCTGGGCGTCAAGGCCGCATTGATTCCCCTGCACGGCTGGCTGCCCCTGGCAATGGTCGCACCGGCGCCGGTCAGCGCTCTGCTGCATGCTGTCGCGGTGGTCAAGGCTGGCGCCTTCGGCATCGTTCGGGTGGTGTATGACGTTTATGGCGTTGAGCAGGTGCAGACCCTTGGACTGGCAACACCACTGCTGGCGCTGGCAGCAGCAACGATCCTGTACGGTTCATTTAAGGCGTTGCAGCAACAGGAATTGAAGAAAAGACTGGCCTACTCCACCATCAGCCAGGTGTCATACATCACCCTTGGTGTCGCGTTGATGGGCCCAATCGCCGCCGTTGGCGCGCTGGCGCATCTGGTACACCAGGGCCTAATGAAGGTGACACTGTTCTACTGCGCCGGCAATTTCGCAGAAACCCTGGGCATCCATCGGATAAACGAAATGAACGGCGTTGGCAAACGTATGCCGCTGACAATGGCTGCGTTCACGTTGAGCGCACTGGGTATGATCGGCGTACCGCCTACCGCCGGCTTCGTCAGCAAGTGGTATCTGGGTCTGGGCGCCCTGGAGGTCGGGCAAGATTGGGTGTTGCTGGTGCTGGTGCTTTCCGGCCTACTCAATGCCGCCTACTTCCTTCCCCTGATCTATCGAGGCTGGTTTGCCGAGCCGCCGACACAATGGCCGGAAGAACACGCCCTAGGTAACGGGCGACCAGGGCTAGGAGAAACCCACTGGATGCTGCTCGCTCCGGTACTGTTCACCACACTGCTGGCCCTGTTGGCCGGCGTGCTGGCTGGCAGTGAGCTAAGCCCGCTGGCCTGGAGCCAACTGATCATCAATCGGCAGTTCGGCTTATGAGTGCTCTATTCTGGTTGCTTGTGCCTCTCTCTCCGCTACTCGTGGGCGCCCTGCTGTGGCGCTGGCCGAATCGCATCGGCCCCTGGCTCTGGTTGTGCTGTCTACCAGCACTGCTGCTCAGCCTGTGGCCAGCTCCAGCACTGGAGCTGGGAATACTCTGGCCGGGGGCAGCATGGGCCGCGGAGGATCTGCTCGCTCGCGCCTGGTTGGCATTCAGCGCACTACTCTGGGGCTGCGCAAGCCGTTTCGCGCACACCGATCTGGTCGACGATCAACACCGTTTTCGCTTCTGGTCCTGCTGGCTATTATCCCTGAGCGGAAATATGCTACTGGTAATAGCCCAGGATGCCGGCAGCTTCTATGTGGGTTTCAGTTTAATGAGTCTGGCCGCCTACGGGTTGATCGTGCATGAGCGCGGCCCTGCACCGCGGCAGGCCGGACGGCTCTATCTGCAACTGGCCATCTTAAGCGAGATGCTTATTTTCGCCGGTATGCTACTGCGTATTCACGAAGCGGGCGGCGCGCTAGAGCTGGCGGCCTGGCAAGCGGTGCCCGTTGGCTCGCTGACAGCAATCGTACTGTTGCTTGGCTTTGGGCTGAAAGCTGGTTTTTGGCCACTGCACGTCTGGCTTCCGCTGGCTCATCCGGCTGCACCGGCGGCCGCCAGCGCAGTGCTGTCCGGCGCAATGATCAAGGCGGGGATTCTGGGTTTGTGGCGGTTCCTGCCAACGCAGGACCTCTGGTTGCAAAGCGTCGCCCTGGGGTTATTGGCCATCGGTGCCATCAGCGCATTCTATGGTGTGGCTCTGGGGCTGATACAAAGCAAGGCCAAAAGCGTCCTGGCCTACTCATCCGTCAGTCAGGTTGGCTATCTGTTGGTGGTGCTTGGTCTGGCCTGGCTGCACCCCAAGTCCAGCGCCGCGGCTGCCACCTTATTGGCTCTTTTTGGCGTGCACCATGGTCTGGCCAAGGGTGCCTTGTTTATGGGTGCAGGCCTGGCAAGTCATTATCGGCTCAGCCCTTTGCACTGGCTGTTGATGGCTTTACCGGCAATGGCGCTGGCGGGATTGCCGCTAACCAGTGGTGCAGCGGTCAAGATATTACTAAAGGATGCCGTTTATGCCAGTGACGTCAGCCACTGGCTGATACTATTGACAGCAGGCTCCGCAGCAACGGCGATACTCTTGCTGCGCGCCCTCTGGCTGATGTGGCGGCACCAGCCCGAAGGCTGCACAGACTCGCCCCCGAAGGGTCAGTTAGTACCCTGGGCACTGCTCTGCGTGATGCCGGCTCTGTTGCCGTGGCTTTGGCCCGCATTGCGCGAAGCACTGGTAGCCAGCCTGCCAGTAAAGGCCTTGTGGTCGGCAAGCTGGCCACTGCTTTTGGCAGCGGCTACCGCCTGGACAGTCCACCAGTCAGGCTGGACCATTCCCGGGGCACTGCAGAAGTTGCCCAATCCAGCCCGTGCCGGATCGCTGAGGCTCAAGAGAGTTATGCAACGCCCACCCTTGCCGGCGGTTCAGCCGCAGATACAACGCAGTCGCTGGCGCGCTATGGAGCGACGCTGGAATCGACTCTGGGCCAACGGAGCCGTTACTACCAGCGCCTGGATTATCAGTGTGCTGCTGCTTCTGGGTTGGCTGGGCTGAACAGTGTCAGCAGCCCTGTCAATACTTCCGGCGGGATTGCCTCGCCATTGAGCTTAATTTGGCCATCCGAGTACCTCAATTTAGTTACCAAATTGTCTTCTTCTTGCCTGGCCAGCTTGGTACTTTCAGCCAAGGTGGCGACCATCTCGACGACTATAACGTCTATATGGCCATTCGACTCCCGCAAACGCTATTACAAAACAAACGGTTCGGTATCTAAGACAAACTGTGGAATAAGCTGGCTGGCGCTGGCCAATATGCTTTTGTTTTTTAAATGCATAATCCGCACATTTACCTGAGCACCACGCTGGCTTTGCTGCACAGTGCCACTAAGCACATAATCAATTTGCTGATTAGCAGCAACCTGGCCAGCCCGGTTGCTAAATACCTGATCACCCGCGTTAGTTAGCATGATGCCGCCAGTAAGTTTATGATCAACCATAATAAGGCCGTAACGCGGCATTTGTTGCAAAAAACGCTCTGCCAGTGCATTACCCAGAGGATGTAAAGCGTCACGCGCTGGCGTTAAACTGGTAAAACCTGCCACTGCCACAATATGATTGGCAAACGGCTCGGTGCTATTGTGATAAAGCTGCATGGCTAATTGTGCGACGTAATCATCTAACGATTTTTGACTGGCATACAGCCTGTTGGTAACCGGATACGTCATTAGTACCTGCTCCACTGCAACAGGATGTGCACGATTATCATTACTGTGAGTAAGTATATAAGGCGTTATCGCTGGTGCCGGCTGGGCATGCGTTTGCTTGCCAGGCAGTAAGCTACTGCAACTGGTTAGCAATAATACAATGGTGCCAGTAGCAAGTAGTAGTATGTTTTTTATCATAATAAATCCCGATATTCTAAAATCTATTCTAGTATATCGGCGCTACAGCCATGTTCTTTAGTGGTTTTGCTATTTAATCCGCATAACTTGTTCACCCTGACGGGAGATTACCGCCTGTACAATATGCCGTGGAATAAAGCTGCGAGCAGCGGAAATAACCCGCTTATTATCGATTTGTACCAACCGCGCATTCACTAATACGCCCTGCTGATGCGTGGTCAAGGTGCCGGTTACCACATAGCGAATGGCCACTTCTTCTGACAGCTCCTGATAATTACGGCTTAACACGAAATCACCACTTTCAGTTACTCTGATATAATCGGTTACTTTGTAGTCCAGTACCGGCACACCAAATTTATGCAGATCATAAATCATGGCTTCACTTAAATGGTTACTGAATACCGAGCCTTCATCTAATGGCGAGTCAACGTAACTAAAGTCGGTTACTCCTACCTGGCTGTCGCTGTCCAGGCTAAGTTGTAGCGCCATTAATTCGTGAACCAGATTACGCACATAATCGTTCACCGTCAGTAAGGGTTGCTGTGACGGGCTGTATTGCTCATTTCCAACCGGAGATACGCTGGTTGGCAGCTGCGTTATTCGCTGCGCTCTGCTGCTTTGTTTATCAGCCTGCTGGCCGGTAACCGTTACGGTGCGATCTGATGCAGCACAGCCGCTAAGCAGTATGGATAGGGCTAAAATAGTAAACTGCTTCATTTGGTATCTCCTGCCGGGCTTTGCCGATAAAACATCGCACCGCGTTTATTAACCTGCTGGGTGCTCCACAGCACGTTAGCCGGAATATAATCGGTTACTGCGGCTAACACCTGCTTTGATGGAATGTGAATAAGCCGGGCGTTGACGATCACGGCATCCTGTTGCAAGGTATAAGTACCGGTTAACAACGTATTGGCTGTGCCTTTAGCATTAATATCTTGTAGCTGACGGGTCAGTGCCTGCTCAAAGTCGCCAGCCAGCATGACTTCATTACTTAATCGGTACTCATAAACCGCGTAGCCAAACTGCCGGCTGTGAGCCAGCATACTTTCACTGAGCTGATTAGCAAAATCACGCTGTTCGCTATTAGCATCGTGTAGATGCAAAGCCGAAGCGGGCACAAAACTGCTGACGGCAATTTTCGGCCGGGTCAGCCACAACGGGCTGTCATCTAACTGGGCAAACAATTGCCGGGCTAAACGCTCAGTATAAAAACCAAGCGGATGTTCACTTAACGCCATCTCTGCCGCCAATGCGGATACCGGCGGCACCGAACGCGCACATCCAGAAAGCATTAAGCCCGTTAGCAAAATACCTACCGCTAACCATAAACCCTTCATATTTACCTCATTCTTGCCAGCTTACTTGCCGTTAGCATTGCAACAGCAAGAACTAGGCCAAAATAACAACTAATACCCTGTCATTAAATCGCCACCGGCGCTTTAATGTGCGGATGAGCCTGGTAGTTTTCTAACGTAAAATCGGTAATGCTAAAACCAAAAATATCCGTAATGTCCGGATTAAGCTGCATGCTGGGTAACGGATGCGGCTGCCGGCCTAGCTGAACATTCACCTGCTCTAAATGATTTAAATACAGATGGGCGTCACCAAAGGTATGCACAAAATCGCCCGGCTTCAGGCCACACACTTGCGCCACCATTAACGTTAATAAGGCATAACTGGCAATATTAAACGGTACACCGAGGAAAATATCGGCGCTTCGCTGATATAACTGGCAGGATAGGCGGCCATCATTTACATAAAACTGAAACAACGTATGGCAAGGCGGCAAGGCCTGTTTACCCATAGCCGCGTTTTCTTTAGGCGAATAGTGTGTATCGGGCAATACCGCCGGGTTCCAGGCACTGACGATAAGCCGACGCGAGTCGGGGGTGCGTTTTATGTCATTAATAAGCTGACTTATCTGGTCAATTACCTGACCATCATGGCTAGCCCAGCTGCGCCACTGTGCACCATAAACGGGGCCTAGCTCGCCGCTTTCGGTCGCCCACTCATTCCAGATTGACACGCCATTATCCTGCAAATAACCAATATTGGTGTCACCTTTTAAAAACCACAATAATTCATGAATAATGGAGCGTATATGGCATTTTTTAGTAGTAATTAATGGAAAACCCTGTTGCAAGTCAAAGCGCATTTGATAACCAAACACACTGATAGTGCCGGTGCCAGTGCGATCAGTTTTACGGTGGCCCTGTTCCAAAACATGGCGCATTAAATCCAGATACTGCTTCATTTAGCACCTCGAACCGGTGAAGATGGTTTACTGTTTAGATAAATAATTAAGCCAAGACCGGTAGCAATCATTGGCAGGCACAGCCATTGCCCCATTGTCATGCCCGCCGATAGTACGCCAAGATGTGCATCCGGCTCTCGAAAAAACTCCACAATAAAACGAAACACACCGTAGCCTAGCAAAAATACGCCGCCCAAGGTGCCGGTAGCGGGTTTTAAACGTCTGACTAATACAATAATAACAAACAATAGTATGCCCTCAAGCGCTACATGGTATAGCTGTGAGGGATGACGCGGCAAACTACCGGCATTCGGGAACAGTACTGCCCAGGGTACATCCGTTACTCTGCCCCACAGTTCTGCATTAATGAAATTACCCAGCCGGCCAGCTGCCAGACCGAGCGGAATGAGTGGCGCAACAAAATCACCCAGCTCCAGATAAGATTTGTTATAACGCCTGGCGAACCATAGCATTGCCAGTAATACACCTAATAAACCACCATGAAACGACATGCCACCTTGCCAGGTTTTAAACAGGTAAAGTGGCTCGGCAACGAACTGGTCAAAATTGTAAAACAATACGTAGCCAATACGGCCACCAACAATTACCCCTAAAAACCCGAAAAATAGTAAGTCGCTAACCTGCTCTTTTGTCCAACCAGAACCGGCTTTTTCAGCTGCCCGATTGGCAAGCCAATACGCCATGCCAAACGCCACCGCATACATCACGCCATACCAATGAATACTGACCGGGCCGATTGACACCATAACCGGATCGATATCGGGAAAATTGAGATAAGAATTTGTCATAATTGTCCTTAAAAAACACTTACTAGCTAAATACCATTCTGGCCGCAACCAGCATCAGAAAAACCCCAAACACTCTTTTAATCATCAGTACCGGCAAACGCTGGGTCATGGCTGCGCCAAAGGTTGCCGTAAACACCGACGTTGACACAATGCCAAATAATGCTGGCAAGTATATATAGCCAATAAAGCCATCTGCCAGCCGGTAATGCTGCCAGCCGGCGATAACATACCCTAGGGTGCCTAACACAGCAATAGCGATGCCACTGGCAGCGGCGCAGCCAATGGCACGGCGCATATCAACCGAAAAATAATTTAATACCGGAACTACTAGCGCCCCGCCCCCTATACCCATTAAACCGGAAATAGCGCCAAGCACAGCAGCAATAGCGGCTAACAAGGGCTTAGCCGGAAGCAACGCCCGGCCAATAATACTGCGCGAGCCGAGCATTCTTAACGCGAGTAAAAATACCGCCAGGCCAAAAAAAATTTTTAAAGTAGCGCCATTAATATGATGGGCTAATAAGCCAGAGACACCGGCACCGATACCCGCGCCGAACATAATAGTGCCGGCTAATGTCCAGCTGACATTATTACGCTTATGGTGGGCACGAATAGATGAGCTTGAGGTAATAATAATAGAGGCTAATGACGTGGCAATAGCAACCACCATTACCGCTTCTGAGCTAACCACGCCTAATGCCGGTAACAACACCACCAACACCGGCACTATCACCAGCCCACCGCCTATACCCAATAAACCGGCAAGAAAGCCAGCAAAACAACCAATAAGCGCCGAAATTAGAATAACTGTTAACAAGGTACTTCTCAATATAGATGCTGCGGCACAACCCGGTTGGCTGCGCTATTCAAATTGTGGTTAGCGTTACGCGCGTAACTGACTTAGCAGTTGTTTATGTTCTAAAAATTTCTGCACTTGCTGTTTAACTTGCTTCGGAGACTGGCACGCTAACACCTCAGGCAACAACGCCTCCAGCTCGGCGATATTAACCCGGCGTAATAACCATTTTATTTTGGCTAAATTACTGTTATTCATACTAAAACGACTATAACCCATGGCCGCAAGCACCAATACACCTGCCGGCTCACCGCCAAGCTCGCCGCAAATACTAATGGGAAAATGCAATTGTCTCGCCTGAATCGCCAATAAATGTAATGCGCGTAACACCGAAGGATGCAAGGCATCATACAGATTGGCAACCCGGGCATTATTCCTATCTACCGCGAGTAAATACTGCGTAAGATCGTTAGTCCCGACCGAACAAAAATCCACTCTGGCAGACAGTTCAGGCAGTTGATACATAATAGAAGGGACTTCAATCATTACGCCAATTTTCGGCTTGGGCAAGGCAATGTTAAGCTCGTCACTTACTTCAAAACTGGCTTGCCTTATTAACCTGATGGCTTCGTCTACTTCAGCCAAATCGGAAATCATCGGCAGCAAAATATGCAAATTATCCAGCCCAACATTGGCTTTTAACATAGCCCTTATTTGCACCAGAAAAATTTCTGGGTGATCGAGCGTAAGCCGAATACCGCGCCAGCCTAAAAAAGGGTTTTCTTCCACAATACTAAAATACGGTAAGGCTTTATCACCACCAACATCCAGCGTGCGCATTACCACGCTTTTGCCGGCGTAGCTGCTAAGCACTTTACTATACAACTCTACCTGTTCCTGCTCGGTTGGAAAACGGCTGCGTATAATAAACGGAAATTCGGTACGGTACAGCCCTACGCCATCGGTAAATTCAGCATTACTGGTTTCCAGCTCAATTGCCAGGCCACAGTTCACCATAAGCTTAAACGGCTTGCCACAAGCTGACTGTGACGGTAACGCGACCTCTTGCTGATAGCGTGCACTTAATGCAGCGTCTTCACTAATTAACCGTCGGTATTCAACACAAATGGCTTCCATTGGCGACAATAAAATCCGCCCCTGGTAGCCATCAACAATAACCTGCTGGCTTTGCCAGTGCAGCAGCGGCAATTCATTAACGCCCATTACCGCCGGAATGCCCAGTGCTCTGGCCATTATCGCAGCATGTGAGTTAACCGAGCCTCGTAATGACACAATAGCAACCAGTTGCTCACGCGGCACTTCGGCCAACATAGTCGCCGTGACGTTGTCAGCGACCAATACTACCCGTTGTGGCAGTTTTACCTTACGCTGCTCAGAGTCGAGCAAATTATTCAACACCCGTTGCCCCAGATCCCGGATATCGGTGCCACGCTCACGCAGATAAGGGTCATCCATATCGTCAAACTGCCGGGCAAACTTTTCTACAACCCGTTTTAAAGCGCTTTTGGCGCACCAGCCCTCGGCAATTTGTTGCTCGATTTCCTTACCCAAACTTGCCGCATCTAATAGCTGATGGTACACGTCAAAAATAGCCAAAGCATCAGCGGGAATATGGCCGGCCATGCGCTCGGCCAGCCGGTTAAATTCTGCTTTGGTAGTTTTCACTGCCCGGTAAAACAACGCCAGCTCTTTCTCGGGTTCATCCGATCGTTTTAGCGAGATAGCATCAAAGTCACTGGAGGGTTGTAAAACATATGCTTCACCAATGGCCATTCCCGGGGCCCCGGGCAAACCGGCAAGCTGACCCGATTGCTTCATGGTTGAAGGCCGTTGGCTGGCGGCATCGCGCATTTCTGCATTGGCTAACACTGACGCCAGCTGCGCGCCCAGCGTAACTAAAAAGGACTCTTCATCCTCGCTAAATACCCGCTCTGCCGATTGCTGAATGGTGAGCACACCCAGTACTTTACGATGATGAATAATCGGGCAGCCCAGAAACGCAGAAAAGCGATCTTCACTAACCTCCGGGGTTACCTTGAAGCGAGGGTGCAATTGAGCCTGAGCCAGGTTAATCGGTTCTTCCCGTTGCCCTACCCAGCCAATTAAGCCTTCAGAGAAACCAATAGCCACTGTACCAACCGCATCCTGGTTTAAACCATCGGTTGCCATTAGCATAAAATGTTGTTGCTGATAATCAGCCAGATAAACCGAACAGCACTCAGTAGCCAGTGCCGTTTTAATACTAGACACTAAGCCAGCCAGAGCATTGTCTAGAGCTGGCTCCTGCGCCACATCCTGAACAATCCGCCGAAGCTGGCTTAACATAAGTACCTCATTGTGCTGTTGGTTATACCTTTTTTTAATATTTTTTCTTGATATCTTTGCGGGTGAAGGGCAAAGCAACCGGGGCAAATTCACGCATGACTTTACGATACACTTCTCGTTTAAAAGCCACCACTTGGCGCACTGGGTACCAATAGCTGACCCAGCGCCAGTTATCGAACTCAGGATGCGTCGTTACAGCCAGATTTACATCTTCTTCACGGCAGGTCAAACGCAATAAAAACCACTTTTGCTTTTGCCCGATACACACAGGGTTACTGTCTTTGCGAATAAGCCGTTTCGGAAGTTTGTAGCGCAGCCAGTGCTTGGTAACACTGACAATTTCTACATCTTCGGGCCGTAAGCCCACTTCTTCATGCAATTCACGATACATGGCCTGTTCAGGCGTTTCGCCGTCGTCAATGCCGCCCTGTGGATACTGCCAGGAATGCTGACCATATCTTTTTGCCCAAAACACCTGTCCATTGGTGTTACAAATCACTATGCCGACATTGGCCCGAAAACCTTCGGCATCGATCACACAAACCTCTAGCGAGTCTATTTCTGCTATAACAAAGATTCTTTCACAAAGTGACAGTTACAGCAAACGGAATTTCAAAAGCATTACATTAAGCACTTATTAAAAGTTATCCACATTTAAAGCCCTAACCAATAAGCCAATGTGCACTTCTTCACAGAGTCTGTGGATAAAGCTGTTGTTAAGCGGCGTAGGGCCTTGTAATTAAAATTTACTTAGCACGAGCAACACCGATAATTCCTGAACTAAAATATATAATTACAATAACTTATGAAATTACTACTGAAAATTCTGATTATATAACGCTGTGCATAAGTTCGTTTGCTGCGTTTTTAAGCAGCGAACGGCTCTTAAAAGTGCTAGGGTACAACTTAGTTTACCTGCCAGATGTTTTAACGGCCGAAGATACAACAGCCAATGATTATCCAATGATTGTGACAGACTCCTTGAAAACAGCTGAGCAACTGCTACAGCGCTGCCAAGCCATAGCAGGCTTAACTCTTGGCCAACTGGCTGCCCAGTTGCAGCTGAGCGTTCCTGCAAACTTAAAATGTAATAAAGGTTGGGTGGGCCAGCTGCTGGAAATTGCCTTAGGTGCTGAAGCAGGCTCACAAGCCATACCCGATTTCCCCAACCTTGGCATTGAATTAAAAACCCTGCCTATTAACGCTCAAGGCAAACCACTGGAAAGCACTTATGTCTGTGTTGCACCGCTTACCGGGGTAACCAGCCAAACCTGGCCGCAATCCTGGATCTGCCAAAAGTTGCAACATGTGCTGTGGGTGCCGATTTTGGCTGAACGACACATTCCGGTTGCCGAGCGTATTATTGGCTCGGGGTTTTATTGGCGGCCGTCGCCGACAGAATCGCAGGCCTTGCAACAAGATTGGGAAGAATTAATGGAGCTCATTACGCTGGGCGGTATTGATCAAATTCGCGGCGCCCATGGCAAGGTGTTGCAACTACGGCCCAAAGCTGCCGACAGCAACGCGCTAACGAATGCGGTAGGGGCTAATGGCGAGTCTATTCAAACCTTGCCACGTGGCTTTTACCTGAAAGCCAGCTTTACCGCTGCAATACTGCAGCGGCAATTTGGTTTGGCGATTTAGTCCTGATAACGCTGCACAATTTTCTGGTATAAACCGTTTTGCTTAATGGTAGCTAATCCGCGGTTAAATTCAGCGACCAATTGCTCTTCAACCGACGCTTTGCTGAACATGACATATACATCGTTATTACCCAGAGTAATATCGTGAGGTTTAATCAGCGCTTCCAGCCCTTTTCGTCTTAATATTGAGGCAGCAACAAACCTGTCTTCCAATAAACCGTCTATTTCTTCATCTAATAGCCGCGCCATATTCATCTCGCTGATAATGGCGCCGACAAACTGCGGCTGATAATCAATTGCACCATACAACTTATCAATTTCATCGCCGTAATAATATTGGTTCACTATACCCAGTTTATAACCGGCGCTGATAAAACCAGTAATATCCGTTACTGGCAGGTTGATATCATCGCCCCGGACAAACAACTGAAACTGCTCTTGCCGGTAAGAATTTGAAAAGTATGCAAAAGACTGGCGGTCCTGTGTAATAGACGCCCCCAGCACAAAATCTATTTCTCCCTCTTTCAGTGAACCCAGTAGCTCAACCCAGCTACCTTGCACCATAGTCAGTTCGCACTGCATCTCCGCCGCAATTGCCCGAACCAGTTCTACATCCAGGCCGCTAACGGTATTGCCTACTGTCATGTATTGGTAAGGCTCCCAGGCATCAAAGCCCATGGTAAGAGTACACATAGGTGGCACAGCTGTCATTGGCTGAAATGGCCGCTCCGGCGCAACAGCTATTGCGGGTTCAGACACAGGCTGGCAAGACATTATTAACGACAGGACAACTAACAGCACTAAAATCTTGATAGACTTCATAAATCACCTCAAGGCGTTATGATCTTAGTACAAGCTTAGTGCAAATTTGATTTTTTGCGCAGCCGCCAACTTACTTATTCAGCGGCTTTATTCCTTGCAACCGATGTTGCTTTCACTGGCATCTGCAGTAATACGCGCCAAAGTGATTGCTGCCGTTTGCTATCACGAGCTTCGTGCCACATCCGGCGCCATTCGTAAAACGTAATAGTTAACGGGTTAGTCGAGCTAAACTCATCTGTAAGACCAAATTGACAGGGCTCATCCGCTTGCTCTGCCACGAAAGTGCCGAATAATTTATCCCAGATAATTAATACCCCGGCAAAATTCCGATCAATATAGCGGCTATTGCAAGCATGATGTACCCGATGGTGTGAAGGGGTATTGAAAATATGTTCTAAAAAACCAAGCCGGCCAATCGCCTGAGTATGCACAAAAAACTGGAAAGCTAAGTTCAGCGCCACCACCGCAAATACCAGCAGCGGATCATATCCCACTAAAATCATCGGCATCCAGAATAGCCACATACCGGATAATGGATAGGTTAAACTTTGGCGAAAAGCAGTACTGAAATTCATATGGCGGGAACTATGATGAGCAACGTGCGAAGCCCATAACCAGCGAATGTGATGTGAGCCACGATGGAACCAATAGTACAAAAAGTCTTGCAAAATAAACGCTAACAGCACATTTAATGCCGTAAGTTCTATGTTGAACAAGCGGTACTGATGCAACCAATAAAATAACGGCATTAGCAGCAGTAACGCCAGCATGTCTGCGCCCTGATGCAGCAGTGCCAGCATGGCGTTAGCTAAGGTATCTCGCCATTGGTACCAGTTTTGATGCCTGATAACAGCATAGTGCCACTCCAACACCACGCAAATAATAAACACCGGGCTTAACAGTAATAAAATCAGTTCTATTGGCGGCATAGGCAGTTATTCCAATATGTTGTTAGCGCACCGGTAAGTCGAAGCTGTCGAACATGCGATCGATCTCTTCTTGGTTTCGCAATAAATTGGCCCGCTCCACCACGTCTTTGGTTAGGTGAGGCGCGAAACGTTGGATAAAATCATACATGTAAGTTCTTAAAAACGTCCCTTTACGAAAGCCAATTTTAGTGGTGGAAGCTTCAAATAAATGGCTGGCGTCTAGCGCCACTAAATCCTTGTCTAATTGCGGATCAATCGCCATGGAGGCAACAACACCCACCCCTAAACCTAATCTAACGTAAGTTTTTAATACATCGGCATCTGTAGCGGTAAAAACAATGCGCGGCTCCAACCCTTTAGCGGCGAAGGCCCGGTCTAACTCAGAGCGACCGGTAAAACCAAAAACATAGGTAACAATAGGATGTTGAGCAATATCTTCCACCGCTATATTACGGCCTAATTGCGCCAACGGATGGTCCTGGCGCACAATAACACTGCGATTCCAGTGATAACACGGCAGCATCACCAAGTCATGATATAAATGCAACGCTTCAGTTGCAATGGCAAAATCAGCCTCACCGCGCGACGCTGCCTCTGATATTTGTTGTGGTGTGCCCTGATGCATATGCAATGACACCTTTGGGTATTTTTGCATAAAACTGCTTATCACCGGCGGCAAAGCATAACGGGCCTGAGTATGGGTGGTGGCAATGTTTAATTTGCCTTGATCCGGCAAGGTATGTTCTTTTGCTACCGCTTTAATACTTTCAACTTTAGCCAGAATTTGCTGTGCTATCTCCATTACATCACGCCCAGCCGGTGTTACGTGCGTTAGATGTTTGCCGCTGCGACCAAACACCTGAATGCCCAATTCGTCCTCCAGCATCCGAACCTGTTTACTGATCCCAGGTTGCGAGGTATAAAGGCTTTCTGCGGTTGCCGACACGTTTAAGTTATGGTTTAACACCTCAACAATGTAACGCAATTGCTGTAATTTCATCTGGCCCAAGTCCGGTAAAAAGTGGTCTTAGCTAATATACCTGTCTTGTCAGATATTCCAACTTATTTTTATAAATGGCCGTGTTATAACTATTTCGATTAATGCAGCAAAGCGCCAGCCCTAATATAAACAAACTGGATTTACGCCATGGGAACACGTTAACCTAACCCTGAACAGCAGAAAACTGTTCTTTGCTGCCATTTCAGATTACTATCATTTAATTACACTATTTAAAGCGCGAATGCGGTTAGAGGTTTGCATGCTGTTACCTATTATCATCTCGCTAGCTATAGCTTTGGTGATCATCGCTGTTATCGTTAATGTTGTGCAACAACACAAAGAACGGATAGCTAAATTAAAACGGGCAGAATTTACTAAATTACGCCATTTACTGGATGATACAGAAGAGATGTTGGTTAATACGTCTAATGTGCCTTTTACCCCAGCCATAACCACTTTGTTATTAAAGCGCACTGCCAGCGCGCTGCGCGCTATGGTAGAACTTGAGACAGGAACCAGAGAATTAAAACAACGGTTACAAGAAACAGAGAATAGATTAAAAGACCCTGTCAGTGCAGATGTAACAAACACCGACACGCTAACGCTGCCCGATAATGACCAGCAACTTATTGCGCTTATTCGTGGCATTAAGAAACTACGTGCCACCTTACGCAGTGAGCATGCCAAAGGTACTATTGATACCTCTACTGTTATTACAGAGGATAAACGGTTAGAGGTTTTGCAATTGCGCATAAATGTTGAAAGCCAAATTAAGCGTGGTAGCCAAGCCCGAAATAACAAGATGTTGGGTTCAGCCAGGCAGTATTTTGAAAAAGCGTTAACGTCCTTAAGCAACAGCAGCCATCAGGATGACTATGTTACTCATCGTAAAGCTGAAGTTATACAAACGCTTGAAGATATTGCCACCGAGCTTAAAGCCGGTAATGTACGCGATCGGGAAAAGAAAGAAGAAAAAGAAAACAAAGATATTGATGAGCTATTTGCACCAAAACGTAAATGGTAAAATCAGAAAAGGCACCTACAGGTGCCTTTTCTGATTGAGTCATACCAACTCGTTTTATTTCACAACGGCTTTATCTTTCGTCGACACAACCCATTTACTCTTTTCATACCAGGCGGCCCAACCGGTTGCTTTGCCGTCTTTCTCGGTCATTACGTACTGTTGTTTGGTTTTGCGACTCCAACGCACAATACTGGGGTTCCCCTCTTTGTCTTTTACCGGTGCATCGGCCAGATAATAAAACTTAGGCGAAATTCGCTCCCGGAAGGTTTTAAGCTCACTTACCAATGGTGCTCTTGTTTCTCGTGATTTTGGAAAGGTTGCAGCTGCCAGAAACAAGCCCGCCGCCCCGTCGCGTAGTACAAAATACGTTTCAGACTTTTCACACTTCAACTCTGGCAAGTGTACCGGATCTTCTTTAGGTGGCGCCGCTTCGCCGCTGCGCAGTAACTTGCGGGTGTTTTTACATTCACTGTTTGTACAACCAAAATACTTACCGAAACGGCCCGACTTAAGCTGCATATCAGCACCACACTTATCACACTCAATAAGCGGGCCCTCGTAGCCTTTAATTTTAAAACTGCCTTCTTCTAACTCGTAGCCATCACACTCCGGATTATTACCGCAAACATGTAACTTACGCTGCTCATCAATTAAATAGCTGTCCATGGCGGTACCGCATTTGCCGCAACGTTTTTTCTGGCGCAGCGCTTCGGTTTCCAATTCATCATCATCTGATACTTTAATGGCTTCATCACCGGGCAGTAAATTAAGGGTAGTAGTGCAACGTTCTTTCGGTGGCAGATTGTAGCCGGAACACCCCAAAAACACCCCGGTAGACGCAGTACGAATGCCCATTTCACGGCCACAACTAGGGCATTTAATGTCGGTTAACACAAACTGGTTAACGCGCATGCCGCCTAGCTCGGGGTCTTGCTCTGCCAGTTTTAGTTTATCGGAAAAGCCGGCATAAAAGTTATCCAGCTCTTTGCGCCAGGTGCGCTGTCCCTTGGCAATGTCATCCAGGGTAAGCTCCATATTGGCGGTAAAATCGTAATTCATTAAATCATCAAAATTTTCAACCAGCCGATCGGTAACAATTTCACCCATTTTCTCGGCATAAAAACGTTTGTTTTCGGCCCGCACGTAACCACGTTCCTGAATAGTAGAAATAATGGCCGCATAAGTAGAAGGCCGGCCAATGCCGCGCTTTTCCAACTCTTTTACCAGGCTGGCTTCACTAAACCGAGCAGCGGGTTTGGTAAAGTGCTGGGCACTTTGCAATTGCTGCAATTGCAGTTGCTCACCTTTTTTAACATCGGGTAATTCGTTGTCTTCTTCACCTTTACGTTTCACCGCGGGTTGCACCCGGGTCCAGCCATCAAAGCGCAATACCCGGCCTTTAGCTTTTAATTCAAAATCTGCTGCAGCCACGATTATATTGGTAACATCGTATTGAGCCGGTGGCATTTGACACGCCACAAACTGACGCCAGATTAGCTCGTACAGTTTACGGGCATCGGCTTCCATATCACCCAAGTCACTGGCTAACACGCTAACGTTTGATGGCCGCACCGCTTCGTGTGCCTCCTGGGCATTAGCTTTACTGCCATAACTAATTGGCTCTGGGGTCAGATAAGCCTTACCAAATTGTTGCACAATATAATCACGGCAATTGCTAACGGCTTCAGAACTCAGGTTGGTTGAGTCGGTACGCATATAGGTAATATGCCCGGCTTCGTATAACCGTTGTGCCAGCATCATGGTCTTTTTAACACCATACCCCATGCGGGTACTGGCCGCTTGTTGCAACGTTGAGGTAATAAACGGTGCCTGTGGTTTACTGCTGCTGGGTTTATCTTCACGCTCTTTTACTTCGAACTGAGCATGCTGCAGTTGTTGTAATGCCTCATCAGCTTGCTGTTTGTTTACCGGCTTAAAGGCTTTACCTTGCTCGCGCACCACGTCCAGCTGCAAAGCCTGTTTGGCTTTGGTTAGCGTGTCGGCCGCCAATGTCCAATATTCTTCCGGCACAAAGGCTTTAATTTCCCGCTCGCGTTCTACCACCAAACGTACCGCTACTGATTGCACCCGGCCGGCAGACAAGCCCCGCGCTACTTTTTTCCATAACAGCGGCGATACCATAAAGCCTACTACCCGGTCTAAAAAGCGTCGGGCTTGCTGGGCATTAACCTGGTCAACGTTTACCTGGCCAGGCTCAACAAAGGCATTGGTTATTGCCGACTTGGTAATTTCGTTAAACACTACCCGCTTAAACTTTTCAGGTTCGCCGCCAATAATCTCCTGCAAATGCCAGGCAATGGCTTCGCCTTCACGGTCTAAATCCGTGGCCAGATATACAATATCGGCTTTTTCAGCCAGGGCTTTTAGTTCTTTCACCACTTTTTCTTTGCCCGGCAAGATTTCGTAGCGGGCTTTCCAACCGTGCGCTGGGTCAATACCCATGCGGTCAACCAGCGCGTTGTAGTCTTTTTGCTCTTTGCTCAGGCTCTTATCGACAACACGAACTTTGTCTTTACTACTACTGGTTGGCAGATCCCGGATATGGCCAACGCTTGATTTAACGACAAAGTCGTTACCTAAATATTTATTAATTGTTTTTGCTTTTGCCGGTGATTCGACTATTACCAGTGATTTCGCCATCTTAAAACCTGAATTCCCTAACTGTAGCCGCCTTTTGGCCGCCCTTTTTTAACATATATCCGCAAACCGCAGTTGTGACAAGTGAATAAACTGATTATTATGCAATTCGGGCCATTTTCAGGCTCACCGGCTATCTAATAGCCAACTCTGAATGAAGCAAATAAACGTAAGCGGCCGTAACAATAATAAAAACAGTGCCCCTTCCAACAGAAGGATATAAAGCAAAAATGAAGTACTTTGAAGCAAATTTCGATGGTCTGGTAGGACCAACCCATAACTATGCCGGCTTATCTGTCGGTAACGTGGCGTCGTTATCTAACGCTAACAACACTTCCAACCCAAAACAAGCTGCAAAACAAGGTTTGCAGAAAATGAAAGCGCTGCAAGACTTAGGTTTAGTGCAAGGCGTATTGGCACCACAGGAGCGCCCTGACGTATACACGCTACGCCGCCTTGGCTTTACTGGTTCAGACAGTGATGTCATTGCCACCGCAGCAAAACAAGCGCCAGCGGTATTTAGGGCGGTTTGCTCGGCTTCTAGTATGTGGACGGCCAATGCTGCCACTATTTCACCCAGTGCCGATACTGCCGATAATAAAGTGCACTTTACCCCGGCAAATTTAACTAATAAGTTTCACCGCTCACTCGAACCACAAACTACCGGCAGAATATTACAAGCTATGTTTGCCGATCCTGCACATTTTGCCCATCACCAACATTTACCTGACAATGATCATTTTGGAGATGAAGGCGCAGCGAATCATACCAGACTATGCAGCGATTACGGCAAAAAAGGTGTAGAGCTGTTTGTGTTTGGTCGTTATGCGTTCGATCAAACTAAAGCGGCACCGAAACGTTTCCCGGCCAGGCACACATTAGAAGCCTGCGAAGCTGTCGCTCGCCTGCACGGCTTAAGCCATGATCACGTGGTTTATATGCAGCAGAACCCGGACGTTATAGACCAGGGTGTTTTTCATAACGATGTGATTGCGGTGGGCAACCAGAATGTGTTGTTTTACCATCAGCAAGCTTTTGTTGACACCAACAATAAACTGGATGAACTACGACGCAAATTTGGCAATGACAGCGAACTGTTCCTGATTGAAGTGAACGATAATGAGGTATCAGTACAAGAAGCAATTAATACCTATTTGTTTAATACCCAGGTTGTTACCTTAGCCAATGGTGAAATGGCCATTATTGCCCCAACAGAATGCCAGGACAACCCAGCTGTAGGCCGATATTTAGCCGAACTAACTGGCCGTGGCACGCCAATAAAACATGTGCATTATTATGATGTAAAACAAAGCATGCGTAACGGTGGCGGCCCGGCCTGCTTAAGATTACGGGTTGCGTTAAGTGAGCAAGAGCACCAGGCAGTTAACCCGCATGTACTAATGAATGACCAGCTGTTTGCTACCCTGAATAACTGGGTTGATAAGCACTATCGTGACCAGATAGCAGAAGCAGACTTAGCTGATCCGCAACTGCTTAAAGAGTCACGGGCAGCGCTGGATGAGTTAACCCAAATATTGCATTTAGGTTCAGTTTATCAGTTCCAGCGTTAAGTAAATTTAGCCATTAAAAAAACCGCCAGCTGGCGGTTTTTGTTTTGTAATCATTAGAGAAGCCTATCGGCTCCTCTAATGTATTTAACCATTATTTACCTATCATCACTGACCGGCACTAACAATGAACTTGTTAAACCCGATGGTGCCGTAACATCTATAGTTAAGAAACCACTCAGTTTATTATTACCCTGACCAGCAGGTTCCTGGGTCATTGCGAAGGATAAACTTACTGGTACTCGACTAGTGGTATTAGGGAATGCGTAGCTGTCTGAGCCGACTAATACACCATTATCTACGCTAACATCTACTGAAGTACCAACTGGTAATGGATTATTGTACAAATCAGCTATAAACAAGAGTAACGAAACTGAGTCTGCACCACTACCAGAACTTAAATCTATTGAACTTACTTCACACATTTTACGGCCAACAGTTGATCCTCTTACCTCAAATACTTCTGGGCTTGAAGAGTTGCTATTAACTCTGACAGAACGTGCTGTTACTCCAGGTATTGCATTACAATCTGTAGCATAGGTTGTTAATCGGAAAAAAGCTTGATCACCAGACATAATTATTTCTTGGTTCTGGAAAACATTTACTAATTCACGACTGCATAATCCTGCCGTTTCGTCTTCTTGACGACATAGCAATCCATTGTAATTTCCGTTTGCCGAATTAAATATACCGTCAGTATTGTAATCCACGAACTCTTCAAACTGATCACCCTCAGGGGAAGTTGGTGAACAAGGGTTCGCTACATCATCACAACTATCACCACGAAACTTAGCATCTTCATTATTATCAATGAATGCTTCAGTTAAGTCATAAGCAATAACAAATTCACCTTGATCAAACCGGCCATTACCATTTAGATCGGTAAAAGACTCCTCACCAATTGAATAGGCGAGAATAGTTGCTCTTCCTCCTAATGGTTGATCAAAAGTTATACCATCATCTCTAACAATGCCGTAAGGACAAGGCTTACCAGCATCACATTTATCGATAATCGTGTTTGTAAAACCAACTGTAAATGGCCTTGGATTTTGACTGCGCCATTTAACGTCGCAACGGCCATTTAAGGTTGTACAGTTTGGTTCTATGGATCCACCTTCTGCAACAAAGTTAACGGCTGTGCCATCCGGTACAGGGTTGTTAAAGTGGTCAGCCATAAAGATGGTTACATCGACTTCATTACCATCGAAATTAAGACCGTGAACGTTAAATGCTGAACGCGATAACGAGAAGCTATTTTGATCCGCTAACCCGGTACTAACCGTTAGCACATCTGATGGAGCGGTTACTACAACGATACCACTCGCAATCGTCTGCTCACTGCGGGCTATGACTCTGGTTGGCGTTGGAACGATACCAGAACGAACGACTGTCTGGACAATACCATCAATATTGGTAAAGCCATTAAGTTGAGCCAGTTCTAACCCACCTACAGCTGTTGCCAAAGAGAAATTGACTTGTCTACCCGCTACAGCATTGCCATTTGCATCAATTAAACGAAAACGAACAATAGACGTTTCAGTGCGGTTAGCGCCACCAGTGCCTTTTAACGCCAATAGTGGTGCTGATACATCTAAAAACTCAATTGAACCTATTGCAGCTTCAGACACATTCACAACAACAGTGCCACTAACAGTATTACCGCCTGTTATAACAGTTGCAGTAATTAAGTCTGCACCAACGCAACCTGATGCACGATAGGTAGAACGAGCAACACCACCAATACTCGTTACGGCTTGATCAATAACGGCAAGGCCGGCTTGAACGCAACCTGAAGTAAACTCAACCCCTAATGGTGGCATGTAAGGCATACCACTTCTTGAAATATCAACTGATATTAGAGTTGACGATCCAGCAGCTAATGTTTCACCGACAGCTAGGCTAGACGTAACAACTATATCTACATCGACGGCACCAATTTCAAAGGCTTTAGTTCTGGTGGTGTTTATAGCAGTTACCGAAACCTCACCCGCACCAACATCACGACCTGCAACTAAATCTAATAATGCTATACCATTCTCATCGGTAATAGCCGTACCCGCTCTTGGGCTTATAGATCCAATAGTGGTTGTGGCAGACACTAAAGTTTGAGCCAATGGTGTCGTTGAGCCTTCACGCGTTACTTCGATGTATAAGATACCTGGTTTCTCGGCTGAGATACTGGTTGCTTCAATACAGCTATTAGGGTTTCGGGTCGCTCTAAAATCAACCGGACAATCGGTAAGAAGTCTAAAGTTAATGCTGGCTGTAACTTGATTCGGATCAACTTCATCTCCTCTGGTATAAAAGCCAATTGCAGCTGAAACACCCTGATATTGAGCACTTACGGTCCCTGCTCCCTCAGCAGTACCAGCAACAAGATTAATTCTTGCTTCACCCAAAGTGTTAGTTAATGCAGTACCTGTAGAAGGTCGCAAACTTCCAAGAGTTGAGCTAAAACTTACGACTTCATTTATAACTGGGTCACCATCATCGTTTAGTACCATTGCTACAACTTGACCACTATTAGCGGCACTTATTTCACTAGTTTCAGTACCCGTAACACTAGAAATTAAGCTTAAGCCAATAGTAAACTCTGGCGAGTTGCCTAGAAGCGGAGTATCACCTGCACTGGTAAAAGTGAAAGTTTCACTAACAATTGTTACATTTGCTAAAGTTACGTATTGTGCAACAATTTCGCCAGCACCAGCCACTGTCCCAGCAAGTAAGTCAATATAAGCTATACCAGTAGCATCTGTCATAACTCGCCCTGATGAGGGGTTGACCAGACCAGCAAAACGAGATTCCACTAAAATCAATTTGAAAGCGGAAGGCAAACCACCTTGAATTAATGATACTTTTACTCTGCGAGGATTTGCAAAATTAACATCGCGTACCACATTATCAGTTGCTGCCTCAACTACCTCGGCAGTAATAATAGTCTCAGCTGATTGGTCACCATTTGATTCAAAAACATAAGGAAGTGAACTCACCACTTCATCAACTGCTTGATATGTTGCAAAAACGATACCTGCCCCAGGCACATTACCAGCAAACAACTGAATCTGTGCAACACCAGAATTATCAGTTCTTGCGGTACCAACAGATGGAATAATTTCACCGACATCATTCGCTAGTTCGTAAGCAACTAACTGGTTTTCTAATGGAATACCATCAAATGTTAATGTCGCTAACAAAGAGCCTTGATTATCCTTGCTAACGTTTCTGGTAGTAATGCCTGAAGAATCAACCATGGTTAGAGTCATTAAGTACTTACTTTGAATCTCGTCACCTTTAGTTGAGAAACTTATTGTCTGTTCAACCGCTTGATAACGTGCAGTCAACGTGCCAGCACCTTCTAAAGTACCCGCCGTTAAGATGATTTGAGCTTCACCATTTACATTCGTCAAGGCTGTACCAAAAGCGGGTTGAATACGTCCAAGTGTACTCGTAAAACTAACTACTTGATTAACTACCGCTTGATTGTCCTTATCCAGAATACGCGCAGTAACTGAACCAGGATTAGCTTGCGATATCTCAGTTATTTCAGTTCCTGCAGCATTATTTAATGTTAGATCAATGGTAAAATTAAGATTATTACCTGGAAGCGGAGTGTCACCTGCAGATGTAAACACAAAAACATCAGATACGATCTGTGCACCTGCGCTATTCGTAAAGCGTGCTTGGGCTTCACCCGCACTCGCGATAAAACCAGCACGAAGATCAATCCGCGCCACACCGTTAGCATCAGTCATCGCTCGACCCGTTGTCGGGTTAATTTCACCTGCACCTTCAACACTAAATGTTACTAATTTGAACGGAACTGGAGTCCCATTTTCAGTTACCGTTGCGGTTAGCAGGCGGGGTGTTGCGAAAGCAACATCACGTACTAACTGATTACTTTCATCCAATAAGCTTAACGTCAGTGCACTTATTACCCGATCATCACCTAGAGAATCAAATACAAACGGTAGGGACTGAATAGTTTCATTTTGAATTGCTACGACCGCATTTATCTGACCAGTACCTGCAACCTGACCGGCCAAAAGACTTAACTCAGCAATACCTTGACCATTGGTTCTAGCAGTACCGCTAACAGGGGATAATTGGCCTATTCCTGAGCTTAGGCTAAAACTAACTAATTGGTTGGCAACCGGTGAACCGTTAAGACTCAATGTCGCTTGTACCTTACCAGGCTCAATCCTAGAAATAGTCCGAATATCGACATTAGAATTATTTTTTAAAGTTAATGATAAAACATATGAACTAATAACTTCATCACCCAAAGATGTAAATCCTAGGCTTTGACTTTTAGCTTGAAAACTTGCTTCAATAGAACCTGCACCAAAAATAGTACCTGCAGTCAATGTTACCGTTGCTTCACCTTGTTCGTTAGTTAAAGCAGTACCAAAGGCTGGTTGAATTCGTCCAAGAGTTGAAGTAAAAGATACAACTTCATTAACTACTGGCTGGCCTAAGCTATTTCTAATGACGGCAACAATTATACCGGGTTGAGAATTTGAAACCTGACTGATCACATTTCCAGCTTGGTTAGTCATAGTTAAGTTAATGCTATAAGCTGTTTCGTCGCCTTGAACAGGCGTATCACCAGCAGTAGAAAATACGAAAGAATCGGATTTTACCACCAAATTGTTTGCAGTGGCAAAAGTAGCAGTAAGAGTACCAGCACCCGCTTCTATGCCAGCAATTAAGTCGACACGTGCAATGCCATTGATATCGGTCATTGCAGAGCCGTTAATTGGGTTTAAAACACCCAAAGAACCTAGCTCAAATTTTATAAGTTGAAAAGCACCTGGCTGACCATCAACAAGCAATTTAGCTTCAGCAATACCTGGAGAAAAATGAGAAACCTCACGAGCCACGGTACCATCATGTTTTAACAAGCTTACCGATAGTTCAGCAGATAATCCACCTAGCACAGAAGCATCAAACACAAATGCATTGGAAGATATTGTTTGATCTGTTGAAACTTGATAAGTCGCAATGACTTGAGCAGACCCTGAATTCTCACCAGCTTGCAGTTGAATTTCTGCAACACCATTTTCATCAGTTCTTGCACTGCCCTCCTCTGGTGAAAGCTTACCAACATTACCATCCAGAGTAAATTTGACTAGTTGATTCTCAAGTGGTTGGTTGTTTTTTCTTAGGCTAGCCCTGAGTTTACCTGGAGATGCTGTAGTGACCTGGCGAACTTCTTCACCGGCAGAATTAATAAGAGCAACAGTAAGAGTGTAATTATCTGTTACACCACCACCAGAACCGCCGCCACCGGTGCCGCCGCCCGAGTTGTTATTGTCCAAAGTACCGCCGCCGCCGCAGGCGGCCAGCGATGTAATCATTAATGCAACAAGAAGTTGCCGGATGTTCCGCATGAAAACTCTCCCTAGCTGTTTTATATATAGTTTTTGTTAATTGCATCTTAAACCATTAATTATCGCTACGTCACAGCAATTTTAAAAAAGTTTTACTGTGCCCTGCCCAATAGCACTGCAAACTGATAGTCTTAGCAATATTCTGCACTGATATATAACATTACAATGAGCAATAATAAAAAACTAGGGTTAACTGCCCGTATTGTTATCGGCATGGTTGCTGGTATTTTAGTTGGTTTCTTTTTTAAAGCTATTCTGGCTGGTCAGGAAGAGCGAGAACTGGTGTTTTTTGGCTTTTCCATGCCATTAAAAGCCTTTTTTATCGATGGCGTCTTTCATGTTGGTGGTGAAATTTTTATTGCCAGCTTAAAGATGCTAGTGGTACCACTGGTATTTGTATCGCTGGTGTGTGGTACTTGTTCGTTGTCTGATACGTCGTCTTTGGGCAGGCTTGGCGGTAAAACTATTGGCCTGTACCTTATTACCACGGCAATTGCTATTAGCCTGGCGATGACAGCAGCCATAGTCGTTGGCCCCGGCAAAGGCGTTGCCATGCAATCAGATGCCAGCTTTGACATTTCAGAAGCGCCATCGTTGGCTCAGGTATTTATCAATATTTTTCCCAGTAATCCAATTGAATCGATGGCTCAAGGCAATATGCTACAAATTATTGTATTTGCCGTGTTGTTTGGTTTAGCCATGGCGTTAAGCGGTAAACCTGGTGAGCGTTTGGCGATGGTATTTACTGATCTTAGTGAAGTAATAATGAAACTGGTCAACATTCTGATGAATTTAGCGCCCTATGGCGTGTTTTTCTTAATGGCTAAATTGTTCACCACTCTGGGTTTTGAAACCATTGCCAGCCTGGCAAAGTATTTTGGGGTAGTACTAACGGTATTGTTGTTCCACGGACTGGTCAGTTACAGCATTATTCTGAAATTACTCACCGGTTTAAACCCGTTAATATTTATACGAAAGATGCGTGATGCTGCTTTATTTGGCTTTAGTACCTCTAGCAGCAATGCCACCATGCCAGTAACGATGGAAACGGTAACTAAAAAACTGGGTGTTAAAAATAGCATTGCCTCTTTTACTGTGCCATTAGGTGCCACCATTAATATGGACGGCACGGCAATTATGCAGGGTGTTGCTACGGTATTTATTGCTCAGGTATTTTTAGTGGATTTAACCATAGGCGATTACCTGATGGTTATCTTAACGGCTACCTTAGCCTCGATAGGCACTGCTGGGGTACCTGGGGTTGGTTTAATTATGCTGGCCATGGTATTACAGCAAGTAGGCTTACCGGTTGAAGGTATTGCATTAATTATTGGCGTTGACCGGCTGCTGGATATGACCCGCACTGCAGTGAATGTTACCGGTGATGCAATGGTGTCATGTGTGGTTGGTAAAAGTGAGAAGCAATTCGACCAGGCGGTATTTGATGATGAAAATGCCGGTTTAAAGGATGAAAGCGTTGATTTTCATCATTTGCGTTAATTCACCTCCTAAAAAATAACAGTAAAAAACAGGCTTAATAGCCTGTTTTTTTATTGTTTAACACCTTGATTAACGCTGCCAATATTGATGCACCAGCTTTTGCCACCATAGCGCCAGCACATTGGCTGAGCCGATACCGACCTTTTCTGCCAGGCCTTTTTTTAGCTGGTACTTCACCGTAAACAAACGATGGCTGGGTAGTTTTGCCATTACGTAATCGTCACTGGTTTGAATATGATCAACCAGGTTAAGCTCCAGCGCCTGATAGCCAAACCAATGCTCGCCGGTAGCCACCTTCGAAATAGTTAACTGCGGTCGGTGCTGTTGTACAAAGGTTTTAAACAAATCATGCGTGTCTTCCAACTCTTGCTGAAACTTTTGCCGGCCTTTATCTGTATTTTCACCAAAAAGTGTTACCGTGCGTTTAAATTCACCGGCGGTAAACTGTTCAAAGTCGATATGATTTTTCTGTAATAACTTGTGAAAATTGGGCAACTGCGCAATAACGCCGATAGAGCCCAGAATGGCAAATGGCGCAGCTAAAATTTTATTGCCAATACACGCCATCATATAACCACCACTGGCAGCAACCTTATCCACCGCCACGGTTAGGCTAATATTCTGCTGGCGGATCCGATCCAGTTGTGAGGCAGCCAGGCCATACCCATGCACCACACCACCACCACTTTCCAGCCGCAGCAAAACTTCATCTTGTGGTTTAGCAACAGCGAGTAACGCAGTAACCTCTTCGCGCAATGAATCGGTCTCGCGAGCATCCATCGAGCCATTAAAGTCAAGCACAAATAGGCAAGGTCGCTCCGCTATTTGCCGCTTGTCAGCTTTTTGTTGTACTTTTTGCCACTGCTTAAAGGCTTTTTTGTCAAGTAAGCGTTGTTGTAACTCTGCAGTTTGTTGCTGATAGTGTTTACCCAGATCAGTAAATTCCAGCTGACCTTTCTTACTTTTAGGCTTGTGGCTAGCACTCACCACAATACCCACCACCAAAGCGATAGCAAAGACAATGGTTGCTGCCTTTGCCAAAAACATACCGTATTCCAATAAAAATGCCAAAGTTATACTCCTGTTTGTTTGAATATCGTTATTCTATCTGGATTAAGCAAAAGAAAAAGCCCGGTGCATTTGCAACCGGGCTTAAAAACAGTGCAACAATAAAATTAATTACCGCTGGCTAATACCGTTGGGTTAGATACAAACAAACCTTGACCTCTGTTTAAGAAGAAGGTCACACTCTGTGTTTGCATTTCAACGGTTGCTGCAGGGCTGGATACCGGACTTAAAATAGAACCATGATTGCCAGTACTAAAGCGCGCTATCGCATTGTTACCATTTAAACCTAGCCCACCGGCGCTGGCAGGCACACTAATTGCACCTAACAACCGAGCCAACGGCTCTGTACCGGCTAATGGCATTTTACCCGCCGCTAACGCCGCTAGCGGATTAAAATTACCGTTTGGAATAACTTGATCCGGCAGATTATTAGCACCATCTCCCACTACTTCAATCATGTAAACCGGCGTTTCGCTATTAACCAACCGCTCTGCGTAGTTATTGGGATCACCCGCATCCGTTACCGTCTGTGCGGCAAACGCAAACTGGGTTAAAGTAGCAGCTACCCGCTGTTGCTGAGCCGCATTTGCAGGCTCAGTTAAGGTCATCAAATAAGCATTTACTACCGGCGCAGCGCAAGCTGGATATGCGGCAGCAGTTTCTGCCGTAGGCATGCCGCAACTGGTATTAGCCGCAACATAGCCTACAAACTGATTCGTTAACTCACCACCCGCACCCAACATAACGCTGGCTTTAATTAACGGACCAAACGATGCAGAATCAAGCAGGAAATTGGCCACAGCGCCACCTGGCATTGCTAACACTGCAGTTTCTACACTGTATAGCGCATCTAAAGCGGGTATACCGGTTGTAGTATTCGCCAGTGCCACCATAGAAGTACCACTAATGCCACCTAACGAATGGCCTAAAAACTGCACACGACTGGTGTCTAAATCAACGCCTTGCACAAAGTTAAGGGCTAAACGCAGTGCCAGCATATCGGCAATACTTTGCCGCAGATTATCGCGGGTAACTAATAAGTTACTCAGGTTCATGTACACCGTAGCACTACCGCTACTGGCGTTTATTGGACCAAAACCACGATTGCCGTGTAAGGGGTGATCAATGGCAACAGTAGCAAAGCCTTGTGAGGCTAAAGTGCCGGTAATGGCCAACATATCAGAGCGACGTGAAGTAATACCATGTTGCAGAATTACAATGGGCCAGCCGGTAGCAGGCATCGGAATGACATTGGCATCAGGCACGGTCATCTGTACATCAACTGTTTGATAACCATTTATTTTTGGAATGGTATTAAACTTTGTCAGGTGACGGGCAGAGTCAACCCCTAAGTCACGCAAAGCACCACCGCTAAATGCCTGACAGGCACCATCATTTTCAGATACCGGCGTGGCAGGTTTCATGGCCGGTGGCAACGCCGCAATAATAGCACCACTGTCACAGCGCGCCGTCCAGCGGGTATTCAATGGCGCGGTTGGGTTAGCTTCCGTGGGTAAGCCAAGATAATAAGCCAGATTTAATGAACCCGTGTAATAGCGGGTAATGCCAAAAGCCGGGTTACCGGCAAAAGCAGGGTTTAACTGTGATACGGTTAAACCGGTATTATTTACCACTAGTGGCGATGGACCATATCCCGTTGGCGTCGGTGATGCCATCAACTGTTTTAAGGTAGACAACACCGCGCCCACCGACTGAGTGGTAATGGCAGCAGTATAAATAATGTTATCTTTATCTAAGCCTTCGTCCCGCACCATAACATTTTCAAAACTGTTGATCACAGCTTGCAAACCACGCTGCGAGGCAGTAGCCAGTGGCAAGGTAGCCGCGTCCTGTTTTACCAATTCATAAGCAGTAGACGGTTTAATTGACTCGCCATTGCTGTCTTCAAGTATGCTGGTTAAAGCCAGTAAATACGTGGTGGCGTTATTAAGTGGTCTCAATGGTATAACGGCCACACTATTACCACGCCCTGCTGTGATAAAGTCCCGACCGAACTGTAATTCTTCAATAATTTGGCAGGCAGCACCACGTGGTACTGCAGTACAAGAAGCTTCTGGTGACGAAGGGTCACCCATTAATGCCTTAAACACCCGCACTGCGCCCGGCCGCTGAGCAGTAGCGGCATCTAAAGTTACACCAGCGGCAAAACTCAGTTCAATAGCAAAAGGATTCTGTGTTGACCAGCCATCCAGTGCACCTAGTGCTACTTGCGGGTTGGTATAATCCGGGTTAGCACCACTGTCCAGGGTTAATGTACCGTCGGTAGTTCCCTGAAACAGTAAATCATTTGGTACCGACACCCTGCCCGCAGTTGGGTCGAATACTACTCTGGAAGCCGGTGCAACCGCACCTTGCTCAGCAACATCCTGCTTTATATCTTCTAATGAATCACCACAACCAGCCAGGCCGACCGCTGCCGCAACAGCGATACTAATAGCAAGCTTTTTCATATTGTCTCCCCGTCCTTAAACGCTTATTTTTTTATTGCAAAGCAATAACGTTGCTTCGCTTATTACGAATTCTTATTAGTGTAAAGTGGCTGCCCCTGTTGAACAGCTACGACCAGTTAAAGTTAACTCAAAGTCTGGCAGATCGCTAGCGCAAAAATACAGTTGATAGCAAGAAAGATGCAAAATAATTGATTTAAGCGTATGCTTGCGCCGTTTTTCAGTGCTTACAGGTTAGAATACATGCATAACTACACTGCGCCTGCAGAGGCCTTAAAGAATAAAGTTATTTTAATTACCGGAGCTGGTGACGGCATTGGCCGCTGTGCGGCCTTAACATTCGCGCGGTATGGCGCCACAGTAATTTTACTGGGTAAAACAGTAAAGAAACTTGAAGCAGTATATGATGAAATTATAGCCGCTAACGGCGCCGAGCCGGCCATTGTGCCACTGGACTTAAAAGGGGCTACCGCATCACATTATACGGATATGGCAGCGACTATTGCCCGCGAGTTTGGCCAACTCGATGGCGTATTACACAACGCCGGTTTGCTAGGGGTGTTAAGCCCGTTTGAGCATATTAATCTCGCCAGCTGGCAAGATATTATGCACATTAATGTCACAGCCGCCATGCTGATGACTCAGGCATTAATGCCCGTGCTTAAAAAAGCACCTTTGGCATCAGTGGTGTTTACCTCTTCCGGGGTTGGCCGCGCAGGTAAGGCGTATTGGGGCCCTTATGCGGTCTCAAAATTTGCCACTGAAGGCCTTATGCAGGTAATGGCTGATGAATATGCAAACAGTACCATCCGCGTAAACTGCATTAATCCGGGCGCCACCCGCACCGCCATGCGTGCAAAGGCTTATCCGGGTGAAAACCCGGCACGCTTAAAAACCCCGGCTGATTTAATGTGGTTGTATTTGTATTTAATGGCCGATGACAGCCAGGCAGTAAATGGTCAGTCACTAAATGCACAGCCTTAACAGTGGCTAACAGTGGCGCGCATTGCCGTTATCTTTAAAGTATGAAAAACCGGCTACATAGCCGGTTTTTGTATTAAAAAGTAACCCTTTGTACATTTCAGACTTAGCGTTTGTCTAAAATCTCAGCGCCGTTTGCCACTGCCCACTCATTCCAAATTAACACTTTTGAATTAAAGTTCTCAACAGCTTGTAACGTAGCATCTGCAATAAGAGTGTCAATGTCTTTGGCAAACTTTTTATCAACTTTCGCAAGAGGCATTACCTGAACTCCGCGCTGTTGTAAGCCTTTTTTCATAGTGTGAGTCCGCAGTAACTGTAACTGACCATTCTCAACATAGAAAAACTGACTGTCTTTGTTAATCGTTTTAAATTTAGGTTTTACCGGACGTTTAACGCTACTGGCTTCACTGTGCTCTGCTACAACGACATCACTACTTTGTTTATAACCCAATTGCTCCATGGTAAAACCTTGATCTTTGGCATATTGTTCAACCCGAGCGATAACCTCAACTTCCTGTTGCCGCTCAGCCATTACGCTATTTAAAGTTTCAATAACATCAGTTAATTTTACCAGCGTTAATTCTTTAGCCGCTTTCTTTAATTCTTTTTTATCAGATAATATAGACACTATTTGCTCCTTAAATGAAATTTAATAGAGAATAAACAATTTAACGCGTGAAATAAAGCAAGCCGAGCGTTTAGAACAAAGATAAATGATAATAAAAATTATTCTATTCAGACTCTATTAAGAAGCGCTTTATATCAGCCGTTTTTTGCTGCATTAAGCCAATATCACCTTTTGACTCTACGTTTAACCGAACAACATTTTCTGTATTAGAAACTCGCAGATTAAAGCGCCAATTACCAAAATTCATGCTTAATCCATCAATATCATCTGTTTCAATTGCTTGTGGCGCATAGTACTCAGCTAATCTTGTAATAACCTTAGCCGGCTCATTAATACTAAAGTTTATTTCGCCCGAAGACGGATAATCGGCAATCATTTGACTGACTAACTGTGACAGTTTTTTACCTGATAAAGATAATAACTCGGCCACTAGTAACCAGGGGATCATGCCGCTATCACAGTAGCTGAAATCACGAAAATAATGATGTGCGCTCATTTCTCCGCCATAAATAGCGTCTTCAGAACGCATTCGCTCTTTAATAAAGGCATGGCCTGTTTTACTGCAAATTGCCTGACCGTTATGCTGTTTAACAATGGCGGCAGTATTCCAATACAACCGCGGATCGTGAATTATTTTGGCCCCCGGTTGTTTTTGTAGAAAAGCGGCTGCCAGTAAACCAACAATATAATAGCCTTCGATAAATTCGCCCTGCTCATCAAACAGAAAACAACGATCGAAATCGCCATCCCAAGCAATACCGAAGTCAGCCTGATAATGGCGCACGGCTTCTGCCGTTGCCTGGCGGTTTTCTACTAGCAAAGGATTGGGTATACCGTTAGGAAAGTCACCGTCAGGCTGGTGCTGAATTTTAATAAAGTGCACAGGAATAGCATGTTGGATAAAGGCCTGCTCTAATGCATCCACAACATGACCAGCAGCGCCATTACCGGCATTCACCACCAATTTTAGTGGCTTAATAGTGGCGCTGTTAATATAACTGAGCAAATGTTCAATGTAGGGAAGCAGAATACTGTGTTTTTTATAACGCGCGGGCCCCATTTGCCAATAGGCTTTACCAGCAAGTGTGTTACTTTGGTGTTGTAATGTTGCCAGCGCTTGCGGGTCCATGATATCGGTTAGCAGGCGTTGCGTTTCGTCACGAATAGTTAATAAACCGGTATCACCGCTTATTGGTCTGGCACCTGCTCTGACCAATTTCATGCCATTGTAGTCAATAGGATTATGGCTGGCGGTAACTTCAATGGCGCCATCAATTTCCAAATACTGAGCAGCAAAATACACTTCTTCAGTACCGGTCATGCCCAAATCCAGTACCTCAACCCCTTCGGTTAGTAATCCTAAAGCTAATGCCAACTTTAGCGGCTGAGAGCTGTGCCTTATATCGCCACCCACTGCCACACGGGTCGGTTTAATAACGCGAGCATAAGCACGACCAATACTGTAGGCAATTTGCTCGTTAAGCTCATCACCAAGCTTGCCCCGAATATCGTAAGCTTTAAAACAGCTTAGGTTAATCATCTTAACCCCGGCCGTATTTGTCGGCAAACCTAATAATATCATCTTCTCCCAGGTAACTACCTGATTGTACTTCAATCAGTTCCAGCGGAATTTTGCCGGGGTTTTCCAGTGAATGAATAACCCCAATAGGAATAAAGGTTGACTCGTTTTCAGTTACCATAAACTCCTTGTCACCGTTTCTGACTAAAGCAGTACCACTTACCACCACCCAATGCTCTGCCCGGTGGTGATGTTTTTGCACTGATAATTTTGCGCCCGGTTTTACAGTAATATGTTTTACCTGATATCGGTTGCCTTGGTCGACTGAGTCATACTTGCCCCATGGCCGAAATACTTCCCGGTGCACGTCAACCTCGCTGCGACCATATTGTTGCAATCGTTGCACAATATTTTTTACCTGTTGAATATCGTCTTTATTCGCCACCAAAACAGCATCTTTTGTTTCAACCACGATAACATTGTTAAGGCCAATTACTGCCACCAGCCGTTCTTCAGCATTAATGTAACTGTTGTGTGTTGTCTCCAGCATAACATCACCACGACAGGCATTACCCTCGGCGTCTTTGGCCATAACCTGCCATAACGCATCATAACTGCCAACATCGCTCCAGCCAGCATCTAACGGCACCATTACCGTATTAACTGATTTTTCAAGCACCGCATAATCCAGTGAATCGGCAGGACTAGCGCTAAAGGCAGCACTATCTAGCCGGACAAAGTCTAAATCTGACGAGGCGTTAATAACCGCTTGCTGACACGCACTGACAATGTCGGGAGCAAATTCTTTAAGTTCTGCCAATAAGCTGCTGGCTTTGAACATAAACATGCCGCTGTTCCAGCAATATTCACCCGATGCCAAATAGTGTTCTGCTGTATTTTTATCAGGCTTTTCTTTAAATTCTGTTACCTGGTAGGTATTCGGCATGTTCGCTATAGTTTGCTCACTGCGGCGAATATAACCATAACCGGTATGTGCGCTATCCGGCACAATACCAAAGGTGACTAATTTACCCGCTTCTGCGGCCAGCCTGGCTTCAGCCACGGCTTGCTGAAAAGCAGGAATATTCTGAATGACATGATCGGCAGCGAGTACTAATAACACAGGATCTTGCTGATCTTTTAGTAATTGCATGGCCTGAATCGCCGCTATAGCAATAGCCGGCGCAGTGTTTCGGCCAACAGGCTCTAGCATTATACAGGCATCATGGATATGCAACTCGCGTAATTGTTCTGCCACCATAAAACGATGGTCTTCGTTACATACTAATAATGGCGCCGCTAAGCCTTCAATACCTTTTAAACGTAATAAGGTATTTTGTAGCATACTTTTTTCGTTAACTAACGGTAAAAACTGTTTCGGTTTTTTGGCTCGGGATAAAGGCCAGAGCCGGGTACCCGACCCTCCAGATAATATAACTGGGATCATTGCAACTCCTTGCGCGACTTTCCATAATGAAAAAACTAATATTTAACATAGTATAGCCAGCTTTTTCAGCTGGCGTCATCCTGAATATTTTTCATAGAGAAACCTAATCTAATCAAAGTAACCTTTAATAAGTCTGCTCGGAACTGTTAGTTGCGGTAGAATCAGCTATCTTAACCCGACTTTTTTGCTGGACAGGTGTTATGCCAAATTTTAAAAACTTATTTATCAAAAACAGAGACTGGGCAGATCGCATTGAACGCGAGCAACCCGGTTTTTTTAAGCGGTTGTCAGAACAACAAGCGCCAGAATATTTATGGATAGGCTGCTCTGACAGCCGGGTGCCCGCCAATGAAATAGTAGGATTGCTACCAGGCGAGTTATTTGTGCATCGCAATGTTGCCAATTTAGTGTTGCATTCTGATATGAATTGCTTATCGGTTTTGCAATATGCTATTGATATTCTTAAAGTAAAACACATCATCGTGGTCGGCCACTATGGCTGTGGTGGTGTAAAAGCGGCCATGATGAAACAGCGGGTGGGATTTGTTGATAACTGGCTGCGTCATGTTAAAGATGTTTATGCCATGCACCGGCATGAATTAGACTGCCTTTCTGATGAAAATGAACGGCTTAACCGCCTTATTGAATTAAACGTGATGGAGCAAGTGCGTAATTTATGCCATACCAGTTTTGTGCAGGAAGCTTGGGAGCGGGGCCAGCCACTGGTTATTCATGGCTGGGTGTACAGTTTAGATAATGGCCGGGTAAAAGATCTTCGGGTCAGTCACACCTCTGCCGATAAAATTGATGACATTTATGCTATGGACCCGCTGGAAAGCTTGGTTAAAGCTGCGTTGCCAGAAAACTAAACATGTTAAACGTATCGTGTTTTAGCACTACTTAAAGCACTACGGTTTTATTGCCATGCACCAACACCCGGTTTTCTACCACCAACTGCAGCGCACGACTAAGCGCTGCTTTTTCAACATCCCGGCCTGCTTTAGCCATATCATCTGCACTAAAATTATGATCTACAGTGCGCACTATTTGTTCAATAATCGGCCCTTCATCTAGCTGCTCATTAACAAAATGTGCGGTAGCACCAATAATTTTCACACCGCGCTCAAACGCTTGCTGGTAAGGGTTAGCACCGATAAAAGCAGGTAAAAAACTATGATGAATATTAATAATCCGCTGCCGATACTGAGCCACAAAATCGGCAGTTAAAATTCGCATAAATTTAGCCAGCACTAAAAACTGCGGCTGATAGGGCGCGATCACTGCTAGCATTTTCTGCTCGTGCTCAGTGCGACTCAGCCCCTGATGGCTAATATAGTGATAAGGAATAGCAAATTTATCAGCAAGGCTTTGCAGTTCAGGATAATTTCCAACAATAGCGGCGATATCGAGCGCCAGAGAGCCATCAAACACTTTTATTAAAATATCACCAAGACAATGTGCTTCTTTGGTAACGAGTATTACCACCCGCTTTGCTTCATCACTTAATACACTACGGCGGCTACCAACCGGTAAAGCACGATCTAAATCAAACAATAACGTGCTGTCATTAAATACCCCTTCCAGCACCGTTCGCATATAAAACTGGCCAGTGACCGGGTCAACATATTCGGTATTCCGAATAATATTTAACTGATGTTTGTAACAAATATTGGTAATTTGAGCGATCAATCCTTTAGAGTCAGGACATTCGGTTAGTAGCGTTTTCCGTTCCATCTTTTATCCTTTAATTTACCTCGTCAGTGTTATTCTTACTTAATAACCGTATAGCGTCAAAGATATTTAGATGGCTATACTATTACTTGTTGTTTGCCTGTGGCAACTGCATAATGCCGATTAAGCAGGATGATGGCGTAATGTTTCTACAATGAGTTCCTTTCAATTTAATGTTATTGGCACTATTGAGTCGCCCTATAAACAAAAGTTTGCTATTCCACGTCAACCTGGCCTGATAGCTGAAGCCCGCGGCAAGTTGGTGTTAGAACCGCCTTACGCTGATGATGATATTATTCGGGGTATCGACAGCTTCAGTCATTTGTGGCTGCTGTTTGTGTTTCATCAAACCGCTGACAAAGGCTGGTCATCATTAGTCAGGCCCCCTAGGCTTGGTGGTAATACCCGAAAAGGTGTTTTTGCTACCCGCGCAACATTCCGACCAAATCCAATTGGCCTTTCTGTCGTACAACTAGACAGGGTTTACCGACAAAACGGCAAATTAATCCTGGAACTTAGTGGTATCGATCTACTTGATGGTACACCGATTTTAGACATTAAACCGTATTTACCCTATGCTGATGCCCTGCCGAACGCCTTAGGCGGTTTCGCCGACAGCGCACCAGAAACTCAAATGACGGTAAGCTTTAGTGAGCAGGCTAGCACCTATTGCCAAAAACAACCGGACTATCCCGGCTTGGCGATATTAATCGAAAAGGTGCTGAAACAGGATCCACGGCCATCTTACAAGAAAAAACGACAGGCCGAACAATACTATGGCATGACGTTGTATCACTTTAATATTAAATGGACTGTCAATGGAGAACACAATCATGTTACTGAAATCTCTCAGCTATTTTAGTTTGTTAATGGCTGCAGCCAGTAGCATAGCCATACCTGCTTTACCTGAACCGGTAAGCAATAACAGCGTTACCAGTACCACCGTGCGGGGTAAAACCTACGTTATAAGTTCCATGGGTATTGGCCCTGGCAAACAAGGCAGTGATATTCATAACAAAGTTTGGATGCATACCGTAGGCGATTTTCGTTGGGAGCAGTTACCCGATGTACCCAGCCAACAGCGGTTAACCGGCCGTATTGCGGCCAGCACGGTAGCGTTAAATAATAATTTTTTTCTGTTTGGTGGTTTTACCATCAAACCGGATGGTAGTAAGCAGACTGCCGCCGACAGTTACCGGCTAGACCCGGTCACCCGGCGCTATACCCGGATTAACGATATGCCGGTGGCCGTTGACGATGCCGCGGCGTTGCCCTTTGAAAATCGTTACATATACCTGGCAAGTGGCTGGAGCGATTATGGCAACGTTAACCTGATGCAGTTGTTCGATAATTTTACTCAGCGCTGGTCTCAGGCTACGCCATTCCCGGGTAAGCCGGTGTTTGGTTTAGCTGGCGGGATCAGCGGTAATACCCTGCTACTGTGCGATGGCGTATCAATAGAATATCTGGCGTCCAAACCACGAAATTTTGTTAGCGAGCCTGCTTGCTGGCAAGGTAAAATAGGCAGCAACCCTAATGAAATTGCCTGGCAACAAGTACCACATCCTACCGGCAAAGCCCGTTTCAGAATGGCGGCAACCGGCACCGTATTAAACGGTGAAAACGTTATCGTGTTCGTTGGTGGTAGCCAAACGCCTTATCATTATAGTGGATTGGGTTTTAATGGCCAAAAAGCCGAGCCAAGTAATGAGGTATGGGTTTATTCCGTTGCCAAGCAGCAATGGTTAGCCGCGGCCAATAGCACTGCCGTGATGGATTTACGCAATTTGCTCGACATCAATGGCGAACTTTATACCCTTGGCGGAATGACATCCGGGCAACAAACCATAAATAAGCCAATTAAACATCAGATTGAACTTCTGCCAAACTAAATGACTTGCTAGAATGAAGGCAAATTTTAGACCACATTTGAGAGCAGTATGCGTACCAGCCAATATTTATTATCTACGGTAAAGGAAACACCGGCCGATGCCGAAATTATCAGCCATAAGCTGATGTTAAGAGCGGGCATGGTTCGTCGGCTTGGTTCAGGTATGTTCAGCTACTTGCCAACGGGCGTGCGGGTACTACGTAAAGTTGAAGATATCGTTCGCCAGGAAATGAACAAAGCCGGTGCCATAGAAGTATTAATGCCGATGGTGCAACCTGCCGAACTATGGCAAGAGTCTGGCCGATGGAACACGATGGATGCTGAGCTGCTGCGCTTTAAAGACCGTCATCAACGCGACTACGTATTAGGGCCGACACACGAAGAAGTAATTACCGATCTGGTGCGCCGGGAAATTACCAGCTATAAGCAATTACCGCTGAATTTATACCAAATTCAAACTAAATTTCGGGACGAGCGCCGGCCACGCTTCGGCGTAATGCGCGCCCGCGAATTTTTAATGAAAGATGCCTATTCATTTCATTTAGGGCAAACCAGTTTGCAGCAAACCTATGACGCCATGTACAGCGCTTACTGCAATATTTTTAATCGATTAGGGCTGGATTACCGGCCAGTGCTAGCAGACAGCGGCGCTATTGGTGGCAGCGTTTCACATGAATTTCATGTATTAGCAGAGTCTGGTGAAGATGCCATCGCGTTCTCTGACGCCAGTGATTATGCAGCCAATATTGAAATGGCTGAAGCATTGGCGCCAAAAGGCACCAGGCCCGAGCCGGCTCACGCACTAAGTGAAGTAGCAACGCCAGCTGCTGGCACAGTAGCAGAAGTAGCTGAGCTGTTAAAAATAGAGCGCAACATTATTGCTAAAACGTTGTTTGTGCTAGGACAAGCCGACGAGCAAGGCCAGCAACCATTAGTGGCATTGGTACTGCGCGGTGACCATGAACTCAACGAGCTTAAAGTGGAAAAACTGCCAGGTATCGCCAGCCCGTTACAATTTGCTTCAGAAGAGCAAATTCGGGTGCTATGTGCTGCTGGCGCCGGTTCAGTCGGCCCGGTTGGTTTAACAATTACGATCATCGTTGACCGCAGTGCTAACACCCTGGCTGATTTTGTGGTTGGTGCCAATAAGGATGGCTATCATTTAACCGGAGTGAACTGGGATCGGGACATCAGCCACTATCAGGTCGCCGATATTCGCAACATCGTTACCGGTGATGCCAGCCCTTGTGGTTTTGGCAACTTGGTAATTAAACGCGGCATTGAGGTTGGTCATATATTTCAACTGGGCGAGAAGTATTCCAAAGCACTGAAAACCGGCGTATTAAACGAAGAAGGCAAGCATCAAATATTAACCATGGGCTGCTACGGCGTAGGTGTTTCGCGTATTGTTGCCGCAGCAATAGAACAAAATCATGATGAATACGGTATTATCTGGCCAGATGCCATTGCCCCATTTCAGGTGGCATTAATACCGATGAACATGCATAAATCGGTACGGATAGCCGAAGTTACGCAGCAACTTTATCAGCAACTAACCGCTGCTGGCATTGAGGTGTTGTTTGACGATCGCCGTGAACGCCCCGGCGTGATGTTTGCTGATATGGAATTGATAGGCATACCTCACGCTATAGTGATTGGCGAGCGCAATCTGGATAACCAGCAAGTCGAATATAAAAATCGGCGTAGTGCTGAAAAAGTACTGCTAGACATTACTAATGTCGTTGCTGACATTAAGCAAAAGCTGACAAGGTAATTCATACAGACTAGCAGGTTAGTTGCAACATTAGCGTTGCGAAAGCCTGTTAGTTTCCTCTCAAAAACAAATCGTATTTCCTTCAAACCTAATTAGGGCCTTAGCGCGCTATTCGCCCCTTATATTTGTGCCATATTTGGATCTTTAAATTAGAATAGTCTAAATTTTAATTGCAGCTTACTTGATATCTCTCTACAATAACTCCACGTTATATGCATATTCTTTTTTGATATATGGAGGCAAAATGTTAGCCTTATTAGGTGCTATTATCATTGGTCTAAGCCTTGGCCTGTTCGGTTCGGGTGGTTCCATTTTGACAGTACCCGTACTGCTTTATCTTATTGGTATGTCCGCACCGCTCGCCATTGCCTCATCATTGTTGATTGTTGCCGGGATCAGTTTATTTGGTTCAGTGCACAATGGCATCAAGAAACTGATCAGCTGGCGGCACGTACTTTGGTTTGGTATACCTGGCATGTTAGGCACTTACGGTGGTGCCTGGCTGGGAACACTTATCGATAGTCGTTGGCAATTATTGGTGTTTGCGCTGTTAATGATTGTTGCTGCGGTTTTTATGTGGCGTAGCAAACTACAGGATACGGCCAACCAGCAACCTTTTAACAAACTAAAGGTTATTGCTGATGGTTTAGCAGTTGGGGCTATTACCGGCTTTGTAGGGGTCGGTGGCGGCTTTTTAATTGTACCAGCCCTGGTGCTAATGGGTGGCCTGCCGATTGCAATCAGTGTCGCTACCAGCCTGCTGATTATCGCCATGAAATCTTTTGTAGGTTTTGCTAAATATTATTCGGTGTTTAGCGTTCAGGGTTTACAATTTGACTGGTCGATCATTAGTTTAATGATTGTCGCGGGTATTGCGGGTAGCTATCTGGGCGGTTGGATAGGCCGGCGTTTACCTAAAGAAAAGCTACAACGGGGTTTTGCTGTATTCCTGGCAATTATGGCCGTAGTTGTTATTAGTCAGTCAGTACTGTAAATCCAAGCATGTCAATGACAGGAGCAATTTATGAAAACATCACAACAGCTGATCGCCGAAGCGAAAGGCAATATTAAAGAAGTCAGTGTTACTCAGCTAACAAGTTACTTACAACATCACCAAGAGCCAAGGCTTATCGATGTGCGTGAACCCGCTGAATTTGCTCAGGCACACATTATTGGTGCAGTAAATTATCCTCGGGGGGTATTAGAAATGCAAATTGCTAACCACCCTGCTATCGCGGCCAGTGGCTGTGCTGCTGATATAGCCTTACAACAACTGGCTAATGAACCGCTATATCTTATTTGTCGTTCTGGCGGGCGCTCAGCGCTAGCCGCAGAATCATTGCAGCGAATGGGCTTTACTGACGTCTATTCAGTAGCCGGAGGCATGCAAGATTGGCTTGAAGCCAAGTTGCCAACCACTATAACTAATGAATAGCTAAGGATTTTTATGGATAATTTTACGCCTGTTTCAGCGCTTATTGGCGGTGGCTTAATCGGGCTTGGCACGTTGTTACTGATGGCAACGCTGGGCCGCATAGCGGGTATTTCCGGCATTGCCAGTCTGGCCATATTGCAACGTGATGGTCGCAGCTGGCGACTAGCATTTATTGTAGGCTTACTGTTAGGGCCTTTGTTGGTCAGTATCATCATTAACGATTTTACTTACAGCACACCAGATCTCAATAGTCGTACGCTTATTGCCGGCTTGTTAGTAGGTTTGGGCACGGCTTGGGGTAGTGGTTGTACCTCCGGCCATGGTATTTGTGGTATAGGCCGTTTTTCCCCCCGCTCCATTGCCGCCACCCTGATGTTTATGGCAACCGGTGTTGCTGTAGCCAGCTTTTTTTAAAGAGTGAGATCACTATGCAACTTTTTTTCGCACTACTATCAGGCTTACTTATCTCAGCAGGTATTGCCATTTCAAAAATGATCGATCCCCTTAAGGTCATCAGTTTTTTAGATTTGTCCGGTAATTGGGATCCTAGCCTGGCATTAGTGATGTTGGGGGCTCTGGTGGTTTATACGCTCGGTTTCAAGTTGGTCTTAAAGCGGTCAGCACCCTTATTTAGTAGCCATTTTAAACTGCCAACCAAGCAAACATTGGATAAACCATTATTACTCGGTGCTGCAATTTTCGGGGTAGGTTGGGGCCTGGCAGGCTACTGTCCCGGTCCAGCCATTGCGGCCTTGCCGGCAGCCAGCACCGGCACCCTGGGTTTTGTATTAATGATGGTATTAGGCTGGTTAGTGGCTGCTAAAATACCGCTTAAACTTTAAGGCGTGTTTACATTGCTGCGAATGCGCTGGATAAAGGCTGTAATTCAATGAGTTGATGTTAGTCAGCGGCTTATTTCATTGCTATAGTAAACCAACACATCTAGCAATAAAGCGGGTTGAATGCCCGCGATAATTGATTAAGTTGGTTAATGTGAATACGTCACTTGAAAACATTTTACTCAATGTATCGCTTAGCACGGTGCTTGATAGCGGAGACAGTAAGGCTGCAGAGCTATTATTAATGCAAGCCTGTTTGGATGGTTTACGCGTTGCCTGTGTCAGCCTCTGGTGTTACAACGATAAAAGAGATGTAATCACCCGAGAGTTACTGCTAGATAGCAACCAGCAGCAAAACAATGATAAATCTTCTTTTTATCGTGATGATTTACCAACTTACTTTAAGGCACTGGACCATCAGCGGGTTATCCGTGCCGATAACGCCCTCACTCATCCGGCCACGGCAGAGTTTACCGAAAACTATTTAATTCCAGCCAATATTGTTTCAATGCTGGATGTGCCCATCCGCTTTAGCGGCGAAATGATTGGTATTATTTGTTGTGAGCAAAAAGAACATTTAAAACAGTGGACGGATGATGAAACTCACTTCGTTGCTGCACTTGCCGATCTGTATGGCCGGGCACTTACTGCAAAACAGAAAAAACAATATCAGCACGAGCTTGAACAGTTAAACCTGCAACTTGAACAACGCGTAGCCGAGCGCACAGCGCAACTGGAACAGCATATTATTGAGCTGCAGCAAACTCAGGCACAGTTGGTAGAATCTGAGAAAATGGCCTCATTAGGCGCCTTGGTTGCCGGAGTGGCGCATGAGGTAAACACACCGCTGGGAATTGCGATTACCGCTAACTCGCACTGCGTTGAGCTTACCGGCAAACTACACGCTCTGCTCGCAAGTAATACCTTAAGTCGAAGTAAACTGGAACAGACCATTTCAGCACTGCATGACAGCCATGCTGTGATTGAGCGCACGTTAAATCGCTCGGCAGAGCTGGTAGTGAATTTTAAAAAAACCGCAGTAGATCAATCCAGCTTTGAAATACAAACCATTAATGTAGCCGACTACATTCACACCCTGGTGTCAACACTGCAGCCTTATACTAAAGCCTACAATGTTAAGCATATTATCCGTTGTCCGCAGCCGGTTAGCATTACAACCTATCCTGGAGCGATAGCCCAGGTTATTACTAACCTGGTAATTAACGCCTGTATTCATGCTTTTGAACAACACAAAAACGATAATCAGATAATTTTTTCAATTAAACAAAATAGTAAAAATAATATTGAAATAAGTATCGAGGATAGCGGAAAAGGTATTGCAAAAGCAGAGCAAAAGCGGATTTTTGAGCCTTTCTATACTACGAAACGCAGTAATGGCGGCAGTGGCTTGGGGTTGGCTATCGTCTACAATTTAGTAGCCAGCACGCTGGGGGGCACTATTAATGTCGATTCAGCACCCGGCAGAGGTGCAACATTTACACTTACCTTGCCGGCAATTTGCCCAGCTGTAAGTAAAAAAGTATCAAGTATGACTTAACAGGCTACACGAACCTGATAATAACAATACTTAATTAGTTAACGAAGGATACTACAGAGTGGTGTGTCTGTTTGTACACAAACTGAATTGGCGGAGCGGACGGGACTCGAACCCGCGACCCCCGGCGTGACAGGCCGGTATTCTAACCGACTGAACTACCGCTCCGCAATCAGAAAGCGTGTTGTTGCTATGGCGGAGCGGACGGGACTCGAACCCGCGACCCCCGGCGTGACAGGCCGGTATTCTAACCGACTGAACTACCGCTCCGAAGAAGCAACAAAAATTGGCGGAGCGGACGGGACTCGAACCCGCGACCCCCGGCGTGACAGGCCGGTATTCTAACCGACTGAACTACCGCTCCGCGCTAATTACACCAGACAATTTCATTTGGGTATCGTCTGTTGCGGCGTGGATGATACGGATAAGCCGAAAGCCCGTCAACTCCTTTTTTGCCGCTTTTGGCTATTCCTTAATCATCCGGTAAGGAAAGATCCAGAATATCATCCAAATCGTTGTTTTTTTGTGCTTTTGTTGGCGTAGCCGGTTGTTTTTTATTGCTGCCGGTTGCAGATGCGGCTTTTTTCTTGGTATCAGTGCTGGCTGACGGCTTACGCCAAAACAACAGGGAACTACGTTTTTTACCACTGACAACAAACCAAATTGCCACGCTACCACTTAGTAGAATAACCAGGTTTATCGCAATAACCATGCCCCAAGGGAATTCGGCTAAGTGCTCTGGCTGTTCAACTGGCATCGTTACCAATTCTTCGGGCAATTGCTCTAATGCTGGTGCAGCAACCGTTTGCTGGTTAACAACAAAACTTAATTCGGGCAGGGTAAGCATAAACTCGCGGCCATCTTGCCAATTACCAAATACCGCCAACTCAAGAATGTAACTACCAAAGCCTTTGTTCAGCAAGCTTAGCGACAATTCAGTATTCTCTGCCGTATTTAGCGCGAACTGATCAACACTGCCATCAGGGTAGCGTACCCTACCTTGAATAAGCACACTGTCTGCTACAACCCCAGGCTCTGTTAAATGAAACAGTACCTGATGATTCCCGGTGTCTGTTGTCGCCAACACCACTTCGGGTGTTATTGGTGCAGGTTTTAAAATAAGCGGGGCTTGCTCAACCTCTCTGGTATAAAGTGCGGTGCGCACAATGTATTTAGGCGTCCACTGGCCAGCAACAAAATCAAGTTTAAATTCACCGGTAAATACCCCATCCCTAGCCCGCTCATCATAACCGCGGCCATCATCCCGAAAGGCCGCAACATGAATAATCCCTCGGCCAAAATTACTATATTCAGCATTATTAGTACTGATAAAAATGACTTCCAGCATAAGCACTTCGCCAAAGTCACGGGCATTTACCGCCGCGCCGCCATTTAATAACCGCGCGGTGACTTTAACGGTTTCCCCCACCATTAGATTAGCGGGCAGCGGGTCGACATCAAGCTTAATATCGGTCAGTACCATAATCCGGCTTTCAGGCAATAAATTGCCTATGGCCTGCCATGGACCTGGCATCGGATCATTAATTTCAATTAAATCGTAGGTTGTTGCATCATGCCAGCGAACTTGGTTTTGCTCTGCAGTATTAAAATGCAATTTACTACCATCGGGTCTTACCAACACCACCGACGCACTGCCTGGACGGCGGAAAAACAGCAAGGTGATGGTGTCAACTTCACTGTCAATCCGAAAACGATTTTCAAAAAAAGGGATTTGATTTTTCGTTGGTAAATCCGCTAATAAGGAAAAACCTTCTACCAGCGCACTCGATTGCGCGTCGGTTGCTGGCAGCCCCGGGTTGTCCTGCAGGGCATGTACTGCAGCAGGTAACAGCAATATTGGCAACAACAGTAACCCATAAAGCCATAAACTTAATTTCGCCACAGGCAGCTTCCCCCTTTTTTCTGAACTATATCAAGCCGGCTTTCATGTGCTTGTAGTTCATCGGCCGAGGCAGTTATAACCTTAAGCTTACTACTGCGGATTAGTGCAATGTGGCCAATATCGCCAGATCCGTCTTGTTCTTGCTCTGCCGCCAAATTTAAGCTGCCCTGGCCACCGGTCATCAGTAAATAAACATCGGCCAAAATTTCCGCATCGAGCAAAGCGCCATGTAACGTACGGTGGCTGTTGTTAATGTCGTAGCGACGGCAAAGCGCATCAAGGTTGTTTTTTTGGCCTGGATGCAGTTCACGGGCTAATTTAAGGGTATCTAGCACGGTACAATACTCGCTTACCGGCGGCAGTGCCGGCCGCAGTCTGGCAAACTCGTGATCCATAAAGCCTATGTCAAACGCCGCATTATGAATAACTAGCTCAGCACCTTGTATATAGTTATAAAAGCTTTGGGCAATTTCTCGAAATTTCGGCTCGGCGATCAAGCGCTGGTTGGTAATACCATGCACCGCTATTGCTTCCGCTTCGATTTCCCGTTCCGGATTAATATAAACATGAAAGTTATTGCCAGAAAACCGACGGTTTATCAGCTCTACACAACCTATTTCAATAATACGATGGCCTTCGCGGGGGTTAATACCTGTGGTTTCGGTATCCAGAATAATTTGTCGTTTTGCCATGATAGATTTCGCTTTTTACTACATTTAAGGTAGATTATACGCCGTTTTGCTTCGAGGAAAGGCTTTATGCAGAAAACTGTTGCGATTTTCACTGACGGATCTTGCCTGGGTAACCCTGGGCCTGGCGGTTACGGTGCTATTTTGGTGTATCAGCAACATCGCAAAGAACTCAGCGGTGGTTTTCGGTTAACCACCAACAATCGGATGGAGCTACTGGCTGCTATTATTGCGTTAGAAAGTTTAACCAGCCCCTGCTCGGTCGATGTCACCACCGACAGTCAATATGTACGTTTGGGCATAATGCAATGGCTGGCCGGTTGGAAACGTAATAATTGGAAAACCAGCCAAAAACAGCCAGTTAAAAATCAAGACTTATGGCAACGGTTAGATACTGCAGCAGCCAGCCATAATGTTAATTGGCACTGGGTAAAGGGTCATGCTGGCCATCCGGAAAATGAACGGTGTGATGTGCTGGCTCGCACTGCAGCAGAGGCTAAGCCCAGTACTGTAGATTTAACTTTTGAGCAAAGCCAACCAGCAAAAAGTTAGTACTGCCAGCCATTAACCGGATCTGAGATACAAATTCAACTGCAGCTGGAACCTCGATTTGCTTATCACAGAGTGCCTGAGCCCGAGCTATAGCGAGGGCGAGTTGCTGTGATAAGCCAAGGCGAGCGTTGCAGCCGCAGTTGAATACACTAATCTCTATTACTCGCCAGCTTTCTCTATGCCAGTTGCAGCATTCGCCGCCAACATTTTTTCCAGCTCGGTAATAAAGTCTTTATCGTCTGGTGTGGTGCGGCTACCAAAATGTTTTACGGTTTGTTCGTCGCTGCTAATCAAATACTTATTAAAGTTCCAGCTTGGTGTTTCACCCGTTTTAGCAATAAGCGCTTTAAATACCGGATTAGCGTCATCGCCTTTTACTTTTGAGCTGGCAAACATTGGAAATTTTACACCATACGTCAGGTAGCAAACTTCTGCCGTTTTTTCAGCATCATCATATTCTTGCTTAAAGCTGTCTGACGGAAAGCCTAATACCACCAGACCTTTGTCTTGGTATTTCTGGTACAAAGCTTCAAGCCCTTCAAACTGTTTAGTAAAACCACATTTACTGGCCGTATTAACGACCAAAATAGTTTTACCCTGGTAACTTTCACATAAATCGACACTTTCACGGGTATTTAGCTGCTGCATAGAATGACCTAAAACGTCACCACACTGATTCGCCATTGCCGGAGTGGCGAGGACGGTAGCTGCAATTGCCGCGGCACTTAACCATGTTTTCATTTTTTATCTCCGTTGGTGCAGTTAAACCTATCGCTTTGCATACGCCGGTTTAACCTAAACCGATCTGTTGTAAATCGGTAGCAGTTAATTAAAATCGATAGGTTAGCTTTGCCCTGATGGTACGTGGTTCTATCGGGTGTGAATGACGATCTTCTTCGCCCTCAGCCGGTTCCCCCTGTAAGCGTGAAGCATAAAAATAATCAATATCGTTATCGGTACTGTCAAGTATGTTTAATAAATCTAACGCTAATTGCCATTGTTGCCAGTCGTACTGATAACCGGCATTTAATACTGTTGTGGTATCTGAACGTTGCTCGTTGAAGCTATCCAGCGTGCGTTTTCCAAAATGACGCAGCCTTAAACTGGCCTGCCATGAGTTATCCGCTTTGTAAATCAGTCCCATACTGGCGACCAGTGGCAAGGAACCATCAACAAAATTACCTTCGCCTTCCTCCTGCTCAGTAAAACGTGAGCGGGTGAATGCCAGTTCCACATCCAGACTCCAGTTACTGCCCAGCCAATAGTAAGCGGCCAGTTCCACACCATAACGTTCGGTACTGCGGCTTGGCTCATTGTTACCAGCGTCGCCAACATATAATAGCTCAGAATCAACCTGCAGATACCATAGTGCTACTGATGCATTAAAAGAGGTATAGTCGAAAAAGCGTAACCCCAGCTCTGCACCATTGGATTTAACCAGTAAATCTACTGGTGCTATACGCGCTAGCGTTACTGGATCGGCAACGGTAGTTGCGCCCCGAGCATCATTCGAATGAAAGCCCTGCCCCGCATTTATATAACCCTGCCAGTTGGGCGCAAACTGATAACTTATGCCCGCTTTTAACGACAGAATATCATCAGAGGCGTCGCCAGAATTGGCGGTGGTTAACGCACTGTTCACTGCAACGTCCATATAGTCATAACGCAGCCCCAAGTGCGCAGTCCAATCAGCAGTTAGCTGAATGTCAGATTGACTATACAAGCCTACAGAGCCCTGAGTTATGCGGTCGCTTCGCACGGTATTTAGCCGTTGCCGCAATCGGGTATTATATAACCCAACCTCATCGATATCGTCATACCGAAGCGCTACCCCAGCAACATGCTCTAGCGCAAACTGCCCCAGCCGATGGTGCCAGTGACGGCTCAGTTGCCCGCCATAAATGCGACGGTTATCAACCTGTTCAAACTGATCGCCATTAACCGAATCAGTTAAAAAGTAAGTAAAATTAGACCATAAATCCATTTCTGATGTTATTACATACGCATTTGCCTGCCAGGCATCACTGTACCAGTTAGTCGAAAGGCTATAACGATCACTGTTGCCACCAACGGTGGTATCTAGCGAACCCAGCCGGTCAATCTGACCACTGGCAACCGCTCGTGCCGGTATTTGATCTGCCGCATTCCAGCTGTTGTTATAAGCCATAGCCGTTACTGACAATTGACCACTGGCCAATGGCTGACTATAACGTAGCACACCATTTAACTTATCGACATCTTCATCAATATCTGTCCAGGGGCCATCGTATTGCTGTAGCTCAGCCGCGGCTAACACATTACCACGGCCTAGCTGGCTGCTGCCTTTTGCCACCAAACGCCGATAGTTGTCCTGGCCCAGCGCTAAAGAAACCTGATTCGCAGTGCGGTTTTGCACACTGAAACGGGCAGAGCCGGCCGCCGAAAAATCGCCGCTATTGGCATGGTAAGCGCCTTTCTGGTAATCAATTTGACTGATCAGTTCGGGCAATATAAAACTTAAATCGGTATAACCTTGACCATGGCCGTGGCTGCGCATATTTACCGGCATACCATCGACAAAGGTACTGAAATCGGTACCATGATCCAGATTAAAGCCACGTAAAAAATATTGGTTAGCCTTACCGCTGCCACTGTGTTGCGTTACCACCATGCCAGGTATAAATTCCAGGATTTCGCCGGTGCGAAGCAATGGCCGGTCGCGTATTTCAGCATTACCAATTACGCCTTCGGAGGCAGAGCTGGCCTGGCCAAGCAAGTCGGTTTGCCGGCCTTTAATGATAATTTGCTCCATCATATGAGCAGACAGCGGATCAGCTGCAACGTCAGTTGATTGCCAACTTAATGCTAATGCGCTAAATAAAACACTGTAATGATAAGTTTTCATAATTCATCCACAATGAAAAATTTATTGTATGGGAAAAACAATTGACTCTGCCGACAACACGGCATTAGCACTGGCTGTCGGAACCTGCCATGACAGCAGCAATTTATGGCTGGGTTCGCTGGCAAATAACGCCTGATAAGTAAGTTGCCAGTTATTACTGCTATTACAACTGACAGACAGTGGCAATAACAGATATAAATCTCGCTGTAAGCGCTGTAACTGCCAATCAGCTGCGGCAGCTGGCGTTATTTGGCAAGACTTACCATCACTGCTAAAAGTGATCTGTTCGGTTAGGTAAGCATTAAGCGTTGGCGCGCTATCCAACACCTGTTGCCAGGTGACCTGATGGTTGTCTTTGCTGGCAATAAGCCGTGCCTGCGCTAAATCATGTAGCGCAACTTTCCACACCATGACCGGTTGGCCCTGCAGGCTTTTTACATCCATATACGCCGTACTGAATTTATGCGCCAGCGCATTAGCAGCAAATAACCCGGTTAACCCTAAATACAAAATTAATTTAAGTCGTTTGTTCATCGCGATATCTCTTTAAGCCGGGATAGCGCCAGTTTACTTTGCTGCAGCAGCTGAAAGTCATCAGGCTCTTTGGCACTTCGATAGTTAAGTTCCGCCCAATACACTGCAGCTTGCGGGTTCGGTTCAACTTTCAAAAAATAATAGGCTAAATCGGCAGTATGGTCGGTATCGCCGCGGGCCAGCCTTACCTCCACACGCTGAGCTAGTTCAGCAGCAAACGATGATTGTTCAGACAATTGCCGTTCAGCTACAACCAGCCTGATCAGCAAGCTGTCGGCAAGACCAATAGACTGCTGCTTTACCGACAGTTTTTGATAAACCTGACTGGCCTCGCCCAGCTGCAGACTGAGATCTGCCCACTTTAACCACAAACTGGTGGGTGCCGCTGCCACTACCGGACTAAGCCAGGCTTTGGCCTCACTAATTTGACCTAACTGCTCGGCTTGTTCAGCTAAAATCCCCCGATACCAAAGATCAATTTGAGCGGGAAGCAACGATTGCCGCCGATACAGCGCTATCAGCGCCGGATAACTTTGTGACCAATCGCCTTTACGACCGGCTACTTCATAACTGCAAACAGAAAATAAAAATAACTCTTGCTGCCACAGCCGGGCGCAAGCGTTTTGAGCAGCCTGATGCTGAGCAGTTGCCAAATAAATGCGGGCAGCCATAAGGCTGGCAGAAATATGTTTGGGTTGCTGCATAAAAACCTGATTAAGGCTGATTAATGCGGCTTCAAACTGGTGCTGTTGCTGCTGAATATCGGCAAGTAATAACCAATAATTGACAGAAGTATAAACGTTTGAACTTACCGTGCTCAACCAGTGGTCTGCTTCATGAAACCAGGGTTCAAAACCAGGTTGACGAGCCCCTTGCAGATACAACGCCACCAGCTCAAGCGCGGTGCTATCGCTCTGTTGCACGGCCAGTTGCAGTAATAATTGCTGCATTTGCTTAGTTAACGGCAACGGTGTACCTAGTGCTAATGTATCAGCGGCTGCGGGTTTATAACTTTCAGCATGGGTTACCGAGCATAGTGCTAAAAGCAGTATAAATACGATGTATTTCATAGGCGTGCCTTGATAAAAAACGGGGCGAATAATCGCCCCGTTTTAGTGCTGCTTAGAGGCCATCCAGCAGATCGGCATAATCTGCCTCTGCCATGGCGTCCATGGTGAAGTTACGACCATTAACAGACAACGGCGTGGCGTCTTCTTCCTGCGCAAAAGCAGTGCGGGAATAACTTAAAAACGACACTGTTGCTACTTCAACCGTAATATTTACCTGGCCTGCAGCTGAAAGTTCACCGTCAGTAACCGTAATAGCAAAACTATCACTGCCGGTAAATTCTGCAGATGGGGTATAGGTAAAATTACCATCTGCCGACAGCGTTACACTGCCGTTAGCCGGCTGTGCGTTAAGGGCAAACGTAAGACGGTCACCATCGATGTCTTGTGCTGCGACTTTGTCTGTAATAGCGACATCGGTCTCGGTAACAAAGCTATTGACACCGATTAGTGGTGGGCTGTTTAACTTTGTATCTGAATTACACCCTGTGAGCACAGCGGCACACAACAGTGTTACGGCTAAACTATATTTATTCGTTTTCATTATTTACTCCTTAGTTGGGTGAGCCGGCCAGCGGCGTTAGCAAGTAAGGAAAGCTGCTATCAAACATAGCGGCATTTATTGGTGCGCCATCAGTAAAGGGGACATTACCTACCGGGGCATCTTCTGGCAAACAATAGCCCAGATTGGTTGGTGTGCCGTTCACCGGAATGTCATGACACAGCGCGCCCATTACTACCCGTAACGCAATATCAACGACATCATCACCAGGCCGGCGACCGTTAGGGAAACCTGCTAAGTCATTACCGGCGACACCAAAGGCAGACTGCATCGCCGCAGGCTTAGCCGCTATCGCGGTGTTTAAGCGCAACATTTCTGAAGGAGTAACGGTAGCCTGTTGATTTACACCCTCAACACCGGTTAAAAAGGCATTAACCAGGTCAAGGCGTGGAAAGTTAGACGGTGCTAAATCTTCAATATTGGTTCCCAACGTAGTATTTACCGCGTCTTTAAACAGAATATTCAACAATGCCGGTAAGCTTGGGTGTGTAACGTAATCAGCAAACTGACCATCATCAGCCGGCTTACTGCTATTAAATTTATCTTTGTCGGCCAAACCAATAACCAGTTCGTTTACCAGTGGGTTACTTAAGCGTGATACCTGAACTAAAGCACCGCCGTTAACTTCTGGACGTGCAAAGGTTGCATTCGGGTTTAAAATGCGTGCTTGCGGTAAACTGGCTGTAGTCCAGGCACCAATTACGCCATTACCGCCACCAACCACACAGCTCTTCGGCACTTCAATAGCCAAGGTAGTAACATTTTTATCCGCTAAGTCATCGTTAGCATTGCTTTGGGTAATGCCGCCAGGAAAGCCACCGCCGTCGCCTGCGCCTGCTGCGCTGTCACCTTCTACCGGCACATAATTAACTAAATCGAAGGTTTCACCCAGGTTAACAACAAAAGAGTCCTTACGCTGGCCTACAAAAATTCGTGCCATCGCGTCGCAACCTGGCAGGGTAACATCATAGGCATACTGATCTGCGTAAGCCTGATAAGCAGCACTGTTGCTAAACGTTTTATTTCCAACATAATCATATGGCTTAGTGAATTGCATTGCACCATCCGGTGGGCTTAGCATCGTACCACCGCTACCCGAGTCCACTTCTACTGTGTAGTTTTCGATAAAATTAAGTGAAGCCGAATTACCCGCCGCCACACCACCAACATTTTTAAGTGGTACCGCCACCATTTTCTGGTTACCCGCAGGTCCGATGGGCAACTTCACACCAGCACCATCATTGGCTAAGGTATTTTTAAAACGAAAGTTAAAGCTCATATTGGACATGGCATCGCCATCATTATCAATATGTATGCTGTACACTGCCGCCGGATCCAGCGCAAAATAATTTGGCCCACCGTAAGCGTCTTGCAGTGGAATGTAGTTTGCAATAACCGTGACATAGCCTTCACGTCCGGTTTCATAGCTGTTAAACAAGTAAAAATCGGTTGCATCGACTGTTGGTGCGCGGGTAATGCTTGGCGCTTCACGATGGCTTGACGCCTGCGCATTACTTAGCAGGGTTATTGCGCTGATTGCCGCGGTTACGGCAAGAAAGGTTGCTGTACGTTTCATATTATGTTTGTCCTTTAGATTAAATTGCGACCTAGAAACGACTGACTTACTAAACTAGATGCAGTAAATGAAAAATAAATGAATAAACCGTTAAAACGGTTTATTCATTTCCTTACAACGTGATAATTTCAGCGGTAAACAACACCGGCCCGCTGGGTGCGCCGGTTATTGAACCGCCAAGCGGTTCAAAGCTGACTGCCAGAGCAGCGATAGCTATACCCTGCGCAGCATCAGGCCAGTCTAACGTTTTCTCGCCTTGTTGTGGTAATAGGCCTAACGATATCGGCGCTGCTCCGCTTGCCGGGAGCATCCATAACTCATAGTCGTTACGTTGCTCTGCTCCCACCGCCGCAGTCGCTTTTACTGTGAACTTTTGCTGTGCTTTACTAACCAACCACCAAGCTTTGGCCTCACTCGTTTGAATAACCGCTATATCTTGAGGCGGCAAACTGCCAAGCATTGGCCTAAGCATAACTACCGCCAACATTAGTGTAGCAGCCAGTGCCAAACCCACCCATAACGGTCTTATTGCCGCACGCTGTGGTTTAACAAAAGAGGCATTTTTCCATCCCAAACGCTGTTGAATTCGCTGCCAAAGCTGCGAGTTCGGCATGGTTTCTGGCAAGCTTTCTGCCAGTGGGTTTAAATGCTGCTCCCAGCGCCATAACGTTTGGCGCACCACTGGTTTGGCCATAATAAGCTGTTGAAAACGCCGCCTTGCTGCACCGCGCATTGCGCCCAAAATAAAGTCAACGGCAAGGGCATCGAGTAATTTCTGATCTTGATACTTCATGCTTCAAGGCACCTTTTAAGTTGAGTTAAACCGCGTCGGATCCAGCTTTTAACTGAGCCAAGTGGCGAACCAGTGTGTTGGGTAATTTCCTGATGGCTTAGTCCGTTAAAGTAAGCCAGCTGAATAGATTGTCGATGCTCATCGGTCAGCCCTTGCATACAATCGTCCAGCTTAACTTTTTCCCGAACCAAGCCTATTACCTCCCCCGGCTGGACCTCAAAAGCTTTTTCATCCGCTAACTCATCGCTTATGTCTAAATGTTCGGCCTTAACCCGGCGAGACTTCAACAGGTCTAACGCCCGATAGCGAGTGATACTGATCATCCAGCTCATGACACTGCCTTTTTCGGCATGATAATCAGCCGCGTTATGCCAAATACGAACATACGCATCCTGCAATACATCTTCTGCCCAATCATTGCGCCGCAGCAAATGCAAACTTATTGAAAACAATTTACCTGAAGTTGCTTGGTATAATTGCTCGAACGCCTGCTTGTTGCCTTGTGCCGTGGCGTAAAGCCAGTGCAGCAATTGTTGCTGTGATTGCTCCATAATGTTCCTTGTTTAGTTACCACTAAGTAATAATTACGAGTTAGCATTAAAATTAGATGCACTCTTTGGCGTATTAAATCGACATTCTTGCTTCTTTAGAAACGATCAGCTGTTATCAGTCTCCATTTTTCTGCTGCTCTCGTATGCTTGTGTTAATGGCTAAACCATAACAGCTAATCTGAGAAATTTAAGTTCTACACCGCACATAGTTCCCAAGATTAACAACAGCAAGAGCATAGAGTAATTCCTGATACTTCATGCTTCTTTTATAACGATAAGCTATCATCAGCTTCCATATATCTGCTGCTCTCGTATGCTTGTGTTACTGGCTAAACCATAGCAACTAATCTGAGAAATTTATGCGTATTTGTTTTTTGATGTATCCGTGGGAAAAAGTAATGCCCGACGGCGACAGTACCATCCGGATGATCCATGAAGCAGTAAGCCGCGGTCACAGCGTAGCGATTACCCATGCCAACAATCTGACAGTTCGAGATAGCATTGCTCAGGCATTCTGTAAAGTGGTGGTAAAAGGTCAGAAAATCTCTAATAATATCGCCAGCTTTTATCAAAAAGTTGAATTTAATCAACAGAAATTACCGCTGGCAGCTTTTGATGCAATCTTTATTCGGTTGAACCCACCGCTCGACCCGATAGTGTTGAATTTTCTGGATTCAGTGCGCGAAGATACCTTTATTATGAATGACTTAGATGGCATTCGCATTGCAAACAATAAAATGTATACCGCATCACTGCACGATCCTGCTAATGAGTTTATTCCGGTTACTCATGTTTCTAAAAATAAAGACTACCTGGCGCGGGTGCTGGCTGAATCCCCTAACGATAAAATGATCTTAAAACCGTTAAACGGCTATGGCGGTAAGGGCGTTATCATTATGGAAAAATCGGCTGTACAAAGTGCCCGTTCTTTACTGGATTTTTATATTGGCGATGGTGACAAAGGCAATTACGTTATTTTGCAAGAGTATGTTGAGGGCGCAGAACAAGGCGACATCAGAATTTTAATGCTTAATGGTAAGCCAATTGGGGCAATGCGCCGTATTCCACCGGCAGATGATATGCGCTCAAACGTGCATGCTGGCGGCTCTGTGGTTAAGCATCAGTTGAGTGAACAAGAGAAAAAACTGTGCTCCCATATCGGCCCGCGACTGGCACGTGACGGCTTATTTTTTGCTGGTATCGACGTTATAAACGGTAAACTAATTGAAGTTAATGTAATGAGCCCTGGTGGGATCGCCAGAATAAACCGGCTGAACAAGGTGCGTCTTCAAGAAAAGGTTATTGATTTTATTGAAGATATTATTTCAAGCAAACAAAATATCTCGCCACGTAAACATGTATTTCAACCTTTGCTGGCTGCAGCAGAACAACAAATTGATGCTAAGTAAAAAAATTTATCGTTAAACACAAAATTATTCACTGTTGTATCCGTTGAAAAAACGGTAAATAGGCAAAAATAACCGAGGTATTGTCTATGTTAGAAACCGTAAGCCCCGAGTTTGAAGCTGAAGATCTTGCCACTGATATTGAGCTGCGTAAAGAAGTTGGCAAAGACAGTAAAGCAAAACAAAAGTACGAAGCACGTCGGCGCATTGACGATTTACTCGAGCAAAAGCGGCTACGTCAGCTATTAGATGATTGGGAAGTGGAAGACTGAACGACCGGCTTATTACGCTAATAGTAAGAACGCGATAAAAAACCAACAAAAAAGGTGCATTAGCACCTTTTTTATGTTTCAAAACATTACACTACTGCTAACTAAACCGCTTTTCTGGTTTAATAACGCGCCAAAAACTCCGCACGGGTTCGGCCGTCATCTTTAAAGATACCACCAAGTGCTGTGGTCTGAGTTTTAGAATTCATATCCATTACCCCGCGCGATTTAACACAGTAGTGCACCGCATCCATGGTCACTGCCACATCTTTAGTTTGCAGCAACGTTTGCAACGCCAATAAAATCTGCTGGGTTAGACGTTCCTGCACTTGTGGGCGCTGCGCAAAAAAGCGCACAATACGATTAATTTTTGATAAACCGATAATTTTACCCTGTGGAATATACGCCACCGTCGCACTGCCATCTATGGTAACAAAATGATGCTCGCAAGTACTGGTAAAGCTAATATCCTTAACCTTAACCATTTCCCGCACCTGCATTTTGTTATCAATCAGGGCGATTTTTGGAAAGTTACTGTAATTAAGGCCGCTAAAAACTTCATCGACATACATTTTAGCAATGCGATGCGGCGTTTCACTTAAACTATCGTCAGTTAAATCCAGGCCAAGGGTACTAATAACCTCAGTCATTAATTTAGAAATTTTCTGATACTTTTCATCTCTGGACAAGCCATTGTCCAACATGGGTGTTTCAAGCCCTTGTGCTTCAAGAGCACTACGCACTAAAACGGCTTCATCTGGCAACATACTTTAAATCCAACTAAATGCTTTGTGATGCTTTTACGGCACAACAAAACCAATAGTTTAGTAATTAACTTAATTTTCTGCGAAAGCGCCGACAGTAATCGCTTTAGAAAGTGCTACTGCACCCTCGCCAGTGATTCCAGCAGCTCGCGTGGCTCTACTTCCAAGCCATTTAAAGATTCATCCCAGTTAGTACCAATTAATACACCGTCATCGTACATTTCTTTTAACCAACCGTCACAAAATACATCAAGTGGAATGGCTTCAGGTTTATAACCAGCCCATTCATCCGAACAATGGGCTTGGGCATCGGCTTTATTTGACCAGAATGGCATAACGTCAGTTTCTTCAAACTCGACAGACTCCACCACCAGTAAATCTTCACCATCGGCTAAGGTCCAGACAACGCCATTGGTTTTGGCTTCTTCAACAAACTTTTGATAACTCGGATCGTGTTCAAACTCGGCCATAATATACCTGCATTTTATCAGCTAATAATGGTTGCTATTAGAACAGATTTAGCGGGTAAAAAGCCATCATTATCGTTGGTCCAGCCATTGGCTTTCCTTGATGGGCCAAAATAACGTACAATTTGTATTATCTTTAATAACAGGCAGCAAGAGCATTATGGCGCAATATATTTACTCAATGTATCGGGTGTCGAAAGTTGTCCCACCGAAAAAAACCATTTTAAAAGATATTTCGTTATCGTTTTTCCCTGGCGCCAAAATTGGTGTACTGGGCCTAAACGGTTCAGGTAAGTCTACCCTGCTAAGAATTATGGCCGGGGTAGATCCTGAGTTTGAAGGCGAAGCGCGGCCTTTAGCAGGCACTAAAATTGGCTATTTACCGCAAGAGCCAGTGCTGGATACTAGCAAGACAGTGCGGCAAATTGTTGAAGAAGGGGTGGCCGATGTTAAAGACGCCCTGAACCGGCTGGACCAGGTTTATGCTGCGTACGCGGAAGAAAATGCCGATTTTGACGCGCTAGCCCGCGAGCAAGGTGAGCTGGAAGCGTTAATTCAGGCTAAAGATGGCCATAACCTTGACAACACGCTCGAGCGGGCCGCAGATGCACTACGTTTACCACCATGGGATGCCAATATCGGAAAGTTGTCTGGTGGTGAACGTCGCCGCGTGGCTATTTGCCGCTTGTTACTGGAACGGCCGGATATGTTATTACTGGATGAACCAACTAACCACCTCGATGCAGAGTCAGTAGCCTGGTTAGAGCGCTTTTTGCATGACTATCCGGGAACCGTGGTTGCCATCACTCACGACCGTTACTTTCTGGATAACGTGGCCGGCTGGATATTAGAACTCGACCGCGGCTACGGTATCCCATGGGAGGGCAATTACTCTTCCTGGCTGGAACAAAAAGATGCTCGCCTGCAATTGGAAGAGAAAACAGAGAATGCCCGCCAGCGTTCCATTAAGCAGGAACTGGAGTGGGTGCGCACAAACCCCAAAGGTCGTCATGCTAAAAGTAAAGCCCGGATGGCACGCTTTGAAGAGCTACAAAGCCAGGATTTCCAAAAGCGCAACGAAACTAACGAGTTATTTATTCCACCAGGGCCAAGACTGGGCGATAAAGTACTTGAAGTTAATCACTTACGTAAATCCTTTGCCGACCGGCTACTGATTAATGATTTAAGCTTTAGTGTACCGAAAGGCGCCATAGTCGGCATTATCGGCCCGAATGGTGCCGGTAAGTCAACGTTGTTTAAGATGATAACCGGTGATGAACAGGCCGATAGTGGCAGTATTGAAATTGGCGATACAGTGCAGGTAGCCAGTGTTGATCAGTTCCGCGATAGTATGAACCCGAAAAATACCGTATGGCAGGAAATTTCTAACGGTCAAGATATGCTGCAGATTGGTAGTTTTCAAATCCCCAGTCGGGCTTATGTTGGCCGCTTCAATTTTAAAGGCAATGACCAACAAAAGTTTATTGGTGAACTGTCTGGCGGTGAACGCAACCGGGTGCACTTAGCGGCCCTGCTAAAAGCCGGTGGCAATATGTTATTGCTGGATGAACCCACCAACGATTTAGACGTAGAAACACTGCGCGCCTTGGAAAACGCTCTGCTCGATTTTCCTGGCTGTGTTATGGTTATTTCACACGATCGCTGGTTTCTTGACAGAATAGCAACCCATATTCTGGATTATCGTGATGAAGGGCAAGTAAACTTCTTTGAAGGTAACTATTCTGATTACGAAGCCTGGTTAAAAGCGACCTATGGTGCGGCAGCGCTGGAGCCACACCGGATTAAATATAAGAAAATTTAAAACAGCAATCACCATCAGGCGGCAGAAGCAGCCTGATGGTGATTCATCACTCTGCATGTTACAAGCCACGTTATACCCAACGTACTGTTAACCTAGACAACGTTAATAGAGGCTTGTCATCAGTTGACAATCGCTGGCTGCCCTGTTGTTATAACCGCACTTTTTCTTACTCTGACAGATGATTATGATCGGTATAAAACCACTAGTAAAAATGGGCAGGCTATTAACAATAGCCAGTGTAAGTTGGCTATTAGTTGCATGCTCTGAACCTGCCTCGAAAGCTCCTGAAGCCGTTAATGTGGCTGAGCAACCCCGCACTATCTCACTGCAGTTTCAGCAAGATGTGCATTATACGTTGGTCAACAATATTGATAATGAGAAAGCCAAGCCACCTTATTTGGTGGAGTACTTTTGGTTTGGTTGTCAACATTGTCAGCAGTTTGAACCCGTGCTTGAAGCTATTTTGTTGCGTCGGCCAGAACTGACTTTAGTACGTAAACATGCCGCTGTAGTGCCACAATGGCAAAGTGATGCCAGAATTTTTTATAGCTTGCAACAAATGGGGCTGGAACAGCTTACCACGGAGCTGTTAGAGCTTTACAAAGAAAAACGCCAGTTATCGCCTGCAGATTTACAACAGTTTTTAACCGCACACCAGGTTGATCAGGCTGAGTTTTTTGCAATTGCTGAAAACAGCGAGCAGGTTGTCGAAAAAATGCGTATAAGTGCCCGTGAAATGCAAAACAACAATATCGGTGGTGTGCCAGCGCTGGTGGTAAATGGTCGCTTTTTAATAACACCTAATGCCGATATTAATAGCCTTGATGCTTATCTGGCGCTAATCGATTATTTGCAACAAAAATAGCGCTAAATAGGCTCAGCGAAGTACGTTAACGGTTTTACGTAGCCACCAGCAATAACTGCATACCAAACTGATCTAAAACAGCAATGCTCGTCTAGTGTTGATATTACAATAGGTGTTTGCAAACAGGAGCGGCCGATGACCCTTTGGCAAGGTGGAGCCTGGCTGTTATGGCTAGTGCTGTTAATAAGGTTTTTTCCGCGTGAATTACTGCCAAGGCTAAAAGCCGATGCTGGCTATCAGCATTTATTATTCAGCTCGGTACTGGTGATTGGCCTGCTATGGTTGGCACGAGCGGGTATTGAACCCGGGCTGGAACTGCACTTACTCGGTATAACCACGCTGGTGTTATGTCACGGTTGGCGTATAGCGTGGCTGATTGGCAGTTTGGCTACGGTGATACTGGTTGCAGTGGGAACGATAACATTAGCTGATGCCGGTAGTGTGGCATTATTAACGGTAGTGCTACCGGCATTGTTTAGTTATCTGATATTTTCGCTATCTTACCACTATCTGCCACGACACCTGTTTATCTATATCTTTATCGCCGGTTTTGCCAATGCAGCATTAACTATTACGCTGAAAATACTACTGACGTCACTGTGGTTTTACTGGCAAGGCCACTATAGCTGGCATAGTATTTATCAAAACTATCTACAGTTGGCGTTACTAATCTGGTTTGCCGAAGCATTATTAAATGGCATGGCCATTACATTAATGAGTGTTTACCGGCCACATTGGCTTAGAACCTTTTATGATAATGAGTACCTGTCACCCGATCGCTAACGGTATTCAATCGATAACGTCGTGTTGCAATACCATTACACCACACCCTGCTGGATCATCGCATCGGCTACCCGCCGAAAACCAGCAACATTAGCACCTAAAATAAAATTAGTCGGCTGGTCAAGCTCAGCAGCAGTGTCCCGGGTCCGCTGGTAAATACCTTGCATAATGTCTTTTAACTTCTGGTCAACTTCATTAAAACTCCAGTGCTGCATACAGGCATTTTGCGCCATTTCCAACTGGCTGGTCGCTACGCCACCCGCATTAGCGGCTTTACCCGGCGCATAGGCAATCTTGGCCTCTATGAACAAATCAACTGCCTCAGCGGAACAGGGCATATTGGCGCCTTCACATACCGCCATGCAGCCATTGGCAAGTAATGCTTTGGCATCTGCCACGGTTAATTCATTCTGAGTTGCACAGGGGAAGGCTACCTGGCCGGCAAAACGCCATACCGCATGGCCATCCTCAGGGTAGCTGTCGCAACGAATATATTCAGCATCGGGGTGACGTTTTGCATAGTCACTCAACCTGCCGTGCTCCACTTCTTTTATCTGCTTTAAACTTTTCACATCAATACCGCTTTTTTGATAAATGGTGCCACCGGAATCGGTGCAGGTCACTGGCTTAGCACCTAATTCCAGCAGTTTTTCAATGGTATAAATGGCAACATTACCTGAACCTGACACCAGACATTCTTTGCCTTCCAGGCTATTTTTATTACCTTCCAGCATATGCTCGGCAAAATACACGCAACCATAGCCCGTCGCCTCTTTGCGCACTAACGAGCCGCCCCACAGTATATCTTTACCGGTTAGCACACCATCAAACCGGTTAGTCAGTTTTTTATACTGGCCAAACATATAACCAATTTCGCGGGAGCCAACACCAATATCACCGGCAGGCACGTCGGTATTGGCGCCAATATGCCGATAAAGTTCATTCATAAAGGCCTGGCAAAAACGCATAATTTCAGCATTTGACTTGCCCTTAGGGTCAAAGTTAGCGCCGCCTTTTGCGCCGCCCAGAGGCAACCCGGTAAGGGCATTTTTTAACACCTGCTCAAAACCTAAAAACTTGATAATGCTAGCATTGACACTGGGATGAAACCGCATGCCACCTTTGTAAGGTCCTAACACCGAACTAAACTCTACCCGGTAGCCTTTATTTACCTGCACCTTACCGTTGTCATCAACCCAGGCCACCCGAAACATAATTTGCCGCTCAGGCTCTACCATTCTCTCAATGATTGAATGTTGACAAAAGCGGCTATCTTCATCCAATACCGAACCCAGCGAGTCGAGAACTTCTTCAACTGCTTGATAAAATTCAGTCTGGGCCGGGCTACTTTTTTGCAATTTCAAAATGGTGTTATGAGTATAGGGCATACATTAACCTGCTATTTACTATGTTAGGCTGCGCAAAACCATGCTGCCAGCAAAGCTGTTATTTAACGTCGTTGACTGGCACAATGGCCTTTAAACAAGAAAAGCTCAATGCGAATCAACAATATTAGTCAATTAACGTTGAAAACACCCGTTATGGATCATTCACTTAGTTTATGCCTGACTGGCTATAAAAATAATTTACAATTAGCCGCGCTGGCTAATCAGCCCGCCTTTAAGACCGGGCAGCAGCCGGTGTTGTGCTTGCATGGTTGGTTAGATAATGCCGCCAGCTTTATCCCGCTGGCAAAAGAGCTGACGTCGTTGCCCCTGCTAGCACTTGATTTCCCCGGCCACGGTCACTCGCCATTTCGCTATGCTGACAACCATTATTATTTTTTTGACTGGGTGGAAGATTTGGTAGCCTTGTGCCAAACCCAAGGCTGGCAACAGCTAACTATTATCGGTCACTCGATGGGTGGTATGGTGGCGACCGCGTTGGCCGCGGCTTTCCCAGAGTTAGTCAAGCGCTTGGTATTAATTGACAGCCTGGGGTTTGTTACTGCAGAAGCCAGTAACTGCACAGAGCAACTACGTCAAGGCATTGTTTCCAGACTGAAAAAACCACCAAGCCGCCGGCCATATTATACGAATTTAACTGCAGCGGCCACCGCACGATTAAGCCAAAGCGATTTTAGTTTAGCCGAAGCCTTGTTACTGGCGAAGCGCGGCACCGTGGCTGATCAGCATGGTTTTAGCTGGGGCAGTGACTACCGGTTACGGCAGAAATCGGTGCACCGGTTAACCCAAGATCAAGCACAAAATCTGTGTCAACAGGTACAAGCACCAGTGCTGGCGGTGTTAGCCACTGATGGTCCTGTTGTTGCTAAACTAGCTGAAATGCAACACTGGTATTCGCAGCTAAGCGTGCAGCAAGTCCGCGGCGGTCATCATTGCCATATGACAGCGGCTACTGAAGTGGCCAGGCTAATACAAGCCTGGCTGTAGGGCTTTTTATTATTGTAAAATATAGCTAACGCTCAAACCAAAATTGGCGCCAGCGGTGGCATAACCTCGACTGGTGTAATACTGTTTATCCGTTAGGTTGGCTATTTTAGCCCTTAACGTAAACGCTGAGGTAATGGCATAACTTAACCCTATACCCAATACAGTATGAGCCGGCGCCACTGGGTAACTCTCGCCGCTAAAAAAGTCTGCGCCCTGATAGGTAGCACTTTGATAATCGGCAGTAAAAAAAGCTGACCAATTATTAGCCGTATAACTGCCACGCCAGTTAAGGGTGTTTTCAGGGCGGCGTTGCAGCGGCAAACCGCTGCTGCGGCTTTCAGTATCGAGCCAGCTATAGTTAAGCTCACCGGCCCATTGTTGCCATTGTTGGGCAACCCTGAACTCTAGCCCTTTGACACTGGCTAATAATACATTTTCTGCCCGTTCTATGCCCTGGATCAGGTTAGTCACATCGCGATCAAACCAGGCTACATACACTTGCAAATTTGCGGCCCGATAACTTAAGGTCACTTCATCTGCTACAGACTGCTCAGGCTGTAACGTCGGATTAGCAAAACCAGGGAAATATAACTGATTAAATGATGGTACCTTAAAAGCAGTGCCGCGGCTAAGCCGTAACTGCCAATATTCACTTAGCTGATAACCTGCTGCCAGCTGCCAGGTAGTTTCAGCAGCATAGTGATTAATAGCATCATGACGCACGGCAGCTTCGAGCAACACGCTATCATGCTGGTAATTCAGCCCAGTAAAGACTGCGCGATTAATTCTACTGGTTTGCTCATAAGCCGTAGCCGATTTACCAACATGCTCCTGATACCAGTTGACGCCGCCGAGCCATCTTAGGTTATTAGTGAGTTCGTTTGCCGCCTGATAATTTAACTCGTCGCGCTCGGTAACAAAGGGGCTGCGTGACACCGGACCGAAGGTATTATCACTATCCAGGCTGCGACTAAGCTGCGCCTGATGTTGCCAGCTCCCGTGCTGTTGTTGCCAACCTAATAAGTAAGCCCGGCTTAAGGTATTGGCTTCATCTTCGGTACCGAAACTGGTATCAAACTGATAAAAACCGGAATTTACATCAGCCTGCGCCGTCCATAAACCATAAACTGACCGATAATCAGCAGCCAACTTTATATACTGCTGCTGGTAACCATCACTGTCGGGGTCTTGCTGCGGTTGGGCGTTAAAACCATCTGCCTGGCTAATACCAGCACTCGCCGACAACGTAACGTCAGCGCGTTGCTGACGAACACTGATATCGCTGCCAACCTGGCCATAACTGCCGACATTAGCGTGCAATTCCAGGGTACTGCTGCGCCGGGTAGTAATAGCGATGACTCCGGCCAGCGCATCAGAGCCATACCAGGCCGCTCTTGGGCCGCGTACCACTTCAATTCGTTCAATTAAAGCCAGTGGCAACATCGACAACGTTTTATAACCCAAAGTAGCCGAACCACTGCGAACACCATCCACAATAATTAGAGTGTGACCAGCATTACCTCCGCGCAGATAAATACTACTATTTTGGCCCCGTCCACCGTCACGAGACAGGTTTATACCGGGTAACTGCGCCAATAGTTCGGGTAAATCATTGGCTTGACGGGCAATAATATCGGCGCGCTCCAATACGGTAACTGTCGCTAAAACGTCATGCTGCGGGGTAGCAATCCGGTTAGCATAAATACTAATATGTTCAATATTTTCAGTTTCAGATGTGCTTGCCGCAGCCGCATAGCAAGATGCAACCAAGGTGGCCGCAAAAGCAGGTTTAAACATGTAAGCTCCTACAACGTGCCCACCGCACATTTAGTTGGTTAATCGACTTTTTAGGCCGGTCTCCGGGCTTACAACCTGCTTGCGCCAATGCTTTACCTTCCCATCAAATGACAGTGGTTTTTAAAGCCTTGATAGTTGTTTACCGTTGCGGGGGCAGCTCTGGCTTTAACCAGATTCCCGTTTAACTGCAGCGTGCTGCAGCACCTAAAAAAAGCGGCCCTCAAATAGGCCGCGTGCAGTGTAACTGTGACGCTAAAAATGTCAATAGGCCTCTAGACGCCTATTACCAAATAGCATTACGCAGCCCCGTTGTGCCAGGTAAACCGTTAGCGCCTTAATCGCGAAAATTGGTAAACTGAAACGCCTGTTCTAATTCGCTACTGCGAATTAACGCCATAGCTTCTTGTAAATCGTCACGTTTTTTACCGGTAACCCTGACTTGTTCGCCCTGAATAGCAGCCTGCACTTTTAATTTATTATCTTTAATCAGTTTAACCAGTTTTTTTGCCATTACCGTTTCAATACCCTGCAGTAGGGTCAGGCTTTGACTGTAGGTTTTTCCTGAATGAACTACATCACCGTCTTTAAATGAACGGACATCAAGGCTGCGCTTAATGGCTTTGGCTAAAAATATTTCCAGCATTTGTTGCAGCTGAAATTCTGCTTCTGCCGTCATGGTGATCAGGGTATCTTTTAAGGCAAATTCTGCATTTACCCCTCGAAAATCGAAGCGGGTGGCCAGTTCACGATTAGCATTATCAACAGCGTTAAGTACTTCCTGCTGATCCAGTTCTGACACGATATCAAATGAGGGCATCTCATTCTCCTAAGGTTTACTTAATGGCGTAGTAGCGATTATAACCAGAAAGCTGCTACAATCCGAGCCTGATTTTTTGGAGATAGTACTGTGCCAGTGTGGTTTTATCGTGCCTTATTTGTCTTATGCTTGTTATTAGCTACCGCCGGATTTTTGGCAGAAATTAACGGCCATCGCATCACCGGAGGCATTTTACATGCAGATAAAATGGCACACTTTGCCATTTTTGGTTTATTAACCGCATTAACGTGGAAAGCTTTTAAGCCCAAATTTTATCTGGCATTGCTTTTTTTAGGCGGCTATGGCCTGGCAATAGAGTTAATGCAGCACTATTTTACTGCTCGCCAAGGTGATGCCTGGGATTGGCTGGCCGACGCAGCTGGCATCGCCAGCTTTTATTTGGCACGTCAACTGTGGCACTTATGGCGCCCGCGCAGTCGGCGTTAAGCTGGGTATGTGTTGGTAGTGGCGCCATTGGCCTACTGGCCAGTGCCCGCTTGCAGCTAGCCGGCTATAACATCACGCTGTGGCTAAAGCAGCCAACGCAAATCAACCTGAAATTTACGGATAGTAAGCAACAGTCGCAACATTTACTGTTGTTACCCCAACCCCGCACTGCAGCCATAAGCCGATTACTTGTGCCAGTCAAAGCTCATCAGGTTATACAGGCAGTTACTGAACTGTTACCCTATTTAGCCGATAACGCCCAGCTCGTCCTTAGCCATAATGGTATTATTGCGCTTGAACCGCTCATCCAGCAATTGCAGCCTAAGCAAGGCTTGTGGTTTTTATCCACCAGCCAGGCAGCCTATAAGCCAGCACCCCATTCGCTGGTTCATAGTGGTGCTGGCAGCAGCTTTCTGGCGAAATTAACCCATGCTGACAATAGTGATAATGAGCAGGATGTAATCACCACCATGTCTGCCGCGCTGGGGCCGTTAACTCTGGTTAACGATATTTACCCGCTGCTTTGGCAAAAACTGGCAGTTAATGTGGCTGTTAACCCGCTGAGCGCTTTGGAGAATTGCCAAAATGGCCAGTTAGCAGCAGCCCGCTATCGGCGGCAAATTACCACATTAGTCACAGAGGTCTGTAAGGTGGCTACAGCATTGGGTTACCCCATGACCGCCACTACTACAATAGATAGGGTGTATCAGGTTATTGCTGCAACAGCGCTTAATTACTCTTCTATGCAACAAGACGTGCAAGCGCGCCGGCAAACTGAAATTAATGCCATATGCGGTTATGTCTGTCAGCAAGCGGCGCAACTACAACTTGCAACGCCGGCAAACCAACAGATGTTACACGCCATACAGGCATTGCCACATTACTAAAGTATTACTGCGTTAGCATAAACCGACATGTAACTCGTCTATTACCCTAACCACCTGGCAAACTCCCTTCCTACCATACTATCTGCTTAGTTTGCTAATAGCCGCTTAGTTTGCTAATGGCTCCAGGCTAATAGGATCAGATTGTTTTGCCTTACCTTGCAAAATAGAGATTTCCACCCTACGGTTACGCCGTCGGTTTAATTCAGAGTCGTTTTCAACCAAAGGTCGGGTGTCAGCATGACCCATGACCACCACGCGTTGTCGATCAAACTCAGGCGCACGAATCAGCTCTGTTGCCACAGATACCGCACGCTTGGCCGACAACTCCCAATTATTGCTATGTAATTCGTCGGACACCTGAATATCATCAGTATGCCCACTCACCGTAATTTCACCCGGAACATCATTTAATAACGTACCAATTTGCTGAATAATCGGCCGAAAACGTGGCTGTAAAAAAGACGATCCTGAAGGAAATGAGCCGTTCTCGCGGATCCTGATAATGATTTGCTGTCCAAGCGACTCTAGTTCAATAGCGCCATCTACAATTTGTTGTTCTAGTTGTTCAGCCAGCTTTTTTACCATCTCATTGGTTTGTTGCTGCATTGCTTCAGCGTTTGCTGCTGCAGCGGCCGCTAACGCTTCTGCATCAGCCGTTTCCTCCGCATTAGCGGCCGACTGTCCGCCGGTCATATCGTCCCGTTGCTCCTGCCTGCCACCGGCAGAGTCTTCTTCGCCGGCCTGAAATTCGATAACCTGCTGGGTAATTTCCATCGTTTGCTGTTGAATGGTTTCAATTGGTGTTGGATCTGGCCTGCCTGGCCGAAACTCCATGGCAATAACGCTAGTGCCCTTAGGAATATCTTCCACTTCAATTTTATTCTGCACCCCAAAAGCAAACTTCATTGAACCGGCTATTTGCTTAAATTTTAAAACATCCATTTCTGAAAACGCTAAAAGCAGTACAAAAAAACACATTAATAGCGCCATTAAATCAGCAAAGGTACCCATATATTGAGGAAGGCCCGGAGGCGGGCATTTGCACTCTTCTTCTTCGTCGTTCATGCCGGTTCTCCAGCAACCTCGCGTTTACCCTGTGCCAGATAATTGCGTAAGATACCTTCAATAACTTTCGGATTCTGGCCATCTTGGATCCCCAAAATAGCATCGAGTATCAGCTGATTATTTTGTTTTTCCTGCTGGTTACGAATAGCCAACTTGTCTGCCAACGGAATAGCAATAACGTTAGCTATAAAGGCACCATACAATGTGGTAAGTAATGCCACCGCCATGGCAGGCCCAATAGCTTTAGGGTCATCCATGTTAGATAACATCGCCACCAGACCAATCAAGGTCCCTATCATGCCCATTGCTGGTGCTACGTCACCTAAACTCCGAAATATGGCAATACCGGTTTCATGCCGCTTTTCGGTTAAACTAATGTCTTTCATTAGGGTTGCTCTGACCACATCAGCATCATGGCCATCCACTAACATATTGATTCCTTTTTGCATAAAGGCGTTGGGGATTTCAGCTTCCTCCAGTGCCAAAAAGCCGCCCTTACGTGCCGAATCGCCTAATTGTACCGCTTTCTCAATCAGCTCTTCCGGTGCTTCAATTTTAAACATAAAGGCTTTAACTGCTACTTTACCTGCCCCAAGGAACTGACCAAGAGTAAACTTCGATATTACGACAAAAATCGAGCCACCAACCACAATTAATACCGAAACTAAATCAGCAAACATAGCTGGATCGCCGCTACTGCCTATAATCATAGCCATTACTACAAAGCCGATGGCACCAAGCATACCAACCAGGGTTGCTATATCCACTATTTACTCCTTAACAAACGCCCCAAACGGGAATTATAATTATTTTATATTAGCTTATAGTCGGTTATCGACAAAACTTCGTAAAAGTTAAGCGTCCAATAATGCAAAAGAAGCAATTAAGGCTTTCACTTATCCGTTATGATTGACCATAATAGCCTGCTAGGGTAACGTTGCGCACAGTTTTTTTGAGGATTGTATGAGTAAAAAGAAAGCCGACCTTAGTCAGTTCGAACATGCCATGGCAGAACTTGAGACTATAGTGCAACAATTAGAGCAAGGCGACTTATCGCTTGATGCCTCATTAACGCAATTTGAACGCGGTATCAGCCTGGTAAAACAAAGCCAGCAACAGTTACAAAGCGCTGAGCAAAAAGTGCAACTGTTATTACAACAACAGCAGCAAGAAAGCCTGCAAGCTTTTACACCACCGCCAGGAGAATAACTTGGCACCGAACAGCCTAATACTTTATCAGCAACGGATAGAACAACAATTACAGGTATTGATGGCTGCTCAGTCGCAAACTGCAGCTCGCTTACATCAAGCGATGAGCTATAGCCTGACCAATGGTGGCAAACGTATCCGTCCATTTTTAGTGTATGCCTGCGGTTCGATGCTAAAGGTTAACTTATTGGCTCTGGACAGCGCAGCGTGCGCTATTGAATGCTTACATAGTTATTCGCTGATCCATGATGATTTACCCGCGATGGATAATGATGATTTGCGCCGGGGCAAACCGACGTGTCACAAAGCCTTTGATGAAGCGACGGCTATCTTGGCCGGAGATGCCCTGCAAGCACTGGCTTTTAGTGTATTAAGCAAAAACGATTGCCAAGCGCTAAGTGCTGAGCGTCGGCTAAAGCGGCTGCATGTGTTGGCCAATGCCAGTGGTATAGCAGGCATGTGTGCTGGCCAGGCTATTGATTTAGCGCAAAGCAATCAGCACATGGAATTAGCCACACTGGAACAAATGCACCGGTTGAAAACCGGCGCGTTGATTGAATGCGCCGTGCAGTTAGCCTATTTTAGCAGTGAGCTTGAATGCCCCGCAACGCTCGAGGGATTAACACAGTTCGCCAGCGCATTGGGTCTGGCCTTTCAGGTGCAGGATGATATTCTGGATATTGAGAGTGACACTACCGTGCTTGGTAAGCCACAAGGTTCTGATTGTAAATCGAATAAACTCACTTACCCGGCGCTGTTAGGCCTGGAAGGCGCCAAGGCTAAAGCCCATCAGCTTTATCATGATGCGTTAGCTGAGCTGGCAAAGCTACCTTACAATACTGATGAGTTAAAAGCCTTTGCTCATTACATTATTGCCCGTAAGTTTTAAGAGAGGCATAAAAGATGGCATTAGATATGACCGATTTTCCGCTGTTAGCCAAAGCCAATTTGCCAGAGCAACTGCGCCAATTACCCCAAGACACATTACCCGCCTTAAGCGCAGAATTGCGCCGGTTTTTACTAAAAACCGTGAGTCAAAGTAGTGGCCACTTTGCCTCAGGCCTTGGCACTGTTGAGCTGACTGTTGCCTTACATTATGTCTACAACACGCCTTTTGATCGGCTGATATGGGATGTGGGTCATCAGGCCTATCCGCATAAAATTTTGACAGGCCGGCGCGATAGGATGCACAGTATTCGCCAAAAAGATGGTCTGCACCCATTTCCTTGTCGGGATGAAAGCGAATATGACACCCTTACCGTAGGCCACTCCAGCACCTCAATCAGCGCTGCTCTGGGTATGGCAATAGCGGCCAACCAAGCAAAAAACAAACGTAAAGTAGTTGCAGTAATTGGCGATGGCGCTATTACCGCAGGGATGGCGTTTGAGGCGCTGAACCATGCTGGTGAAGTACGACCCGATATGTTAGTTATTTTAAATGACAATGAAATGTCAATTTCTGAAAATGTCGGTGCATTAAACCAATACTTCGCCCGAATTTTGTCAGGCAGCTTTTACACTAGCTTGCGTGAGGGTGGTAAAAAAATCCTCAGTGGCGTACCGCCACTGCGTGAATTGGCTAGTCGTGCAGAAGAGCACTTTAAAGGTATGGTTACCCCTGGTACTTTTTTTGAAGAACTGGGTTTCAATTACATTGGTCCAATTGACGGCCATGATGTAATTACTCTGGCAGACACTATTCGCAATATGCGCAATATGAAAGGGCCTCAGCTATTGCACATTGTAACTAAAAAAGGTAAAGGCTATGCCCCTGCAGAAGCCGATCCTATTGGTTATCATGCCGTTGCCAAGTTTGATCCGGATGCCAGTAGTCAGCCGCTCAAAAAAGCGGGCAAGCCGAGCTTTTCTAATATTTTTGGCAGCTGGTTATGCGATATGGCGGCACAAGACGAGCGGTTGCAGGGCATTACTCCTGCGATGCGTGAAGGCTCTGACATGGTGCGTTTTTCTAAAAGTTATCCCAAACGTTATTTTGATGTCGCTATTGCCGAGCAACATGCGGTAACACTGGCTGCTGGTATGGCCATTGAAGGACTAAAACCCATAGTGGCTATTTATTCCAGCTTTTTGCAGCGGGGTTATGATCAACTGATCCATGATGTTGCACTGCAAAATCTGGACGTGCTGTTTGCCATTGACCGGGCTGGTATTGTTGGTGCCGATGGTCCTACCCATCAAGGTGCTTTTGATATAAGTTTTATCCGCTGCATTCCCAATATGCTGTTAATGGTTCCGTCGGATGAAAATGAATGCAGACAAATGCTTTATACCGGTTATCAGCACCTTGGGCCTGCTGCAGTAAGGTACCCACGAGGTGTCGGCACAGGTATTGCTGCCGAACAGCAAATGCAATTATTACCGCTGGGTAAAGCTAAAGTCGTTCAGCAAGGTAAAAAACTGGCCATTTTAGCCTTTGGCCCTTTATTAACTAGTTGTCAGGCAGTAGCTACCGAATTAAATGCCACCCTGGTGGATATGCGCTTTGTTAAGCCATTAGACGAAGCCTTATTGCAAGAACTAGCACACAGCCATACGCATGTTGTTACCGTAGAAGACAATGCCTTGATGGGTGGTGCCGGTTCTGCTGTTAACGATGTTATTTTACAGCAACGGTATGCCATGAAAGTTCTGAACCTGGGCTTACCAGATCACTTTATAAAACATGGTACCCAGCAAGAAATTTATGCCGAACTTGGCTTAGACAGTGCCGGCATTAGCCAGCAAATAACCGTGTTTAGTAATAGCTAACGACCAACCAGCCAGGCCTATCACAGTGCCTGGCTGTCGCCTTGGTCAAACCAAACCAGACCTTCTGCCAGTAATTTTTCAATTTGTGCTTCAATATGAGCAGACTCTTCAAACTCAAATGCGTCTAGCTGCGGGTCAAACGCCAGAGTAGCAACGGCATTTTTACCGTTGTGTTTAACGTGGTACAACGCTAACTCTGCCAGCTGCAATGACACTTCCCAATTAATTAACTGGCCACCCAATAGTGGCAACGGATAATGGGCATAACCAATTGAACACGCTAAGCGAACCACCTTGCCATCGGGTAAGTTAAAGGCAGCTTTAGCAACCTGCTCGTTCAGACGGTAACTAAATTGACGAACTAGGTCGATTTGAATATCACGCAGCACCAAGATAAAAGCGGCTCCACTAAAGCGGACCACATAATCAGACCCGCGTGTTTCACGTATTAGCAAGCCACTTACTTGTTGTATCAGGCTATCACCGGCACTATTGCCATACTGATCGTTGATTTGTTTAAAATTGTCCAAATCAACATGCATTAAAGCTAAACATTTTCCTTGTGCCTGCATCGATTCACGATTGCGCTGAAAATGCTCAATATCTTTTGGCAATTGCTCAAACATAAAGCGCCGGTTACGTAAGCCAGTCAAATTATCTTTATGGGTTAATTGACTAAGTTGCTCGTTTAGCTCATTCAACCTGACATTACTATTCTCAAGCTCTTGGGTGCGTTGTTTTACCAAACGCTCTAATTGCAGCTGCTTATATAATGTATTCCGTTTAACTAACCACAAAATACCGTATAAACAACAAAGCAACAGTAACAACCATAACGCCCGATATAACAGGGTTTCATCAAAACGCTCGGGCACGACCAGTTGTAGCTCTGTAACTACCGCATCTTGCCAACTATAGCCTTCCTGACGTACTTGTAACTGAAACAAGAAGTTGCCTGCAGGTAAGTTGGTATAAACCGCCTCACGCCGCTGAGCGACCTCATGCCAATGTTTATCAAAGCCCTCAAGCCGATATCGAAATTGCAACGCATCGGGTTTAATAAATTCCAACGCCGAATAATGCACAGTCAGATTTCGCTCATTCATCTCCAGAACCTGCCGTTGCTGACCGGCAACAATGGCATAATGCTGATTGGTCGTGACCTGTTTAATTAACGGCGTTAATGTCTGCTCAGAGGTACGCTTTAAATTAGCATGAACCGCAATTAAACCCTTTAATGTTGGAAACCAGTACTCGTCTTGCCAGCGCACTATTTTGGCGTGGCCCGCACCATTACAGCAGCGGTTAGGGCCACTGCCTAACTGACGATCGAAGGGTGTCAATACGGCTTCAATAACATAAGGCTGGGTGTTGTCAGTGGGTAAACTAGCCAGTGACAGCCGAAAAATCCCTTTGTGGCTACTGATCCATACCATTTGTTGTTCAGCGTCAAAACTAAAACTAACAGCTGGACCATGTGGCATGCCATTAGCACTGTTAAGCTGTAACCATTTGCTATCAGGGCGGCGGATAAAAATACCATCATCGATGGTACTGACCAGTAACGTGCTATCTGGCAGCTGCAATGCCGCTAGAATATAGCTATTGTAAAGCGCCATTCCCACGCCAAGCCGCTGTAACTTATCTTGTTTATACTGATATAAGCCCCGGGTGGTTCCGATAATCAACTGCTCCAAAGTGTGCTGCACCACGGTAATATTATGCGACTCGAATTGCTCATTTAAGGCAGATAATACTAGTTGGTTATCGGCGGCATAATACAAGCCCCTTGCTCCACCAAGCCAGACACCACCATCGATTGCAGGCTGCACCACTTTTATCGCGTTGCCTTGTAAACTAGGGAAAGGAGTGCTGAGCTCTCGGCTTTTTAGGTTGTACTGCAATAACCCACTATCGGCGCCTAACCATAGCAAAGCCTCTTGCGGCCAATACAAATCGTTGATGGTCTGGCCGCCCAATATGGCAGCATTAAGTAAGGTGGTAAATTCGCCGGTACTACTTAACATTTGCAGCGAAGACTGGCTGGCTATTACTAATTCGTTCGCCGGGGATACCCCGACGCTTCGTACAACAGGATCCGCTAAACCACTAACCAAACGGCGAATATGTCCAGACGTAGCCCGGTAAATGCCATCGCTATAGCTGGCCAGCCAGATATTTTGCTGCGCATCTTCAAATATTTCACTAAACCACGGCGTGGTGCCTAATTCAGCCGTGGTAACAGTTTGCCAATTTTGCTGGTGCTGCTGATAAAATAATTTGCGGTAGCTGGATATCCAACGTCCTTGCTGGCTGTCTTCAAACACTTTATAAACCGGGCTCTGTTCAGTGTCTGGTAATTGGCACTGCTGAATGTCACCGGCAGCAGTTAAATGATAAAAACCACTTTCGCTCGCCAGATGCAAGCCCTGCTCAGTCACTGATATATCATAAATCGGCGTTTGTGCCAGCTCCAAAGGTAATGAGTAACTATTCAGTTGCGTAGTCCCATCCAGCGACAACTGATAAAGCTGCTCGGCCGTACTAACCCAAATGGCATCGTCTACTTTTTCCAGCTGATGAACCTGGCTTCGCACTGCTTCGATCCGGCTTATTATTCCGGCTTTAATTCGAAATAAATTATCGGCTGCAACCCAAATTTCATCATCTGCAACGGCAATAATAGCGGTAACCTCTGCCACTATTGGGTAACGCTCAAATTTCATAGTGGCTGGATTAAAACCGGATAAACCCGCCTTAGTACCTACCCATATATAACCGCTATTATCCCGTAACAGCCGGGTAATGGCATTGCTGGCAAGGTGACGGGTATTGTCGGTAGTAAAGTGATCAAACTGCAGACCATCGAAACGGTTTAGCCCATACAGAGTACCAAGCCAGATATAACCTTGCTGGTCCTGAGCAATTGCTCGTACCGAATTGCTTGACAAGCCATCGCTACTGGTCCAATGCCGGATGTCAAAGTCGTATACTGATTGGTGTGATGTTACAGATTGCGCAGAAGCGATTGCTGGCACTGAAACCGTTTCCTGAGCAACGCTTTGGCCTAACAGACAAACTAAAAACACTAACCCCAGTAACATGACTTTTTTCATTCACTTGCCCTGTGTCGTCGTCCATACAAACCGCTCATTTCAGCAGCAGCTAACTCAGTACCTGATAATGTAATAGTGCTTGCAGTATCAGCCAACATGGCACAGCAGCCAATAAGTCATCGAGCATGATACCTAAACCACCGTGAACCTTTTTATCAAACCATCGAATTGGCCAGGGTTTTACAATATCAAAAAATCGGAATAATAGAAAACCGGCTAATAACGTTTGCACACTCAGCGGCACCAACAGCATGGTTAGGGCGAAACCTATAATTTCATCCCAAACAATGGCACCATGATCATGCTCACCAACATCTTTTGCCGCTTTGCCGCAAACGTAAATACCTAACAAAGTACCCACAGCCAGAAAAAGCCCATACCATATTACCCCCAGCGAGGCGAAGGCCACAATAAAGGGAATGGCGACCAGGGTGCCAACCGTACCCGGCGCCTTTGGTGCCAAGCCGGCACCAAAACCAAGGGCTAAAAAATGCTGCCAGCGGCGAAGCTGAAATTTAACATTATTCATGGGAAATGGACAAAACCCTGATGTTGATAATCAAATGGTTGCTCAGCGGCTTTTAATTCAAGCTTACCGGTAACGCCGGTGATACGGCCAATACAGCTAAAGGGCACGCCATAAGGCGATAGTAGTACATCGAGGCTGCCGCGCTTGTTCTCTGGTACCGTAAACAACAGTTCATAATCTTCACCACCCGATAGCGCCATTTTAAGCGCCATTGATGGCTCACAGCTGTCTCTCAGTGCTTGGGATAGTGGCAGTTTGTTAACATCAATATAAGCGCCAACGCCTGAGCGGCGTAAAATATGCGGTAAATCACCACATAAGCCATCAGAAATATCAATAGCACTGCTGGCAACATTACGTAATGCATGACCCAATGCAACTCTGGCAGAGGGGAAGTGAAAGCGCTGTAATAAGTGGGCCTGATGTTTTTTACTTGCTTCAGCCTGGCCCATACATATTTTCAGGCCCATGGCAGCATCGCCCAACGTACCTGAAACATAAATATAGTCACCGACTTTAGCGCCGGCACGGGTTATGGCCCGGCCACGGGGAACCAAGCCTTTTGCCATCATCGTCAGGCTTAATGGGCCACGGGTGGTGTCACCACCAACAAGCCGGCAATTATAGTAGTCAGCCGTCTCGGCCAAACCAGCTGAGAATTGGCGCAACCAGGCCTCATCTACCTGGGGTAACGTCAATGCCAGTGACAACCAAGCAGGTTCAGCGCCCATTGCCGCCAAATCACTGACATTGACTGTAACCAGTTTATGACCAAGCGCCCTGGGGTCAACGTCTGGAAAAAAGTGCGTACCGCACACCATGGTATCGGTAGTAACAACCAGATCATAGCCGTCGCGCATTTGCAGCACAGCGCCATCGTCACCCACCCCAACAATGACATCTTGCCGGGCAATACCGGCATCAGCAAAAAAGCTGGCGATAAGTTCAAATTCACCCATAGTATGCAAAAAAGCCAACAAATGCCGGCTCTCCGTTAGTTAGTACGAAGTACCCGCACGGCTTTATCCAAAATACCATTAACAAATTTATGACTGTCATCGGCAGCAAACGCCTTTGCCAGCTCTATGGCTTCATTGATAATCACTTTGTAAGGCACATCAAGACGGTATTTAAGCTCGTAAGCCGACACCCGTAATACTGCTTTTTCAACCAGATCTACATCTTCAAATGGCCGCTCTAAAAAAGGTTTTAACACCTCATCCAGCTTGCTGTGATGTAATACCACACCACGTAAGATATCTTGAAAATACGCTACATCTAGTTGTTTAACGTTGTTTTCTAGCAATAGCTGTTGCTCAATGTCGGCAATAGGGTTATGGCTTACTTGCCAGCTATAAATCCCTTGTACCGCCAGGGAACGCGACTGACGACGCACATTTGGTTTCATAAAAATTCCTGTTAAAGCTGGTCCAGCAGATTAACCATTTCCAATGCCGACATAGCGGCTTCTGCGCCTTTATTGCCCGCTTTGGTGCCTGCGCGCTCTATTGCTTGTTCAATACTGTCAACTGTAAGCACCCCAAAAGCCACCGGTAAGTCATGTTGCAAAGCAACCTGACCAATCCCCTTGGTACATTCACCCGACACATATTCAAAATGCGGTGTACCACCACGGATTACGGCACCCAGCGCAATAATCGCGTCGTACTTTTTACTGGCAGCAACCCGTTGTAAGGCTAGCGGCATCTCAAAGGCACCAGGAATGCGAACCACAGTAATATCTTGCTCAGCAACTTTCCCTACCCGTTTTAAGGTATCAACGGCGCCTTCTAACAAGCTTTCAACGATAAAACCGTTGAAGCGTGCTACAACTAATGCGAACTTCTTGCCACTGGCTTCATAGCCGGCTTCAATTACTTGCATGGTAAATCCTCTCAGATCTGGGGCTGCAAAATCAGCCGCGCATAATATCATAAAAACCGCAGGTACAGCATTGCTGTTACTCTGAAACGTAATCCACTACTTCCAGGCCAAAACCTGACAAGGCGTGGTATTTTTTCGGCTGACTCAGTAAACGCATTTTTTTCACACCAAGACTGGCTAAAATTTGTGAGCCTACCCCAACATTACGTGAAGTGCCTTTCCAAGGCGAGGTTTTAGGCTGTTCGCCTTTATCCTCGGCCTCAAACGCTTGCACTGTTCTAATCAGCTCAGCGGTAGATTCATGCTTACCCAGCAACACCAGAACCCCACCTTCAGCAGCAATTCGTTTCATCGCCGTGTGTAACGGAAAACTGCGGTTTGCCGCCCGGTCAGCCAGCATCAAATCAGAAAAGGTATTATGTAAATGTACCCGTACCAAGGTAACGCCATCGGGCTTAATCTCGCCTTTTAACAGGGCAAAATGCAATTGATTATCGATGGTATCTCTAAAAGTGACTAACTGAAAATCACCCACTTCGGTGGGTAGCTGACAAGTAGCGACTTTTTCTATGGTGGTTTCGTTTAAATTACGATATTCAATTAAATCAGCAATAGTGCCAATTTTGATATTGTGCATGCTGGCAAACACTTCCAAATCTGGCCGACGGGCCATGGTGCCATCATCGTTTAATATTTCAACAATTACTGCGGCGGGCTCTAAACCTGCCAGCCTGGCTAAGTCGCATCCCGCTTCTGTATGCCCTGCCCGGATCAACACACCACCATCTTGCGCCATTAACGGAAAAATATGGCCCGGTTGCACAATGTCAGCTGGACTGGCATCACGAGCTACCGCCGCTTTAACTGTCCGCGCCCGATCTGCTGCCGAAATACCGGTGGTCACCCCTTCAGCGGCTTCTATTGACACAGTAAAGTTAGTGGCGAAGGGTGATTTATTAGCGTCAACCATCAGTGGCAAATGTAATTGCTTGCAACGTTTTTTACTTAACGTCAGACAAATAAGGCCGCGGCCGTGCTTTGCCATAAAGTTAATTGCTTCCGGGGTAACGTAGTCAGCCGCCATCACCAGATCGCCCTCATTCTCGCGATCTTCGTCATCCATCAGTACTACCATTTTGCCCTGACGAATGTCTTCGATAATTTCAGCAGGTGTATTAAGTTGCATAGAAACCCTTGTTAAATAAAGCCGCGATGGCGTAATAAAGCTATATCGAAACCACTGGCAACGCCAGCGGCTAAAGCTGGTAATAGTTTAGTTTTCAGGTATGTCTGGTTTTGTTAGCAACGCTGTTAACCGAAGATCTGACCCCACCTGACAGATATCGCTAAAATCAAACCGTTTGGCTTGTGTCAGCTTGGTTAGTTCAGGCAGCATTGCCATAGGCAGCCCTCGCTGCCCAAGCAATAGGGGGGCCTGATACAAAATAAACTCATCAGCAAGTTGCTGCTGTAATATCGCACCCGCTAAGGTCGCCCCCGCTTCAACCCAAATACTTCTTATTTGGCGCTGAGCTAACGCCTGTAATATTGCTGGCAAATCAACATTGCCATCGCTGGCTAATGGTAACGCCAACTGCTCTACCTGAGACGGCATAACGCGTAATACTTGCCCAGGCGCGACACAAAGCAAAATAGGCCCGGGCAAACTAAACAATGGCTCAGCACCAGTTAATTGCTGGCGCCGGTCTAAAATTACCCGCAGCGGTTGACGCAACTGGCCATTATTTAAGGTGCTTATTTGCTTTACACCGTCTGGTTGCCGCACATTTAAGCGGGCATTATCCGCAAGCACCGTGCTGGCGGTAGATAATATGGCACTGCTTTGAGCCCGATAAAATTGCACGTCTGCTCTGGCCTCTGGCCCGGTCAACCATTTACTTTGGCCATTGGCCAATGCCGTTCGACCATCAACACTGGCAGCAAGTTTTAACCTTAACCATGGCCTCTGCCGCTCCATAGCACTTAAAAACCCCGGATTTAATGCTCTGGCCGCAGCACTTAGCAAACCAGTTTCAACGCTAATACCCGCTTGTTGTAATAACGTTACACCCCGACCAGCAACCTCGGGGTTAGGATCGAGCATCGCAATTACAACCCGGCTTACCCCGGCAGCAATTAAGGCATTAGCACAGGGTGGAGTACGACCAAAATGACTACATGGCTCAAGCGTAACATAACATACCGCACCGCGAGCTTGCTTTCCTGCCTCTGCTAAGGCAAACACTTCAGCATGCGCCTCACCAGCCTGATGATGATAACCCCGCCCTACCACTTCATCATGCAGAACAATTACGGCCCCAACATTTGGATTAGGATCCGTGGTGTAACGGCCTTTAGCTGCCAGTTCAAGGGCCATGGCCATAAAGTGTTGGTCTGCTGAAGAAAACGCCACTACTGTTCTCCTAAGCGGGCAATTTCCTCACCAAATTCACGGATATCTTTAAACGATCGATACACCGAAGCAAACCGAACATAGGCTACTTTATCTACTTTAACCAATTCATCCATTATCAGATTACCCAACATATTACTGGCCAGTTCGCGTTCACCAGTAGCGCGCAACTGTGACTTAATTTTTTGGATAAGTTGCTCTATTTGCTCAGTTGATACCGGTCGTTTCTCCAACGACCGCAGTAAACCATTTCGCAGTTTATCTTCGTTAAACGGCTCACGCGAACCATCACGTTTAATGATCCTCGGCATGACTAACTCAGCTGCTTCAAAGGTGGTGAATCGTTCATGACAGGCTAAACATTCACGGCGCCGCCTGACTTGATGGCCATCAGCAACTAATCGGGAATCGATAACTTTAGTGTCATCAGCATTACAAAAGGGACAATACATGGGCAGTTCTCAGAGATAAAAATGGCCGCAAATGCGGCCATAATAGCACTAATTTAATGCTTAAGCATAAACCGGAAAGCGGCTACATAATTCGCCAACGTCCGCTTTTACCCGGGCAATGACACTGTCATCAGCAATATTGTCCAGTACGTCACAAATAAAACCAGCCACCTGACGGGCCTGGGCTTCTTTAAAACCACGACGGGTTATCGCCGGCGTACCAATTCGTAAACCGCTGGTCACAAAGGGTGAACGCGGATCATTGGGTACCGAGTTCTTATTTACCGTAATATGCGCCTTGCCTAACGCCGCATCGGCATCTTTACCTGTAATATTTTTGTCGATTAAATCCAGCAAAAATAAATGATTTTCAGTCCCGCCTGACACCACTTTATAGCCACGCGTCATCATTTCATCGCACATGGCTTTAGCGTTGTTCAGCACCTGCTGCTGATACACTTTAAATTCTGGCTCTAATGCTTCTTTAAAGGCCACCGCTTTGGCAGCAATAACATGCATTAATGGCCCGCCCTGAGTGCCGGGAAACACCGCCGAGTTTAGCTTTTTTTCTATAATGTCATTTTTGCGGGCCAGAATTAAGCCGCCGCGTGGACCGGCCAGCGTTTTATGCGTTGTGGTTGTCACCACGTCAGCGATTGGTACAGGATTCGGATATAGACCAGCAGCCACCAAACCAGCAACATGCGCCATATCTACTAACAAATACGCACCGACTTTATCGGCAATATCACGAAAACGCTGCCAGTCAACAATGCCAGAATAGGCCGAAAAACCGGCTATAACTAATTTCGGTTTATGCTCTAGCGCTAACGCTTCGGCCTGATCGTAATCAATAACACCGGTTTCGGGGTGCAAGCCGTATTGCACCGCTTTATAAAGCTTACCTGACGAGCTAACGTGCGAGCCATGAGTTAAATGGCCACCATGTGCCAAGCTCATACCCAAAATAGTATCGCCTGCTTCTAACAACGCTAAAAATACCGCGGCATTCGCTTGTGAGCCAGCATGCGGTTGCACATTGGCATAATCGGCAGCAAATAATTGTTTGGCACGGGCAATGGCTAAATCTTCAGCAATATCGACAAACTCGCAGCCACCGTAGTAGCGTTTGTGCGGATAGCCTTCGGCATATTTATTGGTAAGTTGCGAACCTTGAGCTTGCAACACCCGCGGGCTGGCGTAATTTTCAGAAGCTATTAACTCGATATGAGCTTCCTGACGGGCCGTTTCATCGCTCATTGCCTGCCATAATTCCGGGTCAAAATCGGCAATATTCATCTCACGCTTTAACATGCTTTCTCCTGGGCGCGGGTTACGCTTACTGGTTCAGTAGATTGGGGAACTCGTTTTCCAATATTCTACCCTGATTCAATTCAGGATGCATTGAAAAATTAGCCATCCAGGCGTCTTCGGTGACTTTAAAAAAATGCCAGTATAATAAAAATGGCCAGCCCACTTTACAGCTCTGGTTCCTTTACAACCGTTAACATGGGGTTTATCATGCTGTATATTAATACAGTTAAACAAAATTTATGATCAGTCAGCGTAAAATTATTCACATCGACATGGATTGCTTTTTCGCCGCAGTGGAAATGCGGGACAATCCCGCGCTGGCAAAAATACCCTTGGCTATTGGTGGTAGCCGAGACAACCGTGGTGTGATAGCAACCTGCAATTATCCTGCTCGCGTTTATGGTGTTCGGTCTGCTATGCCCACCAGTCAGGCTCTTAAATTGTGTCCACAACTGCATTTAATGCCCGGCAGCATGGAAAAATACAAGACAGTTAGTAAGCAGATACGGGCAATTTTCCAACGTTATAGTCCACTAGTAGAACCCTTATCATTAGATGAAGCCTTTCTTGATGTCAGCGATAGTGCACATTTTAATGGCAGCGCCACTCTTATTGCTGAAGATATCCGGCGAGTTATACTTGCCGAAACCGGGCTGACCGCCTCTGCGGGCGTTGCACCTAATAAATTTTTAGCCAAAATAGCCAGCGATGAAAATAAGCCTGATGGTTTATTGGTGATTACCCCGGCGGAGGTGGCAGGCTTTGTTGAAAAACTACCACTGGCGAAAATACCCGGCGTTGGCAGTAAAACGGCTGAACGCTTGGCGCAGCTGGGGTTAATTCACTGCCGGGACATTGCCGGCTGTGATTTAGCAATTCTGGTAAAACATTTTGGCGCAATGGCCGATAGTTTATTAAAACGTAGCAAAGGCATTGATGAACGCCCGGTTCGGACAGAGCGTCATGCCAAATCGGTTGGTGTAGAACACACTTTGGATACTGATATTGATGTCTACCATGACTGCGTTAGCGCCATGACGTCTTTGTGGCCAAAACTCCAGCTGCGGTTGGCTAATCAGGGCGAGCAAGGGCTGCAAAAAATTGGGGTGAAACTTAAATTCAGTGACTTCCGGCAAACCACGGTGGAATGCCAGGCCAATAGCGTGAGCTTAGAGCAATTTTTGCCTTTGCTGCAACAAGCTTGGCAGCGACGACAGCACCAAGGAGTCCGTTTGGTTGGCTTGCAATTAGGTTTTACACCACCTAACCCAGGTCAGCTTTGCTTTTCATTTTACCGCTGAAAAGCTATAATAAAAAAGCCGACTCACTGGTCGGCTCTTTACAAAAAACTATCAGATTAACCGGTTACAGTGACGTTTTCAGCCTGTGGACCTTTCTGACCTTCGGTAACTTCAAAAGTTACACGCTGACCTTCAACTAAAGTTTTGCGGCCGGTGCCATTGATAGCGCGGAAATGAACGAATACGTCTTTGCCGCCTTCGCGCTCGATGAAACCAAAACCTTTATCTTCGTTGAACCACTTAACTGTACCAGAAATTAACTGTGACATAACACTCTCTTACTTTAACTAAATTTGCCGAAATTACGGCGACTTAAATATTACCGGCCAGGTAATCGAGCAGATAAATATTCAAACGCATTATCAGTTAAGCTGATCATGCGGTCAACATAAATACCAGACGAGCAGAAAATATATTTCCTAACAGGCCGTACCGGCTTATTCGCATCTGTCATCGGGGTTTAACGCCAATTAACACGGTGCAAGCTTTCTCAGTGTAGCAGCAAAAACGCTGCATATTTAACCAGCCACTGATTTATTTTTTGCGACGAACCGGGCCACTACCATCATCGCCACCTTCAAAAAACGGCACAGCTTTACTTTTATGACTTGCTGCTGTGGTTTTTGGCGTTTTAGCAACGTGGGTAGCTGTGGCTGATTTTTTAGCAAGCTTGGGTCGACTAGGGGCTGCAGCAATACCTGAAAACTGCGCGGGCAATGCTTCTACCACCGAAAACTCAATCGCCTGTCGTAAAAAACCCTCAATATTCTGTAAGCTCGGCCAATCTTTTGGTCCAACTAACGAAATAGCGTGCCCTTTAGCTCCTGCGCGGCCGGTTCGGCCAATCCGGTGAACATACTCTTCCGGGTGTTTCGGTAAATCAAAATTAATAACGTGCGACACCTGCAGTAAATCAAGGCCGCGAGACGCTAAATCGGTGGTAACTAATACCTTGAATTTACCGGTAGCAAATTGCTGCATTACACTATTACGTTGCTGCTGGCTTAATTTTCCACTTAAGCCCACAGCAGATAAGCCCGCTGTTTCACATACTGTAGCTAAGCGCTCAGCATCGGCTCGGGTCGCGGTAAACATAATCAGTTGCCGTATATCTTGCTGCTTTAAAAAGTGGGTCAGTAAAGCTTCTTTATGACTGAGGTTATCGGCCAGAAAAAACTGTTGCTCAATATCCTGATGCGGCTGATAACCTGCGCCAACAGCTACCCGGTAGGGGTTTTTTAATAGTGCCAGCGCCAGATTATCAACCTCAGCGTGGTCAAGGGTGGCGGAAAACAGCAGCGTTTGTCTTAAGCGATGGGTAGCCGCTTTGTTTATCACCGTTAATTGTGGCAAAAAACCTAGGTCAAGCATCCGGTCGGCTTCATCCAGAATAAGCATTTCCAGCCCTTGTAAAAACAAGGTTTTGTGCTCAAGGTGGTCAACAAAACGCCCCGGTGTGGCCACCACGATTGTTGGTTGGCGTTTCAGGATTTTTTCCTGATCGTTAAAGTTTTCACCCCCCACTATTAACGCTGCAGTAACCGGCGTATTGGCAACCAGCAACCGCAACTGAGCATAAACCTGTTTTGCTAATTCGCGGGTAGGTGCCAGAATTAACGCCCGGGCATCTTGCTTTGATAACGCACGACTTTTTAACAAGCGCTGCATCATCGGTAATAAATAAGCCAGTGTTTTACCCGAGCCGGTTTGCGATGACACAATTAAATCACGCCCTACCATTACTGCAGGTATTGCTTCTTGCTGGATTTCAGTAGGCTTATCAAAGCCTAAATGCTGAACTGACCTTAATAAGCGTGGATCTAACGCTAAATCTTTAAATGGCAAAATTAACCTCATCAACTAGGGGTACCGTTATATGATAACCGAACTAGCCAATTTGAGTTAATAAGATTGCTTAAGGTACACTATAACGCTTGTTCACTTCCTAACCTGAGTAGCCCAAAATGAGTAATGCGTTTCGTGACCAGCTGCTAAAAGCAGGCTTGGCTGATGCCAAAAAAGTAAAAAAAGTAAAAAAGGAAAAACACCAGCAAAAAACCCAAGCTGGCAAAAACAATATTATCGACAGCAGCTCGGTAACATTGGCGCAGCAGGCCAAAGCCGAACAGGTAGCGCGCGATCGCGAGTTAAACCGGCAAAAACAAGCTGATCTGGCCCAAAAAGCCGTAATAGCTCAAGTAAAACAAATGATAGAAACCAATACCATTAGCAGTAAAGGTGAAATGGGCTTTAATTTTGTTGACGGTAAATTGGTTAAGAAGTTGTATGTGGCTAAAAAAGTGCATGATGAGCTCAGCCGGGGTTTGCTGGCAATTGCCAAACTTAACGAGCAGTATTGTTTGATCCCGGCCGCAGTAGCTGAAAAAATTATGCAGCGTGATGCCAGTAGTATTGTGCTGCTAAATACCAAGCAACAAAATGTAGACGAAGATGATCCTTATGCCGATTATCAGATCCCTGATGATTTAATGTGGTAGCTAATGTGTTCACCAAAACACACACAATTTTTAATCAAGGAGACCCCATGCATTTATTGGTTAAGTTTATAAGCCTATCTTTATTATTGGTTAGCAGTTCACTCTGGGCTGCCAGCGTCTGGAAAGTCAGTAAAGATGGCAATCATTTTTATCTGGCAGGCACCGTCCACTTACTTAGCAAAAGTGATTTTCCGCTGCCATCCGCTTACGACACCGCCTTTAATACCAGTAGTCAGTTGTTATTTGAAACCGACTTAAATGCACTGACCAGCCCAGCCGGGCTGACAAAAATGATGCAACAAAATACCTACAGTGATGGAAAAACCTTAGAGCAAGTGTTATCGCCTGAGATTTATCAACAGCTTAAAACCTACGCCACTGAGCGCAATATGCCGGTTGCGGCTATCAGCCGTTTTAAACCGGGTTTTGCCGCCATGATGTTAGCCAGTGTTGAAATGCAACGCTTAGGTGCCGCTGAAACCGGAGTAGATATGCATTATATGCAGTTGGCGCAACAGCAAGGTAAATCGATTAAGGGATTAGAGACGGTGGATGAGCACCTGGCGGTGCTGGAGGGAATGAATCAGCTTGATGCCAACTTAACCATCCAATCTACTCTGCAAGACATGCATAAAGTTGAAGGCCAACTGGTCGAGATGAAACACGCCTGGCGATCTGGTGATAGCGCTAAACTAGAAAAGCTATTTATCGGTGATTTACAGCAAATACCGCAACTGTATGACATTTTACTGGTTAACCGCAATCATGCCTGGCTACCGCAGCTGCAAGCTCTGACCAACCGTAAACACACAACGATGGTTTTAGTTGGAGCCTTACATCTTGCCGGCGCAGATGGACTATTAACGCTATTACAACAGCAAGGCTACTCGCTACAGCAGCTTACCGAATAAGCACAAGCCATGCCCGCACTGACACTGCACAGTTATCGACATCCTTTGCGGGCACTTACCCCTTTAACCCCCTCGCTAAACGCGGGGGTTAATTGCCAGCGTGGCCGGATAGGTGTTAGCGGTAACTCACGTTTACGGGCCACCAGCAAATAACATCCGGCAAAATAATTCAGATAGGTCTCAGCAAAACGCTGCATACTATTATTAGCATATTCATTGACTAACATACTGCCATAAAAAAAACGTTGTTCAGATAACACTTCAAAACCAATAAGATGTAACCAGTCTTTTACCCGACCAGCAGAGAAAAACCGTCCTTGCCAAGGATAACGTTGTTTTAACCACGGCGCCGAACCCGCCAGCGCCAACAAGCTAAATGGATTAAAGCCGGTTAATAATAAATATCCATCTGGGATCAGCACCCGATGTGCTTCCCGGACGATATGGTGAGGATCGCTCTGATACTCCAGGCACTGGCTCAGCAGCACTGCATCAATACTATGGCTATCTATTGGCAACGTATCGGGTAAGCCTATTAGATGACTATTGCCGTTATCTGTACTGCCTAAATGCACCTGGTGCTTGATTTTGCAGCCTGGCAAAACCAGATCGCTACTCAAATCACCTACTTTTAGTAAATAATAACCAAATATTTGCTGCCACCATGGCTGTAAATGCTCACCAATTGCTTTTGCTAAGGCCGGACCTTGCAAAAACGCCTGCCAACTGGCCGGTACTTGCGGTTCGTTTTCGTTCAATGCCGGTTTCATGATAAAGTTATGCCTGCTTTAACGTTAAGAGAGGATCTGATGCTGACAATAAGCCCGCTAACTGCCTTTGAGGATAACTATATTTGGTGTCTGAGTCAGCCTGCCAGCCCTTTTTGCGTGGTCGTTGACCCCGGTGACGCTAAACCAGTATTGGACTATTTGCAACAACAGCAAAAAAGCCTGTATGCTATTTTGGTGACACATCACCATCCAGACCATACCGGCGGTATCAACCAATTACAAGAGGCTTACCCCAACGTCAGAATTATTGGGCCCGCAGCCGAACAGGCAAAAATAACCTCGTTGACTGAGCAAGTCAGGCAAGGAGATGTTATCGAACTTACCCCTTTTAACTATCAATTTCAGGTGCTGGAGCTACCGGGCCATACACTGGGCCATATTGGCTTTTACACTGCACCTTACTTATTTTGTGGTGATACTTTATTCAGCGCTGGCTGTGGCCGTTTATTTGAAGGTAGCCCGGCGCAATTACATCACTCTTTACAGAAACTGGCAGCACTGTCAGATAACACCCAAGTGTATTGCACGCATGAATATACCCTGGCCAATTTACGTTTTGCCTTAAGTATCGAACCTGAAAACCATGCGTTAATTCAATACCAGCAACTCTGTCTGCAATTACGCCAGTCCAGCCAACCAACCCTGCCCGCAAGCTTAGGCAACGAAAAAAAGGTAAACCCGTTTTTACGATGTGAAAACAAAGGCTTGCAACAACACTATCGAGAAGATACTTCGCTTGGCTTATTTACCCGGCTGCGTTCAATGAAAGATCAGTTTAAATCCTGACTTGCAATCAGGCTTTGAACAGGTAACATACATTTTTTTTGTGCGGAATAAATTAATGCTTTTTAAAATCTCTGCCGTCATGTTAGTTGCGCTGCTTAGCGGCTGTGTCGGCACCACAGGTTCCGTTCCGGAAATTACAGAAATCATTAAAAAAAAGACGACGTCGGTTAAGTTATCGGGTGCTAGCGCTGAAGATATTGCCAATCGATTGTGGCTTGGCGATAATCCGCCGGAACAGTTAGTACCGCTTGATGCCACCGAATTAGAAGACCTATGGCAACGTATTCAACTACAACTTACGTTCAACGTGCCGCAAACTCGGCCAATTGTTGAACAACGTAATTTCTACAGTCAGCATCAGAGCCTTCTTGACCGGGTGTCGAATAGAGCACAACCGTTTTTATATTATATTGTGCAGGAACTTGAAAAACGCAATATGCCACTAGAATTGGCGTTATTGCCGATTGTTGAAAGCGCCTTTGATCCTTTTGCTTATTCACATGCCCGCGCGTCAGGCATGTGGCAATTTATGCCCGCTACCGGCAAACGCTTTGGCCTGAAACAAAATTTCTGGTACGACGGCCGACGTGATGTTGTTGAATCAACCCGGGCAGCATTGGATTATCTTCAGTATTTACACGATACCCTAGAACACGACTGGTTAAATGCTATTGCGGCCTATAATGCTGGCGAAGGCCGGATTGGCCGGGCTATTCTTGCCAACAAAAAGCGACGGCTGCCTACCGATTTTTGGTCACTGGATTTACCAGCTGAAACCACCGTTTATGTGCCTAAACTTTTAGCACTGGTTGATATTTTAAAGCGACCAGATGATTTTGATATTGTCTGGAAATTTATTGCTAATGAACCCAAAATTACCATAGTGCCCATTGATGGTCAGATTGATCTGGCCATAGCCGCAGATTTAGCTGAACTTAGTGTCGCCGAGCTACAAGCTTTAAATCCTGGCTTTAATCAGTGGGCAACCGATCCGGAAGGTCCGCATCAATTGGTACTGCCATTGGCTAAGGCTGATAACTTCAGTAAATTATTGGCACAAACACCGGTCGCAGACCGGTTGCAATGGCAAAGCTATACCGTTAACGCTGGTGATTCGCTGGGTAAAATTGCCAGCAAATATCAAACCAGCATTGATGCTATCGGCCGGCTTAATAAGCTTAGCGGCAATACTATCCATATTGGTCAGCATTTATTAATCCCCGTGTCTGCACAGGCTGCAAATAGCTATGAACTTAGCAAGCGCAATCGTATTGCCAAGGCACAAAATCGTCCTGCCGGTAGCATTAAAACCGAGTACATTGTAAAAAGTGGTGATACGTTATGGGACATTAGTCGAGCCAGTAAAGTAACCGTGGCAGACTTAGCTAAATGGAATGGCATGGTGCAGCGCGATCCATTAAAACCAGGTCAGAAACTGGTGATGTGGCATGGTAGCGATAGCAATATCAGCAGCGCAATTACCCGCACGGTTAACTATAAGGTGCGAAAAGGTGACTCGTTGGCACGAATTGCCCAGCGCTTTAGTGTGTCAGTTGCTGAAATTATTAAATGGAATGACATTAATACTGAGCAATATTTACAGCCTGGCGAGCAGCTAAAGCTGATTGTTAATGTCACTCAAGTGTAATTGGTTATACTTATTCACACTGTATTACGGAGCAACGAAATGAAAACGTGGATCATCTTGATCAGTTTGTTGTTTAGCCTGCCGGCTTTTGCTCAATTTCAACTTATGGGTAATGGCAGTTATACATTGCAAAATGGCAATAACGTGCCGCTGCAATATGGTTTTAGCTATATTCGCCAAGACGGTGAATTTCATTTTACTGCGGGTAAGCAAAGCCTGACGGTTAGCAGCTTACCGCAAAAATATTCATTGGCACTGATCTTACAAAATGAAGATGAAGTCTGGGTGCACGATTTTATTAATGCCCCCATTAGCGGATTTGATTACGACATAAGTGGTTTTAAATTAACCTTAACTCAGGATCCGTCACTAAAAGACGGCCGCGGTAACTTCATTTTACATTATGACGGTGGCCGCTACCGCTTCGACCGTGGTCCGGGCCAGATTAATTTTGTGTTTAACGATGAGGGCATTGCCCGGCTAGAAATTAAGGGTATGTTTAAATTACCCAATATTAAAGTACAAGAAGAGGTTAAGTAAGTGGAACTGTCAGGTAAGTTAATCTGGTTCGCGTTGCAACTGCAGCGCCGGCAAGCTACCTGAGCCGATACATAACAGTGGTGCTAACAACGTCATAAACCAATAGCTTTGTAGTTGAACGCCATGCCACAGCGCGTACAAGGCAGCGCTTAATTGAAATACCACACCAAACAAACCAATATAAACCAAGGTGCGGTTTACAAGACGCTGGGGCATGGTAAGTAGTGCTTTATGTTTGGCCTTTGCAACAGGCTTTAATTCAGCCATTACTATACGTCATCATTATTTTATTCATTATAACCAGACTTAATCATCACTATAATTGGGCATCACTATAATTGCGCATCACTTTGTTGCTCGGGCGCTGCCAGCGCAAAGCCTGCCAATTGCTGACAATGATGATAAACCCGGCTTATGGTTGGATATTCCAGCGTATCAAGCTTAAACCGCAACGCGTTGTACATTTGCGGCACCAAACACACATCAGCCAAAGTAACACTGTCACCATAACAAAACTCACCGGCAGTTTTCAGCAATCGCTGTTCGAGGGCACCAAAGCCAGTATGCAACCAGTGATGGATCCAGGCTATTTTCTGCTGTTCATTCAGAGCCAATGGCCCAGTTAAGTATTGCAACACCCGCAAATTATTTAACGGATGCATGTCACAGGCAATGTCTAACGCTAACGAGCGCACCTGAGCTTTAGCAGCAATATTTTCTGGCAGTAATGCCGGTTCCGGATACATTTCGTCGAGGTATTCAATAATAGCCAGTGACTGATTCAAACTAAGCTTGCCATCAACGTAGATCGGTACCAGCTGATTGGGGTTAAGCTGCTGATACTCAGCGCTATGTTGTTGGCCACCATCTTTAAGCAGATGCACAGGTATTGTCTCAAAGCTTAGTTGCTTCAGGTTCAGTGCAATACGCACCCTGTAGGCAGCAGAAGAGCGCCAATAGCTATAAAGTTTCATAATATTACCTTTAGCACTTAGAACCCGCTGCTGCTGGGAACGTAGTTAAGCTTTATATTGCACCACTTGCTGGTCGATAGCACCAAAAATACTCTGACCATCGCTATCCAGCATCTCCATTTTAATGCTATCACCAAACTGCATAAAGGCGGTTGATGGTTTACCATCCCGAATGGTTTCAATCATCCGGATCTCGGCAATACAGCTATAACCCACACCACCCTCGGCGATGGCAGTACCGTATTCGGTACCCTGCTTGTTCGACACCGTGCCTGAACCAATTACCGCACCAGCACCCAAATTGCGAGTTTTAGCAGCATGAGCAATCAACTGGCCAAAGTTAAAGGTCATGTCGACACCAGCATTGGGCTTACCAAAGGCTTTACCATTGTAAGTGGATAACAACGGTAAGTGCAGGCGACCATCTTGCCACTTGTCACCCAGCTCGTCAGGCGTCACGGCTACCGGACTAAAACTGGAGGCAGGTTTTGCGTTAAAAAAGCCAAAGCCTTTGGCCAGTTCGTTGGGAATTAACCCGCGCAGCGACACGTCGTTAACCAGCATCAACAAACGTATTTTCTGCAGCGCTTGCTCAGGACTAGTCGCCATAGGTACATCATCAGTAATAACAGCCACTTCACCTTCAAAGTCAATACCATGCTCTGTGCTGATCGCTTCAATCTGGTCACGGGGGCCAATAAAATCGTCAGAGCCACCTTGGTACATTAACGGATCAGTCCAGAAACTTGGCGGCATTTCGGAATTACGCGCTTTGCGCACTAACTCGACATGATTAACATAAGCGCTGCCATCGGCCCATTGATAAGCACGCGGCAACGGCGATTCCGCTTGCGATGAATCAAACGCTATTTCACCTGCTACCTTACCGCTATTTAGCGCCTGATATACGGCATTAGCTTTGCTGGCTAAAGTATCCCAATTATCTAGTAACTGCTGCAAGGTTGCCGCCACGGCAGGTACTGCCACGCAGCGGCTTAAATCACGGCTAACGACGACTAACTTACCGTCGCGGGTATTGTTTTTTAAACTTGCTAACTTCATATCAATCCTTAACTTGCCCAAACTTAGGGTGCGGTTTTCCAGCTATTAACATAATCGGGGTTTTCGGTAGCCAGTGCCGCCTCGCCAAATGATAAAGCATCGCGGGTATCCAGCATTACTGCCACTTCATCGGTAAACTTCTTTTTATGCTCACGGCCGGCAGCAAAAGCTTTGGGATGTGGGCCATGAGTAAAGCCCGCCGGATGAAATGTCACCATGCCTTTTTCTATGTTGTCACGACTGAAAAAATCACCGGCATGGTAAAACAGCACTTCATCATAATCATCATTATTATGGAAAAATGGCACTTTTAACGCCCCGGGGTCGCTTTCAATTGGCCGTGGTACAAAGGTACATACGACAAAGCGCTGCGCCACAAAAGTGGTATGTGCTGATGGTGGCAAATGATAGCGATGACTCATCAACGGCCTTATATCCCGCCAGTTTATGCGCATTACCGTTAAATCGCCGTGCCAGCCAATAGCATCGAGTGGATTATAAGGGTAGGTAATGACAGACACCTGACCATGGCGTTTCACTTCAACCTGCCAGCGTTGCTCGCTGTACTGTGCTTTAAATTGCGGGTTAATCTTTGGCGTGTCTAGCATGGCAGGATCAAATATCGCATGGTTGCCTACCAAGCCTTTTTCTGGCAGCTGGTAGCTGTCATTGGTCGCTTCAACCAATAAAATAAACATCGGCTCTTTCGGCACCAAGCGCCACATCGTTGAGCGTGGGATAACAACATAGTCACCATCACGCAGTGTCATATGGCCATAATCACAGTACAACTCTGCACTGCCTTCATGAATAAACAGCAACTCATCGCCATCAGCATTACGTGCTAGTTTACTCATGCTATCACTAAGGCGCCACGTCCGCATTTTGCAATGGCTATTAAACAGCAAATCCGGCACCGCCCACGGCGATTCAGTGTTATCCAGCCCAATGTCATTAAAGTTGAACAGGTGCGGCCTTAGTGGCCCCTGCCAGTCACTCCAGCCCGTTGGCGCATGAGTATGATGAAAATGTGTTGCCGGGCCAAAAAAACCATTTCGACCCGTTTCCCGCTCATAAATAGCTTGCTCAGGAAAATCAGCATGCGCCTGTCGTGATACATCGCCTTCCTTTAACGGAAAAGATGCCCATTTACGCATTACTTAACACTCCGCGCTGAATTTGATCTTCTTCGATAGACTCAAACAAAGCTTTAAAGTTGCCCTCGCCAAAGCCTTCGTTGCCTTTACGCTGAATAATTTCAAAGAATACCGGGCCAATCACCGTTTTAGTAAAAATTTGCAGTAAAATACCGTCTTTCATTGGTGCACCGTCAATCAGGATGCGTAATTCACGCATTTGCTCAAGATCTTCTTCGTGGCCTTCAACTCGGTCGTTAACGTTGTTGTAATAGGTTTCCGGCGTTGGCATAAAGTCCATACCCCGGCTGCGTAGCGTTCGCACCGTTTCATAAATATTGTCAGAGGTCAGTGCGATATGCTGAATACCCTCGCCTTTATATTCACGAATAAACTCTTCAATCTGTGACTTATCATCCGAGGATTCATTAATTGGGATACGAATTTTGCCACAAGGCGCAGTCATTGCCTTAGAAACCAAACCGGTCAGTTTGCCTTCAATATCAAAATAACGGATTTCACGGAAATTGCCGATATTTTCATAGAAACCAGCCCACAGGTTCATATTGCCGCGCATGACATTGTGTGTTAAATGATCAAGCACTTCCAAACCAACACTATGCTTAGCCATTTCAACTTGCCAGTTAGCGTAATACTTAAAATCAATGTCATAAACTGAGCTGGCACCGTAGCGGTCGACAAAATACAGTAAGCTACTACCAATACCATACACGGCAGGAATATTGAGCTCCATTGGACCAATCTGATTTTTATACTCTTTAGCGCCATTAGCCAGTGCATGCTTTAAGGCTGCAGCAGCATCGGTAACCCGAAAGGCCATTGCACAAACTGATGGGCCATGCAAACGGGCAAATTCTTCAGCCTGAGAGTTAGGTTCGGCATTAATAATAAAGTTGATATCACCCTGTTTGTATAGCCAGGCTTGTTTTGAGCGATGTTTAGCTACTTCAGTAAAGCCCAGAGAACTAAATAAGTCTTTCAGTTTTTGAATACCTTCAGCATCAGCCGCCGTGTATTCAACAAACTCAAAACCATCTGTACCCAGTGGATTAATAGTATTTTTAGTATTTTGCATTAAGAGACGCTCCAAACAACAAATGTGGACGCTATCATGCGCTTACCAACAAAAAAAGGAAGAGGCTACCTAGCAGTAATCGTCTGGACCCACGCCGGAAAAATCGTACACATTTAAGTACAAAAGCTAAAGCATTACATTTATGTCAATATAAAGGCCGGCAGGTAAGCCTGCCAGCCCATATAGAGTAAACTTAATGCTACAGGCTGTAATTATATTTTTACAGTCTTGCGGTTAATGCCGTAATCCCGCAGCTTGTTGGCGACGGCGGTATGGCTTAAGCCAAGCTTTTTTGCTAACTGGCGTGAGCTTGGATAAGCCGGATATAGCTTACGCAATAAGTTAGCTTCAAAGCGTTTTACTGCCTCATCCAGCGTACCGTCAAAATCCTGCTCTAAATAACCAAAGTCACTGGTGTAGCTGGGCAATTGCAAATGATCTTTTTCCAGTTCATAACCATCGAGCAAGGTCACGGCCCGGTACAGTGCATTCTCCAACTGCCGAACATTACCTGGCCATGGGTATTGTTGCAGAAACTGGCCACAGCTTTCCGTTAGCCTAGGTGCTTTACGATTAAGACGAGCAGCAAACCGGGCAATAAAGAACTCTGCTAGCGGCACCACATCTTGCTTACGATCACGCAGTGGCGGTAATGTTAAGGTTAATACGTTAAGCCGATAGAATAAATCTTCCCGAAAGCGACCTTCTTGCACCATGCCAGGTAAATCTTTTTGGGTAGTACAAATAACGCGCACATCCACTTTCACTTCGTTTTCATCTGCCACCCGCCGAAAACTACCATCCTGCAAAAAGCGGATTAACTTCGTCTGCAACTGTTGCGACATCTCACCGACTTCATCCAGAAATACGCTACCACCATTAGCTTGCTCAAAAATACCCTTTTTACCCTCAGCACTGCCAGCAAAGGCATTTGCGCCATAACCAAACAATTCTGACTCGGCAACGTTATCGGGCAACGATGCACAATTTACCGCTAAAAAGGGTTTACCAACCCGACTACCAGCCGCATGACAGGCGCGCGCCAGCAGCTCTTTACCAGTACCTGTTTCACCCATAATAAGAATAGGCGCATCCAGCTGAGCCATTTTTTTAGCTTCCCGAACCACTTTTCGCATCAGGTTACTGTTGGCCTGCAAAGTATTGAAACTTTCCTGATCACCCTTTTTAAAAGCCACCATATGCTGACCTAAACGGCTCTCAGACTTTAAATTTATTACCGCACCAGCCAAAATTTGATGGCCAGTTTCATCTGGAACCATTACCGGTAAAATATCAGCGATAAACCGTTTCCCATGGATTTCAAAACGACGGGTTTGAGCTAATACCTCGTCATTTTCCAACCAGCGTTGGAAATTAAACCCTTTAACCATGCTCTGCAAAGACTGGCCTTCAATATCGTGCTGGGCTACTGACAACGCGTCCAGTGCCGCATCATTAATTATCGTAACATTGGCTTTTACATCAATGGCAATAAGGCCATCGGGTAACGTTTTAAGCAAGGTGGTCAGTTCATTATGCTCTCGTTCGGATGGCAAAAATGCGGTAGTTTTAACGTCCACTACTCCGGCAATACGCCGGATCTTAGCCATTAACTCCTGAAATCTTTCAAAATTAACGGTCGGAAACGACACGTACATCCGATTAAGTGAAGGGTCTACTTCAATACCCCGTAAATCGAGCTGGTAGCCCACCAGAATATTTAATACTTCCTGGGCAAGCCCCAAGCGGTTTTGACATTGAATTTCTAAACGCATAACAGCGACACATCCCGAAACCTGTTGATAATGGCATAATACGGCAGTAGACAGCTGTCAGACCAGCTTTTTTGTAAAGATATATGCACAATTAAGGCCGAAGGGGGTGTTATTGCGGTAGGTAGCGGCTTAACGACAACAGCGTACCTGTTGTAACTAAGCCGCGAAAACTCAGATTAACCAGCCAGTAACTGGTCGGTTTTAGCTGCGCAGATAAAATCGTTTTTATGCAAACCTTTAATCGAGTGCGACCACCAGGTCACCGTCAACTTACCCCATTCCAGCAACAACGCAGGATGATGTCCTTCATCCTCAGCCAGTTGCGCCACTTTATTGTGAAAGGCCCAGGCTTGCTTGAAGTTTTTAAACTTATATAACCGTTCTAATTGCAAAACACCATCGCGCGATACAGGGGTCCAATCCGGAATTTGCCGCATCAGTTGCGGTAACTCCGCATCGCTTACTTTGGGCGCATCAGCCTTGCAGGCTTCACATTTCATTGTTGATAATTCAGTCATTTTCAATCCTAACTTGCTTGTTTTTGTTTTGGAGCAAACCGTGGTTCATGTAAGCCCAGCGCTTTGGCCCGTTCAACTAATGCCATCATGTCCAGATGCGCGACATCGAATAAATCGTCAATATGATCAAGCATAAAATATACCGGCTGCATAATATCGATCCGATAAGGTGTGCGAAGCATATCAACCGCATCAAAAACTTTGCGTTCAGGGATGGCAGACTCCAGCGCATACAAGGTTTCGCCTGGTGAGGATAAAATACCACCACCGTAAATTCGTAAACCGTCTTTGGTATTTAATAAACCAAACTCTATAGTAAACCAATATAACCTGGCCAGAAACACCCGGTCTTGCTTACTGGCTGCCAGCCCAAGTTTACCGTACGTGTGAGTAAACTCGGCGAAAGCCGGATGAGTTAACATCGCGCAATGGCCAAAGATTTCATGAAAAATATCCGGTTCTTGCAGATAATCAAACTCTTCACGTGAACGAATAAAAGTGGCTACCGGAAACTTTTTGTTGGCTAGCAACAGAAAAAATTTATCAAAACTGATTAGCGCTGGCACCTCGGCACATTCCCAACCGGTGGTTGCACGCAACACTTTATTCACTTCTTCTAATTGTGGGATCCGATCAGTGGGCAACTGTAACTTTTCCAGCCCAGCCAAATACTCGTCACAGGCTTTACCTTTTACCACACTAAGCTGTCGGGTTATTAACTCATGCCAAATCTGATTGTCTTCATCTGTCCAGGCAATAATACCGTTAGCATCGGATTCTTTAGATAGGTACTGACTTGTCTTACTCATATACAACCTGTTGCGTAAAAATTAGCGGACTGTGCCCCCTTACTGGTAACCGGATACTAGAGGATCAGGCCGCAACTGGGTATCTAGTGGCATGTAAAAGCACTGTAAAGCTGCAGCCTTTGCTGTAAAGTTAAGATTACATAGCATGGTTTGACTGCAGCAGAGCACTCTATTAGCCATGTTTTTGCATTTTATCCAGCGCCTGCTCAAGGTCTGCAATAATGTCTGCAACATGCTCCAGCCCCACCGACACCCGGATTAAGCCATCGCTAATTCCAGCCATTTGCCGCTCTTCTGCCGTATAAGGGCTGTGCGTCATTGATGCCGGATGCTGAATAAGTGACTCGGCATCACCCAAACTGACGGCAAGACTTAGTAACTTACATTGATTAATAAAATAACGACTTTGTTCCAGGCTGGCATTCAGTTCAAAGGCCAGTACGCCACCGGCACCCTGCATTTGCTCGCCTAAAAAACGATACCCAGGATGCGATGGCAACCCCGGATAATATACTTCTTTTACCGCCGGATGAGCCTCTAAGAACTCGGCGACCTGCTGCGCATTTTGGCAATGGCGTTCCATCCTGACCGCCAGCGTTTTTAAACCCCGGATAATCAACCAGGCATCATGCGGGCTTATGGTTGCGCCCATATCTTTTAACGTCGTCATCTTTATCGTGGCAATTTTTTCGCTGTCAGCAACAATAATGCCGGCGACTACGTCACCATGGCCATTCAGATATTTAGTAGCGCTGTGGATCACGATATCGATACCGTACTTGGCTGGCTGCTGCAATAACGGTGTTAGAAAGGTATTATCGACCACTGAAATAAGCTGGTGTTGTTGACAAAAGCGGCCTAAAAAAGCCAAATCAAGCACCACCAGATTAGGATTAATCGGGGTTTCTGCAAACAACATTCGGGTATTGGGTTTTAACGCTGCAGCTACTGCCGTATGATCGGTCATATCAACAAAGCTTACCTCAATACCATAGCGGGCAAACATATGGTTGAACAGTGCAAAACTGCAGCCATAAATCGCTTTACTGGCAATAAGATGATCACCCTGCTGTAAAAATGCCATGGTAGATGCCGCCACAGCACCCATGCCGGTAGCGGTAGCCGCAGCGTCAGCCATGCCTTCTAACGCAGCGACTTTCAGCTCCAGCTCGCGGGTAGTCGGATTGCCCAACCGGGTGTATATATACCCTTCTTGCTCGCCAGCAAAACGGGCCGCACCTTGCTCAGCGTTATCAAACACAAAAGTAGACGTTTGATATAAAGGGGTAGCTAAGGTGCCATATTGGTTTTTTTCTTTGCCCGCGTGAATACACAAGGTATACGGATGAACGTTTTTAGTCTGCATTTTAATACGACGTAGGGTAGTTTATAGACACTACAGGTTTAACAGATCTGAAAATTTTTGGAAGCATGCCAGACATCTTGCAGTCTGGCAGTCGCTACTTTTCTATATTAGCAGTTACTCTTTGCTGGCAGCATTTTTCCCACGCAAGCGCTGCAGTAAATTTTGACTAAGTTTAGCAATATTCACCCGCTGTTTTTCGGTCAACGGTAAAGGCCGTAATTGTTGCATTGCCATATTACCCAGCCGGGCAACCAGCAAGCCGGCAATAACCCCCTGCCCGGCCCTCGCTGACAATTTAGCAGTAAGTTCGCTACTCATCACATCAGCGGCCATATCCAGTGCCAGCTCGCTGCCTCCGGCCCATAATATTGCCGCCAGCGCCCGTTTTAACATCACTAAGCTGCGTAATTGGCCGACCGGCGCACCATAAAGCGCCGCCAACTGACGTAACATACGGCTACTGCGCCACACCACCATAAGCATATCTGCTAACGCAAACGGGATCACGGCCACGGCCAAACTGGTATCAGAACCCGCACGCAATACTATCGATTTGGCTTGGCTATCTAATGGTGCCAGTACTAGTTTCTCCAACAATTGCAGCTTTTCAAGATCACTGTGCTGAACTTGCGCTGCACTTTGCCAAAGTGCGGCGTTATGCTGCTGCGCCGGGTTTCGCGGTAATTGACTGATAATCTCCAGACATAACGCGTCGGCTTCACCATACTGTACGCTCTGGGCAATACGCTCGGCACTACGTTGCCAGTGAGTGTTTTGTTTTAAGCGTTGCCATAGCCGCCACTCCCGCCATAACAACCAGCCAAAAACACTCAACAGGCTGATACTGGCCACGCTAAATAACGCGCCCTGAAACGGGTTTTGTTGCCAGCTGAGTAGTATTGAATCAAGCCACTGCCAGCCAACTAGAACTGCTAGGCTTAGCAACGACAGCCAAATTAACTTGCTCAACAGCTTGGGTTTAGTGTCAGTTGGCACGGTGTCTGTTACCGGTTCACTTTGCCAGTTTGCTGGTGCAAACTCAGCACGATTTTTCAGAGCCACTTCCGTTTCCGGTTGGTTACCCTCAGGCAAATCGAATACCTGAGCAGGTTTTAATGCTGTCATATCAGTTTATCTCCCAGCAGAAACTGCAAAGTATGGTCCATCCTGATATGCGGTAAGTTAGCTTGCATGGCTAACGGTAGCGGCTGCAACGATGGAAAACTAAACTGATGCTTCGAAAATACGGCAGCATCAGGTACCGTTGCCGGCACATCACCGGGAAACAAGTTGATTTTTTTCCCGTTAGCACTATCAATACCGGTTATGCATGGTTGCTTTTGCCCCTGCAATTCAACATATCCAGCGTGACTGGCACGTAACGCTGCAATAGCCATAGCCTCTACTTTTGCCAGCTGATACGTTGTTTGCTTCAGTGGTTGGCGCAGCAAGCTTTGCAATAGCAAGGTTAATGCCTGATGTTGTTCCGGGGTAACATGATCAGCCTTACTGGCCGCAAACAATACTTTACTGATTTTTGGCTTAAACAAGCGCCGCAACATACTAGATGGGCCATAGTGAAAACTTTTCATTATTAATTGTAACGCCTGGCTAAGCTCGGCAGTGGCAGCAGCACCGGCATTTAATGCACTTAAGCAATCTACCAATACTACCTGGCGGTCTAACTGAGAAAAATGTTGTTTATAAAACGGCTTTACCACGTAATCACGATAGCTTTGATAATGGTTAGCAAGCTTTTTACCAAGTGCACTGTTCTGGGACAGCTGCTCGGGTAATAGCGGTAACAACTGCAACATGGGTGCACCGGCCAGCTCACCTGGCACCAATAACCGCCCGGGTTGGTTTAAAAAAGTGCCTGCAGTGGCACTAAATTGCAGCAGTAAGTTTTTATAAGCTTCGGTTAACGATTGCAGCTGCTGTTCGCTGGTATCGGTTAAATCAGTGGCTGCCAATACGCTGCTAAATGCAGCGGCTAATGCCTGTCGATGCGGTTTGGCGAATAATTGCCAGCTAAACTCACACCACTGCTGATAATCCAATTGCAACAGTGGTAAATCCAGCAACCATTCGCCCGGATAATCAACAATATCCAGTTCTAACTCACTATGCGACTGCAGGTGCGACCTTAACCCCTGCCCGGCTTTATAACGCAGCGCCAGGCTAAGCTGGCTCCAGCCGGTGGTAGAGGGAGGCCACTGCGGTGTGGCCTGCTGTAAAAAACTGAGATTATGTTCATAAGGAAAACGCGGTATCGTTAAAGCCTGCTCTGCCGCCAACTGCCCACCCAAATAGCGCCCTTGTTGCACTACGGCAAAAAAAGGCAAATTCTGTGGGCTATCGCCCTGTGTTAGCTGATGCACCAGCGAGGTAATAAAGGCGGTTTTCCCGGCACCACTTAACCCCGTAACGCCCAGGCGGACATGTCTGTCCAGGGCGCGATGACGAAACTGACGACTTTGGTGTTGTAGCTGATCAAGCCAGGTCATAATTCTCCGTTATAAGTTATTAAGTTCCCGGTTTAATTGAAAGCGGCTTGACGTAACATGACGTTCCATATCCTGCAGCCGCAGCTCCAGCCCTTGGTACTGATTAACCAGATGTTGCAGCGCCTGCGTAGGTGCCTCACCACGTTGCCACATGCGCGTTTTAACTTCAACCGCCTTCTCCGTCGCCGGGCTTAAGTTAGCCGTGCTGTTGGTTTTGAAAGCGGCTTTTGACTTTTTTTCTAACACCACCCAAGCCGCAATATACAACACCATAATTAAGCCGCCCGCGCCAAGAAAAAAGGCTGACACGGTTACAATTCTTACCAGCCATAATTCCCAGCCAAAGTAGTCAGCAATTCCGGCACAAACTCCCGCCAGCTTACCGTTAGTATCATCACGCAATAACTCGCGTTTTGGCTTAATCATGTTGGCTTCTCCAATTCCGACTTTCTGCATCTAATATAGCTTCCAGTGTTTTAACACGTTCTGCCATTTTTTCTGCTCGGTGCGCCAAATCATTTAACTGAACCAGTTCCTGACTCGACAAACCTTGTCCCATTTTATTTTTGCTTCGATAGTGCATTATGACCCAAATAGGCGCCACAAAAATCGTAAACAGAATAAACGGGATACCAATGACTTCTGAAAAATCCATGTCAACTCCTAAACGTCTGACATTCAGACGTTTTTATCTTTTTGATTAACTTTAGCTTTTAATGCTGCCAGCTCATTATCAATTTTATCCTGCGCTGCTAGTTCTGCAAATTCGTCTTTCAGGGTTTTTTTGCCTAAATCATAAGACTCAACCTGCGCTTCCAGCGAATCAATTTTTTGCTCGTAGCGTTCAAACTTATACATTGCATCGTTGATCCGGTTACTATCAAGTGATTTTTTCACTTCTAACCGGTTTTCAACAGTGGTACGGCGCATTAGCATCGATTTCTGCCGCGCTTTAGCATCCGCTAATTTTTCCTGTAGTTGCGACACTTCATCCTGTAATTTGTTGATATGCTCATCAAGCACGGACATATCGCGCACTGAATTGTTAGCCTGCTCTGCCGCCTTTTGTTTTTCGATAAGAGCAGCACGAGCCAAATCGTCACGCTCTTTACTTAGCGCTAGCTCTGCTTTGGTCTGCCAATCGTCAGCTTCGGCTTGTAACCGGTTAACCACCCGCTGCAACTCTTTTTTCTCAGCAATGGTTTTCGCTGATGACGAACGAACTTCAACCAGCGTATCTTCCATTTCCTGAATAATCAGCCGCACCATTTTTTCTGGATCTTCAGCTTTATCCAGCAACGAATTGATGTTTGAGTTCACAATATCTGAAAAACGTGAAAAAATACCCATTGTAGTTACCTCTGTCTGTTAATGTTATTACACTATTGTTTATTCAGGATCCTTGCCAACTTTTTAATTACCCATAACCCGCTAATATTAAATAACTTTAATTATTTCCGTTAAAAGCTTTAGCTCTTTCCGTTTATGAAATACACTACTTATTAGCCAAATTAACTATTTAATAGCTGCCCATGAATAGAAAATACCAACAAGATAACCTGATTGGTCAAGCCAATAGTTTTTTAAATGTGCTGGACCAAGTATCACAACTGGCACCGCTGGATAAACCGGTACTGATAATTGGTGAACGGGGCACTGGTAAAGAGCTTATTGCGGCCCGCCTACACTTTTTATCGCAACGCTGGGATCAGCAGTATCTTACCCTCAACTGCGCCGCACTAAACGAAAACCTACTGGAAAGTGAATTGTTTGGTCATGAGGCTGGCGCGTTTACCGGCGCCAGTAAACGGCATGAAGGCCGCTTTGAACGCGCTAATGGCGGCACTCTGTTTCTGGATGAGCTGGCTAATACCCCCGCTTTAGTTCAAGAAAAATTATTGAGAGTAATTGAATACGGTGAGTTTGAACGGGTAGGCGGCAGCCGACCGGTGCGGGTAGATGTCAGATTAGTTTGTGCTACCAATGAGGATTTACCCAGCATGGCCGACAACGGTGAGTTTCGGGCTGACTTGCTGGACAGGCTGGCATTTGATGTTATTACGTTGCCACCGATGCGTGAGCGTCGTGAGGATATTCTTATTCTGGCAGAACACTTTGCCATTAATATGGCCCGTGAACTGGGCTTTGAACTGTTTAGTGGCTTTAGTGAAAAAGCTAAAAACACCCTGCTCGATTACCATTGGCCCGGTAATGTTAGGGAGCTAAAAAACGTGGTAGAACGCAGTGTTTATCGAACCAATAACCCTTATGTTCCTGTGCATCATATTCAGCTAAACCCTTTTGAGTCGGCTTTTCGCCCTACTCAGCGCATTAAAACACGGCCACAAGCTATAGTTAAACTCCCAGAACCGCTAGCATCAGCGACCAATACGGTTAATAATATGCAGGGCGCGGTACCCTCTTTAACGGTAAACGAGTCCATAAATTTTACTGATGGTGTTGATTTTAAAACCTTGTCACAGGATTTTGAAATAAAATTGATTAAAGATGCCCTTAGCGCCAGCCAGTTCAACCAGAAAAAAACCGCAGACTTACTAAACCTGACCTATCATCAATTACGTGGCTATATGAAAAAGTACCAGTTGTTGGAAAGTCAGCAGGGATGAATTTGTCGAATTATTGTAGTACCCATACTATTTATTGTTGTGCTTATACAAAATACGCCGCAGCGCTTCTTGTTGCTTGGCTGATGTTAAGCGGTTGTCAGCCACAAATGCCACAAACGGCCCGCAGTGGCTTAGTGTATTGCTCTGAAGGTTCACCAGAGAGCTTTAATCCACAATTAGTGACCTCTGGTACCACTATCGACATTATTAGCCAGCAACTATACGACAGGTTAGTCGACATCGACCCAGACAATGGTGATATCGTTGCCGGCTTAGCCACCTCCTGGCACGTCAGTGCAGACGGCACCCGTTATCAGTTTAACTTACGCGACAATGTCAGTTTTCACAGCACGCGATACTTTAGTCCCAGCCGCAAATTCAATGCTAACGATGTGCAGTTTACTTTTAACAGAATTACTGACTTAAACCACCCTTTTCACTTCGAAGCGGGCGGAATATATCCCTATTTTCAAAGTGTAGACTGGGCAAACCTGGTGAAAAAGGTAGAAGCCATAGACGATTATACCGTTACTTTTGAATTGCAACGACCGGACAGCTCGTTTTTATCTAATCTGGCTACCGATTTTGCGGCTATTTTATCGGCAGAGTATGGCCAGCAACTTTTGGCCGCAAAACAACCCGGCCAAATTGACCGACTGCCAGTGGGTACCGGCCCATTTCGCTTTCGCGAATACCAAAAAGATATTTTGGTCCGGTTCTATAGGCATAACGATTATTGGCGTGGTAACACCCAGCCAGAGCAGTTGGTATTTGATATTGTCCCGAATAACGCCAGACGAATGGCCAAGCTGTTTACTCATGAATGCGATATCGTTGCTTACCCGCGGGTGGCCGAACTAGAGCTGATAGCCAAACGGGAAGACGTCACCGTGCAGGAAAGCACCAGCATGAATGTCGGTTTCTGGGCCTTTAACACTCAGAAACCACCTTTTGATCAATTAGAAGTCCGCCAGGCACTGGGCATGGCGATTAATCGTGCCGCCATCATGCAAGCTGTTTATTATGGTAAGGCTACCCCGGCTTACGGTATTTTACCGCCAACATCCTGGGCCTATAATGCCGGGCTGCCTGCCCCGATGTATTCGCCGGCCAAAGCACGAGCATTATTAACTAAAGCTGGCTATCCGAATGGCTTCACCATGAATATTTGGGCAATGCCCGTGCAACGATTGTACAACCCGAACGCGTTAAAAATGGCCGAGTTAATGCAGGCTGATTTAGCGCAAATTGGTATTAAAGCCAATATCATTTCCTATGAATGGAATAGTTTTCGCCAAAAGCTAGGGAATTATGAACATGACTCAGTATTAATTGGCTGGGCTGCCGATAATGCTGATCCTGATAACTTTTTCAGACCGCTGCTTAGTTGCGCCGCCAGAGACAGTGGCAGCAATCGGGCAAACTGGTGTGATCCAATGTTTGATGACATTATTGGGCAAGCATTGTTAACCGCCGATCAACAACAACGACGGGCATTATATTTGACGGCACAACAGTATTTGCATCAACAGCAACCGTTAGTGGCCATTGCTCATTCGCAACGCTTTCAGGCGATTAGTAGTAGCGTTAGTGGGGTAAGTATAAATCCTTATGGTGGCATATCCCTGCAACATGCTAAAAGAGTGTCGCCATGAGCCGTTATTTATTACGTCGTTTATATCTCATGGCATTTGTCTTTCTGGCGTTAAGTTTGTTTGCCTTTAGTCTGGGCTACTTATTTCCGGGAGATGTCATTCAAAACTTAAGTGGTTTGCGGCAAATTGACGATGAGCAGCGCCAGCAACTGATTAATTATTACCAGCTAGACCAGAACTATCTGCAACAATATCTGGCATTTCTTAGCCGGATAGCTCAAGGAAACTGGGGCTTATCATTTGCCAGCCAGCAGCCGCTGTTACAAGAAATAAAACTGTTGTTACCCGCCACTCTGGAACTGACAGCCTATGCATTATTGTTGTCATTTATTTTGGGTATACCGTTAGGGATAGTGGCTGCCTTTAAGCCGCATAGTCTTATTGGTAAATCAATATCTGCGCTGGCAATAGCAGGCTATTCATTACCAATATTTTGGTGGGGGTTATTGCTCATTATGTTATTTTCACTAGCGCTCGGCTGGTTGCCTTCAGCCGGACGGCTGGGGGTGCTGTATGAAATTCCGCACAGTAGTGGTTTTATGTTAGTAGACATTTTGCAAGCTGATGTGAAGTACCGCTCTGAAGCGTTTCATAATGCATTACGACACCTGTTATTACCAACTATTGTGTTGGCAACATTCCCAACCACGGTAATGATTCGTTTCGTTCGCGATGCGATGCTAAATGTTTGGGAACAAAATTATATTAAAACAGCACAGGCTAAAGGCTTAAGTAGGGGCCAGGTGTTATATCGCCACGGCCTTCGGAATGCTTTACTGCCGGTTATTCGACAAATTGGTTTACAATTTAGCACTTTAATCACCTTGGCTATGCTAACCGAGGTAATTTTTTCCTGGCCAGGCATTGGCCGTTGGCTTATCGATAGTATTTATCAACGCAATTACCCGGCTATTCAAGCGGGTTTGCTGGTTATCTCTACCATGGTGATCACGATAAACATGCTGACTGAAATTTTGCATGCGCTGTTTAATCCGCTGGCAAGACGAGGCTAGCATGAGCAAATTCCGTTTATATCTGGAAGAAAATAACCGCTCACCGGTTAAACAATTATGGCGCGAGTTTAAACGTCAGCACTCGGCGATGACTGGCTTGGTATTATTTATCAGCTTTTTTGTTATCAGCCTGCTGGCGCCCTTTATTACACCGCACGATCCTTATTTACAGGTAGATGAATTATTACTACTGCCACCATCCTGGAGTGCTGCAGGCTTGGTGCAATATCCATTTGGTACCGATGATTTGGGCCGGGATTTGTTATCGAGGATGATCAAAGGCACCAGCTATACTTTTGGCTTTGCTCTTATCACGGTCACCGGCGCATTACTGATGGGTTTACTGCTTGGCGCATTAGCAGGCATGAGCAAAGGCGTTAAGTCCAGTGTCTTTAATCATGTACTGGATTTAGCACTGACTATTCCGTCATTGTTACTGGCTATTATTATCGTCGCAATTACCGGCCCAGGCTTAATGAACACCACCTGGGCCATTATGTTGGCACTATTACCACAATTTGTGCATGGCATTCGCAATGCTATTGATGAAGAGTTAAAACAAGATTATGTCATCGCTTACCGGCTGGACGGCGCTAATGACTGGGATGTTTTTAGCCGGCTAATTTTACCTAATATTTGGGAGAAGCTAACCATTATGGTGACAATGGGTATTTCTACCGCCATTTTGGACATTGCGGCTTTAGGTTTTCTTGGTTTTGGTGCTCAGGCGCCACTATCAGAATGGGGTGCAATGATTAGTGATTCACTTGACCTGATCTATCTGGCACCAAGCAGTGTCGCCATCCCGGGTTTACTTATTTTCAGCGCGGTATTATCTGTTAATCTGGTTGGTGATGGCCTGAAAACCGCAATTTTGAAAAGGCGGCAAAGCTGAATGTTATTGCTGGATATTAAAAACTTAACCATAGAGCTGGAAACCGCCGATGGGCTGATCCGAGCCGTTGACAAGGTGAGCCTCAGCTTACGCGAAGGTGAAACCCGTGGTCTGGTGGGCGAATCAGGCTCAGGAAAAAGCCTTATTGCTAAAGCAATAGTCGGCGTACTCAATAGCCGCTGGCGGGTTACCGCCGACCGTTTTCATTGGCTAGGCCAGGATTTACTCCGATTAAGCCCGGAGCAGCGGCGGAAAATTATCGGCCGCGATATAGCGATGATTTATCAAGAACCTAGCCGCAGCCTCGATCCTACGGCAATTATTCGAGAACAATTGGAAGAAGCGATCCCAGATAATTTACTTAGTGGCCCCTGGTGGCGCCGCAGCGCTAATCGACAAAAAAAAGCCATTGGTTTGTTACATAAAGTAGGCGTGCGAGAGCATCAACGGGTAATGCAAAGCTACCCCTACCAGTTATCTGAAGGGATCTGTCAGAAAGTGATGATTGCTATGGCCATTGCAAAGAATCCAAAACTACTGATTGCCGACGAGCCAACTACGGCTCTGGAAAGCACCACTCAAGCACAATTATTTCGTTTGCTCGCCAGCTTTAATCAATTAAAAGGTATGGCCGTGCTACTGATTAGCCACGAGCTAGAGAGTGTTGCCCGCTACACCCAAAAACTCAGTGTATTGTATTGTGGTCAGTTAGTTGAAGCCGGTGAAACCAGTCAACTGCTGCAAGCCCCGTTGCATCCTTATACCGATGCCTTAATTAAAAGCGTACCGGAGTTCCAGCCAGATCTGGCTGCCAAAACACCCCTGTATGCCCTACCTGGCAGTATTCCGACCTTACAACATGTGCCGATTGGGTGTCGTCTTGGACCACGCTGCCCAAATGCCCGCAAAGAGTGTGTTAAAACGCCAGCATTAGAGCGGCAGCAAAACCATTATTTTAGTTGCCATTTCCCACTCACCACTAAGGGCCGAAGATGACCGATTTATTGGAAGTGCAGGCGCTTGGGAAGGTATACAGTAAACAGCGTGGTTGGTTTGGCCGGCAGCAGGTAACTGCACTGGACAATGTTAGTTTCAGCTTGGCTGAAGGTAAAACGTTAGCGGTAGTCGGCGAAACCGGTTCAGGTAAAAGTACCTTGGCCAAACTGTTGGTGGGTATTGAAAAACCGGATAGTGGCCAGATTTTACTCGCCGGAAAACCGGTACAGATAAGTCATTATAAGAAGTATAACCATTTTATTCGCTTTATTTTTCAGGATGCCGGTCGTTCTCTTAATCCGTCACAAAAAGTCGGCCAAATGCTGGAAGATGTGCTGTGTTTCAGTACAATACTTGATCAACAACAGCGGCGCTATAAAATCGGTCAAACCTTAAAGTTATTGGGTTTACTGGATGAACATGCTGAACACTACCCGCACATGTTTTCTGGCGGTCAGTTGCAACGTGTCGCACTGGCCCGGGCGCTTATTCTTGATCCAAAACTGCTGATCCTGGATGAAGCATTAACTGCACTGGACCCCACCTTACGCGCACAAATTGTCAATTTATTGCTAGAACTACAACAAAAATCCGGGTTGGCGTATTTACTAATCAGTAATCAGTTAAGGCTGGTGCGGCATATTAGCGACAGTATATTAGTATTACATCAAGGGCAAGCCGTCGACTATGGTACAACTGCCGCAGTTTTTTCGGCGCCAACTCATGATTACACCAGAAAGCTGATTAACAGCTCTACTAGCTAAACCCGGGTAGTCGCCATAAAAAAACCGTGCCATTAAACACGGTCTTTAACTAACCTCAGCAAATTATCGACGATAATAAAACTTAGTTTTGCTCAAGCTCAGCAGAGCGCAGTTTACGACTGATTTTAGCATTGGCTTTTAAGGCCGCAACCAATGCCAGGTAACTTTGTTCAGCCTGACGTTGTGCCATACCATCAAGCTCTTGCTCGCTGGGAATAACCGTAACTGCACTATCCTGCACTGCAGTTACGGCGACTATCGCAACATCACCATTAGCTAACGTTACCGAATCAATACTAGGCTTACCTGACACTGGCCGTGCAAGCTTAAACGCTTTAGCACGAACTTCCGTGTCAATGCTGCCGCCAAAGCGCGGAGTAGCCGGAGCAGACTGCAGTACAGCATCAACTTGTGCTGCCAAACTTACCATATCCTGCTGTTCAATGGCCAACAGTGTTACCACTTGCTCTTGCGCAAAGCGGATTTGTTCTTCAATTTGTAAAGCAGACGTAATTTGTTCAGTTACTTCTGCCAGCGGCAAGGTTCTGGCTGGCTGATGGTCTTTAACCCGCACCACGACCAAACGCTGCTCACCAATCTCAATCGGATCACTGTTTAAACCATCATTAATAAAGCTTTGCTCAAACAGTTTATTTATCACCGCAGGATGACTAAGCGGTTCCGCTGCCTCAGCTTGGCTAAACAGTGAGGTAGAGCGCACTCGCTCTCCTAACACAGCGGCCGTTTCGTCCAGGTTATCCGGCACTTCGAATGCCACTTCAGCCATACGGGTCTGTAATTGATAGAACTGCTCAGTAGCCTGCTCTTGCTGTAAGCGCTCGGCAATATCATCACGCACCTGAGCCAGTGGCTGTTGCTGGCCTGGCTCTAGCGTGATGAGTTTAATAATATGATAACCATACTGGCTTTGTACCACATCACTTAACTGGCCTGGCGTAGTCAAGGCAAAGGCTGCAGTTTCGAAATTCGGATCCATTTGCCCTGGCGCTAAACTGTCAAGCACACCGCCATTTTCAGCTGAAAACGTATCGGCCGATCGCTGCTTGGCTAATTCAGAAAAATCAGCGCCTTGCTGTAATTCGTTTAGTAAGGCTGCAGCGGCTGCAGCGACCTCTGTATCAGCACCCTCAGCTTCCAGCATAATATGTGCAACCTTACGCTGCTCTGCCGTGCTGTAACGCGCTTGGTTGGCATCGTAGTAAGCCTGAATTTGCTGCTCAGTAACGTCAATATCAGTAGCTAAGTTTGCAGCAGACAGTTCAACGTAGTCAGCGGCTACCTTGGGCTTAGTCTCAAAACGCTGAATTTGCATCTGATAATAATCTTGGATCATCTGCTCGCTAATCGTCACCTGCGCCGCAAAACTTTCTGCTTTTACAACAAAATAACTAATGTCGCGGCTTTGCTGCTCCAATTGGCGTATTTGCTGAACTTCTGAAGGCAGCGAAAACTCACTGGCAAATACACCTGCGCGGAATTGACTAGCAGCCATATCTTGCCGTACTAATTCCCGAAAATCGGTGCTTTGATAGCCCATCTGCCGTAACAGTGCAATATAGCGGTCGTTATTAAAACTACCGTCTACCTGAAATTCACCCAGTGCTCTGATAGTATCGCGCACCTGATCATCACCCACCCGTATCCCCAACTTGCTAACAAACTGCTGTTGCAGGGTATCGTCGATCAGTCGCTCAAGCACTTCAGCCCGAAACCGGCGGTTATAAGCAGGATCGGCTGCGATGGTCTCGTACATTTCACCAAATTGTTGTTGCATCCGGGCGCGATCACGCTGCAATGCTTGTTCAAATTGCGTTTGATTAATCTCTTCGCCATTAACCACGGCGACAGCAACATCAGTGGGTGAACTTAAATAACTGCCTACGCCTGCCAATGCAAAGGTAAGAATAACCAAACCTAAAATAGTTTTGGCAACGACACCCTGGGAGCCTTCTCTGATTCTCTCTAACATCTTCGCGACATCTCTATTTTCAACTTAGTGGTAAGTTGTCTTAAAAAAAAAGCGCATCTTAACAGATGCGCCTTTTTTAATGAAGCCCGGTAACTAACCCAGACTTTACAGGCTGCTCCGGCGGCCGGAGCAAACACCAGTTAATTTACGGCGTCTTTTAACGCTTTACCTGGCTTAAAAGAAGGAATTTTCGCAGAAGCGATTTGAATAGTAGCGCCAGTTTGTGGGTTACGGCCTGCACGGGCAGCACGCTCACGTACACTGTAAGTACCAAAACCAACTAAAGCTACGGAGTCGCCTTCTTTAAGAGCGTCAGTAACAGCATCAATGAACGCGTCTAATGCACGACCAGCTGCCGCTTTTGATATATCTGCATTAGCAGCAATTTTGTCGATAAGTTGAGACTTGTTCACAATATCATCCCCTTCAATTGTTATTATTTTCTACAACACGCAGTTATTAGCTTTTATAGCCCGCGCTTCGTTATAACAAGCATCTTGTTGTCTTGCAAGCGGAAGACGCATTCAAACTAAAATTTAGGTTTTAACCGCAGCCCTTGTTATACAAGGGCTGGGTCGAAACTGACCATAACTTAGCACAGCCAACAGGAATGAAAAGCCCCTAAGCAAGATTTTTTATGATTTTTTTGCTTTTTGCTGAATTTTTTGCCGTATTTACGACACTAACGCGCTCTATAGGCTCCTGTAATGCATATTCAAGCACATCTTCAATCCATTTTACCGGCTTAATATCGATGTCGCCTTTGACATTATCCGGAATTTCTTTCAGGTCCCGAATATTATCATGTGGTATCAACACGCGCTTTATGCCACCACGGTGCGCGGCAAGCAGCTTCTCTTTTAAGCCGCCAATCGGTAACACTTCACCACGTAGAGTGATTTCTCCTGTCATTGCCACATCAGCCCGTACCGGGTTACCCGTTAAGCTGGAAACCAAAGCAGTAACCATAGCAATACCGGCACTCGGCCCGTCTTTTGGTGTTGCTCCTTCTGGCACATGCACATGAATATCACGCTTTTCGTAAAAATCTTCATTAATACGCAGTATTTCAGCACGGCTACGAACAACCGTCATCGCTGCCTGAATTGACTCTTTCATGACATCACCAAGCGAACCGGTAAAGGTTAATTTACCTTTGCCGATAACCGAAGCAGCTTCGATGGTTAACAAATCACCGCCTACCTCTGTCCAGGCCAATCCTGTAACCTGACCAATCCGGTTGCTGTCTTCCGCTTTACCGTAATCAAAACGCTGTACGCCAAGGAAATCTTCAAGATTTTCAGCGTTAATAATCACCTTCGTAATCTCGGTGTTCAACAATATTTGTTTTACCGCCTTGCGACACAATTTAGACACTTCCCGCTCTAAACTACGCACCCCGGCTTCGCGGGTGTAATAGCGAATAATACCAATAATAGCGCTATCTTCAATCTTAAGTTCATGAGGCTTTAAGCCATTGCGGCTAATTTGTTTGGCAATTAAATGCTGTTTCGCAATATTTAACTTTTCATCTTCGGTATAGCCTGACAATCGAATAACTTCCATCCGGTCTAGCAAAGCAGCCGGAATATTCAGGCTATTTGATGTTGCAAAAAACATTACGTCCGATAAATCGTAATCTACTTCCAAATAATGATCGCTGAAGGTACTATTTTGCTCAGGATCAAGCACCTCGAGTAATGCTGCCGCAGGATCACCGCGGAAATCTGACGCCATCTTGTCAATTTCATCGAGTAAAAATAACGGGTTACGTACCCCTACTTTTGCCATCTTCTGAATAATTTTACCTGGCATTGAACCAATATAAGTTCGCCGATGACCACGGATTTCCGCTTCATCGCGCACGCCGCCCAGCGCCATCCGGACATATTTACGGCCAGTCGCCTTGGCTACTGACTGGCCTAGCGAGGTTTTACCGACGCCTGGTGGCCCTACCAGACACAAAATAGGACCTTTTAGCTTATTAACCCGTTGTTGCACCGCTAAATATTCAATGATGCGCTCTTTTACTTTTTCCAGACCATAGTGATCAGAATTCAGAATTTGCTCGGCCACCGCCAAGTTTTTCTTTACCTTACTGCGCGATTTCCAGGGTACAGAAGCCAACCACTCAATATAACTGCGCACCACGGTAGCTTCGGCTGACATAGGTGACATCATTTTCAGCTTTTGCAACTCGGCTTTGGCTTTATTAGCCGCCTCAAGTGGCATTTTTGCTTGTTCAATTTTATTGGCCAACGCTTCAAATTCATCCGGCGCATCGTCCAGATCACCTAACTCGCGCTGAATCGCTTTCATCTGTTCATTCAGATAATACTCGCGTTGGCTTTTTTCCATTTGTTTCTTAACCCGGCTACGAATGCGACGCTCGACCTGTAATATGTCAATTTCGCTTTCCATCATCGCCATCAGGTATTCCAGACGCTCGGTAACATCGACCAGTTCCAGCACTTTCTGCTTATCTTCAACCTTAAGCGGCATGTGCGCGGCCATGGTATCCGCTAATCGGGCAGCGTCGTCTATACCACTAAGGGCAGTAAGCACTTCCGGTGGTATCTTTTTATTTAGCTTAATGTAGCCTTCAAACTGGTTGATAGCAGAACGAAGAAAAACTTCCTGCTCACTGCTATCAATATCAATTGATGGGATCAAGTCGATATGCGCGGCGAAGGCATGTTCCGTCTCGGTAAATTCAACTAAACGGGCACGCTTCGCCCCTTCTACCAACACTTTAACCGTACCATCAGGCAGTTTTAATAACTGCAAAATAGTCGCGACGGTACCAATTTTGTACAAATCATCAGCAGTGGGGTCGTCTAAAGTGGCATCTTTTTGCGCAACCAGAAAAATTTGCTTATCGTTATCCATAGCGGCATCTAAACACTTAATAGACTTAGCCCGGCCGACAAACAATGGGATAACCATGTGGGGGTAAACGACGACGTCACGCAACGCCAACACCGGCATATGCAAACGTTCAGTTTGTTCTACTGTCATTGATTTTCTCTCGAATTAATACTGCGGGCGACACCTGATAGCAAGTATATGGGGTTAAATTGGTAAACTTCAATTGTGAAGACAAAAAAGGAGCTTAACCAGCTCCTTTTCGTTAGTGTGACTGCGCTACATCCGGTTCGCTATTCTCGTATATTAATATGGGCTGAGTCTCGCCTCGGATCACTGTTTCATCAATAACAACTTTACTAACATCTTTCATAGAAGGAAGCTCGTACATAGTGTCGAGTAACACACCTTCCACAATAGAGCGTAAACCACGGGCGCCGGTTTTACGTTCCATGGCTTTTTGGCCAATGGCTTTTAACGCGTCATCCCGGAATTCCAATTCGACATCTTCCATTTTGAACAATGCCGCGAATTGTTTTACTAAGGCATTTTTTGGCTGACTTAGAATTTGTACTAAGGCGTCTAAATCGAGCTCAGTTAACGTTGCAACTACCGGTAAGCGACCAATAAATTCAGGAATTAAACCGTATTTTACCAAGTCTTCAGGCTCAACATCGCGGAACGACTCGCTTAAACTGCGGGTACTTTCTTTACTTTTAACTGTTGCACCAAAACCGATACCGGCACCTTTGGCGCTGCGCTGCTCAATTACTTTGTCTAATCCGGCAAAAGCACCGCCACAAATAAACAGAATTTTTGAAGTATCAACCTGCAAAAACTCCTGCTGTGGATGTTTACGGCCCCCCTGCGGTGGTACCGATGCAATAGTACCTTCAATCAGTTTAAGTAATGCTTGCTGCACACCTTCACCTGACACATCACGTGTTATTGACGGGTTGTCTGATTTGCGGGAAATTTTATCAATTTCATCAATATAAACAATACCACGTTGTGCTTTTTCAACATCATAATCGCACTTTTGCAATAGTTTTTGGATAATATTTTCAACATCTTCGCCAACATAGCCAGCTTCAGTCAATGTTGTCGCATCGGCCATAGTAAAGGGAACATCAAGTAACCGGGCTAAGGTTTCCGCCAGCAGTGTTTTGCCACTGCCGGTTGGCCCAATTAACAAAATATTACTTTTGCTTAGTTCAATTTCTTGCTTATGTTGGGCGCTGCGCAGTCGTTTATAATGATTATAAACCGCGACTGCCAATACTTTTTTGGCGTGTTCCTGCCCGATAACATACTCATCGAGGTGGCCACGAATTTCCCGTGGCGTCGGTAAAGAATCCGACTCGCGCTTAGGCGAAATGTCTTTAATTTCTTCGCGAATAATATCGTTGCATAAATCAACACATTCGTCACAGATATAGACTTGTGGGCCGGCGATCAACTTACGCACTTCATGCTGTGATTTGCCACAAAACGAGCAATATAACAATTTGCCGCTTTTATCGCCGTCAGTGCGGTGATCAGACATGTAACTACCTCTTATTACGTCGCTGGTGGCCACGAAACAGGCCACCTGACTTCAATTATTTTGCATCTCTTTTACTTAATATGGTGTCTATCAGTCCATAATCCAAGGCTTGCTGAGCACTTAAAAAACGATCGCGCTCAGTATCAGACACCACTTCTTCATATGTTTTACCAGTATGCTCAGCCATTAAACGGTTTAATTTTTCTTTAATACCTAATATTTCTCTGGCATGGATCTCAAAGTCAGTAGCCTGACCTTGGAAACCACCAAGCGGCTGATGGATCATCACCCGGGCATTCGGTAAACAATAACGCTTACCCTTAGTACCGCCAGATAACAAAAATGCCCCCATACTCGCAGCCTGGCCAACACATACTGTGGCTATGTCAGGTTTAATATAGCGCATTGTATCGTAAATTGATAAACCGGCGGTAACTGAGCCACCTGGTGAATTGATATAAATATAAATATCTTTTTCCGGATTCTCAGATTCAAGAAACAACAACTGCGCCACAATTAGATTAGCCATATGGTCTTCAACCTGGCCAGTCAAAAATATCACTCGCTCTTTAAGCAAGCGAGAAAAAATGTCATATGACCGCTCACCCTTAGCCGTTTGTTCAACAACCATTGGTACTAAAGCGTTCATGATGTCCGTCATATCGCGTGACATTGGCATAAATGGGGTCCCTTAATAATAACTCAGTATTGTGGTGCCTGAAAATAAAATGGCCCGAACTGCTGTTCGAGCCATTAAAACCAGCATACCACGATAAGTCAAACTTAGTTGGTGGCTTGCGGGTTCATTATCTCGTCAAAAGCGGCAGTTTGCTCTGTTACCTTAGCCGTGGCTAAAATCAGTTCAATCGCTTGCTCTTCCAACGCAACATTGCGCATGCTTTGCATTAATTCGTTATTGCTATGATAATACTGCACCACTTCGGCAGGATCTTCATAAGCAGAAGCCACGTTGGCAATAAGTTCTTCAACTTTAGCATTGTTTACTTTCAGCTCGTTTGTTTTGATCACTTCGCCTAATAATAAACCTACTTTAACCCGGTCTTTTGCTTGTTCTTCAAACAGCGATGCTGGTAACTCAGGCAGTTGTTTTGGGTCAACATTCTTACCGAAACGCTGCAGGGCCTGCTTACGTAAAACGTCAACCTCACCACCAATTAATGACTGCGGCACTTGCACTTCATTATTTGCTAATAAGCCTTTTATAACTTGTTCTTTAACTTTGCCTTTGATGGTCTGCTTCAGTTCGCGTTCCATATTTTTACGAACTTCAGTTTTCAAAGCGTCAACACTCGCTTCAGTTAAACCGAAAAGTGTAGCAAATTCATCATTTAATTCAGGCAGTACCTGCTCTTCAATACTACCCACGGTAACATTGAAGCTTGCGGCTTTACCTTTCAGATTTTCAGCATGATAGTCGGCAGGAAAATCTACGGCAATGGTTGCTTGCTCACCGGCTTTTTTACCAATAACACCATCTTCAAAGCCCGGGATCATCCGGCCCTTCCCAAGTTCTAACTGAAAATCAGTGGCTTTGCCACCTTCAAACTCTTCGCCATCGATAGAACCAACAAAATCCATGGTTACCCGATCACCCGTTACCGCAGCGCCGTTTTTAACCTGCCATTTTGCGTGTTGCTTGCGCAACGTTTCCAGCATCTTAGCCAGATCATCTTCACCAATATTCACTACCGGCTTGTTAACTTCAATTTTTTCCAGGTTAGCAACAACTACCTCTGGGTACACTTCGAAAGTGGCAGCAAACTCTAAATCTTTACCGGCAGCTAGCTCGCCAGGATTAAAGGTTGGAGTACCTGCTGGTGTTAACTTGTTTTCAATAATTGCTTCGTAGAATGAACGCTGCATTTGTTCAGAAGCCACTTCCTGCAATACTGCCTGACCAAAACGTTTCTGAATAATTGACACTGGCGCTTTGCCTGGACGGAATCCGTCAATACGCTGGCGTTTAGCCAGATCACGTAAACGATTTTTCACTTCTGAATCAATTTTGTCTGCCGGTACAGTAATAGTTAAACGGCGCTCTAAACCCTGGGTGGTTTCCACAGAAACTTGCATCATGCTACCTCGAAATCAAAATCAGGCGTCTGAAATACGCCGTGCTTGTATGGTCTGGACTCGATAAACTAAGCTGGACCCGACCTGTTATAAAAATGGACGCAGCATTATAGCGGGCTAAATCCGCATAGTCGAGCCTTTAGCCAAGGATGTTCATACTGTTTATCTTGACAAAAAACAAAAAACAGACTTAACCCTTTAAAGTTAAGCCTGTTCAATATGTTAGCAGATAATTGGCGTGCTGTTAGCGAGCTATTAGTGTTATAGTATAGCCTCATTTTAAGCTAACCTGCCCAGTACTTGCTAGCTTCTTACCTGACCATTGCCGGTAACCACATACTTTTCAGTGGTCAGTGCTTCCAATCCCATTGGGCCGTAAGCATGTAATTTACTGGTTGAAATGCCAATTTCAGCACCAAGGCCCAGTTCGCCGCCGTCTGAGAAACGTGATGACGTATTGTGCATCACTACCGCGGTATCTACCGTGCGGATAAAACGCTCGGCGTTAGCCTGATCTTCGGTGCAAATCACTTCAGTATGCTGGCTACCAAATTGATCAATGTGTGCTATTGCTTCATCCAGATCAGCCACGACTTTAATGGCAATTTCCGGCGCCAGATATTCTTGGCCAAATTCATCATCGGCAATCGGCGAAGCGGCAGTAAAATAGCTCAGGCTTTGCTGACAGGCATGTACTTTTACTTGATGCTCAGCAAGTGCTTTAGCAACCATGGGTAAGAAATCAGCCGCTTGGTGTTTGTTAATTAACAGGCCTTCCAGCGCATTACACACGCCAGGGCGTTGTACCTTGCCGTTAACCAATAAATTCAACGCCATGGTTAAATCGGCCGTCTGGTCAACATACAAATGACAAACGCCTTTATAATGCTGAATAACCGGTATACGGCTTTGCTCTGTAACAAAACGAATTAAACCTTCACCACCGCGAGGAATGACCAAATCAATAAACTGGTCTAGCTTTAACAATGCCAGCAATAAATCGCGGTCTGGATCGGGCACAATGGTAATCACATCTTCTGGCAAATTATGGTCGCGTAATGCCTGGCGCATCGCCGTGGCAATAGCCAAACTGGTATTAATGGCTTCCCGGCCACAGCGCAAAATAACCGCGTTACCCGATTTAAAGCACAATGCGCCAGCATCAGCGGTAACATTAGGCCGCGCTTCATAAATCATGCAGATCACCCCAAGAGGGATACGGGTTTTTGCAATATTAATACCATTAGGACGCTGTTCAATTTGCCGGGTTACACCTACCGGATCGGTCAGCTGGATTATTTGTTCAATAGCCTTTGACATGGCGTCAATACGCTCGGCATCTAGCGTTAATCGGTCGATCATTGCCAAACTGGTGCCATTGCTTTTAGCTTGAGCCACTTCATCTTTATTAGCGGCAATAATTGCTGGAGTTGCCTCACGAATACGATTAGCAAAGCTCTGTAATACAAAATTTTTCTGTTCAGTTGATAATACTGCAACAGCTTTGGCAGCTTTTGCTGCCTTGGCAGCCAGTGTGGCTGCAACGTCAGAAATCATAATTTCTCCAATAACATCATTTCACTGCGGTGAATAACAGCATCGCTACCTGCCGGGCAGTAACCTAAACACTTAGGAATATCGCGACTTTGCTGTCCCTTAATAGAAAATAGTTCGGTAGCACTAAAGCGACTAACACCTTTAGCAATACGGCGCGTACCGGTTGCACAACGAATAATAACCGCATCACCCGAGTCAAATTCACCTTTAATCTGGACAATGCCACTACTTAACAGTGATGCACCATGTTGGCTCAACGCCTCAATACAGCCGTCATCTACCCAAATTTCACCTTTGGCGCGCAAGGTATGGCGCACCCAATGTTTTTTAGCCGGTATAGGTTTATGCTGGCCAAAAAACACCGTGCCAGGATTTTCACCCGCTAAAAGACACTCAAACGTTTCAGGCAGATGGCCGTCGACAATCAAGGTATCAATACCCTGTGCCGTAGCCTTTTCAGCTGCTTCAACTTTAGTCCGCATGCCACCCGTGCCCACTGCAGACGAAGCTCCACCAGCTAAACTGTATATCGCAGCATCAATTTTACTGACTTCTGGGATTAGCGTAGCCATGGGGTCTTTGCTCGGATCGGCGGTGTACAAGCCTTTAACATCGGAACAAATAATAAGTGCGTCAGCCTGCACAACCGTTGCCACCATTGCTGCCAGATTATCGTTATCACCGACCTTTAGTTCATCCGTAGCAATAGTATCGTTTTCATTAACTATCGGCAGAACCTTATGATCCAGCAGTTTACGCAACGTATTCTGAATATTGACGTGGCGAACCCGGTCACTTAAATCACCATGAGTGAGCAGCACCTGAGCGCAAGGGAAGTCAAAACAATTTGTCCAGAAGTTCATCATCTGGTTTTGACCAACTGCAGCCATTGCCCGTTTTAATGCAATGGGTACCCGCTGATGAGAAAAGTTAAAGTGATGGCGGCCTGCCGCAACACTTCCAGAAGACACCAGGATAACTTCCCGGCCCTGTTGTCTGCATTGGTGGATAAATTCAGCGATAGGACGTAGATACCGTTCACTACATCCTTCGTTATCTGGCGCGATTAGGGCACTGCCCACCTTCAGTACGACCCGACGCCAGCTTGGGTTTATCATAACTCCTCCGTTATTTTTAACGCACTCAGTATAGCAAAAACGGCACCCCGGCACCACCGCCGATAAGAATCCACATACTAACAACAGTTAGAATTAAGCATTAATATTCATTAATTCAGTATTAAAATTGGCAATACACACCTGTTTGCTGGTTGCTTTTTAACCAGTAACGCTGTAATTAAATTACAGTTTTAGCCAAGATTATTAGTTTTAAGCAGGAGTAGCGGTAATTGCATAAAGCCAACCACTATAGATGTGATGAATAGTTGATATAAATGTGATTATTTTAAAAAATGGATGAATTCACACAGGCAAACACCCGAGCCATTAGCTTTACGTTGGATTGAAACAGTGGAATTATGGCTAAGTGGTAAGATAGTTTTAACTTAAGGGAGAATGGTCGGTGATGCAGGATTCGAACCTGCGACCCTTAGACTAAAAACACCCAAACCAAGTGCGCTGCTTTACTTTAGGGGAGAATGGTCGGTGATGCAGGATTCGAACCTGCGACCCCTTGGACCCAAACCAAGTGCGCTACCAAGCTGCGCCAATCACCGACAATAAAAACGTTGGGGGAAAATGGGGTGGATGATGGGGCTCGAACCCACGACAACCGGAATCACAATCCGGGGCTCTACCAACTGAGCTACAACCACCACTGAAAACTATATTGCGCTTGTTATGGTGCGCCCGATAGGATTCGAACCTATGACCCACGCCTTAGAAGGGCGTTGCTCTATCCAGCTGAGCTACGGGCGCAATATCGAGACCCTACCAAGCAACTTTAAAATGGTCGGTGATGCAGGATTTGAACCTGCGACCCGTGGATTAAAGATACCCAAACCACGTGTATACCTGACCAACTTTAAAATGGTCAGTGATGCAGGATTTGAACCTGCGACCCGTGGATTTAAGATACCCAAACCACGTGTATACCTGACCAACTTTAAAATGGTCGGTGATGCAGGATTTGAACCTGCGACCCGTGGATTTAAGATACCCAAACCACGTGTATACCTGACCAACTTTAAAATGGTCGGTGATGCAGGATTCGAACCTGCGACCCCTTGGACCCAAACCAAGTGCGCTACCAAGCTGCGCCAATCACCGACATTGCTGCACAAGTGCAACGGGGCGGAATATTAACGCTCGCCACCTAAGGCGTCAAACCTTTTTTTGCAATAATCAGTTGATTGCTGATTATTTGAACCTTTATCGACTTTAATTGCTCAGGATGGAGTTCTGCCGGCGGCTGTGCGAAAATAGCGCCATTAAAATGTGACAGAGAACTCAAAGCATGGCAGCACAAATTATAGACGGTAAAGCCGTTGCGCAAGCAACAAAAGATAAAGTTGCCGCCCAAGTTAGAGCCCGGGTAGCAGCAGGTAAAAGAGCACCAGGATTAGCGGTGGTGCTGGTTGGCTTAGACCCGGCTTCACAAGTCTATGTCGGCAGTAAGCGTAAAGCCTGTGAAGAAGTAGGTTTTCACTCGGTATCTTATGACTTGCCCTCTGACACTACCGAGCAACAGCTAACAGATTTAATCGACAAACTTAATAATGACAATACCGTAGACGGCATTCTGGTTCAGCTGCCCTTGCCCGCAGGGTTAGACTCGGCTGACATTTTAGAGCGCATTAACCCGCATAAAGACGTAGACGGCTTTCACCCCTATAACATTGGCCGCTTAGCACAACGGATGCCGGCGCTGCGTTCCTGCACGCCGAAAGGCATTATGACCTTACTACAAAGCACCGGTGTCAATGTTAAAGGTATGGATGCCGTAGTAGTGGGTGCCTCTAATATTGTTGGCCGCCCCATGGCGCTGGAATTGTTGTTAGCGGGTTGCACCACCACGGTGTGTCACAAATTCACTAAAAATCTTGAAGCACAGGTGCGTCGTGCTGATTTGCTGGTGGTCGCCGTCGGTAGGCCTGAATTTATTCCAGGCGATTGGATAAAACCAGGCGCAATGGTCATTGATGTCGGTATAAACCGCTTAAACAGCGGCAAACTGGTAGGCGATGTAGAATACGGTGCAGCGGTAAAACACGCCCGCTACATTACCCCGGTACCTGGCGGGGTCGGCCCCATGACCGTCGCCAGTTTAATTGAAAACACCCTAGAAGCCTGCGAGTTGTATCACGATAAGCATTAGCAGGCGTTACCGAAAAAACCGCCAGCTGGCGGTTTTTTCATTAATAGGTTACTCAATTAGCTTTTTCGCCAGCTGGTTACGCCGTTTTTATCTTCAACGATAATGCCAAGTTCGGTTAACGCATCGCGGGCGGCATCGGCAGCGGCCCAGTCTTTGGCGGTGCGGGCAGTGTTGCGTTTTGCAATAAGTGCCTCTATTGCAGTTACGTCATCATCTGAAGCACCGCTTTGTAAAAATTGCTCAGCATCGCCCTGTAACAAGCCTAATACCCCGGCTAATAACGTTAATAAACCGGCTAACTCTGCCGCTTTAGCCGGCTCTGTCTCTTTAAAACGGTTAACTTCGCGCGCCAATTCAAACAACACCGGGAGTGCTTCCGGTGTGTTGAAGTCATCATCCATTGCCACTTTAAACTTAGCGATATAAGGGCTTTTTAAATCAATACTGTGGCTTGGGGTAACATTACGCAGCGCGGTGTATAAACGGCCTAAGGCGGCATGCGCCTGTTCCAGGTTCTCTGTCGAGTAATTTAATTGGCTACGATAATGGCTGGACAACAGAAAATAACGCACAGCTTCAGCGTTATATTCAGCTAATACATCTTTAACGGTAAAAAAATTGCCTAATGATTTTGACATCTTTTCTTTATCTACCTGCACCATACCGGTATGGATCCAGGTATTAACGTATTTATGATCATGCGCGCAGGTAGACTGGGCAATTTCATTCTCGTGGTGTGGAAACTGCAAATCTGAGCCACCGCCGTGTATATCAAAATATTGCCCTAGGTGCTTAGCGCTCATGGCAGAGCATTCAATATGCCAGCCTGGCCGGCCGTTACCCCATGACGATGACCAGAACGGCTCACCGGGTTTAGCACCTTTCCACAACACAAAATCAAGTGGGTCGTCTTTATTTTGTGCCACTTCAACCCGCGAACCAGACTGCAGCATCTCAAGATTTTGCTGGCTTAGCTCGCCATAGGCGGCATATTTACTAACATCAAATAACACATCACCATCGTTAGCAACATAGGCAAAGCCTTTTTCTACCAGCTGCTCAATCATACTGATAATCTCAGCCATATGGCTGGTAACACGCGGTTCAATATCGGCAGGTAATAAGCCTAATGCGGCAAAATCAGCGTGCATAGCTTGCGTAAAGCGCTGTGTTAAAGCATCACAACTTTCGTTATTTTCAGCCGCACGTTTAATAATCTTGTCATCAACATCGGTAATATTGCGCACATAAGTTACCTCGTAGCCACTAAAGCGCAAATAACGGTTTATTACATCAAAAGAAACGTAAGTACGACCATGCCCAACATGACAATAATCATAAATTGTAATACCGCAAACATAGAGCCCTACTTTGCCGGGTTCTATTGGTGTAAAAAGCTCTTTTTTTCGGCTTAGGGTATTAAAAATATGTAACATGGGCGTCCTCAAAAACATCGGTATACGGGCTTATAATTCAGCGTAATAGTGTAACACCGGCAACCTTTAGCCGCTATCCTTGCTTTATGAAACGCACTGGCTGGGTTACACTAGGGTTATTCAAACAGAGGATACTTTTCAATGATCAACTTACACACTAATTATGGCGTTATTACCCTTAACTTGTTTGCTGATAAAGCGCCGGTTACCGTGGAAAACTTTATTAGCTATGTTAAAGACGGTTTTCTTGATAACACTATATTTCACCGGGTAATCGACGGTTTTATGATTCAGGGCGGCGGTTTTACCGCAGATATGGATCAGAAAGAAACCAAAGCACAGATTAAAAATGAAGCGAACAATAAGGTTGCGAATACTAAGGGCACGGTTGCGATGGCTCGCACCAATGATCCGCACTCAGCAACCTGCCAATTCTTTATTAACCTTGCCGACAACAGTTTTTTAAACCATAGCGCAGAATCAAGCCAAGGCTGGGGCTATTGTGTATTTGGTGAAGTTACCGCTGGCATGGATGTAGTAGATAAAATTCGCCAGGTTAAAACTGGCCGTTTTGCGGGCCACGGCGATGTTCCGGTAGAGCCGGTAATCATCGAAAAAGCTGAGCTACAAGCGTAACACTCGCTAACCGATGATGCAGCCACATACCTTGTTTATTGCTGATTTGCATTTAAGTGCAGACAGGCCGGATATTACTGCGGCCTTTCTGCAGTTTATTAACGATAAAGCCCGTAAAGCCGATGCGTTGTATATTCTGGGTGATTTGTTTGAAGTGTGGATTGGTGACGATAACCCCGAACCCTTACTCGATACTGTGGCAGCAGCATTATCGTTACTCAGCCGGCAGGTCCCCATTTACTTTATTCATGGCAATCGGGATTTTGTGTTAAAACAAGGCTATGCCAGCCGCGCTAATATGCAACTGCTGCCACCACAACAGGTTATTGACCTGTATGGTACGGCCACTCTGATTATGCATGGTGACAGCCTGTGCACGTTAGATATCGCCTACCAGAAATTTCGAAAATGGTGGAACCAGCCTTGGTGGCAATGGTTGTTATTAAAAACACCGCTGGCATTTCGCCAGCAACTGGCCAGCAAGGCCCGGCGAAAAAGCGCCGCCCATAAAGCGCGCTATAACCAGCAACAACAGCCACAAATAATGGATGTAACCCCCAGCGAAGTGCCAAGAGTAATGGCTGAATATGGCGTAAGCAAGCTTATTCATGGCCACACTCACCGTCCTGCTGTTCATCAGCTGGATTTAAACGGCAAAGCGGCACAGCGCTATGTACTAGGTGACTGGTACAGTCAAAGTAGCTATTTAACCGTAACAGCTAATCAGTGGAATTTAGTGTTTACGCCGCTGACTGCTTAACCGCTGCCAACACAGGGCTGCCACTGTGAAATTTAAAATCGGTATCTGGTGTCATTATTAGATCAGCTTCTATCTTACCAAAAAATGCCACCCGTTCACTTATATCGCTGCCAGCAATTTGCTTAGCTAAACTTAAATAATCTTGATAATGCCGTGCTTCAGAGCGCAACAACGAGGTATAAAAGTCAGCAATGCGCGCAGGCAACAACGGTGCTAACCTGGCAAAACGTTCACAAGAGCGGGCTTCAATATAAGCACCACAAATTAGTTTATCAACTATAGCGGCTGGCTCATAGGTACTGACGTGACGCAGCAAGCCTTTAGCGTAGCGGCTGGAATTTATTTTCTGATAGACAATACCGTTATCAGCCATAACCTGCAGCACCTGATAAAAGTGATGCAACTCTTCTTTAATCAATAAAACCATTTTATCAATTAGGTCCTGAGCAAAAGGGCTACTGGCCGTTGGTATCATCGATTTTTTCAAACTAAGGGCGGCCAACGAGCGCCAGTCACCTTGCTGACGATAGGTAAAATCTTCATATGGCTTTAACCATTGTAATAGCGCCTCAGCACTATTCTCGTCGGCGGCATAACGACGAATAAGATACATGGCACTTTGCGCCGCTTTTAACTCACACATTAAATGATCACATAATAAGGTTGTCAGGCTCTCTGGCTGTGCCGCTTGCTGCAGCCAGGCAGTTGGCGTGGCACAACCCAAAAACCGGGTAATGGGCTGCAACAGCTGTTGTAACTCATTACTTTGGCTCTCACTACTTTGAATATCACTACTTTGAATACCACTACTTTGCATAAGGCTAGCTGTGTCTGAAAAAAGTAAGTGCAGTATACCTAATGCCAGGCTGACAACCAAATACCACCATTAACACGCCTTTACCTTAAATTACTCTAAGTTGCTTGACGAATGGCTAAGTTTTAGTCATAACTGAGCTAAGGGTGGCGATAGCATCAGTTGCCCGAACTAAGGGGCGTAGTAAAAAGGATAATAATTATGATACTAAACCATTTATGGGGCTTATATGCCCACCCGAAAGAAGAATGGCATACTATAGATGCCAGACACGAAAGTTTTCGTTATAGCATGGCGCACATTATGATAGTGGCGCTTATTCCAGCTATTTGTGCCTATTACTCTGCAGTACACTTGGGCTGGAGCATCGGGGTTGGCGATGCCATTAAACTAACGCCACAAAGTGCCATTATTATGTCAGTGGCCATGTATTGTGGTTTGATCATTGGCGTGTTTACCCTGGCCTGGCTGGCTTACTGGATGGCGCATACTTTTGGTGCTGAACCAACCTATACCCAAACTGTTGAGTTATGTTCATATACCTCTACTCCACTTTTTATGGTTGGCTTTGCCGCGCTTTATCCTGAATTGTGGTTTGTAGTGTGCGTGGGTCTGGTTGGCTTGGCTTACTCGGTATACCTGCTCTACGTTGGCATACCAATATTAATGCATATTCCTGAAGAGCGGGGCTTTATCTATGCCAGTTCGGTAGTAACTGGCGGCTTAACCTTACTGGCGGTATTAATGGCAACAACTGTCATATTGTGGATGTCGGGCTTTGGCCCCACTTACACCCACTAACGATAATTAACTTAGCAATACCTAACTAAAAAGGCGCCAAAAAGGCGCCTGTTTTATTTGCTAGGCACTTTAACCTTCGTTATAGGTTTCTAAATTGGCAGCCATTGACATTGCCGTGTGTGCTTTAGCATCGTCACTGCGGGTTTGGTCTAACCGATTTAAATAATCCTGGTCAATATCATTTGTAACATAATGGCCGTCAAACACCGATGTTTCAAAACGCTTTATCTCTGGATTTTCAGAGCGTACCGCTTCAATTAGGTCAGGTAATGACTGAAATATCAAACCGTCTGCACCTATGGTCTGGCAAATACTCTCAACGTCGTGACCATGAGCAATTAGCTCGTTAGCCGATGGCATATCAATACCATACACATTGGGAAAACGCACTTCCGGGGCCGCCGAGGCAAAGTACACTTTTTTAGCACCGGCATCGCGGGCCATTTCAATAATTTGGCCAGAGGTGGTACCGCGCACTATCGAGTCGTCAACCAGCAGTACGTTTTTGCCTTTAAATTCCTGCCAAATGGCATTGAGCTTACGTCTAACAGATTTTTCCCGCTGGCCCTGTCCGGGCATAATAAAGGTGCGTCCTATGTAGCGGTTTTTAACAAAACCCTGTCGAAAAGGTAATGCTAACTCGTTGGCAATCTCTAATGCGGCATCATTACTGGTTTCCGGAATAGGTATTACTACATCTATATCCAAATGCGCCCATTCTCGCTTGATTTTTTGACCTAATACTTTACCCATCGCCACCCGCGAGGCATATACCGAAATATTATCAATAGTAGAATCTGGCCTGGCAAAGTAAACATATTCAAAAATACAAGGTGTGTAACTGGGGTTTTCGGCACACTGCTGGCTGTAAAGCTCGCCCTGCTCAGTAATATACACCGCCTCACCCGGCGATATATCACGTAGCACGGTAAAGCCATCCGCATCTAGCGCCACGCTTTCTGACGCTACCATATATTCGGTGCCGGCCGCGGTTTCCCGCTTGCCCATTACCAACGGTCGAATACCATTAGGGTCGCGAAACGCTACCAGGCCATGACCAATAATCAGGGCTACTGCCGCGTAACCGCCACGAATTTTGCGATGCACACTGGCGACAGCGTTAAAGATTTGTTCTGGCTCTAACTGCATAGTCGATTTTGATTGCAGTTCATGCGCCAGAATATTTAACAAAATTTCTGAATCTGAGGTGGTATTAATATGGCGGCGAGCCAACCGGAACATATCTTCTTTTAAATCATGAGAATTGGTTAAATTACCATTGTGCGCCAGCGCAATACCAAAGGGGCTGTTGACGTAAAAAGGCTGGGCCTCCGCGGTACTGGCAGAACCGGCAGTAGGGTATCGCACATGACCAATACCAATATTGCCAGATAAACGTTGCATATGCCGGGTTTCAAAAACATCTTTAACCAAGCCATTGGCTTTACGTAATCTCAGTGTATTGTTATCCACGGTAACAATGCCTGCGGCGTCCTGGCCCCGATGTTGTAACACTGTCAGGCCGTCGTATAGCGCCTGATTTACCGGATACTTACCTACGATTCCAACGATACCACACATTGTTTATTTCCTCGCCAGCGCTAAGGCTTTTGCATAAAACTAGAATGGTTTTCCAGATATTCAAAAAACCATTCAATAATAAAACCGAATTCGGGGATCAATATTGATTGTTGCCACCAGCTTGCTTGTGCCGCGGGCGTAAAGGCATCCATAAAAAACAATACCGCACTCACCACTAATACGCCACGCAAACCGCCAAATACCAGGCCCAGCACTCTGTCGGTACCGGATAAGCCAGTAGATTGCACCAGTTTCGCTATAACAAAATTAATTAAGGCACCCAGCACCAAAGTACAAATAAACAGAATAGCAATAGCCGTCGCATTGCGAATGGTAGGGTCATCTATATTGGAAAATAACGAGGCAAGCTTAGGATAGTACTGGCTGGCAATAAAAAAAGCCAAAAACCAGACCACCAGAGAAATAGCTTCTTTGACGAAACCGCGGATCAGGCTGATAACAGCCGATAAGGCAATGATTGCCAGTATAACAAAATCAACCCAAACCATTTGCTACCAAAGGATGTCTGATGACGGCGCGCAGTCTATCAAAATGGCAGCAACTTGGCTAGGGCGCGTTGACGTTTGCTGATTAGATTTTGCTACAAAGCGCCAACGCCAACGTCAACACACCCTAATTATTTTCAGTCACCTGATAGCGACTAACCACTAAACGGCTAATGCCAGTGAGCTTTTGTAACTGCTCAACTTGTTGCTCTAACCGCTCTTTTCGAAGCTCAGGGCCAACCAACACACTGGTTAATTTCTGACCATTGCTGTTGGTAATATTACGGGTAAACGTAACAAAACCTTGCTGGCGTAATTTAGCCACTAGCGCATTAGCGTTTTGTGGATTACTAAAACTGCCTACTCGCACTACCCAGGCATTGTCAGCAACGTCGGCGCTCTGCGCAGCCGTTTGCGCAGCTGCTGCGGGGCGAGGGCTGTTGCTCACCGTTACCTGAGCGTAGTCTTCTGAAGGAAGCACCGCCGAATTAGTCGGTTGCTGCTCTGGGCCAGCAACAATTGCATCGTCCAGTGCCGGCTCATTAACCTGCTGTGCTGCGGCAATACTACTGACACTATCAAAAGCTGCCTGCTCAAAAGGCTGTGGCTGCTGCACCCCCTGAAACTCTGGCCGCTCGGGTATTACTTTAAAATCATCTTTAACCACTTGTTTCTGGCCATCCAGTAAGTCTGGCAAAAAAATGATCCCAGCCAAGATCAAAATAGTGGCACCAAGTAGTCGATGTTTAAATCCTGCTGTCATGTTGCCTCCTGATGATAGCTTGCCAGGACTGCTGAAACGGTAACGAATGACCCAAAAATAACTAATAAATCATTCGGTTGCAATTGCCTGACAATCGCCGAAAATGCCTGAGTAACATCAGGGTATTGCAAAAAGTCTGGTTTTGCCAGCGCCAGAGCTAACTGAGCAGAGGATGCGCCCCTCACACCAGGCAGGCTGCTAAGATGCCATTGATCAATAATTGACGTCAAGGGCGCCAGGGCCTGAGCAATATCTTTGTCTTTTAACATACCGACTAAAGCAAATACCCGACTGTACGTTGGTTTTAGCTCTGCTAAACGGCTAGCTAAATAACGTGCCGACTGCGGATTATGCGCAACATCAATTATTATTGCCGGTTTTTTTTGTAAAAACTGCATGCGACCAGCCAACGTAATCGTACTTAGTACCGTGCATAGCGTGGCGGTGTCAGGCAGTAATTGTAGCTGATTAAGCACAGCCAAACTGGTCGCCACGTTTTGAATTGGCAAAGCAGGCAACGGTAGCTGCTCAAAATGCACCGCAGCGCACTGCCAACTCCAGTTATCAGCTGATTGTTGGTAAAAATAATGCTGATTAACCACACTAAGCGCACAACCCAACTCTGTCGCCTTAGCCAACACACTAGCGGGTGGCAATAGATCGCCAACCACCACCGGTGTATGCTGCCGAAATACGCCGGCTTTCTCCCACCCGATCGTTTCACGGTCATGCCCTAACCAGTCCTGATGATCTAAATCGATGGTGGTAATAACGCTGAGATCAGGCGTAATGATATTAGTGGCATCAAGCCGCCCTCCCAAACCAACCTCTATCAGGCAAAAATCAACCGGGTGCTGTTTTAGTACCGAGAAAGCCACCAAAGTAGTAAATTCAAAATAACTTAAGGCAATATTGCCGCGCAATGCTTCAACCTCAGCAAAGGCTGTCAGCAACATATTATCGGCAACATCCTGATTGTTAATTCGTAACCGCTCGTTAAACAATAATAAATGAGGAGAGCTATAAACGGCAACCGAAAACCCTTGCGCCAGTATTAACTGTTCCAGAATACGGGCGGTTGACCCTTTACCGTTAGTCCCGGCGATCAACACTACTTTCCCCGGCAACTGAGCCAACTGTGCTTTGCTGGCGACCTGATTAACCCGCTCCAGGCCTAACTCAATTTTATCGATTGGGTGACGTTGTTCAATATAATAAAGCCAATCGGCCAGTGTTTGGCACGATTGGCTTGAAGTTGGACTGTCTGACATATATTCCTAAGCGGCGTCCTGCTCGGTTACCGGCGCCGGCAACTTCATAAACTTTGCCACCAGACGGGCAATGGTATCGCGCATTTTACGCCGATCAACAATCATGTCTATTGCGCCATGTTCCAGTAAAAACTCGCTTCGCTGAAAACCTTCTGGCAGCTTTTCGCGTACTGTTTGCTCAATAACCCGAGGCCCGGCAAAACCAATAAGCGCTTTTGGCTCACCAATATTCACATCACCCAGCATGGCTAAACTGGCAGATACGCCGCCCATCGTCGGATCAGTTAATACTGAGATATAAGGTAAGCCCTGTTCGCTTAACTTGGCTAACGCTGCACTGGTTTTGGCCATTTGCATTAACGAAAACAATGCTTCCTGCATCCGCGCGCCACCACTGGCTGAAAAACAAACAAAAGGTACTTTATGGGTCATTGCATATTCTACGCCGGCAACAAACTTAGCCCCAACCACCGATGCCATTGAACCGCCCATAAACTCAAATTCAAAAGAAGCGGCAACGATTGGCATGCCATGCAAGGTGCCCTGCATTACAATCATTGCATCTTTTTCATTCGTTTGTTTTTGTGCCGCCGCTATGCGGTCTTTATAACGTTTGCTGTCTTTAAATTTTAATAAATCTTGTGGTTCTAAATCAGCGGCTAACTCCGTAGTAGACTGACTATCAAAAAAGTGTTTAAGCCGGGTACGGGCATTCACCCGCATATGATGATCACACTTCGGGCATACCCCTAAATTACGGTCAAGATCGGCTTTATATAACACCGCGTCACACGCGCTGCACTTAGTCCAGACACCCTCGGGAATATTACGACGCGAGGAGGTGGAGGTTCTGGGCAGGATTTTTTCTAACCAACTCATAATGCATTCCTATCAACAGGTATCAGGCGTTAGACCTTTAATGAAACAAAATAGGTCAACAAATGCCAAAATAAAACTAAACGGGGGCTATTAAAGCATAAACAGCCCATAACAGAATATAAAAAACTGGTCTTAGTAGTCACTATAAAAATAATGGCCCTGTAACTTTTTTAGGTAAAGCATACTGCTCAGGGTAATCTACTTCAACCAAATACAAGCCGCCGGGTTTAGCTGTAGCTGCCGCCAAATTACGATTACGGCTTTGTAATAGCTCTGCTAACCAGCTGACGGGCTTACGCCCCATACCAATTTCCAGCAAACTGCCGGTGATATTGCGCACCATGTGGTGCAAAAAAGCATTGGCTTTAATATCCAGTACCAGATAATCGTGCACACGGCTTAACTGCAGATGATGAACGTTGCGAAACGGCGTTTTTGACTGACACTGCATGGCCCTAAAAGCACTGAAATCGTGCTCACCAAGTAAAGCCGGAGCAGCTTGTTGCATCAAACTGATATCAAGTTGCTGATGATAATGACTCAGCCCGGAACGCAGGATAGCAGGACGAAATTGATTATTATAAATAACATAGCGATAACGACGGGCCGTGGCACTGAAGCGGGCATGAAAATCGTCACTAACCGGTCGAGCCCAGCGCACGGCAATTTGATCAGGTAATTGACTATTGGTGCCCATTATCCAAGCTTTTTCGTCCCTTGGCGCATCGGTATCGAAATGCACCACTTGCCCAGTAGCATGAACACCGGCATCGGTGCGACCGGCGCAAAATACCTCTACCGGACTGTTAGCGACTTTACTCAACGCACGTTCAAGCTCTTGCTGCACACTATTAACTTCGCGTTGGCGCTGCCAGCCAAAGAAACTGCTGCCATCATACTCAATACCTAAGGCTATTCGCATGGGGTCTCCTCTAATAAACCACCGCAATTATACCTCAGAGTATTCCAGATAACAGCACCGGACTTGGTCTATGCTGCACCTTAGCGTAAGTTAGTCGAGGGTTTTTTGCAGCGTTTGAGCTTCTGTTTTCACATGTTCCGGGGCGTCAGAATCGAGAATGTCAGCAATAATGTGTTCAGCACTATCCTTATCATCAATTTCAATATAAGCACGTACTAAGTCCAGTTTAGCGGCAAAACCATTATCTTCTGCATCAACATCTTGTGGGTTATCATTGCTTATTACATCAGCAAATTCATCCAGGCCAACATCAACATTTAGTTGTTCAAACCGGCCATCGTCTTCCTGCAGCTGCTCGCTATTGGCCAGCAAATTGTCAATTTCAACAAAATCATCATCCGACAATGTCGCTATTTCAGTGTCGACTAAGGCCGGGGTAAATACTGAATCAACATCTAGGCTTAATGCTTCACTGTCACTGGCGGTGGTCTGTGCCATCGCTTCTAATTCAGTCAGTAAACTGTCAAACTGGCTATCTTCTAACGTGGCTAAATTCTGGTCTTCGTCATTAATATTATCGTCATTCAGTTCCAGCTCTGGATAGCTTTCCAGCATCTTACTGGGGTTTTCTACCGAAAGTGCGGCTTCTGACGGTTTTGTCACTGAGTCATCTTCACTGCTTTGTAAGTCTGGTCCATCACTATTAGCGACATCACCAGAATCATCGACAATTTCATCATCGACATCCCCATTATCAACCGTCTCGTTATCCACTTGTTGTAATAATTCATCCAGCTCAGCGGTCAGTAATTCTGAGGCCAGCTCGTCAGTGTCGGTTTCAGAGTCAACAGATTTAAGCGCCGTATTTTGCTCACCATTTTCCAGCGCCAATGCTTCGGCAAAAGCATCAAGTTCAGTTCGATCAAAACTTTCATCGTCAACCAGGCCGGATATCTGACTGTCAGTTAACGTCTCACTAACCACATCATTGCTCAGAATGTCACTATCGTCTGCCGTTTCTACCAGGAAATGCTCATCTTCACTAATGTCATGGGCAGTAGCTTGCTCTGTTGCCACTACCGTACCGTTATCACTCAGCTCATCCGGAATGTCTAACTCAATTTCTTCTAAAAGTTCATCAGATCCATCGTCCAAATCAACGGTGAAAGCTTCCTCAACTACGGTGTCTTCGTCTGCTTGATCTTCACCAAACTCAATAATGGTGTCATCATCGTCTTCCGCTGCCAGCAACGCATTTAAATCACTATCAGATAAAATATTGTTGGCATCAAACTCAGCCTGGCCGGCATTATCGGACAAGTCAGGTACATCAAGGGCGTCGGCCAGTAAATCGTCTTCTAAACTTGTTGCGGCAGCATTCTTCGCCAGCAGGCTATCATCATCCAGCAAAATATCGTCTGCTAACAAATCGTCATCGCCAAAGTCTGACAAACTATCATCCAGCATATTGTTGCTGGCAAAGTCGCCATTGTCAGAAAAAGCATCGTCCAATAAGCTCTCATCAATATCAAACAAGCCGCTATCATCTAAATCGTTGCTCTCATCAAGTGGCGGTAGCGGTGATGTATAATTCGCCGGCGGCACAGCATCACTATTGGCCGCCAAAACCGCAGCTTCAGTTTGCTGACCACGGCGTTTCAGCCACAATACTAATCCAAACAGAATTAATAAAGCCGGTATTGATGCGGCTAATATCCAGGTGATAGGATTATTAAACATACCCGAGCCCGACTCTTGCTCAGCGGCTAATAACGCCGCTGCCGCTGCTGCTTGTTGTTCCTGAGCTTGCTGAGCGGCCAAAATATCAGCTTGCTGCTGCAACAACGTAGTCAACTGTTGTTGTAAAATGCTGTCTTCGCCTAATTGCTGTTGCAGCGCCAGCAAGTCTGTTTGTACCTGAGACAAGGTAGCTTTTAACGCATTATTTTCTCTGGCAATGGCTTCAATCATCAGTAACGAATTACCGAATTGATCTTTAAGTTCGGTCAACTGTTGTAATTGCGCTGGCGTTACCGGCGCCACCTTTGGCGCCGTTTTAGTATTGCCGGACTCTGCACTGGCGCTGCTAGCAGGTTTAGTGCGGGCAGCCCATGCCCGATCGTCAGAATCAGACTTAGCACGAGCGACATTAATATCGATGCCGCGAATTTCGCGCAAGTCAGGCAGCAACAACGTTGCTCCGGGACGCAGATGATTAAGATTATTGTCAATAAAAGCAGTAGGGTTTTTTAAATAAATAGCATACATAACCTGATAGGTACTGACCGTGGCACCCTCAGGTTTTACTTGTTCAGCAATTCGCCATAAGGTATCCGTGGAACTTAATGGTCCAAGCTGGCGTTGCATTAGCGAGGTATCAGAACTTTTCGGGCCGCGAAGCTGAGTAGACGAGGGTTCAGCCGCCAGCGCAACACCCGCCAGTAGCGTCGAAAAATTGACAATCAATAAAAATGACAAAAGACGCAGCGACATTAACTATCCTTACCCAGGCAACTTAAGCTTATTACGCTTTTCAAATATTAAAAACCAATGCAAGCATTGTTCCACAATTATTGTGAGAATAACGACTAATTGCAGAATATAAAACAGTTACTACCTTGTTACCAGCATAAACCCTAAGGAGTAAAAAGGCTCCATCAGGAGCCTTTTATTATTAGTCGAGGTGTTACAAGTAGTCGCGAATAAGGTGTTCAGCAATTTGAATGCTGTTGGTCGCAGCGCCTTTACGAATATTATCGGCCACCACCCATAAGTTTAGGCCATTTTCATGTGAAATATCCTGCCGCACCCGGCCAACAAATACCTCATCTTTACCTGCAGCACTGCATACCTGAGTGGGAAAATCCTCATTGTCTTCCAACAACACCACACCGGGTGCTACTGCTAACAAGGCTTTTGCTTCTTCAACACTTATCGGCATCCGGGTTTCAATATGCACTGCTTCAGCATGCCCATAAAATACCGGTACCCGCACCGCAGTAGCATTAACTGAAATGTTGCTATCGGCGAAGATTTTCTGGGTTTCCCAGTGCATTTTCATTTCTTCTTTGGTGTAACCGTTGTCCATAAAAACATCAATTTGCGGGATCACATTAAAGGCAATTTGCCGGGCAAACTGCCCTTCACCTTCTAACGGCCGGCCATTCATCAGCTGCACAGTTTCCTGCGCTAACGCATCGACTGCTGACTGGCCGGCACCACTGACAGACTGATAAGTAGCAACATTAATCCGACTGATACCTACCGCGTCATAAATGGGCTTTAACGCCACCAGCATCTGAATGGTTGAGCAATTGGGGTTAGCAATAATATTGCGATTACGAAAATCTGCTATAGCCGCCGCATTAACCTCGGGTACTACTAGCGGAATGTCAGCCTCGTAACGATAGTGCGAGGTATTATCAATCACCACGCAACCTGCATCGGCTGCTTTAGGTGCATAAATTGCCGACACACTGCCGCCCGCTGAAAAAAAACCAATCTGAGCCTGGCTCCAGTCAAAGGTATCCGCATCAAGTACGGTAATTTTCTTACCTTTAAAGGTCACCGTACCACCAGCAGAACGGCTGCTAGCCAGCGGAAACAATTGCGCTACCGGGAAATCACGTTGCTCCAGGATATCGATTAAATGTTGCCCCACTAATCCGGTCGCGCCTAAAATCGCGACATTGTATTGCGCTGTCATACCTAAACCCCTTTATTCCTGACTCGTAAAGCCTAACTGCGCCATCCATGCTGGCAGCTTAGCGCCAGCAAGTTGCAACGAACTAAATTCCCGCCGTGGCGGATATGACTTTCGTAACCAGTCAAACCCTTCACCCTGGATATGATAACGAAACAAGGCATCATCACGGCGCACATCATATAACAATCGCGCCAAATTTTGGACATCTGGAAGCCCAAAATCTGCAGATAATTGCACTTTAGTTACTGCAGACACGGGCAGTAATGCTGCTAAGTGTTGCTCCGGTGTCACCGCAAGCAACTGGCAAAGTCGCTGATATAGCATAGCGGTGCCCCGCGCCTTCCCCTCAATGCTGTGGCCAGCAATGTGCGCAGTAGCAATATCCAGATAAGGTAATAATGCCTGCAGTATATCGGGTTCTTGCTCCCAGACATCTAATACCACAGGCCGCGGTTGAAACTGCAGAGCATGTAACAATGCCTGATTATCAATAACAGCACCACGCGAAGCATTAACAAGCGCACAGTCTGCTTTAAGCAGGCTGAGGGTATCCTTGTTAAGTAAGTGCCAGCTGGCCATGGGCCCGGTTTTTGTCATTGGGGTATGAAAGCTAATAATATCGGCTTGACGGCAAAGCTGGTTAAACGGCGTATGCTTAAAATTGCGCTCAGTCTCTGCCCGCAGCGGATCGCATAATAATACGTTGATATTAAGTGCTGCTGCGGCCTCGGCTAGTCGTTGACCAATATTGCCTACGCCAACAATCCCCAATATTTTGTTACTAAGCTGCCACTGATATTTTTCAGCCAGATACCACAGCACGCTCAATACGTATTCAACAACCGACTGGGCATTGCAACCCGTGGCCGAGCTGAAGCTAATATTGCGGCTGGCTAAATAGCCCTGATCAATATGCTCCATGCCAATGGTCGCGGTGCCGATAAATTTTAATACCTTGTTTGGCTTTAGCAGCGCTGCATTAACCGGCGTAACCGAGCGCACCAACAATACTTCGGCATCAGCTACTTGCTCTGGACTGACCGTACGGCCATTAAACAAGGTTACTTCGCCAAGGTGAGCAAAAAACTCAGCCACCAAAGGCATATTTTCATCAGCGTATATTTTCATCATCGGGTTTAAATCGCGTTAAGCTGCTCTAATACAGCGGCAGTCTAGCAAAAAAACAAAAGGCCAGGCGAATTATCGCATGGCCTTTATTTAGTATAACCGCTATGGCTTATGGCTTAAAACGCTGCATCACCAGGGTAGCATTAGTGCCACCAAAACCAAAACTGTTAGACATAATCGTGTTTAGGGTCGCTGGCTGCGCCTGGCGCACAATATTTAAACCTGCTGCCGCGTCATCCAGTTCGCTGATATTAATAGAAGGGGCAATAAAATTATGCTTCATCATTAATAACGAATAAATTGCCTCGTGCACACCCGCAGCACCTAGGGCATGACCAGTCATCGCTTTGGTGGCACTTATCGCCGGTGATTTACCGGCAAACACCTGTTGAATAGCGGCTAACTCTTTAACGTCACCCACCGGAGTACTAGTGCCATGGGTATTAACGTAGTCAACCGGCGCGTCAACACCTTGCATGGCCATTTCCATACAACGTACGGCACCTTCACCACTTGGCGCGACCATATCGTAACCATCTGACGTAGCGCCATAACCGACTATTTCAGCATAAATAGTCGCGCCACGCGCCAGCGCGTGTTCTAACTCTTCAACTACCAGTATGCCGCCACCGCCGCTAATAACAAAACCATCGCGCTGGGCATCATAAGTACGTGATGCCTGCTCAGGTGTGTCGTTGTAACGGCTGGACAATGCGCCCATGGCATCAAACTCCATTGCCAGGGTCCAATGTACTTCTTCACCACCACCGGCAAACACAATGTCTTGTTTACCCAGCTGAATAAGCTCTACCGCATGACCAATACAATGAGCGCTAGTGGCACAAGCAGAACTGATTGAATAATTAACCCCTTTAATTTTAAAAGGAGTGGCCAGACAAGCAGAACAGGTGCTGGACATGGTTTTTGGCACCGCGTAAGGGCCAACGCGTTTTACACCTTTTTCCCGTAAAGTATCGGCGGCTTCAATCTGGGTTTTCGACGATGCACCACCGGAACCAACCACTAACCCAATACGTGGATCAGAAATCTGTTCAACCGTTAAACCTGCATCTGCTATCGCTTCTTGCATCGCAATATAAGCGTAAGCCGCCGCGTCGCCCATAAAGCGCAATGCTTTACGATCAATATGCTCAGCCGGGTTTAATTTGATATTGCCCCACACTTGTGAGCGCAAGCCATATTCGACAAACTCAGCTGAAGCAGTAATACCTGAACGACCTGCTTTTAATGACTCCAGTACTTCAGCTTGATTATTGCCAATACTAGACACGATACCCATACCGGTAATAACGGCTCTTTTCATGCTTTCTCCCTTTTCTGCTTACTGGCAGAAGATAATATTCAAATTGCTGGCTATTGTACGGACTTTGCCGTTAAAACTGGTCAGCTTTCAGCGCACAGCTGTACTTTTTTTAATTTTGCGTCAGCTTAGGGTAAACTACAAGCCGATTTTCCTGCCGGATAACACCATGCAACCGCTTAGTAATGCCAATATGCACTTTAACCAACAAGGCACCCCTTTTGCCACTGATTTTAATGACATCTATTTTTCAAATGACGGTGGCCTGGCCGAAACCGATTACGTATTTTTGCAGCAAAACGATTTACCACAACGTTGGCACAACCATCCACTGCCGCATTTTCACATTATAGAAACAGGTTTTGGTACTGGTAGCAATTTTTTATTAACCTGGCACCGTTTCCGTCAGTTTTGTCAGCAACAGCCTGGCGCAACGTGCCGAAAATTATACTTTTCCAGCGTTGAAAAATTCCCACTTAGCCGGGCCGATTTAAGCAAGGCGTTGCACGCACACCCAGAACTTAAAGAGTTAGGCCTGCTATTACTGGCACAGTACCCACCGGCTATTGCCGGCTGCCACCGTTTACCGTTTGACAATGGCCAGGTGATATTAGATTTATGGTTAGGTGATGCCAATGCGCTATTGCCACAAATACCAGATAATAATCAAGCAGATGCGTTTTTTCTTGATGGCTTTGCACCTGACAAAAACCCGGATATGTGGCAACCTTCTTTATTTGAGCAGATGGCCCGTCTTAGCCATCCGCACACCACAGCGGCTACGTTTACCTGCGCCGGCTTGGTTAAGCGAGGCCTGAAGGATAGTGGCTTCAGTATTAAAAAAGTAAAAGGCTTTGGTCCTAAGCGGGAAATGCTAACAGCCAGATTTACTGCGCCAATAACCAGTAGTGCGGCGCACAAACTGCCCGAGAAAGTCTGCATTGTAGGGGGTGGCATTGCCTCGCTTTGTCTGGCATTGCAATTAGTTGATAAAGGCATCCCCACCCAATTACTCTGCGCTGATGCTCAGGTAGCGCAAGGCGCCTCGCATAATTTGCAAGGCGCCGTATATCCAAACTTACACCCGACCATTACCCTGGCCAGCCTGCTGCATTGTCAGGCCTTTTATTTTGCCCGACACTTCTATCAGCAACTGGCTTCGCGCGGTTGCAACTTCGCTATGCAGTGGTGTGGGGTGCTGCATCTGGCCAGTAACCCGGCACTGGTGAGCCGTCAGCAAAAAATTATCGAACAGGCAAACTGGCCAGTAGAATTAGTGCAGCCGCTAACGGCTGATGAGGCCAGTAAAGTGGCTGGTGTAACACTAAGCCAAAGCGGCATTTTTTTGCCGCAGGCTGGCTGGCTCAGTCCACAGCAATTTTGTCAGGCGGCATTGGCGTTACTGCAACAATCAGAGTTGTTCAGTGCACATTTTAATTATCCGGTAAGCAGCTTCAATTACCAGCAACAGCAGTGGCACATTAACAGCACAACGTCTGAACATACTCAGCCACTAACCAGCCCTTGTTTGGTGTTGGCAAACGGTGCTGATCTTACCCGCTTTACGGTCACTGCCAGCATACCGGTAAACCGGGTACGTGGTCAGGTAAGTCATGTTCGCAGCAACACTATGGCATCGCTTAATACAGTATTGTGTCATAAAGGCTACATTACGCCTCAACTACAGGGCTGCCACGCTGTTGGTGCTACCTTTGACCGCGACGCTGACAGTGCCTTTATCAGTGGCGTTGACGACGAGGAGAATCTGGCGTTAGTAAACAGCCAATTACAACAACCTGACTGGTTTGCCGATGCCGAGGTTATTGACGCCCGGGCAGCCTTTCGCGCAACGGTACCAGATCGTCTGCCTTTAATGGGCGCACCAGAAAATAGCCAGGGGCTTTATGTACTAGGCGGCTTTGGTGCCAGAGGTGTGCTGCTGGCACCGTTACTGGCAGAAACATTAGCTTGCCATATTAGCGGCCAGCCACTGCCCATGACCAGCAGCAACCTGCAGGCTATTGCAGCCCACCGTTTTAGCAAAAGCGCCACCACAACGTGAAAATTTGCAGGTCTTATTATTGCAGCAGGTCGTGCAACAGACTGCTGTTTCTGCTGGTCAACACCCGCTAAAATTTGCTATGGTTACAACTCATTACCGCCCTGCATAAAAGGATAATAAAATGCGCTATGTAGCAATATTAGCGGCTTCGGCCTGGTTAGCTCTGGTGCCAGTAAACGCGTCAGCTGACAGTTTTTATCAAGTACCTGTTGCTGCCGATGCCCGTGAATTTGCCAGACTAGAAAACAAGCTACCGGCTGTGCTTAGCTATTTTAGCCAACAATCAATGCCAGAATTACACGCTTTTTACCGCCAACAACTGGGGGAACCGAACAGCAGTGCCGTTGTGCATGGCCGCTTAAATTTGTATTACCAGGTTAATCAGCAGCAAGTCAGAATTTTAATATCAGAGCAAAATGACTGGCGCCAAATTGATATTATGGTGCAATAAGGTTGGACTCAGGCAGGAATTAGCCTGCCACTGCGCGTTACATAAACGCTAATTTAAGGTTTGGCCATTTGTAAAACTACCCGTCGGTTTACGGCACGGCCCAGCCCGGTCTGGTTTGACGCAACATGACGGCGTTCGCCAAAGCCATCGACCTGCACCTTATCTTCGGCTACACCGGCTTGCGTTAAAAAGAGTTTAATCTTTTCTGCCCGCTTTACCGATAATTGTTCATTCATCCAGCGGCCACCATAACTGTCGGTGTAACCCTGTAGTTCTATCGCCTCAATATCAGTATCATGTTGTAAATAACGGGCAATCTGCTCCAGACGCCGCTGTGATTCACGCGTTAACTGATCACTACCCGACTCATAGCTCAGCACAGTAAAAGCAATATCCGTAAAACTGTAGGGCAACAGCTCAGCAACACATTGGCTAAAAGCATAGTATCCTGGGGCAAACTGCACCGGATTAAGAACCGCAGCAACGTTATCGTAAGGGCTATGCCAGTCAGCATAATAAAAGGTAGGGCTAAAACCCTGCTCCAGCTCGGTTAGCAGGGTCCAGGCTGTTTTTTTAGGTAGTTCACCGTTAAATTGTTTTAATAAAGCCATGCTTGCCAGATTTTTACCCGGCTCACCAGGTCGCCAGGCCGGCGGCATAGATAATACTTCAGCCAGACTATAGACATCAGGTAGCCTTAACATTTGCAATTCAAAATTAAGATTAAGCGCTTTACCAGCACGGCTTTGAAAAACCGCATTGCCAAAATGGGGGATACTGTGTTCTAACTGACAGATTAACGGCGTTGCGGCAGTTAACTGCCATTGCGACTGTTCAATGTTGGCAGAATATTGACGCAACTGCATAGAGGCAGCGTGAGAAGCGCTTACTGTCAGCGTTATCGCTAACGCCATAATAGATAAAACATAATGAGGCATTTACTCTCCCATATATCAAAAATACTTAAGACCATCGCCAGCAAGCCGCGTGTTGGCAGAAATAATTTAGCCAGTAACTTAAGTTTAATAAGCAAACACTGTGCCGAATGCAAGACGGTAGTCTTTTTTTTTGGCATAATGCGCCTTGAATTTTTTGATGGTTAGCTTATGACTGAAAAAACATCGCTACTGGCTCAACGATTTCGTGGCTACTATCCGGTCGTCATCGACGTTGAAACCGCAGGCTTTAATGCCCAAACTGACGCCTTACTTGAAATTGCGGTAAACCTGTTGCAGATGGATGAAGAAGGTCAGCTAAGTCCGGGAGAAACCCTGCACTTTCATGTTGAACCCTTTGAAGGGGCTAATTTAAATGCCAGCTCTCTGGCATTTAATGGTATTGACCCGTTTAATCCATTGCGAGGCGCAGTACCAGAGCGGGAAGCCCTGACCGAAATTTGTAAGGCCGTGCGCAAAGCGCAAAAAGCAGCAGGTTGTCAACGTACGGTAATAGTTGCGCATAACTCGGCTTTTGATCAGGGTTTTGTCAATGCAGCCATTGCCCGTACCAATTATAAGCGGTCACCTTTTCATGCCTTTGTGTCATTCGATACCACCAGTCTGGCGGCGTTGGCACTAGGCCAAACTGTGTTGGCCAAAGCGTGTCAACAAGCAGGCATTGCTTTTGATAACAAAGAAGCGCATAGCGCGTTGTATGATACCGAGCGCACCGCTGAATTATTTTGTTATATCATCAACAAATGGCAAGACTTAGGGGGCTGGCCAATGGTCGCCACAGACTAAAATAGGGAGCGCAGCTCCCTATTTTATTTGCGTGCGGTGCCTAGTAATAACTACTTTGCGTCAACTTCAGCATCTGGAACAGCATTTTTAGCAGTAGCGTCTTTGATTAACGGCTGTAATTCACCGCGTTGAAACATTTCCAAGATAATGTCACAACCACCGACTAACTCACCATCAACCCATAATTGCGGAAAAGTGGGCCAATTAGCATATTTAGGTAATTCAGCACGTATATCCGGGTGCTGTAAAATATCGACAAACGCAAACTGTTCACCACAGGCAATCAGTGCTTGCGACGCCTGAGCCGAAAAACCACAGCTTGGGAACTTAGGTGAACCCTTCATAAATAACAAAATAGTGTTATCAGTAATTTGCTGCTTAATTTTATCCAACGTCTCCATTTTCACCTCGACAGAAACTTAATGATTAATGCCATTTTACGCTTATCTTTACTAACTGCCACTTGAGTTTTATAAAAAAAACCCAACATCAATTCTAACTTTCGAATAATCTCTGGTTGAGTTAACGAACCAGCTTAGCCTGCTAAGCGTAAAAATTGACACTGCTTTAAACTTGAGTATTTTAGTCAGGTTTTGTAGTCTACGCGATGCAGACATCTTTCACAACGATAATGGAGCACAACCATGGCTTTTGAATTACCCGCACTACCTTACCCAAAAGACGCTTTGGCCCCGCATATTTCAGCAGAAACATTGGAATATCACTATGGCAAGCATCACAATACCTATGTAGTAAAACTTAACGGCTTAGTTGAAGGTACGCCTTTTGCAAGCAAGTCTTTAGAAGAGATTATCCGCAGCTCTGAAGGTGGTGTGTTTAACAATGCTGCTCAGGTGTGGAATCATACTTTCTACTGGCACTGTTTATCACCCGATGGCGGCGGCGAACCACGTGGCGCATTAGCTGACGCTATCAATGCCAAATGGGGCTCATTTGCTGATTTTAAAACCGCATTCAACGACAAAGCGGTGAATAATTTTGGTTCAAGCTGGACCTGGTTAGTTAAAAAAGCTGATGGAAGTTTAGATATTGTTAATACCAGTAACGCTGCTACGCCAATTCAGGATGCGGCAGTTACTCCGGTAATGACAGTAGACTTGTGGGAACATGCTTACTACATCGATTATCGCAACGCCCGCCCAACATACCTTGATGCTTTTTGGGCATTGGTTAACTGGAAATTTGCCACTGATAACTTTGCTAAGTAACCACACAGAGCATTGTTACCAGCATTAAAAATACCCGGCCTTGGTCGGGTATTTTTTTTACCCACTTACCCACTTACTAATGACGTCCACACTACTTTACATTAACAAACCAGCAGCAGTAAACTTTGTCAGACTTTGTTACGTAGCAAGTTACAAGTGATTAATTTTGGTAAATTAGACAAGCAAAGTTGATTTTTACTGACTAACCTTAACAGTAGCAGCAGCGAAATAAGATTTTTACAAGTAATGGCTGGAGGTGCATATGAGTATTTTTGAGCACTACAAATCACGATATGAGGCCACCCGGGAAGAAGAATATAGCATTCAGGAGTTTCTAACTCTTTGCAAAGATGATAAAAGTTGCTACGCCACCGCAGCTGAAAGGCTGCTGATGTCTATTGGCGAACCCGCGCTGATTGACACCGCGCAAGATCCAAAATTAAGCCGGTTATTTTCAAACAGAGTTATTGCCCGCTATCCAGCATTTTCTGAATTTTATGGTATGGAAGATGCCATAGAGCAAATAGTGTCTTATTTAAAACATTCAGCTCAGGGCCTGGAAGAGCGTAAACAAATTTTATATTTGTTAGGCCCGGTAGGTGGTGGTAAATCATCATTGGCGGAAAAGCTCAAACATTTAATGCAACAAATTCCTATTTACTATTTAAAAGGCTCACCGGTCTGCGACCAGCCATTGTCATTGTTCGATGCCAACGAAGATGGCCGCCTGTTACAGCAGGAATATGGTATTCCCCCTCGTTATTTGCGCAACATTTTATCGCCTTGGGCCACTAAAAGGCTGCACGAATACAATGGTGATATTAGCCAGTTCAGGGTAGTGAAAAAATATCCCTCTATTCTCGATCAAATAGCTATCGCAAAAACTGAACCGGGCGATGAAAACAATCAGGATATTGCAGCATTGGTGGGTAAAGTCGATATTCGCAAGCTAGAGTATTTTGCCCAGAACGACCCGGATGCTTACAGCTACTCGGGTGCGCTGTGTCGTGCTAATCAGGGCTTGATGGAGTTTGTTGAAATGTTTAAAGCACCGATTAAGGTGCTGCACCCATTACTGACGGCGACGCAAGAAGGCAACTACAATGGTACTGAAGGCCTGGCAGCGTTGCCATTTGATGGCATTATACTGGCGCATAGTAACGAGTCAGAATGGCAAACCTTTCGTAATAATAAGAATAACGAAGCCTTTCTCGACCGGGTGTATATTGTCAAAGTTCCGTATTGCTTACGGGTAAACGAAGAAAAGAAAATTTATCAAAAACTGTTGGAGCACAGTGAGTTACATGCCGCACCTTGCGCGCCAGGCATGCTAACCTCGCTGGCACAATTTGCCGTGTTATCGCGGCTTAAGCAGCCGGATAACTCCAGTCTTTATTCAAAAATGCGCGTTTACGATGGTGAAAGCTTAAAAGATACCGATCCGAAAGCCAAGTCGTATCAAGAGTACCGCGACTATGCCGGAGTTGACGAAGGTATGACAGGCTTATCTACCCGTTTTGCCTTTAAAATTCTGTCGCGGGTATTTAATTTTGACAATACCGAGGTGGCAGCTAATCCGGTACATTTATTTTATGTGCTGGAGCAGCAAATTGAACGCGAACAATTTGCTACCGACGTCGCTGAGCGTTATCTGGAACATTTAAAAGGCTACTTGATACCCAAGTATGTTGAATTTATTGGCAAGGAAATTCAAACCGCTTATCTGGAATCCTATTCAGAGTATGGTCAAAACATTTTTGACCGCTACGTCGTTTATGCTGACTTTTGGATCCAGGATCAAGAATACCGCGATCCGGAAACAGGCCAACTGTTCGACCGTGCCGCATTAAATGCTGAACTTGAAAAAATAGAAAAGCCCGCCGGGATCAGCAATCCTAAAGATTACCGCAATGAAATTGTCAATTTTGTACTTCGCGCTAAAGCGAAAAACAACGGTAAAAATCCGCTGTGGACCAGTTATGAAAAGCTTCGCACGGTAATTGAAAAGAAAATGTTTTCCAGTACCGAAGAGTTACTGCCGGTTATTTCTTTTAATGCCAAAACGTCTACAGACGATCAAAAAAAGCACGATGATTTCGTAAACAGGATGATGGAAAAAGGCTATACCCGTAAGCAAGTCAGGTTGCTGTCGGAATGGTATCTGCGGGTTCGCAAGTCACAATAACGCCGGAGGCAGTATGGCGCACTTTATTGACCGTCGACTCAATGGTAAAAACAAAAGTGCTGTTAATCGGCAGCGCTTTATTAAACGTTATAAGCAGCAAATAAAAAAAGCAGTCGCCGACGCCATAAGCGAACGTAGTGTTACCGATATCAGCAGTGGTGAAAACGTTACTATTCCGAGCAAAGATATCACTGAGCCGTTTTTTCATCAGGGCAAAGGCGGTAAACGCCAGATTATTCACCCGGGCAATGATCAATTTAGTGAAGGTGATCGCCTTCCCCGGCCAGCGGGTGGTGCTGCCGGCAGCGGCAAAGGTGATGCCAATGCTGATGGCGACGGTAGCGATGATTTTGTATTTGCGATTTCTAAAGACGAGTATCTGGACTTGCTGTTTGAAGATTTAGCACTGCCCAATCTGCAAAAAAATCAACTTGATAAACTAGTACACTATAAAAATGTCAGGGCGGGTTTTCGTGCCGATGGCGTGCCGAGCAATATCGATATTGTTCGTTCTCTGCGGGGCTCACTTGCGCGGCGCGTCGCCATGACCGCGGGTAAGAAGAGGGCTTTAGCCGAACTCGAGCATCAGCTACACGCACTGGATTTGGAACCGGTGCCAGAGCCACAACAACGGCTGCAGTTGCTGGAACAGATTGCGGTTTTAAATACCAGGATCGCAGCGGTGCCGTTTATAGACAGCGTTGATTTACGCTTTCGCCATTTTCAGAAAAAACCTGAACCAACCAGCAAAGCAGTGATGTTTTGTTTAATGGACGTGTCCGGTTCGATGGATCAACCCACCAAAGATATGGCAAAACGTTTTTATATTCTATTGTATTTATTTTTAAGCCGCAGCTATAACAATGTTGAGGTGGTCTATATACGACATCATACCCAGGCAAAAGAAGTTGATGAACAGGAGTTTTTTTACTCGCAGGAAACTGGCGGCACTATTGTTTCATCAGCCTTAAAACTAACGCATGACATTATTACGAAACGCTATGACCCCAGCCAGTGGAATATCTATGCTGCTCAGGCCTCCGATGGTGACAACTGGACCGATGATAGTGCCCCCTGTGCCACCTTACTGGCCAACACGCTGCTGCCCCTAGTGCGTTACTATGCTTACATTGAAATAACCCCCAGAGACCATCAAAGCCTGTGGCACGAGTACGAAAAGCTACTCAGCCAATATGACAACATAGCGATTGAGCACATTAAGGATTTGGCCGATATTTATCCGGTCTTTCGGCAGCTTTTTAAAAAACAGGCGGCATAAGGAGTCACGATGGCAAAAACTCAAACCCACTCTGCCTGCTTACCTGATGGTCCCGATTGGAATTTTCAGCTGCTCGATGCCTACCAGCAGGAAATTGCCCGGGTAGCTAATCACTATCAACTGGACACTTACCCTAATCAAATTGAGGTAATTACTGCTGAGCAAATGATGGATGCCTATTCCAGTATCGGCATGCCACTGGGTTACCATCATTGGTCATATGGCAAAAAATTTATTCAAACCGAACAACACTACAAACGTGGCTACATGGGGCTGGCCTATGAAATTGTCATTAATTCAAATCCATGCATCGCCTACTTAATGGAAGAAAACACTATTACTATGCAAGCTCTGGTCATGGCACATGCCAGCTTTGGCCATAATTCGTTTTTTAAAAATAATTATTTGTTCAAAACCTGGACTGACGCGGGCTCAATTATTGATTATCTGTTGTTCGCTAAAAATTATATTAGTCAGTGCGAAGAAAAATACGGTATTACGGCAGTAGAAGATATACTCGACTCCTGCCATGCACTGATGAACTATGGGGTTGACCGCTATAAACGACCACAGAAAATATCCTTAGATATTGAGCAAAAACGTCAGGAAGCACGCGAGGCTTACCTGCAAAGTCAGGTTAATGATTTATGGCGCACTATTCCGCAAAAACCATTAAATGAGGCGCAACAGCTTGAACACTTTCCGGCAGAGCCCCAAGAAAATCTACTGTATTTTATTGAAAAAAATGCACCATTGTTAACACCGTGGCAACGCGAAATTGTGCGAATTGTCAGGAAAATGTCGCAGTATTTTTATCCACAAAAACAAACTCAGGTAATGAACGAAGGCTGGGCAACATTTTGGCATTACACCATTTTGCAGCACTTGTACGACGAGGGTAAGGTCAGTGACCGCTTTATGCTGGAAGTATTACACAGTCATACTAATGTTGTGGCTCAGCCACCGTACACCAGTCAATACTATACCGGGATCAACCCATACGCCTTAGGGTTTGCCATGTTTAGCGATATCCGACGCATTTGTCAGCACCCGACCGACGAAGATAAGCAATGGTTCCCTGATATTGCCGGTAGTGACTGGCTGCAAACCCTGCATTTTGCGATGCAGAATTTTAAAGATGAAAGTTTTATCAGCCAGTATCTGTCACCTAAAGTGATTAGAGACTTTCATTTATTTGCTATTGTGGATGACGACGAAGCAAATAGTTTAGAGGTTGGCGCTATCCATAATGCACAAGGTTATCAACGGATCCGCCACATGCTGTCTGCTCAGTATAATCTAAGCCAGATTGAGCCTAATATTCAGGTTTATAATGTCAACATTAATACCAACCGGGCACTCACTTTACGATATATTCCACAGCAGCGGATACCGCTAGCGGCCAATACTGGCGAAGTAATGAAGCATTTACATCGGTTATGGGGCTTTGAGGTAATATTAGAGCAATTTAAGCCGGATGGCAGCAGCGAGCTTATCGCCCGCTGCCCTCATCCATAAAAGCCACGGAGTTATTCTGCCTCAGGTTTGAAACAGGTTACCCGATTTCTGCCGTCAATTTTCGACTGATACAAGGCTTTGTCTGCTGCCTCTATCCAGTGTCGGTGTTGTTGCATACTAACATCGCGCTCGGCCAAGCCCAGGCTTATTGTCACCTTAAGAACCGTTTTATTGTACTGTACGTCGAGTGAAAATACCTGCTGGCGAATACGCTCAGCCAGGCATAAGGCTTGCTCCAGTGAAGTATCAACCAATAATACAGCGAATTCTTCACCGCCGTAACGACCGGCCAAATCAGTAGTACGAATAGAGGCTTTAATTACGTCGGCCACTCTGCGAATAACCTCATCGCCGGCAGCATGACCATAGGTATCATTAACCCGCTTAAAGTGGTCTATGTCACACATCAGCAAGGTACTTTGATGCTGGCTATAGCGCTGTAACCGATTAAACTCCTGAATAAGAGAACTTTCCCAATGGCCACGGGTGCTTAGCTGGGTTAGGAAATCTGTGGTCGACAACTGTTTTAAGCGGCCATTCATCGATTCTAGCTCGGTGCGACTTACCGCGGCATCGGTCACATCATAAATGATAATACAAAGGTGGGTTACCTGCCCCCGGGTATCTGTTAGCGGAAAAATAGTACTGTTCTGATACATATATTCAGCACTACCGGTAATAGGCCGGTAATTTTTAAATTTAAAAATATACGGCCGCTGTTCCCAAATAGTAAAAGCACGATTTTTAAGCAACATCACCGGATCACATTTACGCCTTAACCACTGTTCATCAATTTCTGGAAATAAATCAAATAAGTAGCGCTCTCGAACCTGACGCGGGGTGAGACCACTATGGCTTTCCATAAAACCATTCCAAACCTGGATCCGATAATCGCTATTTAATACGACCAGCCCGACATCTACAGTTTGAAACATATCCATTAACCAATGAATTTCGGATGCATCAAACTCGGCATTGGTTAAACTCATGGTTATTCTTCCAGTAAAAAAGCAACTTTGTGCTTCATGGTTTTGACACTGTCCTCTGTAAAGAGTAACAGTAAATCGCAGTTAATATTGTAGTTTTCAATACCATAGCTAAGTTCTATCGCTAATGTTTTACGCCAGCGCCGGGCGTTAGCCTTAATCAATTCGCTAACAGGCGCATGTTGGCCAAGCACCACAGGATGGCCCTGGCTAAAACTCATATCTAATTGTTCTGCAATACCTTTTAGTACTGAGCCTATCAGAATATTGGCAACATCCATCAACAGTTCCAGCTCAGTCGACGGCGTTAAATCACCCTGAAAATTCAGCAAGCTGGCAATATCTTTAAAACTGGAGTCAGTTAAAATAAGCAACGCTTCGCCTGCTACCCCACCACCAATAAAACCCTGGCACACTGCAGAAGTAGAGGAATGCTGCTCGACCGAGGCTAACGCCATGTGCAATTCACTGACTTCAATAACATTAACATTAGGGATGGGCAGCTTAACAAAGACATTCAGCAAGCGCGCCAATAAGTCGCCGGCCTGGCCCATTGCTACGTTAGTAATTTCCTGGAACACATCACGCATTTCAGCATTAAGCTCAGTATCGCTATTACGTGGTGTTTGCCGTGGTGCGGCCGGCTGGCGCAAGCTGGCACTTTGCATAATGGCTTGCAACTTGGCAGTATCGACTGGTTTACGAATAAAATCGATGGCACCCAACGCCATCACGCGTTGGTATGCTTCTGGTTGCACATCACCCGATACCACCACGACTTTGACATCCAGCTGTCGTTTTTTTAATTCGGCGAGCACCTGATAGCCATCCATTATTGGCATGTTTAAATCGAGAAATAACCAGTCTATTGGTTCTTTCTCCAGTGTGGCCAGGGCATCAGCGCCATGACCAGCAAAATGAACCCGCTCCTGCCAGTCCTGTGGTAAAATCCTGGCAAGTTGTTTCCGTGCCAGGTTGGAGTCATCACATATTAATACTGCGGTGGTCATTGGGCACTCACGTAAACACTAATTGTGTTTATAATAGACGCAAAACCACCAGCGATAACAGCATTTACATCAATTAAATTACGTTATTTGCTTTATTATTATTAGAGCCCAAACAATTAGGACATCCATTATGTTTACTCGAATCAAAACATACTCCTCGCTGGCGGCACTGTTGACCCTTTGCATACTAAGCACTATGGCACAAGCCGTTGATATTACCGCCCAGTTGCCTAGCAGAGTCAGTGACGTGAAAGCAGGTAACCAACCCGTAGTTTTGTTAGGGCAAGAACTTAAAATCGGCCAAACTGCGCCTGCCTTTAAAGTAGTAGACAACAACTTTAAAACCGTACAACTAAGTAAGTTTAGCGGTAAAACGATTTTAATTAGTGTTGTGCCCAGCATTGATACTGGCATCTGTTCGCTGCAAACTAAACGCTTTAATAGTGAAGTGGCCAATTTGCCCGATAATGTGGTGTTATTAACCATAAGTACCGACTTACCTTTTGCGCAAAAACGTTATTGTCAGCAAGAACAAGTTGCCGATATGGCCGTGCTATCTGATGCGGTCTGGCGCGATTTTGGCAGTAACTATGGCTTACTGATTAAAGACATGGGCATCCTTACCCGGGCTATTTTGCTAATAGACAGCAGCGGCACCTTGCGTTACCAGCAACTGGTACCGGAATTGGCGCAAGAGCCAGATTACGACGCCGCGCTAACGGCATTGGGACAGCTATTAAAAAAGGCTTAACGCTGATGATGCAATAGCGCTTCTAACCCACCTTATTCGCCCAAAAATAACGCCCTCATTTGAGGGCGTTATTTTTTTAGGTAAACAGGCAAAACAGCCTGATAATTGAAAGTAATATTTTAATCTAACAGCCTCACCAGTTGCGCACTAATGTCCTCTACTGGCTGGGTGCCATCAACATAGTGATATTGGGTATCAGTTGCTGCAGCCGCCTTTCGATAATAACCTACCAACAACTCAGTTTGTTCATGATAAATGGCTAACCGCTTACGCACAGTCGCTTCAACATCATCAGCGCGGATCGCCAAGGGTTCACTGGTTTCATCATCTTTGCCTGCTACCTTAGGCGGATTGTACTTAATATGATAAACGCGACCGGACGCGGGATGAACCCGACGACCACTCATCCGCTCGACGATAACATCGTCTGGCACATCGAACTCAATAACATGGTCAACCAACACGCCATTGTCTTGCATGGCGTCGGCTTGTGGAATAGTGCGCGGAAAACCGTCCAGCAAAAAGCCTTTGCTACAATCTGCTTTAGCAATTCGCTCTTTTACCAAACCAATAATAATGTCATCTGAAACTAACTGGCCGGCATCCATTACCTGCTTAGCTGCCAGCCCTAATTCGGTACCTTCATTTATCGCTGCCCGCAACATATCGCCGGTAGAAATTTGTGGGATCCCATATTTATTCATCAAAAACTGTGCCTGGGTTCCTTTACCAGCACCCGGCGCCCCCAACAAAATGATACGCATAGCAACACCCTCGTGTTCTCGGATTATTCAAATATTTATTAGGCTGAATCTTTACACAATGCGCTGGCTGAGACAAGAAATTTGTCTGCGGCGACTCGCTGAGGCAGCGTATTTGCTCGTCTTTAGTCGCTAGCCTGAGTAACTGCAAGCTCTGGCGCTATTTACCCGGTAAAACCAGCGAAAGTAACGGTTTTATGCCCTCAATCCGCCACAGCATAGACTACTGCCTGCTGCAAAATAAAAAGCCCGACAACGCCATGGCATCTATCGGGCCTTTACTGCACGTTAAACCGTTACTTTGCTAAAGACAATAATAAGTTATTTAACCTTGTAACATAACCTGCAGGATTTTTTAAGCTACCGCGCTCAGCCAGTAATGCTTGTTCAAACAGCACATGAGCCCACTCATTAAAGCGTGCATCATCGGCTTCATCAACAATATGTTTTACCAGCAGATGCTCCGGGTTTAATTCAAAAATAGGTTTTACTTCAGGCACCTTCTGCCCAACCGACTCCATCAGCTTTAACATCTGAGTGCTCATATCGTGCTCGTCGGTTACTACGCAGGCCGGGCTGTCGGTTAAACGGTTGCTCACCTTCACTTCTTTTACTTCGTCGCCAAGTGCAGCCTTAAACCGCTGTAGTACACTGGCAAACGCTTCTGCCGTTTCCTGCTGTGCTTTTTTGGTTTCGTCATCGTCCAGTTTAGACAAATCTAAACCACCCTTTGCCACTGAACGCAATTTTTTGTCATTAAACTCTGACACGTGCTGAATTAACCACTCATCAATCCGATCAGACAGTAACAACACTTCCAACCCTTTTTTGCGGAACACTTCCAGATGCGGGCTATGTTTAGCCGCCTGGTAGTTGTCAGCAACCACATAGTAAATCTCGTCCTGACCTTCTTTCATCCGGCCAATATAGTCTGCTAATGACACATTTTGGGTGGCGTCATCATTATGGCTGGAGGCAAAGCGCAGTAAACCCGCTATTTGCTCTTTGTTGGCCATATCTTCAGCCGGACCTTCTTTTAATACCTGACCAAACTCATCCCAAAACACCTGATATTGCTCAGCATCTTTTGCTAGCTTTTCCAGCATTTTCAAGGTGCGGCTGGTACAGCCTTTACGCAGGCTTTGGGTCACTTTTGTATCCTGCAGAATTTCCCGCGACACGTTTAACGGCAAATCGCTGGAATCGAGCACCCCTTTAATAAACCGTAAGTAGCTGGGCATAAACTGTTCAGCATCGTCCATAATAAAGACGCGTTGCACATATAGTTTTAAACCGTGCTTGGCTTCCCGGTTCCACATATCAAAAGGAGCTTTTTTAGGCACATACAACAAGCTGGTATAATTACTGCTGCCTTCTACTTTGTTGTGGCTCCAGCTTAGAGGCTCACTCCAATCATGCGAAATGTGCTTATAAAACTCTTGGTATTCCTGCTCGGTTAGCTCCGACTTATCGCGGGTCCACATCGCAGTGGCTTTATTAACCGCCTGCCAGCTACCCTCGGTAGCCGGAATTTTCTCGCCATCTTCTTCCGTCTCCGGCGCCCCTTCCTGCCACATCTCTACCGGAATACTAATATGGTCAGAGTATTTAGTAATAATGCTTTCTACTTTCCAACGGCCTAAAAACTCATCTTCACCTTCGCGTAAATGCAAAGTAATGTCAGTACCACGACCATCTTTGGTAATAGGCGCCAAGGTATAGTCACCCTCACCCGCCGATTCCCATTCTACTGCTGTCGTTTCGCCAGCTTTACGGGTACGTACTGTTACTTTATCGGCAACAATAAACGCTGAATAAAAACCGACACCAAATTGTCCAATCAACTTAGAATCTTTGCTTTGATCACCTGATAGTTGCGAGAAAAACTCCTTAGTACCTGATTTGGCAATTGTACCCAGGTGTGAAATAACTTCAGCCTCGGACATACCAATGCCGTTATCGCTAATTGTTAGAGTGCGGTTTTTCTCATCCAGGCTTATCCGTACTTTTAACTCACCATCATCGCCATACAAACTGGAGTCAGATAAGGCCAGAAAACGCAGCTTGTCGGCGGCATCAGAGGCATTTGATACCAATTCACGCAGAAATATTTCTTTATTGGAATACAGTGAATGGATCATCAGGTTAAGCAGTTGTTTTACTTCAGCCTGAAAGCCATGAGTCTGCTTCTGTCCAGGGTTAGTGGCAGTATTATCACTCATTATTAGGTCCTCGAACGTAGTGGTAGTCAGAATAAAAGGCGCTAATGCGCCCATCAGTTGACAACTATATGGGGTAGCCCGCTACAGAATTCAAGCATAGAAAAGATCAAGTTTGCAGTTAAAAGAGAATAGCAATGCCGTGCAGTGACTAACCGGCAGCAAACAGCTCAGAAGGCTTTTCGACCACTAAAAGCATGAGACAGTGTATTACCGTCAATGTATTCCAGCTCGCCACCTACAGGCACCCCCTGCGCTAAACGGGTTACGGCTATTTGGTATTTGTAACATAACTCTGCCAGAAAAAACGCGGTGGCATCACCCTCAACTGTAGGGTTGGTGGCTAGAATAACTTCGGTTATCTGACCTTTAGCCAGCTGTTTGTCTAAGCGGTCCAGCCCGAGTTCAGCCGGGCCTATGCCATCCAGCGGTGAAATATAGCCCATCAGTACAAAGTAAAGCCCATTAAACTGGCCGGTTTGTTCTATCGCCAGCTGATCTGACGCCGACCCTACAATGCATAGGGTGCCGGCTTGCTGGCGCAGTGGATCAGCACACAACGCGCATAGGTCTGTTTCACAAAAAGTACGGCAACTTTGGCAATGGCCCACTTTCAGCATAGCGTTAGTTAATGCTGCACCCAACCGCTCGCCACCTTCACGGTTACGCTCCAGTAGCTGAAACGCCATACGCTGCGCCGATTTTGGCCCTACTCCGGGCAAAACCCGCAACGCTTCAATTAATTGCTGCACTAAAGGTGCCAATTTACTCATACTACTTTGCTACCTTGTTAACGACTTTAGATATTACTTAGTTAAAACGGTAACTTCATACCCGGTGGTAATTGCATGCCACCAGTCACTTTGGCCATTTGCTCTTTGTTATTATCTTCTACCCGGCGCACTGCGTCATTCAATGCCGCCGCGATTAAATCTTCCAGCATGTCTTTATCATCGGCCAGTAAGCTGTCATCAATTAGTACCCGGCGCACGTTATGGCTACCGGTCATGGTAATTTTTACCAGGCCAGCACCCGATTCACCAGTCACTTCCATATTGGCAATCTCAGCTTGCACCTTCTGCATTTTGTCCTGCATGGCTTGCGCCTGCTTCATAATATTGCCCATTCCGCCTTTAAACATGATTTTATCTCTCTTTTAAAATTACTGGCGTCAAGATAGTCAGTTGCGCCAAAAATTACAAGTTAAGCCGTTCACGTTAGCAGATGCTAGTTTACCTGCAAGGTGTCTGGCAATAAGCTGGCATCAAACTGCTGTTGTAGTTGCTGTACGTTTGGGTCATTCTGCATTAACCGGGTAACATAACTAATACGTTCTTGCTCAATCCGCTGCTGAATAGCCAACGGGCTCTGCGGTATCTGATTACTATAGTTTAACTGCAACTGAAGTTGGCGGCCAAACCCTTGTGACAGTAGACCTTGCAATTCATGCCGAAACTCAGGGTTATCCAAATGCTGCTGGCTTTGCTGTACTTCAAGCTTAATTTGTTGCTGTTCTAATTGCATGGCACTGTTTAATAAAAATAAACGCATCAGGCCGCCCACCGGCAACGTTTCAATTAACGCCGCCCAGCTATCTACCTCTGCGGCGTAACGAATTGAAAAATTCTGCTGATTAATCTCGCCATTAAATATGCTAGCCGTTTCAGCTGGTTGCTCACTCTGCTGCCACAACGTATTAAGCATAGCAGCATGGTTTGGATCATCCGCCAGCAGCGGTTCGTACTCATCTTCAGGCTCATCCACATACGCTATGTTTTTTGCCATAACGGCCTCAGATTCTGACCGGGTCAATAATATTGCAGCTGCTGCGGGCACCGGCACTGGCCGGTGCTCAGACTTTTTTGGCGGCTTGGCCTCTACTGCTGCGTCGACAGCAAGGCCCCGACGTTTAATAATGCTGGCCGTTAACGGATCTATACTACTGCCGGGAGACAAAAGCCTGTCAGGTTGCTGGCTGGCGGGTATCGTTTCAGCCAACAGCGGTGCAGTTGCTGGCGGCTCAGTTGCTGTCTGCGCAGTTACTGGCGAGGGCTGTATTGTTGCTGGCTGTGCATGCCGTTGCGGTAAAACAGGGCTTACGGTTGCCGCAGTCATGTTGCTGGCGGGTATTGGCACAAATGCCAGTGCCCGCAATAACGCCATTTCAAGGCCGGTGCGCTCGTCAGGGGCAAAGCTCAGTTCCCGTTTACCGCTAATTAATAACTGGTAATACAGCTGTAATGCCTCCGGGCTTTGATTTTTAGCCAATGCCGCTACAAAATCTGGTTGCTCAGATAATTGCGCCGCAGCAGGGGCTAACTGTGTCATTGCCGCTTGATGTAACAGGCTGAGCATATCATCCAGTACCCGGCTGTAATCACTATGCTGGCTAATTAACGCTTGCAGTTCAGTCTGCATTGCCGGGTAGTCCTGGTTAAGAATGGCACCCAGAATGGCACTGGCAAATTGCTGATCTAAAAACCCCAGCATATCCCTTACTGCTTCCAGGCTAATTTGGCTGTTACTTTGAGCAATAGCTTGATCGGTTAAACTGAGCGAGTCGCGTAAACTGCCATTAGCTGCTTTTGCCAGTAAAGGCAGCGCAGCAGTGTCAAACTGAATGTTTTCTGCCGTTAACACGTGAGCCAAATGGCCGGCAATTTGATCCGGACTTAATGCTTTTAAACTAAATTGTAAGCAACGGGACAGCACCGTAACCGGCAGTTTCTGTGGATCGGTAGTGGCCAACAGAAATTTAACATGCGGTGGTGGTTCTTCCAGGGTTTTTAGCAGGGCATTGAAACTGTGACGGGACAGCATATGCACTTCGTCAATCAGGTAAACTTTAAAGCGGCCACGGCTTGGCGCATATTGCACGTTGTCTAATAAATCGCGGGTATCTTCTACCTTCGTTCGCGAGGCCGCATCAATTTCTAATAAGTCGACAAAATTACCGGCATCAATTTCTTTGCAAGCACTGCAAACGCCACAAGGGGTAGCCGTAATACCAGTTTCACAATTTAAACTTTTAGCAAATATACGGGCAATGGTGGTTTTACCTACGCCACGGGTACCGGTAAATAAATACGCATGATGCAAGCGACTGCTGGTTAAAGCATTGCTCAGTGCTGTTTTTACATGGCCCTGGCCAACCAATTCAGCAAACTGCTTTGGCCGCCATTTTCGTGCTAAAACCTGATAACTCATGCTACGTCTGATACCCAGATAAGTAAACTGGCTCTAGCCTAAACTTATTCGCCGTTATACTCAACCAGACTTAAGATATTTAACCCCAGCGCCTCTAAGCGGCTTACCCCACCAAGTGCAGGCAAACTGATAACAAAAGCAGCATGCTCGACAATACCACCTAAGCGTCGCACCAGTTGCACGGTAGCATCAATAGTGCCACCCGTTGCCAGCAAATCGTCAACCAGTAACACCTTATCATTGGCATCTATTGCATCGGCATGCAGCTCAAGAGCATCTTCACCGTATTCCAGGGTGTAACGCTGCGAAATACGCTCGCGTGGTAACTTTCCGGGCTTACGCACGGGCACAAAAGGAATACCTAACGCATAAGAGAGCGGTGCGCCAAAAATAAAGCCGCGTGATTCAGTACCAATAATTTTGTCTATGCCTTTGTCAGCATAGTAAAGCGCAAAAGCATCAATCACTTTTTTAAATGCCGGGCCATCCTGCATCAGGCTGGTAACATCACGAAAAGTAATACCTGGTTTAGGATAATCAGGTACGGTTTTGATCACTTGTTTTAATTCGGTCGATAACTGTATAAAATTCATGGTGATACCTATATTGACAAACTCCTGCGGCCTACCACTTTTTATTAAAGCAGAATTTGTAACCAGCGCACTATTGGCACCAGACAAAGCAACACCACAAAAATGGCTACAAATGCCAGAAACTGCCAAACATTAAATGGATCTTTAAAATTTTCGTCGGCCATTCTCTACACTCTTTACGAATAATGAATATATTTAAGGGGTCATATGGTAATGAATTTACACCGCTTTGAACAGCGCCAAAAGCGCATTTACCACAAAACCCCCGGCTAAGAATATAAATATCGGTATTTAATATCCACTTCAACATGCTTTTTTACCGTTAGTAGCAAGATAATAAGCATTTAATTCGTCAGCAACATCGTAATTTGTTTTAAAATTGTAGTTAACACGTTCAAATTTTGGTTGTACTTCACTGTACTGTTGAAGGTTTATAAAATCACACCGCGGACTTGCGAAATTGTCAGCGTCAGACAAGGGACCAGCATATACATCGGGCAAAGAGCTGTCTGAATAAAACAAGCCTAAAATGTCACCTGTGAAGGGGTCCCATACTGTGCCTTGGTTTGAGATAACATAGAAACCAGCATTCGGTAAGGTAATATGATCTGGAAAAGCCTCATCATTAACTTTATCTGCCGGACGTTGCATACCGGTAGCCAGGGCGTATGGAAACGCGGTGTAAGAAGTTGCGGTCCAAGGGTTATCAAGTGCATTTAATGAATTCTGCGAATTATATTCAAGCGAAAACGCGGCATTACCACGACCATCGGCAAAATCCTGGCCATAAGAGAAAGTATACTTTTCATTCTGATAAGAACTATTATCAGCAAAACCTTTAATAGTACTAACATTTAAGCCAGTAATATCTTTTTTCAAGACAACGTTAACTACACCGGTTACTGCATCAGCACCGTACACGGCAGAGGCGCCGCCAGTGATAATTTCTATCCGGTCAATCCATGAGCTTGGAATGGTGTTGGTATCAACTGAAGAGGTACCAGAGGAACTGGCAACGTGCCGCTTTTTGTCAACCAATACTAACCGGTAATGGGGCGATTGCAACCTCACGCAAGATACGTGAGCCAGTAACTTCAATACGTTCTATTTGTTCAGCTTTTTGTTCTTCCTGAGCATTGGCAGCGCCCATTACCAGCATGCTTGATACTGCACCAAAAGTAACAGCCAGCCGCATGGCCTTGCTAAGTTTGCTATTTGTAAACATGTAAATATCCCTGGATTGCCTTAGGTAAAAGCAATTCTTGTTTTATGTAGTCTTGGTACTACATTATCCAAGCCGGTCCCAGTTAAGATATTGTTAGCAATAGCTTACAATCACTAATCCTAGTCGTACTTAAGGATTAAGCAAGGGTCAACAATAAGTTCCGCAGTTCATCGCAAATACAGGCAAACTATCTCTTTAAGCTGTTTACATTAATTATTTATATATTCTCCAGTGTCATTATTTTCTTTTACTTTTTTAGCAAGCTTAAATACCCAGCAAAGCTTGCCTTCAGCACTATCTAAGGTAGCAACTGACACTACAAAGCCCTGTTGCTCGGCAATTTTCTGTATATGTTTTATTTGCGCTGTATTCCAGCTCGCCGCTAATTGATCAGTCAGCCGCTGCTTAAAATCGGTTAAATTATGCACAAGGGTAGTAATAGTGTCTTCAGAAAGGCAGCGCCAATTGCTTAGTGCCGGCACCAGATCTTTTGCCATAACATTAAACCAGTCTAGTTTATCGCCGCTAAATAACTGCTGTGTTGCCATAAAAGCGCTTAATAACAAATTACTGTGTTGCTTAAGCAACTGCTGCTGCTGCGCTGATAAATCGGTGAACTGTTGCAGAGGCTTACAAAATATGGCGAACGCTTGTGCTTTGGCTAATAAGCCATCAGCTGCCGTAAATACCGGCAATACGGCTAAACCAACCTGACAATCGAGTGATATAAAAGAATCTGCATGATGTACCAAGGCTACCGCTTTACCGACTGGCGTTAAAATTCGATATAATTGCTGTAGTGTCGCGGCGGGTTCAGCATATTCAAAACCAAATTGGCTGATTACCATATCAAATTCGGCAGCTGCAAAGGTTAACCTTTCAGAGGGCATATTGCCAAAAAATTGGATTTTTTTAAGGTATTTATAGCTGGCGTCTTGCCTGCTAAATAATTGCAATGGCGCAATATTAGCTTTGTCAGTAGCAGTAACCACAAAACGATCATTCGTTTGCAATGCTAATACGGCTAAACCACCATTGCCCGTAGCCAAGTCTAAGATACTGGCGTTAGGCTGCAGTGTAGTAAAAATTTGCTGCCAAAACCGGGCGATATCGCCGGCGTATCCCAACCCTTGCTCCCCTTCTGCAAAACTATTTAGTGTTTTGGTTTTTTGCCAATAATTATCCCAATGCTGCAAAGTGCACCCCTTTTTCAGATTTTTAAATAGAAAAAAGGCGGGGAAACCCCGCCTTTTATTAGCTAACTATACATTTACTTAGTCTATAAGTTTAGAAAGACTGTGATAAACGAACATACGCTATACGACCATAAGCATCATATAAATTGAAGTTATAGTTACGACCATCAAAGCCTTTCAGCTGAGGCGCTTTTTCAAATATATTTTGCGCACCAACAGAAATCTTAGTATTGGTAGGTAAGGTATAGCTTAACTGCATATCATGCGTTACCCAAGAACCAACGTGACCAGAACGAACTACCTGACCAGGCTGACCAGGAACTTGATCAGTATTTTCAAACTGTGAACCGACCATATTAATGTTCCAGGCAAAGTCTAAGTTTTCGTAAACATAAACGTTTGACAATGAAGCACGCTGACGCGGATCACCCTCATCGTTAATTACGTTACGACCACCATCAATTTCGCTGCTTAAACGGTGGCTTAATTGTAACGTCTGCTTTAAACGACCAATGGCACCGAAATCGAAGTTAGTGTTAACACTAAAATCAAGACCGGTAATTGCCCACTTACCTTCGTTAGCATTACCTTGAGTAATTAACTCAATACCACCGTTTGGCAAACGCGCAACGCCTAATCCTGCTGGTACTGGCTGACCTGACTGTTCACGCGTTAAAATAGTGCCGGCACCGAAGAAACGGATTAAGTTACTGATTTCAATATCGTAGTAGTCAGCAGAGAAGTTAAACCACTCGGTTGGCTGGTAAGCCACACCTAAAGACAACTGCTTAGAGGTTTCTGAGCTAATTTCTGGGTTAGCAAGGGTAATAGCACTAACCTGAACAGCACAACCTGCTGCTAAACCTAAGTTTAAGCAAGATGGGTCATCAGATACACTTGGGTTACCAGGTGCTGGTTTTTGCGTTAAAATATCTAACGTCGGCGCACGGAAACCTTCACCGTAAGAGCCACGTAATACTAAGCCATCTAATGGCTCGTAACGTACTGATATTTTTGGCGAGAAGTCATTGCCATAGTCAGAGTATTCGTCGTAACGACCAGCTACTGAGAACTCTAAACCATCCATTACCGGAATTAACGCTTCAGCATAAGCACTTTTCAGGTTACGACCGCCACCAGCACTGTTACCGGCTGAACCACCAACCTGACCCGCTTCTGATAACGAATCGTAGGTATCTGAGTAATCTTCTTTACGGTATTCTGCACCAACAACCATTTGAATGGCACCCGCATCAGTGTCCATAACATCAAATGACGCTGAACCAAACACTTCTTCCTGATCGAAAGTACCAATACGAGCTGTGGTTACTTTTAGGCCATTTAATAAGTCTTGGTAGGCTTTTTTGTCTGTATCAGTAGTAAAACGCGTGCCAAACGGGTCATTTAACCTATAAGCACCGCTATCAACCGCACGACGGGCGTTAGAGCCCATTAAGTAGTTACGGCCAATTCCGTAGGTTTTGGTTTTGTTTTTACGTGCACCAAAATCAACGATGATATCACCGATTGAACCTTCAGCGCCGACTAGGAAGTCAGTTGACCAGTTATCAGATTCGTTATCACGGTTACCTAAGGCAGCAAAACGGTGACGGAAACCAACATCGCGGTTACCTCTACCATCTTGTGGCGCTTCATAGAATGGGCTGGCTGGGTTAGTTGGGTTGTTAATGCTTGAAGCAGACATTCTTGCGGCATCGCCAGCATCGTTTAACGATGGTGCATAACGGCCAAAAGACTTGGTTTTTGAAATTAAAGTATGAGAGAAAATTTTCCAATCATCATTAATGTTATATTCTGCTTTTACAAAACCTGCCTGGTTACCAGTAGAGGCTTCGTTAGCATTAGTCGCATTAAAGTTGTAGGCACAGGCGCCTGAACTTAGGTAGAAAAAGTTTTCTAAGCTATTACACGCTGCTTCAGAAATAATAGATTTTTGACCGCCAGCAATTGGAGCACCAGTGGTAGGATTTACACCACGGTAGCCATTCGGCATAGCCCAGTTTACACCAAAACTTGAGCCGCCTGGCTGAACCCAATCATAGGCGTTTTCAAAAATAATGTCCCGGTTGTTCCACGAAACACCACCAACTACACTGGCGTTATTAGAACTTGAACCGAATACGGCTGAACCTTCTTCACGGTCACCACCTTCGTTAGGAATACTAACGTCAGAGCCGCCGATACGCAGTTCAACGCCGTTGAAATCTTTACGGGTAATAATGTTAATTACCCCGGCAATGGCGTCAGAACCGTATACAGCTGATGCACCATCAGACAAAATCTCAATACGCTCTACCGCTGCCATAGGAATTGAGTTCAAATCCTGTGAGCTGCCAGTAGAAGGTGACTTAGGTAAACGACGACCATCAATTAGTATTAATGAACGTGAAGCACCTAAACCACGTAAGTCAACCTGAGATATACCCTGGGCTGAACTACCTGACTGCGGCCGGAAAGAACCTGATGAGTTGAACGTGGTATTACGAATTAAGTCAGCTACTGAAGTTTGACCTGAGAAGTCAATAGCAACCCGGTCGATAACGGTAACAGGAACTGATTGCTCTAAGTCAGTACGCTTGATACGTGAACCAGTAACTTCAATACGTTCTACCTTGGCCGCTTCATCTTCTTCTGCTGCAGTAACTGATGCAGTAAAAGCAGCGGTTGATACAGCACCGAAAGCGATAGCTAAGCGCACAGCTTTGCTTAATTTATTATTTGTATACATTTATTTCTCCCTGGACCACTATCTCGCTAGTGATTCTATTTTTAACAGTGTCCAATCTTTTAGAAACGATTGGCACTCCATTCATCTCGGTTTTAAGCCGATTTGTCGCCCCCTGATAATAAACGGTATTTTTCCATAGGGTCAACAGCTTTTAATGAACAATTTTGTTTTTATGCTGTCAGCGTTTATTTTGAACAATATTTAAACAATTCCATTTACTGAGCAATTCTGCCCCAAAATGGCACTGAAACCACTTAAACACGCTGCCTTACCGCGAATTAGTACCATAAAAGGCCATACAAGCCCTTTTTATGGCTTATTAAAGATTAAGACCCACAGGCTGGAGGTAAACAAAAATTTACACTTTACCTATATATGCCTTAAAAGCATTTCATTGTCCGCACGAACTAAAGTGACAAACCGGGCATTAAATAAACGGTAAGCGGTAAAGAGGGGCTTTGCTAAAAAGCAATTGACTGGTTACAATCAAAAAACTGTACGTCTATACAGGCAATATAGCCAGCGAATGTTAACTGAACAGCCCAAACCACAAATGTTATCTGAAACATTAAAACAGCAAATACGTGATGCCCAGCTAAAGTTTAAAACGGCGTTACCGAATTATCATAACCGGCCGGGTCAAAATAAACTGATTGCAGAAATGGCCAATATTGTTGCTGGCCAGTACCATCGGCATGACCGGATTGGGTTAATAGAAGCCGGCACTGGTACCGGCAAGTCACTGGCGTATTTGTTGGCTACTCTGCCCTGCGCCCTGGCCCAAAAAAAGACATTGGTTATTGCCACAGCAACTGTTGCATTGCAAGAGCAACTGATCAACAAAGACATTCCTTTTTTCCGGCAGCACAGCGGTATTGAGTTTGACTATAATCTGGTAAAAGGCCGCTCGCGTTATGCCTGTATTGAACGTTTAAAACAACAAATAGTGCAACCCGACTTACTCACCAGCACCGAGCGAAACCAATTTGCCATGCTGGAAACGCTTTATCAGGCTTGGCAACAACGTAGCTGGCTGGGTGACAAAGATACGTTACCAGCAGCATTAGATGATGCCTTGTGGCATAGCATAAGCGCTGATCCTTATCACTGCAGTAAGCATGATAAACGCCATCAGCACTGCCCGTTTCATTTAGCCCGCGCTGAAATTAGTGATGCTCAGGTGTTAGTGGTTAACCACAGCTTATTATTAGCAGATTTAGCGGCCGGTAACGCTATTTTACCGGCACCGGAAGACTGTATTTATGTCATTGATGAGGCGCATCATTTGCCCGCGTGTGGCCGTGATTATTTTGCGGCGTTTGCTCAGCTAACCCAACCGCAGCTGTGGCTGGATAAGTTAGGACAATTGGCTCAGCAGTTAATACAAAGCCTGCCCGACACCAGTTTAAAAGACTTATTAAAACTGGATGATCTGCGTAACGAATTACTCGGCTTGTTAAAACCTATCGAGCGCAGTGTGGCTGAAGCGCAAAGCCGCTGGTTTACCGGGGCAGAGCAGAAAGAATATCGTTTTGAGCATGCTGCACTGCCTAAACTGTGGCAACAACAAGCTGAGCTAATTGCCAGCTGCGCCCAAAAAGCATTAAATGTACTGGAAAAAATTAGTAGCGCGATAGCTGAAGTGGCATTTACTAAGGCCAAGCGCAAAAGCCAAAGCAAACTACTGCAAGACCTTAGCCATCAAGCACAAAAACTAGAGCAACAACAGGCGTTATGGCAGCTTTTTGCTAAGCCTCAGGCAGAGCCTGCGTTTCAGGCACGCTGGCTGGTACGCGATGAACAACAGCAATTAACGGCCCATGCCTGCCCGTTAAGTGTCGCAAATACACTGGAGCATTTACTGTTTGCCCAAGCCTACGCCTGTATTTTATGCTCTGCCACGCTAACAGTATTAAATTCGTTTGAGCATATTAAATATGAGTTAGGGTTAACCGAGCATCCAGGGCTGCGAACACTGAGGGTAGACTCGCCTTTTGCCTATCAGCAAAATGGAGTGATTATTCTACCTAAAATGCAACATGAACCCACATCTAGTGGTTACACTGACGAGTTAATAAGCCTGTTGCCACGTTATTTACCCGAGCAACAAGGTAGCCTGGTGCTATTTGCCTCTTACTGGCAAATGCAGCAAGTGGCTGAGGCGTTAAGAAAAAAAGGCTTTTCTTTATTGGTGCAAGGTGAAGCCTCGCGCCAATCATTACTTAGCCTGCATCAGCAGCAGTGTCAGCACAACCGCACCAGTATTTTATTTGGCACCCAGAGCTTTTCTGAGGGCTTAGATTTACCGGGTAAGTTATTAACTAATCTGGTTATCACTAAACTGCCTTTTGCGGTGCCTACTTCGCCACTTGAGGCCGCGATGAGCGAGGCTATTACCAAAAAAGGTGGTAACCCGTTCGTGCAATTGGCCATACCAGCTACCGCGAAGAAACTGGTACAAGCTTGTGGTAGACTGCTGCGCCAAGAACAGGATCAGGGCAGAATTGTTATTCTGGATCGACGGCTGGTTACCAAGCCCTATGGCAAAGCCATGCTGGACACCCTGCCACCGTTTCGCCGCAAAATTGAATACTAACAGGATATAAAAACGTGTTTAATGAACTAATAGTGACGCACGAGTTGCTACTGGTACTGTGCGCCGTAGCCTTTATAGCCGGCTACATAGACGCTATTGCTGGCGGCGGCGGCTTATTAACGGTACCCGCCTTACTTACGGCTGGGCTGCCGCCACATGTGGTGTTAGGCACCAATAAGCTGGCAGCCACCTTTGGCTCGTTCACCGCATCGCTAACCTATTATCGAAAACATTTATTTAACCCCCGCTACTGGCAGCGCAGCTTAATATACACCGCCATTGGTGCATTACTGGGCACCTTGGTAGTAGACCAACTAAGTACCGCCTTGCTGGAAAAACTATTGCCGGTGCTAATATTAATGGCCGCCATTTACACACTGTTTAACCGCATACAACCCGATGACCGGCTGCAACTTCCCGAGCAAAATAGTCGGTTATATTGGCAGCAACGGCTACAGGGACTAACACTGGGTTTTTATGATGGCGTTGCCGGGCCAGGTGCTGGCGCATTTTGGATGGTGTCGAGCATGGCGCTATACAAAATCAACCTGCTGCTAACCAGCGGCGTAGCACGCACCATGAATTTTATCAGCAATGGCTTTTCATTAATCGCTTTTATGGCGTTAGGTCATGTTAACTATACCTTGGGTATTGCCATGGGCCTGTGCCTGATGTTAGGCGCGTTTCTTGGTGCCCATTCCGCCATTCGCTTTGGCAGCAAGTTTATCCGGCCGGTTTTTATTACTGTGGTTATTGCTATTGCCCTGCGCTTAGCGTGGCAAGCCTGGAGTGGCGCATGAATGCGCTGCAACTGCTGGCAAGCCAATTAACAGAGCTATATCAACGAGCCAGTGTTATTGACAGCCAACGCAAGCCCGGCAAACCACAAGATTGGTTTGAAAGCGGTTTATTTAGTTACCATTCGCCTGATTTAACCGATTATGTAGCCGATGCTCAGCGTAACCTGCAACGGCTTAGTGCCGTGCAATCTGGCTTGTCTGCGGCCAGTCGTCAACGTTTGGCCGAGCATCTGGCCGCGCAAGTTAATGCGCTAACTCAGGCCTTTAGTAATCAACATATTCGCAGCAAATTTCAACAAAGCACCAGAATACGCCGCGAGCAACCAGCGCCCGTTGCTGCCAGCCAGCCCAGTGCCGTTAGCCTTTACCAACAACTTACCGATTATCAGCAGTTCGAGCGTCGCTTGCTCGACATGATTGAACAAACAGAGCGTTATGGTGGCGCTGACAATGCTGGGCGGTTACTGGCATTACATGCCAGGCTGGGACGCTGCCGAAAAGCCATAAACGAGGTTGAACAAACCATTTTACAACGTGAACGGCAGGTTCCGTAATGGCGGCTTATTTTCCTGGTCTGGTTTATCATCCCTGCTACAGCGCGCTTAGCCTACCAGAGCGACATCGCTACCCCATTACTAAGTATCACGCCTTGTATCAAGCTTTACTGGCGCAAGGCCTGTGCAGCACGGCTTTTAGTACGCCCGACGCCATTAATGCCAGGGAGCTTAGCAACGTTCACCGCCCCGATTACATAGCCAGCATGTGCAGCGGCAGCATTAGCCCACAAGCCATGCGCCGCATTGGCTTTCCCTGGTCAGATACGCTGGTTAAACGCTCATTAGTGTCGGTGGCCGGCACCCGGCTGTGTGCAGAGCTGGCGCTTAGCCGCGGTATAGCCGTGCACTTAAGTGGAGGCTATCACCATGCGCGCGCGGCAGAAGGCGCGGGGTTTTGTGTGTTTAACGATTTAGCCTTTGCTGCCAAAAGCATGCTGCAACGCGGGCTTAGCAAGGTACTTATTTTTGATTTAGACGTACATCAGGGTGACGGTACGGCCGGTATTTTTAGCGATGAACCGGCCATTATTACCGCGTCAATTCACTGTGAAAAAAACTTCCCGGCGCGAAAAATTCGCTCTGACTGGGATATTGGCCTGGCTAAACACTGTGGTGATGCTGATTATTTAGAAGCCGTTCATCAAAGCCTGGAAACACTGCTGAACTGGCATCAGCCCGAGCTGGTGCTATTTGATGCTGGCGTGGATATTCATCAGCAAGATGAGCTCGGGCTGCTGAATATTAGCACCGCAGCGCTTTATCAACGCGATCTGATGGTACTGAACGCTTGCCGCAGCCGAAATATTCCGGTGGCAGCGGTTATTGGCGGCGGATATCAGCGCGATGTTGCCGCCTTAACTGAACTGCATATGCAGCTATTTAAGGCCGCTTTTGCGGTCAGCGGTTTAACGCTCGGGGCCGAAATAAAAACCTAACTTACGCTTAACCTGCGGCGGTAGTACCGGTAAATCAGATTTAGGCAGTAAAAACGTCGCCATATTAAATAAGTCGGTAAATATCCGGTTTTTCTCGGTGGTACGCTTTAAATAATCGTGGCCGGAAGAGCCACCAGTGCCAATTTTTGTGCCAAGCATCCGCTGCACCATCATGGCATGTTTGTAACGCCAAATCGTTAGGTTTTCATCTATCTCCGTTAAGCAGGTTAGCAATTGAAACGGTAAATTAAACACTGGTTCTTCCTGATATAAACTAATAAACAACGCCGCCAGCATCGCCTGCTGGCTAAGCCTGAATGTGCCGTCTTCCTGCAACGCCTGATACTTTTCTGTATCTAGCAAGGCTGCAAATTTGGCTCGGGTTTTCGCTATCTCAGCCAGTTGTAGTTGCCGCTCTGGCTCGGCTATCTGCACAATGGCCGTTACCGTAGTGGCGTCATGGTCTAGCATTTGTTTGGTAGCATTGTGGTACATTTGCCAGAAGCTAAAATCGTCTAATTGCAAAAACGGCATCCGCTCCAGCCATTTTTCAATGCGTTCAAACAAACTCGGCTCGGTTTCAAGTGCTTGCAAAAAGTCCCGGTCTTTTTCATTTAAACGGCTGTAAAACGAGTTTTTATCGAAATCAATCCGATATTCGCTTTTCAGACCAAGCCCAATTTCCAGCATTTTAAACTGCACACTCTGAAAGCCCGATGCCGGCACCAGATAATCACGAAACGACATAAAATCTTGCGGGGTCATGGTTTCAATTACCGCAATTTGCTGGTTAAGTAATTGCTGAATAGTGATCACGCGCTTCAATTTATGCACAATACCCGTAAGTTGCTGATCTTTTACTTCCGCCTCAGCAAACACCGCCATTACCGCTTTTAATTCGTGCAAAATTTGTTTAAACCATAACTCATACACCTGATGCACCACAATAAATAGGGTTTCATCATGTGCTTCATTAGCATATTTCGCACTTTCCGGAGCCTGCGCGGTCAGTATTTTATCCAGCTGCAGGTAGTCACCGTAGTAACATGGGGTGGTATTTTTTTGCATTGCCGTTATCCGCTAATCTTAACTAAGGCATTGTAGCAGCCAACGTGCTTAACTCAATCTTTGTCTAGCGTTTTGCCATTAAGCTGATTATGCTAAATGGCAGCTAACTATAACTTGATGAGGCAATAATGAAGCTGGATGATGATATTCATAACTATTACGAAAAATTACTGCTAGACCATATTGTTGAACTTGAACTCGACAGCAGTAGAAATAGCGAATACCTGGCAGACTTATGCTGTATTTCGTTAAATTTACTGCCACCACGTTACATTCGGTACGAGGTTGATATGTCGTTTTACTTACCACAAAGTGAACGTTTTGAAATGCAGATGAAAGTAAAAGAAGCGGTAAGCCGCGCCCAGCAGTTTCTGGATAGCAATAAGTGAGCACAGCAGCCACCGCTACTAGCGATGCGGCAACCGGGTTAGCGAAAGCTCCGGTACATGTTAAGCTGGCGGTGGAACTTATTATGTTACTAGAGCAACAACAACTAGCCGATACTGATATTATGGCCGCGCTGGAAATTGTGGTAACTGATTATCGGCGCAAATGTAATATGACGCAAAAATTGACATAATTTTGAACACTACGCGTAAATTTATTTTTTGATTAACTGCTATCAGCGAAAAGCAGCCGTTAAAGTCCGTCAATTTTTAAAAAAGCGAAGGTCTACTTTGCCTTATGAGTTCAATTGACTTTAGCTGCATTGATGCAAAAGCAAGTTTTAATTAACCATTGGATCTGCCCCCGAGATTAAATCCATCTTTTTCTGGTTTTGATAGTTATTAATTAATTGATTTTGTTTTTAATCGTAGTGCATTGGTAATTACAGAAACAGAGCTAAAGCTCATAGCAAGTGCTGCAATCATAGGCGATAATAATATGCCGAAAAATGGGTATAATAAACCTGCTGCTATAGGAATACCGAGTGCATTGTAAATTAAAGCAAAAAACAGATTCTGTTTAATGTTACGCATCACGGCGTGACTTAAATTCTTCGCTTTTACAATGCCGTTTAAATCTCCTTTAACCAGTGTAATCATTGCGCTCTCAATGGCTACGTCAGTTCCCGTTCCCATAGCAATACCAACATCACTTTTTGCTAGTGCTGGTGCGTCATTTATACCGTCACCAGCCATTGCGACAACTTTGCCTTGTTGCTGTAATTTTATGACTTCTTTGAGTTTGTCTTCTGGCAACATCCCCGCTTTAAAATCGGCAAGATTAAGCTCGCTGGCCACTGCTTGGGCGGTGTCGTGATTATCGCCGGTGAGCATTATCACAGCAATGCCTTTATCTTGTAGCGCCTTAATAGCCTTAGCACTGGTTGCTTTAACTTTATCACCAATAACGACATACCCAGCTACTTCACCATTTATGGCTAAATAAGAAACGGTTTTGCCTTGTTTTTGAAAAGATTGTGCTTCGGCTTCCATTTCTGCAGAAATAGTCGCGTTTGCATACTCCATCATTTTGGCATTTCCTAAATCGAGCTTTTTGCCATCAACGGTTCCTTCCACGCCTTTTCCGGTTACTGCACTAAAGTTTTCAGTTTTTGAAATGTCGATTCTCTGTTGCTTGCCATACTTTACAGTCGCTACGGCAAGTGGATGTTCGCTGGCACTATTGAGCGATGCAATAAAATGTAGTATTTGGCTGTCGCTGAAATTTGAAGCAAATACGCCTATTTTCTCAACGGTTGGTTTTCCTTCGGTAATAGTGCCTGTTTTATCGACAATAAGCGTGTCTACCTTGTCTAACTTTTCAAGCGCTTCGGCATTTTTAATCAACACGCCATTTTGAGCACCTTTACCAACACCAACCATTACCGACATAGGTGTTGCTAAGCCCAATGCGCAAGGACAGGCAATAATCAATACCGCTATAGCATTTACCAAGGCAAACACGTACGCGGGTTCTGGCCCCCAAATTGCCCAAACGGCAAACGTGATTAAAGAAATTATCACCACCACTGGCACGAAATATCCTGACACGGTATCGGCTAATTTTTGAATAGGCGCGCGGCTGCGACTAGCATCGTTTACCATCTGTATAATTTGCGAAAGTAAGGTCTCGCTGCCCACTTTTTCGGCTTTCATCAAAAAAGACTGATTACCATTTATAGTGCCACTGCTGACCTTATCGTCTTGCATTTTATCGACGGGAATAGGTTCGCCTGAAATCATAGATTCATCAACGGTGCTTTGGCCTTCGGTAATTACCCCGTCTACAGGAATTTTTTCACCTGGTTTAACCCGTAAAATATCGCCTTTTTCAATTTTATCAATGGCAACCTCTTCTTCAGTGCCATCTACCACACGCACGGCTTTGTTGGGTGCAATTTTCAGTAATTCTTTTACAGCGGAATTCGTTTTGCTGTGTGCTCTTGCTTCTAAAACCTGCCCCATTAACACTAACGTGAGAATTACCGTGGCCGCTTCAAAATAAACGTGTACGGCGCCAGAATCGGTTTTAAATTGGACAGGGAAGAAGTCTGGGAACAATATTCCGAAAACACTAAATAACCACGCCACGCTGGCGCCAATGCCAATGAGGGTAAACATGTTGAGGTTCCACGTTTTTATGCTTTTATAGGCGCGCTCAAAGAACATCCACGTGGCATAAAACACAACGGGAATTGACAGTGCAAACTGAACCCAATTCCACCACTTTTGTTCCATCACATCGTAAAGTGGATTATTAGGGATCATTTCGCTCATCGCGATAAAGAAAATCGGTAAAGTAAACCCTATTGCTATCCAAAATTTCTTTAAGAGTTTTTTGTAAGTATTCTCTTCAGAAGAAGCATCTGCCTGTAAAGGCACTAAATCCATACCGCATACGGGGCAATCGCTTGGTTTGTCATAGGTTTTATCGCCCTCACAGTGCATAGGACAATAAAATGTTCCCGTTCCAGTTCGTTTTCTTTTAGCTTTTTCCTTTTTGACTTCTGGTGTTTTAGGCTGTTCTCCAAGTTTATGAATACTATACGCGCCGCCGTCCTCTTCCATCGCTTTTTGAAAGGTTTCAATAGCAATGTGAGATGCCATCTCGATAGTTGCCTGTGCATTTTCTAAATCGACTGACGCATTGACCACACCTTGCACTTTAGAAAGTGTTTGCGCTACGTGATTACGACAACCCTTGCAGGTCATTCCGTGTACATGGTAGGTGTGTTTCATTTTTGTTCCTTTTTTAACAGGATATATGAGGTGGCTACTACTTTTTCTGCAGTAGTGCTCCCTCAAAAATTGCTATGGAGTATAGGAAAGATATTACACATACCTATTCTATTCAACAGGTGCCAATTTTACTGGTCTCAAGGCTTTCGAACTGTTTGGTGGTACAAGTTGGTAGTAAGTCAAAATGGATGATATATGAAGGGTAATTAAACCACTGATCGGTTAGATGAAAAGTAGTAATGAAGCTAATCTTATCTGAGGTAAATCTGATTTACCTAAAGCAGTGTGTTTTTTTTAGCGTATGAATGTCTGCGTTCGACGTTATTAATGTCGACATTACATTATAAAAAATGGTGGGTGGCAACTCCACCAGCCACATCCCGGCACCTGCATCATAAGCTGTGGCTGCTTCCTTCCGGACCTGACCAAGTTAACCTACTAGCATTGCGAGAGGACCAATGGAGTTACCATTGATTGCCAAGGCGGTTGACTACATTTACGGTCTAACCTTGGCAGGTGCGCATTATGCGCAATGCCCTGCCAGGTTTCAAGTAATTTAGCCGTGGCAAGGTGTTGTTGCGCAAAGTTTAAGCAGTGCTTAATCTGTGCTCTGCAGCGCCGCCTGATATTTCAGGGCAATCGCTCTTAAACGCTGATGGTTAGCCGGCCCCAATCTGATTATTTGTTTTTCCAGTGCACTGCGGCCCTCTACCGTTGGATCGGCATAGGTGTAGGCCACTGAACGACGTAACAGAGTAGTATCAACCGTTGGGCTCTCAATCGCCAAAAACTGATTAATAGCCTGTGCTAAACGTTGTTTAAAGCTCATTTCAGGATAGCCCAACTCGGCAAACGCCTGCTCAAACCACGGCTGATATTGCTGCAACAGCTGCACTAGTTGCTCAGGTTCAACACTTTCTAATAACTGCAAATAAGGCTGATAACGCTGATAACCGGCCGAGTCTATTTGATAGGTCTTGCCATCTTTTTGAATAAGAGCTTTAAAGGGTTCATCTAATGGCGCTACTACCGGATGTTTAGCAACCAGTTGCTGCTGCGCCAGATTGTCGATGGTTACCACCAGGTTACGGACCATTTGCTTGGTATTGATTAAGCCGGCCAGCCCAGGTTGCCAGTTTTGTTCTAACAGTTTGGCGGTTAGTAGTGGATCTGATTGCTCTAATTTAGGCAGCGGCTGTGGCGCTACCACCGGCTCTGACGGCGTAACCTCTGCCCCTACCTCTGTTTCAGCTGCAAATAGAGGGTCAGATCCAACTTTAGGTTCAATAATAAGCTCTGGCGAGGGTTGCAACAACTCAGGCTCAGTGCTCACTGGCGGTAACACACTAATCTCGGTACCGGATTCGGTAGCTGGCTTAAATAACAGCCACAATGCCAGCAAAATGACGATTATTACCGCGGCAATTCCTGCGTAATACAGTTGTTGTCCGCTACCCGATGGTTTCGCTGTCATGGCTAACTCCTTGTTAATTGTTTTGGTTAGATTTATTAGTAAGGTATTTTGTCTTTATAGCGAAAATTTCTGTTTATCGAAGCAAGGATATACTGCAATATAGCAACAAAGAGCACAGGCCAGCAGAAAAGTTCAATATCATTATGGTACGACAACGACCGTTAAACGGAAAAAAAACCGCATTATTACTGACCGGCGGTGGCGCCCGGGCGGCTTACCAGGTTGGCGTATTAAAAGCGATAGCCCAACATTATCCCAGAAGTAGTCCTGCACCCTTTGATATTATCAGTGGTACCTCTGCCGGCGCAATAAATGGTGCCGGAATTGCCTGTTATGCCTCTTGTTTTCATCTGGGGGTTAAAAAAATCGAATCAGTCTGGCGGCAGTTTCATACCGACCAAGTGTATTACTCTGACTACCCGCGGGTGATCCGACATTTAATCCAAAACGTGTTTGGCGCCTTTCAGGCTGATTATGCCAACAAAAAACCGGTTAGTGTGTTCGACAATAAACCGCTAAAACAATTGCTGGGGCGTATTCTTGATTTACAACGAATTGACCGGAATATCATGGGCGGTTATTTATCCAGTTTTTCGGTAACCGCCTCTTGTTACAGTAATGGTGATTCGATTACTTTTTTTCAGTCCGATCAGGCTGAAGAATGGCGCCGGGCTAAACGCTGTGGTCAACGCACCTTACTCGGTGTGCATCATTTGATGGCCTCGGCCGCTATTCCAATTGTGTTTCCCTCTGTCAGGATCCATCAGCAATACTTTGGTGATGGTTCAGTAAATCAATTGGCACCATTAAGTGCCCCTATTCATCTGGGTGCTGACAAAATTTTAATAATTGGGGTAGAAGATCCAAGAAAACAAGAGGTTAGCCAACGTAACCTGCATCATCCTGATCTGGCCACCGTAGCAGGCCATTTACTGGATACTATTTTTACTGATACGCTTAATTCTGATTTAGAACGCATGCAACGGGTTAATAAAACCGTGCAAACGCTGCACGATAATAATATTGATACTGAACTAAAACCGATACAAAGCTTGATCATTAACCCCAGCCAAAATTTTAATCAGCTGGCCAGTGAATACTATTTATGTCTACCGCTAGCGGTACGGACGTTGCTGCGTGGCATGGGTATTCGTCAACATTCTGAATCTAGTTTGGCCAGTTATTTATTATTTGAGAAAAAGTACACCAGCCGGTTAATTGAACTGGGGTTTGAAGACGGTTGTAAGCACATAGACAGCATTGTGCAGTTTCTTGCCGCAGACGGTGAATAACCTAGCGTCAAATACTTGACCTGACTTACCAGGCTATACCTAACTACTTGAAATAAAAATAGTTAATTTTATATTTATTTTTGGCCTACATTTTGCTTATACCAGTCAGAAACATTTTTATAAGGACTGGTGATGGACTATATGATGACTCGGGAGCTGGCACTCGATGTGGCTCCAAGCTATGCGGCATTAAACCGGTGCCAACAAACCGATAATTTGCCAGACTGCACTGAACAAACCCTTACCAGTCAGCTGCAAACCAGCCTTGATATTCAGCAGCAGTTGGACATTTTTTCTATGTACGTTGGCCGCTTAATCAGTATTAAAGGTATTCGCCTTAATACCGCTTTTGGCGAGCATAACGCTGCAGGCTCTGCTAATGCAGCGCATGATTATAAAAGCCTACTGGTGCTAAACCAACAATGTCTGGCCGAAGTGCATTACCACAGTGATCAGCCCTTTAGCCCGATGCAACAGCGCGAACTACTCCTACTAGAAAGTGAGTGGTTGTTTGCCTTACGAAACGCGCTGGTGGTAGCCAGATTACAACAAATGGCCTTAAAAGATCCGTTGACGGCGCTAGGTAACCGTCGTTTTTTTGACGATAGTTTTAGCAAAGCCATTCAGCTGTCACGTCGCCGGCAGCAGCCGTGCGCTTTGCTATTATTAGATTTGGATAATTTTAAGAAGCTAAATGATAACTATGGCCATGCTATGGGTGACGAACTGTTAATTGTTATTGCCGACTGTATGCGCGATGCTTTGCGGATAACCGACAGTTTGTTTCGGTTCGGTGGTGATGAATTTGCAGTAATTCTGACAGAGGACGACGCTGACAGTGCCGATTTAGTAGCGCGTCGCTTAATTAAAGCCATTAATCAACATCATAAATGTACACAATATGGCATTACAGCTAGTGCCGGTTTGGCCTATTTACAACCCTTACAAACCGTCCAGCAACTTTTTGCTGCAGCCGATTTAGCGCTATATGAGGCTAAAGCAGCTGGTAAAGCCAATTTACGCCAAGTTGGCAATGCTTTAACTAGCAAAGGCGCCGGCGTAGTTAATTTTGCCACCAGTCAAGCCAGCAGTCCGCCTGTATCGTGCTAATTGCCGAGGCATAACCGGCAACAGCTACCAACTTATTTCCCTGCAGCAGCAGTGGCACCCGGCCTCGCTGCCAGGGAGGTACTTGCCACAGCTTAAACCATTGCTTTAACGGCTTATGCTGGCTTTGCAATGCCGGTTTAAACGCCAGACTTAACTGCCCAAACAGCACCGTTGTTGTTGTTGTCGCTAGCAGCGGCAAACTGTTTTCCCCCGGTGAGGTCTGTATTTGCAACTGCCCTAACCCAACCGGTAACACTAAGGCACTTTGCATCAGCCATTCTATGCGGCAAGATATTGCCGGCAGTGCGGTTGGCCGCTCCAAGTACAAGGTATGGTTATAACGCCTAAGCTGGTAATCCGCTAATACCAGCAGTGGCATAGCATCATGCCGAGCCGCGATAACCTCGGTTTTCAGTGTCTGCAACCATTGGCTGGAAGGGTTAAGTTGAAACTGAGCCAGCCAGCGGCGCAACACTTCATCTTGCTGCAATGGCAATTGTTGTTGCAATGCTTGTAAATCCAGTTGTTGTCCTCTGGCACACTGCGTCAATGCTTGCTCGGTATAATGGTCTACTAGCTGTTGCTGCTGCGCCAGGTGCTGCATGCTGCGCCCGGTAGTGGCACTTAGCGCAGGCCAGCGGGCCGTTAAAAGCGGCGTAATACAATTTCGGATAAAGTTTCGGTCAAAGCGGTTATCCTGGTTACTTTCATCTTCAACCCAGTGCAGCTTGTGTTGCTGGGCAAAAGCCAGAATAGCTTGCCGGCTACAGTGTAGCAGCGGGCGTAATAAATGGCCGTTGGCAAAAGGTCGCTGGCGGGCCATACCACTTAATCCCGCTGCTCCGGCACCGCGTTTTAAGGCCAGCAACAAGGTTTCCAGCTGATCATCGGCATGATGGCCGGTTAACAACACACTACTGGCGCTATCAATAAACGGCGCCAGTGCCTGGTAACGAGCATCGCGGGCGGCAGCTTCAATGTTAGTCGTGTGTTCAAGTACAATGGTCAGGCTACTAAAGGCAATTTCGCGTTTAGCACACGCTTTGGCACAGTGTTCACCCCAGGCCTGTGCCTGCGGGCTTAAGCCATGATTAACATACACCGCTAACAGCTGAAAGGAATACTGTTGTTTCGCTTGAAATAACAACTCAAGTAACGCCATTGAATCGAGGCCGCCACTTAATGCCAGCACTACCTTAGTGGCACTAATGGCTTCAAGTTGCAATGCAAGTTCAGTATTCGTTATCATCGCCATGATGTTTACTCAGCCTGGCTTGGGGTTGATAAAAAAACCAGCGACAGGCGCTGGTTTTTCGACACTGATAACCAACTTAGCAATAACCAAATGACATAAGTCGTTTATACCGGTTTGCCAATAAGGTGTTGGTATCAAGCTGCTGTAATTTTTCTAAATCTTTTAACAACACTTTTTTCAAGGTTTGGGCCATTTGCTCTGGTGCACGATGCGCACCACCTAAAGGCTCAGGAATAACGCTGTCAATCAAATCCAGCTCTTTTAATCGTTCAGCAGTTATGCCCATCGCATCGGCTGCCAATGGCGCTTTTTCAGCACTTTTCCACAGGATAGAAGCACAACCCTCTGGAGAAATAACCGAATAAGTACTGAATTGCAGCATATTTACTCTGTCGCCAACGCCGATGGCTAAAGCACCACCAGAACCACCCTCACCAATAACGGTACATATTACCGGTACTTTTAAGCCGGCCATTACCTTCAGGTTACGAGCAATCGCTTCTGACTGGCCGCGCTCTTCTGCACCTATGCCAGGATAAGCACCCGGCGTATCGATAAAGGTAATGATCGGCATATTAAAGCGTTCGGCCGTTTCCATCAGGCGCAATGCTTTACGATAGCCTTCAGGGCGTGGCATGCCAAAGTTTCGACGAATTTTCTCACGGGTATCCCGGCCTTTTTGATGGCCAATAACCATTACCGCCTGATCGCCTAAGCGGGCAGTACCGGCAACAATAGCATGATCATCAGCGTAGGTACGGTCACCGGCCAGTTCATCAAAATCTGTAAAAATATGCTGTAAATAATCCAACGTATACGGCCGGCGAGGATGGCGAGCCATCTGAGCAACCTGCCAGGCACCTAGCTCAGAAAATATCTTCTTGGTTAAACCGAGACTTTTTTCTTTTAGTTTGTTGATCTCTTCTTCTAAACCAAGATCATAGTCGCCATTACGACTTACGTTACGCAATTCGTCTATTTTTGCTTCAAGTTCAGCAATGGGTTGCTCAAACTCTAAATAATTCAGCATCATCGACTATCACTACCTAATTAATTAAATTCCAGTTCTATTGTTGCTAATTGTTTTAATTGATGCAACAAAGCGTCAGCGGGCGTCACCCACCAGGCTGTCCCTAACTGCAGTGTTATCTGCCCTTCCTGTCGTTGATACCGTATAGTAACCGGTACCGTTCCTGCTTTAAATTCATCTAATATCTGTTGCAATCTTTGCAGGTAATTGTGGTCTATTTGCTGCGATTGTACAGTGATATTCAAAGATTTCAGCGATTTTTCCCGCACAGCGGTTATTTCACTGACATCACGGCCGGACATTGTAAGGCCACCATTAAAATCATCAAAGCTGACCTGTCCGCTTATTACCAAAATCCGGTCTTTTTGCAGCAGTTCCTCAAAGGTTTCCAGCTGTTCCGGGAAAAACCGCACATCTAAACGTGCAGATTTATCGTCCAGCGTGACAATAGCCCAGCGCCGCCCTTTTTTGTTAAGCATTACCCGTACCGATACCACTAGACCAGCAACCTGCACACTCTGATCTTTTTTAGTCGGTTGCAGTTCTACCAGGCGACATGACACATAATGACCAATTTCGTCGGCATAACGGTTAATCGGGTGTCCGGTTAAATACAAACCCAGCGTTTCCCGCTCGCCCTCTAACCAGATTTCATCCGGCCAACGTGGCACATTTTTAAAAGCCGTTGCCGCCTGCTCCGGTTCCGGGCTAAGCAAGCCAAACAAATCATCCTGACCAACAGCCTGCGCTTTAGCATGTTGCTCAGCCGCTTTCATCGCCTCTTCCAGACTGGCCATCAAGGCAGCTCGATGCGGCCCCAATTTATCCATTGCTCCGGCTAGGATCAGTTTTTCCATCACCCGCCGGTTTAAACGCTTTAAATCGACTTTGGCACAAAAATCAAATAAGTCACTAAAGCGTCCATGCTTAGTGCGCGCTTCAATAATGGCATCGATTGGGCTTGCGCCAACCCCTTTTATGGCGCCAATGCCATACACAATATGGCCTTGCTCGTTCACGGTAAATTTGTACTGGCCGGTATTAACATCAGGCGGAATTAAATTCAGTTTCATCCGCTCACATTCGTCAACCAAGGTGACGATTTTATCGGTGTTATCCATGTCCGCCGACATAACCGCCGCCATAAACTCGGCCGGAAAATGTGTTTTCATCCACAATGTTTGATACGACACCAGTGCATAAGCCGCAGAGTGCGACTTATTGAAGCCGTAACCGGCAAACTTCTCTACCAGATCAAAAATTTTAATCGCCAGCTCAGGATCAATGCCATTGTTAGCCGCACCTTCCTGAAAGGTGTCGCGTTGCTTGGCCATTTCTTCAGCATTTTTTTTACCCATCGCCCGACGCAGTAAATCTGCCCCACCCAAGGAATAGCCCGATAATACCTGGGCAATCTGCATTACCTGTTCCTGATATAGAATAATACCGTAGGTAGGTTCTAATATAGGTTTAAGCGAGTCATGCTGCCAGGTAGCATCGGGGTAAGATATGGCTTCGCGCCCGCGTTTTCGGTCAATAAAATTATCAACCATGCCAGACTGTAATGGTCCGGGCCGGAATAGCGCTACCAGGGCAATCATATCTTCAAAACAATCGGGTTGTAGCCGGCGGATTAAGTCTTTCATGCCGCGCGACTCTAACTGAAATACCGCCGTAGTATCGGCACGCTGTAGCAAGTCAAAACTGCGTTTATCGACCAAAGGTATGCTATTAATATCAACCGGTTTACGCCCTTCTTTTTGCAACCGGCTGTTGGCCATATTCACCGCCCACTGCAAAATGGTCAGGGTGCGCAATCCTAGGAAGTCAAACTTTACCAGCCCGGCATATTCCACATCATTTTTGTCGAACTGAGTAACCGGATTTTTGCCTTCATCATCACAATACAGCGGTGAAAAATCGGTAATTTTAGTTGGCGCAATCACCACCCCACCAGCATGCTTACCGGCATTGCGGGTCACACCTTCCAGTTGACGCGCCATATCAATTAAGTCTTTTACTTCTTGATCTTGCGCATAAAGCTCAGGCAAACGCGGTTCTTCTTTAAAGGCTTGCTCCAGTGTCATACCGGGTGTTAGTGGGATCAGTTTTGAAATACGGTCAACAAAACCATAAGGGTGTCCCAATACCCGGCCAACGTCACGAATAACGGCTTTGGCCGCCATAGTACCAAAGGTAATAATTTGCGATACCGCTTCGCGACCATACATTTCGGCTACGTGATCAATTACTTCATCACGCCGATCCATACAAAAATCGACATCAAAATCGGGCATGGATACCCGCTCCGGATTCAAAAAACGTTCAAACAACAGGTCAAATTGCAACGGATCCAGATCAGTAATTTTTAAGGCGTACGCCACCAAAGAACCCGCACCTGACCCCCGACCCGGCCCAACCGGGATATCGTTATCTTTACTCCACTGAATAAATTCCATAACCACCAGGAAGTAGCCCGGGAACCCCATCTGATTAATCACGTCCAGCTCTATCTGCAAGCGTTCATCATAGGGAACACGTTTCGCAGCACGTGCAGCGTCATCAGGGAATAACTGCAATAAGCGCTGCTCCAGTCCCTGCTGTGACTTAACCACCAGAAAATCGCCATCGCTCATGCCACCGGTAGGAAATGCCGGTAAGAAGTATTCACCCAGGCGAATGGTGACATTGCAGCGGCGTGCAATTTCGACACTGTTTTGCAAGGCTTCGGGAATATCAGCAAATAATTGCAGCATTTCAGCTTCTGTTCGCAAATATTGTTGTTCGGAATAATGCTTGGGCCGGCGTTTGTCATCCAGCGTAAAACCATCCTGAATGGCCACCCTGATCTCATGCGCGGGGAAATCACTGGCGTGTAAAAACACCACTTCGTTGGTGGCCACAACCGGCAACTGATACTGTTCAGCCAGCGGTATTGCTTTTTGAATATAACGTTCTTCATCGGGCCGGTTAGTACGGATAAGCTCTATATAAAAACGATCGGGGAAATACTGCTGATAAAAACTGATTAATTCGGTAACTGACTGCAGATTCTCTTTTAATAATGCCTTACCCAGTGGTCCATCCTTACCACCTGACACGATAATTAACCCACTGTTGTATTCAGCCAACCACTGATGGTCAAGCTGCGGCCTGCCCACCACATGACCGCGTAAATAGGCTTTAGAAATGAGCAATGTTAGGTTCTGATAACCGATATTATCAGTCGCTAATAGCAATAAACGCGCACTTTCAGTGCCCAATAAAGGATGCTGAACCCAACAATCTACGCCAACTAAAGGTTTAATACCGGCGTCGTGAGCCGCGCTGTAAAACTTAACTAACCCACAAAAGTTCATCTGATCAGTCAGAGCCAGGGCAGGCATACGTGCCGCTGCAGCGGCTTTGACGATGGGTTTAACTTTAGCCACGCCATCAATTAATGAAAAGTCGCTATGCACCCTTAGATGAATAAAACCGGGTGTATTCATTCGCTCATTTGCTCAGCAATAACCCGCACCGGTTTAAAACTGCGGCGATGCTCGGCTAAAATGCCATACTGAGCAATAGCCGCCAGATGTTGAGCGGTGGGGTAGCCTTTATGAGCAGCAAAACCAAACTGCGGGTAGCGCGCGTCTAATGCCGTCATCTCGGCGTCACGGGCCACTTTGGCCAGAATAGAGGCCGCACTGATTTCCGCTACCAGGCTGTCACCTTTTACCACGGCAGTCGAGGGCATTGGCAGCTCGGGGCAGCGATTCCCATCAATCATTACCCACTGTGGTTGAATAGATAATGCCGCCACCGCCCGCTGCATGGCCAGCATAGTCGCATGTAAGATATTAAATTGATCTATTTCCGCTGGCTCTGCCCGGCCAAGTGCCCAGCATAATGCCTGCGCTTTAATTTGCTCCGCCAGTACTTCACGGCGCGCCGCACTGAGTTTTTTTGAATCGGTCAGGCCAATAATGGGTCGCGTGGCATCAAGAATAACGGCAGCGGTCACCACGGCACCCACTAACGGGCCCCGGCCTACTTCGTCAACACCACATAATAATTCTACATCGGGTCTATGCCATTGCATCTTGTTGTACTACCTCCAAAATTGCCTCAGCAGCACGGGCGCTGGCGTTACATTTAATCTGTTGATGAATAGCACAGTATTCAGCCAGCAAACTACTATTGTCCGCTTGCAGTAATGGCGCCATAGCCGCCACTAATGCCTCGGGCGTAACCTGATGTTGCAGCAACTCCGGCACCATAGCCCGCCCGGCCAGTAAGTTAGGTAAACTAAAATGCGCCAGTGTTACCATTCGCCTGCCAATCTGGTAGGTTAACCAGTTTGCCCGATACGCCACCACCATTAAACACTTTGCCAGCATCGCCTCAAGGGTAGCGGTACCCGAAGTAATAAAAGTGGCATCGGCGGCCAGTAATATCTGCCTTGCCTGGCCTATAAACACTGTCACCGGTAAATCTGGGGCAACCTGCTGCTTAATCACCGCAAATTGCGCCGCTTTTTGCTTGGTTACCATATTAGTAATCAGCTGCAAATACGGTTGTTGTTGCTGCAACTTTGCCGCTGCCAGCAAGAAATCAGGTGCTAACAAGGTAATTTCATTGTTGCGACTACCTGGCATAATGGCCAGTACCGGCTTAGCTGAGTCAAGCCCGAGCGCTTGCTTATGCGGCGCTTTATCAACGCTTAGTGGCATAGTATCGGCCATGGTATGACCCACAAAAGTACAGGGTACTTGGTAGTTATCATAAAATGCTTTTTCAAACGGCAGCAAGGATAGTACCAAATCAGTGGCCTTAGCAATTTTAAAAATCCGTTTATGCCGCCAGGCCCAAACCGAAGGGCTGACATAATGAACTGTTTTAATCCCGGCCTGCTTTAACGCAAGCTCTACCGGCAGGTTAAAGTCGGGGGCGTCAATACCAATAAACACGTCAGGCTTGTCTTTTAGTACTGCTGCAATAATGTCACGCTTTACTTTGAGCAGGCGCGGTAAACGGCCAAGTACTTCAATAATGCCCATTACTGCCAGCTCTTCCATATCAAACAGGGCCGTAAACCCCAACGCTTGCATACGGGGGCCTCCAATACCATAAAAGCGCGCATTAGGGTGGCGTTGACGCAGGGCTTCGATTAAATCGGCACCGAGAATATCGCCAGAGTGTTCGCCAGCAATAATGGCTATCGTAAGTTCTGTGGTCGAAGTATTCATTAGGTCGCTATGGCTTACTTATTATTGGTTGATTCTATCACAGCAGATATCGCTTAATTAAACCCTTTGCACTGTTCACATTGCTATGCGGGCTAATCGCTCTAACGTTCTGAAAAATTCATAAAAAAGGAGCCATGTGGCTCCGTTTTATAGGGTTAGTAAAACATGATCAACGAACAATGCCACGGCTGGCGCCGGCAATAAAATCAGTAAATACTTTTAATTCAGCATACTCGGCCGCTTTGGCTTCCAGCGCTGCTAAGGCTTCAGCCACAGTCTGGCCTTTACGGTACACTTCTTTGTAAGCTCGGCGTATTTCCAGTAAGGCATCACTGCTGTAACCACGACGTTTTAAACCTTCAACATTAATACCGGCCGGTACACAAGGCGCACCATGCACCATAACGTAGGGCGGCACATCTTTTAATACAATAGAGCCACCACCACAAAAACTATGCGCGCCAATATGCACAAATTGATGCACACCTGTCATGCCACCTAAAATAGCCCAATCACCAACCTGAACATGGCCTGCCGCCTGTGCACCACTGGCAAAAATAATATGATTACCAATAACACAATCGTGTGCAATGTGGGTGGTGTTCATAAACAGGTTGTGGTTGCCAATAATGGTTTTACCCTGATCCTGTACCGTACCACGATGTACCGAACAGCCTTCACGAAACACATTAAAGTCGCCAATAATCAGTTCGGTTGCTTCGCCCTGATATTTTTTATCCTGACAGGCTTCACCAATACTGGAGAACTGAAAGAAATGATTACCTTTGCCGATAGTGGCCGGGCCTTTAAGGACAACATGCGACTCAACGACGCAATCATCACCTAACACCACATTACTACCAATATAACTAAAAGGCCCTACGCTGACATTCTGGCCAAGTTTAGCGCCGTTTTCTATTACTGCTGAGGGATGGATCACGTTATAACTCTCTTCTGGCACACATTAATTCAGCTGAGCACACAATAACGCCATCCACCTTGGCTTCACCGTAAAATTTCCAGATATTACGGCGCTCTTTTAAAAACTTAACCTCTAATAACATGGTATCACCAGGTACTACCGGCTTTTTAAAACGGGCTTCATCGATACCAGCAAACAGATAAATCTCGTTTGCTGCTCGCTCCGTTACTGTTTTAAACCCTAAAATACCCGTGGCTTGCGCCAACGCTTCTAAAATAAGTACCCCAGGAAAAATAGGCATACCCGGAAAATGGCCGGTAAAAATAGGCTCATTAATCGTGACATTTTTTAGTGCGGTTAACGATTCACCGGCGGTATAGTCCAGCACCTTATCTATTAATAAAAATGGATAGCGATGTGGTAGTAACGCCATAATTTCCTGCACTTGCAGGCTATTAAGTTGATTAGCCAAAAATTAATCCTCTGTTGACGAGCTCTGTCCATTATCTTTTAACTGCGACAATTGTTGCTCCAGCTGTTTTACCCGCTGAAATAATGTTTCTATTTGCCGTAACCGCGCAGTATTTCGCCGCCATTCTGTATTTGTTGTTGCCGGAATACCAGATGAATAGACCCCTTTCTCTGTTATTGAGCGGGTTACCATCGACATACCGGTCATTTGTACACCATCGGCAATTTCGATATGGCCATTTACACCAACTCCGCCACCTAAAACACAGTACCGGCCTATCTTTGTGCTACCAGCAATACTGGCAGCACCGGCAATGGCAGTATGGTCACCAATTTGTACGTTGTGGGCAATTTGACACAAGTTATCAATAATAACGTTGTTACCAATAATGGTGTCGGCAATCGCGCCGCGATCAATAGTAGTATTGGCGCCAATTTCACAATCGTCACCAATAATAACCGAGCCTGTTTGTGGTATTTTCAGCCAGGTACCAGCTCTGTTAGCAAAACCAAAACCGTCTGAACCAATCACGGCACCGCTGTGGATCACACAACATTTGCCAATAACCACATTGTGGTAGACCGTTACATTAGCCCACAACTTACTGCTTTCGCCAATACGTGCTCCCCTGCCAATAACAGTTCCAGCAGCAAGCTGAACATGATCAGCCAACACGGCATCTGCACTAACAACCGCGTTAGCCCCAATAGCACAGCCGTTGCCAATAACGGCAGTAGCGTCAATTATAGCAGACGGATGAATGCCAGTGGCAAGCGGCGGCGAATTGTCCAGAAGTTGGGCGACAAGCGCGAAAGCCACATAGGGATCAGTAACCACTAGGGCATTAACACCCGGTGCCAAAAACGGCAGATCATCCGCTTTAATTAATACGGCACTGGCGTTGGTCTGACTTAAAAACTTACGATATTTGCTATTCGCCAAAAAACTAATGGCACCATCAGCTGCATGTTCCAGCGTAGCAACAGAAGAAACGCCGCAAGCGGCGTCTCCAATAACCTGAGCATTAAGGTGCTCGGCTAATTCAGATAATAATTTCACCCGATTATTTCGCTTTGCCAACCTGTGCCGCGACGGCGTCAGAGATATCGAACTCTGGCTTGGCATAAACGGCAGCGCCGGCGTTTAATACCACATCAAATTTTTCACGATCAGCAACCACATCAATAGCCGTTTTAATCATAGCTAAAATTTTATTGCGCTCTTCGTTCTGACGGGCACGAATTTGCTCATCAAGTGGCCTGGCGGTTGCTTCGTATTGCTCACGTTGCTGCTGCACCTTATCAGTCAACTCTTGTTTCTGCTTTTCGCTCATGGTCGGGCCATCGCGACGCAGTTTTTCAATATTAAAACCAATATCTTTTTCTAACTGGCCAATTTCAGCAATTTTAGCGGCAAATTCAGTACGAATATTTTCCTGAATAGTGGCCGACTGCGGAATTTGTGCCGCCACTGCCTGCACATCAACAAAGGCAATTTTCATTTCTTTTGCAGCCACATTGCCAGCCATAAACAAAGCGGCTACTAATACTAACGCGGTTTTCTTTACTGTATTGTTAAACATCATTTTCCCTATACCTTTATTAAAAAGTTGTTCCAATATTAAAACTAAAGTTTTCCTGCCTGTCACCCTCTTGTTTCTTGATGATCTTGGCAAGGCTGAACGTTAGTGGGCCCATTGGTGAAATCCATTGTAACGATACACCAGCTGACGCCCGAATTAAACTGGGGTCTGCATAATCAATTAAAAAGGGTTGAGAATTTTGCCCCCCAAAATTAGCTGTCCTGTTTTGTAGCAAAGTAGCATAGCGATTTATATCAAATTCAGTATCCCAAACATTACCGGCGTCAACAAAGAAACTGGTGCGAACTGAATTACGATAATCTTCACCTAAAAATGGTGTCGGCGTAATCAACTCAAGCGTTAATACGCCCATGGCATTGCCACCAATAGAACGGGGCGACACACTATAACTATCACTGCTTGGATCAGCTGGAAAGTTCTGCGAACCATTTATCGGATCTGGTAATCCAGGCACTACCGATGCCTGCCGGAAGATAGCGTGTGGCCCAATAATGCGGTTTTCAAAGCCGCGTAAATTAGAGCCTCCCGCATAAAAGTTTTCTGTAAACGGTAAGGTATAATCATAGCCATCTTTGTCGCCATAACCATTACCAAAACCTAACTCTAATTTGCTGCGAAACGACCAACTGTGATCGTTACTCAGCGGAATGTAGTTTTGCGCTTCTAACTGAACTTTATAATACTGCAAATCAGAGTTAGGCGTGGTGGCTTTAAATACCAGATTTAGCATCCGGCCCGCCGTTGGAAATAAACCCCGGTTCAGTGTGCTGTGAGTCCAACCCGTGCTTAATTCATAGCTAGTAAAATCGAAACCGCCATCCGGGTTCTCAGCATCTAGCAAAACGGCCCTAAAATGCCGTAATTGATCATAATTATCACGTATGTTAATTTTATTAACAATGTAGTTTGCGCCAAAATTTAAGCGGTTAAATTCGTTTACCGGATAACCAACATTAGCACCAAAGCCATAACGCTGCTGCTTGTATGCTTCAAGGTTAGATGACGCACTACTGTAATCGATATCAGAATAAAATACCTGACCACCCAAACTGACACCATCAAGGGTAAAATACGGGTCGGTATAACTAACATTAATGCTTTTCTGATACTTATTGGTACTTAAACTGATACCCGCACTGTTACCCGTACCAAAGAAGTTAGCTTGCTGTACGCCTACTTCAAATGACAAGCCCTGGTAGCTACCATAGGAAATACCGGCGTTAAAGCTGCCTGATGGCTGCTCTTTTATGTCAAAGAGCACATCGACTAAGTCATCACTGCCAACAACCGGGCTGGTTTCAAAAGTAATTTTTTCAATATAAGGTAGGCGCTGCACCCGGTTTTTCGACAATTCCAGGTAGTCATTTGATAACCAGGCACCTTCCATCTGCCGCAATTCACGTCGGATAACTTCGTCACGGGTATTACTGTTACCCTTAACCTCAATTCGCCGCACGTAAACCCGTTTGCCCGGATCAACACTGATGGTTAAATCCACTTCTTTGGTTTCTTCATCAATTTTCGGAATAGTGCGAATTTTAGAGTTTGCATAACCAAAGCGCGCCAATAATTTAGCAATACTTTCTTCGGTAAAAGTAACCAGTGCACCATTGTACAACTGGCCACCCTTTAACGGTAAAATAGCCTGAATAACGGCATCCTGACCAATCAAATCACCGACAAAATCGACATTGCGAATATTGTATTGCTCGCCTTCGGTTACATTAAGCGTTACATAAACTGCTGTTTTATCAGGGCTAACCGACACTTGTGACGAATCAATAGTAAAGCGCAGATAACCGCGATCCAAGTAATAGCTGTTGATGGTTTCAAAATCACCTTGCAGCGTTTGCTTTTGATAACGGTCAGACGACAAAAAACGCCACCAAGGTAAATCTTGTTTAGACTCTATTTGCTTTAATAACTCGTCGTTAGTAAAAACGGTATTACCAACAATATTAATTTGACGCACTGAGGCGGCATCGCCCTCGTCAAATTCCAGTTTTAAATTAACCCGGTTACGCGGCAAATACGTGACTATGGCTTCAACCTTAGCCTGATACTTACCGACACCATGATAAAACTCGGTTAAACCGCTTTCGATACTTTTCAAAATTGTTTTATCTAACGGTTCACCAACCTGCACCCGATTGCCTTCAAGGCTCTCGTTCAGTTGCTCTTCTTTTATATCTTTATTACCGTCAAACTCAATTTTGCTTATTGTTGGCCGTTCTTTTAGACGATAAATAACCGTGTTACCGTCACGAAACACTTTAATATCGTCAAAATGGCCAGCACTGTATAAGGTTTTAATACTGCGCGATAAACTGTATTCAGTAACAGCATCACCAATAGTAAATGGCAGGTTATTCAAGGCAGCGCCAAGCGCCACGCGCTGCAGGCCTTCAACCTGAATGTCCTGAACGGTAAATGATTCTTCAGCGAGCACCGAGCTACTGCCTGAGGCTAGTAACATCGCAGCTACTAATCGTTTAATTGTCATTATTTGAACTACTTATGATTAGTTTATTACAAACGAGAAATATCGTTGAGCAGCGCAATTCCCATTAACATCAGCAGGACTAAAGCTCCAAAGCGAAAACCTATTTCCTGCGCCTTTTCAGAGACAGGTTTACCGCGGATTAGTTCCACCACAAGATACATTAAATGGCCACCATCCAGAATAGGCAGTGGCAATAAATTAATTACCGCCAGATTGACACTGATCAACGCTAAAAACGCCAAAAAGGCAATCAACCCCATGCTGGCGGTATCACCCGCTCCCTGGGCAATGGAGATAGGCCCACTTAAATGCTTTACCGACACATCACCCGTCAGCAGTTTTCCCACCATCGCAAAGCTCAAGCGCGTTAACTGCCATGTTTGGCTAACACCTTCACCAACCGCACCTATAACACCAAAACGCTGAGTATATCTTACTCCCTCAGGCCAAGGGGTTACCACCGGTTGTATGCCCAGCATTCCCTGGCTGAAACCATCGTCACGTGTGAATAACGTTGGCGTAGCAGTTAACTGCATGCGCTGACCTGCCCGCTCTATTTCTAACAGCAGGCTTTGCTCAGCATGTTGCTGAATAAGCCGCTCCAGGGTTGGCCAGTCGTTAATAAGCTCATCATCAATTCGGATAATACTATCCCCTGGCTGCAAGCCAGCACGCGCCGCAGCAGACTCTGGCACCACTAAGGCCAATGTAGTCGTGGCTTTAGGCAACAACAGTTCTATGCCCAGACTGGCAAATACCGATTGCTGCTCTGGGTCAAACTGCCAGTTTTCCAGGTTAAGTTGTACTTCCCGCTTTTGGCCAGAATCAAGCGACTGTAAGCCCAGCGTGACCTGGCTTCGCCCTAACTGTTCAACCAACAATAAATTAGTTGTGCGTAAATCTCTGGCAGTATGCTTATTAACACTAATAATTTGCTCATTACCTTGGATACCGGCCTTGGCAACTATAGACTGTGGTTGCACTGCTGCAATAACCGGCTTAACTTCCTGCACACCAATTAAATACATTAACCACAAAATAAAAATGGCAAAAATAAAATTAGCAGCCGGACCAGCAGCAATAATAGCCATGCGCTGCCATACTGTTTTGTGGTTGAACGCCTGATCGGCATACTGCGGCAGCACCGGGTCAATGCGCTCATCCAGCATCCGCACATAGCCACCAAGCGGTATAGCCGCAATAACATATTCAGTGCCCTGGCGGTCACGCCAGCTAAACAGGGCCTTGCCAAAACCAATAGAAAACCGTTTTACCATTACCCCGTTTTTACGTGCTACCCAGAAATGACCAAATTCATGTACGGTAACCAATAAACCCAAGGCAATAATAAAAGCAAAGGCATTCCAAAAAAATACCGACATTATTTTAAGGTCCTTACCAACTGCTGCGCATAAGCGCGGGCTTCCAAATCGAGCGCTACTATATCATCCAGCGAGCGGGCAGCATAGTTATGGAAATGCTCCAGACACGTTTCATTAAGACGACGAATGTCGGTAAAACGGATTTGTTCACTGATAAAAGCCGCTACAGCCACTTCGTTAGCCGCATTTAGCGCTGTAGTAGCCCCTTGACCAGCGGAGCACGCCGCCATCGCCAGATACAAATTGGGATAGCGTGCAGGCTCGGGTTCAGCAAAACTGAAATTGGTTAACTGGCTAAATTTAAGCGGTGCAACCGGGCTGCTAATGCGTTTTGGAAAAGCCAGTGCATGGGCAATGGGTGTCCGCATGTCGGGCTGACCTAACTGGGCCAGCACCGAACCGTCGGTATATTGCACCATAGAGTGAATAATACTTTGCGGATGTATCACCACCTCAATATCAGCAGGAGCGCAATTAAACAGCCAGCGCGCTTCAATAAATTCTAAGCCTTTATTCATCATGGTCGCACTGTCAACCGAGATTTTCTGGCCCATGGTCCAGTTCGGGTGGGCGATAGCTTCGGCAACGGTTACGGTGGCTAAACTGGCAATAGGTCGATTAAGAAAAGGCCCGCCACTGCCGGTTAGCAACAGTTTAGCAATACCCATTTCTGCCAGAGCAGGCTGTTGGCCCTGAGCCTGTTGAAATGCCGAGGGCAGGCATTGGAATATAGCGTTGTGCTCACTGTCAACTGGCAACAACGTAGTACCGTGGTGTTGCACTTTAGCCATAAAAAGCTCGCCTGACATGACTAACGCTTCTTTATTTGCCAGTAATACGGTTTTACCTTGTTCAACCGCAGCCAAGGTAGGCAACAGCCCGGCTGCACCGACAATAGCGGCCATAACAATATCAGCCTCGGGATGACCTGCCAGCGCGATCAGCGCCTCTGGTCCTGCCAGCACCTCGGTTTTACTGCCTTGCAGCTGCAGCTCTGTTTTTAGCGTTACCGCAGCCAATGGACACAACATGGCAGCAAAGCGCGGTTTAAATGCCAGGCACTGTGCTAATAATTTACTGGTTTGAGTAGAGGCCGTTAGTGCCAGCACCTGAAATTGCTCTGGATGCATAGCCAAAACCGACAAGGTGCTGCAACCAATCGACCCCGTTGCGCCAAGGATAACCACCTGACGCATCAGTTAAAACCACCGAATAGTGCCAGTAGCAATGCATAAAGCGGCGCGGTAGCGGTCAGGCTATCAATCCTATCTAAAATACCACCATGGCCAGGTAAAAAAGCACCACTGTCTTTCTTACCGGCAGCGCGCTTAAACATACTCTCGGTTAAATCACCAAACACTGATAAACCGCTTAATACTATTGCGGCTAGATACCAAAAAGCGATGTCTGCCGGCCAACTTAAGCCATAACCAACAACACTAACCAGCAGCAGCACCAATAACAACCCACCCAACATGCCTTCCAGTGTTTTCCCCGGGCTCACTTGTGGCAGCAACTTTCGTTTACCAAAAGGTTTACCAACAATATAGCCACCAATGTCAGCGGCCCACACCAGGCCAAGTAAGCCAAAGAGTAGCCAGGCACCGGTAAACTCTGCTTCGGGGTAGTCTAAGCCTCGTACAAAAACAATGGCGCTCCAGGCGGGCAGTAGTGTTAACCAGCCCATTAATGCTTTAAGCCAATCACGGCCAACCCAAAAGTACTGGCTCTGCGGGTAAGTAAGTACCAACACCACCGCAACTAGCCACCATATTACCCCGGCCAGCACCATAGCTAGCGTTAAGGTGTCAGCAAAAAGATATTGCAAAGCAATAGGTTGTAAGAAGTACAACATAAGCAGCAATAGCCCGGTTAATAAGGTATAGACCGCGCGGCTACGCCGGTTAGCCAAGCCACAGAAGCCACTCCACTCCCAGGCACCTAGCAAAAAAACCACTGACACAAACAACGCAAAACTGCTAAGCGGCAAATAAAACACCGCCAGCAAAGCCAGAGGTGCCAAAAATAAAGCGGTAAGTAGTCGTTGTTTAAACAATCTTGTTATCCTTTGTTATGCAGCAGCGCCTGAATTTGTTCGCCGGTACAGCCAAAGCGACGCTCCCGGTTGACAAAAGCAGCAATAGCATCAGCGAAGACACTCTTATCAAAGTCAGGCCACAGGGTTTCGGTAAACCACAGCTCAGCGTACGCTGCCTGCCATAATAAAAAGTTGCTGATGCGCAAATCACCACCCGTGCGAATAAGCAAATCCAGATCTGGTTGCCCGTGTAACTGCATGCATTCACTCAGCAGTTGCTCAGATATCGCCTCAGGCACCAATTCACCAACCTGAACTTTAGCGGCCAGCTGGCGCATAGCATTAACTATGTCCCAGCGACCACCATAATTTGCTGCAATATTTAATGTCATAGCGGTATTGTCAGCCGTTAACGTCTCGGCCGCAGTAATACTGGCCCTTAGTTTTTGATCAAAGGCAGACAAATCGCCAACTATTTGTAACTTTACATTATGCTTGTGCAAGCTTTTAACTTCTTTTTTTAGCACCAGCATAAAAAGCTGCATTAATGTATCAACTTCTGTTTGAGGACGACGCCAGTTTTCACTACTAAAGGCAAATAACGTTAGCGACGGTATGCCTAATTGTCGGCAAAAACTGACGGCACGGCGCACCGCTTCAGCCCCTTTTTTGTGTCCCCACACTCTAGGTTTTCCCTGGCGTTGTGCCCAACGCCCATTGCCATCCATAATAATAGCGACATGGCGCGGTAACGTCTGCTGCCCGATCTGCGACTCTGCAGTCATAGAATAAGACCTGTCCTTTTGTAATGCATAACTACTGCGTTATAGTGCCCGCACCGATAGGCAGCTTGCACCATAATAAAAAGCGCCGCAGAGCTTAGCCACCACGGCGCTATTCTGGTTAAAGGGATGACGGCGTTACACCTCCATCAGTTCCTTTTCTTTGTCAGCCAATACTTCGTCAATTTTCTTAACATAAATATCAGTAATTTTCTGTACTTCATCAGCGGCGCGACGTTCATCATCTTCGCTGATGTTTTTGTCTTTTAACAGCGCTTTTAATTCGGCGTTTGCATCACGACGAATATTACGCACGGCGACCCGGCCGCCTTCGGCTTCGGCCCGCACGACTTTAACTAGGTCACGCCGACGTTCTTCTGTCAGTGAGGGTAAGGGTACGCGAATACTAGTTCCGGCAGACATAGGGTTTAAGCCTAAGTCAGAGGCCATAATGGCTTTTTCTACTGCTTGTACCAGGCTTTTATCAAAGACACTTATACTAAGGGTGCGGGCATCATCAATAGAGACGTTAGCCACCTGACGCAATGGTGTATCGGTGCCGTAGTATGAAACCTGAATACCATCCAGCAAGCTCGGATGAGCACGGCCGGTGCGCACTTTGTTAAGTTGCGATTTAAGCGCATCTACGCTTTTTTCCATTCTTACTTTACTGTCTTTAATCATGTCGTTTATCACGATCGTTATCCTTATATGTCATATAGCCGCAGCCAAGATGGCAGCTAGTTTACTGTAAATTTTCCGCATGGTCGATGATTGTGCCTTCCTGCTCACCCATAACCACTCGCTTTAATGCACCCGGCTTATTCATATTAAATACCCGGATCTGTAAATTGTGGTCCCGCGCCAGCGTAAAAGCAGCTAAATCCATCACTTTTAATTCTTTGTCCAGTACTTCAGCATAGGTTAATTGAGCATAAAGCGTGGCCTCAGGATCTATCATTGGATCTGCTGAATACACCCCTTCAACTTTAGTGGCCTTTAACACGGCGTCGGCTTCAATTTCAATACCGCGTAAGCAGGCCGCAGAATCGGTAGTAAAAAAGGGGTTACCGGTACCGGCAGAGAATATAACCACTCGCCCTGACTTTAAGTAACTAATGGCTTCGGCCCAGCTGTAATTATCGCAAACACCATTTAACGGAATAGCACTCATCATCCGGGCATTAACATAGGCACGGTGCAGCGCATCGCGCATGGCTAAACCATTCATTACCGTGGCCAACATGCCCATATGGTCACCCACTACTCGGTTCATACCGGCTTTTGCCAGGCCTTCACCACGAAAGATATTGCCGCCACCAATCACGATACCTACCTGCACGCCTAACTCTACCAGCTCTTTAATTTCCTGCGCCATCCGATCTAATACTTTCGGATCGATGCCAAAGCCTTCATCTCCCATCAGTGCTTCGCCACTCAATTTTAACAAGATGCGTCGGTAGGTTGGTTTTGGATTGATACTCATGAGTGCCCCTAGTGCTGAAAACGTGCTGGATAAAAGACAAAAAAAAACCGCGACCTGTGGTCGCGGTTATTCTAGCGGGTTTTCGCTATTTGCTAAAGCGCAAATTACTTTTTCGCCGCAGCGATTTGTGCTGCTACTTCTGCAGCAAAATCTTCTTCTTTCTTTTCAATACCTTCACCCACTTCTAAACGGATAAACGATACTGCTTTGGCACCACTTTGCTTTAAGAATTCGCCAGTAGTGATTGACGGATCTTTAACAAAAGGCTGACCGGTTAAGCTTACTTCACCCGTAAACTTGGTCATGCGGCCGGCAACCATTTTCTCAGCGATTTCTTTTGGCTTACCGCTATTAATCGCAATATCGATCTGAATTAGCCGCTCACGCTCTACTTCTTCAGCAGAAACGTCTTCTGGATTAACATAGCTTGGGTTGTTTGCTGCAACATGCATAGCCACGTCTTTTGCTACGTCATCGTTACCGCCTTCCAGCACGACTAACACGCCAATCCGACCTGAGTGCACGTACTGACCAATTACCGCACCTTCCACTACTGCTGCGCGGCGTACATTGATGTTTTCACCAATTTTAGCCACCAGCGTAGCGCGAACATCTTCTACCGACGCTCCATTTAAATCAGCGGCTAAAATAGCGTCAGCAGTGAAAAGCTTGTTAGCATGCGCTAAGTCAGCAACGCTGTTAGCAAACGCCAGAAAGTTGGCATCGCGGGCAACAAAATCTGTTTCGCAGTTAAATTCAACAGCTAAACCGTAGCCGTCAGCAACACGGGTTATAATTACACCTTCCGCTGCAATACGGCCGGCTTTTTTAGCTGCTTTAGCCAAACCACTTTTACGCATTGCGTCGATGGCCGCTTCAATATCGCCACCCGTTTCTTCCAATGTTTTTTTACAATCCATCATGCCAGCGCCAGTGCGCTCGCGAAGTTCTTTTACTAAAGCCGCAGTTACAGCCATGGGAGCTTCCTCGTCATAATTCCGGTTAGACAAACAGGGGCAAAAGTGCCCCTGTTGCAAAGGTTTTCTGCAATAAGCCTGACAGGCTTAAATGACAGAAAAATTATTCTGCTTCAACAAAGCTTTCAGCTTCCGCTTGAACTTCGATGTTTTTGTCACGACCTTCCTGGATAGCCTGACCTACCGCCGCCAGATACAACTGGATGGCACGGATAGCGTCGTCGTTACCTGGGATCACATAATCAACACCTTTAGGATCAGAGTTAGTATCAACAATTGATACTACTGGAATACCCAGGTTGTTAGCTTCTTTGATCGCGATGTGTTCATGGTCAGCGTCGATCACGAACAGTACGTCTGGTAAACCGCCCATGTCCTTGATACCGCCTAAGCTTTTTTCAAGCTTGTCCATTTCACGGGTACGATCTAAAGCTTCTTTTTTGGTCAGCTTGTCGAAAGTACCGTCCTGGCTTTGCGATTCCAGGTCTTTTAAGCGTTTGATTGACTGACGAACCGTTTTCCAGTTAGTCAGCATGCCACCTAACCAGCGGTGGTTAACGTAGAATTGGTCAACTTTCGCTGCCGCATCTTTGATGGCTTCAGACGCGGCACGCTTGGTACCAACGAATAAAATTTTACCTTTCTTGGCTGAAACCTGCTGAATAAACGCTAAAGCGTCATTCATCATCGGTACGGTTTGCTCAAGGTTAATGATATGAACTTTATTGCGGGCACCAAAAATGAACGGCTTCATTTTTGGATTCCAATAACGAGTTTGGTGACCGAAGTGCACGCCCGCTTGGAGCATGTCGCGCATAGAAACTTTTGCCATGATAATATTTCCTGTTTGGGGGTTAGGCCTCCATGCATCCCATATCCCGACCATCGCTTTCGCTTAGGCACCCCGGTACATGTGTCGATGCATGTGTGTTATTTAAAATGTAAGTTTAGTTATCGCAAACGCCCGACACCGACTTTTTTATAACAAAGAACCAGAAGTTATTAAAAATAAGCTTCGGCATCCGTAAAAGAAAAGTACAATGCAATTTGCTAATTTGCGGCGCGCTTTATACCATAGTAAGCTGCCAAACACAATATAACGTGTATTTTTGCAGCAGTCATATTGTCTGTAACTGCAGTAACCGAGAGAGTATCAATGACAGCGAAAATTAAAACCGCCGCCGAGATTGAAAAAATGCGTGTAGCCGGCCAATTGGCCGCAGAAGTGCTGCAAATGATTGAACCTCATGTTAAAGCCGGCGTGACCACTGACGAGCTTAACACGCTGTGCCACGATTACATTGTTAACGTGCAACAGGCCATACCCGCGCCATTAAATTACCATGGTTTTCCTAAATCAATTTGTACCTCCGTTAATCAGGTGATCTGCCACGGCATTCCTAATGATAAAGCCCTAAAAGACGGCGATTGTATCAATATTGATATTACCGTGATTAAAGAAGGCTATCATGGCGATACCTCAAAAATGTTTGTGGTAGGAAAGCCAACCATTATGGCTGAGCGACTGATTCGAGTAACGCAGGAATGCTTGTATCTGGCGATAAAACTGGTTAAAAACGGCATCCGGCTCGGTGATATTGGCCATGCCATTCAGCAGCATGCTGAAAAACACAGTTACTCGGTGGTGCGTGAATATTGTGGCCATGGTATTGGTGCGGTGTTTCATGAAGATCCACAAGTTCTACATTATGGCAAACCCGGCACCGGCGACGTATTAAAAACCGGCATGTGTTTAACCATAGAGCCGATGATTAACGCTGGTGGCCGACATAGCAAAATGTTAAAAGATGGCTGGACAGTGGTAACCAAAGACCGCAGCTTATCTGCCCAGTTTGAACATACCTTACTGGTGACCGACAGCGGCTGTGAAGTGCTGACATTACGCCGCGATGAGACGCTGGAACGTTATTTAACGGCAGAATAATTGCTTAGCAAGGAGCCGCATGACGAACGCATTGCACTTTAACCGGTCATTACCGGCTAATTATTCGCTGGATAACTATAAAACGCACTTTAGTGAATTTCATGACTGGCTGGTGCGCAGTTTTGAACATCAGCCCATCAATAGCCTGGTAAAAGCACGCGCCCGTTTTATCGATAGCGTGCTAAGCCAACTTTGGCAACATGTTGAGCTGGCAAAGGATAAAAGTGTTAGCTTAATTGCCGTTGGCGGCTATGGCCGTGGCGAGCTGCACCCGTTCTCTGACATCGACTTGCTTATTTTGTCTGAGCGACAACTCACTACTGCACAACAACAAGCCATTGCCAGCTTTATTGCCACACTGTGGGACTTACGCCTCGAAGTCGGCCACAGTGTCCGCACACTTAAAGAAACCATTAAACTCGGTAAAGACGATATTACTATTGCCACCAACTTATTGGAAATGCGCCTACTTACCGGTAATAAAGTATTGTTTGAACAATTACAACAGGCTACCAGCGGTGACAATTTTTGGAGTAGCCAAAGTTTTTTCCAGGCAAAACGGCATGAGCAGCAGCAACGCCATGCTCAGTACCATGGTACGGCGTATAATCTTGAACCTAATTTGAAAGCCAACCCGGGTGGCCTGCGCGATATTCAAACTATTGGCTGGGTGGCAAAAAAACATTTTAATACCCGCACCATGCGCGAACTGGTAGCTTATCAATACCTGACTGAAGATGAGTATCAGGAGCTGATGGAATGCGAAGCCTACCTATGGCAAATGCGCTTTGCCCTGCATATTGAAGCGGGCCGTAATGAAAACCGGATTTTATTTGACTATCAACCGGCGGCAGCAGAGCGCCTTGGTTTTGGTGCTGATGGTAAAGCTTCGGTAGAGCGAATGATGAAACGGTTTTTCCGCACCGTACAACGGGTAAGCGAGCTAAACGAAATGCTGCTGCAGCATTTCGAGGGCAGCATATTAAACCAGGGTAACAGCGTTAAAGTACAACAGCTTGATGATTACTTTGAGCTCAGTGGCCATTTAATTAAAGCGCGCGACAACGCAATTTTTGCCCGGCGTGACAATTTACTGCGGCTGTTTTGGCATATTGCTAATAATTCTAATATTACAGGCATTCATTCCACCACCTTGCGCTTACTGCGCCAGGTACGCCGCCGGTTAATGGGTGATTTACAAGATTATGAAGCCTGCCGCCAGCTGTTTTTAGCATTACTGCGCCATCCAAGGGGTATGGATAAAGCCATTACCCTAATGCATCGCTATGGCATATTAGCGGCATATTTGCCGCAGTGGCGCAATATTGTCGGCCAGATGCAATTCGATTTATTTCATGCTTACACCGTTGATGAACACACCCACCGTTTACTGAAAAACCTTTACAAATACACTCAGCCAGAGCATGAAAGTGAATTTCCACTGTGTACTAATATTATGAAACGCATGGAAAAGCCTGAACTGTTATATCTGGCGGGTATTTTTCACGATATTGCCAAAGGCCGCGGCGGTGATCACTCCGAGCTGGGTGCTATGGATGTCAGGGAATTTGCTAAGTTGCACAAACTAAGCGAGTTTGACAGTAAGTTGGTTGCCTGGCTGGTAGAAAGCCATTTGCTTATGTCGGTTACAGCTCAGCGTCGCGATATTCATGACCCGGCGGTTGTGGCCGAGTTTGCGGAAAAAGTACGGGACGAAACCCGGCTTAATTACCTGTATTGTTTAACGCTGGCGGATATTCGCGCTACCAATGACAACCTGTGGAATGATTGGAAAGGCTCGTTATTACGTGAGTTATTTTTGGCGACCCAAAAAGCCTTTCGGCGTGGCTTGGAAAAGCCGATGGATTTACGTGATCTTATTCGTGAAAACCAAAGCGAAGCCATGCCGCTGCTACTAAAACAAACCTTTATTGAAAGCGATATTTTGCAGTTATGGAGCCGCATTAAAGCCGACTATTTTGCCCGTTACAGCCCCAAACAAATTGCCTGGCATTGTGAGCATATTCTCAGGCACAAAGATCGGCATGAACCACTGGTATTAATTAGCAAAACGCCGATCCGGGGTGGCACCCAGGTTTTCATTTACACGCCGGATCAAGCCGGGTTGTTCGCCCGTTTAGTGGCCGCGCTCGACAGTAAGAAAGTGAATATTTTTGATGCCCAAATCATGACCAACAAAGATGGTTATGCCATGGATACCTTTGTTATTCTAGAACAAAACGGCGAGCCAGTAAGCTCACCCTCGCGCATTACCAGCATTAAACGGGCGCTGGAGTTGTATATTGCCGGCAAGCCTGACTTGTCGCGGCAAAAACCCCGGTTATCACGGCAAATGCGCCAGTTTAACGTGCCGCCCAAGGTGGTATTTTTACCCGGCAATACCAAGCAGCGTACTATGGTTGAAATTGCTGCACTGGATACCCCTGGCTTGCTGGCCGATATTGGCGAGGTATTTCAGCGCTGCGGGGTGAATATTCATGCGGCCAAAATAACCACCATAGGTGAGCGGGCCGAAGACTTTTTTATGCTATCCAATGCCGACGACCAGGCATTAAGCAGTGACGAACAAAGTCAGCTTAAACGGGTACTGATTTCACAACTTTCTCAAGAAACAGAAGGCTAAACCATCACCATGTCTGATTTAAAAAGTATTATTGAACATGCATTTGAACTGCGTGCTGACATTACTCCTAGTACTGTCGCCCCGGATGTAAAGCAAGCCGTGCAACAAGCCATCGCTCTGTTAGACAGCGGCCGGGCAAGAGTTGCCGAGAAAATAGCGGGCGAATGGGTGGTACATCAGTGGTTAAAAAAAGCGGTACTACTGTCGTTTCGTATTAATGACAACGCGGTTATGGACGGCGCTGAAAACCGTTTTTTTGACAAAGTACCGATGAAATATGCCAATTATACCGATGCGCAATTTCGTGCTGATGGCGTAAGGGTAGTACCACCGGCTGCCGTGCGTCAGGGCAGCTACATTGGTAAAAATGTGGTGTTAATGCCTAGCTATGTCAATATTGGCGCCTATGTCGGTGACGGCACCATGGTAGATACCTGGGCTACCGTTGGCAGCTGCGCGCAAATTGGTAAGAACGTGCATTTATCTGGTGGTGTTGGTATTGGTGGAGTATTAGAACCTTTACAAGCCAACCCCACCATTATTGAAGACAATTGCTTTATTGGTGCCCGCTCTGAGGTGGTAGAAGGCGTTATCGTAGAAGAAGGCGCAGTATTGTCAATGGGCGTCTATATCAGCCAAAGCACCCGTATTTACGATAGGGAAACCGGTGAAATTAGTTATGGCCGCATTCCGGCCGGTGCCGTGGTTGTGCCAGGCACCCTGCCCTCTAAAGATGGCAGCCATAACCTGTATGCAGCGATTATTGTTAAAAGAGTCGATGCCAAAACGCGCGCTAAAGTGGGTATTAATGCCCTACTGCGCAGTGTGGAATAGACTAGAGCCACCTTTAAAGCTTAGCCCCAAAATTAACAATTAGATCTGCCCCCCAAATAATTTATAGCGCTGGCAACCATCGAAAACGGCAGCTTAAGCTGCCGTTTTTTGTCTGCTAATACCTAAGCGAAAATTGTTAGCACCGCATAACCTAAAATGCCGGCAACGGCAAACATGCTATATTCCAGGCGCATTTCAAAGCGTTTTTCCGGGCCAACTGCTGCCGGTACCATTAACGCTGAAATCAGACAGGTTAAGCCGGTCAATAAAAATAGTGTCGTTAAGCCAAATAGTAGAGCCGAGCCAAACATCGCCATATACCACCTTTACTTTATTGCATTACCAAAATAAGCCGCTGCACGGCAAAAACAGCGGGCATTCTAACAAAAAGCTCAGCGGTTAAGCCAGCACTCTGCCGACAATGTTATACTCTGTAAATAAAAACCTGCACACCATCCACAAAGTTGGCAAGTTACGCCTTATACTGCTGCCATATTTGTCGACCTATTGTTAAGCGAGCCTGTAATGCATTACTTTTCCCGTGGTTTAGGTTTAATACATACCAAAGGTTTGAAGCGTTTTGTCTTGGTGCCGCTGAGCATTAATGTCGTGCTATTTTCGTTAGCATTTTATTTTTTACTGCAACAAGTCAGTGCCATGGTCGCTGCCGTGCAGCATTACCTGCCGGCCTGGCTACATTGGCTGGAATATTTGTTAATTCCGCTGGGTATAATGACCTTAATTATTGGCCTGGCCTATAGCTTTACTATGGTCGCTAACTTTATTGCGGCGCCTTTTAATGGCTTGCTTAGCGAAAAGGTTGAAGCACATTTACGCGGTAAACCACTACCCGACACCGGATTAACTGATTTCATTAAAGACGCTCCACGCATGCTGGGCCGGGAATGGCAAAAATTACGTTATGCCCTGCCACGGGCGGTTGTTATATTTGTGTTGTGTTTGTTTTTGCCGATTATTGGCCCTGTCATATGGTTTCTATTTACCAGCTGGTTATTAGCTATTCAGTATCTTGATTACCCATTTGATAATCATAAAATTGATTTTCACGCTATGCGGGCCCAATTACGCAGCCAACCGGCCAAAAGCTTTAGTTTTGGCATCACCGTTAACCTTGCCAGTATGCTGCCACTGGTGAATTTACTGGTTATGCCCATTGCCGTGTGTGGCGCTACGGCAATGTGGGTTGATACGCTGGCAGAGGCTCACGATCCCGCTCTGCAACAAGCCGGTGCGGTGCCTTATCGTAAACTCGACAAATACTGTTAAGAGTAACTGACAATATGAATGCCTTTGATTTTGATTTGGTTCAGAAGTTTTTAATTGCCTTACTGCTTAGTGCATTGGTCCTGCAATCACCCTTGCTGTTTATTATGGTGGTAATCATTGTTGCGCTAGTGGCAACAGTCGCTTTTATTATGGAAAACCGGCGTTTAAACAACCACTGCATAGCTTAGTAAATAAGATTGGCAATGATGATCTGTATGCCATTCTAAAATTACTTATCGCCAGCTTTATAATTCTGCCATTACTACCAAACGAGCCGATTGACCCTTGGCAAGCACTATGACAATCCCGAGCAAAGTGAAGTGACGGTAAAAAACCCCTTTAGCCTGATAGCCGCCATTAAATTTGGGGTATTATTTGCCATCGTATTGCTACTGGTTAAATTGGTACAATTATTTGCACCGGCTGAAACCATGTATTTGTTGGCGGCCCTAGCCGGATTAACAGATGTTGATGCCATTACGCTGTCGATGGCTGATTATGCCCGATCCACAACAGGCGGGCTTACTCTGGCAGCAGGGGCTATTACCGTGGCAGCCTTAAGTAATACCTTGGTAAAATGTGGCATGGTAATGTTGTTAGGTAGCAAACCCTTAGCAAAAAAACTAAGCATTGCCACCCTATTTATCTGCGTTAGCGGTGGCATTAGTATTACCGTGCTCAGCGTGTTTTAAACTGCTCCGTCAACCAGGGCAGTGCAATGGTTTCTGGCTCTAGTGTTTCGCTGGCATCAATGCGTAACATAGGGGCCAGTTCCAGCCCCTGAATGTCAAGTAACAGCTCACGAAACTGTTCACCTGCGCTACAAAAGGTTTCGTAACTACTGTCGCCCAGGGCAATTACCGCAAAACGTTTGCCCGTTAGCAATGGAAAGCGGTTTTTCACCTCACTGAAAAACGGAAATACATTATCCGGAATATCACCCTGTCCAGTGGTTGAGCTTATTACCAGCCAAATATCAGGTTCAAAACCGAGCACGGTATCCAAATTGGCTTCTTCATACAACGCCACTTCATAACCTAAACTGGCTAACAACGGCTCTGCCTGCTCGGCCACATATTGTGCTCCGCCGTAGACTGAACCCACAATCAAGGCAATTTTTGTCATTTTTCCTCCGGGAAATGTGCAGCAAATTGCTGCTGATAATACGTTTCATCAATTGGCCATCCAAATTGAATAAACAACTTCTCAAGTTCGCTCAAACCGGCGCTTAATAATACAGTTTCGCCGCTAACCGGATGCGGCAATTGTAATTGCTTCGCCACCAGCAGTAAACGCCGACAATTAAAGTGTTGTTTAAACAAAGCATTATGCTTGCCGTCACCATGGCTGGTATCACCAACAATCGGATAGCGTAAATGGGCTAAATGCCGGCGTAGTTGATGCTTACGGCCCGTTAGCGGTTGCAGTGCAACTAATGAATAACGCGCCGCTGGATATTTACTTACCGCAATGGCCAACTCAACTTGCTGTAACGGCTTAAAACGGGTAACAGCTTGCTGTGGATCTTTGTCAGTTTGGCTGAATTTGTCCGCTATTTTATCTAGCTGCTCTTTTAGCGGGTAATCTACTTCACCGCCCTCTGGTAAATAACCACGCACTATTGCCAGATAATGTTTACGCCATAACCGTTGTTCTTGTTGCTGACTTAGCAACCTGGCCACGTCACTGGATAACGCAAACAACAATACGCCAGAGGTGGGCCGGTCTAACCGGTGTACCGGAAAGACATGCTGGCCAAGCTGATCCCGTAATGTTTGCATTACAAACACTGTTTCATGCTTATCTAAAAACGAACGATGAACCAACATGCCACTGGGTTTATCCACCGCGACCAAGTACTGATCCCTGAAAATGATGTTAAGCGGCTGTTGAAGTAAAAAAGGCTCGGCAAAGCTCATACGTCACCTGAAAATGTTTGGTCAAGCCGGTGAATAATCTGCAGCAATGGGGTCATACGTTGCCCATACGTTTTAAAGGCTTCTTCTGCCATAGGCAATATACTAACGTTAGTCGGCAATGGCCGCTGTGCCGCAAGTAGCGCCTGAATTTTTGGCAGAAAAATAAATTGCAGCCATTGCTCAAGACGCAGCGTATCACAGCAAAAAGGCATTTCACTGGCCATTGCCACATCGCTGGCAGGCACAGAACTCCACAATTGCCGCTGCTGTAATTCGGTTTCAAGTTGAATAAGTAAATACTTTACTGCATCTGACATAACGACCTCGTTGTAAGCTGCGCAGTTTACCACAAGCTAAAGCGTCAACCAGCCCTTGTAAACCAACTCATAAGCCAGCATTATCAGGTTATATCTTTAGGAGTGAAGTATGGGTTCAGTATTACTACTGCTGTTAATCAGCACTATTTGTTATCTATTTTGGTTACAGCGAAAACAAGATGAACGCGCGTTATTATTGGCCAAGCAACTTTGTCAGCAGCAACAATTGCAAATGCTCGATTGCGGTCGAACGGGTCATAGTTTTCGGAAGATCAGTGCAAGATTACGTTTTATAACCTTATATCAGGTTGATTTTAGCAGTGATGGCGAAAGCCGCTATCAAGCCGAATTGCTATTAAGCGGTATGCGTTTGGCCGCATTTAATTTACCGGCTTATCGCATTTAACAAGGTGGCATTTTGTGTTTTAGCTGACCCGTTATAAAATCTTTTAGCATTACCCAGTCAGCAGCCAGACTGTAAAATGGATACTGAAACGTTGCGGGCTTATTGTGCTCAAATATAAAATGGCCAAGCCAGGCAAAGCCATAACCAATGACCGGTAGCGCCCACAACCACAACCATTGTTGGCTTATAAGCGCAAACAACACTACCGCTATGACCAAGCTACTACCAAGGTAATGCAACGCCCGGCATACTGGATGGCGATGCTCACTCAGATAATAAGGATAAAACTGCTTAAAGCTGGCAAATTGCGGCATGGCGGCGCTCTGTTTTTAAGTTTATTTCGCTTTAATTATTATTTTATCAAACTATTCTTCTGCTTAATTACCGGTCACATTATTTTGCCGGTGTCGAAACATCAAACTGCCACTTACCGAGCCAAACGCTAAATCGGTGATTTTTTGATACTGATCATCGGCGAAAAATGGCTGATATTTGGCTAGCGTAACAAATACGCCGATACCACTTGAGCTGCTGTCTTCATCGACAATGCTGTCAACCGCATGAATGAGATAGTGCCCTAAACCCAAATGTTGATATTTAGGAGACACTGCAATAAAGGCTAACATATGATAACGCTCAAACGGCATGGCACCATGGATCCGCTGCTCTTTATCAAGCATTTGCCGGGTTGACACAAAGCCTGCCGTTAATAACATTTTTAACCGCCAGTGCCACAGCCGGTTGCCACCAATACCTGAATCGGGACCTGCCACACAGGCTACCCCCAACAATTGTTCGCCATGAAACAACCCCACTATCGGTTGTTGTGCCTGCCAAAGGGTATTGAGCTCCTCGCGAATAGCCGAACGCAGCCGTTGCTCATAGTCGGCGTCATCGCCCCGAAAAATAGTTAAAAACAGCGGATCATCATAATATGACTGATAAAGTAATGACGCCGCCAGTTTTAATTCTTCACCATTTAATAAGGCTGCCTTTAATTGTTCCGGATTAAACGTATTCAGTATCGCCGTCATTCGTTATCTCTTATTGTTATTTTCAAACCACAATAACAGCAGCCACTATGCTTGCCAAGTTGCTTTTACGCAGTGATTGGCCAGAATTTTAATAATTGGCATGAACGGCGGTAACCTTATTTCAGCGTTAACATATGGCAAAAAAATGTATAACAGCAGCTAACGCCGGGGGTGAATTACTCCACCCCAGAATTACAGCTGCTGGTAAGCCTTGTCACCCCAGCTATGCAACTGACCATTAATAAACACCAATGGCGTACATTCATCTTTGGTGGTCCGGCTATCGCTACGTTTATGCTCGGTTCGATAAAATAGTACCTGAACTTGCTGCTGGTCTTTAACCAGGAATTCGGTAAAGTCAGGAGTGCCCATTAAGCCAATAACATCATTAAAGGCAATACCTGGTTGAAACTGATTAATGTGGGTCAGGTTTGCTTGCTGATTTTTACGCCAATCTTTATCGGTATTAGCTGAACTTTCATAATCTTTATCACCAATTGCTACCACACAACCGGATAACAGCGCGGCTACGGCCAGCAGACCAAGGGTTTTAACTATCATTTTAAGACTCCGTTATTTATTATTTTATTTTTACTCTGCACTCATTGCAGTTGCCAGTACCATTCTGTCTTGGTATGTATACCAAGCAATTTTAGGAAGCAAATTTAATACCAATATTATATTCAATATAAATCATAAGCTTAACAAAAACCCTCTGGCTATCTGCTTTGGCAGATGCTAAATTTCACTAAATAGTAGTCAAAAAGAAGTTGCATTATGAGTACCGCACTGGAAATGTTGCATCAAGCCGCCGCCCGACTGCAACAAGAAGGCAAAAAACCCAGTCTGGCATTGTTTAAAGCCCGCTTAAGTGGCCAACTCAGTGCCCCGGCGTTATTTGCGGCTTATCAACAGTGGCGCCAACAACCGGTAAGCTCAGATACCAGGCAACTGGCTACAGTTGAAAGTCAGCTGGTTGCTCACGTAACCGTCAACCCTGCTGATCTGCAGCGGCTGGAAGCAAAGTTGGATAAAATTCTGGCCTTGCTGGAACAACAACATGTACCTCGCTGAGCTAACCTATAAAGTTATTGCAGATACTGATATTAGCCTTGCTGAAGCGGCCATTAGAGTGTTTACCGAAGCCCTTATTTTTAACGGTAATGTGTTGGGCCGCGAGTTTCCTACCGCCTGGCAACAAGATCGCTTTTGTAGCCGCGTAGTTTTGCCGGCACCCGACGCTTTGCAGCCAGCTAATCTTAGTGCCCGTGCCCGCTCGGCAGAGCAACAACTGATGGCGGCAGGACTGGCTTATCCACAACTACAATTACTTGGCATAGACATCGTCTCACAGCACAGCAATAACAACGTGCCCGCCGCTTTACTGTTGTTCACTACCTATAGTGATAACTGTTCGCCGCTGCGAAACTTGGCCAATCTGGCGCCGGTACCGTTGTATCAATTACAGCCGGCCAAGGACATTGACCATGAAGCACTGATCCGTTGGCAAATTCAGTTTCAGGCGCTGGATGAAGTGCAGCAACAGCAGCTGCGGGTGTTAAAGAAAACTGCCGAGAACAGCCTGCAACATTATCATAGTGTGCTTAACCGGCAAGGCCGCCAACTTGCCCGCCGAATAAGCCAGCGTAATGTGCTACCGGTTTATTATGCACTTTACAGTGGCAGTAGCACTAACTGCGCCGCAGAGCCAACAAAACCATGCCCCGGATGCGGTAGTAACTGGCGTTTACGTTCACCTCTGCTGCAGCTATTTGATTTTAAATGCGATAACTGCCGTTTGGTCAGTAACGTCGCCTGGGAGTGTCAAACCCCCTGATAAGCGGCCGGGCTTAACTGTGTCAGAAATTCTGGCAATGAGTCAGCCAGCTTTTCAGTAACATTTTTACCCACTGTTTCCAGATACACTGCACCACTGCTATTTAATACTGACAGCACAATACTGTCATCGTCAGTCAAAGCAAAAAACACCGTTTCTGGCTGCTTCAGCCGTCGTTTCATTAAAATATGGCCAATGATGTTTTCCTGCAATCTGGCTAAATCGGCCTGATCCCAAACCATCAGCAGCTGTAATGGCCCGCGACTATGGGTGGCACCTAAACCAGCACCATAATACAAACTGTAAAATTGTTTAATATCCGGGTGCAATTCAAGTTCCAGCGCTTGTTCTACATTCGTAAAATCGGATGCCGGTTGTTGTAAAAGGGGTTGCCAGCTAACCTCGTTGTCAGCCAATATTGCCAGTTGGCATGGCGCCGAATTGGCAGGATCTGCGGCCCAAGCCCGCATAGTTAGGTCATGCTGCTGATGCCAGTGCAGCGTTTGGGCGATAAAACTCTGATAAACTTCTGCTAATGACACCACGGACACCCTCTCTACTCTGACATGAAGTTATGTTAAGATCAGGCGTATTCTAACCGGAATAGCAACCAGATGACAAAAAGCCACTCAGAAATTATGGCCGGGTTAAGCCTCGGTAAAATTACCGCCTATGCCGAACAATACGATGCCAGCCTGCTGCAACCGGTGCCACGCTCGTTGGGACGTGACAGTTTAGGCATTGATCCTACCCATTTGCCCTTTATCGGTGAAGATATTTGGCATGGTTACGAGTTATCCTGGCTTAATGCCAAAGGCAAACCAATGGTGGCATTAGCGACCTTTGTGGTACCCATCAACTCTGCCAATTTGGTTGAATCTAAATCCTTTAAGCTTTACCTGAATAGCTTTAACCAGAGCCGGTTTTCTGACTTGCGCCAGGTGTATCAAGCACTACAACGTGATCTGTCGGCCTGTGCTGGCAGCACGGTTCAGGTGACCTTACACAACGTTAATGAAATTATGGTGTTTCAGCCAACCTGGATCCCGGGACATTGTATTGATGATCTGGATATTAGTATCGACAGCTATCAATACGATCCCAGCCTGCTGCAATTGGCAGAACCTGCGGCGGCGGTCGATGAAAAAGTACATTCGCATTTGCTAAAGTCAAACTGCCTTATTACCTCTCAACCCGACTGGGCCAGCGTGTATATTCATTACCGTGGGCAGGCCATTGATCATGCAGCGTTACTTCGCTACCTGATCAGCTTTCGCAGCCATAATGAATTTCATGAACAGTGTATTGAACGAATTTTCCTCGATATTTGGCAACGGTGCCAGCCGGAATATTTACTGGTTTATGCCCGCTATACCCGTCGTGGCGGTTTGGATATTAATCCGGTACGGGCCAGTGCCAGCTATAAACTGCCTAATTTGCGGCTAAGTCGACAATAAAAGTACGGTGTATTTTTATTGGTAACCAAATCTGCTAAACAGTGATCGCATTTCTTTTGTTTACGGATATACTTAAATCTAAACAGCTTTTTTAACATTTAACTGTTTAAGGTGATGCCATTGCAAGATGATCTAAAGCAACAGCTAACAAATGCGATTAAAGCTCGTAAAACGTTGGAAGATGCCTATGAAAGTCAGTTTAAAATTTTGGCTCAGTTTGTTTCAAGGTTATCGCTAGTTTGTAAGGGCGTAGACATTGAGCTGGATAACCGCTTAGCTAAGTTGCGTAATGTGCTGGCGAAAGGCACTGATCTGGAAAAACTGATCCCCTTTATTAATGACACCAGCCAAAGCTTGCAGCTACTAGATGCTAAACAACAACGCGACATTAAGCAGGTGCAGCATGAGCTGAACCAAGCCGGTAAATTGTTACAACAACAAAAAGGCTTACCTGATCAACTGCGTCGTGACTTAAGAGCGTTACTAAGTAAGGTGGCTGAACCGCCCGCTACCGTGCAAGCTTTTTTACCTCATTTATCCAGCTTAACCAATTTATATCAAACCGCCTTGCAAGCTCAACAGCAATTGGCAAATAGCAGTAATGATGATGTTCGCTATGGCCACATTTGCCGCCAAATTAGTGTTGAACTGACCAACTTACTCAGCGAACTGGCCTTTGCAGACAAAAGTGCCGCACAAATTGCCATCATTCGAAAGAGCCTGCTCGATAGCTTGCCAATCGAGGCTTTACTTGATGCTTGTTTACAAACAATTACCATTATTGTTGCCAGTATCAATAAAGAGCGGCTATCAGCGGAACATTTTTTACTACAACTAAATGATGCATTGTCGTCGGTACAACAAGCGGTAAGTTTGTCATTAAAAAGTTCTGATAAACTACAACAAAAATTAAGTGTGCTTAATCAGCAAATTGAACAACAAATTATTCAACTTAGCAGCAGCACAAAAAGTGCAACCTCGCTGGAACAATTAAAAGAACTGGTCAGCCAACGGCTTGACAGTATTAGCAGTGCGCTTAATTCTAAAGAACAACTGGAGACAGAGCAACGCCATCTTATGCTGCAAACCTTAACAGGCATGGAGCTAAGGCTAAACGAACTGGAAAGTGAAGCACTGACTTTCAGAAGCAAACTGGCCGAACAAAACTTTCGCAGTTTACAGGATTCATTAACCGAAATTCCCAACCGGGCTGCTTTTGACGAGCGCTTAGAACTGGAAATTAAACGCTGGGAACGCTACCAAACCCCGTTATGTATCGCGTTGGCCGATGTTGATCTTTTTAAAAAAATTAACGACAATTTTGGCCACAGTGCGGGCGACAAAACACTAAAAGTTATTGCTAAGGCACTGCAGCAAGGGCTGCGTGAAACCGATTTTATTGCCCGCTACGGTGGCGAAGAATTTGTTATTCTGTTCCCGGAAACACCGTTGGATGAGCTGACAGCACCTTTAAATAAGTTAAGAGAAAAAATTAAAAATATTGTGTTTACTTTCAAAGGGCAAAAAGTGCCTATTACTATCTCGTTTGGTGCAAGCCAATTAACCGCTAAAGATAGCAGCCGTCAGGTTTTTGACCGGGCAGACGAAGCCTTGTACGAAGCTAAAAAAGCCGGCCGCGATCGCGTTGTGCTTAAACGCTAAGCCTTAAACCTATAATCAGTATTGGAGTTTGCGAATGCAGGTGCATTTAAACCCGTTAGGCGCCATGGATTTATTATCTCAACTTGAAGTTGAACAATTAAAATACAGTCCAGAGTCAGCCGCTTTTGCGCTATTCCGAAACTGTTGTCTGGCCGTGCTTAACGTTGGCAGCCATACTGACAGTTCAGCAGAAATTTATGAGCAGTATCAAGATTTCAGTGTAAATTTACTGGCCCGCGAACGTGGTATTAAAATTGAGCTGACCAACCCGCCAAGCAATGCTTTTGTAGATGGCAAGATTATTAAAGGGATCCACGAACACTTATTTGCGGTACTTCGCGATATTTTATTTTACCACACCAGACGTACGGCCGAGACCAGAGCATTGGAGCTAAGTGATCCACGCCAGCTCACTCACTCGGTATTTGATATTCTGCGTAACGCCAGAGCCATCGATGCGACCTCTGTACCAAATATGATCGTGTGCTGGGGTGGTCATTCTATTAATGAAATAGAATACGATTATACTAAAGAAGTTGGCTATCAATTAGGTTTGCGCGGTATGGATATTTGCACCGGTTGTGGTCCCGGCGCCATGAAAGGTCCAATGAAAGGCGCCACTATTGGCCATAATAAACAACGGATCCGCACTGGCCGCTATCTTGGTTTAACCGAGCCAAGTATTATTGCCGCCGAACCACCCAACCCTATTGTTAATGAGCTGGTGATTCTGCCCGATATTGAAAAACGCCTAGAAGCGTTCGTGCGGGTAGCACATGGTATTATTGTATTCCCAGGTGGTGCCGGCACTGCAGAGGAACTACTTTACTTGCTGGGCATAATGCTGAAAAAAAGTAACGCCGAGCAAAAACTACCGATTATTTTAACCGGACCACGCCAGTCAGCAGCGTATTTTGATGAAATTGCTAGTTTTATTGAAAATACGCTGGGTAGTGAGGCCTTGCAGCTGGTTGAAATTATTATTGATGATCCGGCAGGCGTCGCCTTCAAACTAAAACAAGGTTGTGCACAAGTACGACAGTATAGGAAATCGGTTGGTGATGCCTATCACTTTAACTGGACGCTGGATATCGCGCCGCAGTTTCAACAACCCTTTGTCCCGAATCATCAGAATATGGCCGCACTAGACTTGCACCTGGAACAAGACAAAGCCAAGCTAGCTGCAAATTTAAGACGGGCGTTTTCTGGCATTGTTGCAGGTAATGTTAAAGATGAAGGGATCCGGGCAATCCGCCAGCATGGGCCCTTTCAATTAAGCGGCGAGCCGGTACTGATGAAAATGATGGATACCTTGTTACAAGCATTTGTTGACCAGGGCAGAATGAAATTACCGGGGTCACAATACCAACCGTGTTACCGGATAATTCGTTAACATGATGCACTTGCTGCTGATAGATGCATTAAACGTTATCCGTCGCCTGTATGCTGTGCAAGAGCGGCCATATCTGCCTTTGCCTGAACAGCTAACCGATGGCACGCAACAGCAAATTATCAACAATACCGAAACCATGTTATTGCAAGCGTTACAACGCTTACGCCAGGAGTTATTACCCAGCCATGCTTTGTTGGTATTTGATGGCCGTGACAGCCAATGGCGGCAACAACGTTGTCCTGAGTACAAAGCAAACCGTAAACCCATGCCAGTTATTTTAGCGCAGGCCCTACCGGCTTTAAAACAGCGTTTACAACAGCATGGTTTTCAGTGTTTTACGGATGAAAAAATTGAAGCAGATGATGTTATTGCCAGTATTGCCACTAAAATTAGCCAGCATCAGCAGCAAGCCACTATTGTTTCCACTGACAAAGGTTTTTTACCACTGCTAAATCAGGGGGTCGCCATTTACGATCCTTTCGCCCGCCAGCAACTAACTAATGAATATGTGCAAAACAAATTTGGCGTGGTACCTGAGCAATTGGTGCGGCTGTGGAGCCTAACGGGCGACAGCACTAACAATATTGCCGGCGTAGCGGGTGTTGGGCCGAAAACAGCCCTGGAACTGATGGCATTAGGTGACACGCTGACCGATGCCTTAGCGCATGCTGATTGCCCAAAGAAATTACGCGATAAAATTCTGAGCCAAAAAGAAGCGATCATGAATTATATGCAGGTACTTAGTTTGCAAACCAACTTAGAATTGGGCCTTAATTTGCAGGAACTTCGGCTGGCAGATGTTAGGGGAGAGCCGCAATGAAATTGAAATCGGTAGGGTTATTTATTGCTGGTTTTGTAGTTTATCTGCTCACAACCTTGGCCGTGTTATTGTTTTATAAAGACGATCCGGCACAAATGAGTTGGCAACACCGGGAAAATTTTAACGCTAAAGTTATCGGCCGTTACAACCTTAATATTACCCATTTTCAAGATGATATTATAAGCCGGTTAGGCGGGCCAGATATTACTGAAGCTATTGAAGTAAATGGTGAAGTTTATCAACTACTCTACTACCGTACTCATCGAAAGTTACCTGATGGCATTACCACTGAAGATGAATGCACTGCGCTATTGTTTGCACAAAGGCAACTGATTGCAATAGGTGATGATGCCGTAACGCAATACCTGCAGCACACCACTCATGGCAGCAGCTAACAACCACTGGCTGCAGTTCTATCAAGCACTGCAGCAATTTTGTCAACCGCTGGCAACCCCTGCAACCACCAAGACGTTGCTGCAGCAAAGCAGCAACCTGGTTGCCCAACTGCTAAGCCTAATGGCAGAAAACCCGCTGACAATAGTAGCGCAATGTAATCTGACACCACGCCAGTTCACCACACCCCCTACGCTGCTGTTAAAAGCGCTGACTGTTGCTGTTATTTTGAGTCGCAGCATGTCGTGGCTGGCTGGGCGGGAACAGCTTTTCTTGCACGCTATTATATTGCAAGGCGCCTTCAGCAAGGATGGCGATAATGCACAACAGCGCCTGTTGCGCACCACTAAGGCGGTGCAACAACTCGATAAACAACATGCCCTTTTGCCACTGCTAATTGGCGGTTGTTATGCAAACCGCCAACCCGCCTGGCAATTACACCCCGATGGGCCATTACTGGCCTTGACCAACCAGTTGGCCAAGATGTTAGTTGGTATAAGTGGTAAACCATGCAGCCTGCAGCAGGTACTGGAACAATACCGAACGCAACAACCAGACGCGATTACGTCGAACTGGTATCAGCTGTTACAGCAACTGGCTGATCAGCATGCACTGGTTGGCCGGTTTGCAAAAGACTATAGCCAACATTATTGGTTTATCTGTGGCATGGTAGCCAGTGGTGCTTTGCATAAACAAGGACAACCACTGCAGGTTTACGGGCGACAGTTTGATCCCGCCAGCAAACTCATTGCCCATGATATTGTGCCTTTACTATTGACCGATCTTAAGTTACTACCGCCTCAATATTTTCGTCAACCTGAGTGGCTAAACTTACTGGAAACCGTTGCTGAACTGTTTTCAGGCCCCTCTGAAAGTACCTTGCAAGATTTTTTTGGACATTCGCAGCAGCATCAATTGGCCGCATTAAATTTAAGCAAGCAAGTACAATTACTGGAAAACCAGCCAGTACTGCGCGATTTTTTACAACATGCTGCGACGACTATCAGCCGCGAGCAACGGCCGGTTAATCGGTTACGTCATGCCATCAGTATGTTGGGCCAAAATGCACTTAGCCACTGGGTTGCGCAGGCGGAGCTGCACCACTATTGTACTCAGCTGGCCAATCCGCATCAGCAATGGCTGGAACAATTGCAGCTCTGCTTGCAGCACGCATTGAGGCTTTTATGCGATGCAGCTGGCCATACAATAGCGTTAGCTGAAGCCGGCGTAATAAGCCGCTGTGCAACGCTTAGCCTCTGGCAACATCCGACATTAGCCCACACCCCACTTGCTCGTCAGGTGCAGGGGCAAGGGGTTATTGCCTTATTGATCCAGCAGCATATTTGGCAGGACGAATTGTACCAAAAAAATCTACATCTGCTGTTACAACATTGTCAGCAGCCTGCTTTGGCTTTGGCAGTAACGCATTGGCACAGCAATGGGCAAAACCCCTCGCTGTCGCTTAAGCAACCTGAAAAACTGGCCCTGTTATTGCGCTTAAGCTGGCAGCTCACGCTAAGCGTATTTTGTGCCAGTGAGCCGCAATTACCACGACTGAATAAGCTGTTATTGCAAGCTCAAACCAACCTGACATTACCAGTACAATCGGCCGAGGATTGGCAACAGCAATTGCTAGCCAATAGTCAATGTTATTACCCGTTGCCGGTTATGTAGGGTTATTGCATCATTCAGTAGCGTGATAGTGGCTATAACCACTATTTCTATAGTAAACAAACTGCCAACTGGCAAAACAGGGCCAAAAATGCTATATTTTATCCCGTTTAAGACGGTTCCCGTCTGCCCTTATTTCCTCTTTCAAACCGTTAAGGATCCACATGAGTAAGCAAACCATTACTGTCATTAAAGGTGACGGCATTGGCCCGAGCATTGTCGAGGCTGCCATTGAAGTGTTAATTAAAGCCGGTTGTGATTTTGACTATGAATATGTTGATGCTGGCTTGACTGCCCTAGAGCAATGCGGCGAGTTGCTGCCACAAGCAACCCTGGACGCCATTGCCCGTAACAAAATCACCTTAAAGGGTCCGCTTACCACACCGGTAGGGGACGGTTTTACTTCGATTAATGTTACCTTGCGTAAACAATTCAACCTGTATGCTAATGTGCGCCCAGTCATTTCTTTTAAAGGGACTAAAGCCCGTTACGACAATATTGATATTATTACCATCCGCGAAAACACCGAAGGCATGTACTCTGGCCATCGCCAACAGGTTTCAGCAGACGGTCTTATTGCCGAAGCCAGCAGCATTATTACCCGCGAGGGTGCCGAGCGTATTGCGGTTTTTGCTTTTGAAACAGCCCGGCGTGAAAACCGTAAAAAAGTCACTATTGTTCACAAAGCGAATATTTTAAAATCAACATCAGGTTTATTTTTAAAAACTGCCCGGGACGTCGCCGCCCGCTACCCGGATATAGAAACGCAGGAAATGATTGTTGATAACACCTGCATGCAGTTGGTTATGAACCCACAACAGTTTGATGTCATTGTTACTACCAACCTGTTTGGCGATATTCTATCAGACTTATGTGCCGGTTTAGTTGGTGGGTTAGGTATGGCGCCGGGTGCCAACATTGGTATTGATTGCGCTATTTTTGAAGCAGTACACGGCAGTGCACCGGATATTGCCGGTAAAAACCTGGCTAACCCCAGTTCGGTCATTCTGGCCTCTATTCAAATGCTGGAATATCTGCAAATGCAGGACAAGGCCGAGAAAATTCGTGCTGCCCTTGCCGATGTCATTGCCACAGGTGACAGAACTACCCGCGATTTAGGCGGCAGTTTTGGCACAACCGATTTTACGGCAGCGGTGTTAGAAAGGTTATAATTGAGTTTTCAGAATAAATAGCCGCCTTTTGGTGGCTATTTTTTTAGCTGTCAGAGCGCAGGAGTAAATATGAGCGAACAACAAAAAAACCCGTTGCATGGTATTAAGCTGGAGCAAGTTGTAACCGCACTGGTTGATCATTACGGCTGGCCGGAGCTGGCAAATCGGATTGATATTAACTGCTTTAAAACAGACCCATCGGTAAAAAGCAGCCTGAAATTTTTACGCCGCACGCCGTGGGCCCGCGAAAAAACAGAAGCGCTGTTTATCGCCACTAAGTTACATAGTGAACCACAATAAAAATAGCTTAACAACGTAGTTCGTCTACTGGCACCTTGTTTTGTGCCTATAGACTTGCCAATTAATCTATATCTATCTATATACCGTAATCTTTTATTAGGCTAGCTAGTCTAGCCAAGTCGTCTCTGTTTTTTAAACATAAAGGCATGCATGTTATCAATAAAAAACCTGTGTAAAAGCTATCAAGATGTTAAAGAGACACGGCTTATCCTCAAAGAGCTCAGTGTCGAGGTAGCTCAGGGCACCAGCATTTCTATACAAGGTGAATCTGGCTCAGGCAAGTCAACCCTGTTGCATCTGCTTGCTACTTTGGATAAACCCGATAGTGGCGACATCATGTTGCATTCAGCCACACAGATTTTAGATCTGGTTAAATTTAGCGAATCTCAGGCCGATGAATACCGTAAACGTCAACTGGGTATTATTTTTCAAAAATATAATCTAATTGATTGCATTACCGTGATGGAGAACCTGCTACTGCCGGCGCAACTCAGCAAAACCCTAGACCAGGCCTATTTAGATAAACTGTTAACTACTTTGGGTATGGAGCGCCATAAAAACAAACTGCCCAATCAATTATCCGGCGGTGAACAACAGCGTATTGCCATTGCCCGCGCTTTGGCGCACAAACCGCAGTTAGTCTTAGCTGATGAACCCACCGGGAATTTAGACAGTAAAAATTCAGCCGTAGTCAGCCAATTATTAGTGGATACCTGTAAACACTTAAACACCACCTTAATCTTGGTTACCCATAGTCAAAAAGTAGCAAATTTAACGCAAAGCCAATATGTATTGCTAGACGGTAGGCTGCAAATGATCAGTAGCACACTGTAAACATGGTTATCAACGCCAGCTATTTTTACTTTGCGCGCATGTTGTTGCAAAGCTATCGGCACACTAAGTTTAGCCTGGTGATGCTGCTAAGCGCCCTACTTATTGCCACCAGTGGTTTGTCTGCGGTGCTTGTGATTAATCACAGCGCCAAACAAAGCTATGAGCAAGAAGCTACTTATTTATTACCCAATGTCAGCCATCAAATTGTGGCTAAAAACCAACACCAAGCGCTGAGCAAAGATGATTATGCGGCGCTAAAAAGGCTCGGCTTTAGTGAACTCGTTGCCTATGCCACCAGCAAGCACCAACTTTATCAAGGCGACAAGTTAGTCAATAAACGTCGAATTTCACTCACTGGCATAGACCTTGTCAGTGCCATCGCCCTACCGACTTTTCAGCAAAAAATGCGCAATGATCAAAGGGCGCAAGCAGACAATAACTTACTAGGGCTAGCCTTTTCGGCCAATGTAGCTTTTAGTCATCCTAGCTTAATTAAACGTTTAACTCAGGCAGCTAGTTCTACTGATAGCACAGTAAATACCAAGCTCAGTTTAGATAGCCCTGCGGGCCAGTTGTTACCCGAGCTGCAAGCAATAGATGACGCCAGTTTAGGCAATGATATTGTGCTTGATATTAAGAGCTATTTTAGACTGGTACCTAATGGTGAAATAAGTGGTTTGCTGTGGCTTGGCCAATCCGGTAATAACAATAATGCCAGACTACAATCTCTGGCAGCGCAACTTCCGGCGCATTTAACACTTATTGCCATGACATCAGGCGAGCAGCAAGGGGAGTTAACCAAAAGCTTTCACCTAAATTTATTGGCGATGGCCTTGCTGATGTTTGTGGTGTGTTTATTTATTGTACTCAATGCGGTTAATCTTTTACTCAACGCCAGAATGCCCTGGCTTAAGATTAGCCGTCAACTGGGTATTAGTCGGGGGGCCATATTCTTTATTCAAGCGGTTGAATTACTGCTGTTTAATCTTTTAGCTTGTGGTGTAGGTATTGTGCTTGGCATGTATTTAGCCAACTTAGTGTCGCCCACAGTGCAGGCCACGCTTGAGAGCCTATACAATGTAACTGTAGGATTTGGCAACGTGTCGTTTTTATCGTTGTTCATGCAAGTGTTTAGTATTAGCTTGGTCGGCTCGGCATTAGCCCTTATGCTGCCTTTTAGGCAGGTGAATTTAGCCTTGAACCAGACTAAAACTCTGCCGCCTAATCACCATCAACATAGGCGCTGGCAGACGTTGCTTTTAAGCATTGCCAGCAGTTTAGCGTTGTTTACCCTACTGATAGTTAATTTTGCCAGTCAGCTATGGTTGTTATTAATAGCCGTGGCATGCCTAATTTTAGGTGGTTGCGCCCTACTCTTGCTGAGTTACTCAAGTGTACTGGCCTTAATTTGTCGCGTAATACCCGAACGCTTACTATTATTCAGGGTTAGTGTAAAACAAAGCATTGCGCTGTCATCAAAATCTAAAATTGCCTGTTGTGCTTTTTTTATTGCCGCTACGAGCAATATTGGTATGAACCTCATGGTCGATAGCTTTCGTGGTGCCACCTTAAGTTGGCTAGATACCCGCTTAGCCGCCGATTATTATTTGTATTATAAAGGCGAGCAGGACTTAACAGACATTGCCAAGCAAGAAGGCATTATTCTGAGCAAACTATTAGAAAACGACATTGACTACCAAGGCTTAACGATTCAGCAATATAGCTACCCAAGCACTGAAACCTTTAAAAATGCCATGGTGTACTATCAAGTAGAGGATAAAGAACAAGCCTGGCAGGCATTTACTGCAAACCAAGGCATTTTTGTGAATCAACAGTTTGCCTTTCATTTTAATGCAGCATTAGGCGATAGCATTAATCTGCCGGAACCCAGCACCGAGGTAATAACAGCCTATAACATAGTTGGCATTGTTTACGATTTTGGCAACCCCAGCAAACAAGTACTGTTTCCAGTACAAACGTTTAGTTCAGCACGTTCAGCGTCGTCAATTTATGCCCTTGAGGGCAGCGAGCAGCAGGTACAAGCCTTTAAAAACCAACTGGTCAAACTTAATATTGACATCGACAATAGCCTCATTAAAACGGCTGATTTATTAGCCATGTCGATGCAAACCTTCGATCGCACCTTTTTGATCACCGATGGCTTAAATGTGGTTACCTTATTAGTGGCTGCTTTGTCGTTGGCCTGCGCCATTATTGTATTAAGTAAGGACATGAAACCGCAGAATATGTTGCTAAGAAGTTTAGGCGTATCAAGACTGACCAGCCAAATACTGGCCTTATTTCAGTATTTGTTGTTATGTATTGTGGCCCTGATTTTTGCCAGCCCTTTCGGCATTATGCTCAGCTGGATTTTGATTAACGCTATCAATTATCACGCCTTTCAGTGGACCTATCCGCTGCAGATCAATGTATTCACCCTACTGCAAATTTATGCTGTCAGCTTGAGTGTGGTATTGCTGATTATTTTTATCCCTACTCTTAGGGCCAGCCGTAAACCCCTAATCGAGGACATTCGATGGCTAAATTAAATAAGGTTACTTGGCTGGTCGTTATGTTGTTGTTGGTGCTAAGTAGTTTTTTAGCCATTAAAACTGACTTTTTTGACAACGTTAAGGCGCAAGTGCAAACCAGCGGTATGGCAAATAGACTGGGGGCAGGTGCAAGCAATCAAGACACTATTGGCCAACAGGTTGTGGCTAATTACCCCATTCGTTTCCCCGCTGACCATGGCGAACACCCGGCGTTTGATATTGAGTGGTGGTACCTGACAGCCAATTTAGAGGATGAGCAAGGTAATATCTATGGCTTACAATGGACGTTGTTTCGCTTTAGAACCCCCACTCAACTGGCTGACAAGACACGTTGGTCGAATGATCAACTCTATATGGGTCACGCGTCTGTTAATAGCCTCGATTCACATTGGTTTGCCGAAAAATTTGCGCGTGGTGAAGTGGGTAATGCTGGGGTAAAATTAAACCCATTGCAACTGTACATAGACGATTGGAACTGGGCCAATTCAGCTAGCGTCTCGGCGAGTGATGCCACTGAAACACAGGCATTGTTACCGGCCAATTTGGTTTTTCAAATTCCACTTATTAATGCCCCAAAAGAGCAAAAACACAGCGTGTTACAGGTATCGGTAGCACTGCAACAACAGGGGCCCTTTATATTGCAAGGTGACAAGGGCTATAGCATTAAGTCGGCAGATGGGGCTTATGCTTCCTACTATTATTCAAATCCAAGCATAGACATTGCAGGTCAGTTTACTTTTGTACAAGATAAAGCCGACCAGCAATCTTCATCTATAGCCGTTAAAGGTAAAGCGTGGTTTGATCATGAGTGGACATCACAATTAGTTGATAGGCAAACTCTTGGTTGGGATTGGTTATCACTGCATTTAGATGACGGCAGTAAATTAATGGCTTTTAGAATGCGTATTAAAGGCCAAGCAGACTATATAACGGGCACCTTAGTACAAGCCGATGGCACGCAGACTCTACTCACTAAGGAAAACTTATCACTTAAACCCAGCGCTTGGATTGAAGTAAACCAGCGCAAATTGCCACTGAGTTGGCAGGTCAACATTCCTCAGTTCAATATAAATATTGCGGTTAAAACCCTAAAAAATGAGCAATGGAACCCGGCCCTTATCGCGTATTACGAAGGCATGGTCGGCGTGTCGGGAAGTCATAGCGGTAAAGGATTTTTAGAGCTTACCGGTTATTAAAACAACACCGTTATACTGTAGACAGGTAAAAGCAGCACTAAGCTTAACTGGCAAATCAGAATACTTATAACTTCCGTTTGCCCGTCAGCATGGGTTTTAGCAACGCTATTTTCCCCCACCATTGCATCACAAAAACCGCGGTTACATGAATGCAGGCCAGCACAAAAAGACTGTCCGCCAATGTGCCGTGGATCAGTTCAAGCAAATCACTACCGAAAAAATAGTCTACCTCTTCCAATAACAACCCTGTTACTGCCAAGACCGTGAAAAATATTATGACAAGATACAACAATAGATAACCAAACGGGTTATGCCCTGTCGTTGGATCAATCTGGCGCTTTTTCACATGGTAAAAATGGCTAACCCAGTGTTGCTTTGATAGCGCCTTGATAGAAAAACGTGCGTTAGCGGGGCCATAAAAACCCCAGAAAAACCGGCAAAACACCGCAGTCAGTGCCAACAATCCCAGTGCCCGGTGCCAAAACTCACCAGTCTCAAGCACCCAGTAATTTAAAACAAAACAGACAAAAAAGATCCAGTGTAGCAAACGCAGCAGCGGGTCCCACACTTTTATCCTGTGGCCTGAAGACACGGTTATTTTTTCTCTTGTTTTACCACAGTGCTGTCAACCGGATTAAAGTATATTTCCACTTTATTCTGCTGGGCATCAGTGCCGTAAATTTCATAGCAGTTACCTGATGTCACCTTAAATTCGTTAATGGTGTAACCTTTGGCAATAAGGTCATCTTTAAAATTTTGTTCACTTTGCCAGGTATCTTTCGCCGCCGTGGTGCACTGCACTTCTGATACTTTTGCACAGCCCCCCAACACAGCAATTGACACAACTGCAGGTAATAATAAATGCTTCATATAATAAATCCTTATTAATTATACATAGTTCACACTCTTAGCCAATATAGCAGAGCCGCTGTCAACTAA
>NZ_LAHP01000004.1 GCF_000987765.1 Arsukibacterium sp. MJ3
TTAGTTGTCGCTCGCCTAGCTGTCAAGATTTTGGTGATTGTGATTAATGGTGCTAACGCCTAGTGTTTGTTACTCACTGTGTTGTTCAGTTGTGCCTGTCCTTTTTACTGTTTTTACTGCTGCTTACCTGTAGTGTCAGAATGCAAAAACGCCACCCGCAAGGTGGCGTTTTTATTAATCAAGGCGAGGGGAAATAGCTTATTGGCAACTACCGCAACACATTTGGCTGTCTGCTCTTTGGTTTACTGCTGGCTGCACAAATAAAATCTGATTCTCAAGTAAAATATGCTGCATTAAATCTTCTTTTAGTTCCTGTAACCCCAGGTACAACGCGGTCCATGTGTTACAGGCATCGGCCGGCAACGTAATATTATTGGTTAGTTTATCAAGAGTTTCCAGTGCATCGCCATGTTGCAGGTGTTCTTCCTCCATTACACTAATTGGCCCCACCGGATAAATTCCACCGGCTAACATTGGAAACAAAATTTGCTCCTCTTTTATCATATGGCTTTCCAGCTCCTGGTACATGTCATCCAGATGCTGAGCCAGGCCAGTTGGACAATTTGGGTCTGTTTCGTGGACATGTTCTACCCGGCGTGCTAAACGACACAGTTCAGGCAGTTGCTGGCGGTGGCGCTGGTGAAAGCGCTGCAGAATATGCTCAATAAGCTGCTTTACCGGTTTGCTGCGCCAATCAGTTATCTCGCCATCTTGTTGTTGTAATAGCCTAAGTGCACTCAGTATTGGCGCGGTATCCAACTCTTTTTTAGCTAAAGCTTGGCGCAGGCTATGCTCGCCGCCGCAGCAGAAATCTAGTTTATTTTGATGAAATACCGCCGTTGCACCGGCAATAGTGGTGGCAATGTGGCCTAAAGACTGATCTAAAAGTGACTTGTGAGTGAAAGACATACTAACTCCTGCTTACTTAATTAAAGTGCCGCGTTAACTGTGCGGTTAACCTTATATGGCAAGAGTTAGGCCATAACTACCACCTTTGATTTATATAGCATTATTATCAGCTATGGTAGATTACACCCAGTAAAAGCAGGGTGAAAACAACCCAGAGGTAATAACGACCATGTTGGAAGAGAGTTTAATTGCAGATTTGATCACAGATTTACCGGCGGCGGTACGTTTGCAGCGTTTGGTAAGTACTTTACGTAATCATTTTGGTTGTGGTGCGGTAGGGTTGCTTAAAATTGAACATGACATATTGAGACCGGTTGCGCTGCATGGTTTAGTGCGCGAAGCGCTAGGCCGCAGATTTATTGTGGCTAAACATCCGCGGTTGGCGGCTATTTTAGCCAGCCGTAACCCGGTAAGGTTTGACCCCGACAGTGATATGCCAGATCCGTATGATGGACTGTTAGCTGAGCAGCCCGGCCTAGCGTTGCCGGTACATGATTGTATGGGTATTTCGCTGTATATTGAAGGTCGTTGTTGGGGTGTATTAACCCTGGATGCGTTAAATGCCGGCAGTTTTTCTCACGTTGCAGTATTTGAATTGCAGCGTTATAGCTTATTGGTAGAAGCCGCGGTGCGGATGACGGAACTGGAGCAGGCTAACCGGGCGCTAAGACTTAACCTGCAGGCCCATGAACCGCAGTTTGAAGCTGCCAGCAAGCAGCGCTATGAGCTGATTGGCCAAAGTAAAGTGCTGCAACAGATTTTGCAAGAGTTAACCATAGTGGCGAGCTCCGATTTACCGGTGTTGCTGTTAGGTGAAACCGGCGTTGGTAAAGAGCTATTTGCCCGGCATTTACATCGCAGTTCAGCACGCGCCAGTAAACCGATGATATACCTTAACTGTGCTGCATTGCCGGAGAGCCTGGCTGAAAGTGAATTATTTGGCCACAACAAGGGGGCGTTTTCCGGCGCCCACAGTGAACGGGCGGGTCGTTTTGAGGCAGCACATGACGGTACGCTGTTTTTAGATGAGGTGGGCGAGTTGCCGTTGTCGGTGCAGGCAAAGTTACTGCGGGTATTGCAAGATGGTGAAATTCAGCGTTTGGGTTCGGATAAAACTCGGTTGGTTAATGTTCGTTTGGTGGCTGCGACTAATCGTGACCTGAAACAACAGGTAAAAAATGGGGAGTTTCGGGCTGATTTATATCATCGCTTATCGGTATATCCACTGCCGATCCCGCCATTACGCGAGCGGCCGGATGATATCCCGCTGCTGGCTGGCCATTTTCTTGAACTAAATCGAAGCCGTTTAGGCCTGCGTGCGCTTAGATTATCCAATGATGCTGAACTGTCGTTGCTACGTTATGACTGGCCGGGAAATGTCCGCGAGCTGGAGCATGTTATCAGCCGCGCGGCGATTAAAGCTCTTAGCCAGGGTGCAAACCGTAATGACATTGTTACCCTGGAAGCCACAATGTTAGATTTGGACACGGCACCGCTGTCAATCCCGCATAGTGAAGCTCTTGCTCCGGTGCCACGAGGTAGCATCGCATTAAAGCAGGCTGTAAATCAGCTGCAACGGCAGCTAATTCAACAAGCTTTGGCCCAGCAAAATGGTAGTTGGTCGCAGGCCGCACGCCAACTAGAGTTAGATCCCAGTAATCTACATAAACTGGCACAGCGGCTGGGCTTAAAATAACCTGAGAACACTATGAGTAAAGCAGATAACAGAAAAGAGTTAAGTACTGCGCAAGCACTGCGCTATAGCCGTCAGCTAATGCTGCCAGCTTTGGATTTTCGCGGCCAGGAAGCGTTGTTGGCCAGTTCAGTGTTGCTGATTGGCATGGGTGGTCTCGGCTGTGCCGCTGCACCGTATTTGGTCGCTAGCGGTGTAGGCAGTATTACGCTGGTCGATGATGACAACATCGATCGTAGCAATTTACAGCGGCAAATTTTGTATCGGGAAGCAGATATTGGCTTGAATAAAGCTAAGCAAGCCGCAGCAAGCTTAAGCCAGTTAAATTCTGAGATTGAAATTAATGCCCTGCAGCAGCGTTTAAACGCTGAAGCTTTAATGCAGCTGGTACCGCAGTATTCGCTGGTGCTTGATTGCACCGACAATTTAACTACCCGCAATGGCATTAACGCTGCTTGCGTTAAGGCTAAAGTACCGCTGGTATCAGGCGCAGCCATTCGCTTTGAAGGCCAAGTGGCCAGCTTCAGCATGCAGGGTGATGGCGCCTGTTATCACTGTTTAAGCCAGTTATTTGGCGAGCAGCAACTCACCTGTATGGAAGCTGGTATTTTAAGCCCTGTGGTAGGCATTATTGGTATCATGCAGGCGCTGGAAACAGTAAAAATATTGGCCAGCGTCGGCACGCCGTTGTACGGTAAGTTGCAGTTATTTGATGCCTTAACCAGCCAGTGGCGTCAGTTTAGTTTAAATAAAAGCCTTGACTGTATTGTCTGCGGTTAAGTCTGGGCTCGCTTTGCTGCTTGGTGCAGTATATCGCTATGCACCATTTGTAGTAGTTTATAGGCATCGCTTAAATCACAGTTCTCATGGTCCCGTTTTTTATAGCCCAAAGATGTTAACTCAATATGCCAGGTAGGCACTACGTCTACCGTTGCCAAGGTCTGCTTAACGCAGTTAAGCGGGCAGCCGTCTACGGCCAGAATTGGTCTGCCGGATTGGGCTACTTTTATTAGCTGTTTTATCTGACCGCCAACTCCGGCAATACAAGACATTTGTGCCAAGCCTTCCCGATCCAGCACTACGGCTAAATCGTTAGCTAATTGCGCCACGTTGGAGCAGCCGGAGCAAGAGTAAACCAGCGGTTTTGATGGATAATCGTTGTTCATGCTAAGTACCTTTATAGCTGGACTATTAACCAGTTAACAATATGCACCCAGTGTAGAAGCTGAAATAAGCGACAGCTTGATATAAATCAAAGCATGGCATCGGTTACCTATTTAGAGGTAAAACTGTTTGTAACTTTAGGGGGGTTAACCTTGGGGGGCAGATCCAATTAACCGGTTGTTTGTCCATAGCAACACGTCTGATTTAACCTGGCCGGCCATCTGGCCTTGGCGTGGTTAACACTGGGAAATACACCAGTACATACAGCAAATAAGCCAGTACCCAGCCGCCGACACCTAACCATAACCACTGCGAAGTTTGTGCTGGCCATAGCCAAATAAGTAGGGTGCGGCTGATGGCTGCCGCCAGTACCAGCAAAAAGGCCAGCGACATGATGGCATGCGGTTTTAAAGCTCGACCGCTGTGGCCTAGGGATACCCTGGCCATCATACTTAAAATCATACCGCCCATAGCGCCAGCGGTTAATGCATGCAGCGCTATGCTGTTGCTGATGTTAAACCCGGCAAAGCGCGCGCTAAACAGCGTCAAACCAAATGGAATACACCAGTATGCCAGATGTAAAGACCATAATAGCGGCACTTTTAAGGTGATCCAGATTTTCCAGCGCAGGCAGCGCATGGCGGTTAATAGAGCGCTGGCAGCGAATAAGCTACTCATCGCCAGTGGTGGCAGGTATTTGGTTAAAGCAAAAAAGTGCAGCACAAATATCAGCCATAACGAGCCAAGCGCGGCACTGTCTAACCAGATAATGGGCTCGACTTTTTTAGTCTGGGTACCATTAGCCGTAAACATTGGTAATACCCGACCACCGACAATTGCAATCAGCAGGGTGACCAGCCAGACCGCATTGTTGCTGCCAAGCTGAATTAAATCGTAGCGGTTATAGGCTACGCCCAGATACATCAGTGCATTACAGGCAGTAAGTAGCAGTAACACCGGCACAAAAAACAGGTTACGGCTTTGTCCGGTTTGCAACAGCGGTCGTGCCAGCAGATAAGCGCAAATGGGTAAAAAGCTAAGATCAACTGCGGCAACCAACGCCAGTGGCAGACCTTCACCAAACAACAGTAACAGACGGCCACTTAGCCACAGCACGCTAATAATAAGTAGGCTGTAACCATGTGGTGCGCGTAACCCGGTCCAGTTTTGCACTGCGGTCAGCAAAAAACCAATAACAATGGCACAAACAAAACCAAACAGCATTTCATGGCTATGCCAAAACAACACGTTGGCAAAAGGGTTAAGTTTAATATGGCCAGCGAGTGCCAGCCCCCAAAGCAGCATGGCGATGGCGCTAAAGGCGGCGCCAAATAGAAACATGGGCCGAAAAGCTTGGCGCAACAGTGGCAAGAGCTTCTGCTCGGTTGCTAGATCGGAAATTTGCATTATTTATCCTCGTCTAAAAGAAAGTTTTCGGCTCGGGCAGCCGATAGTTTTTGCTGATATTGTGCCGCCTGGTTGGCGAAAAACATGGTAATCATGCACAGCGCCAGCACACCATATAAAATCATAAAGCAGCCGGTTACGATGCCAAGTACATCTTGCGCCATACCAAACATTACCGGTAAGGTGCATCCACCCAGTGCGCCAATAGCTGCAATAAAGCCACCCACGCTGCCCATATGATGCGGGTAATAGTCGTGAATAACCTTATACACACTGGCTCGGCCAAAGCCTTGTGCCACACCAATAATGAAAATAAGTAAAGTAAACCACCAGACATTGATGCCAATTTCCAGCTGTACGTCTTTTTCCAGACCATGCACAATTAAAGTGGTAGGTGGATAACTTAAAAAGAACAAGCAAACGATACTAACCCAAAACACGCTCCAGTTAACTGCGCGGCCACCGTAACGATCGGCAAACCAGCCACCGAGTGCCCGCATCATGGACGAGGTTGCAACAAAAAATAGGGTAAAGGCCATTGCCTGCTGGGCGTTCATGGCATAAGCCTGCATATAGTATTGTGGCAACCACAACAGCAAGGCTAAAAAGCTGCCAAATACAAAGTAGTAGTATAATGAAAAGCGCCAAATCCGCGCATCACCAGCCATGGCACGTAAGCTAATAGGTGCTACCTTGCTATAGGTCTGGGGTAGCTCTGGCGGTGCTAATATGGCGAACAATAAGGTTATTAGTAACAGGCCTGCAGCATAGAGTGGCCCCACCCATTGCCAGCCCAAATAATGTATCGCCAACGGTACCAGCATAAAAGTAATAGCAACCCCGGCATTGCCCACCCCAAATAACCCCAGTGCCCGGCCCTGACTACTAGAGGCAAACCAGCTACTTACATAACGCACACCAAAGGTAAAAGACACACCACTGATGCCAAACCAGAGGCCAAGCCATAAATAACCGCTGTAGTTATTTACCCAGGGTAGCAATAGTAGCGCCGGTATTACCGCTAACATTTGGTAAATCCACAGCCGGCGCGCACTAACCTGATCGGCTAGTATACCAAACGGGATCCGCAGTAATGCACCGCTTAAAATAGGTGAAGCCAGCAAGATGCCATATTCGGTGGCACTGAGTGCGAGTTGTTGTTGCAGCTGTAAGCCCATAACGGCATATAACGTCCATACCGAAAAGCAAGCAGCAAAGGCCAGAGTTGCCATAAATAAAGCACGTTTTGCGCCTGGCAGCGTGGCTTGAGCCAGCGAAGTGGGGCCAAGGTGCGTCATAGTAAAGCATCCAAGAAAACTCGATACGCAGTAGTGTAACGCGTAAGTAGATTGCTGCTGCAGATAAGAGGGTGTACCTCTGACGCGCTGTGCGTCATTTGACCGGTATTGGCGCTATGCCAGAATGGGTAGACACCGGCCGTAAGCTGCATTTTAGCCGCAAATGGTGGGCTACCACTAAAGAGGTAAGCGATTGCTTTTCATTAAAAAATGTAGAAAAAGCTTTGTTTTATATCAATGATTTTGCCGTTAGCGCTCTCTACACTGGTGGCAGTTTATTATTAATCCTGTGGAGAATGTTATGGCTGACCCTGCTTTAGCAACGAAAAACGGTAGTGGGTTAAACCTGCTTAATTTCGCTGAACAAAAAATAAAAATGCTACACCTTACCTGGTTTGCTTTCTTTTTAACCTTTGTTATTTGGTTCGCGCATGCACCGTTGCTTATTCATATAAAAGAAGCATTGTTATTAACTGACGCACAAATTAAAGCACTGTTGATTTTAAATGTGGCGATTACTATTCCGGCACGAATCGTCGTGGGTATGTTGGTCGACCGCTATGGCCCACGTATTATTTACGCGGTAGTGTTATTTATTTCTGCATTACTGTGTATTGGGTTTGCCTTTGCCCAAACTTACTCGGCAATTGCGCTATTTCGTTTTTTATTAGGGTTTGTGGGAGCAGGCTTTGTTGTCGGTATTCGCTTAGTCGGTGAATGGTTTCCGCACCATCAGGTTGGTACCGCCGAGGGGATCTATGGTGGCTGGGGTAACTTTGGTTCCGCTGCTGCCGCAATGACGTTGCCAACGTTGGCACTGGCCTTTGGTGGCGATGATGGCTGGCGATATGCTATTGGTACCGTTGGGGTAATTAGTGCTATTTATGCACTGGTGTTTTATAAATATGCCCGCAATACGCCTAAAGGCTCAGTGTATTTTAAACCTAAAAAAACTGGGGCTATGGTAGTGTCAAGTTGGGGCGCATTGTGGGGCCTTATTTTGATGAACATACCTATGCATCTTGCGCTTGGCATGCTGGCCTGGCGCTTATCACCGGCCGGCGTAAATTTATTTTCTACTGCTATGATGTATGTGTTGTGGGTGGTGTTGCTGCTGCTTTTTATACTGCAAACCCAACAAACCTGGCGGATTAACGTTGATCATTTGCGCGCCGGTGTATCGGAGAATGATAAATACAGCTTCAAACAAGTTGGTATTTTAAATATTGCTTACTTTGCTACCTTTGGCTCTGAGCTGGCGGTAGTGTCAATGCTACCGTTATATTTTCTTGAAACCTTTGAAGGGTTAAGTGCGGTTTCAGCCGGTTTGTTGGCGTCAGGTTTTGCTTTTATGAACTTGGTATCACGGCCGATGGGTGGTTGGTTTTCTGATAAATTTGGCCGGCGAAAAAGCATGCTGATCTTAATTAGTGGTCTGGCTGCAGGCTATTTTATGATGGGCTTAATGGACAGCCATTGGTGGATCCCTGTTGCCGTGTTGGCTACTATGGTTTGCAGTTTTTTTGTGCAAGCTGGCGAGGGGGCGGTGTTTGCGATAGTGCCTTTAATTAAGCGCAGCATGACCGGGCAAATTGCGGGTATGGCAGGTGCCTATGGTAACGTTGGTGCTGTAGTGTATTTAACGGTACTTAGCTATGTTAGTTACAGTATGTTCTTTTTTGTCATAGCAGCGTCAGCGTTGGTGGGGCTGGTAGCGGTAATGTTTTTGGATGATCCGAAAGGGCATATCACTGAAGTTGCCGAGGACGGCACTGTTCATCGGATTAACGTTGGGTAATAAAGGATAACAGGTGAGTTTATCAACGCTGGAACTAACGATTAGCAGTGTCTGCGAAGCCGGGATTAAACCGGTTAACGAAGATGCGGTGGCGTTAAATGTGCCTGCTGATACGCACTTGTTAACCTATAAAGGTGCCTGTTTTGCCCTAGCGGACGGAGTTAGCACCGCAGAAGCCGGCCAACAGGCCAGTGAGCGGGCGGTAAGCCGGTTTTGTCGTGAATATAGCCAAACGCCAGATAGCTGGTCGGTGGCCTTTAGCGCTGAACAGTTGCTTGCCACTATTAATAATGAGTTGTATGAGCTGAGTCATCAGTTTACTCATGATCAAAAAGGTTATCTAACCACCTTTACTGCCTTGATTATTAAATCGCAAACAGCCCATTTTTTTCATGTAGGCGATAGCCGTTTGTATCATTGGCGTGATGGTATGCTTAAGCAACTGAGCCAGGATCACACTACCGTATTGTCTGAGCAGTGTCAGTATCTTAGCCGGGCGCTGGGTATGGATAGCCGCGTAGAATTGCAGCAGGGTATGGTTAGCTTAAAAGTGGGCGACAGGTTTTTGCTGTGCTCTGATGGTATTTCAGATTTTATTGCTGTCGAACAGCTACAACAACATATTAACGCTGCTGCTGATTTAGCCTTATGCTCCATTTTATTAAAGCAACACGCATTGTTACAAGGTTGTGATGACAATATTAGTTTAATTTTGCTGGAAATTACCGCATTACCGCAGCAAAGCCTGGATGATTTGAACCAATGCCTTACCCAATTACCGTTTCCGCCGGCGCTTAGCGCAGGAATGAAATTAGATGGTTATAAAGTGCTAAGCGAGCTATTTGCCAGTAGCCGTAGTCATTTATATTTGGTGGAAGATGAGCATGACGGTAAACAGTTAGTACTGAAGTGTCCGTCGCTAAATTATGATGATGATACCTTGTATATTGACCGTTTTATCCGCGAAGAATGGATAGGTTTACGCATGGATTCGCACTATGTGGTTAAAGTGATCCGGCAAAACCGGCCGCGGACTTTTTTGTATTACCTGATGGAGTATTTACCAGGCGACAGCCTGGAGCATTGGTTTGCATGTCAGCCAAAACCGCTAAAACCGGTTTTAGCTATTAAACTGGTAAAACAGATAGCCGAGGGTTTAAAAGCATTGCATCGGATGGGGGCTATTCATCAGGATTTAAAACCCGGCAATATTATTTATTTGAGTGACGGTAGCGTAAAAATTGTTGATTTTGGCTCAGTTTATATTGCTGGTCTGGCAGAAATATACAGCCCGTTGCAACATGAGGTTGCATTGGGCACAGCCGCTTATTCAGATCCGCATTATCTGTTGGGGCACAACTCGGGTGTACAAGGTGATATTTATGCATTAGCCACCATTGCCTATGAGTTGTTTAGTGGCGGCCATTTACCTTATGGCGAAGCGGTAGAAGCATGTCGCACCGCGGCAGATTACGACAAGCTGCGTTATCGCAGCGCGCATCAGTTTAACCCGGTTATTCCCAGCTGGTTCGATCGTGCTTTGCAAATGGGGGTAAGTTTAGATTTATCACAACGTTATCGCAGCATTACTCAGCTGCTGACTGACTTACAGCAACCTAACCCCGCGTTTTTACACCAAGAGGTTAAATTACAACACAGAACCAATCCGTTGCTGTTTTGGCAATTATTGTCTGGCTTTTGGTTTATTACCTTGATATTGGTGATATGGCTATTTCTGCTGAAGCACTAACTTGCTTTTTATAGCCGTCGGGCTTTTTGTTTTTTGATTATTATCAGGAGTGTGTAATGAGTTCAAAACCGGCTATTGTCGTTTCTAGTCTTGATATGGACAGGATAGAAGCGTTAATTGAAAAAATGCAGCGAGTAACCCCGGAAATCGAAAAGCTGGAAGAGGAGCTGGATCGCGCAACTATTGTTGATTCAACCAAGATGCCAACAGATGTTGTTAGCATGAACTCTGTGGTGCGTTTTAAATTTGCAGGTGACAACAAAGAGTTTGAGAAAACGCTGGTATACCCGAATGATGTAAATAGCGAAAACCATATTTCAATTTTTGCACCTGTCGGCAGTGCTTTATTGGGAATGGCCGTTGGGCAATCGTTGGAATGGCCAACGCCTAATGGTCGTAGCCACATTGTAGAAATTCTTGACGTAATTTACCAACCAGAACGAGCTGGCGATTTTCAACGTTAAGTTAAACAGGATGATATTGCTGAAAAATCAGATTTGGGCAGTATCAGCGGTTTGTCGCGTCGGTTACTTTGGTGGCCGAAAAGCGTTTATAACGACATCATTGCACTGCAAATAAGGCCCGTCCATTAGATCAATGCAGTAGGGAATAGCAGGAAACACGGCGTCTAGACACTGCCGAATCGCTTTGGGTTTGCCCGGCAGGTTAATAATTAAACAGCTGCCGCGCAGGCCGGCGGTTTGCCGCGATAATATTGCTGTGGGCACATATTTTAACGATTCGCTGCGCATAAGCTCGCCAAAACCCGGCATCATTCTGTCGCACACCGCTTCGGTTGCCTCGGGCGTAACATCGCGTTTAGAGGGGCCAGTGCCACCGGTGGTAACAATTAAACAGCAACTTTGCTCATCCGCTAATTCGCGCAGCGTTTGTTCTATCAATAGCTGCTCATCAGGAATAAGCCGGTATTCTGCTTGCCAGTCACTGCTTAAATAATCCTTTAAGGTGTCGATAATGGCGGTACCGGATAAATCTTCATAAATACCGGCACTGGCGCGGTCACTTACCGTTACTATGCCAATTTTGGCGCTTTGTGTCGTCATTACTGCTTCCCGTATTTCACTAAGGTTGCTACCCCGTTGCCATACCCGCTAAATTTAGCCAGTAGCCGTTGCTATCGCTGGCGCCAAGTTGCTGCGGTGCGGCGCCATTCAGGTTGGCTTTAAACTTGGCTAGCCAGTCAAAGGTGCCAATTACTTGTGGGCTCAACCGTACTATATCCACTGTGTCTTGCATAGTCGGTAGTTGATTTATCAGGTTGTAACAATAACCTGATTGGGTTTGAATGCCGTTTAGCACAAAAACTTGGGTATTATCCTGACTTTTAACATCTCGCCCTTGTGGGTAGTTGATACAGCACAACTCACATTGATCTTTACTGCGGTTTTCTGAGCGGGCGGTAAAGCAGCGGCCACTCCAGGCCAGTGGTAAATGGCCAAAACCAAACACTTCTGTGCTAAAACAGTCACGAATATCGGCAATAATGTCTTGGTTTAAAACATCGTTTAACCACTGGCCGGATATTTCTACCGGCATTACCCAGCGTGTAAGCCCCATACTAACCAGTCGGCGCAATGTATGCTGGTTGTAACAGTTTATCGCAGCGCCGGCGACAAAAGGCAGGCCTTGCTCCTGCAGCATACTGATAGCGCCTACGTCATTAGCTTCAATTAAAAACTCACCATTATCGACATACTTTCTAAGCTCTCTTAATTCACCCGGCGCCTCGTATAAGGTCATTGATGATAAACACACCTGCTTGCCAGCTTCACGTAGCATCTGAGCCAGGGCGAAGTAGTCGTTAAATTTCAGCTCGCGTCGCTTACTGCAGACGGTTTCACCTAGGTAAACAATATCGACATCACTGTCTGCAGCGTCTCGGTAAAACTGCTGCATTTGTGTTTTCGGCCAAAAATACAGCACCGGGCCTAATGAGAATTGCATGGCATTATTTCCAATTACGATGATATGCACCCAAGGTGGTTTGGCTGCCTTCAGCTAAACCTGCCAGAACCTGCTGCCACTGCGGTTGCACGTTGAAATGATCTGGCGCATTTAGCACTGCATCGATAGCAGCGCGCCACACTTTAGTAATTTGCGCCACATAGGCCGGACTGCGTTGGCGGCCTTCAATTTTCAGCGACTTAATGCCCTCTGCATACAGCTGTGGTAGTAAATCCAGCGTGTTTAAGCTGGTGGGCTCTTCCAGCGCATGATAGGTATCATCACCGACACTAAATCGGCCTTTGCACAACGTGGGGTAGCCGGCGGTTTCGTTGGGGGCAAAGCGGTCAATTAAAATACCGTTTAAGCGTGACTCCAAGGTGCCGTTGTTGTCTTGCCAGTTAACAAAGGCCGCTGGCGAGCAGGCGCCTGCGGTGTTGGGCGATTGGCCGGTCATATAAGAGCTTAAATAGCAGCGACCTTCGGCCATAATGCACAGACTACCAAAAGCAAAAACTTCCAGGTCGATATCGCAGCTGCGGGCCAACGCTCGCACTTGCTGCATCGACAACACCCGCGGTAACACCACCCGGCTAATGTCAAACTGGCGGTAAAAATTAATGGCAGCAGCATTGGTGGCTGACGCTTGCACCGACAAGTGCCGCTCTACTTTAGGGTAACGCTCTGCCGCGTAAGCCAGCACGGCAATATCTGCCAGGATCAGCACGTCAGCACCGGCGTTAGCGGCCATATCCACCGCCTGCCGCCAACGTTGAAAGTTGTTAGGGTGGGCAAAGGTATTAATGGCTACATGCAGCTTTTTGCCATGCTGATGCACAAAGCGGGCGGCTTCTTTTAGCCGGTGCTCGTCAAAATTTAACCCTGCAAAATGCCGGGCGTTGGTGTCGTCTTTTAAGCCAATGTAAACGGCATCTGCGCCATGTTCAATAGCGGCCTTTAGTGCCGGCATACTGCCGGCGGGACAGAGCAGCTCCATGTATTGCCTCTTCAATATGTAATTACGTTAACTACCCACGACAGGGAATGGCGAGGGCGTTAGCACTGTGGTTTCATTATAGAGCCTGAAATAACGGAATTGCTTACATATGATTGATATTAAAAGAGTTAACTATAAATTGGTAAGTGCTCTACCCACAACACTGCGCCAGCTTAACCGCTATGCGCCCAAGGCAGCTCAGGTCAAAGTGTTACAGTTAGCCATAAACCAGTTTTTTAAGAAAGAATTGCAAAATAGTGAGCTGGATTTTTTGCAAGAAAAGCAGTTAGTCATAGTGGTGAGTGATATTGCGCTGCAATTTGGCATAAGTCTTAATGACAGAAAACTGCAGGTGCAACTTAACCCTACACAGCCAGCTCTGCTGTTAACAGCAGAGCTGGCAGATTTTGTTGCCATGATGAGTAATACTACCGATCCAGACACACTTTTTTTCCGCCGTCGTCTGCAACTGTTGGGCGATACTGAGTTGGGGCTGTATTGCAAAAATTTGCTTGATAGTATCGGGCCAGATCGTTTGCCTCCGTTATTGTCAGAGGGCCTAAGCTGGCTGGCACAGCAACACGCATTGATTGCAGCAACAGCAGATTAAACCGTTCCTGCGATGGATCAAAGTTACGGTTGTTAGTCATCGCTATACTAATGCTTATACGCTATCGCCAGTAGGCTACATGTTATAAACGCGCCATTACGAGGTTAAGATGCAAAATATAAAATGGGATAAAAAGTTAATCAGCAAGTACAACATTAACGGCCCGCGATATACCTCTTATCCTACGGCGCTAGCGCTGAATACTGATTTTGAGCAAGCACATATTCAAACTGCAATCAGTAACAGCACGAATGAGTTAAGCCTGTATCTGCATATCCCGTTTTGCCATAAGCTATGCTATTACTGTGGCTGTAACAAAGTGATTACCCGTCATCAGCATAAAGCAGATACTTACCTGAATGCATTGGCCAAGGAAATGGCGTTATACGGGCCTAAACTGGCCACTAAGCGTATTAATCAGCTGCATTTAGGTGGCGGCACCCCCACCTTTTTAACTGAAACTCAGCTAAGTTTGCTGATGTCACTGCTACATAAATACTTTACCATTGCCAGTGACGCTGAAATTAGCATTGAGATAGACCCACGCAGTTGCAGTGATGACAAACTGCGGCACTTGCGTACGCTGGGCTTTAACCGGGTAAGTTACGGTGTGCAGGATTTAGACGAAAAAGTGCAAATTGCAATAAACCGGGTGCAGGATACCGAGCTTATTCGTCATCAGGTGGCGCTTAGCCGCGAGTTGGGCTTTAGCTCGATTAATCTGGACTTAATATACGGTCTGCCGTTTCAGCAACCCGCCAGCTTTGCCCAAACGGTTGATGAAATTATTCTGCTTAATCCACATCGCATTTCACTGTTTAGCTACGCGCACATACCCGAACGTTTTGCTGCCCAGCGTAAAATTGCCGATAGCAGCCTGCCAGATGCGCCGTTAAAACTTGAACTGATGCAACTGGCGATTAACCGTTTTGTGGCAGCCGGTTACCAGTTTATCGGCATGGACCACTTTGCCAGACCCGACGATGCGTTAGCCAAAGCACAGCAAGCCGGTAAGTTGCAGCGTAATTTTCAGGGTTACACCACAGCCGGGCAAGATGCTTTAATTGGCCTGGGCGTATCCAGTATTAGCCAAGTAAACGGGGTATTGTGGCAAAACAGCAAAGATTTAACAGACTATTATGCTGCCATTAACGTTGACAAAATGCCGGTTGAGCGCGGTTTTAGTTTAAATGCCGATGATAAACTGCGCGCTGCACTTATTAGCCAGCTTATTTGCCATTTTGAGCTCAACGTAGACACATTTTGCCAGCAATGGCACATTAATGGTTTTTGGCAATACTTCGCTGAAGCGCTAGAGCGTTTACAGCCGTTTATGGAAGATAACCTGGTAGAGGCAGACGATCAGCGGATAACCGTAACCAACGCCGGCCGGTTATGGGTGCGCAGTATCTGCGCCTGCTTTGATGCCTATTTAACCCAAGGCCAGCAGCGGTATTCTAAAGTAGTGTAACAGAACAACTCTAGGGTAGTAGTTAGCTTATGTCCTGTAAAAGATGCTAGCAGCTTAATCGTTCGGGTTATTGGTCAATTACTGCCCCATTTTTAATGAACATCTACAACGTTAATCGCTGACCTGAAAGCTTTGGCTGGTCAGCATTACTTGAAAGGCATCTGGTGTTATTGGCCTGCTAAAATAAAAACCTTGCGCATAATCACAGCCTAACTGCAACAACAATAGCCTTTGTTGCTCGTTCTCGATACCTTCTGCAACCGTTTTAAGACCCAGTCCTTTAGCAAGTAATAGCGTAGTTTCCACAATGGCTTTATCTTTTACGTTAGTCGTAACATTATCAATAAAACTTTTATCTATTTTTAGCTGACACACGCTAAATTGTTGCAAATAGGCCAGGGATGAATGACCTGTGCCAAAATCATCTATGGATAAACAGATCCCAAGTTGTTCTAAACGTTCTGCGTTTTTAATGGCGATATGGGGTTGTGATATTAAGGCGCTTTCTGTGATTTCAAGCGTAAGATTAGGTGTTGAGAGTGACAGTTCGACCAATAGTTGTACTATGAAATCAACAAAATCAGGATCTTGAAAGCTTGCTGCTGAGATGTTTACTGATAATTTTTTATCATATTTAAAATTTTGTAACTCAAGCAATAAAAGTAGACTCTGTTTAATTACCCATTGGTCAAGTTTTTTAATTAACCCATAATGCTCAGCCAGCAAAATAAAACTATATATGTTGTTGTTTGGGCTATCTGGGTGATTAAGCCGAAGTAGTACCTCTGCGCCTATGCAACTATTTGTTTTAAGCTCTATTTGTGGTTGAACCACCAATGATAAGTGTGTTGGTTTGAGCAATTCTTGCCGCAAAATCGACAGTTGTTTCATTTGTTTTTCATATTCCAGTTTCATTGCCGATTGAAATATAACTAATTTTTTGCTGGAATGTTTAGCTCTTCGTGACGCCATATCGGCATTGGTCAGCAAGTCAGAAATGTTTTTTCCGTGCTGGGGATATATGCAAGCACCAAAGCGGCAATTTATGGTAGTTTGCAAGATACCCGCGGTAATTTCTCCTTGTAATAAATGCAGCTGCTGCTCATAAAGAGTTGTTAAGGTTGCAATATTACAGTCGGGAAGCAATACCACAAATTCATCACTATTTAGACGTGCAATAAAGCAATCAGCTGGTAAGGTAGACTTTAACTTAGTAGCGAAGCTGATTAATAGTTTATCACCTGCAACCAGCCCATACTGATTATTAATTTGTTTAAAATTATTAATATTAATCAAGAGTATGGCGAAATTACGTTCTTGCCATTTTTCAAACTGCTGTAAAAGACTATGCCGGTTAGCAAGTTTTGTAATATTGTCGGTAAATGCCAAACTGTGAATATGCTGCTCTGCTCGCTTGATGGCGGTTATATTTTCTTTTATAGCCATAAAGCGCCAAATTTCACCTTGTGTATTCTTTATCGGCATAATGGTGATATGTTCATTAATCAAATCACCATTTTTACTTTTATTAGTAAGCTCTCCACTCCAGGCGTTACCTTTTGCTAAGGCGTGGCGAATGTCGATATAAGTAGTTTCCGGTGTTTTGCCCGATTGCAATATTTTTGGCGTTTTTCCAATAATCTCTGCGGTGGTGTAACCACTGACATGACAAAACGCCTGATTAACAAATAAAATATTATGTTGTAAATCAGTAATAACAATTGAGTTAGTACTTTGTTTAACCGCTTCACTTAGCATTTGCTGTTGCTGGGCTACGGTATCAGCGTGTTGATAAAACTGCTCCAATGCTAAGGTAGTTTGCTGCAAGTCTTTAAATAAGGCACCAACCTCGCCATCTTCAATAAGATGTTCGGTGGTAGATGTAGTTCGGTGTTCGCGAGTTGCTTTTAAAAAACAATGTAGCCTGAATAAAATATTAGTAAAATAGCGAATTGTTACAAACTGATACAAGAGAACCAGGGCGAGCGCGCTAATAACTGCTAAACCTTTTACCACATTTAATTGGCTGTTTACGTTAAACAGCCACATTAACGCAATAAGAGTCAGAATCCACAGCCCTGCACCAAGCCACAGCCAACGTTTAAATGGCATTCTATAACGATATAAATAATCAAAAACTGCAGTCGGTTTCATTATACATCTCAGATAACCATCAATATTTTAGCTTAGCATAACTGTTATCACAGTGAATTATATCTTAGGAAGTTTTGATGCTTTCATCTTACTATGCCAGAAAAAATCAGTGAGTAAATTAAAATGGTTACTTAGCGTTTGCAGCGCAGTGGCTTGCAGCCTACTTTGCTCACTGTGCTCTCTGGTATTTTCTGCAAGATCGCGAATTTGATACAAGCTTTGGTTAATACTGTCGGCAACAATGCCTTGTTGCGTGACAGCGGCGGCAATTTGTTCGCTAGCCGCAATGCTGCTAAGAGTACGGACACTGAGCTGGTTAAACTGCGCGGTCAGCTGCGAGATAGCAATAACCGTTTCTGCGGTTTGCACTGTACCTTGCTGTAACACTTTGCCACTTTGTTGAGTGCTGGTATCAATTAAATGACTTATTTGTCCAATTTCACTGACCGAGCGCTGTGTTCTGTTGGCAAGTTGTCTTACTTCATCGGCGACTACTGCAAAACCTCGTCCTGCCTTACCGGCCCGAGCCGCTTCAATGGCGGCGTTCAACGCTAGTAAATTGGTTTGGTCTGCCAAGGCGGTAATTACATCTAATACGTTACGTATTTTCTGACTGTGTAACCTAAGCTCGGTAAATTCAGTAGTGGCTTGTTGTAGTGTGCTATCTAGCTGGCTTAATTTTGCAGTGGTTTTTTGAGAATAATCATTACACTTGGTAATACCTTGTTGTAGCTCTTTGCCATTTTGGGCATTTTCTGTCGCATTAACTGCAACATCTTGAATACTTGCTGCCATTTGGTGCATAGCTGTTGCTAACGATTCTGTTTCGGTAAATTGTTGTACCACGTTTTGGCGTAATTGCTGCATTTTTACTGCAATATGTTCACTGCTAATATTTACCTGCTCTGCAACAAAGCGCATCCTTCCTGCCAGTGCCGCAGTGTCACTTTGTTTACGTTGTAGTTGAAAGGTAATGCTGGCAGTCGGAAGCCGACTACCGGTATAGATATATTGAATGGCTTGGCTGATGAGATCATTGTTGGCTGCTTTATGCTCGCTGCTGACGGGGTTAAGCAACCGCATACCCAGCAACGCACTAGCCAGCAACGCCAGTGACAGTAGCACTATATTAATAGTGGCATGTTGAACAACCAAGGGTTGCAGCATTAGCATTATAAGTATTGGCAAAAAAGTTAATAACAGTAAATGGTTAAAATGAAAACTAGCAATTCGGGGTGTTTTAGCACTGTTTAGTTGCTGATATATATGTTCTGCGCGGGCAATTTGTAACTGACTAGCCTGACGGCGCACCGATTGAAATTCAATAATACGGCCTTCTTTGTAAATCGGTGAAACATAAGCATCTACCCAGTAGTGATCGCCATTTTTACAGCGATTTTTCACGACACCTTGCCATGACTGGCCACTTTGTATCGTTTGCCACATATGCTTGAAAGTAGCGACAGGCATATCGGTATGGCGCAAAATATTGTGGCCATGGTTTATTAATTCTTGTTCTGTATAGCCGCTTATCTCGAGAAAGTCTTTATTAACCGAGGTTATACGCCCTTTGAGATCTGTTGTAGAGAGAATATTAGCATTTTCATGCACAGGGATATTTTTCTGAGTAACCGAGCGTGTCTGCATAACCGTAATCCAAGTAGCTATAACTGTGTATAACATTAACAGCCGTAGCTTAATTACACATCGATAATAAGTGAATACTCTCTTTTTGTTGACACTGTCCAAGGTAGGTATATCTAATGCCGATCTGTTCTCGTTTAAGCTTGGATAAGACGGTAAAACCAAATATCATTTTCGGAGTACCTTGGTTCAATGGCTGTATTTGTTTTAAAATGAATTATTTTGTTACTGGTTAAAACCTAAATAGTCGGCTATGCCAAAAATACAATAATTATTTAATATTATTTTAAATTGTTCAGTGCTTATTATCAGAGACGCAATTTTATGTCTCTACTTGAGGAGGGAAATAATGAATAGATTACAATTGATGTTGCTCAGTGGTGTACTGCTAATCAGCGGTTCGTTACTGGCTGAACCCGACCACCATGAACATCATGATACCCAAGCCAACCCTTTGGCCAATTTAAGCTTGAATGAGGGGGCTAAATGGCCAGTAGATGAGGTGTTGAGTTCTGCCATGCTGCGTCTTAGACAACAACTGTTAAGCCGGTTAGATGCTATTCATCATAACCGTTTTAGTCAGCAAGAGTACCAACAGTTTGCACAAGTGTTAGAGCAGGAAATTAATCATATTGTTACCAATTGCCAATTAACACCCGAAACTGATGCCCAGTTTCATTTACTGCTAGCAACACTTATACAAGCCAAAACCGCAATGCGGCAAGAAAGTATTGTTGACCAACGGCAGGGTGCGATAAAGGTACTAAATGCATTACAACATTATCCAACGTTTTTTCAGGATGAACCTTTTACCGCTATTAAACATTAGACCGGTGATATTCTCGCCAACGTTAGTATAACTCCACTAATTCGCCTTGACGGTTAAAGGTCAGAAAATCGGCAATCATGCCGCCCTGAATTTTTTCAGTCATCATTTTTAATGGTTGCGCTGCTTCGTCGCTATTTGGGGCAAAGCTACCTCTGCCACCAATAGCTGAAACAAAAGCGATATCCCAGTCAACCCCGGTATGTTGTGATTCAGCTACTAACACGTTAAATTCGGCTACTTCGTCTGGTAGTTTATCAACACAGAGTACCGGTGCTAAAGCGCCGCCCATTCCTTGCTCAAAGTTGTTTTTTTGCCCGTCGGTATAGCCATTGGGCAGCTCCGCCTTAGCAAACACAAATAGCAGGCGCTGTGGCTCGTCTTGCATGGCAGCAGCCTGAATTAAGTCGGTATAAGATTCAATATTCATCGTATAAGCCTGGTAATATTTTAAGCCAGTGTAGCAAAGGCAGGGCTGGTTTAGTTTTGGTATTTAGAGGTAATGGTTTACCTCATTTGTGGTAGGGGCAGTGGCCGCTTTAGATCCTTTATGTTGTTTCTAAGGTGCTGGGTTATTTAAACCTTTTAAAGTTATTAAGACCCAATTATGAGTCATAAAGACCCAAAAATAGCATGATGTTATTTTAAGTGATTGAAAAATATGATTTCGTATTATGGCATATAACTTGCTCAAGTAAGCCCGAGCGATAAGCTCTGAACAATGTCACGTTGTATTGCTGGAGCTGTTATGGATAAATCTATTAGTTTGACAAAAGCTGTTATTTTGAAGCCTTGGTTAAGGCGAGCTAACATATTGCTAATATTGTCTTTTGTAGCGTTGCTAGTTACTATTGTTGTGTGTTACCCACTGGCCCATTGGGTACCGTTTCATCTGCAACTCGTCGGGCATATTAGTATGATCCTCAGTGCCACCTTAGTGAAGCTATCCTATATCGGTCGCTGTATTGTACAACACGAATTACTGCAGCGGGTAGGTTAAGCCGGAAGTAACGATTGCAATTTTAGCTATAGTTACCATATACAAAGACACCACAGTTAATTTGTGGTGTTTTTGTATTAATTCATAATTAACTGGATAAATGCACTGGTTCCTGTGCAGCGTTTCTGTTGAACACCCCTTTTACCACCTGAGCGCTAACTGCTAGCGCGCCGATAATAAAGATCACATCACCTATTGTGCGTACCCAGCGCAACGTCTGTAGAATGTCGCTTTGCATAAAGGCTTCGCTGCGGGCATACCATAAGCCTTGTGTGGCGCTGGCATAAAACTGAATAAAGCCAATTGGCAACAAGCTGGTAAACAGCATTAATACCAGACCTGTGTTCATCCACCAAAATGCCGTTTTCATCAGTTTTTCATCAAACACCAGCTGCGGCCGGATATAGCGCAGAATTAGCAAACAAAAACCCAGTGCCAGGAAACCATAAACTCCAAATAGTGCAGCATGAGCATGGGTTGGCGTGGTATTTAAACCTTGAATATAGTACAGCGCGATAGGCGGGTTAATCATAAAGCCTAATACGCCGGCACCTAACATATTCCAAAACGCTACTGCCACGAAAAACATTAATGGCCATTTAAGATCAGCCATCCAAGGTGCACGGTCTTTCATTCGCCATTGTTCAAATGCTTCGTAACCTAGTACCACTAAAGGCACTACTTCTAACGCACTAAACGTTGCGCCAACCGCCATTACTGGTGTGGTAGTGCCTGAGAAGTATAAATGGTGAAAAGTACCAGGAATACCACCAAGCATAAACAGTGATGCCGATGCTAAGCTAGCACTGGTTGCCATAGTGCGCGATACCAAACCCATACTGTGGAAAATAAACGCTAATGATACAGTGGCAAATACTTCAAAGAAGCCTTCTACCCAAAGGTGTACCACCCACCAACGCCAGTATTCCATCACCGATAAGTTGGTACGCTCACCGTAGAATAAACCTGCGCCATAAAATAAACCGACGCATATTACTGAAGCAGCAAACAAGGCTAATAAGTTTTTATCACCGGGGGCTTTAAAGGCTGGCACAATAGCGCGCAGCATTAAACCTAACCAAAATAAAATACCAATATATTTAATAATCTGCCAAAAACGGCCTATATCGATATATTCATAACCTTGGTGACCAAACCAGAAGCTATATTCATGCGGCATAATCTGCATAATGGCAAAGTAGTTACCGGCAAAAGAACCTGCGACTAATACTACTAATGCCCAGAATAATATATCAACACCTAATTTTTGATACTTAGGATCTTTACCACCATTTATAATAGGTGCTAAAAACAAGCCGGCTGCTAAAAAGCCAGTAGCAATCCAAAACATCGCAGCTTGTAAATGCCAAGTACGGCTTAAGCTATACGGTAGCCATTCAGTGGTATTTAAACCATAAAAGCCATCACCTTCTACGGTGTAATGCGCGGTAAAACCACCCAAAAAGACTTGTAGTGTAAACAGTGTCACTACCATCAGTATATACTTACCTAACGATTTTTGTGATGGAGTGAGTGTTAACCTAGCAATCGGGTCGAGTTGAGGCGGCACGGGTTCTTCATCGTCGTGTTTACGCAAAAACGCCCAACCCCAAACCAGACCCCCGATACCGGCGATCAGCAGAATAATACTAACGAGTGACCAAATTAGGTTTTCTGCGGTGGGTCGGTTGTCAATTAACGGCTCATGCGGCCAGTTATTGGTATAAGTGGCACTACCCGGTGTACGTTCGGTACTAGCTGCCCAGGCTGTCCAGAAGAAAAACTGGGTCATCTCCTGGCGTCTGCTTAAAGCCGGTAATGTGTTGTTTTTCATTGCATAGTTTGCGCGGGTTTGCGCCAGTGCCAAATCATCACCAAACAAAGCAATGTAGTGTTCTGCCGTTTGCGTAATAGCAAGTACCCGCCTGTCGCTTAGAAGCAAAGTGTCAGTGGCTTTGTCGTAGCTGTTAGTGCGATAAGCCTGCTTTAAGTCAAACTTAAGGGCATGCTGCTGCGCGGGGTTCAGTTCAGTAAAGTTAATACCAAACTCATCCTGCGCGGCCAATTCAAGCCAGGCTATCAGCTCGCGGTGGAGCCAGTCAGCTGACCAATCAGGTGCCTGATAAGCACCATGGCCCCAAATGGAACCTAACTGCATTCCCCCCACTGATTGCCAGGCGGTTTGGCCGTTTAAAATGGTTTCGTTAGTCATCAGCACTTGCCCTTGCTGATTAACCACCTTAGCCGGAATAGGCGGTGCCGAGCGATACACCTCTGCCCCAAAATAGCCCAGTACCGCGAAGGTGATGGCAAAGGTGCCGATTAACAGCCACCAGAGTTTACGATATCCGGCCATTTAGCCCCCTTAAAACATTGTGATTGCGCCTAAGTGTCATACTTCACTCCTGTTATTGTCATAGTTGGCTAAGCTAAGCTTGCCAACACTGCCATTACAAGAAACAAGCCAACTATTAAGTGGTTGTTATTTAAGTTATTTTTTTGTTTTTGTCTAAATTTTGGTGGTTTTAACCTGAAATTTTCGGGTTAAAACCACCTGCAGGGTGAAAGTTACCAGATCTTCACGTGGTAGGGTTTTTTCTACCTATTTGGCGATATAGGCAGCGCGGCAAAGTTGTTATAAGGTAACGCGTATTCGCAAAACAGAGACGGAGCAAATGGGGTATTATTTAACAGTAAAACAGTTACATATGTTTTGTGCTTATTTAAGCACGACCTTATTTATTGCCAGACTATTGCTGGACATAGCCGGTAGACCTGGCTGGCGGAAGAGCCAGGTGCGCTATTTACCGCATTTTAACGACACCTTGTTGCTGATGCTAGCATTCACGTTACTGGCGATAGGGCCTTGGCAGCCTTTCGTACACCAATGGCTGGGCTTTAAAATTTTGCTGTTGCTGGGTTATATCGGATTTGGTGTTGGTGCCTTGAAGCAAAGTCTAGCTGTGCCAGTACGCACAGTTTGTGCTGTGCTGGCGCTGGCTCAACTAGGTGGAATTTTATATCTGGCGCGGTTTAAACCGTTGTTGTGGGTGTGATGAAATACTACGCTGGTGCTGGCTGGGGCCCTGAAATTAATTAAAATAGGGCGCCCTTCCGTTGTAAGGTGTGTTAACTGGTTTTGCAGGCCAGTTGCTTATTTTCTTGCTGGCTATCTGTTCGCTGTCGCTCTCTTCGCTGATAGAACCGTAGCCCATGCTCCAGCCGGCGGCCGCTACTAAACGCTGATACCCGTTTTAAATAGCCGATGACCCGAGTGCCATAATCAATGTCCTTACTGCCGCAGCTGGGGCAGGCACACAGCGTACGTTTATCGATAGCCTCACACTGGTTGCAGATGGTAATTTTCACATTAACGCAAAAGTAGTTGCAGCCGGTACGTGCCGCAATATTCAGCAGACTTAAATAACCTGCCTGATCCAGTTTTTCCTCTAGGTTTAAATGCAGCGCCGAGCCGCCATCAAGGTAATCCAGCAACTCTCGGCCGTGTAGTTGAAATTTGTCCAGGGTATTACTTTGATCATCCTCTACTACATAAAAATAGGAGTTATAGCAGTCGCGTGGCACAAAGTAGCCATCTTCACGGTCCCACTTGGCATTTTTAACGCCCAGGTTTTCTGCCGGCACAAATTCAGTGTTAAACATGAAGCCATATTCAGCTTTAGCCGCTTTATTAGCGTCAAAAATAACTTTTAGTTGTTGCTGCACAAAGTTGATGTAGTCGGGGTTATTGCCAGCCGTTAAGCCTTGTGATTCTGCGGCTTCCACCATACCGTTAATACCTATGGTGAGAAACTGTTTATCCAGACTGATAAAGCCAGCGTCATAAACTGTTAACAGCCCGGCATCTTTGTAGTGCTCTATTAATTTGCGATAGGCCACCTGATATTTATGGATTTTACTGATCTCAGTGGCCAAATCCCGGCCATCTTGCACCAATCGGTTCATGTTTACCGTTATCACATTGATTGAACCGGTAGCGACCCCACCCGCACCTAACGAATAAGAGAACGTATTGTCACTTATTTCACTGCGTAAGCGACAACAGCTGGCCAGTGAATCGGCATTTTCAGACTGATAAATAAAGAAGGCGTTACCTTCTGCCATTTCGCGGGCGATATCATTGGCAAATTCAGCATCTTTGCATGAGCCATTGTCGGTTAACATCGCCACGGTTACCACAGGGAAGGTCAATACGGTTTTTTCACGTTCCTTATTAAACCAACTTAAAAAAAACTGCTGCAGCGCTGATACTGATTGCCATTCTGGTTTAATAAAGCCGGGTTTAACAAAATCCGGAAACACAAAATTACCAAACATACTGTCGAAGTAATGTTGATCGTATACCGAGATATTCCAGAATACGCTCTGATAACCGCGCGCTGCTGCGGGTTGGTTCAGGGCGTACACCACATGTTGCAGATGGTTGGCAATTTGCTTCGGGTGGGTTTGCAGGTAGTTGTCGCCGTAGTCTTTGCGGGCAAAATAATCAAAGTAGGTTAAAAACTCTACCGTCGCTACCGCGCCAGCAAACTGACTGGAGACGGCAAACACGAAGTTTACAAAACAACCGCAAAATGATTCAAGGTGCTTTGGTGCCAAAGATTCACCCCCTAGCTTGGTTAAACCATCCCGCAAAAACGGATACATAGTAACCGACACACAATAAGGCTTTAAACTGGTTTCGTCATGGACATAAATTTCATGGTCTGTTAGCTGCCGTTGGTATTCTGCAGCGAGTTCAGCGCCGAACAGCTCACTAATTTTATTACTCACCAGTGCCCGGTTAACCTGAATAAACTGATCTTTCATCAGTTCAGCTTCCAGGGTAGCGATGTTTTTTTGGGTGACGTTAGCATTGGCATCCAGTTTCGAGCCATCTGCAGCATTATTGGCGTGCAGATAGTTATCAATAAAACTCAGTTTTTGTTGTAGTTGGGTCAAGTTTAGCGCTTGCATTGTCTATTCCTTCAGCAGGTTATGGGTGAATAAAAAGGTGGTTTAGGCATTGGCCTGTGCGTAAATCAGTAAAAATCTGGTTAGTATTCGCACTATTAAGGCCACCGAGCTCGGCCAGCCAGCGACCGGTTTTTAGGTAAGTCAGTTGTTGTTTAAGATCAAGGTTGACATCATCCAGTCCGGTGTAGAGGCAGGTATGCAGGCCAGCCTTTCGTGCGAGAGATAATAATGACAACAACGTTTCTGATTGCCATTCCCCTCCCAGAAATAATACACAGCTTATTAAGTCTTTATAGCGTTGTATGCGGTGGCTAAAGTATTCCGGAGTAAGTAGGCAGCCAAGATCAGATCGCCAGCTATAGCTGCTATGGCAGCCCTTGCAACCGAGTTGACAGCCGGCAATAGTAAAGGCCAGCGACACCTCACCTGGTACTTCCTGAAATACAATTTGTTCGTCAGTAAATCTCAGCATAAAACCCCTTATATAGTGATTTTATCCGGCTGCGGCACTATATGTTGTGGTTTAGCTTAACGTTAAGCCCAAGGAAAAGTTTGATCTGGATCAAGTTTTGGCTGACGTTAAAATTCGATCAGGTGGCAAAGCGCAGTTTTACTGAGGTTATTACCCCATCGGGAGTAAGGCGGTTTAACAGACATTTCCTGGATAAAAAAATAAAAAAACCGCCCACTCCAAGGCGGAGGGGCAGCAAAAGAACCAACAAGGTTGGTTAGTGGAGCTGGGAAGTGTGCTGGTTAAGGTTGATAGTTCAGCATTAGCCAAATTTTAGTGGTGTCTGCCGCCAGATTATCGGCATTGTAATACGCTAGTTTCAGCAGTCCTGTTAGTTGATTATTTAGAGTATAGCCTGCGGTCGCATTCCATTCATCGCCGTATTTTCTGCTACCGGCGTCGCTGTCAAAGCGATGGTATGCCAGCGTGAGTGCAACGCCTTGCAGTTTACTGCTGGCTTGCAACCAATTGTCACGCAGACCGCTAGTGGGGGTGTTTAAAAAGGTATCTGCAAAACCAGAAAACGCATGCAGGGTAGCCAGTGGCGTTTGGAATGCGCTTTGGCCATTGCCGGCTAAACGTTCTTGCCCAACTTGTAATGTGATGCTGTCTAATACCCAACTAAGACTTAGCCGGTGATAGTGATGGCTAAAATTAAGCGGTGCATTATGCGCAGCATCCTGTTTGGCCAGCGCCAGCTGCCAGCTAAATTTAGGCCCGGTAGCGAATTTACCTTGATAATCCGCGCCGACAGTACGACTACTGCGTACCGCCCAGTTCTCAAAGTCAAAGTCATAGCCAAAGGCGGCTAACTGATGCGCCGGGCTGACTTGCCACTGCAACAGCGCCGTATTAAAACGGCCCTGCTGATCAGCTGCTGCACCTTTGGGGCCGAATACCCGGTTAACATTGTAGTAATGACCGAGTTCAGCACTCAGGTTCGCAGTAAAGCTTTGCTGCAGGCGATAACCATCTAGGGTTTGTTCGTTCTGACGCCAACTAACACCGCCCAGAAAACGCTGGTTAAGGTGGTTAACCAATTGGCGTCCGGCACTAATAACTGTGCCGCTATTATTCTGATAGCGAAGCAGCGCCTGATTAATATCAGTACCTTTTGGATCGGCTACTACGCTGTAGGCTGTGTTACCGTTAGCGGTGCTGTTGTAAGTATCATTACCCAGTACACTGACATTATCAACTTGCAATAAGCCGCTAAAACCGGACAACTGGCCAGTGTTTAGCGTTAAGCGGCTACGCAGGGTAGAGGCAATGGCCTCGTCTAATGCATTATCTTGATCCACCGCCTCTAGCCGGTAGCGAAAATGTGCCGCTACGCTGCTTTGCTTTAAGGCGTTGCTCAGTTCGTTATTAATACCTGCGTAGACCGGTGTGGACATTACTGAGGTAGACAAGATTAATGGAATGGCAAAAGGTAAAACAGAAATAACAGTTTTCATGGTAGGGTCCTGGTTAAAGCTGATATAGCGATCTTAGCCTGAAACGGTTTTTTATATCATTAGGTTAAGGGGTTACCTCATTATTGGTAGGGGCATAATTAGTAGGAGCGCAATTATGCGCTCCTTTGATGGTTCACCTTGCTGCTAAAATTGAGGTATACGACGTTATGACGGGGGCGCCTTGATATCAAAAAAGTAGGGGCCCCCGGTATTCTGGCCTGGTTATTGTATTAACGGTGATTCCGACAAGTTAAAATCGTAACCTGCGATATCTGCTGCCACTATCAGGGTATGAATATACTGCGCCACTGCTTTACGTCGGACTTTTTCGTTAAGATATTCGGAAATTTTTTGTTGTACTGCGTTAAAAGGTAGCAAATTTCCGGGTACTTTGCGGGCAATATACACAACATGCACGCCGTAACGGCTTTCGATACCCCGCGGCAGTAACCCCGGTTCAGCGCTAAATATCTGCCGTTCAAATTCTGCCACGGTCTGGCCGCGACTTATTTGGCCTAAGCTACCGCCGGTTTCTTTAGAGGGACAAGCAGAATAGTGTTTTGCAAGCTCCGCCATACTAGTACCTTGCTGCAGCTGACTGATAAGTTGCTCTGACAAAATTTTGGCATCTACCCGGGCTTTGTCATCATCTGGCGCAGCAGCCAGTAATATATGGCTTAGCTCTAGCAATGGCGAACTGGCAAACCGATTGGGGTTGAGCCGGTAGTATTGCTCGCATTCCTCAAGGCTGGCAGTGGGTATCGTTACTTCCTGTTCCAGCAGTTGCTCTAAAAAATCATCTTGGCTGGTGGCCGCGCCATCGCTATCAATGTCCAGACCCAGCATTTTAGCGCGCTGGCGTAACAGTTCAGCAATAACTAGTGCTTCAGCTGACTTTAACATCGCATCACGCTGCGATTGAGCTGGGTGATACTGCATTTCTGCCAGAATATCTTGTTCCGGGATCTGAGTTTGGTTGACCTGGATCATAAAAACCTCACGTATTATCGTGTTACTAATAATGTTATTTCGAACCAAAGCGACGACGCACCACTTGGTAATTTCGGCCAAAATAGCCCACCGGCACGCTCCAGATATGCACTAAACGACTAAATGGGAATAGCACGAATAAGGTGATGCCCCAGAACACATGCGCTTTATAAATCCAGTGTAAGCCGTCTATAAATTCAATGGCTTCTCCCGGGCGGAATGTCAGCAGATAACGCGACCAGTTCATCAGGCCTTTCATTACATAACCGTCCATATGGCCAGTTGAGACAAAAATTGTCATGATACCGAGAATTAATTGCAAATAAATGACTAACAAAATCATGCTATCCATTAATGAGCTACTGGCACGAACCCGAGGATTAAATAGCCTGCGGTACACCAGCAGGGTTAAACCAATAAAACAGATAACGCCGAACAGGCCACCAACGCCCAGGGCGATTAATTGTTTAGTCGCCAGGTTAATACCAAAGAATTCCCAGACTTCATAGGGAACAACCAAGCCAGCAAAATGCCCGGCAAAAATCATAATAATACCAACATGAAACAAAATACTGGCTAGCCGGAAATTGGTTTTATCCAAGATTTGGCTCGATTGTGCGCGCCAGGTATATTGCTCGCGCTCGTAGCGCAACAAGCAACCCAGAAAAAAGATAGCTGAAGCCACGTAAGGGTAGATGCCAAATAACAACATATCTATAAATTTCATAATCAGACTCCTGACGTAACGTTGCTGCGTGGCGCCTTAGTGGCGTCAGTCCATTGCAACGGAACATGTTGGTCCCGTCGTTGGGTTTCTGTTGGTTGGCTGTTGCTGGCGCAGCCTTCTTTGTCTGCGCCCGGACCAAAGGTTACCATTTCTTCTTCCCACACTTTATCCAGTGCTTCGCGGGTATTGTCTGGCTTTTCTGTCTTCAATTGCTCGCGCAGCGGGGCCAGTTCTACCGGTACCCCAGACAGTTCAATTAATGCGCCAAGTAAGGCTTGATAGTTACTATCCCGCTGCTCTAACCGGCACAACAATACCGATAAAATGTGGGCTACCTCTGCCAGACCTAATTGCGCATTCTCGTCGCCTTGAGTACTTAAGAACTCTAGGTAAAGCGGAATATAATCAGGCAACTCGCGCACGCCGATATCCAACCCCGCTTGCTGATATTGGTTCATTAAATCCACCATAGCCTGGCCACGATCACGTGACTCTCCGTGCAGGTGTTCAAATAACAGCAGAGATAACGAACGGCCACGCTCAAACAAACCATCGTACTCTGACTGCCAGTCCATAATATCGCTCTGGCAGCGCTGAGTAATAAACTGGCTTACCTGTTGTTGTTGTGCCGTGGATAAGCCAGATTGCTGAACAATAGCCAGCAAATCATTGCTAACCAGTTGCAATTGCGGTTGCGGATAATCCAGCAACAACGATATAACGCGTAAAATATCCATTAGTTACTCCTTCATAGTCACTGGAATGACTTTGCGTACACCTTTAGTGGAGCCACCAAAGATATTCAGTTTACTTTCACCACCGGCACAACCGTTACCAAAGCTAAAACCACAATCACTTTTCATGTCGTAAGCATTTTCAGCATAAGCCTTGTGACTGGTAGGAATAACGAAGCGATCTTCATAATTGGCTATTGCCATATAACGATACATTTCTTCTACCTGAACCGCGGTTAAACCCACCTGATGTAATACTTCTAAATCTTCAATGCCATCAACTTGTTGTGAGCGTTTAAACGCCCGCATAGCTATCATTCGCTCCAATGCTCTGACGATGGGCGCTTCTTCGCCGGCAGTAAGTAAATTGGCCAGATATCTAAGCGGAATACGCAGCGATTTCAGATCCGGAATTTCGCCATTCATCCCAACATGGCCAGCCTGCACTGCTCCCTGAATAGGCGACAGTGGTGGCACGTACCATACCATTGGCAAAGTACGGTATTCCGGGTGCAGTGGCAGTGCGACTTTCCATTCCATTGCCATCATGTAGACTGGTGAGCGCTGAGCGGCTATTAGCCAGTTGTCACTAATACCTTCTGCTTTGGCAGCAGCGATAACGTCTGGGTCGAAGGGATCAAGAAAAATATCCAGCTGTGCCTGATATAAATCTTTCTCGTTAGGAGTACTGGCTGCCGCTGCAATTTTATCGGCATCGTACAGCAGCACGCCTAAGTAACGAATGCGGCCAACGCAGGTTTCTGAGCATACGGTAGGCTGTCCGGCTTCAATTCGCGGGAAGCAGAAAGTACACTTTTCCGACTTACCACTTTTCCAGTTATAGTAGATTTTTTTGTAGGGGCAGGCCGAGACACACATGCGCCAGCCACGACATTTGTCTTGGTCAATTAACACAATGCCGTCTTCTTCACGTTTGTAGATAGCGCCACTGGGGCACGCTGCGACACAGGCCGGGTTCAAACAATGCTCACACAGCCTTGGCAGATACATCATAAAGGTCTTTTCAAATTGACCATAAATGTCTTTTTGAACCACCTCATTAAAATTTTGATCTATTTTCCGTTTAGCAAACTCGGTACCCAGAATTTCTTCCCAGTTGGGGCCCCATTCAATTTTTTCCATCCGCTTACCGGTGATCAATGAACGTGGACGTGCAACTGGCTGATGTTTTACATCACCAACAGTATGCAAATGTTGATAATCAAAATCGAATGGTTCGTAATAGTCGTCAATTTCTGGCAAATCCGGGTTGGCGAATAAATTCGCCATAATGCGCAATTTACCGCCAATTTTTGGCACAAGTTTGCCATTTTTTTCGCGGGTCCAGCCACCTTTCCATTTTTCCTGGTTTTCCCACTCTTTGGGGTAACCAATACCAGGTTTCGTTTCGACATTGTTAAACCAGGCATACTCTGTGCCTTCGCGTGACGTCCAGACATTTTTACAAGTGATGGAGCAAGTGTGGCAACCTATGCACTTGTCTAAATTCAGCACCATGCCAATTTGGGCTCTAACTTTCATATTGCTTACTCCAACCTTATTTAGTGTCTAACCAATCGACTTTGCCCATCTTGCGGATGATGACAAATTCGTCACGGTTGCAGCCAACGGTGCCATAGTAGTTAAAACCGTATGACTGCTGCGCATAACCACCAATCATGTGAGTGGGTTTCATTACCGCCCGGGTTACCGAGTTGTGAATACCACCACGGGTGCCGGTAAGCTCGCTGCCGGGAATGTTGACGATTCGTTCTTGAGCGTGATACATCATGCTCATTCCTTCCGGTACCCGTTGTGACACCACGGCACGGGCAGCGATGGCACCATTAACGTTGAAGATATCAATCCAATCGTTATCGACAATACCTGCTGCTTTGGCGTCAATTTCACTGATCCAGACGATAGGACCACCACGTGACAGTGTCAGCATCAGTAAGTTGTCGGAGTAAGTACTGTGAATACCCCATTTTTGGTGTGGTGTTAGAAAGTTCAGGACAATTTCCGTATTGCCGTTGGGCTTTTTATTTAACACCGGGTCTACCGTTTTTAAGTTAATTGGTGGCTTATAGCTGCAAAGCTGTTCACCAAAATCACGCATCCATTCGTGGTCTTGATAAAACTGCTGGCGGCCGGTAATGGTGCGCCAAGGTATTAGCTCGTGTACGTTGGTGTAGCCTGCGTTATAAGACACATGTTCATCTTCTAAGCCAGACCAGGTAGGCGATGAAATAATTTTCCGCGGCTGCGCTACAATATCGGCAAAGCGTATTTTTTCATCTTGCTTGGGTAGGGCTAAATGGGTGTGGTCACGTCCGGTAAGTTCACCTAATGCCGCCCAGGCTTTAACCGCCACCTGGCCATTAGTTTCCGGGGCTAACGATAAAATCATTTCGCAGGCATCAATGGCAGTGTCTATTTTTGCCATGCCTTTGTTAACACCTTCATCGGTGTGAACACGGTTTAGCTTACGTAAAAAATCAACTTCATTTTTGGTATCCCAGCTAATACCTTTACCGCCATTGCCAACAGACTCTAATAAAGGGCCAATAGAGGTAAAACGGGCATAGGTATTGGGGTAGTCACGTTCTACCACATTAATATGCGGCATGGTCATACCCGGAATGGCTTCACATTCACCTTTCCACCAGGCTTTTACGCCATAGGGCTGGGCTAACTCGGCAGGGGTATCATGATGCATTGGTATGGTAACAACATCAGTTTCCACCCCTAAATGCCCAACGCTGGCTTTCGAAAACGCTTTGGCGATACCTTTAAATATTTCCCAATCGCTGCGCGCTTCCCATACCGGATCAATAGCTGCGGTTAACGGGTGAATAAACGGGTGCATATCTGAGGTATTCATGTCGTCTTTTTCATACCAGGTAGCGGTAGGTAGTACGATATCTGAATATAAACAGGTGGTTGACATCCTGAAGTCCAGCGTAACCCATAAGTCTACCTTGCCTTCAGCACCGTCGTCGGTCCATTCCACATCTTCTGGTTTATTACCACCAAAACTGCCTAAGTCTTTGCCTAATAAACCATGTTTAGTGCCCAATAAATGGCGTAGCATGTATTCATGGCCCTTACCGGATGAACCTAATAAGTTAGAACGCCAAACAAACATATTCCGTGGGAAGTTTTTCGGATCTTCCGGTTGTTCACAGGCAAACTTAATTTTGCGATCTTTTAATTGCTGTAACACATAGTCTTTAACCTCAACCCCTGCAGCTTTAGCTTCGGCCGCTAATTTTAACGGATTAGTGCCAAGTTGCGGCGCGGAAGGTAACCAGCCCATCCGTTCAGCCCGGGCGTTAAAGTCGATAATGCTGCCAGACCATTTTTCTTTATTGGCTAAAGGTGAAATGATTTCGGTCATATTTAGTTTTTCATAACGCCATTGGCTAGAATGGTTATAGAAAAACGAGGTACCGTTCATGTGACGTGGCGGACGCTGCCAATCTAGTGCAAAGGCCAGCGGTGTCCAGCCCGTTTGTGGCCGCAGTTTTTCTTGCCCCACATAGTGGGCCCAACCGCCGCCACTTTGGCCGATACAACCACACATCATTAGCATGTTAATTAAACCACGGTAGTTCATATCCATGTGATACCAGTGGTTTAAACCTGCGCCAACAATGATCATCGAACGACCACGGGTTTTATGGGCATTACGGCCAAATTCAGTGGCTATACGAATAACGTCATCTGGTTTAACACCAGTAATGGCTTGTTGCCAGCCTGGTGTATAGGGGATATCGTCAAGATAGCTGGTTGCCCGGTTAGGGTCGTTAACACCGTTATCAACCCCGTAATGCGCCAACATTAAATCATAAACTGTTGCCACTAATGCGGTTGACCCATCGGCAAGTTGTACCCGTTTGGCCGGAACCTTGCGCAGTTGCACATCGTCGTGTGCGGTGTGCTGGAAATACTTGTATTCGTGCGGCGCGCCACCAAAATACGGAAAACCAACCTCGGCAAATTCATCACAGCCATCTTTTAATGACAACTGTAATTCTACTTCACCGTCTTTATCATCTTGTTGTAAGTTCCACTTACCTTTTTGTCCCCAACGATAACCAATGGCGCCATTCGGGCTGGTTAAACGACCATCTTTGTTAACCGCAATGGTTTTCCAGTCTGGGTTGTTGGCTTCACCTAAATTGTCTACTAAATCTGCAGCCCGCAAAAACCGACCCTGCGATAAACGGCCTGCAGACTCTTCTAGCATCACTAACATGGGCATATCGGTATAACGTCGCACATAGTCAGTAAAGTAAGGGCTTGGGTTTTTAACGTGGAATTCAGTTAAAATAACGTGGCCAAAAGCCATTGCCAGCGCCGCATCTGTGCCTTGGCGTGGTGCTAACCAGGTATCACCAAATTTTGACGCTTCAGAATAATCCGGGGATATTACACAGGTTTTGGTGCCCTTGTAGCGAACTTCTGTTAAAAAGTGCGCATCAGGCGTGCGGGTTTGCGGTACGTTTGATCCCCAAACAATAATATAATTTGAGTTATACCAATCAGCAGACTCAGGTACATCTGTTTGCTCGCCCCAAACTTGTGGCGATGCGGGAGGTAAGTCGCAGTACCAATCGTAAAAGCTTAAACAGTTACCGCCAATAAGCGATAAATAACGTGAACCTGCAGCGTAAGACACCATTGACATGGCTGGGATGGGTGAGAAACCCGATACCCGGTCAGGACCGTATTCTTTAGTGGTATAAACGTTAGATGCAGCAATTAATTCGTTTACTTCATCCCAGCTCGCCCGCACAAAGCCACCTAAGCCGCGTCGTTCTTTATAACTTTTGGCTTTTACCGGGTCTTTAACAATAGACTCCCAGGCTTTAACCGGATCAGCATGTAATGCTTTTGCTTCACGCCATAACTTCATCAGTTGCTGGCGCATTTTTGGGTATTTTAACCGGTTGGCACTGTAAATATACCAAGAGTAACTTGCGCCACGCGGGCAGCCTCGTGGTTCATGGTTAGGTAAGTCAGGCCGGGTACGTGGGTAATCAGTTTGCTGGGTTTCCCAGGTTACCAAACCATTTTTGACATAAATTTTCCAACTACATGAGCCAGTACAGTTTACGCCATGAGTTGAACGTACTACTTTGTCATGCTGCCAACGTTCACGGTAGCCTTGTTCCCAACGGCGATCTTCATCGGTGGTAACGCCGTGGCCGTCGGCAAAAGGTTCTTTGCGGGCTTTAAAAAATCGCAATTTGTCTAAAAGGTGGCTCATGGTTAACTCCTGATCTTGTCCGGCATAAACAGATTTTTTCACTTCTGGTATGCACACTATAGAAACAACTGGCCGATGATGCTTGATTTAGATCAAGCTCGCCAGCGTGCTAAATAGCTGATAAAAAACAAAAATACCTACAATGGGGTAGTGTGAGTAGCGCCGTTTTGCCCGACAATACGGCACCTGTTACCCCTTGTTGCTTAACGCTGCCTTTTTTAGCTATCACTGTAGGAAAAAGGGGGTAGCTCAAATGTATTGGTTGTTTTGAGTGTTGGAGCAGCATCAATAGCAATAAGCAGGTATGCTTTAGTTAGCAAAGAAAAGGAGTAGTTATGCGACAGTTTTCTATTGTGACCCGGATTAACATTGCTCTAGCCTGTATTGTTTTTCTGGCTATTAGCACTATGTTGGCATCGTACTGGTTGTCTGACAAAACAGACAGTGATGCGCATGCGGTAAATGTGGCCGGTTCGCTGCGGATGCAAAGCTATCGGATGGCTTGGCTGCATCAGCAAAATGTGCCTGAAAAACTACAGCAAGCCCGCGAGCAATTTACGGCCAGTTGGCAACACCCGGTATTTCAACGTTTTATGCATAATAAAAAAATTCTGACGCAATTTGAGGCCGCTCGACAGCACTGGCAACAAATTGAAACAGTGTTTCTGCAGCCAGCTAATGCAGAGCAGTTAGAACAAGTATTGCAACAACAAATTGCCCTGGTTGAGCAGCTGGTATTTTACATTCAGCAAGATGCCGAACAAAAAGTGCGTAGTTTTCGTACCTTACAGTTGGTAGCATTGTTAGCGACGGTGTTGTTATCCGCTATCGTAATTTATTGGTTGAAAATAATGGTGCAGCAACCGTTAGAGGCGCTAACGCAAGGCGCAAAACGCGTTGCGATGGGCGATTTTACCTACCGGCTTAGCATCGAAAATAATGATGAATTAGGTATTTTGGCGCATAGTTTTAATAAGATGAACGACTCGATTGCCTATATGTATAGTAATCTGGAAAAACGGGTGGAACTTCAGACTGAAGCACTTCAACACAGCAATGTCACCTTACATTTTTTGTACAGATTGGCGCAGCAAATTAGCGAACATGCTCCCGAGTTTGTTGATTTTAAAAAGATCATGATTGAATTAAAAACGGTAGTAAAAGTAAATGATCTGGAGTTATGTTTGTTCACTGAAGAGGGCGATAAGCCTTACCTGCAAGTGTTACCTGATAACGATACTGATATCGATAATAGTCAAGGTAGTAATAATAGTAATAGTACCGATCCTTGTGCGCGACAACACTGTGGTGATTGCCTGAGTAAACCGGAAACTGTTGATTGTAACCAAACACATTATAATTACTTATTGCACCGTGACCGGAAAAAATATGGCGTGCTGGTAGCCCGAACTAGCAATACCGATACCTTAGAACTATGGCAGCAACAACTGATGGCCGCCGTCGCCGATCAGCTGGCATTGGCATTAAGTTTAAAATCAGAAGAAGCACAGGTTAGACGATTGGCATTAATGCAAGAGCGAACGGTTATTGCTCGTGAACTTCATGATTCATTGGCACAGGCATTATCCTACCTTAAAATTCAGGTTACCCGATTAAATAAGGCTACCGAGAAAGATGACAAAGCCACCATAGCCGATGTATCTGAGGAGTTAAAACAAGGTTTGCATGCGGCTTATCAACAATTACGTGAGTTGTTAACTACCTTTCGGCTTAAAGTGGACGGCAATGGCTTACTAAGTGCACTGGAGTTTTCGGTAAAGCAACTAAGTGAACAATCGGGTATGCAAATTAAGTTGGATTATCAACTGACTAATATTCCGCTGGCCCCGCCTGAAGAAATTCATTTGCTGCAAATAATCCGTGAAGCTTGTCAAAACGCTATTCACCACAGTTCAGGCAGCGAGATCCAAATTAGCTTGCATGATCAACAAGGCGAATCGATAGTACTGGCTATTGAAGATGATGGTGTTGGTATACCGCAATCAGCAGAAAAACTGAATCACTATGGTTTAGCCATTATGCAAGAGCGGAGTAAACATCTGGGCGGTACTATTAACATACAACGCCGGCCTGAGGGCGGCACCGGCGTGTATTTCAGCTTTACTCCTGAGTATTTACGACAACGACAAACCGCATAAAAATTTTAAGGGCGCCTGATGCTATAAAACAGGCGCCCTCATAGTGCTTGGCTGTTACCGCCTTAACCCTGTTACGGATTATAAAACTCGCCATTTTTACGCAAGTAAAATAACCAGTTAATCAGTAAGCATAAGGCATAAAACACCGCAAAACCAATCATCGCATATTCCGGCGTGGCAGCTTTAATTTGCTCACCAAACACCTGTGGAATGTAAAAAGCACCGTAGGCTGCTACTGCTGAAGTCCAGCCTAATACCGGCCCTGCTTGTTCTTTCGGGAATACCACGGCAATGGTTTTAAAGGTAGAACCGTTACCAACGCCACTGGCCGCAAATAAACCTAAAAATATCAGAAAGAACGGTACAAAATATTGCTCCGGTGTTGCCGACTGATAGGCCAGGGCCATAAAGTAAGCTGCACCCAGTGCACAGGCAATCATCACTGCCGCGCAAACCTGAGTTACCAAAGCGCCACCCCATTTATCTGACAGCCAGCCGCCCACCGGGCGGATTAACGCACCAATAAAAGGCGCTATCCAGGCATAGGTTAACGCGCTGGGGCCGTTCGGGTTAGCGGTAGTATGGGTCATTACGTCGTCGACCATAATATGGCTATAGCCAAAAATGACCTGAATTGACAGCGGAAAGGCTGCAGCAAAACCAATAAAAGAGCCGAAGGTCATGATGTACAGCACACTCATTACCCAAGTATGCTTATTATTAAAGATTTTGTACTGTCGCTCCAGGCTGGTGCGAATAGCACCGGGCAACACTTTAAGTGCCATTACCGTGACAAACAATATCAATACCAACACCAGTTCTTTGGGAATACTAAAACCAGAGCCGTTGACAGCTTCAGGCAGAATTAACCATAAACCCAGTACCGAACTGATTAAACCGATGGCATACATCACCAGAATAATGGAGAAGGAACCAAAAGCGCTAGGCAGTTTTGGGGTAACTTCCTCGGTATGAATATTGTTCATACCAAACCAGATAGCAAAAGCGAGTGGGATCAGTAGTAATAACCATAGAAAACCGGCGTTCTGGATCCAGGTTTCACTGCCAGCAGCAATACTGCCGATCAGGGTGCCACTGGCTTTTTGTAAAATCATCGGTTCGCCGGCACCCAGCAGGGTAAAGGCGCCAAAAGTCATAAACAACGGCACCAGTATTTGCATGCTGGTTACGCCAAAGTTGCCCAGGCCGGCATTTAAACCCAGCGCCAGGCCTTGCTGCTTTTTCGGAAAGAAAAAACTGATATTCGACATTGACGCAGCAAAATTACCGCCACCAATGCCAGACAACAGCGCCATTAGCTGAAACACCCAAAATGGCGTGTTTTGATCTTGTAAAGCCAGCCCCGTTCCCAGTGCCGGCACCATCAGCAAGCTGGTGGTTAGGAAAATGGTGTAGCGGCCACCACAAAGCCGGACAAAAAAACTGGCCGGAATACGCAATGTTGCCCCGCTTAAACCAGCAATAGCTGCCAGGGTGAACAACTCTGACGCGGAGTACGGAAAGCCCAGATTGAGCATTTGCACACTGATAATGCTCCACATCATCCATACGGCAAAGCCACATAGTAAGCTGGGAATTGAAATCCATAGATTGCGGTTAGCAATACGTTTACCAGTTGTTTGCCAGAAGTTATCATCTTCTGGTTGCCACTGTTTAAGATCTGACATAACTCACTCCTGTTGGGTAACTCCCCGTCAACTTTCAAAACAAATATCTCGAAATTCAATGGGCATAGCACATTAATCTGCTGAAACTATGCAGGGCGATGAGCATTGTCACAATGTATCTTCGGGGTTAGCAGACGAGAGCGGAGGGATAGTTGGGAGTACCTATTAAGTGGTAATTAGTAATAATTCAATTATTAAAGTTCATATAAAACAACAGCTTTTAAGTAGTGATATTCATTTTACTGTGACTTTTTTTGATATAGGCTAAATAACTTATTTGTTATTTAACTGATTTATATCAACGTTATTCCAAGCTTGTTATAAGCTAATAGCAGGAAGTTTATTATCTTAAATTGGGAGTCAGGCATGTCAGAGTACAAATCCAGCATTATGTTGGTGGACGATCACCCATTATTACGCAAAGGCTTAAAGCAATTATTAGCGCTGGAAGATGAGCTACAGGTAATAGCGGAAGCAAGTAGTGGCGCCGAGGCGATACCACTTGCCGTAGAGCTGGACCCTGATTTAATTATTTTAGATTTAAATATGCAGGGTATGGACGGTATTGCTACTTTAAAAAAGATGCGTGATGAGGGTGTTACGTCACGCATCGTTATGCTAACGGTATCGGATGCTGATGAAGATGTGGTTAACGCTATCAGTAATGGCGCGGACGGTTACTTGCTAAAAGACAGTGATCCAGAGCTGTTGCTGGAACAAATTAAACGGTCATTGACCGGTAAAATGGTGCTAAGTGAAGAAATAACACAAGTGCTGGCCACGGCATTACGGCGGCCGGCGGTAAAAACCTCAGCTGAATTAAACAGCCTGACAAACCGTGAGCATGAAATTTTGAGTTTTATTGCTAAAGGGCTGAGTAATAAGCTAATTGCTCGGGAGCTGACTATTTCGGATGGTACGGTAAAAGTGCATGTTAAACACTTACTGAAGAAGCTTGGATTGCGCTCGCGAGTAGAAGCAGCGGTGTGGATGGTGAATCAGCAAGCGGCTAAAACCTAATGCAACATTCACCTAAGCAGCAACCTAAAATGTTAAGTGCTGAGCAAGCTATAACGCAAATGTTAGCTGAAGTACAACCGTTGGTTCAGCAAGAAACCGTTCCGTTGGCTGCCGCGCTGGATCGGGTGTTGGCAAAGCCCGTGTTATCTGAAATGAATGTGCCGGGTTATGACAACGCCGCAATGGATGGCTTTGCCATGCGCGTGGCTGATATTAAACCTAACCAGCCATTAGTCGTAGTGGGTAAAGCCCTGGCTGGCCATGCTTATACCGCTAAAGTGCCGTCAGGCAGCTGTGTGGTAATTACCACCGGCGCGGTTTTGCCGCCAGAACTCGATACGGTGGTCATGCAAGAGCAGGTAAACCTAACACAAACGGAGACTGAGCAACATATTGTTTGCCAGCTTGTTCCTTTGGTTGGCGAGCATGTGCGCCGTGCTGGTGAAGACATTGCTAAAGATCAGCCGGTATTTGCAGCGGGCCATAAACTACGCCCGGCTGATCTTGGCTTGTTAGCATCACTGGGTTTTGCCAGTGTCACCGTAATTCGACAACTTAACGTGGCTATTTTTTCCAGCGGCGACGAACTCATTGCCCCCGGCCAGCCTTTACCAGATGGCCATATTTATGACAGTAATCGCTATGTTATTGCGGCTATGTTACAGCGGCTTGGTGTTAAAATTCTGGATTTAGGGTTACTGCCTGATGAACCAGCAGCAATAGAGCAAGCTTTTTTACAGGCTATGGCCAATGCAGATGTGCTTATTACCAGTGCCGGCGTCTCGGTAGGTGAAGCGGATTATACCCGGCATATTTTACAGAAACTTGGCGACATTAACTTTTGGCAGGTGGCTATTAAACCGGGTAAGCCATTTGCCTTTGGCAAGTTAAACCATTGCTGGTTTTTTGGTTTACCAGGTAATCCGGTTGCGGCAGTGGTGACCTTGGAGCAATTAGTCCAGCCAATATTGGGTAAACTTAGTGGTGAAGCGCCAGTGGCTGAAGGCACTCTGCTAAGAGCCGAGTGCCAGGTTGCCTTAAAAAAACAACCTGGCCGCCAAGATTATCAGCGAGGTTGGTATTGGCAAGATGGGCAGGGCCTGAAAGTAAAAACCTTAGGCCGTCAAAGCTCTGGTATGTTGAGCTCAATCGCTAACGCTAATTGCTATATTGTATTACCCGCTGACAGTGCCAGCTTACCAGCCGGTGAAAGTGTATTAATATTGCCCTTTTCAACAATGTTGCGTTAAAGCCGATATAAGTCATACCTCTTTTGCGCTGGCTTAAACCGGCGCAGCCTTGATCTGCATCAACACTACGCATGGCAATAATCGCCACACTTCTTTGCAGATAAAGTAAAGACGGAGTGGGTTATGTTATTGGTTGATGCCTTGCTGCATGAGCTTAACGAATTTGGGATAAAGCAGTTGTTTGGTATCCCCGGGGATTTTGTACTGCCGCTGTTTGAGCAGTTACAACAGCGAAGCGCATTGCCATTGTACTATTTAAGCCACGAGCCTTCAGCAGTATTTGCCGCCGATGCAGCGGCGCGTATTAGTAATAAACCCGCGGTGGTTATCCTAACTTACGGCGCTGGCGCGTTAAACGCAGTAAATGCAGTGGCACAGGCCTATGTTGAGCATGTGCCCTTAGTGGTAATCGCCGGTTTTCCCAGTCAGAGCGAAATTGACCGGGGGCTGCAAATCCATCATCAAGCTAAGACGGTTGACTCTCAGCGGGATATTTACCGCGAAATTACTGCGTGTCAATTACGGCTGAATAATCCGATCCGCGCTGGCGAAGATATTCGGATGGCGCTAAAAACGGCGAAAGAACTCAGTCGGCCGGTGCTGCTTGAGATCCCGCGTGATGCGGTACAATTTCACACTGTGCTTGCCGCCGCAGACTATCAGCCGCCCGTTATACCACTGGATGAGCTGGCCTTAGCCGTTACCCATATCGTTGAGCGCTTACAGCAGGCAAAGCGACCGTTAATTTTGGCCGGGGTAGATGTGCGGCGTTTCGATGCGGTAGCTGAGCTTGAAGCCTTAGCCAGCAAACTAAATATTCCTTTTATCAGCACCCTGATGGGCCGGGCCAGCTTCGACCAGCAACATCCACTTTACGGTGGTGTTTTTTTAGATAAAACGGATATTCGGCCCACGCAATTGCTGCGTAATGCCGACCTTATTCTGCAAATAGGCGTCATTAAAACCGACAGCAACTTTGCCGCCCATGCTGAGCTATTTCCTGTTGATAACGTGCTGTGCATTGCGCAACAGCCGCTGGCTTTAAAGCCATTACTGGCAGCCATGTTACAGCAGCCGCTAACGCCTGTTAGCGACACCATAAAGCCAATGCCGTTAAACATAACTATTAATGAGCAACAGCCATTGAGTGCCAGTAGCTTGGTGCAGCTACTCGATACACTATTAAGTAAGCAGCAAGCTATTGTGCCGCTGATTTCAGATATTGGTGATTGTTTATTCGCGTCCTTACATGCCAAGCCCAGCTTACTGCTGGCGCCGGCGTTTTATGCTTCTATGGGTTATGCGGTACCTGCTGCTTTTGGAGTACAGGCAGTAACAGGGTTGCGGCCTGTGGTATTGGTGGGAGATGGCGCATTTTTAATGACGGGGCTGGAGCTGGGGCACTGTGCCCGTTATGGTTTTGCTCCCATTATTATTGTGTTTAATAACCAGCGCTGGGACATGATTGATGCCTTCGCCCCAGGGCTTAACTGTACCGACTTACACAGCTGGAATTATGCTGAACTGGCACGCAGTATGGGAGGGCATGGCATGTTAGTAAATACTCTGGCAGATTTTAGTGACGCATTTACACTGGCACTGCAAAGCACTAATCGCTTTAGCCTAATTGAAGTAATATTACCAAAAGGTAGCCGTACCGAGCGGCTAAATAATTTTGCCGCGGGCTTTAAAGCGGCAGCAAAAGCTGAGCTGACGTTATGTTAAAACCTGAATTACTTTCCCCTGCTGGTAGTCTAAAAGCCATGCGGTTGGCGTTTGCTTATGGTGCCGATGCGGTGTACGCCGGCCAGCCAAGATACAGCCTGCGGGTGCGTAATAACGAATTTGATTTAGCAGCGCTAGCGACAGGAATTAGCGAGGCGCATGCGCAGGATAAAAAGTTTTATGTAGTGGTTAATATTGCGCCGCATAACAGTAAAATCAGTAGTTTTATAAGCGATATGGCGCCAGTGGTAGCTCTCATGCCGGATGCACTAATTGTATCTGATCCCGGCGTGATCTATCTGCTGCAGCAGCACTTTTCAAATATGCCGCTGCACTTGTCGGTGCAGGCCAACACGGTAAACTGGGCAGCAGTGAAATTCTGGCAGACATTGGGTGTAGAGCGGATAATTTTATCGCGCGAGCTGGCGGTGGAAGAAATAGCTGAAATACGTGTTCAGGTGCCAGATATGGAATTAGAAGTGTTTGTGCATGGTGCGCTCTGTATGGCTTATTCCGGCCGTTGCCTGTTATCGGGTTATATCAATAAGCGCGATCCGAATCAGGGCGCCTGCACCAATAGTTGCCGCTGGCCCTATCAGGTCCACGCTGCGGTAGAAGATGAAGTGGGACAGTTCAAGCCCATCAGCACACCGGCATTGCTGGAAGAGCAGGGCAGCCCCGGCGAGCTAATGAGTATTGATGAAGATTTGCACGGCACCTATATTCTTAATTCGAAAGATTTACGGGCTATTGAGCATGTACCGGCGTTAACCGCCATGGGCGTGCATTCATTGAAAATAGAAGGGCGTACTAAATCGCCTTATTATGTCGCGCGTACCGCGCAGGTGTATCGCCAGGCTATAGATGATGCTGTTGCTGGCAAAGCTTTTGATTATGGTTTGTTGGGCGAGCTTGACGGTATGGCTAACCGCGGTTTTACCGAAGGTTTTTTGCGCCGACATAAACCACAGGACACCCAGAATTACCATTCCAGTCACAGTGTTGGCGAGCAGTTATTGGTGGGCGAGTTTATTGGTGAGCAAGATAGCCAAGGCTTTGCCTTGCTGGAGGTGAAAAACCAGTTTTCAGTCGGCGATACATTGATATTAATGTCGCCAAACGGCAATCAGCGCTTTACATTGCGGGCACTGCGCAATAAACAGGATAATGATATTGTACTGGCACCAGGCGCCTGTTATCAGCTTAAAGTGCAGATACCACTTCAGATTGATTTACACTTTGCCATGTTGCTAAAGCAATTGCCGCTGCAGCAGGTTGCAGCAACTGATGCTGTGGCGGGTTAACGATGCCCGCCGTCATTGAAGTCAGCTGCATTAATTGTGATATGTGCGTGCCAGAGTGCCCGAACGAGGCTATCGGCATGGGCAGAAAACACTACGAAGTAGACCCAGACCTTTGCACCGAATGTATTGGTTACTATGACAAACCTACCTGCATAGCGGTATGTCCGATAGATTGTATAAAACTGGTGGTATAACTCAGTTATTGTCCTTACTTTGCTGATACTTGCCAAAGCACCCATTGCCAAGACGAAAACCTCGCTTTGAGCTTTAGCACCTTGGGGGTCAGATCCAATTGTTAATATTTTGTCACTTACACTTTGGCTCCTGTCAGCCTAACGCTGGCTTATCCCGTTAATCTAACGCCACGGCTTTAATCTGCGCATACACGCTCTGGCCTACCTGCAACCTCAAGCGTTCAACCGATTGCTTGGTAAGCAGCGCTTGCAGCGGTTGGTCTTCAAGGTTTAGCTGCACCAGGGTTTCGGCTGGATGGGGAGCGGGATTAAAGCCGGTAATGCTGACTTGCAGCTGATTACTGACGGAGCTGTCGTTGAGTTTAGTCAGGCTAAGGGCAATATCACGCGCCTGAATACGTAAACGGTAGGTTAAAGGTGAATAAGCTCCGGCAGCGGCAGTTAAAAACAGCGGTGCCGGCAGTTGTAATGGTTGCTGGCCGATATGCAGTTGCAGCAGGTGGTGTTTAATACCACTGCATTGAGCATACAGTAGCGACATGGCACCACTGGCGGCCAGTTCAGGTTTTAGTAACTGTTGCGGCAGAGATCCTTGGCTGTGGATGCTACCGTGTTGCATTAACACCAGATTATCAGCTAGTTTCACTACATCATCTAGCTGATGGCTAACCAATAACATAGGTATGCCGCTGTGGTTGGCGATGCGTTGTAAAAACGGCAGAATTTCGCTGCGGCTTTGCTGATCAAGCGAGGCTAACGGTTCATCCAATAGCAACAATTGTGGCTGGCTAAGTAATGCCCGACCCAAAGCCACGCGCTGGCGCTGGCCGCCGGATAACTGTTCAGGATGTTGTTTTAACAATGGCTTAAGCGCTAACAGCTCGATAACCTGCTCGGGCAGCATGCTGACGGTTATGCCTTTAACCAGACGGCGGTAGCCATACAGCAGATTTTGTTCGACTGACAAATGCGGTAATAAACTGCTTTCCTGAAACACCATGCCAATCCGGCGCTGGTGCACTGGCACAAAATGCTTACCCTGTTGCCAAACGGTATCATTGAAACGGATCTGCGCATCAGCGTGCCGGTCAAGCCCGGCGATAGCACGAAGTAAGGTAGTTTTGCCACAACCGGAACGGCCAAATAGGGCGGTGATGCCTTGCAGCGGCAGGCTATGCTCTACTTGCAGGCTAAAAGCACCGCGTTTCACGGTTAGCTGCAGCGCCAGTGTCACAATACCGCCTCGCGTTCAAAGCGCCGGTTCAGGCCGTAAACAATAAACAGCACGACAAAGGCACTGATTAATAACCCCAGTGATAACTGATGCGCCTGAGTGTAATTCATCGCTTCAGTGTGATCATATATCAGTACCGACAGCACCTGAGTTTCACCCGGGATACTGCCGCCCAACATTAAAATGACCCCAAATTCGCCCAGAGTGTGAGCAAAGGTAAGGGTGGCGGCCACGATAAAACCGCCGCGACATAGCGGCAGCACCACGCTAAACAACTGGTCCAGTTTACCTGCGCCCAGCGTTGCTGCAACCTCCAGCGGTCTTGGACCCATACGGCGAAAGCTTTCCAGCAGTGGTTGTACAGTAAAGGGCAGCGAATAAATAACCGAGCCAATTAAAATACCGCTAAAACTAAACGCCAGATGAGGTAACCCCAGCTGTTGTAATGTGCCACCGACAGCACCATGAGGGCCCAGCAGCAGTAATAAGTAAAAACCTAGCACGGTAGGCGGCAACACCAGCGGCAGAGCCACTATGGCCTGAATTGCGGTACGCAGTTTGCTTTGGCTTTGCGACAGCCACCAGGCGAGTGGTGTGCCCAGCAGCAGCAAAATAGCAGTGGTATACAGGCATAACTTTAATGTTAGTTGAATAGCTTGCCAGTCTTGCGCACTTAGCTGCAACATAATGTTACTCCGCTGCTTGGTCAGCGGTTGGCAGTTCAAAACCATAACGTTGTTTTATGGTGCGCACCTCAATCGTCGACATAAAGGCAGTAAATTGCTGCGCAGCATTATTATTTTCGCCGTGGCGGGTAATCACAAAAGCCTGTGCTAGTGGCTGATGCAGCGTTGCCGGAATAAGTTGATAACCGTGTTTGGCCAATTCAGGAAATTTGGCCAGTGACAGCGCAATGATCGCCATATCAGCACCGCCACCTTGCGCCAATTGTGCAGTTTGGGCGACGTTTTCGCCATATACCAATTTCGGTTCAATTGTTTGCCACAGTCCACTGGCTTGTAAGGCTTCTTTGGCACGCTGGCCATAAGGTGCATGAGCGGGCTGAGCAATCGCCAGACGGCGAAAGTGCATGTTGCTAAGTTGGCTAAGCTCGATGCCTTGCATATTCTGGTGCGGGCTCCATAGCACTATCCGGCCTATGGCGTACAACTGGGGTTGAGTAGTGGCAAGGCCTTCTGCGTAAAGCTGCTTGGGAAATTTAATATCGGCTGAAAAAAACACATCGTAGGGCGCGCCATGGCGAATTTGGGTGGTCATTTTACCACTGGAACCATAAGTAACCCGAACAGCAACGCTTGGTTGCTGCAGATTAAACAGTGCAACGATTTCGTCCAGCGCAAAACGTAAATCAGCTGCGGCAGCGATAGTTAATTTATCGCTGGCTTGCAGTGGCAGACAAAAGACCAAACAGAGCAGCAGTAAAAATCGTGACATGTGTTACTCCCAGCGGGTTAACGCTTGTTGATCACTGGCTTTGGCGTCTACCCAGTACTCACCATTAGCGGTATGTTCTTTTTTCCAAAACGGCGCGCGGTTTTTCAGATAATCCATTATAAATTCACAGGCGGCAAAGGCGGCAGCGCGATGGGCACTGGCAATGCCAACAAATACAATTTGCTCAATAGGCTTAAGAGTACCCACACGATGAATAATCCGCACAGCGCCCAGTGGCCAGCGCTGCTGCGCCTGTTTGGCAATATCAATAAGTGCCTGTTCTGTCATGCCGGGGTAGTGTTCTAATGTCATGCCGTACAGTGCGGTATCGTTAAGCTCGCGCACCAGGCCGCTAAAGGTGACCACGGCGCCACAGGCTGCATTGCGGCGTAGTTCGTGGTATTCACTGGCGAGGCAAAAATCATCGCTTTGTACTGCAACAAATACGCTCATATCAGCCGCCGGTTACAGGTGGGAAAAACGCCAGTTCATCGCCATCTTTAACTGTGGTATGTAATGGCACCAATTGCTGGTTTACCGCACATAATAAATCGCTGCGGCTAAGTTCGTGTTGCCAGTTATCACTAAGGCTTTTTAATTGCTCAAGAATGTCGGTGACTGGCATGGTTTGTCCATCGCTGTTTAACAGGTATTGCTCGCAATCTAACCGCTCGCGTAGCGCAGCAAAAAACAGAATTTTAATCATAAATCACCCTTAGGCGGGTAGCAGTAATGCCCCGATTTACCGCCGGTTTTTTCCAGCAAACGGATATTGCTGATGGTCATCGCTTTATCTGCTGCCTTACACATATCGTAAATTGTCAGCGCCGCCACACTGGCCGCGGTTAATGCTTCCATTTCCACTCCAGTTTGGCCACTTAATACACAACAGGTTTCAATTTGTATTTGGCCAAGCTCTGGCAGTAACTGAAAATCAACACTGACTTTGCTAAGCATTAAACTGTGACACAGTGGTATGAGCTCGCTGGTTTTTTTCGCCGCCATAATGCCGGCAATTCGCGCGGTGGCCAGTACATCGCCCTTTTTCAGCAGCGCCTGTTCAATTAAGCGGATCACGTGCGGGGTGGTTTGTAGTAAAGCACCCGCGCGGGCCAGTCGGTGGGTAGCCTGTTTGGCGCTAACATCCACCATGGCTGCGGCCCCGCTTTTATTCAGGTGAGTAAGGTCTGAATCAGTTACTTGGTCAGATCCGGGTAATGACATTTTAGGCTCCGCATTGCGTAGTTGGGCTGTTTTTTACATGGGCAACAAAGTTACATGGGCCGGTATGGCCATCTAATTGCGGTAAAATAAGCTGTTGCATTGCCAGAGTGCAAGCACCGCCGGAACCTGGCATGGCAAATAATAAGGTGCGGTTAGCCATGCCCGCTATTGCACCTGATTGCAGTGCAGCTGAACCTAATTGGTTAAAAGATAAGTGACGAAACACTTCTCCAAAGCCTGGTATTGTGGTGTCAAACAACGGCAATACTGCGTTTATTGTGCAATTTCCCACCGCATAGCCGGTGCCGCCGTTAATCAGCACTACCTGTACGTTGTCACTGGCAATCCATTGGCTTAGTGTGGCGCGCAGTTGATATATATTATTTGGTAATAACGCGCGTTCAGCGACATGATGGCCAGCCGCATGCAGTAAGGTGCATAACATATCGCCACTACTGTCATTATTGCTGGTGCGGTTATCAGAAACGGTTAATACCGCGCTATTTAGCGCATAAAACTGGCTTAAATCAGGCTTTGGCATAACGGCTCCTTGAGCTGCGTATTTGCAATACTTAAGCAGCGCTGCCAGTCTTCTGGCGTATTGGTATTGATTAGTACGTCAGCTGGTGCTGGCAGTATCGAGGCATTTAGTTTGAAAAGTAATGCATGTACCGAGCGTTGGCCTGTTTGCAGTTGTACGCGTATTAATGTGCTTAAGGCTGGGGTTACCGCTAAAACGCACGGTAACGGGCTGTTGTTAAAGTACGCGGCACAGCTGTTATCACGCAATGTGCTTTGTAACAGCTGTTGTAGGCTGGCAACATTTAGTAGTGGTGTATCAATCGGCAAAATCAGTACATGCTCGGAATGACAGTGTTTTAGCGAAGCTAAGATGCCGGCCAATGGTCCACAGTGTTTGACATCATCTTCAATAAACCCTGGTTGATTACGGCTAATCAGCACTTCACTTGCGCCCGTGTTCAGGGCAAGCTGTTGCATATGCGCCAGTAAGCTCTGGCCGTTAAGCTGAAGCTCTGCTTTATCGCTGCCCATACGACTAGATTTGCCACCGGCAAGGATCAGCACGCTAAACAGCGCTGTGCTTGCCATATCAGCCACCAATTTGAGCCAGGTGACGGGTGCTGCCGCTGTAGCCCTGATCAAGATAATGACTAGCCGCTTTGCCTTGCACCGCTTGTTGTAATAAGCGCATTACCGGTGCACTGTCATCATGTTGCAACAGGCTGCGCAGGTCTTGGTAATTGTCGGTAAACAAGCACAAATACAACTGGCCCTTGCTAGACACCCGCAGGCGGTTACAGTCGGCACAAAAATCGTTACTGTAGGGCATAATTAAGCCAATCTGGCCTTGATAATCCGGGTGTGAATATTCCAGTGCCGGACCATCTGTTTTCGCTTTGGGGTTAAGCTGCCAGCCCTGAGCTAACAGTTGCTGCTGAATACTATCGCCGCTTAAATGCTGGTGTTGATAAAAGCTAGTATTGTCGTTGGTGCGCATGAGTTCAATAAAGCGCAGTGCAATGTTTTGTTGTTTAACAAATTGCAGAAAATCAGGCAGCGCCAAGGCATTGTGTTGCTTTAACAGTACTGTATTTATTTTTACTTGTTTAATACCGATGGCTTTAGCGTGCGCTATACCGTCCAGAATATCAGCAAGTTTGTCTTGTCCTGTCACCAGATGAAAAGTAGCGGCATCCAGGCTGTCAACACTAACATTTACCGCATCGAGTCCGGCCTCTAACCAGGCTTGTGCATCGCGCCTTAGCCGGTAACCGTTAGTAGTAAGTGCTACTTTCTCGATGCCAGGTATAGCTTTGCAGGTAGCGATAATGTCGGTTAAGTCTTTACGCAGCGATGGTTCACCACCGGTAATGCGTACTTTACGGGTGCCCAATTTGGCAAAAGCAGTGACTAACCGACGGATTTCTGGCAGGGTAATTTCTGCTGTGCGTGAGTTACAATCGTTGCCATCAGGCAGGCAATAAGTGCAGCGAAAATTACAGCTCTCGGTAATAGACAGCCGCAAATAACTGTAGCGGCGCGCATAAGCGTCAGTTAGCATAATTCACCTTTCCAAATGGGGAGGTATGACCGTTTCCCGTCATACCCGGTGGCGTTAGTGCCACGGCATACCGCTCATCCCAAATGCCCGTGCATGTCAAAATCTATTGAGTTATACCCTTAGATACACGTTTATTAGGCTTAGAGCCGGTAGCTCGGTGTTGTGAAGTAATACTACGCGCTAATAGCGGCTTTCGTTATTGCCATGAAGAGGGGGCTTAAGCTACTCCTAAGTGGGTATCTGTGCTTATAACTACGTCATAAGTAATAAACGAGTTTGAAAATGCGTACAGATCGCGCAGCTTTTGAATGGCCAAGAAGGTGCTACTAACTGTGGTTTTTAAATCACTGCTCGTTCAACCGCCGCCGCACGTTTTATAGTTTTCTTGGCAACGGCTTGCGCATGTGCGCTGTCGTACAGACGTAAATAATGCTTTTTGGTAAATTGAACTAGCAGCCTAATCAACCGCCATGGTGAGACTTGCCAGCTTTATTCAATGAGCCAACACGCCCTAAAAACAAGAGAAAAATCTTATGCAAATTGAAGCCAGTGCCTCAGAAGGAGCGGCAATAGAAGAAAAAGATAAGGCCGAGGCGCAATACTACATAAAATTAATGCGTGACATGACTCTTGCCCTGTTACTGGGTGTTCCATTGATGATTTATAGGCTGACAATAGGCGAAATGACCGTGACCACCAGCACTGAAAGGCTAGTGTGGTTTACCATAGGGCTATTGACGCTGGGGGTGATGATATTTTCAGGTAAGCATTTTTATATCGGGGCATGGCACTCGCTTAAAAATCATTCTGCCAATATGGATACGTTAATTGCACTAGGCACTGGTACCGCTTGGCTCTATTCGATGGTGGTTGTTGCGGTGCCTGATCTACTGCCACTTATGGCACGGCACGTTTATTTTGAAGCGACTGCCATGATTATCGGGTTGATTAACCTTGGTTTAGCCTTAGAGGTAAAAGCGCGTGGTAAAACCTCTGAAGCTATTAAAAGGCTGATTGGTTTGCAGGCTAAAACCGCCAGAGTTATTCGGGATGATAAAGACATCGACATTCCGATTGAAAACGTGCTGCAGGATGATCTGGTGCGCGTGCGCCCTGGTGAGAAAATATCAGTTGATGGGGTCGTTGTTAAAGGACACACCGCTGTAGATGAGTTGATGCTGACAGGCGAACCGATGCCGGTTGAAAAAACAGTGGGTGATAAAGTGGTTGCCGGTACCATTAACAAAGCGGGCTCGATAGTGTTTAAAGCCACGCGGGTAGGTAAAGACACAGCGTTAGCACAAATCATCAATATGGTGAAACGCGCGCAAAATTCTAAACCGCCGATTGGTCGTTTAGCCGACGTTATCTCCGCCTATTTTGTGCCGGTTATTATGATCATTTCGGTGTTAAGTGCACTCGCCTGGCTAAATTTTGGGCCAGCACCAAGCATCGCGTTCGCTATGGTATCAGCCACTACTGTGCTCATTATTGCCTGCCCGTGTGCGTTAGGATTGGCCACACCGATGTCGATAATGGTGGGTGTAGGCAAAGCAGCTGAAGCAGGTGTGTTAATTCGAAACGGAGAAGCATTACAAACAGCGTCTAAAATAACCACGATGATTTTGGATAAGACCGGCACGATTACCGAGGGCGTGCCGAAAGTTACCGACGTGCTGTTGGCTGACAACCAAACCCATGACAAGGTATTAATGCTGGTTGCCAGCATAGAAGCAGGTTCTGAACATCCGTTGGCGATGGCCATTGTAAAAAGCGCTAAAGAGCAAGGCATTGAGCCGCAGAAGGTCAGCGGTTTTGCCGCAATTGCCGGGCAAGGCGTTGAAGCGACATTCGATAACAGCACGCTGTTATTCGGTAACGAAAAACTGATGTCCGGGCGCGGCGTAAATATCGCCTCGTTTTTAGATAAAGCGCAAGCGTTAGCCGGTGAAGCGAAAACGCCGATGTATTTTGCAGTTAATGGAAAGTTAGCTGCGGTAATAGCCGTTGCCGACCCGATTAAAAGTGACTCGGTTGAGGCTATTAAACGATTGCAGAGCAACGGTATTCGAATTGTGATGCTGACAGGCGATAATCGACTTACCGCTAAGGCAATTGCGGCAAAAGTAGGCATAACTGAATTCTTCGCCGAGGTCATGCCAGAGGATAAAGTGAAAAAGGTCGCTGAGTTGCAAAAAGCAGGCGAAATAGTCGGTATGACCGGCGACGGCATTAATGATGCGCCTGCGCTGGCGCACGCGAATGTTGGGTTTGCAATTGGAACCGGCACCGACGTTGCAATAGAAAGTGCCGACATTACCCTTATGCGCGGCTCTTTGCATGGCTTAGCCGATGCCATTGCGGTGAGTAAAGCCACCCTCACCAATATTAAGCAAAATCTGTTTGGTGCGTTTATCTATAATGTAGCAGGCGTGCCCATTGCCGCAGGTGTGTTGTATCCCATTTTTGGCTTGCTGTTAAGTCCGGTGATTGCCGGTGCTGCAATGGTATTTTCTTCACTCACCGTGGTGACAAACGCGAATCGCCTCCGCTGGTTTAATTCCAAAAATCACTAGGAGTATAGCGTTATGCTATGGATAAATTTAAGCGGATTGATACTTATTGCACTGATTATATAATGGTTTTTGATTTATCAATCGTCAAGCATCGCCATAACAGCAAGCACAGCGAAATACTATTCTACATAGGAGATACCAGATGCAAGTTGAAACAATCAGAGATGTACTCAATTGGACGGTCTTATTTCACCAGAATTTAAAGGAATGTTTAGAGCACTGTGCTAAACAGAATAAAGATGAGCGGGCCAGAATGCTCCTTAGTTACCTAGCGGATCACGAAGCGAGTTTAGAGCGCATGGTGCAAGGGTTTGAAAATGATGCAGATGAAAACGCGTTGAGCACCTGGTGTTATGACTATATCGCAAAACACGCAATTATTAAGCATGGTCATTGTGTATCACCTTTTACAGCATTAGATGTGCCGCACATTATGGACAAGATAGTAAACCATCATGAAGACGTTCTTGAGTTGTATACTCATCTTTATTCTCGTGTTGATATAGACAGCGCCAAGGCATTGCTCGATAAATTGCACGATGTTGAAGAAAATGAGATAAAACGAATGGTGCAATCTGCTAATCGGTTTTCAGACATGTAGTTGACTGAGCTAAAGCTGACAATGTTGTTGTATTGAAAGCCCTCTAGCTAAAACCTTTCGACAGCATCCATATACCTGCCACAATCATAAATACATTTTCGGTAAGTGATACAAAGCCAAGAGGAACGTTGCTATCGCCTCCGACACAGGCACATTTTAGTTCGCGCTTATCAATATATACTGCTTTAATCACTGATACTGCACCTACAGTCCCTATGAATAATGATACCGGGCCAACGAGGTAACCTGAAAGCGCCGCCAGCATACCAATACCGGCAAACGCTTCAGCGAAAGGGTAGACGTAAGCGTATCTGAGGTGGCGCATGGCAAGTAAGTCATAAGTAATAAACGAGTTTGAAAACGCGTAAAGATCTCGCAGCTTTTGAATGGCCAAGATGGTCATACTAAAGGCAACAAACAGTTCAATGACTGTGATCAAACTGACACGTTCTGTATAAGCAAAGGCAATGGCTATTGCCATTAATAATGCCACCGCAAAAATAACCAATACCGGCGTGTAAGTAGTGCCTGTTTGACCGGCAGGTTCCATATCAAAATGCGCCCTCAGGTCATCGTAACCACCGATGCGCTTACCCCCTGCAAAGGTTTGAGGCGTGGTTTCTACATTATGTTCTTTCAAAAATTTTTCGGTTTCTTCACGCGAGCGTAATGTGTGATCTTCTACCTCAAAACCCTGCCTTTTAAGTAAGTCTTTTGAGCGAAGACCATAAGGGCAGATGTGTTCACTGGTGTGCATGCGATATAAGGTTGCTGACTTTTTCATTTGTATCCTCTTTATTCAGTTATGGCAGTTAAATGACTGTTGCTGGCTGAACACCGAGCGGATCTTTCGAGTATTTTCACTATAAATTTAGCAGGTTGGGGTTTAATTACCAATTTTGGTTAGTTTTAAAATAATGTCTAAATAAATAAAAACGCCACCTGTAAGGTGGCGTTTTTATTGGAATTTTTGGTGCGTCCTAGTGGACTCGAACCACCGACCCCTACCATGTCAAGGTAGTGCTCTAACCAGCTGAGCTAAGGACGCACACGTTAATTGTAAGTCATTGCTTTAAGCAACTTAGACAACGGCGATTATGTTATTGCGCCAGTTGCTGCTTGGCAAGTGTTTTTCGAGTTTATGCAAACGTTTGGCTAAAATTTAGCCGTGTTGTGGCTGTTGCCGGGCATTTAACCGTAAATATGCCGGGGTTGGTCGTATCTAAGACTATCAAGCTGTTTTAACTGACCAAATTTGTAGTGGCTTGTGATAACTTTATTCGGTACTTATTGTTTTAGTCTTAATACCGCTATTGAGGGTTATATGTCGAATACCATTCGCAGGTTTGGCCGCATTGCAGGTTGTTTACTGTTGGCTTTAACTGCTGTCGCTTGTAGTCATTATCAAACCAAACATCAAACTAAACAGCAGGCTAGCATTAACGATGCACCGACTTCTGTCGTTATTCAATCAAGTAGTGTTAACACCGCAATATTAAAGCCACTGACACTAAACGATATTATGCAGTTTCGCGAGATAACCCAGCGCCAGTTAAGTAAAAACCAGCAGGTAATGCTGTATACCGCTGAACCCGACTTTGGCGATAGCACCGGCTATGTGGTAAATGTGCTTACTGGCCAGCAATATAGCGTGCCATTCGCTGACAAAGGCCAGATAAGTGCTGATGGTGCTTTTGCGCTGTTCCGACAGCAAGCGTCTTTATTACAGCAAGAGCAAGCTGTAGACAAAAAAGCCCGTGATGCGTTAGCGCAAAACGCTGTGCTACTAAATACGCTAACGGGTGAAAGCCGGGTTATTGCCAATATTGAGCGTTTTGCCTTTAGTGGTGATGGTCAATATGCTTTGTTACTGCAGCGCAAAGCCGATGCTGATGCCAGCACCCAAACCTTACAAGCACTGCATTTAGCCAGTGGTAAGCTGCAAATTCTAGCAGAGGTAACCGATTTTACCGTAGCAGCAGCCGGCAGTTTAGTGGCCTGGGTTAACCAGCAGCAGGTGGCAGAGCAACCGGCACAGCAGCAACTGCTAGTGTGGGACAGTGCAACGGATAATAAACAGATTGCTCTGGCGGCGACCGCACAGAAATTGCACCAACTACATTTTAATAATAATGGTGATCAGCTGGCGTTTTTTTCCGGGCCAACTAAAGCGCAATTAACCGACACTAAGCAGGTGGAAGCGGCGCAGCAATTGTGGTTGTGGTCGATAACGGATAGTACCGCGCAGCTGCTAAATACTGACATTGCTGGTTGGGTATTGAGTGAGCACCATCAACCGCGCTTTAGCAAAGACGATAAGCGCCTGTTTATTGGTCACCGGCCCGTTAACGGCGAGCTGCAAACGCCGCCTGAATTACCGCAAACCGAAGCTGAACTGTATGATATTAACCGCTTACTTAATGATCGGCGGTTGCAAGTATGGCATGGCGACGATGCACGGATTAATAGCCAGCAAAAAGCCGAATATAAGCAAGCATTACAGCGCACTGCACCCGCTGTGATTTGGTTAGATACTTTTAAAATGGTACGGTTAAGTGACGATATAGAAGACCAGTTACGCATTAGTGAGCACAGCGACGCACAGTTAATAAGCAACGGCCGGCCTTACTTGCAGCAACAGAGCTGGAATGGCCGCTTGCATGATATGTGGCATGTTAATTTACACACAGCTAAGCGCCAGCAGGTGTTTAGTGCCAATCGCAGCCATGAGTCAGCGCATTTATCACCAGAGGGTCGCTATGTGGTGTATTTGCAACACGAGCAGTATCAATTATTCGATAGTGAAACGGGCCAGACTCGACCCTTAACTGCTAATGCCACGGTATCTTGGGTAGATGAGCTGAACGATGTACCTATGGCAGCAGAGAGTTATGGTATAGCAGGGTGGTTAGCGGATAGCTCGGCGGTACTCGTTTATGACCGGTTTGATATCTGGGCGCTGGGTATCGATGGCAGCAGCGAAAATCTGACTAAAACAGGCCGGCTTGCTCAGCAACGCTATCGGGTACAGCGCACAGATGAAGCCTTGGCTCTAAATTCATCCTCAGCATTATTACTAACAATGTATAACGAGCAAACTAAACACTACGGCTTTGCCCGCTTGGCACTTACCAGTGGCGATGTAACCGTGTTGCTGCAAGGGCCTAAGCGTTATGACTTTGTTGACGCGCTTGACCAGCAGCAACGCTATTTATTTACCGAACAACGTTTCCGGCAGTTTCCGGATGTGTGGCAAAGCAACCACGATTTTACTGAGCGGTTGCAACTAACTAATGTAAACCCGCAGCAGGCAGAATTTATTTGGGGTGACAGCCACTTAATTGATTGGACCACGGCTGATGGTGAAAAGCTGCAAGGGGTGGTGTTAACGCCTGATGGCTATGATGCCAGTAAACCCTATCCCGTATTGGTGTACTACTATGAAAAATTTTCGCAGCGGTTACATCACTATAACCAAATGAAAATTAACCATCGGCCTAACTTTCCGTTTTATCTGGGGCAGGGTTATGTGGTTTTTCTACCCGATGTCAGGTTTCGGCCAGCCGCGCCAGGGCCAAGTGCTACTGAATCGTTAGTGCCAGGTGTACAAAAGCTAATTGATTTAGGTATTGCCGATGCAAACGCTATTGGTTTACATGGCCATAGCTGGTCGGGTTATCAAACGGCCTTTGTGGTAACTGAAACGGATATGTTCGCGGCAGCCGTGTCGGGCGCACCGGTAGCGAATATGACCAGCGCTTACAGTGGTATTCGCTGGCAAACCGGCTTAGCCCGGCAGTTTCAGTATGAAACCGGCCAAAGCCGGTTGGGCGAGTCAATGTTTGATAACCTTCAACCCTACATTGATAACTCACCGGTGTTTTTTGCCGAGCGGATAAATACGCCAATGCTGATTCAATTTGGTGATGAAGATGGCGCGGTACCTTGGGAGCAAGGCATTGAGTATTACTTGGCACTACGGCGTTTAAACAAACCCGTAGTAATGCTGCAATACGAGGGTGAGCCACATCACTTACAGCGCTATGCCAATAAACTCGATTACAGCATTAAAATGCTGGCGTTTTTTGATCACTATTTAAAAGGGGCGCCGGCGCCACTGTGGTGGCAGCAAGGTATGCCCTATAAACAGCATGAAAAATAAGTAAGCCGTTGCTACCGGCTTAACCCGGGGTTAAGCCGACAGGGCACTGTGTATTTAGCTGCTGCCACCAGTTAATGTGCAGCATTAATTGCTGCTGCAGTTGCTCGGCCGGTTGCTGGTAACGTTGTTGCAGCGCCGGATATAGCGCTGTGTGCTGATAAAGCTGGCTAATAAGTGGCCATACTTCGTTATAAAAGCGTCGCAGTTCAGCCAGATGGGCTTGCACCTCTTTGATAAAAAACGTGCTAAACACCGTGCTTAAAATAGCCAGTTGGGGCGTATTTTTGCCGTTGGGGCATAAACTGGCTGGCGTTATGGCAAGTAATAGTGGGTTTACCTGGCTAAACCACGCTTCTGCATAGCGTAAGCTGCTTTGTAGTTCGGCTAAAAAGTCATGTTGATAAAGCGTCGATAAGCTTTGTTCAATATCAGTCGCTGCGCCAGCTTGCCACTGCTGAGTGTTTATATGGGTATGCAGCGTAATCAGGTTATTTAAAGCACTGCTACTTTGCACTAAGCCGGTATTTTGCCGCACGGTCAGGCGGTGGTTACTACCATGCCATTGTTGTAGTAAGGTGTCATCAGTTAACAGCATGTTGCTAAACGCCAGTTGCACACTCTGCTGTTTTTGGTTAAGCCAACGGGCAATTTGTTGTTGCAAGTCGGCGCTAACGTTTCGCTGCAGGCAGTAATCTAATTTTGCCAGTAAACGAAGTTCATAGTTCAGTTGCTTGCTTGGCTGGAAAACCCGGCCAAGGCCACTATTACGCTCGCCAATTAATTGATCGAGGCCGCACTGCCGGCTGGCCCAGGCGTCGGATAAATCGAGCCGAAGTTCGGGCAGCGCTTGTTTAAGTTCGGCCGGCCTTGGCAATGTTGGTAACGGCGTGGGTTTCACTGTTAGCGGCTCAAGCGCTAGTACCCGGCTTAAGCGTTGTTGATAATCAATTAAGGTCGCTTTACTGTCTGGTTCTGCGCAGCCTGTAAGGCTAAGTAGCGCCAGCATCAGCGCGGCTCTCAGAAGAATGAGCGTGCTGTATTTCATGATCAATTCTCTTTATATGTTTGCGCAAAATTATCGACATCATAATGGCTGCGGTGGTAAGGCCGATAATAATGCCTATCCAGAAACCATGAGCCCCCATCGGCGCAACCAGCCAATCTGTTAATCCTAATACGGCACCTAAACCAAAACCGATTGGCCAGTAAGCAATCAGGGTAATATAAAATACCGGTTTGGTAATTTTCATGCCGCGCAGCGCACAAGCCGATACCACCTGAATGGCGTCGGATAACTGATAAAAGCAGGCCAGAATAAGTAACGAGCTGGCCAAGGAGATTACCTCAGGATTGATGGAATATAATGCGGCGACATAGCCCCGCATAAAAAAAGTAAAACAGGCAATAAAAAACGACATAAAAATCGCCATACACAATGCGGTAATAATGGCAGTTTTTAGCTCTTTGTTGTTGTGTTGGCCAACTAAATGCCCCACCCGGATAGTGGTGGCAAGGCCTAATGACAGCGGTAGCATAAACACCAGCGCACTGTAATTATTAGCAACCTGATGGCCGGCTACTTCTATTGGCCCTAAGTGCACTATGGCCAGAGGAATACAGGCAAACAGCGTTACCTCAAAAAAGATTGAAAAGGCGATAGGCGTACCCAGACAAACGATGGTCCAGATATCTTTTAGGTTAGCGCTTAGCTGCTTTGGCCAGTGCCGATAAGGCCGGGTGGTGCGGCTAAACCAGCCATACAGCAGCATGGCGACAAACATGGCTAAAAACACCAGGCTGGTCGCAATACCACAGCCGGCACCACCCAGTGCTGGCATACCCAACTTACCGTAAATAAAAATATAGTTGGCCGGGATATTCACTAAAATGCCGACAAAACTGATCCACATACTGGCTTTAGTATTACCAATACCTTCAAATAAATTACGAATAACAATATAACCGGCTGCCGGAAATAAGCCCCAGCTAACGTAATAAAGATACTGCAGGGTTTTATCTCTGAGCTCAGGCTGCATATTCAGCAGATTAATTGGCCTGTCGGCAAACAGCATCAGGACAAATAATACTGCGGCGAGCACCATGCTTAAATACAAGCTTTGCAGGGTAAAATGACTAACCGGCTCAGTTTGTTTACTGCCATAATATTGGGCCACAATAGGCGTTAGCGCTAGTAATAACCCTTGCAAGGTCAGTACTATAGGCAGCCACAGGCCAGACGCGACGGCTAGCGCTGCCATATCGTTAGCGCTAAAGCGACCCGCCATGACGGTATCAACAAAATACATCATGGTTTGGGTTAATTGCGCCAGCATTATCGGGCCGGTAAGTTTTAACAGAGTTTTGGCTTCAAAGCGGGAAAAGGGTACCATACGCCATCGTTCGGGTTGGCCATCAATGGCGCGCAATTTAGCACAAATGAGGTTCTATGTTTACCGGAATAGTTCAAACAACCGCGCAAGTGCGCGAAATACGCGATGAAGGACAGCTGCGCCGCTTAACGTTGCAAGTACCCCCAACCAATTTACGCGCCCTAGAGCGTGGCGCCAGTATTGCTATTAATGGGGTATGTTTAACGGCAACCGAATTTGACAGCGCTGCCGGCTGGGTCAGCTTTGATGTTATCTTCGAAACGCTGGATAAAACCAATTTAGGTAAGCTAACCACCGGCGATAAGGTAAACTTGGAGCGCTCGCTAACGTTTGGTAGCGAAATAGGTGGCCATATCGTTTCTGGGCATATTCAAACAACAGCAACTTTAACTAAACTGGTGCGCGAGCAGCATAACGTTAGCATGGCACTGAGTTTAGATAAAAGCTGGTTGCCGTATATTCTGGCTAAAGGCTATATTGGCATAGAGGGCTGTAGCTTAACGGTAGGCGAAGTAACCGACAGTGGTTTTAACTTATATTTGATACCTGAAACACTGGCCATTACTACACTGGGTGACAAGCGCGAGGGCGATGTGCTGAATATTGAACTTGATCAGCAAACGCTAACCATTATTAAAACGGTTGAGCGGGTTATGGCACAACGTTTCGCTGCTGTGTGCGCCGATAACAACGTAGTGGCGAATTAATAATACTGCTCATCGTCGGCATCAACAAATACTTGTACACTTTGGTGCTGAATATCTTTATGCACCCTTAAGTGAATAGGATTGCAGCAGTTGCTGCAATCTTCTATGTAGTCTTGATCATCATCGGTAACTTCAATATCAATATGCGACGGATGACCGCAAAACGGACAGCGTATTGCTTGGGTTCGAATGCTCATAGTGCCTCCATGGGGTTAGGCTTTTTCGGTTGTGCCGAGGCTACGTCCGCCATCAACGGTAATAATTTGGCCACTGATATACGGCGATTGCAGTAAAAACAGCACGGTATTGGCAATGTCCTCCGGTGTGCCGGTACGTTGCAGCGGTATTTGCTGCAAAATAGCTGCTTTATCCGTGTCTGCCAATTGCTGGCTTGGCCATAATATGGCACCCGGCGCTATGCCGTTAACTCTTATTGTAGGCGCTAATTCCCGCGCCAGCGATTTTGTCATCATTAGCAGCGCCGCTTTGGCCATGCAATACACACTGTGCTCTTGTAGTGGTTGCTTGGCATGAATATCGACCATATTAATAATACAGCCATGCTGCTTAGCTAATTCGGGTGCTAACGCCTGCGCTAAAAAGTAAGGGGCTTTAACGTTGCTGCCAAATAAATCATCCCAATCACTAAGGCTGGCAGTAGCAAGTGGTGTGGAGTAAAAGCTGGAAGCATTATTAACAAGTACATCTAAGCGATTAAAGCAGGCCAGTGCCTGAGCCGCTAATTGCGTTAGCGACGGCATATCCAGTAAATTGGCTTGCAGTGTTACGGCACTTTCTGGCCGCTGTTGATTCAGGCTGTCGGCCAACGAGTATGCGTCATCAGCCGACTGGTTGTAATGAATAATAACCCGATAACCAGCCTGATGCAGTTGGCAAATAATTTGCCGGCCTAAACGCTTGGCACTGCCGGTAACCAATGCTACCGGTGCCTGAGAAGTAGACATAAACTCACCCTAATAAAATTGCTGTTTAATCATTTCCTGTGCTTGTACCAGAAAACCGCCACGAAACAAATACGCATGATTTAGTACGTGGTATAAATTATACAAGTCTTTACGCTGCTCATAGCCTTCAGGCAGTTGATTAACATTTTGATAAGATTGATAAAATACATCAGGAAAACGGCCAAACAAGCGACTAAATGCCACATCCGTTTCCTGATCGCCATAGTAACAAGCGGGATCATAGATTACCGGCGAGTTGGCAGTAAAACCCACGTTGCCACGCCATAAATCACCATGCAGCAGGCTGGGCGCAGGGTGATGATGCGCCAGGCGTTGCCGGCATTGCTCTACAACGTAATCAATATTGCCAAAACCAAAGCCTTGCTCCAGCAGTAGTTGCAGTTGCCAACCCAGCCGTTGCTCTGAAAAAAAACTGCTCCAGTTACTTTGCCATTTATTTGGTTGCGTAGTTTGCCCCAGGGCATTATCCCAGTCAAAACCGAACATGGCCTGCTCATGTTGTTGATGTAATGTTGCTAATTGCTCGCCAAGTTGCTGCCAGCCGTCAATGCTCTCGTCAAGTAAGGGCAAATACTCCAGTACCAAAAACGCTTTATCAATGGTTTGGCCATAGCAAATAACCTCTGGTACTTTTATGCAATGATGCTGACGTAATGTGCGTAAGCTCAGCGCTTCGGTGGCAAACGGTTCGAGTTGTTGCCGCTGATTAATTTTAACGAAAAAGTCCCGGCCAGCACCGCTAATTTTAAACGCAATATTACTATCACCTCCACTCAATTGCCTTTTATCGTCAACGGTAAAGTTGGTATCCAGTTCGCTACTAATATGCTCTGCTATCGCCTGCCACATCGCTGCTCTCCGTTAGCTGTAGTATGTTGAGTATGGCTGATAATCCAGAAAAAAATACTGAATTGTTAAAGCGGTTTATCACCATCAATAATATACAATGCTGCTATAACTGTTATAGTTTTCAGCTAAACACTAACTGCCGGAGTTTACATGGCTACTACTAATACCCCACGTTATCGGTTGCAAGCATTTACCATTATGATTTGGATTAATCTGGCGTTGTTAGTTGTAGCGTTAGCATTGGCCAGTTGGCACAGTTCCTGGCTACCTGCTTTGTTGGTAGGTTTGCCAACCGCCCTATTACCGGTGTTATTTTATCGTATGCTGGGCGATCATCCGCTGTCCCGTATAAGCTTTGGCGTTAGTTTTATGTTTTTTGCGGCGCTGCATATTCATCAATCGGCCGGTATGCTAGAAATGCACTTTGGCATTTTTGTGTTGTTGGCTGTGTTAATCGCCTTTCGGGATTACCTGGTCATTTTGGCGGCGGCGGCTACCATTGCGGTGCATCACTTACTGTTTATGTACTTGCAAATGCAAGATGCTGGCGTGTATTTGGTACCAGAGCAAAGCTTATCGCTGGGAATTATTTTGTTGCATGCCGCCTTTGTGGTTATTGAAGCGGCGGCGTTAATTATGATTTCCCGGCACAGCTATCGTGAGGCTATTGTTGGCGAAGAGTTATTTAACGCGACAACGTCACTGTTAACCCGCGATGGTAAGGTGGTGTTAACGCACCGCTGTGCTGATTTAAACTCTCTGGTCATTAGTAATTTTAATGCAGTATTAGCGACACTACAAAAAACCCTGAAAACCATTGAGCAACAGTCTAAAACGTTAAAACTGGAGTCGGGTACGTTGCGTAATGAGGGCGATGCCCTGGCAGAAAGTATGCGCAATGAAATGAATGAGGTAGAGCGGATAGCCGCGGCTACCGAACAAATGTCGCATAGTATTCAGGATGTATTTAATTTGTCGCAACAGGTACTGCAATTTGCCAAAGCGACTAAGCAGGCTGCTGATGATGGCAAAACGTCTGTAAGCAGCACGATTGCTTCCGTACAACAGCTTGCCAACCAGTTAAGTGATACTGGACGCACCGTGAATGATGTTGCTAATGCCACCGTTGATATTCGAAAAGTGTTAGATGTTATTCAATCTATTGCCGAGCAAACCAATTTGCTGGCATTAAATGCGGCAATAGAGGCGGCCAGAGCAGGCGAGCAAGGTCGTGGCTTTGCTGTAGTCGCTGACGAGGTGCGCACGTTAGCGTCACGTACGCGCGGCTCAACAGATGAAATTAAAGTAATGATTGAGCGGCTGGTCGATAACAGTGCGCAATCGGTAACAGTAGTAAAACGCAGTATTGAACAGCTGGATGATACCCGCCAGCATGCCCAGCAAAGCGGCAAATTATTGCAAACCATTCTGGAGCAGGCCAGGCAAGTGGCTGATTCATCAGACACCATGGCGAATGCACTGCAGCAACAAACGGCGTCCAGTAATGAAATTGCCCAAAGTGTCCAGCAGCTTAACCAAATGACATCGGAGCAAAATGCTTTGGGACAAAAAGTGTTAGACAGTGCTGATCATCTGGAGCAAATTACCGTTGCCCTCAGTAATGAATCAGCAAAATTTAACGTGTAATGATGCAGTTAATTAGTCGGCAGCGCTTGTTGTGGTTGCTACTACTACTCTTTACGCTTTGGTTAGTGTTGGTCAGTATTTCCTTATTTTATTTTGGTAATAAGGATTACGGCCAGTTCGATAACAATCAGAACTGGCAAGCGTCTGCGCCCAGTACGTTAGCAATTAAAACTTTGGGTATCATGCCAACTACTGGCAAGCAGGTGGTGCATGTACAGCAAGCCCATTGCAGCTGTAATAGCCGGACAAAGCAACATATTGCTCTATTTACTACTGATTATCAGTTGCCAGCAGAAAAACAATTTCGACGGAAGCTTGACCAGGTAAATGCTGCTGGTTTACTGCTGCCAGCCACACCGGCAGTACTTATTTTTAACAATGGCAAGTTGCTCTATGCCGGGCCTTACGCCACAGGCCCGATGTGCTCAGTGACAAATAGTTTAATTGCACCTATTTTAACAGGCGAAGTTAACCTTACCGGTTTATGGCTTAATGGCGAAGCAAAAGCGTGTCGCTGTTTAGCAAGCCAGACCGCTAATTTACCGTATACCGACATCGATATTTAGCACCACGTAACCACCAGCAAACCACAAACAGGGCCGTCATTCGATGGCCTTTTTTAATGTCAGGAGCGCCCAAAATGTTCAACCTAGCCGGATTAGTTAACCGCTGGGATATCGACACCTTTAGTTTACACGCCACCGAACACGAATGCTGAATACTGCTGGACGAGACCAAGTTAGTCAGCTTCAACCTATAACACGCCGAAAAGGATCAGGCCGTTGCAGAAAAACAGGCAGTAATTTACGGGTGCAACAATACCAAGCTGATCAACTTAATTATTCAAGCCAGAACGCGCTGCCGGTGGTCGCATCTCGGTGCATTGTCACAACAGCAAACGGTACTCGAGGCGGTTGGTGCCGCCTTCGACACTGAAGCCATTAAAGGTATTAAGCTGGGCCTTGGCTGGGACGACCTCGCTGCCTGGCATTGCAGCGAATTAATCGGCGGTGCAATTCGTATTTGGCCACTGGCAGGTATTAGCCAGATATGGCCAAAATACCTTTTAAAGCTAACGCATTACATTGTGCGGGTTAAATAGATGCTATCTTTCATAATGGATATAAGCGCATTTCAGCGCGCAGAACTAATAGCTGCCGTGCTAGGCATTTTTATGAGACACGGTTAGCCAAGCTGACAGCTAAAGATATTTTAAAGGAAAGCAATGCCAACTTATGAAATGAATAGCAACAATGAGGTGTTTGCCGGGCGGTTTAAAGTGTCGGCAGATCCTATGCTTGATATGCTTGATATGCTTGCAGCTATGCCTAATAACAGCTGGCATCAAATCCCACTGGCTACCAGCTTTACAGAAAGCTGGGTAGAAACAGAATTAAGGCCGCCTTACTTGTCAGCAAAAGCGTCACCTGTTGCGATAATAAGAGCGTGGGGTTGCATTGCTTACGATACAAGCCGCAGGCAATTAGTCTTGTGGGGCGGTGGTCACGCTAATACCTCGGATAATACGCCATATATTTTTGATATGACCACGGGCATTTACTCTTACGCTTACTTACCGTCTGATTATGTAACGCTCGGTACGGGCCTTCATACACCTATTTGTGGTGGATTTAGACAACCAAACTCTAGCCACTGTTATGACAATAATCTTTACCTTCCGATCCTTGATAAGTTCTGCACGTTCGGCGGGGCACAGCATGGGGACGGCGGGGCGTTCAAGTTATACGACTCAAGCAATGGTTATAGCTATCTTCGCTTAGCAGGGGCTTATCTTTTAGATACCGCAGCGGCAGGTCAAAATTTAGTTGCGGGTGGAACCGGAGATAACCCCAAAACAGGCGCGTTCACAGGCGTTAATATTGCTGGAGCTAATGCATGGCAATTGCGCGACTGGTTTGGCACTGGTCAGGCATCAGTATTCGGAAGTGAAAACACATTAACGAATGGCAAAACAGCATACAGAGAAGAAGCAGGGCGTGACGTTGTTTATGCTGCGCGCTCTGCTAGCGGTAATAAGTCGCTATACCGTATTGAGTTTCACCAAGATCAAAGCAATGACGTTATTACTAAAGTGGGCAGAGGATTCAACGGGAATAGCGGAAGTTTATCTGGCGGTCTTGACACCCAGCGAAATATATTTGTACAGGGAAACAGCGGTACTACTGCTGCCTTTGTATTTTGGGACTTAGATTATTCCGGCCCGACTAATAATGATAAGCGGGTGAGATATGACAGCATTAACGGCGATATAACAGAATATCTTAACGACATACATAACGGCATGATGGCTCCCGACTTTGATCGGCAGCTAAACAAATTTGTGCTGTGGGGTAATGGTGGGACGTTGTACTACCTGACACCGCCAGATCAAAAACCCACATTAACGACTGGTTGGCATATTGAAAAAGTTGAACCCACCGGAGCTTCCAGACCAATGACCGCAGCTGAATTATCAGCCTCAGGCGGAGGTGGTGTTGGTGTTTACGGCAAGTGGGAGTATGCGCCGGATCTAAGGTGCTTTATCGGCCTGCAACATGCTCAACTGGGCAACGTTTGGCTGTACAAGCCGCGCAACTGGACAGACCCGAGGATTTAATTATGCCTTTTAGATTACCTTACAACGGTACTGGCTACGTTATAACGCCAACACTGGGCAACACGCTTCTTTTTAATAAACTTAAAATAGAATCTGATGCCGTTAACTTAATTGCCCAAGATAACGCTTTTATATACATTTACAGTCAGGCAGGTTCTACAGCTTCCGCAAGAGAGTTATCTTTAATTTTTGACTCTGCTAATACCCCATTAGTTAACGTATACGTGGGCGGTGGCAGTATTCAACCACTTGGGTCAGTCGCTTCTTTATTTGGTTCTACTATTGTGCAAGGCAAGTTAACATTTGAAGTTGATTATAATAACGCCACAGTAAGCCTTGCTTTAAACGACGTTCCAATTCCCGGTTCACCTTTTAACATCACTGTTGGTACTAAAAGGAACAACGGCTTACTTTTCAGACTTGGAGGCCGATCGATTTCAGGGCTTTCAGGTACGGTAGGAACATCATCATTGTTTAGGGTCGGTAATAAACTGGGGGATACCCGTGTTTATGTTAATGATGTGCTTACTCGTAGTTATGTTTCAGATGGTGCGGGTGCAACGTGGGAAGAAACCACAAATAACTTGAACGGCACACTCACGGGATTTGCTGACCCGGTGGTATGGGAGTCTTACGGCGCGCCAGTAGTAACACCAATAGCTTTTACCGGAACAATACCCGCCCAATCATTTACTGATGGACAATCTGTTAGTGTAAACTTTGCCACGTTTTTTAGTGGGACTGAGACACCATTTACCTTTGCTAACGTCGGCACTGATCTGGCTGGCTCAGGGTTAACACTGTCAAGTGCAGGTGTATTATCCGGCACCGCTACAACGTCAACAATTACTAACGTTCAAGTACGTGGTATTGATAGCGCGTCAAACGTAGCGGATAGTAATACGTTTAGTGTGACTGTTACTGCAGCTGCCTCAGTACCCGCAGTAACGCTAACGATTGGCCCTTTAAAAAATAACACTGCTGATGCGGGTTTAATAGCGGATACAACGGTGGCGCATATTACTTTGTATGACTCAACAACCGGCGCTTTAGTGCTTCGATTTAATAGCCCTGTTACTAATGCCAGCGGGTTAGTAACGCTGTCTGATGAAACTGGAACGCTCGTTGAAGATACAGAATATGACTACAACGTAGTGCTGACCACAGGTGAGCGCATTATGCCAAGAGGTACGACTGTATGAGCATAAGGATTGGCAGTCTATTTCCTGACGCGATAACTGTCAGCGCCTACTCAGGATTTGGCGTGCTAGCAGAAAATGCCCCAAGTAGTGGTGATCAAGGGCCATCACTAGGTTACCGGGCGGAATGGTTTGGCAGTGAGGTCCGCTTTGAAGTTGTAACTCAGCCAAGCCACGGCACAATTCAGTTATTTGAAGATACCAGCTTCATCTATACCGGTGACGGTACCTCCGACACAATGGTGGTGCAGGGTTACATCGATGGCGTTGAACTTGCTGAAACTGAAACGCTTACATTTGTTCCGGCTGGTAATATCCAAATTATTGAAAGCACAACGGTGGCCGTTACGGTTAGCGGCATACAAATAATAGCCGGCCCCGGTATGGAAGTTGAAATACTTCTAACCCTAAACCCCTGAGTTTTGCATTTTTTGCATCCCTTTATAGTGGGGCGGCTAACACTGCTCTAAATTAGGCACTATAAATAAACCACATTTCCATGTATCATGTTTCTTGCATTATATTTGTGTACCACAAATTAAAGGAAAAAATCGTGTACCACGTTGTGTACCAAACACCCCTTTGTAAGGGGTGTCAACTGCCACGCAAGGCGCACGAACATTACGTTCTAGTAACCAATCAAGTGACCCTTGGTGTGGGCCACCACTGTAAAAGGATAAATCATGCCAGTTATTACTTTGCCTGACGGCAGTCAGCGCGTTTTTGATGCCGCTGTTTCTGTTATGGATGTTGCCAAAGATATCGGCCCCGGCTTAGCGAAAGCCACCATTGCCGGCAAGGTAAATGGTAAGTTAGTGGATGCCTGCGACCTTATCTCCAGTGATGCGACCTTAAGTATTATTACCAGCAAAGATCAAGACGGCCTGGAGATTATCCGCCACTCTTGTGCGCATTTACTCGGTCATGCTATCAAACAAATGTGGCCCAACGTGAAAATGGCCATTGGCCCGGTTATTGAAAACGGTTTTTATTATGATGTGGACTTAGACCAGCCAATTAGTAGTGACGATTTAGCCCAGTTAGAAGCGTTAATGTTAACGCTGGCAAAAACCGAATATGACGTGATTAAGCATAACGTCAGCTGGCAAGAAGCGTTTGATACCTTTAACGCCCGTGGCGAAAGTTATAAGATGGAAATTCTGCAGCAAAACGTCAGTAAAGACGATCGGCCAGGTTTGTATCACCACCAAGAATATATTGATATGTGTCGTGGCCCGCATGTGCCTAACATGCGGTTTTGCCAGCACTTTAAAATTATGAAAGTAGCTGGTGCATATTGGCGCGGCGACTCGAAAAATAAAATGCTGCAGCGGGTTTACGGTACCGCCTGGGCCGATAAAAAGCAGCTGGCGGGTTACTTAGTTCAGCTTGAAGAAGCGGAAAAGCGTGATCACCGTAAAATTGGTAAAGCGTTAGGGTTATTCCACTGGCAGGAAGAAGCACCAGGTATGGTGTTCTGGCATAACGATGGTTGGACAATCTTCCGTGAGCTGGAAAGTTTTATTCGCGAAAAATTAGGCGAGTACGACTACGACGAAGTAAAAGGTCCGCTGATGATGGACCGGGTATTGTGGGAAAAGTCGGGTCACTGGGAAAAATACGCCGATAATATGTTTACCACTCATTCTGAGCATCGTGAGTATGCCATTAAGCCGATGAACTGCCCGGGCCATGTGCAGATTTTTAATCAGGGTTTAAAATCATATCGTGATTTGCCGCTCAGAATGGCTGAGTTTGGTTGTTGCCATCGTAATGAGCCCTCAGGCGGTTTACATGGCTTAATGCGGGTGCGCGGCTTTACCCAGGACGACGCCCATATTTTCTGTACGGAACACCAGGTGCAGGCTGAAGTTACCAAATGTATTAAAATGGTATTTGATGTTTACAGTACCTTTGGCTTTAAAGACGTTAAAGTGAAGCTATCTACCCGGCCAGTGCAGCGCATCGGTTCTGATGAAAGCTGGGATAAAGCCGAGCAAGGTCTTATTGAAGCGCTGAAGAGTAATAATATTGACTACGATTTACAGCCGGGCGAGGGCGCCTTTTATGGTCCGAAGATTGAGTTTACTTTGCACGATTGTTTAAACCGGGCCTGGCAATGTGGCACTATTCAACTTGATTTTGCGTTACCTGGCCGTTTAGGCGCCAGCTTTATTGCTGAGGGCGGTGAAAAACAAGTGCCGGTAATGATCCATCGGGCCATTCTTGGTTCGCTTGAGCGTTTTATTGGTATTTTAATTGAAGAATACGCCGGCTTATTTCCTGCCTGGTTAGCACCAATTCAGGTGGTGGTAATGAACATTACCGATAATCAGGCCGAATATGTGCAAAATTTAGTAAAAACTTTCAAATCTTATGGTATTAGAGCCATTAGTGACTTGAGAAATGAGAAGATAGGCTTTAAAATCCGCGAGCACACGCTTAAGCGTATTCCATACCTTGTCGTCGTAGGCGACAAAGAAATGGAAGCGGGCGATATCGCCCTAAGAACACGCAAAGGTCAAGACCTTGGTAAAATGTCGGTAGCAGCTTTTGTAGAGCAGCTCACCACAGAAATTAAAACCAGGGTATAAAACCAGTTAGCGTATAAGAATAATTTTCGGAGGAACATACTATTAAAGTAGGAAAGAAAACATTACCTGCAAACCGTCCTAACAGGATTAACGAAGAAATTAATTTGCCTGAAGTGCGATTAATTGGTGTCGAAGGTGAGCAACTGGGTGTAGTAAGTATTGCTGAAGCCATTCGACTGGCCGAGGAAGGTGGTTCTGATTTAGTTGAGATCAGCCCGACAGCCGAACCACCAGTATGTAAGTTGATGGACTACGGTAAGTTCCTCTTTGAAAAGAGCAAAGCGCTTAAAGAGCAAAAGAAGAAGCAAAAGCAGATCCAGATTAAGGAAATTAAATTCCGGCCTGGAACTGACGAAGGCGATTACCAGGTAAAACTACGCAACCTGCGTCGCTTCATTGAAGAGGGTGACAAAGCTAAAGTAACGCTACGCTATCGTGGTCGTGAAATGGCGCATCAAGAGATTGGCCTTGAAATGCTAACGCGTATTAAAGACGATTTAGCTGACATTGCCGTGTGCGAATCTTTCCCTTCACGGGTGGAAGGTCGTCAGATGATCATGATGCTGGCCCCAAATAAGAAGTAATAAGTGCCTTCAAGTTTATGACGCTGCGGCTTGCCGCAGTGTTTTAACGCCTTATTATTCGTTGTAACTTAACAATGCGAGTTTAATTACTATGCCAAAGATGAAAACCAATAAAGGTGCCGCGAAGCGTTTCAAAAAAACTGCTTCTGGTAACTTTAAACGTAAGCAATCACACCTTCGCCACATTTTGACGAAGAAGACTTCTAAGCGTAAGCGTCAGTTAGGTCCAAAAACCTTAGTCGCTAAAGTAGATATTGCCGGCTTAGTCCGTTGCATGCCGTACGCATAATTAACAGGAGTCAGAAATGCCAAGAGTAAAACGTGGTGTGACAGCGCGCGCGCGTCACAAGAAGGTGTTAAACCAGGCTAAAGGTTACTACGGTGCCCGCAGTCGTGTTTATCGGGTTGCTTTCCAGGCCGTTATCAAAGCCGGCCAATATGCTTATCGTGACCGTCGTCAACGTAAGCGTCAGTTCCGTCAACTGTGGATTGCGCGTATTAACGCGGCGTCACGGATGAATGGTTTATCTTACAGCCGTTTCATCGCAGGCCTGAAAAAAGCGTCTGTTGAAATCGATCGTAAGATCCTGGCTGATATTGCTGTATATGACAAAGCCGCTTTTACTGCTTTAGTATCTAAAGCAAAAGAAGCCTTAGTCTAATATAAGCTGATTGAACCATTAGCCAGCTAACCCTGGCTCAAAATACCCTCATTACCAATTGGTATGGGGGTTTTTTTTGCGCGGAAATTAGGGGGTGTTAGTTGAGAGCCGGTTTAAATTCGATTAGCAGGTTATTATCTTTAAACAACTGCAGTTTATCGCCGTTAACTTCAGCCCGATCGGCGGCTTGCAGCGAGCGTGAAAATTGTTGTTCGAGCTGGTTACTGTCACTGCAAAATTTCTGGGTACTGGCCAGCCCGGCAATATTTAAACGATTAGCTTGTTGTTGGTAATTACCATTAAAATTATTGCAGCCAGAGGAGCCATAGAAACGGTCTTGTTGATCAAATATAAGCCTAACATTAAGCTGCTGCGGCAGATAACGGCCAGCCAACTTTTCTGCACGCCAGACAATACCTTGTAATTTTCCTTCGGAAAAAGGATCAGGACAGACGGCATTGGGCCAAAATTGTTCGAATTTTTCGATTAACAGTTGGGTTTGCCCTTGTTCATCATCGCTTTTACGGCCAATCAGGGTTGCTATAACTGCGCTGTTACGAAAACGCTGATCTTGCTGGTAATGGCGCATCATTGGCAGATGGTGCTGGGTATTGGCTACCATCAGGCTTTCGCCAGATTGACACAAGGTGAAGGTTGCCTGATTGTCTTTCAATAAATACAACCCCAGCATGGGCTGGCGGGTATCGAGCTTAATAAAAGTACTTTCACGTGTTAGTTGATAATTCAGCGCGGAGCTAATTGGGTTACCAGCCAGATCGAGCATGGCTAATCGATTATTACTGCTAAAATAAAAAGCGGGTAAGGTGTGTTGTTGATTCACCAAATGCAGATTGCGTTTTTCCAGCAACCAAATCCCTTTAATAATAGTGATATCACCGCGTTCCAGGTATTCCTGGCGTACTTCAAAGCGGCCATCACGGTGCAGGTTTAAATGATAGTGAATACCGGGACAATCGGCACAGGGCAGGGTACCGCTAAAGCTGACATCGTTGTCGATAAAAATTTGTTCAAAATTAGTGGCAACAGCTTCTGTTGTTTCGCTATTAGGTACCGATTCGTCAGTTACCGCTGGCTGCACTGGTTTTGTTGTTGTCATGTCTTTAGCGGTCATGTTTTCTGGGGTAACGCGCTCAGGCGCAGGCAGTTGGCTGCACCCTGCCAATACCAATGCTGCCAGTACTAAGGACTTTTTCATCTGTCTACCCTGAATCAATTTTGCAGCATTATAACGTAATGCTCCGCGCTATATAATGTCAATTTTACCTTAACCGATATTCAAATACTGCAGCATCAGTTGTGCGGTTAGTTCAGGAGCTTCTTGCATAAAACAATGGCCACCTTCGGTAATGATACTTTGCACTGCCGGGTTACAACTTTGCCATTTTTTTACTGCTTTGCTGACAAAAGGATAACTACTGTTGCCATACACTACCAGCAGTGGCAAACAAGGCTGGCTTAGCTGTTGCCACAATTTATCGGGGTAGGAGCTAAATATTTCGGCTTCGCGATCAGGTTGACATTTTAAGCTGATACCTTGCTCAGAAGGTGCCATAGCATGCTCAATATAGGCAGCTAACGCTGCTGGTTGCCAGTTTTTAAACATACCACGATTGGTAAGGTAGTCCAGAGCCGCTTTTTTATCTGGCCAGTGTTGGCGGCGACGTAAAGCGGCCTTTGCCATCGGATTTTTTCGATATAAACCAACACCATTTAACGAGCGCATCACGGTTAGCATTGATGGGGTAAATAGTACTGGATCGAGTAAAATAACCTGGCTGAACGGGCTGTCGGCTTTACAATGCATCAGTGCGGTAAGTACCCCGCCAAAACTATGGCCCACGCCAATAATATGCTGACCAATAAACAAATGACGATGAGCCTGTAAGGCGGCTTCTGCCAATTGTGCACTGACGTTCCAACCTAAAAAAGGCCCCCCATGATCACTATCACCATGACCTTGAGCATCGGACAAGAAAAAATCAAAATAGGGCGCTAAGTGTCGTAATAGTGGCAGGTAAGTACGGCTACAAAAACCATTACCATGCAGCATATGTAACAATGGTTTACCGCTGGGTTGGCTATGATAACCCCGTAAAGTGAAACCATAATGAGTAGGGTAGTGCCAGGGAATTAAATCCACAAATCATGCTCAGTAATAAAAGGGTCACAAAGTGCCATGTTTTTCTAGGGCAGGCAAGCGGCCTTTAGCGGGTGCCGAATAATTTATCACCGGCATCGCCAAGGCCAGGTAAAATATAGCCTTGCTCGTTCAAGCCATCATCAATGGCCGCGGTGTACAGTTCAATATCGGGATGTGCGGCGCTAAGTGCTTTAATACCTTCTGGTGCGGCCACTAAAACCAGTGCCTTAATGCGCTGACAACCTTGTTTTTTCAATAAATCTATAGTGGCTATCATTGACCCGCCGGTGGCTAGCATAGGGTCGACTACCAGTGCCAGCCGTTGATCTAACTCAGCTGCTAATTTTTGAAAGTAAGGTACAGGTTGTAAGGTGGTTTCGTCACGATAAATACCAACCACACTGATCCGGGCGCTGGGTAACAGATCCAGTACGCCATCGAGCATACCTAAACCCGCCCGAAGAATAGGTACTATGGTGACTTTTTTACCCTGAATTTGCTCTATCTGACAGGGACCACTCCAGGCATCAATGCTGGTGGTTTCGGTAGGTAAATTTTTGGTGGCTTCATAAGTTAGTAAACTGCCCAGTTCAGCGGCTAACTGTCGAAATTGTTTAGTGCTGATATCGGCTGCCCGGAGCAACCCAATTTTGTGTTGAACCAGCGGATGTTTTACTTCAGTCACTTGCATGCTGTATTCCTTCGCTTTTATTAATAATGCTCTAGCTTGGTTTGCCCTGCACATAGTAACTGACCTGCGCTCTGGGGTTAAGATATTCTCTTACACGCTCTGGCAAACTAGCAATATTGAGCACTTTGCTGATGCTAAGCTCGTCGCTATCAAGGCTAATTACCGGCGCTTCCAAACGGGGTACTTCAGGCTCATAAATCATAACGTTAGGTTGCAGCAGGCTATCACTGTTTACTGACATTACCATCGCAATCCGCTGATCGCTTAGCATTACCACGGTACCTGGCGGGTAAACGCCCATCATTTTAATCATTACCCGCATGATTTTATCATCCAGCTTACCTTTCATGCTCCGGTACAAATACGCCAGCGCATGATGAGGTGAGCGGGCTTTAGCCGGGTCTGCTGGATGACACAGGTTATCGAACTCATTAACCACAGCGACAATATGTGCCAGATGGTTTATATGATCTTTAGTAAGTGCTTTCGGATAGCCGCTACCGTCTTGATATTCATGGTGCTGTTCAACGATAGGTATGGCTTGCAGCGGAAAACTTTCGGCCAGCGCCAGCAAATCTGTACCATATTTGGTATGCATTTTTAATAAGTTTTGCTCTGGAGTGGATAATGTTGTGGTTTTACGCAAAATCTGACTGGGAATTTTCAGTTTCCCTATATCGTGAAATAACGCGCCAATACCAATAATGTTGATATCGGAAGCACTCAGGCCAAGATCACGCGCCAACATCATACTGACAATAGAAACGTTAAGCACATGGTAGTACATGGTTTCCTGATCTTTATTGCCCGATGAAATTAAGTGCAACACCAGGCTTTCAGCATTGACGATAGTATCGACCAGCTGGCCAATAAGTTCTGCTGCTTCATTAACGGCATTTAAAGGCCGGTTGTTGACTTGTTTCATCAGGCTACGTACCTGATTGAGTGAATGGTTAAAGGCTTTCTCAGTTTTCTGAATATCACGCCGATGGGCTTTAGCTTGTTCTATCCGCTGCATTTTCTCTGCCAGCATGTTGGACTGTGCTTCAGATAGTTTACTGTTAAATTCAATTTCTTCACCCTCAGACAACTCAGTAGTATCAGGGGGTATCTGCCGGCTTTTCTCCGGATAAAAATAGACAAAATCCAGGTTCAGGTTTTTAACAATATATAATTGTTGCTGATTTTCAATCAACATATCATTTGATAAAAATGGATGCTTCATCCAGCCACTGGGTAATTTAATGGCATACCCTAATTTGATTTGGTCAGGTTTAATTTTTAGGGCAGACAAACACTACTCCAATAAGGGGGTACACTGCGAATGTCACTGAGTTTATGAGATATTGAGTAAGTTCGCCAGCTTAAAAAAAGTTAAAGGGGCTATGCAGCCCCTTTAATGGCGTGCCGCGTTAATTAAAAATTAACGGTATAACGTAAGGTCCATAACGTGCCTATCCAGTCGTGCACTGAGCTGGCGTAACCATTAGTAGGTGAGGACGCATAAGGCGGTTTTTCATCAGTTAGGTTGCGAATAGACAACAACAGCCGCTGGTTATCCGTTAGCTCGTAGCCTACACTGCCGCTGAAGACCAGCCAGGCATCAACGGTTTCATTGCCACCAAATTTAAAATCACCGTCACCTAGCTCACTAATGTAATGTGCGGACAAACTGGCGGTCCAGTTATTCAGGCGCCAGTCGGTGCCAACATCAGCAACAAAGTCTGGCCGGGCGATTTCATTGGCGCCACTTAATTTACCCAGTAAATCTTCTGTGCCACTTTCTGGGTTAATCTGCCGCTCATAAGAGAAGGTTTTGGTGCCGGCGGCAAACAGTTTAAAGGTACCAAAGTTACTGGTATCCAGTTGATAATTAATTTTAACATCAACACCATCGGTTTTCTGGCTACCAACGTTAAAAAAGCCAGTCCTGAGGAAAACCAAATCATTACCGCTATCCAGTACACAACCAAATTCGCCGTTTAAGTCGGTTATACTGTTGGTGGTGGGGGCGGTACCGGCAATACAGGCTTTTAAGGTGGTGTTAGCATCCACATCGACAATATCGGTGTGCTCATAACGCCAGTAGTCAGCGGTAACTTGCAATTTGTCGGTCAAATTCCATGAAAAACCAACATTAATTGCTTCGGAGTTCTCTGCATCTAAGCCCCGGTTTCCAATCGTTTCCTGATCAAGTTCTAACTCGCCAGCTGAAGCACCAAAATTACCACACAATGCGTCGAAGGGTTGGTCAGCACCACAATTTATATATGCTGAGCTTAATGATTCGCCGGCGCCTAGCTGCGATAATGATGGTGCCCGAAAACCAGTGCTCCAGGAGGCTCTAAGCACTACATCGTCAGTAGCACGGTAACGTAGGGATAACTTAGGATTAGCGTCGCCACCAAAGTCACTATAATGGTCGTAACGCAAGGCGGCAATCATATCTAAGCTATCAGTAAGTGGCAGGTTAAATTCACCGTATACTGCGTACTGTGTACGATCAGCTGCGGCATCGCTAGCGCCCAGTGCAAACACGCCACCGCTTTGAGCAATCAGTGCTGGTCGATCAAAAATATCTTCACTTCTGAATTCACCACCAAATACTGAACTGATATTACCGGCAGGCAATTCAATGGCTAAGTCACCAGCGATATTAAAATCAACAGATAACACCTCTGATTCACCGACGCGAGGTGCCAGCTCTCTTACTGCTGCAATAGCAGAGTCAGTATTATTGCGGCCTAAATTAAAAGGGTTAAAAGCGCCTGCAGCAATACCCGCTACTACTTTATCAATACCCATATAGCCCTGAACGTGGGTAATTTCATTGTCTGTTTTGCCATAGGTGGCGGCGGTTTCCCATGACCATAATCCTAACTCACCGCGTAAACCGGCTAATAAACGGTAACTGGTAGTGTCATAATCTTGTACCCGGGTTTCTGGGAAGCGTGATCGCACCCGAATTTGGTTTACCTGGCCATTAGCCGCATCAATATCACGTGCCCACTGCGGCACTAATGGCGAGTTACCCGCTAGCCGAACATCAAATGCAGCAGCACCGTCATACGCTGAGCCGGTGTTATTCTGCAACATTGCTTCGGCAAAAAATTCGCTGCCATTAAGGAGTTGGTAGTTATGATGTAAAGTAGCACCGATGGTGGTGGTATCGGGTTGAATGGCCCGTTCAATAACATAGTCATAACGACAGCGGGTGCCGCCGTTGCTAACGTCGCTACCACACCATGGCTCAGCATAATCGACACCATCAATGCTTACTCGGGTACTGGATTTTAAGGTAACCTCCACTGGCCGGTCACTGTTAAACAGGGCATTGCGGTCAAAATAATCTACCACCAGAGTGGTGTTGCTGTTTTCAGTATTAAAGCCACCAACATAAGTCAGATTGGTACGGCCAAAATTGCTGCTTTTAGTATCATCGCCATAAGATACTGACACTTCATGACCTTCGACGTCTTTACGCAGAATAAAGTTAATAACCCCGGCAATGGCGTCTGAACCATAGACTGATGAAGCACCGTCAGTCAGTACTTCAACCCGCTCTAATGCCGACATTGGAATCGAGTTAACGTTAACAAAAGAATCAAAGCCGTTAGTAAAAGAATCGACGGCGATCCGGCGGCCATTTACCAGTACCAGGGTAGAACTACTGCCTAACCCACGCAAACTAACACCAGAAGAGCCTGCCGGTGAGCCATCTGCGCCGCCCACACCACCATTTTCGGTAAAGGTACCGGCACTGGATGCCTGTGGTAAGTCACGTAAGAAAGAACCGACACTGTCATAGCCGCGGCGGGTCATATCTTCGCGGCTAAACACTTGCACCGGGTTTGCACCTTCCAGATCGACGCCTTTTAAACGTGAGCCGGTGATCTGAATTTTTTCAATTTTTTGTTCTTCAGCAGAGGTTTCCTCCGCTGCCAATGCCTGTTGACCGGTAGTCGCGAGAATAACTGCCGCACTGATGGTGGATAGCTTCATTTTTGCTTTAAAGTACATACACATTCCTCTGCATTACAAACGTTGCCTTTAACGGCAATCTGATTAAAAAAGGGAAAAGTGCGTCAAAGCAGAAGCGAATAGATATAACCCGCACACAATTTAAGGGCAGCAAATAGCTGAAGCAATTTTAAATGTGATAAAGGGAAACCTCTGCCTGACGCAGAGGGAGAACTAATTGTTAAACCATTCAGAAAGGTAAAAAGGAGAGCAATAGTAATAAGGGTTGATAGCACATATTTGCATCAAATTACTCTCCGGTTAGTTAGCATATGAACAAATCTCGCTCAGTAGCAATGTAATGTCAAGGCATTTTTATAAGTTCCGTCAAGCAAGTTTTTTAAAACAAAACCAGTATAAAACATTTTGCTGTGTTGTCGGACCAGTAGCTGATATCTGGCTTGACAAGAATAAGATTCAAACGTACATTTCAAACACTTGTTTAAATTTATGTGGTGAACATGGTCGCAAAACAAAACACCCAACAAAAAATTCTGGACGCGGCCCAATCGTTGTTTGCGGAAACCGGTTTTAATGATACGTCATTGCGCCAGATCACCAGTTTAGCTGAAGTGAACCTGGCGGCTGTGAATTATCATTTTGGTTCAAAAAAAGAACTTATTCAGGCGGTTTTACAACGTTATTTAAGGGTGCTGATGCTGAGATTAGATCAGGAATTTAACCGGCTACTGGCTGCGCAACACCCTAATAACCTGACTAAGGTATTGGCAGTATTTGTAAAACCCTTATTGGAGCTAAACTTAGTAAACCCGAACGGTACCCGGATTTTTTTACAGCTACTAGGCAGGGGTTACTCAGACGTTCAAGGGCATTTACGTTGGTTTATTAACCATCATTATGGCCGGGTATTAGATAAGTTTGTGTTACTGGTGCAGCAATCCTGTCCAGAGTTACCCGCCAGTGAGTTGTTTTGGCGCTTACATTTTTCGCTTGGCACCATTGTATTTACCATGGCCTCAAACGAGGCGCTGGCTGAAATTGCCCAGGCTGATTTTAGTGAAGAAGTTGATATAGAGGGCGTTATTCAACGTTTATTACCTTATCTGGCTGCGGGCATTGCTGCACCGGTGTTTATTAGTTTACAACCTCAGCAGCAGTTGCGCTCAGGTACTTAGAGGAAATTTTGTTATGGCTATAGTGTTAATTTTGGTGTTGGCTGTTGTCATTGTGCTCGCCGTAACTGACATCCGGCGCAGCCTGATCAGTAAACCGGTATTTGCCGTGTTTAAAAAAATCTTACCACCACTGTCTGATACTGAGCGTGAAGCAATGGAAGCGGGTGATGTGTGGTGGGATGGTGAGTTATTTAAAGGCAAACCTGACTGGCAAAAACTACACAGTATTCCAAAAGCAGAGCTATCAAAAGATGAGCAGGCTTTTATGGATAACCAGGTTGAAACGTTACTGGCGATGCTGGACGATTATAAAATTGTGCAGGAAGATCGCGATTTACCAAAAGCGGTCTGGGATTATATAAAAAGCGAAGGCTTTTTTGCGATGATTATTCCGAAAGCCTATGGCGGTCGTGAGTTTTCTGCTATTGCCAATTCTACTATTGTAGCGCGTATTGCCAGCCGAAGTTTAACCGCGGCAGTCACCGTAATGGTGCCTAACTCGTTAGGCCCGGGTGAGTTATTAATGCATTATGGCACCCAGGCTCAAAAAGATTTTTGGTTACCCACATTAGCTAACGGCACCGATGTGCCTTGTTTCGCCTTAACTGGCCCGGAAGCTGGCTCAGATGCCGGTAGTATTCCGGATACTGGTGTTATTTGCAAAGGCGAGTTTGAAGGTAAAGACGTTATTGGTATTAAATTAAACTGGGACAAGCGCTATATCACATTGGCACCAGTAGCCACCGTGCTGGGGCTGGCATTTAAGTTGTACGATCCTGAGCAACTATTAGGTGACAAAGAAGATCTGGGTATCACCTGCGCTCTTATTCCAACCAGCCATAAAGGCGTTGAAATTGGTGACCGTCATTTTCCAATGAATATGGCATTTATGAACGGCACGACTTACGGTAAAGACGTATTTATTCCAATCGACTGGATTATTGGCGGGCCAGATTATGCCGGTCGCGGCTGGCGCATGCTGGTCGAATGTTTGTCTGCCGGACGCGGTATTTCGTTGCCGGCACTGGCCACGGCTACCGGGCATCTGGCAACCCGCATGACCAGTGCGTACGGTTACGTGCGCCAGCAATTTGGCATGTCAATTGGTAAATTTGAAGGTGTGCAAGAAGGCATGGCTCGTATTGGTGGCTTAACATACACCTTAGAAGCCATGCGGGTAATGACAGCAGGTGCCATTGACTTAAAGCTTAGCCCGTCAGTGGTTACTGCTATTGCCAAATACCATATGACTGAAATGTCGCGTACCTTGTTAAATGATGCCTTTGATATTCATGCAGGTAAAGCCATTCAATGCGGCCCCATGAATTACATGGCACATGGTTATATGGGAACCCCTATTTCGATAACGGTAGAGGGGGCTAATATTTTAACCCGTAACCTGATGATCTTTGGTCAGGGCGCAACCCGCTGTCACCCCTACGTACTGGCTGAACTTGAAGCAGCGGCAAATCCAGATGCAGAAGAAGGCTTAAAACAGTTTGATCAATTGCTGCTTAAGCATGTTGGCTTTGCCATTGGCAATACGTTCTCTGCCTTGTGGCAAGGGTTGACTGCCGGCGCCTTTAACGATGCACCGGTAGCTGGTGAAACGGCTCGTTACTACAAGCAGTTGAGCCGGATGAGCCGCGCGTTAGCATTAAGCGCAGATGTTTCCATGCTGATGTTAGGTGGCGAGTTAAAACGCAAAGAAATGTTGTCAGCCCGATTAGGTGATGTATTGAGTCAGCTGTATATTGCTTCAGCAGTACTTAAGTTTTATGAGGATAATGGCCGGCAGCAAGTAGATTTACCCTTTGTCCACTATGGCGTGCAACGGGCCTTGTTTGAAATTGGTAAAGCTTTTGATGGTTTCCTGGAAAACTTTCCCAATCGGGTGGTATCTCGGGTTATTCGTACGTTGGTGTTCCCATTTGGTATTGGTTATAAAATGCCGGGTGATGATATTGCGATGGCCATTTGCGCCGCGCTGGCAAAACCAGGCGTGATCCGCGATCGCTTAACGCATTTATGTTTTATAGGTGCTGCTGAGGATGATGCTACTGGCCTGATGGAATCTGCATTTATTGCCGTGCATAACGCACAGCCGTTAATGAAGAAAATAATTCAGGCACAACGCGAGGGTAAACTGGCGCGTAAATTACCATTGGCTGACAGTATTGCTCAGGCGCACGCGCTGCAACTCATAACCGACCCTGAAGCCGCCCAGTTAAATGAAATGAACCGGTTACGCTTTAAATCCATTTCGGTTGATAGCTTTAAACCAGAGGTATTATCGGCGATGGCAATTAATAAACGAAACGCCGCCTGATATTAAAGTGGTTGAATTATCAACAAAAAACCGGAGCTAATAACTCCGGTTTTTTTATAGCTGCTAAGGGTTTGCTTATGGCTTACCGCGGCGAATAATTTCTTGCGCCATTACATCGGCAACATCACTGGTCGGTTTATCTTCGGCATCGGCCCGCTGAAAAATATTCAGCAGGGTATTATAAATAGCGTTAACTTTAGCCGTTGACTCGACGGCGTTGTAACCTTCAGAGCGCATTTCGCAAGCAACGTTAATAATGCCACCGGCGTTAATAACATAATCTGGTGCATATAAAATACCGCGTTGGCGCAGCATTTCACCATGCCGGGCTTGTTTTAACTGATTGTTGGCACAGCCGGCAATCACTTTGGCTTTTAACTGCGCAATGGTTTCATCATTTAGTGTCGCACCCAAGGCACATGGCGCATAAATATCAGCATCTACAGCGTAAATGCCGTGCAAACCGACAGCTGTTGCGCCAAATTGACTGATTGCCCGTTCAATAGAGGCCTGATTAATGTCAGTAACAATTAGTCTGGCACCTTCTTTATGTAAATAGTCACACAAGGCATAACCCACACTACCAAGGCCTTGTACCGCAACTGTTTTACCAGCCAGTTCGGCTGAGCCAAATTGATGCAGGGCTGCGGCTTTTATGCCCTGGTAAGTACCTAATGCCGTAAATGGGCCCGGATTACCGCTTTTGCCTTCTAAACCAGCAACAAATTGCGTTTCTTTATTAACCTGCATAATATCGGCAGTAGTAATATTTACATCTTCCGCGCTGTAATAACTACCGCCAAGCCGCTGCAACATGCGGCCAAAGGCCCGAAATAACGCTTCCGATTTAATGGTTTTAGCATCACCAATTATTACCGATTTGCCACCACCTAATGGTAAGCCAGCCATGGCATTTTTGTACGTCATGCCGCGAGACAAGCGCAGCACATCAACAATAGCTTCTTCATCGCTGGCATAGTTCCATAAACGGCAACCGCCAACCGCAGGACCTAAACGGGTGCTGTGCACAGCAATAATGGCCCGCAGACCGGTTTCCTGATCACTGCAAAACACCACTTGTTCATGGTTGTCGAATTCAGGATGGTTAAATACTGCCACGGCTTATTCTCCCTCGATAGTAATAAAGTTAATGCTGGTCTGGTAAAATAACGGCTATAACGCCTTATTTTTGCGCCGCGGAATGTAACATTTCAATCGGGATTACGCTATATTCCCTTGAAAATAAGCACTGGTCTTACAAGGTAATTGTCGACAATTATTACGGGTGCTTGATTGTCGTTGCCGACTGCCTTACAGTAGCCAAAATGTATATGTCAAAATTTTAATTGGAAGAAAAAAATGAGTGAGCAGTTAACTCAGGTTCAACAACAAGAACAACAAGCTGCCCAAGAGCAACAACGGGCAGAGTGGGTTAGAAATCAATATCAAAAGGCTAATCAGTACTTAGCCAGCAAGGGTATCATTCCTGACAATGTTGCTATTACAGAAAGCCGCTATTTACCACCGCTGGTCGCGCTGTGGAAGCTTAATACCAAAGACAAGCAAGCTTTTTGGGTGATAAGTGGCGACTTACCCACTGATCATATGCCGTTTTCTGCCGCAGCATCGGCCCGTGACGCGATGCGCTCGTTCTCATTAAACTGGCAATTAAAAGCTGAGAACATTATGAATAGCGCCACTGTTGATAAAACGCAGTTTGAGTTTTCTACGTTATTAGTAAAGCGTGCAGAGGGATTATATGATTTATTTGAAGATGAAGCGTTGTGGCAGAGCCCATCACAGGCTTAAACTGTAACGCTTAGCGTACAGTCTAATAAAAAACCGCAGAATATGCGGTTTTTTAATGATGACAGCCAGATTATCTTAGCAACGTTTACTGCTCGAAATACCAGTATCCCAAATTTATTAACTGTACCAGTAAATCTAAACGTTGTGCTAATGCTATAAAATGCAGGCATTGTTGTTCATCTAATCGGCGATGTTCACACAGTAGTTTGGCGGTGGCAAGCTCATCCGGCGGCAGCAGGTACTGCTCGCCATTAATAAACAAGGCAATATCTGCAGCAGAGTCAGCCTGATGATAGCAACAGCGTAAACCACCGGTAAGCGCTAAAACTGAACCTTCTTCCAGGTATTCGGCAACTTCAGCAGGCTGATAATGCGGGTCGGGTTCTTGTAAATCTAACTCATGCTTAGCCCGACTGATGTATTGGCCAAACCACAGCGGCAAACTGGTTTCATCGCTGACCAGCTGTTGTAACAACTGTTTTACTTGTGCTAAATCGGTAATGGCCAATTCGCCAATATTATGGCTTATCTGCCGCTCAGGATCAGTAAAGCGCTTGCCACTAATATCATTGTCGATTAAATAATCAGCCAAACCGGTCAGTAAATCTTTTTGCGCTGGTGCTCTAAAACCTACTGAATAATTTAAGCTATTTTCCAGCGAGATACCTTCATGTGGGCAGCCCGGTGGAATATACAACACGTCGCCCGGTTCCATTATTACATCGATACAGGCGGTGAACGGGCTGATTTGCAATAAACGCGGATGCGGGCAAAACTGCTGCAACTTACTATCAGGCATACCTACCCGCCAGTGCCGCTGGCCCAGCCCCTGAATAATAAAAACATCATATTGATCTAAATGAGGACCGACTCCACCACCGGGAGTTGAGAAGCTGACCATTAAATCATCGATACGCCAATTGGGGATAAAGCGAAACGGCTCAAGTAACGTTGCGGCAGCAGCATGCCAATGATCAACAGCTTGCACCAGGATAGTCCAGTCACGTTCACCAAATTGCTCAAAATCGGTAAAAGGGCCGGTTTCCAGTTGCCATTTGCCGTTACTACATTGCACAACGCGCGACTCAACTTCCTCTTCCATTGCTAGACCAGCCAGTTCGTCTGGTGACAATGGGTCCTCAAAGTGAGCAAACCCTTGCTTTAGCAATAGCGGTTTTTTCTGCCAAAACTCGGCTAAGAAGCGTGCTGGCGTTAACTCAGCAAAATTAAGTACGTACATACTAAGCATCCATTTAAACAAGCATGGCTTGATAAATAAGTTAAGGCAAGCTGCGGTTAAGGCAGCTTATCGACCAGGGCAATTGCATCGCCAATATAGTTTGCTGGTGTCAGCTGTTTAAGCTCGGTTTTAACCTGCTCTGGCAGCTCGAGACTGTCAATAAACCGGGCCAAATCTGCCTGGTTAATCCGTTTGCCACGGGTCAGTTCTTTCAGTTTTTCGTACGGTTTTTCAATGCCGTATTTACGCATTACGGTTTGTACTGGCTCTGCCAGCAACTCCCAGTTAGCATCCAGTTCGGCCAGCAATGCTGGTGCATTAACCTGTAGTTTGCTAATGCCCTTCAGAGTCGCCTGATAGGCGATTAAGGTGTAACCAAAACCCATGCCCAAGTTGCGTAACACGGTAGAATCGGTCAGATCGCGTTGCCAGCGTGAGACCGGTAGTTTGGCCGACAAGTGGTTAAATAAGGCATTAGCAATACCCAGGTTACCTTCTGAGTTTTCAAAATCAATTGGATTCACTTTGTGTGGCATGGTGGATGAGCCAATTTCACCAGCAACGGTTTTTTGCTTAAAGTGGCCAAGTGCAATATAGCCCCAGATATCACGATCAAAATCGAGCAATATAGTGTTAAAACGGGCCACGGCATCAAACAACTCAGCAATATAATCGTGAGGCTCAATTTGTGTAGTGTAAGGGTTAAAACGTAAGCCAAGGTTGCTGACAAACTGCTCGGCAAACTGGTGCCAGTCAACTGCCGGGTAAGCGGATAAGTGAGCATTGTAATTGCCAACGGCGCCGTTAATTTTACCCATAATATCTACTGCGGCAATCTGATCGCGCTGGCGCTGCAAGCGAGCGAACACATTAGCCATTTCTTTACCCATGGTAGTAGGTGAAGCAGGTTGACCGTGAGTACGTGCCATCATGGCTACCGTTTTATGCTCAACCGCCAGATGTTTAATGGCCGCCAGCAGGGCATCGCACTGCGGCAGTAATACGTCGCTGCGTGCCTGGCTTAGCATTAAGCCGTGCGACAAATTATTAATATCTTCTGAGGTGCAGGCAAAATGAATAAATTCATTAATGGCATTTAGCTCGCTATTGCTGGCGACTTTTTCTTTTAACAGATATTCAACGGCTTTTACGTCATGGTTGGTGGTGCGTTCAATATCTTTAACCCGCTGAGCGTCAGCCAGACTAAAATTGTCGACAATATCATCAAGCAACTGATTTGCCGCCAGCGACAACATTGGAACTTCAGTAATGGCAGGTGATGCTGCTAATTGCTGTAACCAGCGCACTTCAACGGTAACCCGATATTTGATCAGTGCAAATTCACTAAAATAAGGCCGCAAGTCAACTGTTTTGCTGCCATAGCGGCCGTCAACCGGGGATATGGCGGTAAGGGCATTAAGTTCCATGAACACTCCTGAAAATTATGGTGTTGTTTGCGCCAGCATTTGCTCCGCGGCGGCAACCAGTTTACGACGTTTAAAAATAAAATTAAGCCGGCTGCCGCCCGCCTGACGCCACAGTACCGCGGCGCGAACTGCCGCCAGTAATAGGGCCCGTACTTTCTGCTGCACGGGTGTTTGCTTAAGTAAGTCTGGCTGGCCATGTACCTGGATCCGGCTGCCGAGGCTGCTGATGCAGTCACTGTAAATATCGGCTAATCGGCCCACAATAGTCTCGTCGGTTACTTCAAAATGTTGTAACTGGCGTTCCAGCTGACCAAGTTGTTTGCCCAGTTCTGCCATATTGCCCGGATTTTTATGTAGCTTTCGTTCCAGGGCTAACACCCCAACCAGATAGCGGGTCAGTTCAACATCTTTTTTCGGGGTGTCGCCAAGCTGATCAATCATCAGTTGTAAACCAGTGCCGATGTTTGCCAGGTTGTCACCAAACACGGCCAGTGGTGATGTCGGCGCCAGATTAGCAATACTGGCCAAACTGATTTTATAATTCTCAGGCTCCAGTTTGTTATGTCGTGCCAGGCTTTGCAGTAAACTAACAGCCTGACACAGGCCTGCCAGCGCAATAATTTGGGTGTTTAAAGAGGGTTGCATAGTTATTTAATGGCCTCGTCGATAATGCCGCCGCCTAAACAAACGTCATCTAGATAAAAAACCGCAGATTGACCCGGGGTTACCGCTTTTTGTTGCTGTTCAAACAACACCTGACATTGGCCATTAGCCAGTGGGGTCAGTGTGCAGTTAATATCGGTCTGCCGATAACGGGTTTTTACTGTGCAGCAAAGTGGCGCAAGCGGACCTTGGCGATCTACCCAATGCAACTGGCTTGCGAGCAGGCCACTGGCCAATAATGCTGGGTGATCATGGCCCTGTGCAACTAATAACTGGTTATGTTGTAAATCTTTTGCTACCACGTACCAAGGTTCATCTGTACCATCCCGTAATCCACCAATTTTCAGGCCTTTACGTTGGCCCAGGGTGTGATACATCAGGCCATCGTGCTGACCAACAAGTTTGTTATCATCAATACTGACAATATCGCCTGGTTGCGCCGGTAAGTAGTGCTGTAGAAAATCTTTAAATTTGCGCTCACCAATAAAGCAAATACCGGTAGAGTCTTTTTTATCGTGAGTAATTAAGCCTTGTTGTTCTGCTATCGCCCGCACGGCTGGTTTCTCCAGCTCGCCTATGGGAAATAAGGTTTGGCTCACATGCTCTTCACCGAGAGTGTATAAAAAGTAGCTTTGATCTTTATTGCTGTCTAAACCGCGTAATAATTGCCAGTGACCATTTTGATGGCGCCGACGGACATAATGGCCGGTGGCAATGTAATCTGCGGCTAAAGCTTCAGCGGCAAATTCAAGAAATGCTTTAAATTTTATTTCTTTATTACAAATGATGTCGGGATTTGGAGTGCGGCCAGCCTGATATTCTGCTAAAAAATACTGAAATACATTATCCCAGTATTCGGCAGCAAAATTCACTTTATGCAAAGTAATGCCCAGTTTGTCGCAAACCTGCTGTGCATCCTGCATATCTTCAGCTGCCGCGCAGTATTCATCATTATCGTCTTCTTCCCAGTTTTTCATAAAAAGACCTTCAACTTGATAACCCTGTTGGATTAGCAAATAGGCCGATACTGAAGAATCTACGCCGCCGGACATGCCGACAATGACTTTTTTACTGCTGTTATCGATCATTACACCACGAGGCTCTAACAAAAAATAAGGCGCGCAGTGTAGCACTAATTTAGCCGGTAAAAAATTGTTATCGCGGGTTCTGAATTAGTTTCAGTGGCATTTTTTGACCGGCAAGATAGCTCTGTATGGCATCAGTTACCAGTGCGCTGCGCACAGGAAGCGGATGGTTGCTAAGCTCGGTAGCGCTTAGCCAATGCAGTGCCAGTATGTCGGGATCTTGTGGTTGATAATGTGCTGGTAAGCTGGCAGGCTCAAATATCAGATTAATTCTGACAAAATTCAGGCCCGCAGTGTGTAATTGTGAAATACCCAGCCAGCTGTCAGGTTGCAGTGCTAGGCCCGTTTCTTCTAACAGCTCGCGACTGCCTGCACTAAGTACGTCTTCGTCGGCTTCCATATGGCCAGCAGGCTGGTTTAACACCCGGCGCTTGGTCAGTTTATCAATTTCCTCTACCAGTAAAAATTTTTGCTGATAGAACACAATGGCGGCAACCGTTAAGCGAAGCTGAGTTCGGTTCATAAATTCACTACCTGATATTCTCCGGGTTGCAGTTGGTCAATCTGCCACGGGCCAATCTGGCTTCGCACCAGGCGCAAAGTGGCGAAACCGACCGCTGCAGTCATTCGTCTTACCTGACGATTACGTCCCTCACTGATAGTTAGACTTATCCAACTGGTAGGAATGTTAGCCCGGAAGCGAACCGCTGGCTGGCGCGGCCATAATAACGGTTGCGCAATACGTTTGGCCATTGCCGGCAAGGTGGGACCATCGTTTAACAATACGCCCTGTCGAAGTAGCGCCAACGCCAATTCAGTAATGTCGCCTTCAACCTGCACCCAATAAGTTTTGGCAGCTTTATGCTTAGGATCGCTTAGCTGGTGTTGCGTTTGGCCGCAATTCGTTAGCAATAATAAACCTTCGCTATCACGGTCAAGTCGTCCCGCCGGATACACGTCTTTTAGCGGAATATAGTCAGCCAAAGTAGCGCGGGGTGGGGTACTGTTATCACTAAATTGACTAAGTACATCGTAAGGTTTATTGAACAAGACTAATAATGGATGGTCTACTTTAGTCTTATTGTTTTTTTTGCTGATTGGCTTATGTTGCTTGTGGCGAACTGGTGTTGAGTGAGTCAAGGCTATTTCCTATAAATAAAATAACGCTGCAGCCAACGTGCTAAAGGGCAGGCGCGACAGTGCCTGTTTTAATCAGTGTGATGCTGATATACTATTTACCGTTGTTTTTGCTGCGTTTTAAACAATAACCACCGTTTTACAGTGTTAGCGCGGCACTCCCGTGGACATTCTGCGATTACAATACAGGAACTAACATGTCGAAAGAAAGTGCAAAAATCATTTATACCATTACTGATGAAGCGCCAGCTCTGGCTACTCATTCTTTGTTACCTGTAATTCAGGCCTTTTCTGCGGCTGCAGGTATTGCTGTCGAAACCCGCGATATTTCATTATCGGGACGTATTATTGCCAGTTTCCCGGATTTTTTAACCACCGAGCAGCACCTTAACGATGCGCTGGCAGAGTTAGGTGAAATGGCGAAACAGCCTGATGCCAATATTATTAAGCTACCAAATATCAGTGCTTCGGGGCCACAGCTAAACGAGGCTATTGCCGAATTGCAACGCCAAGGCTATGCCTTACCTGACTATCCTGCTGAGCCGAAAAACGAGCAAGAGCAGAATATTAAAGGCCGCTACGATAAAATTAAAGGCAGCGCGGTGAACCCGGTACTGCGAGAGGGCAACTCCGATCGGCGTGCCCCGGCGTCGGTTAAGCAGTATGCCCGTAAAAACCCCCATAGCATGGGGGCCTGGCAAGCTGATTCTGCATCACACGTTGCTCACATGAGCCATGGCGATTTTTACGGTTCGGAGCAATCAACGACGGTAGCTGCCGCCGATAGCTTGCGGATTGAATTACACCAGACAGATGGTGAGGTAACGGTATTAAAAGATAAATTAGCGGTGCTGGCTGATGAAATTATTGATGCGGCTACGATGAGTGCTAAGGCGCTTCGCGACTTTTACGCTACTGAAATTACCGATGCCAAAGCGAAAAATGTTCTATTTTCACTGCATTTAAAAGCCACCATGATGAAAGTGTCTGATCCCATCATGTTTGGCCATGCCGTAAAGGTATTTTATCAGGAAATATTTAGCCAGTATGGCGAAGAGTTTGCCGCTTTAGGGGTAGATGTTAGCAATGGTTTAGGTGATGTTTATGCCAAAATAAAAAGCTTGCCGGCGGCTAAACGACAAGAAATTACTGACGCTATTGCGGCACTATATACCAGCAAGCCAGCGATGGCGATGGTAAATTCAGACAAAGGTATTACGAATTTACATGTACCCAGTGATGTAATTATTGATGCCTCTATGCCAGCAATGATCCGTAGCTCAGGCCAGATGTGGGGCCCGGATGGTCAGTTAAAAGACACTAAGGCGGTCATTCCAGATCGTTGCTATGCCGGTGTTTATCAAGAAACCATTACATTTTGTAAGGAAAATGGTGCATTTGACCCACGTACTATGGGCTCGGTGCCTAATGTTGGTTTAATGGCACAAAAGGCCGAAGAATATGGCTCGCATGACAAAACTTTTGAAATAACCACTAAGGGCACGGTTAAAGTGCTTAACAGTAAAGGTGAAGTGTTATTTAGTCATGCGGTCGATAAGGGTGACATCTGGCGGATGTGTCAGGTAAAAGATGCGCCTATTCGTGACTGGGTAAAACTTGCGGTAAATCGCGCACGGTTAAGTGGCACGCCAGCTATTTTTTGGTTGGATAGTCAGCGGGCACATGATGCTCAGCTGATTAACAAAGTTGAACGATATTTAAAAGATCACGATACCAGCGGTCTTGATATTCACATTATGGCGCCGGTTGCAGCTACCCGTTACACCCTTGACCGTATTAAACAAGGTTTGGATACCATTTCAGTAACCGGCAATGTGCTACGCGATTACCTTACTGATTTATTTCCTATTTTAGAACTGGGTACCAGCGCTAAAATGTTGTCAGTAGTGCCGTTAATGAACGGTGGTGGTTTGTTTGAAACCGGCGCCGGTGGTTCTGCTCCTAAGCATGTTGAGCAATTTGTTGAAGAAAACCATTTGCGTTGGGATTCGCTTGGTGAGTTTTTGGCACTGGCCGCATCATTAGAGCACTTATCGCAGGTAACCGGTAATAGCGCGGCGAAAGTGCTGGCTGACAGTTTGGATAAGGCTACCGCGACCTTTTTAGATAATGATAAATCGCCACGGCGTAAAGCCGGTGAACTGGATAACCGCGGCAGTCACTTCTATTTAGCGCTGTACTGGGCACAGGAGCTGGCAGCTCAAACTACTGATACCAAACTGGCAGAGCGTTTTAAAACGCTGTCAGATGCTATGCAGGCGAATGAGCAGCAAATTCTCTCTGAGTTAAATGGTGTGCAGGGTAAAGCGGTAGACATTGGCGGGTATTATCGTCCGGATGATAAATTAGTTGGCGCCGCAATGCGTCCAAGCACCACATTAAACCGTACATTACAGGCATTGTAAGTAAGGTTGTCAGCTGAATAATAAAAAAGCAGGCATGGTGCCTGCTTTTTTGTTAGTAGATGCCGATGCCAGGTCGGTACAGCAATGAAAACGTTATTCTTCGCCGGGGAGCTTAATATTTACAGCATGGAGCCCTTTAGGGCCCTCAGATAGATCGAACACCACATCCTGGCCTGCTTTTAGCGTGCGGTAGCCATCCATGCTAATGGTAGAATAATGCGCGAAGATATCTTCATCACGGCCATCTTCACGAATAAACCCGAATCCTTTGGCATTATTGAACCATTTTACTTTACCGGTAGCCATACTACTTACTTCCTTCTCTTAGTTAGCTATATTCTGTATTGTAGAGTGAACTTGAAGGGGACTTGTTGTGCCCCAATATCTACTGTAGATAATTTAAGCAAACAGTCAAGCTATTTGCAAAAATAGTGCGATTTTTTTACTAATTTTTAATAAAAGCGCCTTTGCTGGTTGGCGCAGGCATGGCTATAGTTTATGAGCGGCAAGCAAAATTTTGACACGAAACACGATGATCTGGCAGAGCTAACCCGACAACAGGTTGCTCCGCCATCGATGTATAAGGTAATTTTACACAACGACGACTACACTCCTATGGACTTTGTTATCAATGTGCTAACCCATTTTTTTAATATGCAATACGAAAAAGCCAGTGAAATAATGTTGAAAGTACATTATGACGGTAGCGCAGTGTGCGGAATATTTACCGCTGAAATTGCCGAAACTAAAGTACAACAGGTGGTACAGTATGCCAAAGAGCATCAGCACCCTTTGTTGTGCACGATGGAGCGCGCTTAGGTATGTCTTGGCATGGTCTGGAAGTGGTTCTCAGGGGTATTGGGAGTGAGCTATGTTAAATAAAGATCTGGAACTAACGCTTAATTTGGCGTTTCGGTTTGCGCGTGAACGCCGGCATGAATATATGACAGTAGAGCATTTACTACTGGCATTGCTGGATAACCCGGCAGCAACAGAGGCGTTAACGTCTTGTGGTGCTAATATTGAAAAACTACGATCGGAGCTGGCCAGTTTTATTGACTCAACTACGCCGGTGTTGCCCGATGGTGAGGTAGAGCGTGATACCCAGCCAACACTGGGCTTTCAGCGGGTACTACAACGTGCAGTTTTTCATGTGCAGTCTTCTGGCAAGGCGGAGGTAACCGGGGCGAATGTGTTGGTGGCTATTTTCAGTGAGCAGGAGTCGCAGGCCGTTTATCTGCTGAAAAAAATTGAGATAAGCCGCCTTGATGTGGTGAATTTCATTGCGCACGGTGTTACAAAAACTGAAAAACTTGAGCAGCATGAAGACCGTTCGCAGGAAGAGTTAAGTGATCCAGTTGCTGAAGAAAACAAATACCTGGAAAACTTCACGACAAATTTAAATGTACAGGCCAAAAACGGCCATATTGACCCGCTAATAGGCCGGGATCGTGAAGTTGAGCGTGCAGTGCAGGTGTTGTGTCGGCGCAAGAAAAACAACCCGTTACTGGTTGGTGAAGCGGGTGTGGGTAAAACGGCCATTGCTGAAGGCCTTGCTTATCGCATTGTGCAACAGCAAGTGCCAGAGGTTATTGCCAATGCCACCATTTATTCACTGGACATGGGTGCGTTGCTGGCGGGTACTAAATACCGCGGTGATTTTGAAAAGCGTTTAAAATCATTACTGAAAGAGCTAGAAAAAGAAAAAGATTCTATTTTATTTATCGATGAAATTCACACGATAATTGGTGCGGGTGCTGCGTCTGGTGGCGTTATGGACGCATCGAATCTGATAAAACCATTGTTGTCTAGCGGCCGGTTGCGCTGCATGGGTTCAACCACTTATCAGGAATATAAAAGTATTTTTGAAAAAGATACCGCGTTGGTGCGCCGCTTTCAAAAAATTGATGTTCTTGAGCCGAGTGTCGAAGACACCACACGTATTTTAATGGGGTTAAAAGATAGATACGAGCAGCATCACAATGTCCGCTATACCCAGAAAGCCATTCGAGCTGCGGCAGAGTTGTCGGCAAAATATATTAATGAGCGGCACCTGCCTGACAAAGCGATAGATGTTATTGATGAAGCCGGTGCCAGTCAGCGTTTATTACCAGCATCGAAACGGAAAAAAGTAATTAATGTTGCTGAGATAGAACATGTGATCGCCAAAATGGCTCGTATTCCAGAAAAATCAGTATCGGCATCTGACAAAGATGTATTGGCAAATTTAGATCGCAACCTGAAATTAGTGGTATTTGGCCAAGATGAACCGATAGAAGTATTAACGTCAGCTATTCGGCTATCGCGCTCAGGCTTAGGTAACGAAGAAAAACCGATTGGTAGTTTCTTGTTTGCTGGCCCAACGGGAGTTGGTAAAACTGAAGTAACTAAACAGCTTGGCAAAGTGATGGGTGTTGAACTGCTCCGCTTTGATATGTCTGAATACATGGAACGCCACGCTGTAAGCCGGTTAATTGGGGCACCACCGGGCTATGTTGGTTTCGAGCAAGGCGGCTTATTAACAGACGCCGTGTCAAAACACCCCTATTCGGTGGTATTGCTTGATGAAATTGAAAAAGCTCATAGCGACGTCTACAACATTTTATTGCAGGTTATGGACCATGGCACCTTAACGGACAACAACGGCCGCAAGGTTGATTTCAGGAATGTGGTACTGGTGATGACAACTAACGCTGGCGTACAAGAAACTATTCGTAAATCGATTGGTTTTAAACAGCAAGATCATAGCCACGATGCACTAAGTGAAATTAACCGTACTTTTAGCCCGGAGTTTCGTAACCGGCTGGATGGCATTATTTGGTTTAAACACCTGGCTGCCGACATTCTGTTGCAAATTGTCGACAAATTCGTTTGTGATTTACAGGTACAGTTAGATAAAAAACAGGTATCAATGGAATTAACCGCGGATGCGCGGCAGTGGTTGGCTGACAAAGGTTATGATCAGGCCATGGGGGCACGGCCAATGGCGCGGGTTATTCAGGAGCATCTGAAAAAACCATTAGCGAATGAAATTTTATTTGGTCGTTTACTGCATGGTGGTGATGTGAAGATCAGCTTACATAAAGACGAATTGGTGTTTGATTACCAGACAGAGCAAGATTTGGCGTTGATCGATTAACGCTAATTTTTAACAATATAGAATAAAACAAAAAACCCGGCAGCAACCGGGTTTTTTGTTAATAAAGCTATTTTATCGCTGACGGAAAACGATTCGGCCTTTGCTTAGATCATAAGGCGTTAATTCAACGGTAACTTTATCGCCTGTTAAAATACGGATATAGTTCTTGCGCATTTTGCCAGATATATGTGCGATAACCACATGACCATTTTCCAGTTCAACTTTGAACATGGTATTCGGCAATGTATCCAGGATGGTACCTTGCATTTCAATTACGTCTTCTTTCGCCATTCAGCGTACTCGCCTCTATAAATTTGGGGTGAACCTTTAAAAAACTGCGCAGATTGTGCCGAAATCACAGCAATAAGTAAAGCAGCAAGCGCTTTTTTAGGCAAAAGAGTGCCAATGTCCCTGAATAAAGCGTTGTTGCGGCCGGAATTCGGCCTTATAAGCCATTTTTTGACAGGCGCTTACCAGATAACCTAAATAAACAAATTGCTGATTATCGCGTTTCGCCTGAGTAATTAAATACATAATAGCTAATTTGCCCGGCGAAAATTGCAGGTAAGTTGCCGCAAAAAAAGTATACACCGCCGAGTAACATTTGCCAGGCGCATCGATAATGCTGACACTGACCAGCTGATCGTCCTGATAAATTTCCAGAAAACGCACCGGAAGCCAATGACAATTTATCATACTAATTAGTTGCTGCTCTGTTGCCGGAAACATAATGCCATCATCGTGTTTAAAAGCAATGTAGGCTGAAAATAGCGGATAGTAGCGGCTGATATCGGCTTGATCAATCAGTTGATAGCGTAACCCTGCGGTTTGTGCTTTTTTCAATATTCTGCGCTGGCTTCGAGATGGTTGCCAGTGCTCCGGGCTTATTCGTACCGATTGGCAAGCGCGGCATGTCGGACAATGCGGTGTATAGGTTTGCTCGCCGCTGCGCCGAAAATTTGATGCCAGCAGCTGTTGATATAACGCTGCACTGACGGGTTCAGCCGGAAGTAATACTGCTAGTTGCTCTTGTTGTTGCTCAAGATAGCTACAGGGGTTAGGCTGTGTTATTCCAAATTGTAAGGGTGCCATGGTTATTCCCAGTTTACGCTTAGTGCTTGTGGTACCCAGTGCCCCGCCGGACTATTAAGCATAGTCTGTTGCTTTAATAGTGTAAGGTATTGTGCCCTTGGTATGCACTGTGCGCCCAGCTGTTGCAAAAACGGATTGGGTAACTGACAATCTATCCAACCTGGCGCATAGCGCCCCAGATGTTGTTGCAGTGCCAACAGGGCGAATTTAGCTGCATCAGGAATACGGTTAAACATAGACTCACCACAAAATAAACCGCCAACTACTATGCCATATAACCCTCCCACCAGCTGCTTATCCTGCCACACTTCAATGCTATGGGCATGGCCGCAGCGATGCAATTCATTATAGGCTTGTTGCATGGGGGGGAGGATCCAGGTTTCGGGTTGGCCTTTGCGCGGCGAGGCGCAGCCTTGCACTACTTCAGTAAATGCCTGGTTAAGGGTTAGGGTTAGCGCTAAGCGCGGCCATTTTTTTCGAAGAGTACGATTAAACTGTAGGCTGTCAGGGGCAAATACTGCGCGGGTAGCCGGGCTCCACCAGAGTAGTGGGTCGCCGGCACTAAACCAGGGGAATATACCACTTTTATAGGCTAAGCACAGGCGGTCGACAGATAAGTCGCCACCCATTGCCAGTAAACCGTCAGGTTGCAACAGCGCTTGCTCAACGGCGGGAAACCACAGTTGAACAGCATCGAGCTGAGGTAAGTAAATGGCCATGTCAGCCTGGCTAATTATTTAGCCAGGGCATCCAAAAAGCGTTCGGCATCTAACGCCGCCATACAACCGGTGCCGGCTGACGTAATGGCTTGGCGATAAATATGATCAGAGACATCCCCGGCAGCAAATACCCCTTCAATACTGGTTTGAGTCGCATTGCCCTCAGTGCCGCTTATTACTTTTAAATAGCCGCCGTTCATTTCCAGCTGGCCTTTAAAAATATCAGTATTAGGTGAGTGGCCAATGGCAATAAATACGCCTTGCAGAGTAAGTTCTTTAGCCGCTTCACCTTTGGTTGAGCCTAAGCGCACACCATTAACACCCATATCATTACCTAACACTTCTTCCAGTACACAGTGCGTATGCAGCACAATATTGCCGCTGGCAACTTTTGCCATTAAACGGTCAACCAGAATTTTTTCTGCTTTAAAGGTATCACGGCGGTGTATTAAATGTACTTCGCTGGCAATATTCGATAAATACAGCGCTTCTTCTACTGCCGTATTGCCGCCACCAACTACAGCAACTTTTTGATTGCGATAAAAAAATCCATCACAGGTAGCGCATGCTGACACGCCACGGCCACTGTATGCCTGCTCTGACGCTAAGCCTAAATATTTAGCAGAAGCACCGGTACAAATAATTAACGCATCGCAGGTATAGCTGCCATTGTCACCGGTTAAGGTAAAGGGCCGTTGTTGCACGTCTACTGTATGTATATGATCAAAAATAATTTCAGTATTAAACGCTTCGGCGTGTGCCTGCATCCGCTCCATCAAGCCGGGTCCGGTTAAACCGTGGGCATCGCCCGGCCAGTTTTCAACTTCTGTAGTAGTAGTAAGCTGACCACCTTGCTGCATGCCGGTTAGTAGCACCGGGTTTAAATTAGCCCTGGCAGCATAAACTGCGGCGGTATATCCGGCCGGGCCTGAACCCAAAATAAGTAAGCGGCAATGCCTGTTGTTTGACATGAAAAACTCCAAAAAAGACGTAGTGGAAACGCAATGGGGGTGATTCTAAAAGAATGCAACGGTCATAGAAAGATCTGGGGGGTAATTAGTTTTCGCCTAAATGTAAAGATTACAGTGTGAGCGGATTACTCCGATACAGCATAACTAAAATTATTTAGTGATACAGGACCGTTAAAAAGTACCTTAAAATGGCTATTTGTTTCTATAATTTGTTTTAATTTCCTGAATCAGGGTGGCCATGTTTATTTATAATCATTTTGTAAAGGTTTTGTAATTGCTGTTTGGCTTAAATACTGGTTAGTTGCAAGGCGCAGGATGCTACTAATGAAAAAGGACGTCTGATAACAACTATTGAATAACTTAGGTATCACAATGAAAACTACAACCAACCTGTTAGTACTTGGCGTTAGCAGTTGCTTCGCCCTTTCTTTGACGGCTCAGGCCGTTTCTTTAGATCTGATTGACACCAGCGATAATACCGGTCGCTATATTATTAAGTTTAAACCCACCGCTGCAGTAATGAACATGAATAACGGCCAGAATGAGTTTTCTACTCAGCAGGCAGAAACGGTACTGCGGGGTCATCAGGTTGCGGCTATGATGCACCTGGAGTCGGTTAATGCCAGTGTGGCAAAGTTAACTCTACGCCAATTAAAAGCCCTGCAAGCTAACCCGAATGTGCAGTATGTTGAGGAAGATGCTAAACGTTATTTGATGGATGTGATTAGCCCCATGGCGCAAACCACGCCTTATGGTATTAACATGGTACAGGCCAATCAGGTTAGTGATTCCAGCGCCGGTAACATTAAAGTATGCGTTATCGACACGGGCTACACCTCAGGCCATGAAGACTTACAAAGCTCAGGCGTTACCGGTTTTGCCTTTTCAGGTCATGGAAACTGGTTTAGCGATGGCAATGGTCATGGAACGCATGTGGCTGGCACTATGGTGGCGCTCAATAACAATAGCGGCGTAGTCGGGGTTATTGGTTCGGGCCAGGCCGGTGTGCATATTGTTAAAATATTTAACGACTCAGGCAACTGGACTTTTGCTTCAAACCTGGTGCAAGCCATACAGTCGTGTAAAGATGCCGGTGCAAAAGTGGTTAATATGAGCCTGGGCGGCGGTTCATCTAATCAGACAGAAAGCAACGCCATGACTAATTTTTACAATGGTGGCATGTTACTGGTGGCCGCGGCGGGCAATTCTGGTAATACCAGCTTGTCTTATCCCGCCTCATACGATGCGGTAGTATCCGTTGCTGCGGTGGATTCAAACCGTAATCTGGCCAGCTTTTCGCAGCGTAATGCTCAAGTAGAAATTGCCGGGCCGGGGGTTAATGTCAGTTCAACCTGGCGTAACGGTGGTTATAACAGTATTAGCGGTACCTCAATGGCTTCACCGCATGTGGCGGGTGTAGCAGCACTGGTATGGAGTAATCACGCATCCTGTAGTGCGGCCCAAATACGTAATGCGCTAAATGTTACCGCACAAGACCGCGGCGCGGCAGGTCGTGATACCTCTTTTGGTTTTGGCATTGTACAAGCCAAAGCAGCGAATGATTTACTCACCAACAATGGCTGCGACGGCAGTGGCGGCGGTACGCCGGATGGTGGTGCTACCTTCCCCAACTTGTCTGCTGCAACCAACCAGTGGCTTCGTGGCAGTTATCAGATACCAGCGGGTGTAGCGCAACTTACTTTCCAGATTTCTGGTGGTAGTGGCGATGCCGATTTGTATGTGCGCTATGGCAGCGCGCCAAGTACCAGTGCCTATACTTGCCGGCCATATTTAAATGGTAATAATGAAGTGTGTACCATTAATAATCCACAAGCCGGTACCTGGCACGTCGGTATCCGTGCTTACTCAGCCTATAGCGGTGTAACGTTCAGTTATCAGTTCTAACGCTTACAAAATAAACAACCATTATTCGGTTGTTTAACAGGGCTGCATAAGCAGCCCTTTCTTATTTGTTCTAAGCCGGCTGCGGCATAACGTAGTAATACACTGCGAAAAAGTGCAATACACTGCCTGCCAAGACAAATAAATGCCATATCATATGATGTAAATATAAACTGCGCCAAATATAAAACAGCACACCAGCCGAGTAGGACAGGCCACCGGCCAGTAATAGCAACATGGCTGGCGCAGGTACGTTATTTAGCATCGGCTTAATGGCCACAATGACTATCCAGCCTAAGCCAAGGTAAAGCGCCAGTGATAACTTTTTATACTTTAGGCCGGTTGCCAGCTCTAGTACTACGCCAACAATGGCGATTAGCCATACCAAGCCAAACAGGGTTAGCCCCCAGTCGCCGCGTAAGCTTACTAATGTAAACGGCGTATAGGTACCCGCGATTAAAATAAAAATAGCCGCATGATCCAGTTGGCGCAGCCGGTACTTTATTAGCGGGTTGTGAATACTGTGGTAAAGCGCAGAACTACTGTACAGCAAAATAATGCTAGAGCCATACACGATGGCACTGGCCAGCTGCCAGTTATCACCATAATTAAGGCTAAGCTTTAGCATTAATACCAGACCAATTATCCCGAGCACCGCGCCAATAGCATGGCTAAGGGCATGCAGATGTTCTTCTAGGGTCGTGTAGCGGTTTAAACTGGTCATAGGCTAACAGAAGTCCTAATAGCTATTGTTGCTGGGATATTGGCTTATCTTAACAACATGCTCTGGTAAAACCATTGGTATTTACTGAAGGCAAGGTTAAACTGCGACTTTTAACAACGTTACTCTTATGCCAATACTTATTATTTTAGGGTATGTCTGGCCCGAACCTAATTCTTCTGCTGCCGGCAGCCGTATGCTTAGCCTGATTAAGTTGTATCTTAGCCATGGTTGGCAAGTGCAATTCGCCAGCCCGGCCGAATTAAGCCCGCACCGTTATCCGCTGGCAGAACTTGGGGTAACGGAGCAGCACATTAGGTTAAACTGCAGCAGTTTTGATAGTTGGCTGGCTGAACAAAACCCGCAAGCCGTATTGTTTGACCGCTTTATGTTAGAAGAGCAATTCGGCTGGCGGGTAGAGCAGGCGTGTCCAGCTGCTTTGCGAATTCTTGATATGGAAGATTGTCATGCGCTGCGCTGCGCCAGACAAACGTGCTACACACAGCAACAGCCGGTGGATGCGGCGGCGCTAAACTCTGAGCTGGCGCTGAGGGAAATAGCCGCTATTTATCGCTGCGATCTTACCCTGGTTATTTCTGAAGCAGAAATGCAGCTGTTACATCAACATTATGGTGTGCCGGCTGCGTTGTTATGTTATTGCCCATTCTGGTTAGCGTCGCTGCCAACAACCAACACCCTGGCATTTAGTGAACGTCAGCATTTTATGGCGATTGGAAATTTCAGGCATGCGCCAAACTGGCAGGCAGTGCTGTGGCTAAAACAGCAAATATGGCCGGATATTCGAAAACAGCTGCCTCAGGCACAACTGCATATTTATGGTGCTTACCCACCACCGAAGGCAACAGCACTGCACAATGAAAAACAGGGTTTTTTAATCAAAGGGTGGGTAGCTGACAGTGCTGCGGTAATGCAACAGGCCAGAGTGTGTTTGGCACCACTGGCCTTTGGTGCCGGTTTAAAAGGTAAGCTACTGCAAGCGATGTGTCTGGGTACACCCAGTGTTACCACCGATATTGGCGCCGAAGGTATGAGTATTCCCACTGGCTGGAGCGGTATTATTGCAAATAGTAGCCTGGATATTGCCAGTGCTGCGGTGAGCTTATATCAGGATGCAACACGTTGGCAGCAAGCACAGCAGCAGGGGTATCAAATTGTGGCGACGCGATTTGGCCCTGACCAGGCCACGCGGGTATGGCAACAGCTGGAACAGGCCTTGGCCGAAAAAAGTGGTAATCGTCAGGCAAATTTTACCGGGTTAATGTTGCGACATCATGCGTATCGCAGTACCAAGTTTATGGGGCAGTGGATCGAGGCTAAAAGCAAACTGGCGCAGATTGCGCCAGTAATAAGTGATTAACCGCTAATGCTGATTATTTGCGAGCGCCGCGAGGTGGTCGCTGCTTGCTGTTATTAATTTTGTCTGCCCAAAAGGCTGCTGCGGCGCCTGGTGTCGTGTTAGCCGGCTTTGCTGCTTTTGGTTTTTTAGCAACAGGTTTAGCCGCTTTTGGTTCAGTTTTTTTCGCTGACTTGGCCGGTTTTTCGGCTTTACTGGCGGGTTCTGTTTTAGTTGCAGTAGCTTTGGTTTTACCACCTTTACCGTAACTTGCTGTTAAATCAGCTAGCTCAGCCAGCCGCATATTTTTGCCGCCATCTACACTAAACCAGCCTGGTTTTTGCTCCAGTTCGGGTGCTTTACCAAATGTAGCTTGGTAAGCTGCAGTAAAATCGGCGATTACCTGATCTTTATCCAATGTTGTCATGCTATAAGTACCTGTGCCTAAAAATTAATCGTTGCCTGCTATTTATACATCAAAACATAGGCAATAGACAAATCCGCCTGCTTTTTAACAAATTTTAAGTACAATGCGCTAATTATTTTGCACATTACTAAGCCAACGACCCCGGAGTGTTTATGTTACATCGGCAACAATTGGATAGCCTGTTAACCGAGCTACTACAACCTGAGCGTATTCGAGATTATTGCCCCAACGGCCTGCAGGTTGAGGGTAAGCAGCACATTCAGCGCATTGTTACCGGGGTTACTGCCAGCCAGGCCTTGCTCTATGCGGCAATTGAGGCGGGGGCAGACGCTATTTTGGTACACCATGGCTACTTTTGGAAAAATGAAGCTGCCGTAGTCACTGGTATGAAGAAAAAGCGTTTACAGGCGTTGTTAGCCCATGATATCAATTTATTTGCTTATCATCTGCCGCTGGATGTTCACCCGTTGCTTGGCAATAACGCCCAGCTAGGTAAATTATTAAACCTTACGGCGATTACGCCGCTTTCTACCGTGGAGCCATTAGGGGTAGTAATGCAGGGTGAGTTGGCTGAGCCGGTTGCTTTGAATACCCTGGCCGCAACATTGCAGCAGTTACTGGGGCGACAGGTATTGATGCACGATGCCGGCGATAACCACGTTGTTTGTAAACTGGCGTGGTGTACTGGCGGTGGTCAGGGCTATATTGAACAAGCTGCCGCAGCAGGTGCAGACGTATTTATTAGTGGTGAAGTGTCAGAGCAAACCATTCATGTGTCACGTGAGCTGGGAATTCATTTTATTGCCGCTGGCCATCATGCGACCGAGCGCTACGGTATTAAAGCGTTAGGTGAATACCTTAGTACCAATTACCCGCTTCATGTAACGTTTATTGATATTGATAACCCAGCATGAATAAACCAACCGATCGTAGTTTTGACGGTATTGCCGTAAAATTTAAGCATAATATTTATCAAAGTACTAAAGGTGCTATTCGCCAGCAAGTGTTACTGCGCGATTTAATGGCCTTGCCACTGTTACAGTTACCTTGCGAGGTGTTAGATGTTGGTGCCGGTCAGGGTCAGATCAGTTTGGCATTAGCAACCATGGGCCATAAGGTGCATTTAACGGATATTTCTGCTGATATGCTGGCAATGGCCGCTGAGGCGGCGACTGCAGCCGGTTTGCCGATAACCGGCGCCGCCGCGAGGCTCAGTTTCACAAAGATTAGTTTGTCACAGCTTAGTATAGCTCAGTCTGGTGTGGCTGGGTCTGGCGCGACATTGTCGCAGCAATATCCGCTGGTACTTTGCCATGCCATGCTGGAGTGGTTGGCGGAGCCAGAAGTTGCACTGCAGCAACTAAGCCAGCTGGTTGCCGCGGGGGGGGTACTGTCGTTAATGTTTTATAATAAAGATGCTAAACGTTTTAGTAATATTTTGTATGGTAATTTCGATTATGTCGCGGCTGATTTTAAGGTAAAAAAGAAAGTCAGTTTAAGCCCACAAAACCCCATCGAGCCGCAGTGGGTTAACCAGTGGTATCAGCAGGCAGGCTTTACCTTACTGACAAAAACCGGCGTGCGCTGCTTTCACGATTATTTGCGTGAACGCAGTATGCAGCAAAGCCATTTTCAGCAGTTGCTAGCAATGGAGCTGGCGTATAATCAACAAGAGCCGTATGCATCGCTTGGCCGTTACACCCACTTGGTGTTGCAGAAAAACCCGTTAGCGTAGGCTTAATCAAATTCGAAGCGATACAGTAAGTCTACAGCGTTATCTAAACCGGATACTGCCTCTAAATACAAACTTTGCATTAGCCGGTAGCGCAGGGTAAAAACGCCAATAGGCTCAAAAATACCGATACCATATTTTATTTGCAGATCTCGGTTTAAATAACCACTAACGGTTACCTGTGAGCTGTCTCCCGCGCCGGCGGTATCAAGTGTTAAATCACGCACCCCAAAGGCCTCGCCTATTTCACCGACTAAACTGCCACTTGAAGCAATGCTCATGCCAATAAGGCTGGTAGTAACCGCATTGGCGGCGCTACCAGATTCACTGTCCAAATCTCGGCCTACCAGCAAATATGACAATGCATTGGCTTGCGGCATCGCTGGCTCTGAAAAAATAGTAATTTGTGGCCGGTCTGCCGGTCCAATAACCCGGATCCCCGCTACCACACTATCTTCCATATTAGCGGGGTTACGAATAGCTTCAATATTAAGATAGGGCTGATCTGGCGGGCCGCTAAAATTCATTTTGCCTTTGCGGATTAATAAATCCTGGCCGTATGAGCGAAAAGTACCGTCAATCAGCCGGACTTCTCCATTAACGGTTTGCCGGTTTTTCCGTTGTTGAACTTGCAAGCTGCCTCGAAGCAATGTTTGTAAACCAAAAGCGTCTAATGCCACTTTATCACCCAGCATTACCCGGATATTTGCCTCCACCGGGATCGCCATCGCCTGCTGCTCAGCGACAGGCTGGCCTTTAGTATTAAGAATAACCGTGTCGTTCGAGACACCAATGGCATTTTGTGGTAAAGCATCAATGCTAAGCTTGGCACTGGGAATAGTGATATCACCGGTTACTTTGGTTAGCTTAGGGCTGGCCGATATATTGATATCAGGTTTAATGTTTATCCGGCCTTGTGGGATTTGTATTTTTAGCTGATCGCCAACAATCGCCAGGTTGGCCCGCCAGTCGTCCAGTTGTTGCCAGTCTGCCTGGCCTTTTAACGTTAGTTTACCGTCTGCCGTATCGATGTTTCCCTGTAAATCAGCTTGCTCACCCTTAAAATTTAAGCTTAACGCGCCATCATTAATGTCGGTTGGGGCTAATTTACCTTTTACTCGTAGTTGCTGCAGTTGTAATTGTCCAGCCAGTAGTGGGTTTTCCAGGCTGCCCTCGGCGGTAATATCTGCACTTAGTACCCCGGCTAACTCGCTATATTCGTCCAGCAAAGGTTGTAAAAATGCCAGGGTAAAGTCAGTAAGTTGCAAGCTGGCGTTAAATGGCCGTTGCGGTGCGGTAATATCGGCAATGCTTAATGTGCCGGTTAATTGGGCGTGCTCATTTAAGCTTGTTTGCAGATCAGCATTGAGCTGCTGCTCTTTAACCCGGGCACTAAATGTAAAGGTTTGCCATTGTAATGAAATGGGCGGCGCAGTTTGCCGAGTTACGGCGCCGGCATTGCTTTTAATGTCGAGCACTATAAACGGGCTTTGACCTTGCTGCCACAAGACATTAGCGCTGGCATGTAATTCGCCTGTTAAGTTGGTGCCAAGCGGCATAAACGCATCCAGACTAGCCAGATTTAATTGTTGTAATTCAAGCTGAGCGGCAATTTTTTCGGGACTTAAGCTGGCGTTATCTGTTAAACACAATGAGCTGATGCTATGTGTCCAGCAATGCTGGCTTAACGTTAGTAGCTGTGTCTTGGGTAAGTACACTACGTCTACGGCTTGTTGTAATTGCCAGCTACCTAACGGGCTGCCAATATCTGCACTACTTAATTGGCCTTGCCAGCGGTGACGCTGAGTTAATTTCCCGTTAAGCTGCAGCGTTATATCCGACAGCGTCGATTGTAATTCCAGGTTAAGCGAATGTTGGTTTTCGCTGCCAGAGCCAGAAACGGTTAACTGCTCTAATTGATACTCCTGCCAACGGCCATTGTTGGCACTAAGCGCAATATTAGCCTGTATTACGTCGCTTAACTGCAAAGTAGCATCAAGCGTTAATGCTGCCAGGCGGCTGTCGGCATAACGTAAATCAGTGGCGCTGAGTGTTGCTTTAATATCCGGTTGCTGCTGCTCGCCACGAATAGTGATATCAGCATTGATAACACCACTTGCATCTGGCACGCTGCTAGCCAAATCAGCAATGGCGACTTTAGCATCTAATTGCCACTGCTTGGCCAGTGAGCCGCTGACACTAATCTGGTTGTTTCCGTGTTGTAGCAGCAATTGCTTACTGTTGAATTGATATGTGCCGGATGGCTGAGCAAAGCTCGCGCTAACATCGCCGCTGATATTAACCTTTTCGTCCCGCAAACTACCCGTTATGGCTAGCTCAGTTAATGCGGTTTGCCAACTGCCATCCTTGCCCAATGTGCCTTGGTTGCTTAGCTTGCCATTTAATTCACCGCTAAATTCGTTGTTAAGCTCAGGCCAGAATAACCCCGGCTGAATAGTGTTTAGAGTAAGCGTTGTTTGCCAGTTTATTGGCATGGCAAGCGTAGCGTTACCATTGCCAGTAAAACTGCCGCCAAGTGTGTCAGCGATATAACTATTCAGTATTAAGGTCGATTCGGCCAGTTGGTACTGGCCTTTTGCGCGTAAATTAATCAGTGGCAATTTGCTGCTAGCAATACCGCCGTCAAGCTCAAATGTCAGCTGCTGCAAATTGCCGCTGGCCGAGAGTGCACCGGCGCTTATTTGCAAGGGGGCGTTAAGATCAGGCATTGGCCAGGTTACTGGCTGATAGTTAAGTGTAACCGAAAGTGGTAAATCAGCTGCAAGCAGCTCGAAATTACCATCCAGAGTAGCATTCAACAAACCTTGAGCTCGGGCGGTGAGGGCTAAATTAGCTAAGCTACCACTGAGGCTGATATTAAGTTGTTGCTCAGTAAACGGCGGTGGTATAAACACAGTGCTAATTCGGGCACGCAGCGGATAATTATCTTGCATGGTCAGTTCGGCTGTAGCGCTAATGTTGGCTAACGGGTGGCTGGCCTGAAAATCCAGTAAGCGGATCTGCTGACCGCGGGCTTGTAAGCTAAAATTGATCTCCGGTAACGGCGTTTGCGTAGCTTGCTGAACAATACTTGCTTCTGTCAGAGTAAAGCCATTTATAAAAACGGAGATGGGCAGGGTAATGTTTGGCAGCACCGGCGGCTGATAACGAAAGGGTTCTGTTGATATGGGTTCGCTTACCGCCAGCTCAATTTGTAGTTGTTGTAACTGGCTGTCGTTAAGCTGTAGCTGACGACCCCACGCGTCTATTGCAGTAGTGAAACGCTTAAAGTGCAGTGTATTTTGAGCAAGCTGTACGGTGGTATCGCTAAGCGTTAATGCGGATACACACACTTTAAGCTGAAAAAAGCAGCTGTTATTGATATCGAGTTCAAGCTGCCCCAGTTGTAATGTATTCGCTTCATCTTGCCAGCTAACATTACTAAGCTGCATGCCACCGAGCACACTGCCGCTGTGCTGGCCGACCGAGAGTTCTGGTACATATTTTTGGCCCAGCCAAAGGCTAAAGGTTAAACCCGGGCTGCTGTAAAGCCACACCACCAGCAATAACATGATTAATAGTAGCGGCAGTACTAGGGCCCAGTTCAGCCATTTTAAGATTTTTTTAAGCAGGCTTTTTTTATTAGGTTGTGCGGATAACGCTTGACTCATAGCTCTGGCCCCAGCGAAAAGTGAATTTGGAAAGCTTTGCCTTCACCATTATCCAGACCATAGCCAACATCAAGCCTAACAGGGCCAACCGGTGAGGCCCAGCGCACGCCCAAACCAATACCCCGCTTAAACTCCGGACTGTCATTCCAGGCGCTGCCGTAGTCAAAAAAGCTGGCCAACCACCAGTTACCACGTACCCGGTATTGATACTCCACCGAAGCAGTTGCCATATAACGACCACCCACAAATTCGGTGTTCTCGTCTTGTATTGGTAGAGATTCGTAATCATAACCACGCAGGTTATTGTCGCCCCCCGCAAAAAAGCGCAGCGACAGTGGCAAATCCTTCAAGGCTGCACCAACTACCGCGCCTGCATCAAGCCGGGTAACAACACGATGATTCTGCTGATAACTGCCAATCCAACCGGCACGACCTCGCAACCTGACAAAATTTAAATCTGAGCCCCAGTTTTTGTCTGACACTTCTACAGACACTAATAACCTGTCTGCTGAACGTGGCATGTAGCCGGCAGACTGGCGCAGACGATTATAACTAAGGCCAGGCATCAGAATATTGCTGGTATTGCGTTGCTCAAATTCAGTTGCTTCTTCGTATAACCAGCGTATCGACGCCATGCGATACCATTCACTGGGTAGCAGCCAATGCCGTTCGGCCGCCAGATTAGACATTTTTGAGCGTATATTATCTTGCTGCGTAAAGTCCTTTAAACCAAAACCATACTGAAACTGATAAAAGTCGGTAGCCGCGTCTTGCAGCGGCATTTTGTAACTGCCTTCAATGGTTTGTTCTGCGGTGGATACTGTTGTTTTAACATTCAGGCTGTGGCCGCGATCATTAAGCCATGGTTTTAACCAGTTTACTTTTAAGCGTGGCCCTACTTCATCGGAGTAACCAATACCGGTTTCGACACTGTTGCGCAAGCGGGGCTCTAATTTAACGACAATTGGCAGGGTAAAATCAGCAATGTTTTCAGTATCGCCCGCTATTGAAATAGACGAGAACCAGTTGGTGTTGGCCAGAGCTTGATTAAACTCGCCCAGTTCACTGGCTAAATAAGGGGTATTGGGCTGAAAAGGTACCAGCGACTGCAGCCATTCATCACGGATCTGCTGGCCACTGAACAGCACTTCACCAAATTGATAGCGGTTGCCGCTGGCAAAGTGCAAATGAATATTGGCCTGGTAACGTTCGGGTATAATTTCTAATCGACTAAGGCTAAAATCGGCATCAAAATACCCCTTTCGCAGCGCCAGACTGCGCAACTCGTTTTTTAAGGTATCATATTTGCCATGATGGATAATATCGCCGACCTTAGGCGCATTTCGTTCCATTAGTTGTAAAAACTGACTATCTGTTGCGGCATCGCCAATGAGCTGGATATCAGTGATATTAATGCGGGTTGGTTCGCCTGCCATTACTGTAACGTGTAAAGTACTACGATTTTTCCCAGCTATTAACTCAAATTCGACTTCACTGTGATAATAGCCTAAAGCTTGTAATGCTGTTTCAATATCTTGCTGAAGACGGGCTTGAAAACGCAGTGAGCCTGAAATGTCTGCAGCGCTATATTGTTCAATAAAAATACTGACATTTTTTTCCAGTTCGCCATCAAGTCCTTTTAAACGCAGGCTGGTGTTGGCTGCAACACTAAAGCTGCTAAGGAGTAAAATACTGAGTAAGTTTCGAAATAGTGACATGTGGCTGGTGTGGTTTCCTGTTGGCAATATATAAATTTATTGAACGATTGCTGTTATATTATGACGTACAACAAACCGCAGTGTATAGCAGCTTTACTGGATCCTAGCTTAACGAGGCTCAGATGCAACTCAGTTTGTTGTATGGCAAACGCACTTGTTAACAGATAAATGTAATGCACTAAACGCAAAGCGTATTTTTCGTTATACTAAGCCCCAGACAAAGCCGAAGATGGCAAGACCTGTTAGTAAGCAGACCATGTCATACTACAAGCTGATAATAAGATCGTCGTGACCGCAAAGGTGTAATGTAATGCAAAATATTGTAATTAGTGGTTCAGGGTTATTTACGCCCAGCGCAACCATCAGCAACGAAGAGTTGGTAGCCAGCTTTAATCAATATGTCGATTTGTTTAATCAGCACAATGCCGAGCAAATCAGCGCTGGCCAATGCGACGCGCTAGAATACTCCAGCTGCGAATTTATTGAAAAAGCCTCAGGTATTAAATCTCGCCACGTTTTGTATAAAGAGGGCATTCTTGATCCGGCTATTATGCACCCGGTGTTTGAGAAACGTGACGAAGCAACTCCGCCGGAAATGGTTGAAATGGCGCTTGTTGCCGCAAAAGAAGCGATGGAGCAGGCTAACAAAACGGCGGCAGACATTGATTTAATTATTTGCGCTGCCTCAAATATACAGCGCCCATATCCGGCATTATCGATTGAACTACAACAGTTACTGGGTGTTACTGGCTATGCCTTTGACATGAATGTTGCCTGCTCATCGGCCACTTTTGCTATTAGCAATGCTGTCAATGCCATTCGGGGCGGTACTGCAAGAGTGGTGTTGGTGGTAAACCCTGAATTTGCGTCACCTCAGGTTGATTATAAAAACCGGGACAGTCACTTTATTTTTGGCGATGTCTGTACTGCAACTATTATTGAAGCACAGAGCAGTTGCAACGCCGATAATGCGTTTAAAATTTTGGGCATGCGCCTTAAAACCAGTTTTTCTAATAACATTCGCTGTGATATTGGTTATACCGAACATTGTTTTGCAGAGACCGATCCTAAAGTTGCGTTTTTTAAGCAGCAGGGTCGCAAGGTATTCAAAGAGTTGTTACCGATTGTGGCTGAGGTGATTCAAGCTGAGATGGCGGCACTTGATATAAGCCCTGATCAGTTAAAACGCTTGTGGCTGCATCAGGCCAATATAAATATGAATGTTTTCGCGGCGAAAAAAATTCTGGGCCGAGATCCGTTACCTGAAGAAGCTCCCCTGGTGCTGGATAGTTATGCAAATACGGCGTCAGCCGGTTCTATTATTGCCTTTCATAAACACAAAACCGGTCTTAACGCTGGCGACAAAGCGGTACTTTGCTCATTTGGTGCCGGTTATTCGGTAGGGTGTCTGCTGCTGGAACGTTGTTAAATCAGCGTTTACCGTCCGCTGTTTGTAACAAAATATTACACTGTGTCTTGGTATATCACGGTGCCTATTTGTTAGAAAAATAAAAGCAGGGGCGCATTACAACATGACAACGCTTGATGGCTATGGCCTGGAGCTGAGTAAGCTGTTTTTCTTATGGCGGTTAATCGGGTTAACAGGCTAAAGTAGTAGCTTAATCGAGATACAAAGATTAACAGTCGTGATAATACAATGGCAGCTGCAGTCATTAAGATATGGATAGTTTATTTACAGGTGGATAAGTCATGTCGTCTTTTTTTGTAAGAGTAATACTACCCGTACTGGTTGTCGTGGTAGCCATTGTTGCTGCCGTAGGCTTAGCTAAGTTACGCCAGCCGCCAGAGAAGAATGAAGAGAGCAGGCCTGCTATCTTGGTTAATGTGGCACAGATTGTCCCCGACAACGTCATTTACAAGATCACCTCACAAGGCATGGTTACGCCAAAATTGGAAACCAGCCTGATTTCAGAAGTGAACGGTCGAATTGAGATGGTGGCGGAACAATTTGTGGCGGGTGGTTTTTTTCGTCAGGGCGACTTATTAATTAAAGTTGAGCAAAGTGACTATTTAACCAATGTTAAAGCGGCTCAGGCGTCATTTGCCAATACGCAGGCAATGTTGGCCGAAGAAAAAGCCCGGGTAAAAGTGGCAGAAGAAGAATGGCGTTCCTTTACTGATGGTAGTGCGCCGGCGCTCGGTTTACGGCAACCGCAATTAGCCAGTGCTTTAGCCAATGTGCAGTCGGCAGAAGCCGAGCTGGAGCGAGCAAGACGTGACTTAGCTCGTACTGAAATTCGTGCACCTTATGATGGCATGGTGCGCAGTCGGGCTGCTAACCTGGGCCAATTTATTAGCCGTGGCACGGTGCTTGGTTCTGTGGTTGGTACTGAAGTGGCTGAAATTCGCCTGCCATTAACCGACACCGATATGGCGTTTTTAACCCTGTCAGATCAGGTTGGTGCAGCAAAAACGCAGCGTAATCAGGTAACTCTAAGTAGTTCTGTAGCCGGGCAGCAATTATCCTGGCCCGCTACCCTGGTCAGAACTGAGGGCATACTGGATCAACGCAGCCGGGTAATTTATGCGGTTGCTGAAGTGCTGGACCCTTACCAGCGTAATAACCCCGGGCAGCAAAACCAGCCTCAAGCCAGCACGTCGCAGCAGGTGTTGAATTTTGGCCGTTTTGTCGCAGCGAGTATCGTTGGTACCCAGGCAGAACAGGTGGTAAAAATTTCCCGGCATTTACTGCTGCCGGCTAATCAGGTTTTGGTGGTAAGTAACGATAATACATTGCAGTTTCGTCAGGTAACGGTAGACCGGGCTACTGCCGAATTTGCTTATATTGAAACTGGTTTAGAGGCAACTGACCAACTGGTGTTATCGGCAATATCCAACCCATTAGCCGGCACAGTAGTGCGCGTTGCTGGTGCGGTAACTGAAGCTGAACAGCCAGAAACACCATTGGCGGATGCCGCTGCATCGCTGCCTGCTGAAAAAGTAGAGGCGCAATAATATGGACACTAACAAAGGTATTATTGCCTGGTTTGCCCGCAATAGCGTTGCAGCCAACTTATTAATGGCCATTATATTGGTGGCTGGTATTGCCTCGGCATTAACCATCAAAAAGCAGGCTTTTCCGGAAATTGAACTGGAAATAGTCAATATTCGGGTAGCGTATCTGGGCGCAGCACCACAAGAGGTGGAAACCGGCGTTGTTGATAAAATTGAAGAGAGTTTACGTGGTGTTAATGGCATAAAGCGCGTGCGTTCAACCGCCGTTGAAGGCTTAGCCAATATTCGGGTTGAAGTTGACTCAAATTACGATGTGCAAAGTGTCATGGATGAAATAAAAACCCAGGTGGGGTCTATTTCATCGTTGCCCGAGCAAACAGAAAGGCCGGTAGTTTACCGCGTTAGATTTCAAAGCAATGTGATGTGGTTATCGCTCTATGGCGATGCTCCTGAGCGCACCTTAAAAGAGCTGGCAAAAGACATTCGGGATGAAATAAAAAAGCAGCCTGGTGTTAGTAAAGTAGAAGTGGTGGCGGCCCGAGATTATGAAGTGTCGGTAGAAGTACCTGAGCTTAAATTAAAAGAATATGGCTTAACCTTAGATCAGGTGGTGGCGGCGATTCGGGCCAGTTCAGTTGATTTACCCGGTGGTGCTATCCGCTCTGAAAGTGGCAATATTTTACTGCGTACCAAAGGTCAGGCTTATAATCAGGCTGATTTTGACAATATTGTATTACTAAAATTTGCCGATGGTAGCCGCTTAACGCTGGGTGAAATTGCTAACGTCAATGATGGTTTTATTGAACGCAGTCGCTTGGCCACCTTTAATGGTAAAAACAGTGTTTCTATTAAAATTGATGCGGTAGGCGAAGACGATACGCTGCAAATTGCCGACACCGTGAAGCAATATGTTAAGGATAAGAAAGCCAGCTTGCCACCGAGTGTGCAATTAGATTATTGGGGCGATTCCAGCTATTACTTGCAAGGCCGGCTGGATTTAATGACGGGTAACTTATTTTATGGCGTTATTTTGGTGTTGCTGGCGTTAACACTTTTTTTAGAATTTCGGGTCGCCTTTTGGGTTATGGTGGGTATTCCGGTGTGTTTTTTGGGCGCGTTAGCGATGCTGCCACTGCCGATGTTTGATGTCTCCATTAATATGATCAGTTTATTTGGTTTTATTTTGGTGCTGGGGATAGTGGTCGACGATGCCATTATTATTGGTGAAAGTGCCTACACAGAAATAGAGAAACACGGCAAATCGACCAATGCGGTTATTGCTGGGGCGCAAAAAGTAGCCATGCCTGCTACCTTTGGGGTGTTAACCACCATCGCTGCCTTCGTGCCGATGTTGATGGTCGGTGGTGGCCAGTCTGCTATTTGGGAGTCTATCGCCTGGGTAGTAGTGTTATGTCTGGTATTTTCGATTATCGAATCCAAGCTCATTTTACCGGCGCATATTGCTAATATGGACACTAAACCCTGGAACCCGGATAAAGGGGGTATTTACGCGCTCGGTCGTTTTGGCAGTAATACGTTAAAACGGATACGCCAGGCGGTATCCCGGGTGTTGTTTCGCTTTATTCATAATAGTTACAAGCCTTTTATTGAGCGTTGTATTCGTTTGCGTTATTTAACCATGGCCAGCTTTTTTGCTATGTTAATTATAATGATCGGTGTGTTGCAGGGTGGATTTGTCCGTTGGGTGTTTTTTCCGGATATTCCTAGTGACTTTATTCAAGCTAACGTGCAAATGGAAGAAGGATCTTCAAACGAAGCCACCGTATTAGCTATGCAGGAAATTGAACGTGCCTTACTGCGCACCAACAGCGAGCTTGGCCGGGAATTTAACGAAGATGTTATTAAACATCGTCTGGTGTTTTTAAACAGTGATACCGCAGGCCAGTTGGTAGTCGAGTTAGAAAAGAGTGAGACCCGCGAAATAGATGGTTTTGAAATTGCAAGGCGCTGGCGTGAGCAGGTACCAGAAATTCCTGGGCTTAAATCCTTTAAAATTAACAGCTCTACCATGGGCGGCGGTGGCGCTGATATCGCCTTGCAACTTCGTGGTAGCAACCTACAGAACCTGCAATTAGCTACCGAAGAACTAAAAAGCCGCTTAGCCGAGTATGCTGGCGTGTTTGACATTGAAGATAATTTACTGGGCGGTAACGATGAAATTGTACTGGCGTTAAAGCCCGAAGCGGAATTGCTGGGCATTAGTCTGGCCGATTTAGCACGACAGGTGCGTTACGGTTTTTATGGCGCAGAAGCACAACGGCTGCAACGAAATGGCGAAGAAATTAAAGTAATGGTGCGTTATCCAAGTGAGGAGCGCCGGTCTATTGGTGATTTGGAAAATATGCGCATTCGCACCGCAGATGGTGGCGAAGTGCCGTTTTCACGGGTAGCAAGTTACATTATGCAGCCCAGTTTCAGTGCTATTACAAGGGTAAATGGCGAGCGGGCGGTTACTATTACTGCTGCGGCTGATAAAACCCAGATTGAACCAGGTGTAGTGGTGCGTGAAATTAAAGATAAGGTGATTAAAGAACTGGAACAAAAATATCTGGGGGTAACCGGCTCATTAGACGGCGCCAGTCAGGATGAAATTGATGCCCAGGTTGATTTAATGAAAGCAGCCGCGCTGGCGCTGTTTGCGATTTACGCCTTAATGGCTATTCCGCTTAAATCATATAGTCAGCCGCTGATTATCATGAGCGTCATTCCCTTTGGCCTAATTGGTGCCTTAATTGGCCACATGCTGCTGGGCCTTAGTTTAAGTATTATGTCGATTTTTGGCTTGGTGGCGTTGGCTGGGGTGGTGGTAAATGATAGCTTGATCATGGTGGACTTCGTTAACCGCGCCAGGGAGCGGGGCGTTGCGGTGCGCCAAGCCGTGGTAGAGGCCGGCACTCAGCGTTTTCGGGCGATATTGCTTACCTCGCTTACCACCTTTGTCGGTTTGGCCCCCATAGTGCTGGAGCGCAGTTTACAGGCAAAAATTGTGGTACCGATGGCGGTGTCTTTAGCCTTTGGTATTTTATTTGCTACGGTAATAACGTTGATACTGATACCGGCGTTGTACGTTATTCTCGAAGACATTAAAAAGACTGTACCACAAGCTTTTAATAGCTTTGGTCGGGCCATTCGCAGTTATGCCCTATTTGATCAGGCGGATAGCCGGCGTGAGTTCTGGCAGTTTTTCTGGGTACATATCGCCGTGCTGTTTGTGTTGATCATTGTTGACGTTATTGTATCTGGTTCAGGTTTACTACCTAAGTGGGTTATCAGCCTGAGCTATTTAATCGCCATGACGTTGCCGATTGCGGCAGCAATGTGTCGCCGGTTAAACGATTTACAGTACAGCCGTTGGTGGGCATTGCTGCTGCTAATTCCGCTGCTGGGTTTAGTGGCGTTATTAGTGATGTCGTTATTTGCCGGAAAAAGTGCCACCATTGATAACGATCCTGCTAATAGCGACGCTGCTGAGCAAACTGATACAGCGCCCCTGGCAATGGGCCGGGGTAGCTATTAATCAGGAAGCGATAAAACACAAAGTACCAGGCTGGAGGCGGTAATCTGAATACATGACTTCACTGCAATGGATAACAGCGACCATGCCGCTGTTAAGTGTTTTTATTTTACTGGTGTTGTTGCGCATGCCCGCTAGCCGGGCAATGCCACTGAGTTTGCTTATTTGTGCATTGCTTGCCTATCTGGTGTGGCAAATGCCCGTAGTGCAGCTGGCTGCTGCCGTTGCTGAAGGGCTGGTAATTGCCAGCACCATTTTATGGATCGTGTTTGGCGCTATTTTATTACTTAACGTGTTAAAACAGACTGGCGCTATCGATGTTATTAAAACCGGCTTTGGCGCCATATCTCCTGACAAGCGGGTACAGCTAATTATTATAGCCTGGTTATTTGGCAGCTTTTTAGAAGGGGCTGCCGGCTTTGGTACCCCGGCTGCTATTGCGGCGCCTTTGTTGGTGGCGCTGGGCTTTAGCCCAATTTCTGCAGTGGTGCTGGCCCTGGTTGCCGATTCCAGTGCGGTGTCTTTTGGGGCGGTTGGCACACCGGTGCTGGTCGGTATTGCCCAGGGTGTGCCAGGTATAGATCATGACGCTGTACTGCAAGTTGCCTTAACAGCGATCAGTATCGATATCGCTGTTGCTTCTTGGTTACCACTGATAATGGTTGTAATGCTAACCCGTTTTTTTAGCATGCAGCGTAGTTGGCGCGATGGCCTGGCCATTGCGCCCTTTGCCCTGTTAAGTGGTTTAGCTTTTACCGTGCCAGCGTATTTGGTTGCGCTATTGCTGGGGCCTGAATTTCCGTCGATACTTGGCGCGCTTACCGGTTTAGCCCTTATTTGCACCGCCGCCCGTTACAAGATATTGCTGCCTGCTAGGCCATGGTTGTTTAATAGTTACGGCGTCGACCAGGAGGCTTTGCAGTCGCAGTCAGGGGCAAGCCCGGCTAAATCAGCTATGTTACTGCCAGCGACTATGTCACTGGCCCGCGCCTGGTTACCATACGTATTGGTAGCAGTGTTGCTGGTGCTCAGCCGGATCCCGAGCTTACCAATTAAGCAATATTTGCAGCAACTGGCATGGCAATGGCCGGTTATTTTTGGCACTGAGCTTAGTGTCTCGGTAAGCCCGTTATATTTACCTGGTACGCTGTTCGTGTTGGTAGCTATTGTCAGTTGTTTTTTGCTGCGCGGGTCAACTACCATGTTAATGGCATCCTGCAGGCACAGTGGCCAGATGCTGTTGCCATCAGTAATCGCCTTGGCAGGTGCGGTGCCGATGGTACGAATTTTTCTACAGTCTGATATTAATAGCGCCGGGCTGCCGGCGATGCCGTTAGCGCTAGCAACCGAGGCGGCGTACTATCTAGCTGATAGTTGGCTGTGGATTGCGCCCTTTGTTGGCGCATTGGGCTCTTTTATTGCGGGCTCAGCTACCTTTTCAAATTTAATGTTTGGCAGCTTTCAGCAAGCTATGGCGGTAGAGGCGGCTGTGCCATTAAAGTTGGTGCTTGCCTTACAAATGTTGGGTGCTAATGCCGGAAATATGATTTGTGTTGTTAATGTGGTGGCTGCTGCCAGTGTGGTGAATTTACAAGGACGAGAAGGTGATATTATTCGATATACATTATTCCCCATGCTATTTTATTGTGTTGCTGCCAGCTTGATCGCTTGGCTTCTGTTTACTTAACCCTGCTTTTATTTATTGCAGTGATTGGCTGAAAAACTAAAAGCAGTTATGTTAAACGTTGCCAGGATGTTTTGCGGCCAGTTGTGCAGAATGTAAGGATTTTATGAAAATTATTTTTAAGGCTAACGATATATTAGAGGCACATATTGTTGCCGGTATGCTGCAGTCATATGGTATTGCCACGCATGTTGGCGGTCACTATTTACAAGGTGCGGTGGGTGATTTAGCCCCAATGGGTATTGCCAATATTTTTGTACAGGATGATCAGGTTGAAGAAGCGGAGCTGCTGGTTGCAGAATATCAAAATGATAGCGCAAGCAGTAACGAATGGGATGATCCGTTACTGCTGCCCGATAGCCGTTAACACTCGATAATATTTACTGCCAGACCACCGCGAGAGGTTTCTTTATATTTGGTTTGCATATCGCGGCCGGTATCCCACATGGTTTTAATCACTTTATCCAGTGATACTTTTTGATCGCCACAGCCACGCAGCGCCAGCCGTGAGGCGTTAATTGCTTTAATCGCGCCCATGGCATTGCGTTCAATACACGGCACCTGAACCAAGCCGCCTACCGGATCGCAGGTTAAGCCAAGGTTATGTTCCATGCCAATTTCAGCAGCATTTTCAGCATGCAGCGGCGTGCCGCCCTGAATTTCGGTTAGCGCAGCCGCCGCCATTGAGCAGGCCACGCCTACTTCGCCCTGACAGCCGACTTCAGCACCTGAAATTGAGGCGTTTTTCTTATATAAAATACCAATAGCCGCAGCGGTAAGCAGGTAGCGGGTAGCGATTTCCGGGCTAACGGGCTGAATAAATTTATCAAAATACATAAGTACTGCCGGAATAATACCGGCGGCGCCATTCGTTGGAGCAGTAACCACTCGGCCACCAGCCGCATTTTCTTCATTAACTGCCAGCGCAAACAGGTTTACCCAGTCCATTACCTGCAGTGGATCATTACTTTTCTCGGTAATTAAGCGTTTATACAGCGCCGGTGCTCGACGTTTTACTTTTAAGCCCCCGGGTAAAATACCCTCAGTTTTTATACCGCGGTCGATACACGCGCGCATGGTAAGCCAGATATTATTCAGTTCACTTTCAATTTGCGCTGGGCTGCGCAGTACCTTTTCGTTTTCCAGCATTAGGCTGGAAATCGACAAGCCATTTTCTTTACACAGCGCCAATAACTCGGCGCCGGATTCATATGGAAAGGGTGGCGGGTTATCGTTAGCAAATTGGCTAGCCGCTTCTTTTTCTTTAGCAAAGTCGTCGGCTTTCACAATAAAACCGCCGCCTATGGAAAAGTATATTTCGCGAAGTAACTCTTGTTTTTCGCTGTCAAAAGCCACCAGTTCCATACCATTCGAGTGTTCTTTTAAGGTTTTTCGCCGGTGAAAGACAATAGCGCCTTCCCGTGGGAATTTGACACTCTGGCTTTGTGCCAGCTGCAGTTGCTGGCTGTCATGAACTTGTTTAAGCAAGCCGTTAACCGTATCCGGGTCGATGGTTTCGGGCAAATAGCCAGAAAGGCCAAGAATAACCGCTTTACCGGTACCATGGCCGACGCCGGTTTGTCCCAGAGAACCATAAAGCTCTACTTTAATGCAGGCAACCTTACTCAGTACCTCTGCTTCAATAAGGTTATCGGTAAATTTTTTCGCGGCGCGCATGGGGCCTACCGTATGCGAACTAGACGGGCCGATGCCAATACTAAACATGTCAAAAGCGCTGATAATCATAATGGGTATCTATTCGTTTATTTTATGAAATTAAAGCTATTGTAACGGAAGCGCGCCACTACTGTAAGCGGGTTATATTGAGGTATTAGATGCTGTAAGTTAAAGTTTACATTAACGTAATTGTAAACAAAGCTGATGCATAATAGCGGCGGTAGCACCCCAAATAAACTTATCCTGATACGGCATGGCATGCAGCTGTTGCACTTTACCGCGCAGTGACAAGCTAAATTGATACCGGTTTTGCTGTGCTAAAAAATGGCTTAAGGGTACTTCAAACACACCGGCAACTTCTGTGGCTTGTAATATCCAGCTTGGCTGTGGTTTTAGCAAGCCAACCCACGGCACAATGGTAAAACCGGTAGTAGTCGGCTGCAGCGGTAAGCGCCCGAGTACTAATACAGCAGTTGGCGCCAGCCCAATCTCTTCTTGTGCTTCACGCAGTGCCGCCTGGCTGCTGTGTTCACCCGGCTCTATCCGCCCGCCCGGAAAACTGATCTGCCCGGGGTGGTGGCGCAAGTGCAGCGCCCGTTGGGTAAATAATACCTTAAGCTCATGGCCATAATCAATTATCGGCACTAATACGGCGGCTTGCTGGCTGTCGTTGCCAATGGGGCTGATATTGCCGTTTTTAGTGATGCTATTGCAGGTTAAAACAAAACGGCTACAAAATTGCTCATATAGCATCGATGTTATCTCGTGCTTGCTGCTGTTGTTTTATTTGCGGCAACATTTGCGGCATTAACCGTAACAGCACCGGCAAAATTTTATTCACTTTATCTAGTGTTTCCTGATATTCGCTATTCACTTCAGAGTCGGCCACGATACCGCCGCCGGCCCAGCAATACAGTGTATTCTTGCTACATACCAAGGTACGGATGGCAATATTAGTGTCCATGTCACCATTGTTATTAATGTAGCCAATGGCACCGCAATACACCGAACGCCGGTGTGGCTCCAGCTGTTCGATAATCTGCATCGCCGCCACCTTGGGCGCACCGGTAATAGAGCCGCCCGGAAAGGCGCCACGCAGTAAATCAGCGGCGTGGTATTCTGGTGCCAGAGTGCCGGTAACCGTGCTGACTAAATGGTGCACTGCCGGAAAGCTCTCTATGGCGAAGAGTTGAGGCACGGCTACGCTGCCGATACGGCAAACTTTGCCTAAGTCGTTGCGCAGTAAATCGACAATCATCACATTTTCTGCCCGATCTTTTTCGGCCTGCTGCAACTGTTCGGCGGCTTGCTTATCCAGTTCCGGGTTGCTGTGGCGGGGCCGGGTGCCTTTAATTGGTTTGGTTTCCACCTGCCGGTTTTTTAATTGCAAAAAACGCTCAGGCGAAATGCTAATCACTGCGCCATGTTCCAGCCGGATAAACGCTGAAAAAGGCGCGGCATTGGCTTGGCGTAGCGTTAAATAAGCTTGCCACTCGTCGCCCTGATACGTGGCGCTAAAACGCTGCGCCAGGTTAATTTGATAACAATTACCGTTTAATAAATGCTGCTGAATTTGCTCAAAACGCTCAGTGTATTGCTGCTGGCTCATATTTGCTTGCCAGCCACTGGTAAGCTGAAATGGCGGGCGGGTTATACTTTTTAAAAAGTGATGTTGTATTTGCTGCCAGCGTGCTAGCGCATTGCCGTTATAATCAACACACCAGAGTTGCTGCAATTGTTTATCCAGCACCAGTGCAAAGCTGTAAAGGCCAATTGCCATATCGGGTAGCTGAATATCGTGCTGACTGAGCGAGGGCAGCTGCTCGAGGTAGCGGCCGAGATCATAGCCAAAATAGCCGAGGGCGCCGCCACTAAAGGGCAATTCACTGGTTACTGCGCTAGGAAAATAGCGTTTAAGGGCGCCATCTAATACTGTAAAAGGGTCCTCTGTATAATCATGTTTGCCATGGTCATCCTGCAAAGTTGAGACCCCGGCTTTGGCCGTTAAGGTTGCCAGCGGTTGCATTACCATAATGTGGTAACGGCTATTCGGATGATTATCCGCAGCAGAGTCGAGCAACATGGCCCAAGGCTGGTGGGCAACATAGCCGAATAACTCGGCCAAATCCTTTGGCGCGGGCTGTGGAATTAAATACTGCTGCATAGAAGGGCTAGCCGCTGTTTTGTATGCGCGCTATTATACCAGCAGAGTACCCAATAGTTAATGGTTTAGCCAGTCTCGACATTGGCCAGTTTTGACACTAAAGGAAAAAAAGCATGACGGTAATTCGCCAACAAGACTTTATCGAGAGTATTGACGATGCATTGCAGTATATCTCGTACTATCATCCGCTGGATTTTATTCAGGCACTGGAGCAGGCATACCATAAAGAGCAAAATCAGGCCGCTAAAGATGCCATCGCCCAAATTCTGATTAACTCACGGATGTCAGCAGAAGGCCAACGGCCCATTTGTCAGGATACCGGTATTGTTACCTGCTTTGTTAAAGTGGGTATGGAGGTGAAGTGGGATAAAACTGATTTAACGGTGCAGCAGATGGTAGACGAAGGTACCCGTCGTGCATATTTAAACCCAGACAACCCGCTGCGCGCCTCTATTGTTGCTGATCCTGCTGGTTTGCGAAAAAATACTAAAGACAATACGCCGGCAGTGGTGCATATCGATTTAGTCGCTGGGCATCATGTTGACGTGATGATCGCTGCCAAAGGCGGTGGTTCTGAAAATAAAACTAAAATGGCCATGTTAAACCCTTCTGACTCTATTGTGGACTGGGTACTGGAAACCTTGCCCAAAATGGGCGCCGGCTGGTGCCCACCGGGTATGTTGGGTATTGGTATTGGCGGTACTGCCGAAAAAGCGGCGGTGCTGGCAAAAGAAGCATTAATGGAGCCGGTAAATATTCAAGAGCTTATTGCCAAAGGTGCCGAGACCGCCGATGAAAAGCTTCGCCTGGAGCTGTATGAAAAAGTGAACAAACTGGGGATTGGTGCTCAGGGCTTAGGCGGTTTAACGACGGTAGTTGATGTAAAAATTAACAGTGTGCCAACTCATGCGGCCAGTTTGCCGGTAGTGATGATCCCCAACTGTGCAGCAACCCGCCATTTGCATTTCCATTTAGATGGCAGTGGCCCGGCCAATATAACCCCACCAAAACTGGCAGACTGGCCACAGGTAACCTGGGAATTGGGTGCAAATGTGCGTCGGGTAAACCTGAATACCATTACCCCGGCAGACGTACAAACCTGGCAGGCGGGTGACACGGTATTGTTAAGTGGCAAAATGTTAACCGGTCGCGATGCCGCCCATAAGCGTATTGCCGACATGCTAAATAAAGGTGAAGGCATGCCTGAGGGTGTTGATCTGCACAACCGCTTTATTTATTACGTTGGCCCGGTTGATGCGGTGCGCGACGAAGTGGTAGGCCCTGCCGGCCCAACTACCGCGACCCGCATGGATAAATTTACTGAAATGATGCTGTCACAAACCGGTTTACTGGGGATGATTGGTAAATCTGAGCGCGGCGATATGACGGTAGAGAGTATTAAAAAACACAAAGCGGTGTATTTAATGGCAGTAGGCGGGGCAGCTTATCTGGTCTCTAAAGCCATTAAAAAATCGAGGGTGGTGGCCTTTGCCGACTTAGGCATGGAAGCCATTTATGAATTTGACGTTGAAGACATGCCGGTAACTGTCGCCGTAGATTCCAACGGTAATAACGTGCATAAACAAGGGCCGGCAATTTGGAAAGCCAATATTGCCGAGTTGGACGCCAAGCTCAGCGCAAAAACACCCGGCGCAAAAACGCGCAACGAACAATAATAAAAACATATCAGCGCTGCCATTACACAGCGCTTTTTTTTGCTTAGTAAAGGAGCGAATATGAAAATCCCATTGTTGCTGTTAGCTGCACTTACCGCGTTACCGGTTCTGGCGAAAGGGCCGTTAACGGTAGAACACCTTAATCAATTTAATAAAATCTCCGCTGTCAGTTTATCAAGCGATGGCCGTTACTTAGCTTACAGCCAAACCAATGGTGGTTTTGCTCCGGCCGATCGTAGCAGTGACATTTACTTAAAAGATTTGCGCGAAAACAGCGAAGCCCGTCGCTTAACACAAAGTAGTTCCAGCGAGCGGGCATTGGCCTTTAGTAGTGACGGCCAGGCCTTATATTTTTTAGCGGATCGAACGGGTACTACTCAGTTATGGCGTTTACCGCTTAATGGTGGCGAGGCGCTGCAGCTGACTAATCTACCTTTACCGGTTGAAGGCTTTAAAGTGGCGGCTGACGGCAAAACATTGGCATTGGCACTGGCTGTATTACCGGGTTGTGCCACCTTACAATGTACTGTTGACGCGAAAACTACAGCAGCTGCGCGCAAAGACAGCGCGCTGGCTTACGACAGCCTGATGGTGCGGCACTGGGATCACTGGCGCGAGCCCTATCGCAGTCAGTTGCATGTTGCGACACTTAACGCAAGCAATGACATGGTGACCGAAGCGAAAAACCTGATTAGCGACTGGGACACCGACATCGCCGGCATAGACGAGGTGGCGTTTACCCCGGATAACCAGCATCTGGTGTTTAGTGCAAAAGCACCAGCCAATGACCAGGCCTGGCAGACTAATTATGATATTTTTCAGGTATCGGTTAATGGCGGTGAAAAAATTAACTTAACCGCAGAGAACAAGGCCTGGGATGCCAAGCCGATATTTTCGACTGATGGCCGTTTTATGGCGTATCTGGCCATGAGCAAACCGGGGGCTGAGGCTGACCGTTTTGGTTTAATGTTGCTGGATATGGTGACCGGGCAGCGTAAAGCACTGGCGGCAGAGTTTGACCGCTCTGTTAGTGAATATCAGTTTGGCAGTGATAACCGCACTATTTTTGTTACCGCTCAGGATGTTGGCCAATATAGCATCTTTGCTATTAACACCAGTTTTGGTGACGTGCGAAAAGTATATGGCAACGGTTATGCGGGTAATTTACAGGTAGCCAGTGACAAACTGGTTTTTACTAACCACCGTTTGGATCTGCCAACCGAGGTATTTCAGATTAGCCTTGATGGCAGCCAGCTTGCCCAGCTCACCGATATTAATGCTGACTGGCGTAAGCAGGTGCAATTTGGTGACTATGAGCAATTTAGTTTTAAGGGCGCTAACGATGCCACGGTGTATGGTTATTTAGTTAAACCGTGGAATTTTGATGCCAGTAAAAAATATCCTATGGCGTTTTTAGTACACGGTGGGCCGCAGGGTAGTTTTGGTAATATGTTTAATGAGCGCTGGAATGCGCAAATGTATGCGGCCAAAGGCTATGCGGTAGTGATGGTCGATTTTCATGGTTCTACCGGGTATGGTCAGGCATTTACTGATTCAATAAGCCGCGATTGGGGTGGTAAGCCACTGGAAGATTTAAAGAAAGGCTATAGCTATATTTTACAGACGCAGCCGTGGATTGATGGTGAGCGGGCGTGTGCCCTTGGTGCGTCTTATGGTGGCTATATGATGAACTGGATAGCCGGCAATTGGCCAACCGGTTTTAAATGTTTGGTAAATCATGCTGGTTTATATGATATGCCAAGTTTTTACGGCAGCACTGAAGAGCTATGGTTTCCGGAATTTGATTTAGGTGGCACGCCCTGGCAAGAGGGCAGTGATTACCAGAAGTTTAATCCGGCGGCACTGGCAGAGAAATGGCAGACCCCGATGCTGGTAATACACGGTTTAAAAGATTACCGCGTACCGTATGCCCAGGGCCTAGGGGCGTTTACTAACCTGCAACGTAAAGGTATTGATTCACGCTTAGTCATTTTTCCGGATGAAAATCACTGGATCTTAAATAAAGATAACCGCGTGCGCTGGTATAACGAAGTGTTTACGTGGTTAGACAAGTACACTAAATAGTAAGTTAGCTTGCTGATGAAAAACTGACGTAAAGAAGGCTGGCTTGAGTTAAACCAGCCGTTGCTGTCCCGGTTGGGCGGAAACGAGCCTAGATTATGCCTTTGCCGGCAGCCAGAATATAGCCCTGTTGCTGGAAACGTTGCAGTAGTGTTGAATTACCACAACGGTGTTAAGAAGAGCTCAGGCTTTTTCGCTGGCAATTTGCTGCAGGCTCGCAGCCAGTTGGGCCGGTTCTTGTGCGCCAGAAATCAAATACTTATTGTTAATAATAAAAGCGGGTACCGACGAAATACCCGCCTGCTGGTAGTTAGCGATATCTGAGTTAACAATGTTGGCATAGTCATCACTTGCTAAAATCTGCATAGCTTGCGTCTCATCTAAACCGGCTGTTCTGGCACAAGCGTTTAATACTTCGGCATTCGACACATCTGCCGCGTTACCAAAATAAGCATCAAATAACGCTAACTTCATTGCCGTGGCTTTTTGCTGCGTATCGGCCCATTTCACCAAACGATGTGCATCAAAGGTGTTACAGGTAAAACGCTGTTGCATTTTTTTAAAATTAAGCCCTAGCTCACTGGCAATTTGCATCATATTACTTTGTGCGGCGCGCATGTCTGCTTCACTTTTGCCATATTTGCGACTTAACGCTGGTAAAATCGGTTCTTGTGGGGCATTTTTATCCGGATTAAGCTCAAAAGCATGCCATTCCAGCTCTACCTCAAGCTCAGGTAGGGTTTGCAGCGCTTGTTCCAGGCGGGCATAGCCGATGGCGCACCAGGGGCAGGCGATATCTGATACTAAATCAATTTTCAGCGTGGTCATGCGGTGGTTACCTCTTCATTCATGTTCAAAAATACCGCTATAGTATCTGGGCAGGGCGGGCAGTTATCAATGGTCAGCTAATTAAGTGTGGTGGCTGGATAGCCTGGTTATATAGTTGTAGGAGGTACAGGCTATTGCATAAATGAAAAACGGCTTTGCATTTTACTGAGTTAACGCTGATATAGAAATAATGCAAAACGCGTTATAGTTAACGTCGTAAATGATAAATTCGCAGCAATGTTTAAGGACATCTTATGAAAATGATTAAAACCCGCGCCGCTGTTGCCTGGGGTCCCGGCCAGCCGTTATCCATTGAAGATGTGGATTTAATGCCGCCACAAAAAGGTGAAGTGTTGGTTAAAATTGTGGCCAGTGGTGTGTGTCATACCGATGCGTTTACCTTGTCGGGTGACGATCCGGAGGGAATTTTTCCGGCTATTTTAGGCCATGAAGGTGGTGGTATTGTTGCAGCAATCGGCGAGGGCGTTACCTCGGTTGCTGTCGGCGATCATGTTATTCCGCTCTATACCCCAGAGTGTGGTAAATGTAAGTTTTGTTTATCCGGTAAAACTAACCTTTGCCAAGCCATTCGTGCCACCCAGGGTAAAGGCTTAATGCCCGATGGCACCACGCGGTTCTCGAAAGATGGCCAGCCGATTTATCACTACATGGGCACGTCAACGTTTTCTGAATACACGGTATTGCCAGAAATTGCACTAGCCAAAATTAACAAAGCTGCGCCGTTAGAAAAAGTCTGCTTATTGGGTTGTGGTGTCACCACCGGTATTGGCGCAGTAATGAACACCGCTAAGGTAAAAGAGGGTGATACTGTTGCGGTGTTTGGCCTAGGTGGTATAGGTTTGTCTGCCATTATTGGTGCGGTGATGGCCAAAGCCAGCCGGATCATTGCCATAGATATTAACGAAGATAAATTTGAAATTGCCAAACAATTGGGCGCTACTGACGTGATTAACCCAAAAAAATTCGACAAGCCTATCCAAGAGATAATTGTTGAAATGACTGACGGCGGTGTAGATTTCTCGTTTGAGTGTATTGGTAACGTTAATGTGATGCGCTCGGCGTTGGAGTGCTGTCATAAAGGCTGGGGTGAATCGGTCATTATTGGTGTGGCCGGTGCGGGCCAGGAAATTTCTACCCGGCCGTTCCAGTTGGTTACCGGCCGGGTATGGCGCGGTAGTGCCTTTGGTGGCGTAAAAGGACGCAGTGAGTTACCAGACTATGTAGAGCGTTATTTAGCGGGCGAGTTTGAACTTGATACTTTTATTACTCATACCATGCCATTAGAGGACATTAATAAAGCCTTTGATTTAATGCATGAGGGTAAGTCGATTCGCACGGTGATTCATTTTTGATTTTTGGCAGATTGGGTCAGGTTGGATTACAACGCCCGCTCTGGCTCGCCACAGCAACTCGCCCTTTGCCTTCGGCAGGGCTCAGACACTCTGTGTCGCCCAGTGCGGGGTTCTAATCCTCTCTGGCCGTCAGCAGAAAGGGATAACCTATGACAACATCAGCTTTAACCAAACTAAGCGAGCAGCTTTGCTTTGGCGGTAAACAGCTTCGTTTTAAACATCAGTCAACAGTATTGAACTGCGAAATGCAGTTCTCCGTGTTTTTGCCGCCGCAGGCTGCAACGACCAAAGTACCGGCGTTGTATTGGTTGTCAGGCTTAACCTGCAACGACGAAAACTTTTCTGGCAAAGCCGGCGCCCAGCGGGTGGCGGCAGAGCTGGGGATAGCACTGATTATTCCGGATACCAGCCCCCGCGGTGACGGCGTGCCGGATGATGAAAACGGCGCCTACGATTTTGGTTTAGGGGCCGGTTTTTATGTAAATGCTACCCGCGAGCCGTTCGCAAAACACTACCAGATGTATGACTATATCGTTAGTGAGTTACCTGCACTGGTTGAGGCTGAACTGTCTGTGTCAGCAGTTCGGGCCATTAGTGGCCATTCAATGGGCGGCCATGGTGCGTTGGTGATTGGTTTGCGTAACCCAGAGCGCTACCGCTCCGTTTCTGCCTTTTCGCCTATTTGTAACCCATTAAAAAGCCCCTGGGGTATTAAAGCATTTAGCGGTTATTTAGGCGACGATAAAAGCCAATGGCGGCATTATGATGCCTCAGAATTATTGAAAAAAACGCAGCAGGCGCTGCCAATATTGGTCGATCAGGGAACGGCAGATAACTTTTATCCGCAGCAGCTGTGTACCGAAAGCTTAATTACTGCGGCAGAACAAGCGGGAGTAAAGGCCGAGATCCGCTTGCAGCAAGGCTATGACCACAGCTACTATTTTATTGCCAGTTTTATTGAGCAGCATTTACGTTTTCATGCTAAATATCTGTTTAGTTAAAACGCTTTCGTGCAACACCCGCTAACAAGGAGTATTACATGAACTACGATACCGACAATATTTTTGCTAAAATTCTGCGTGGCGATATCCCCGCATTTAAAGTGTATGAAGATGATTACAGTCTGGCTTTTATGGATATCATGCCCCAAGCAGAAGGCCACACCTTGGTGATCCCGAAATTTGAAGCTGAAACGCTGCTGGATATACCGGCGGAACACCTTATTCATACCATGACAACGGTGCAAAAAGTAATCTCAGCCTTAAAATCGACATTAGGCGTTGAGGGCGTGATCATGATGCAGCTAAATGGCCAAGCCGCCGGACAAACTGTGCCACATTTGCATTTTCATTTAATACCAACCCATTTATCACAATTACAGCGCCATGGTGCTGAGCAAGGCGATATGGCAAAAATAAAAGCGTTATCTGAAAAAATTCGGGCCGTATTGTGATTAAGAAACCAGTAAGCCACACTGCGGCCGTTATGCTGCTGGCATTGCTGTTGGTAAGCGGTTGCAGTAGTCAACCTAAAACGAACTCAGGTGTTACGCTAAGCATTGTGCATATTAATGACACTCACTCTCAATTTGACGCTACCCCGGCTAAGGTAAAAGGCCCAACGGGTATGCCGCTTTATACCTATATTGGCGGCCATCCACGTTTATTAACCAAAGCACGGCAATTACAACGTGAGGCCACCGCACGTGGCGTTGCGTCACTTTTTTTACACGGTGGTGATGCCTTTAAAGGCAGCGCGTATTTTGAGATTTTTGAGCAGAAAATTAACATTGATATTTTAAATCGCATGGGTATTGACGCTATGGCGCTGGGTAACCATGAGTTTGATATTGGCTTAGATAAACTAGCCGATTTTGCTGAGAATATTAATTTTCCACTATTGGCCGCTAATGTTGATAATACGGCAGAGCCCGCTTTAGCCGCAGTAGCCAATTTAAAAGCTTATCAGCTTTTTGTGCTTGAAGGCACTGAGCTTATTGCGGTTAAAAATATCACCGATACCGCAAATAAAACTGCGGTGGCCGTTTTTGGGTTAGCGCTGGAAAATATGCGCAGCATGGTGCCCGATACCGGCCAGCTGGTGTTTGCCGGTGAGGTTAGCGCAGCACAGGCTACCGTTGATTATTTGCAGGCAAAGGGCATAAACCACATTATTGCGTTAACTCACTTGGGCTATCAACGCGATATTAATCTGGCACAACAAGTTAATGGCATTGATGTGATCGTTGGCGGCCACTCACACAGTTTATTGGGTAATTTTAGCCAATGGTATTTGGGCCAGCAGGCGCCGTATGCCGACAATATCACTAACCCGGATGGTCTTGGCGTTACCTGTATTGTGCAGGCGGGTCAGTTTGCCCAGGCAGTGGGGTTGGCTGAGGTGACATTTGATAATACCGGCCGCTTAACGCAGTGTCAGGGTGAAAACACCCTATTGGCCAGTCGTGACTATTTTACCCTACCACTTCGCAGTGATAACAGCCGCATAGCGGCAACTGAGCAGTTAACAGTAGAGAGTTACATTAACCGTTTACAACGTACCGCGATAACTGAAGAAAACCCAGAATTGCGCCAGGTGCTGAATCAGGTGTATTTACCGGCAGTACGACAGGCGTATGGCGAACAAATCAGCGTCACTGAGCAGAGCATTTCGCATGTTCGTTTGCCGGGAACCGATGGTAGCGATCAGCATGGCTCAGTGTTGGCTGGCCATATTACCGATGCCATGTATTATTGGTTAAATATGCCGGCGGTGCGGGCTAAAACTGGTCGCCAGGTCGATTTTGCCCTGATTGGCGCCGGCAATATCCGGGCTAACCTAGAAGCCGGTGCTATTTATGAAGGGCATATTCGTTTAGAAATTCTGCCATTTGATACGCCGCTGAGCATTGTTACCCTAACAGGTGCAGAGCTTAGCGAGCTGCTACTGCAAGTGATCAACGCCACCTTACCGGCTGGCGCGCATGCTGGAAAATTTCCCTACAGCAGTCATTTGCGCTATATCGCTCAAGAACATGCTAGTGGTCAGGCTGTGTTGCAGCAATTACAGTGGTTAGACGGCGAACGTTGGCAGGACATTGATCCTGATACGAGATACAGCTTGGCCACGACCAATTATCTGGCGAATGGCAATGACGGATGGCAGCGGCTGCAACAAGTACAGCAGCAGGGTACCGATCGGCTGGATCTGATTATTGAGCAGCAACAATTAGCGATTTATCCGGTGAAGCGGGTCGATGCCATCACCGATAGCAGCGGCCAGCAGGCCTTTGTAGCACACTATCAACAAGCGGAGGGTTTGCCGTGTAAAGTAGCGGGTAACGATTGTAAAGTTGCTGCCATTGCCATGATAGATTATTTAAAAGCTACGCCAACGCTGTGGCAACAAGCAAGACCCGCTACTGTCACACTGTTGCGGCGCTGATAACGTTTATTGAAACAGGCTAAGCAATACCCCGGCAGCGGCTGCAAAAACCAGCACCCGCATAATACTGTGCTGAAATTTAAACAGCGCCAGCGCAGCAGCGCATCCCAGCAGTAGTGCTTTTATATCAAACTGGCCGGCAAAGCCTGCTGGCCACAGCACGTAGTAGCCAAAAAACAGCGCCAAATTAACAATAACCCCCACTACAGCCGCGGTAATGGCCGTTAGAGGGCCGGTAAATGCGCTGTGTTGCCGGCTGGCCTCAACCAGCGGTGCGCCGGCGATAATAAATAAAAATGACGGTAAAAAAGTAAAAAAAGTGACAATTGCTGCCGCCATAATACCGGCTTGCAACAGACTATCGGCGCCAAACAATTGCTGGCTCCAGCCAGCCACAAAGCCGACAAAAGTAACTACCATAATAAGTGGCCCTGGCGTGCTTTCACCTAGCGCCAGGCCATCTATCATCTGTAAAGCAGTAAGCCACTGATATTGTTCAACGGCAGCTTGATAAACATAAGGCAGTACCGCATAGGCACCACCAAAAGTGAGTAAAGCGGCTTTAGTAAAAAACCAGGCTAACTGGGTTTGCGTGCTGTGCCAGCCATAGACGGTAGTTAACAGGCCAATTGCTGCCAGCCAGACAATAATGCCGATTGCCACCGCGATGAGCAGTTTGCGCCAGCTAAAGCGTTGCCGGGCAGATACCGCGCTTTGATCATTAATAACGGCTGCAGTAGTTGCCGCCGATGGCGCTGCCACGTGGCTCGCGGGTACCTTTAATTGGTGTGGAAACCACTTCATTAACACTAAACCTGCCAGCGCCGCAGTAAAAATAATCAGTGGAAAGGGCAGCTTAAAAGCGGCAATACCGATTAATGCTAGCAATGCCAGTGCTTGCAAAGCAGGGGTATGTAAGGTTTTTTTTGCCAGGCGCCAGGCAGCAAACAGAACAATAGCAGTAACTGCCGGTTTAATGCCGTACAGCACACCTTGTACCACAGGTACATCGCCATGCACCAAATACAACCAGGCCAGCCCCGATAAGATAAAAAATGACGGCAGAATAAACAGCAGGCCAGCGATAAACGCGCCACGTTTGCCATGCAATAACCAGCCAATGTAGGTGGCTAATTGTTGTGCTTCTGGTCCGGGCAACAGCATGGTGTAATTTAACGCATGCAAAAAGCGTTGTTCAGAAATCCAGCGCCGTTTTTCTACTAATTCCTGATGCATCATGCTCAGCTGCCCGGCAGGGCCACCAAAGCTAATAAAACCCAGTTTTAGCCAGTATAAAAAAGCTTCACGCAAGCTGACTTGTGTTAGGGGCTCTGACATTAAAATGTTCCTTAGCGCTTAAATTTGGTTTCCAGAATAACCGAAGACGTAGTGCGCTCAACCCCTTCTAAATTGCCAATATCATCCAGAATATGGCTAAGCTGCTCAGTATTTTGTGCCTGTACTATGGCAATTAAATCGAACTCGCCGCTAATCGCATACAGCGCGGCGACCTGCGGCAGTTGCTTAAGCTCAATATTGGTACGGGCAGTCAGTTTTTGCCGCACTTTAATACTGACATGCGCCGCAACCAGAGTAGCTAAATAGTCGTCTCCATATTCTACCGTATAACCTTTAATTACGCCGCTTAACTCAAGCTTTTGCAAGCGGGTTTGCACGGTAGAACGCGACACAGTAAGCTGCCGCGCCAGGTCAGAAATACTGGCCCTGGCGTTATATTGCAGTACCGCTAAGAGCTTTTCATCGTCTTTGGTTATCACTTTGCTAACTCCTTCCGTTAAAATGTAATATTTACCTATTAAATTGATAATAATGATACTGCACATTGTTATGGCTAGCGAATATAATAGTTCAATTGTGTAAGCCCCAACCTAAGCTAACGGTATTAACGGGGGCGATAGCTGATAACAAAGAGGTTTATATGCAACCGACCAGAAGTATGTTTGATGATGTAATGGTGCCTAACTATGCTCCGGCGCAAATTATTCCGGTTAAAGGTGAAGGGTCACGGCTATGGGATCAGGCGGGTAAAGAGTATATCGACTTTGCCGGTGGCATTGCCGTGAATTGTCTGGGACATTGCCACCCAGCACTGGTAACGGCCTTAAAAACCCAGGCCGACAAACTGTGGCATTTATCAAATGTATTAACCAATGAGCCGGCATTATTATTAGCCAAAGCACTGGTTGATAGTACCTTTGCTGAAAAAGTGTATTTTGCTAATTCGGGTGCCGAGGCAAACGAGGCCGCGTTAAAATTAGCCCGCCGTGTTGCCAAAGATAAATATGGTGCGGCTAAAGATCAGATTATTGCCTTTAAGCAAGGCTTTCATGGCCGTACCTTTTTTACCGTTACTGTTGGTGGCCAACCAGCTTACTCTGATGGTTTTGGCCCTAAACCTGAAGGGATAGAGCATGCTGAGTTTAATAACCTTGATAGCTTAAAAGCGCTGATAAATGCCAATACCTGTGCGGTAATGGTTGAGCCAATGCAGGGCGAGGGTGGTGTAGTGCCAGCCACCAACGATTTTATTCAAGGCGTACGAGAATTGTGTGATGCCAATAACGCCTTACTGATTTTTGATGAAGTACAAACCGGTGTGGGCCGCACCGGTGAGCTTTATGCTTATATGGCGTATGGCGTTACGCCAGATATTTTAACCACTGCCAAAGCATTAGGTGGCGGTTTTCCGATTGGCGCTATGTTAACCACCACCGAGATTGCCAAACATTTAGTGGTGGGCACGCATGGTTCCACTTATGGCGGCAACCCGCTTGGTTGTGCGGTGGCATTGGCCGCTGTTAATACCGTAAATACGCCAGAAGTATTGCAGGGCGTAACAGACAAAGCTGAGTTATTTAAGCAGGAATTACACCGGATAAATGCTAAATACCGTGTTTTTAGCGAAGTGCGCGGTATGGGTTTATTGATTGGTGCGGTGTTAAATGCTGATTATGCGGGCAAAGCGCGCGATATTATGCTGGCGGGCAGCCAGCACGGTGTTATGACCTTAGTGGCAGGGATGAATGTGGTGCGCTTTGCACCGTCATTGGTGATCCCCGATGCGGATATTATTGAAGGTATGGCCCGTTTTGAGCAAGCTATTGCTCAAGTGGCTGCTCCCATGGCAAAGCAGGCATAATTTATGCTGGTTATCAGGCCCATCACTACTGCTGATTTTGCAGCATTAAAACAAATAGCCATTGAATCTGGCCATGGTTTTACCTCGTTACCGGTACACGATGCTCGGTTATCGGAAAAAATTAAGCATGCCGAGCAAAGCTTTAACGCGGTAGTCGAAAGCCCGGGCGATCAAGGCTATTTATTTGTGCTGGAAGATACAACAACCGGTGAAATTGTTGGCACTACGGGTATTGAGGCCGCGGTGGGTTTGCAAACGCCGTTGTATCATTTTCAGCAGAACACCATAGTGCATCACAGTGCAGAACTGAACGTTATAAACCAGTTAAAAACATTAACACTGTGCAATGACTACACTGGTGCTTCAGAAATTTGTACGCTGTTCTTGCGCGAAAGTTACCGGCGTAATCATGCTGGCCGCTTTTTATCGAAGGTACGGTTTTTATTTATGGCCGAACACCCGCAGCGTTTCGCCAACAACGTTATTGCTGAAATGCGTGGTGCGGCCGATAAAGACGGCCAGCCACCATTTTGGCACTGGCTGCAAAGATTGTTTTTAACCATTGATTTTCCGACCGCTGATCAGCTTATTGGGGTAGGTAAAAAAGCCTTTATTGCGGAACTGATGCCACGCCATCCCATTTATGTTGGTTTGCTACCGGAGTCGGCGCAGCAGGTTATTGGGCAAGTGCATGAAAATACTAAGCCCGCACTGCGGATGTTGGAAAAAGAAGGTTTTTGCCACCGTGGTTATATTGATTTATTTGATGCCGGCCCGACAGTCGAAGCGTCGTTGCAGCAAATAAAGTCGGTGGCGGCCAGCAAAAAAGTGCCGGTTAAGGTCGTTGAAGTGCAGGGCGACGTTACTCTGGCGGTAGCAAATACTGCTATTCAGGGATTTCGGGCCAGCTTTGGCAAAACCGCCCGTTTTGATGAGCAAACGAATACCTTGTTGATTAGCCCAGCGTTAGCGGCGGTACTGGCGTTAAAAGAGGGTGATATGGCACGTTTTATTAATTTAGATCAGAGCTGATAATGGCTGTGCGCCGTAGACTGTTTCATTAATATTGTCCCATTTAAAAATGTTGATAGTAAAATTACTGTTATTAATTGTATAAAAAGACTTAAATCGGAGTAGCTATGCATACTGATGTAAACGCCCTGTTCGCCAACTTATGGCAAGACTATGTTGCGGTAACGCCTTCTGCCAAAAAAGTGCACCAGTTGTTGGGGTCGTCACAGCAGGATGATGTTAGTAATGATCATATTGCCTTACGTACCTTTAATCTGGAGAAAGTAAATCTGGACAAACTGGCAGCGCATTTTTTGGCGCTGGGGTATGAGCAATGTGGTGAATATCACTTTGAAGCAAAAAAGCTGTATGCCCGGCATTATGAGCACCCAGACCGTAACCAGCCAAAAGTGTTTATTTCGGAGCTATTACTGGATAAGTGTTCTGCCTATTTGCGCGATACCATTACCGCGCTGGTAGCGCAAATTCCGGCTGACGCTGTTATTGCCGCCAACTTTTTATACAGTGGCGTTCACTGGCAGCTGAGTCAGGCTACATATGAGCATTTACTGGCCGAAAGTGAGTACGCCGCCTGGGTTGCTGCTTGGGGTTATCGCGCTAACCATTTTACCGTTAGTGTTAATGAGCTGCACAGCTTTAGTAGTTTAGAGCAGGTTAATACTACGCTTAAACAAGCTGGCTTTTTGCTTAATACGTCAGGTGGCGAAATTAAAGGTACGCCAGAGGTGTATTTAGAGCAATCGTCTACTCTGGCCGATTTACAACCAGTACAGTTTAGTGATGGTATTGCTACTATTCCCAGCTGTTTTTACGAGTTTGCCCGCCGTTATCCGCTGGCGAACGGTATGTTGTATAGCGGATTTGTGGCGGCATCTGCTGACAAAATTTTTGAAAGCACCAATGCCCGTTAATTAATACTGTTAACACTAAAAGTAGTGTTATAGATAAGGCCAGCATTACGCTGGCTTTTTTATTATAGGCGTTAACGTGGCTTGCTGCTGTGTAATGGCAACGATATAGTATGGCAGTTTGCCGGGTTGGTGACAGCTGTTAACACAGGGATATTGAACGTGAGAAATCGATGCTGGCTATTATTAGTATTAAGTTTGCCGCTTGGTGCCAAGCAACTTGATAAAATTACCATTGCACTTGGCCATCCGGCAAACGGCAATATTGTACATCTGCCTGCAGCAAAGCAATTGGCCGTTTCTGGTTTTAGTCAATTTGAGCGTTGGTTAACTCTGGTTGATTTAGCCGATTACCGCACTCAGTTAATTAAAATTCCGGATAATGCCCAGTACTTTAGTCAAGCCACAATAGTTACTGGCAACCTTCTACCGCGCCAGGCTGTGGTATTTCTCACCCTTGATGGTATAAGTTGGTATAACCCCGTAAGTGGCAATACTGAGCCGTTGCTGCAAAGCCCTTCAATATACCGGGTGTTAGATAAAAATCGCTTACGACAAACTGATTTTGTGCTGGAACTTGGCGGCCAACAGGCCGACTTTCTAGTAACCGATTTTAGCAAAAGCCACTTATTTCGCCAGCAAGCCGACGGCAGTTTTAGCCAGTACTCATTGAATATCAATGCTGAAGTAACCAGTTGGCGTGACAGCCCCAGTTATGAGCCACGGCGCCACCATGTGGTCGATGTTGATTTAGACGGCAGGCTTGATTTGGCCTTTGTTGTTGGTGGTAAGTTTCAAGTTTTTTATCAACTACCTGATGGTAGCTTTAATACCGAGCCGGTATTGCAAAACTGGCCGGTAGCATTGTCGACTGAACAAGAGGCCGATCAGCGTAATGACGCCGGGCGCAGTTATACCGGGCAGAATATTGATAGTTTACGTGAAATAACCGACATTGATGGCGACGGTACACCAGATTTAGTGGTGAATCGTGAGCAACTGGCCGATGCGCTGAAGCGCAATAACAGTTTTCGGGTGCATTTTGGTGAAAAAACGCCAGCAGGTTTACATTTTAACGCCGAGCCAGATACCTGGATCACCACCGACACGTCACCGATTGATGTGGTTATTGCTGATTTTAATGCCGATGGCCGGCAAGACTTTTATATTCCCAGTACAGATTTTGGCGTAGGTACCATAGTGCGGGTGTTGTTAAGAGGCAGTGCTAAATTAGATATCGACTTTTATTTATTAAATGCTCAGCGGCAATACAATGCCAAACCCGATTTTCAACAAGTTGCCACAATCGATGTTAGCATTAGTGATCTGCGCTACGACATGCCATTGTTCAAACTGGCTAACCTGGAAGGCAATGGCAAGAAAAGCCTGATTGTGGGCGAGGGTGGTAATCAGTTAAACTTTTACGGGCCTGAGCCCAGTCGTCTTTTTAGTCGTCGGCCAGAGCAGGTAAAGCTTAAGCTACCTCGCGATGCCCGAAAAGTACTGGTAGCCGATATAACCGGCAATGGCAAAGACGATGTAGTGCTGCCGTTTGATGCGCAAGATGTAGAGCAGCAGCGTAATCAGTTGCTACTTTTACTAAACAATAATTAGGGCATTAATTCAGCTTAATCAATCAACAATAAAATATCCTTAACCATGTCATCCACGGTAAGCAAGCCCACCAGTTGGTTGTCACTGGTTACCAGCAAGCGTTTTAAGTGATGTTGGATCATTAAGTCAGCTGCATACTTTACCGCCATTTCCTGACTAACGGCCAATGCAGGCTTAATACAAACATCGTAAACATTAATCAGGTCGATATCGCCTTCTTCAGCAATAATCGTCTTTAAAATATTCGTGTAGGTAATTAAACCGTAAGCATCATGAGGCGTTTGGCGGTCGACCACCAGACACTTAATAGTGTGTTTTTTCATCAAACTAAGTGCTTCCCGCAGAGTACTAAACGGCGAAATGCATACTACGTTTGCTACCATCAAATGTTTAACTAATTTAACGGCCATTATTTGCTCCTAGTCGTTTTGCTCGCGCAAGTGTTGTTCAAATTTCATTACCTGGCCCATATCCAAGCCGGTTAAATGATCAATTGATACCGTGAAGGCAATACCACGGGAATTACCCTGATCCAGTAATAAACCTCTCATTTTCTTCAAGATGGGCAAAGACAAGTGTTTGGCAACAACCATTAATAATACCGACTGGCTGCCTTCGAAAGTCATACCAAAAAAAGTTTTGCGGTTTTCACCGCCAATACCCCTGCCAGATAAAATGGTAATACCGGTGGCACCGGCCTGTTTTGCCTGTGCGATAGCCTGTTCTTCCAGATCATCTGGTGCAATAACAACTATTGCCGAAAATTTCATATTGGTTTACTCCTAACCGTACTAAAACGTTCTACTACGATGGCATACAACATCACCGTTATAATTGGAAAAATAGAGGCGAAAGCTATTAAGCCAAAGCCGTCAATTAATACATTACGACCCTCAATGGAACTGGCCAAGCCAATACCCAGTGCGGTTACCAGTGGTACCGTTACTTCAGACGTGGTTACGCCGCCCAAATCAAAGGCCAATGCCACTATGTATTTAGGTGCAAAGGCCGTAAGTACTACCACCAGTAAATAACCAGCAATAATATAATAGTGAATAGAGTCGCCACTAATAATTCGGTAAACGCCTATGGTAATACCAATAGCTACGCCGAAAGCGACAATCAGCCTGATAGCTGAACCTTTAAGTTTACCGCGGGCCGCTTCCTCTGCCTGATTGCCGATAGCAATCAGTGCTGGTTCGGCCATAGTAGTAGCAAAGCCAATCATAAACGCGAATAGTAAAATTAGACTATTAAATCCTTTATTAATCAGCTGCTCTGCCATTAAGGTACCCACCGGAAACAACCCCAGTTTTAGTCCTAAAACAAAAGCATATAGGCCCAATAGTACCATCGCAAAACCCGCCACCACTTTAATGGGGTTGGGCAGAGGTCGGCGTAATATAATATATTGAAAGACTAAAACGACGGCTATCATCGGTAAAATGTCTTTTATCATGGTTGCTAAATCGAGCAGGGCGTTTAATAACCAGTGCAGTTGGCTGGGTGCAGTAGCTGAGAGTGCGATAACAGTGGCACTACTGAAGTTATATACCCAAATGCCATAAAGTTGCACACTGATCATCGGCACCATCACGGCTAAAGCGACTAAGCCAAAACCGTCGGTAAGTGGCTTTCTGCCTTTAATCGAACTGGCCAGGCCCAGCCCTAATGCAGCTACCAGCGGTACAGTAACAATATTGGTGGTGACACCTCCAGAATCATAGGCCAAACCAACAATTTCTGCGGGCGCAAAAAAGGTTACCAGCAATACTATGATATAACCGCCAATCATTAGCCAATGAATGGGCCAGCCTAAAATAATCCGCAGAACGCCTAATACCATTACCGCGCCAACGGACAGCGCCACAATAAGCCGTAATGTTAAACCGTTAACCCGGCCATCGCTGATCTGTTCGGCTTTTTCAGCAACAGCAATCAGTGCAGGTTCGGCAATAACGGCGGCAAAACCTATAGCAAAACCAAAAAACATCAGTAGTGGTAATGAGCCTTTACGGGCAAATTGGTTCGCGAGGTTTTTACCTACCGGAAAGATACTGAGCTCCAGCCCAAGTAAAAACAAGGCGATACCTATGGCAACAATAAGTAAACCAACAGCAATACTGATAGGTTCAGATGGCAGGCTCTGAAATATAACAAGCTGAAAAAACACCACCACCAGCACTATCGGTAATAAGTTTTTTAGTGCGTGAAGCAGTTGATTTAAAAATTGCTGCAGCACTTTGCCTCCGCTAAGGTTGCCAGGGTTAATTATTTTAGTGTATAGCAATTAGCCAACATACCTCAAAGCATATTCAGATTATATAATTGATATATCGCAACAAAACGACAAAAAATAGAACAATTATAACGTTACATGCAGGCAGCGCTCCCTGCTTGACAGCGCAAGCACTGCAAGATAGTGTCAGCGGTATTATCGAACTATTATAAATAAGCAGGCAGTTTGAGCGAACTGGTACAGTCCGGTGGTATGCTGTTAATGCTGGCCCTAGCCTCCGCCTGTGGTGGCATGCTGCGTTATGTTATGTCGGGTATTGTAGCTAAATATTATGGCGTGCGATTTCCACTGGCTACGCTATTTGTCAATAGTAGTGGTGCTTTTACTATCGGTATAATGGCGGCGCTTATCATTAATTTTTCTGCTGTTGCCAACATCGACTATATTATCGTCAGTGGTTTTTTAGGCAGTTATACCACCGTTTCTTCTTTTAGCCTACAAACGCTGGCACTATGGCAAAGCCAGTATTATCGACTAGCGCTGACCAATATCGGTTTGTCGTTTGGCCTTTGCTTAGGCCTGGTTTTTGCAGGTTTTGCCTTGGGTAATTGGCTATGCTAAAGCCAGGCTTGTTATTGGCCGTTGGCCTGGGAAGTGCTATTGGCGCTTTACTTCGTTATGGCTGCTCGTGGTGGTTGGCAACCCCTGTTGATACCTTGCCCCTTGCCACCTTACTGGTAAATGTTATTGGCTCGTTCTGGATTGGCTGCTACGCCAGCTTAACCGGGCCCGGTGGCCGTTGGCAGGTAAGTGATTGGCAAAAACAGTTTATGTTAAGTGGAGTGTGTGCCGGTTTTACCACATTCTCTATTTTCAGCCTTGAGGTAATGCAACTAGTGCAAGCCGAAAAACAGCTATTAGCAGCTGGCTATATGGTGTTATCGCTGTTGTTATGGTTAATGGCTTGTGGAGCAGGGTTGTGGCTTGGTGCGGCTCAAAAATAAAAACATGCTCCGTTGTCTGCTACGCTTCGTATAAGCTTTATATTTATTCTAATTAAGGACGATACGTGAAATTACTACTCTCAATATTTGCTTCTATCTTTTTGGCTGGCTGTTCAGTATTTGGCCAAAGTAATGTCGAAACCGCCCCTTACACCTTATTAAAATCTGACGAAGCACAAAAAATTGAAGTGCGTAACTACGATTCTATGGTAATAGTGTCAACCGATATGGCGGGTGATGGCCGAAATAGCGCCTTTAGAAAACTGTTTAAATACATTACCGGCGAGAACGAAGGCGCGGCCGAAATAGCAATGACTGCCCCGGTAATTATGGATAACCAAGCGGGCAACACGACCAAAAATAAAGGCACTGAAATTTCCATGACTGCCCCGGTGTTAATGAATGCGCAGGCAGGGACGTCTATGATGTCGTTTGTTATGCCAAAAGATTTTACGCTACAAACAACCCCTAAACCTACTAACCCAGATGTGCTGGTTAGTGAGCTTAAAAACTATAAAGTGGCGGCTATTCAATTTAGCGGTACGCTTAGCGAGCGAAACGTAGCCAAACACACAAAAATCTTGGTTGATTGGATAGCAAAAAATGGTTACACGGCAAAAGGTCAGCCAGTAGAAGCTGGCTATAACGGCCCGATTACGTTGCCAATGCTGCGCCGAAATGAAGTAATGATTGAGCTTGAGTAGTAGAGCAGTTGCGCTTTATTTAATTAAGGCCATAATATGTTAGTTATGCGCCGTACCGTTAAGTTAATTCAGTTATCCTTATTAATTAATGCAGGTAAACATCATGAGTAAAGGTCAAGACAGTAAAAAAGACGTTAAAAAGAAACCGCTTTTAACTGCTAAAGAAAAGAAAGCGGCCAAATCGACAAAGAAAAACGATAAAAATGTGTTAGGTCATTAAACCAACCCAGCAATCAATTTTCTGCGGTTTTAAGACCATTATCGTTCGTTACTAATCCTTATTATTACCACGGCAACAGCGGCTAACTGTTGCCTTGTAAGTTCAGCAACCCCATCCTTACAGCATTGTACTGTATCCCAAAACAGTAATTCGCTATATCGCAAAGATAAAAATTCATATGTCAATGAAAATAACGACATGTGCCTCAGGCACCAGGGCCGCAGTCGATACTGCACGGGGGATTGTCGGATTGACGACCCAAGTTCAGGCTGAGATCGCGCAAGGCGGTGCGCAGACCCTCCTCGATAACCGGGTGGTAGAAGGGCATGGCCAGCGCGGTTTCCACATCTATCCCGGACTGTATCGCCCAGGCTAGCAGATGCGCCAGATGCTCAGCCCTAGGCGCAGCCATTTCGGCGCCAAGCAGACGGCCGGTACCGCGCTCTGCATAAAGCCGCAGCAGCCCTCGGTTCTGTCGCAGCACGCGCGCCCGCCCCTGATTGGAAAAATCCACCTCGCCAATAGCGAAGTCGCAGCAGGCGTCCGTCAATTCAGCGAATGACGCGCCAACAGTGGCGATATTCGGATCAGTAAACGCGATGGCGAGCGGCGTGCGCCGCGAGTGAGTCAACGTTTCGGGGAATCGCCCGGCGTTGTCGCCCGCGATACGGCCGTCGTCTGCCGCTTCGTGCAGTAACGGAATGCGGGCGGCGACATCACCGGCGAAAAAAATGTGCCCCGCCTCGGCCTGCATCGTCAGCGGATCGACCTGTGGCATCCCTCGATCATCAAGCGTGAGGCCTGATGCAACGAGGTTTAGTCCATCGAGTACAGGTTGGCGTCCTGTGGCAGCCAGCAGCCAGTCGAACCGCTCTTCGCGGCATTCGCCAGCTTCAGTGAATCGCACGATCACTTCGTCACCCTCACGCGCGATGTTCTGCACGTCTGCATCGGGGTCGAACGGCAGATCTGCGCCAATAGCGGCAGCGGCAGCCTTACGCACTGCAGGGTCGCTTAACTGGCCGACGCTGCCACCCTTGCCGAACAACCGGACGCGTACGCCAAGCCGGTGCAGTGCTTGCGCTATTTCTAAGCCCAGCACGCCGCCGCCAAACACTGCGACAGCCTTTGGCAAATCAGTCCAATTAAACACATCATCGTTGACGATAAGTCGGTTGCCCACCGCATCGAATGCCTTTGGCCGCACTGGCACAGAGCCAGTAGCCACAACGATTCGTGCAGCGTGCAGGGTCTCGCCAGTGTCAAGCTGCAGGGTATGCGGACCTTCGAATCGCGCGCAGCCTTTCAGGCGTTGGGCAGGGTCGATGGCCTCTACCGCGTCCAGTACAAAGCTTACGAAACGGTCGCGCTCGCGGCCAATCCTCGCCATTACCTCGGCGCCGTCGATGCGCGGCGGCGCAACGTGAACACCGAAACCGGCCGCCGTGCGCACAGCTTCGGCGGCCTCAGCCGCCGCGATCAACAGCTTTGATGGCATGCAGCCGACCCGTGCACAGGTGGTGCCATAGGGGCCGCCCTCGATCAGCACCAGATTGTTGGTGTGCTTTCGCGCGGCGCTAAAGGCTCCCATGCCTGCTGTGCCCGCACCGATGATGGCAACATCAACTTCACGTATGGGCATCAGTCTATACGCCAGTCGAGGCGTGATACGGTGATCTTTGGAAGGCGTTCACCGGATTTAAGTTTTCAGTCATCGTCATCTCCTTGTTGTTATTCCTGGTGATTACGTTATTCAATTTACAGTACGCGATGCGCCAGATCTTTTTCCGCGCATCACTGACTGGGCGCATCACTGATTTTTCTCTCGGGTGTCAAACAAGATAGCAGGGTGCATCGCTGTCTGGAATGTCGGGCCGGCTTTAAAAGGCTTACGTTATCAGGCCTTCGAAAAGCTGTCTGTGCTATACCGAACCAATCTGCTTGCCCCAAAGTCATCCAAAGCCATCAAAAGTTATTTGGCTTGCGTTTGCTCATTGCTAACTGTGTCGCTCCGGTTGATTCGATAACCCATTCTTGTTGTAGTGTGTGGCATCGAACAGACAAAAGCTTTGGCATTACTAACAATGTTGATTACTTCCTGATAATGATATCTGTCTAAGGTACCTGAAAAATAGACAGGTCCGCTCAGTTAGCGATGAACCTTCTGAGGCGGTTTGCTTGTAGTGTGGCAAGCTCCATCTTACTTCATTTTTATCATGTAAAACTGGGTAACCCGTATGACAGCCAAACTATTCTCGCCAATACAGCGGGGAGGCATCAGCCTCTCCAATCGTATCGTTAAAGCACCCCTGACCAGCAATCAAGCAAATCTTGAAAGCGACATGCCAGGCGTCTATTCGAAAACTCAGACTGAAGCATGGAAAGTGGTAACCAACGCGGTGCATGAGAAAGCTGGACGAATATTCGTTCAGCTCTGGCATGTCGGCTGCATTTCCCACACCTCTTTGCAACCGGACGGGCAGTCACCTGTTGCGTCGTCTGCGATTGTGGCGGATGCAAAGACATTTATAGGCGACGGATTTGGGCCCGTATCGAAGCCTCGCGCGCTGGAAACCGCTGAGATTCCCTGGTTAGTGAACGATTTCTCGATTGTCCTTAAATCATCGCTCAGACCAGTATGGCGGGTCAGACGAGAACCCTACGCGCCCCTTAACGAGCTTGACCAAGTTGAGTGCAGGCAATGATACTGATCTTGAAACGCTTGACGCCCCTTCACGCGGTGACGTTGTAGGCTAAGTTTACCGTATGGACTATGCTTATCTTTTACCTATATTTAGGAGAACACATGACGAATATGCTTAAAACTATTAACCCTGCTTCTGGTAATAAGCTTAATACCTACAAAATAATGACCGACGACGCTGTGTTGAGCATCGTTGAAAATTGCCATACGGCGTTTCTTGATTGGCGTCATCAGTCACTCGAATATCGCGGTGACATCATCAAGAAAATTGGCCAGGCGTTACTTAACCGCAAGCATGAGCTTGCCCGTGTAATGACCGATGAGATGGGTAAACTTTTGCAGCAAAGCCTTGAGGAAGTTGAACTTTGCGCGGCTATTTGTGACTACACGGTCGCCAGTGCGCCAGAGCATCTTGCGTCAGAAAAGCGCGATCTCGGCGATGGACAATATGGCCTTATTTGCTATGAACCGATCGGGATTATTTTCGGCATTCAGCCCTGGAATTATCCGGCATATCAGGTTATCCGCTATTCAATCGCTAATCTAATGGCGGGAAATGGGGTGTTGCTCAAGCATGCGGAATCGGTAACAGGAACGGGGTTGCTGCTTGAAGAAATTTATCAAAGTGCAGGGCTGCCCGCCGCACTGTTCTCGGTGCTGCTTGTTGATCACGATCAATCAGAAACTGTTATTAAACACCGACGCGTGCGCGGCGTAACCCTGACTGGTAGCCCGGCGGCCGGGCGTATAGTGGGGCAGCAAGCGGCCGCTGAGCTAAAGAAAACGGTGCTTGAACTGGGCTCTAATGATGCTTACCTTGTGCTGGAAGATGCCGATTTAGAAAAAGCAGTTAAAATATGTGTTCAGGGGCGTATCTATAACAACGGTGAGACCTGCATTGCGGCAAAACGGTTTATTGTTGTGGACGCGATTTATGATCAGTTCCGTGATGCCTTCGTAAAAGCAATGCAACAGGTAAAAATGGGTGATCCGATGTCTGATACGGTCGACCTCGGACCAATGGCCCGACAAGATCTGCGCGATGACTTGCACCAACAAGTCGAAGAAAGTGTCGCAAAAGGAGCAAAAATTCTTTGTGGTGGCAACATTCCAGATTGCGCTGGCTTTTACTATCCAGCAACCGTGCTGGCAGAGGTATCCCCTGGCCAGCCTGCCTATGATGCTGAATTATTCGGGCCCGTTGCCTCGCTAATCCGCGCCGCAGACGCCACAGACGCCATGCGTATTGCCAATGACAGCCCCTTTGGCCTTGGTGGCGGTATTATTACGGAAGATACTGAACAAGCGATCGAATTAGCCACAAAGTATTTTGATACCGGCATGGTATTCATTAATGGCTTTGGTTTGGCTAACCCGAAAATGCCGTTTGGCGGCGTTAAAGATTCTGGCTATGGCCGCGAACATGGCGGCTTCGGTATGCGAGAGTTTGTTAATACCAAATCCGTTTTGGTAATGGGCTGAGCTAATAGCAATAGCATGGTGTCTTTAGGTGTTAGTTTTACGCTCAAGTGTTATTACTAACTTCGCTAAAGGCAATAAAACTATTACACTGTGCTCGTTTTTACCATTAACTAGGCTTGGTGCTTGAAACTCAGTAAACGATTACAGCAGATTGAACACATGGTAACCGCAGATTATAGCCATATTTGGGATTGTTGCTGTGATCATGGCTTTCTGGGGGCCGCTTTATTGTCCCGGCAAGCCGCTAACACCGTGCATTTTGTTGATATTGTTCCGCAGTTAATGGCTGAACTTAACAGCAAATTGTGCCAACATTACCCTAATTCACGCTGGCAAACGCACTGCTTAGATGCGGCAAGCTTACCCTTGGCAGATTATGAAGGAACACATTTAGTCATCATTGCCGGGGTAGGCGGGGATTTAATAATCCAGTTTGTAAAGGCTATTTATCAGCAATACCCAAGGTTAAACATTGAATTTTTGCTGTGTCCGGTATATCACCATTTTGCATTACGGCGCAGCTTAATTGAGCTTGAATTTAGTTTGCAACATGAAGCGTTAGTTGAAGATAATCAACGTTTTTATGAAATTATTCTGGTTTCATCGGCAGCTGATATCACCAGAAAAATCAGTGAGGTTGGCGACAAAATCTGGCATGCCAAATCAGTGCAGCAAGCTGAGATTACCGCCAACTACTTAGATAACACGCTTAACCACTACCAACGCATTCAGCAAGGCAACAACGCCAATGTGCAGCATATTATTGACGCTTATCGTTCGGTTAAGCTTAGTTAGCTAATAGCGTTGCCAGTAGTTCGTCTATTTCTATTTTAAAGTCTTTATCATCAATTTTATTAGCGCTGATTTTTGCATATTGCAGATTTTTTATCGCGGCATCAGTATGACCTAATTCAATTTGTAAGCTGGCCATAGAGAATGCGATAGAGGCGATATGCTCCTTTGAATTAATCGCGATGGCTTTTTCCAGCGCTTTTTCGTAACCAGCCAGTGCTTCATCAAATTGTTCGGTAAAGTCTGCAAGTGTTTCCCATTGTTCCGGGTGATCTTTGTTGGTATTTTCGTGTTCGGTGCAAAGTGCTTTCAGCTCTGCATAATGCAAAGCAAACGCTTCTTTATCACCTTTCTTGTCAGCAGCCATAAGCTTTTCTGCTAAGGTATATACTGACTTATATATTTTGGTATTAATCATTACCTATTACCTTTTCTCTACCACAAATAAAATTAACAACAAAATGTGCTCGCGCTAATATTACGCTTAGATGTAAATAAAGACAAAGCTAACAGCGAAATTAGCGCTGTAGAAAAAATTATACTAATAGTGTATTTCCATACTCGACGTGTCCGGCTTTGCTATAAACTACCTTGCCCCTTGAATCCTTTACGCGTGTAAATGTATTTCACATGTTAGGCTTTTCCGGTTCGCTGAGTAACTGGCGCGCCGCCTCGTAGTGCTCTTCCACCACCCGGCGGTCCTCGCTTTCCGACAATCCCTCGCTAGCTCCTCGGTTAATCATCTGGGCATGTCTTAAGAGCGCAGCGCGATCCTTTGCGCGATGTGCAAACTCAGCGACCACGGCAATCGTTTCCAGTAGGCGGATGGTCACTGCGGCGCAGGAGCGGCTATTCTGCCGAATTTGGTTGAACGCCGCGTCCGCGAATATCGAAAAGGAGACGGTAGGCGTAATCAACCGAAGCTGGTCCTGCTTGTCATGTCGATATGGCGATGGCATCCCGCGTTGAGCCAAGCGAGACAATGCGGACCCGAGGTGATCCACACACGCAACTGCCGTGAATGGGTCATTCACCCCGGTGGAAAGCGCCCGTACCGCGATCTCAACCAGTTGGTTGATTGTAAACTCGATGTCTTGGCGAGGAGTTCGCTCGTTGCCCAGTGTAAACGCGCAACGGATCTGAGCTATGAGCTCGTCAGTTGCAAGGCTTTCGGGCCAGACCAAGACCAGCGGCCGTTCGGCTACAACGTAATGTCCGGGCGCCCGTTCCAGCCGAAGCACCACATCCTTTTCTATGGCCAACGCCATCAGAACGTCCAAGTCGATGAACTGAAGGTAGCCGTCCCCCGTCGCACCAACCGGATGTGCCTCCTGGTCGAACGCGTTGATGAAGCTGGCGTCGGGCGGCGTTGCCGGAATCTGTGGAGCGCCCCGTCCGATCTGTTCCGGGAACAGGCGGGCGATCCCCTCCGTCAACTCCTTGCTGACTTGCGCTACGATTTCGTTGGCCTGAAGAGAAACGGATACGTGATGAATAAAGTAGATCAACACCGCTACACTCACCACCGCGAGTACCACGCCGAGCAAAACCGACAGATGAGGCACGAAGAAGACTTCTTCTACGCGGCGGATGGTGCGAAGAACGAGCAGGCAGTATAGGAAGGAGGCAATGAACGTGCCGAGCACCACCTGGGTCGTGGTATCGCGCATGAAGTTGCGGAGCATGCGCGGTCCAAATTGCGATGAGGCGAGCGACAGGGCGACCAAGGTCATGGAGAAAACCACTCCGGCGATGGTGATCATTGATCCGGCGATGGTCCCCATCATGGTGCTCGCCCCGGCTGCCCCTTGGACGAACGTCCAGCCCATGGTAAGCCGCAACCAGTCCGTCACTCGGGGATCGAAGGCGACAGCCACAAAGGCCAACGTTACCGCCCCGGCAGCCATGATGATTGGAATGAACCAGAAGCTGGAGCGGATGCGATCCAAATACTTGAAAATCTGTAATTTCACGACATCGTTACCTCATTCACTCGCATGCCTTCTGCGGCCTAACGCTTCATCGGTTAAGTCAATATTCTCAGGTAAAAACGGTTTTCTGTAGTCGAGTGTAAGTGCCACCCCCTCATCAAACCAAACAGGAATTTCTGTTAAGAAACGAATGAAACCAATTCGATGCTGGATTTCTGCATGAAGCCACTCATGAGAAATCACGTCAGTGTTCTGTCCTTTAGGTCCAATTACTATGCAGGAGCGCCATGGCATGCGATGCATCGAAGCTGTCTCGTTTGCTCCCCAATCTGCAGCACTATGTATGTCAGCAGTAATCACAAATCTCGGTGTCGATATCGGTTTACCATAAACATGACTAATTCGCTCTGAAGCCGATTCAACAAGTTCACTTATAATGTTGGCATTCGGTTCTGAAACATCATCCGCAATAAATACTCCACTATTGATCTGCTAGTAATTTAGTATTGGAAGTAAATCGCAGGCAAGTGCGTGTCTTTGAAAAAAAGCCCCAGTAAACACTAAGGATAGAACAAGAATAAATATTACGATGCCTGATTTGCGCACAATTTCTCCATGAAAGCTAACGTCCGCCACAAACGCGAGCAACTTGTTGCGAGTCGAGCGACCAAAGGGCGCGTTTTTGATAGCGATGGTGATGTTTGGCTATCACAGTTGCATACCAATTAACCACCCCCTGATCCATTGAAGTTGAGTATCCTAGTCCGGTGAAAAAATTTAAAAGAATAGTGAAACACAAGCCTGCCAATGGCAGAGTTGCCAACATGGTAATTCTTTTCTTTGTCATCCACTTACTCATTTGAATACTCCCTTAAAACATAAAGTTTATCGGGCGCAAAGACCCGTATTTAAACACGGGTTTTTCTGACTAACAAGCAAGCGTGATATTTTTCTAATTGCGGTTTACTTAACTTATGATAATTGCGAGGCGGGTGATACCGAGGTTGTAGTTGCAAAATAAAGCAACACAGCTAGTTTTGTCTGAGTCAAAAAACGATATACTGACAGGCTAAATAGTATAAAAAATAGCATTAGGGATAAATAACATGTACATGATAATAAAACATACCCATTTAACGATAATCGCGCTGACGTTACTGTTTTTTCTTATTAATTTTTTACTAACCATTAAAGGCTCAGACAAGGTTAATATTAAACTACTGAAAATTGGCCCACATATTTTATATACCCTTTTTATTGCCACGGCTATTTATCTGGTGGTGGTTAATCCGCTTAACTTGTATCCGTTTGTTAATGGTTGGGCGTCGTCTAAATTAGCCGGTTTTGTTATGTATGTACTGTCTATTATGTTTGCGCTGAAGTGGGCAAAATCAAATATATGGCGTTTTGTCGGGTTTATTAGTGCAATATTTTGGTTTGTGATGAGTGCCAAGCTGGCGTATGCCGACAGGCTTAAAGTAAAAGGCCTTAATGAAGATACCAATAGCTATATTGAACTAGTACAGTCGGTGTTGGTGGCAGTAAGTTAGGTTTGTTGTAACACTTTACTTCAGAATAATCCCCACCTCTAACTAATAGAGGTGGGGGAACTATATAACTGTTATTTCGATAACTGTTACTTCGGTTCAAACTCAAACGGCTGGCGCTTGCGCTCACGTAAACCAATTTCGTTCATGCTAGCTGCATCAAATAAACGGCCATTCACCATGGTATACACTACCTTATCGCTAACGCGGATATCGGCCAGTGGGTTACCGTCAATGACAATTAAGTCGGCCAGTTTACCAACCTCAATGCTACCTAACTGATGGTCCATGCCAAAGGTTTTTGCCGGGTTAATGGTGGCGGTTTTTAGTGCTTCCAGCGGGCTCATACCGCCCTGGGCAAACATCCATATTTCCCAGTGCGCGCCTAACCCCTCACGTTGGCCATGCGCACCGATATTAGTAACAACCCCTAAATCACTTAGCTGCTTGGCCGTTTTTACTACTTCAAAATGATTGTAATGATGCTCAGGCGCAGTAGGGCGGCGCATGCTGCGTGGTGCCAGTACGTCCATTGGCACAAATTGGCTTAAGCGCGGATGTTTCCACACTTCGGTTTTGTCGTACCAGTAGTTTTCGCCCCAAATACCGCCATAGGCCACGTTTAAAGTAGGGGTGTAGGCAGTGCCACTGGCTTGCCATAGTTGCTTAATGTCGTCATACACCCGGGCCGCTGGCAGGGCGTGTTCAATAGTAGTATGGCCATCTACAATCATGGTTAAGTTATGCTGCATTAATGAGCCACCTTCGGGTACTACCATCATACCCAACTCTCGTGCTGCCTGAATAACCTGCTGGCGCTGATTACGCCGTGGTTGGTTATAGCTTTTTACACTAAAAGCACCCACTTTTTGTAACCGCTCTAAATGAAATTTAGCATCGTCCAAGCTGTCAATATGTGAGGTGTAACCGGCGCCTTCTGCTCCGTATAAAATAGTACCGGTAGAGAAAATACGCGGGCCAACAATTTGGCCGCTTTGCTGCAGCTCACTGGCTGAAAATATCTCGCGGGTATCGTTCGAGGGGTCGTGAATACTGGTAACCCCAAAGGTTAAGCCGGCATAGTTTTGCCAGTTTTGTTGCGGGGTAATTTGCTGGTTACCTTGGCTGCCATGGGCGTGGGCGTCGAATAACCCCGGCATAATGGTTTTGCCGCTAATATCGAACACCTTAGCGTTGCCGGGCACGGCAATGTCAGCCCGGCGGCCAACCGCTATAATTTTGTTATTTTCAACAATAACCACGCCATCTTCGATAACCTCATCGCCTTTCATGCTAAGCACCTGGCCACCCACAAAGGCAACCATGCCGCGTGGGATATCGGCCGGCGTTTTAAAGCCAAGATTAATACCGGTAGCCACCTTAAAGTCGTCACTGCTGGCGCTATCGAACAGGCCGTTTATGCTGGCATGATACAGCTCAGGTCCTAAGCTCCAATACAGATTACGGCTGTCACCACTCCAGCTAATATGCTCACCCGCCCGCACCGACAGCTGCTTTACCGGCAGCTGCTTATCGTTGCCACTGATATCAATGGCTTGGCCGCGCTGCATAAAGGGTGTCACAAACACTTTAAAACGGTCAGCAAAGGCCAGATACTTACCATCGGGAGATAGTGTAAATTCAGTACCAAATTTGGCGGTATACAGGGTTTGCTGGCTAAGTTTTTGTAAATCAATACTGATAAAGCTGGGTGAACCAGCATAATCCATCGCATAAACGATGTCATTGCTGGCGCCGAACATTGGCGAGCGGCCATTACGGGCAATTAGTTTGCTGTTGCCACCCTTATGGCTAATTTGGTACAAGCCGGTATTCAATGACCACTGGCGCGGTAATAAACTGCCGGCACCAATTTTACGGTACACCACCGTTTTACCATCCGGGCTTAGAGTAGGTTCAATGTATTTACCTGGCTCGCTGGTTAATTTAGTTACCCGGCCGTTTCGCAGGTTAAGCAGGTTAACTGCGCCCTGGGTTTGGTCATTCCAGCTAACAAATACCAGCTCTTTTCCATCGCGGGAAAACGAAGGGTAAAATTCAAAGTCGGTACTTTGTTTGGTTAGCCGTCGTGGTTTCGGATCGCTTAAGTCGGTAATGTATAAATGGCCTAACGCAGTAAATACCGCTTGTTTGCCATCAGGTGATATTTGCACAAAGCGCAGCATTTTTACGTCAACATCGGTTTTATCCAAATCCTGCGTAACCCGCAGTGCGGTTTGAATTTGTTTGCTGGTATTCACTTCAAACGGCACCGTTGTTACTGCTTTATTAGCAATAGTCAGCCGTTTAATTTCACCGCCAGCCCAAAAAAACAGCGCTTGGTTGTCTGGGCTCCAACTTAGGGTAGGGTACACACCATGAATGGCCCAGGTTTCTTGCATGTCGCGATCCAAGCCATCATATAACTTAATGTGCTCGCCACTGCTTAAGTCATATAAAAACAAGGTGCTTTGAAAATCTACCCGGCGAATATAGGCCAAATATTTGCCATCGGCTGAAGGGGTTGGCCGAATAGCACCCCCAGCGCCGCCAATCAGCTCTTCAATTTTACCGGTATTGCGCTCAAAGCGTTTAATAACATAAATGCCCGACTCTGAATCTTTGCTGTAATGAAAGGTTTTACCCGGGGTGTCGTCTTGTGAAAAGTAAATATATTTGCCGTCATTGGAAAACGCCGGCTCGCCTAAATCTTTCTGATCATTAGCCCGCTCGGTTAGCATTACACCATTGCCGCCGCTAACATGGTATTGCCATACCTCACCGGCACCTAGCGAACGGCTGGCCGTGAAGTGTTTACGAGCAACAATAAATTGGCCATCGGGGCTCCAGGCCGGGCTGTTCAGTAAGCGAAAGGTTTCATTAGTCACGGCGCGTGGCTTTGTGCCATCGGCGTTCATTAGCCAAATATTGTCGCCACCGGCACGGTCACTGGTAAAGGCGATGGTGTTACCATCCGGGCTAAATACCGGCTGCATATTCCAGGCTATATCGTTAGTTAAGGCGGTTGCTTTACCGCCGCTAATGGGCATGGTGTAAATATCGCCCAGTAAGTCAAACGCCAGTGTTTTACCATCCGGGCTTACGGTGATATTCATCCAACTACCTTGCTGCACATTTATACCAACTGTTTCAAACTGGCCTTGTGGCGCACTCACATCCCAGGTTGGCGCGTTGTCTTCGGCGTGTAGCATAAAACTGGCAATAGTTAGCGCCAGTAAACAGGGTTTAAATACTGTCATTAATAGGTTCCTGTGGCTTTTTTGATTATGGTTAGCACTGTTGATTTTAACCAGATTGGCATAAACTGCCGGTAAAGTTAAGCCTTAGCGCTAGCTAATAGGATAAGAATACTGCAGGAGTCGATAGAATTATGCTGGAATCACCGTGTATTGCCAGTTGTCGCTTAAACCGTGATAAATTGTGTGTTGGCTGTTTTCGACATATTACTGAAATTGTTGATTGGAATAGACGATCTGATAGCGAAAATATGGCAATACTACAAAAAATTACGCAGCGTAAAGCCAATGCAGAATTAGCCGGCAGTGAGCTGGAAGCCACCACCGCCATTACTCAGGCTGAGTGGCAGGCAGCTAAAGCGGCTGTGCGCATAAAGTATGAGAACGAATAGGAATAATAAATGCTTGAAGCTGTTTGGATTGGGTTTGCGTTTTCTTTAGGCTTACTAGTGCGACTTATCGGTTTACCGCCATTAATTGGCTACTTATTGGCAGGTTTTGTTATTTCTGCTACAGCCAGCGAAATGAGCTTGCCGGCTGAAGGCCCCTCTATTATTCATCATGTGGCACATTTGGGTGTATTGCTGCTGTTATTTACCGTGGGGTTAAAATTAAATGTCCGAAGCTTAGCTAAGGCTGAGGTACTCGGTGGTGGTACCTTGCACTTTGGCTTATCGATATTGTTAACGCTACCCGCCGTTTTGTTTATCTTTGATGTTAGCTGGTATCAGGCGCTGATGCTGGCAATCGCTCTGGCATTTTCAAGTACAGTGCTGGCCGCCAAAGTGCTGGAAAGTAAACGCGAACTGCGGGCATTTCATGGTCGGGTTGCCATTGGTATTCTTATTATTCAGGATTTACTAGCACTGTTGGTGATGAGCCTGGCCAGTGGCAATGTCCCTTCAGCCTGGGCATTGCTGGTGTTCGCATTACCGTTACTGCGGCCAGTACTGTATAAGATCTTAGATGTAAGTGGCCATGAAGATCTGTTAATTCTGTTTGGCTTGTTACTGGCATTAGTTATTGGCGGTAAGGGCTTTGAGTTAGTCGGGCTAAGTTCTGAGCTGGGAGCGCTGGTGTTTGGTGCTATGCTGGCTAAACATCCACGAGCCGGTGAATTATCTAAGTCGTTGTGGAGTATTAAAGAGTTTTTCTTGGTAGGGTTTTTTCTGCAAATTGGTATTGATGGTTTGCCTGATGCCAATGCCTGGTTATTTGCCGGGGTAATGACCTTATTATTGCCGATAAAAGCACTGTTGTTTTTCCTGTTGCTGGTATGGTTTAAATTGCGTGCCCGTAGTGCTTTTTTAACCAGTCTGAGCCTAACAAATTATAGTGAATTTGGCTTAATTGTTGCCAGTGTAGTATTGCCCGAATGGTTAGTACCCTTGGCGTTAACGGTGGCTATTTCGTTTGTCATATCGGCACCGTTAAACCGTTTAGCCCATCCATTGTATGACCGCTTGTGTAACCGGTTGTTAAAATTTGAACGTAATAGTCATCATCCGGACGAGCAACCAGTATCTTTAGGTGATGCTGAAGTCTTAATTATGGGCATGGGCCGAACTGGCACGTCAGCCTATAATTATTTAAAAGCCAGCCGTAATATTATTGCCATGGACTCCGATCCGGCTAAAGTAGCCGATCATCAACTTGCAGGCATTAATATTTTTTATGCAGATGCTGAAGATCAGGTGTTTTGGCAAGGACTGGATTTTGGCAAGGTAGAAGCCGTTATCCTGAGTATGAATGACGTAGAAGCGAAGGTAATTGCCGCCAAAAAATTACGAATAGCCGGTTTTAATGGCTTTATTGTCTCACATAGCATGCATAATGATGAAGCACGTGACATTATTGCAGCTGGTGCCGATCAGACCTATCTTACTATGGCGGAAGCGGGAGTGGGTATTGCCGAGCACGTTAAGCAGCAATGCTTTACTTCATAAGCTTGAGACTGCAAAAAGGCATTAGCTACAATAAATAAAGCGCCAATCTGGCGCCTTATTTTGTAAATTATTTATTTACCGTAGTGAGTAACTTAGCTTGCGCTACGCTCTTTAATGGCATTAATTACCGGTGATGCGGCAAAGCCGTTGCTTTGCGCCCACTCAGCGTCGCCAGAAGCTGCAACCACACTGCCGGGTAACTGCTTGATCATAAACTCAGCAGTTTCATTGGCATTGTGTTTAATAGCATGACGCACTAATGGCAAGCCATCGCAAACTACACCACTATATACTGACGACAAACGAATACGGTTGTCGCTTAGTACTTTACGCAGGTTATTGCGGCTGTCAGCAGCTACATATGAGCAAATAGACGCGGCTAATTGCTCGTCGGCGGCAACGGGAGAACTTACAAAGGAGGTTGTCAGGATAACAGCGGCTAAAGCGATAAAGTGGGTTTTCATATTCAAGCTCCGTATTAAGTCAGTTGACGTTCATTGTTAGCAATGCAGTTGCTGTTCACGAAAGGCCAAGCGTTTAACTCTGGACGAAACAGAATAAACATCGCTATGTGCGATGGCAGCCCAGCTATCGTAGGGTTTCCCCGTTAGACCTGAAGCTTTGCGTGATCATCTTTTCAGATGTCTTGCCTTTCGAATCAGCGCATCTTAAGGAATGGCTAAATATTATGCAAGCACTAAATGTTTCAGAACAATAATAACCGTATTGAATACGCCAGAGCGCAGTGCTTACGCGATTAATTGATCAGTTTGTTGCAGTAAACTTATTTCAATACAGATTTTCAGGGCGTTAATTTGAGTGTCCAACGCCATGCTGGCAACGTCAATTTTACCTATTACCTGCAGTGGCAAATAAGGTAAGTTAATAAAGCCGCCTTTAATACTGGCATAGTGGTTTTTTATTAAATGCATTAAACCGTAAAAGCTGTGGTTACCGACATCACAACCCGCAGATAATGATAGCTGGGCTGGGATATGCTGTAAATGTAGCGCGGCTAATATGGCATTGATGGGCAAATTACTAAAATAGGCAGCCGGACCGTGAGATGCGGTAAGGCTGTCGCGTGGTTGCTGGCCACAGCTATCGGCAGTGCCGGCGTTGATATAATTACTGGCTATTTTTTCCAGCTTTAGCCCGCTGCAAGCTGCCTGGCCCAGCATAATCACCAGCACCGGTTTTAGTTGGGTAATCGCTTTTTCCAGCGCCAGTAAACTTTGTTTAAAGACACAGGGTAATTGCAGCGCGGTTATTGTTACTTCGCCATCACACTGCCAGCCGTTAAGTGCATTAGCCACCTGCCACGAGGTGTTCAGTGTTTCGCCGGCCAAGGGAGCAAACCCGGTGATCAGTACATTAACCATATTGTGGTCCTGTAACGTGGATAGTCGCAAAACTCTGCAGACATTGTTGCTTGGATAGTCACTACTATAACTGCTGCGTTAATACGGCGGCAACTGTTGTTTGCCAGCGTTGATATAAGCGGGTTTGTTCGGTTAACGTTATGGCCGGGCTAAACTGCCAGTCTGCTTGCCAAATGTTACTTATATCGGCAATGCCGGTGTAATCGCCCAGGCTTAACGCGGCTAAAAATGCCACACCAAAGGCGGTGGCGTCAGTGGTATTGCAGCGCTGCACGGGTTGTTGGCATAGGTCAGCCAGTGCTTGCAAAAACCAGCGATTGCTGGTCATGCCGCCATCTACCCTTAATTGTGCAACGCTAATACCGTCCAGGCGCATGGCGTTAAGTAAATCAGCAGTTTGATAGGCTACGCTACAAAGTGCGGCGGTAGCCAGTTGCACTTTACCGGTATTGCGGGTCATACCAAATAACGCTGCTTTTGCCTCTGGTTGCCAATAAGGCGCCCCCAGCCCGGTAAAAGCCGGTATAAGCAATTCTGTTTGTTGGTAACTGCTTTGGCTGGCCAGAGCTTCACTATCACTGGCCTGGTTAATAATGCCCAGTTTATCGCGCAACCACTGCACGGTAGCGCCGGCCATAAAAATACTGCCTTCCAGCGCATAGGTAGCCTTGCCTTGCAGTTGCCAGGCTAAGGTAGTTAATAACTGGTTGTTACTTTGAATAATGCTGTTGCCAGTATTGACCATGGCGAAGCAACCGGTGCCATAGGTGCTTTTTAACATGCCGGGGGTAACACACGCCTGCCCCAGCAGCGCAGCCTGTTGATCGCCCAGTATCGCCATAACCGGAATGGCCGCGCCCAGCACAGCCACTGAACTAAAGCCAAATAATCCGGCGCTGTCCTTCACTTCAGGCAGCAAGCTTGCCGGTATGTTAAACAATTGCAGCAGTTCATTATCCCAGCTTTGGCTGTGTAAATTATACAGCGCGGTGCGACTGGCATTACTGGCATCGGTAGCATGCACTTTGCCCGAGGTAAGTTGCCATAAAATAAAGCTATCAATAGTGCCAAAGCGAAGCTTGCCCGCTGCTGCGCGGGCTCGTGCCTCTGGAATGTTATCCAGTAACCAGGCAATTTTGCTGGCGGAAAAATAAGGGTCAGCCCGTAAACCAGTTTTTTGACTAATTATGCTCTGTGTGCCACGTTGTTGCAGTTCACGGCAATAGGCTGCCGTGCGCCGGTCTTGCCAGACTATGGCGTTGGCAATTGGCTCACCGCTGTCTTTATCCCAAAGCACGGTTGTTTCACGTTGGTTACTAATAGCAATAGCAGCGATATCAAAGAGCGTGACGTTAGCTTTTTCCAGTACATTCTTTATACAACTGATGACACTTTGCCATATTTGCACGGGGTCTTGTTCAACCCAGCCAGCTTGCGGGTAGCTTAAAGTAAGCTCTTGCTGGCTTATGGCTAAGGCCTGTAGCTGTCGGTTAAAAATAATTGCCCGGCTAGAAGTAGTGCCTTGATCAATAGCGAGAATAAATTTGGTCATGGTATCGACTAAAAGTAAGGTATGCTTAACGTCAGAGTAGCAGCAAACAATAAGGCGGCACCATGATTACCTTTAAAAGCAAAGTAAGCGGTGATATTAATTACCATACTAAGGTTGGTTTAGCATTGCTTACCATGATGGGACGGGACCACAAGGTGCCAAGTGCAATGTATGCCAATGACATACCTGCAGCGTTAAGCCGATTACAGCTTGAACTGGCTAAAGCAGCTGAAGCAGCAGCCGAAGATGCCACGGCGGCGGCCGAACAACAGGAAAAAGCGTCGCAGGCAGAAAGCCAGCGGAGCAATAACGAGGAAGAAAAAACAGATCCGATAAGTTTAACCGTGCGCGCCGAGCCGCTGCTAAAACTATTGCAACAAGCGCAGCAGGCTAATGTTGGACTGATGTGGGAATAATAAAGCCACGTTCATAATTAACTTGGGTGCGGGACGACTTTACATTGCAATAATTGCTTTTTAAAGTCGTTTATTTGCTGCTGAGTGTCTGCTGAAACAGCACCTGCGGCAAGCATCGTTTCAAAAATAGCAAATTGCTGGTCAATTTGGTCCAGTTCACATTTACATTCTGCTTTAATAGCCCCTGGGCTATAGCCTTTGCTGTTCAGCACTTCAACACAACGCTCTAGATAACCATCAAGCAGCTGCTGTTTGACGTCGGTAGTTGAGGCAACTGCTGTTGGACAGTACCAGATGGTAAAAAGAATAGCCGCCATAATAGCGCGCGGTGTGAAAAATGTTTTCATCGGCGTGTCAGATACCATTTAACTGTGATTATAGTGTAGATAGTAGCTGATTAGTCGTAATAAATCAGCTATAGACCAGCTTGTTGCAGTAAATTGGCAATATGTTGTAGCGCAGAGAGCCCTTGAATATCTGTGGTTTGCAGTGGCACTTTGTAGCGGGGCAGGTGGCCAAAATCCTGCTTTATTTGCGCCAAATGAATTTTTTCCTGGCTGCGCCGTGCTACCAAAAACTGGCCGTCAGCGCTATCGGGTAAAATACGGTTCACCACTAAGCCGGCTAGTGGCAGTTTTTCTTGCAGTAAGCTTTGCACTGCCCGACCCGTTTCCAGGATAGGCAGTTTTTCTGGTGTTAACACAAACAACAGCGCTGTTTGGCTAGCGTCCGTTAATATTTCTCGGGTGCGCTGCAGTAAACGCTGACGGGCCAGTAAGGTGTCAGTAATGGCTTTATTGCGCTCGTCCATACCTGCAGTAGCATGCTCGCTTGGGTCGGCTAAAGGGTTGCTAACATCACGGCCGCCTTTAGGGGTTAAATGGCTTAGCACTTCGCCGAGCTTTTCTGAGCGTTTATTGGCATTCAGTAAGCCCTGAGTCCAGGCGGCCATGGCTTCTGGCAGACTGAGTAAACGTAAGGTATGGCCGGTAGGCGCGGTGTCGAAAATCACTAAATCATAGTCTCTTAAACCCAGCTCAATAACATTGGCCATCCGCTCCAGCATGGCGGCTTCCTGTGCACCCGGTGAATGGCGGGTTAAGCGCATTTGCCGTTCAATTTCATTGTACATTTCGGGTCGGGTAAAGCGTTTTAGTTGGGCGCTAACGTTGGCCAAATGCTCAGCAATTTGACGGTCTGGATCAAGCTCTAACCCGTCCAGGTTAGGGGCTAAACGGGTAATTTTATCGCCGATGGCACGATTAAAGGCATCACTTAGGCTGTGCGCCGGATCGGTTGAGACCAGTAATACACTTTTGCCACGATGGGTGGCCAGCAAAGCTAACGCCGAGCTGATCGTGGTTTTCCCGACACCGCCCTTACCACCGATCAGCAACAACCGTTTTTCGGTTAACAACATTTAATATTATCCAACGGGGAGTGGGGCATACCAATGCGGGTATGCCAGTCATGAAAACGCTCCATTAACAGCGGTTGTAACTCCAGGGTGTAATAACTGGCTGGGTTTGGCACACCCATCATTTCAGAAAAAATCAGTAGCATAAACAGGTCATCCTCTTCACGCTTAGCACGCGCTATAGCACTGCGATAAGGTGCGTTGTAAGCCTCTTCGGCATAAAAACTGGCTTGGCGAAACCAGGCCTTGATGCTATCAAACTTCATGTTTTATCCGTTACCGGGTTGGCTTTGTTTGCCTTAATTTGTTTGGTTAACGTGGCCGTACACTCAAGTGACACCAATATTGCTGCCGCTAATACCACTAAATCTAAACCAAACAAGAACCAGTCGCCTTTGACATAAAAACTTTTTAGCTGGGTCAACAGCGCCAGTGTCGTCATTAAGAGCAAAAAGATTAATGGGCCTAGCGTATACCACATAGGCCGGCGTTTCTTTACCAACATTACGGTAATAACCAATAGGGTTAAGCCCGCCAGTAACTGGTTTGTGGTTCCAAATAATGGCCAGATTAACATACCGCCAGAGCCGTCACCGCCGGCACCAAACGCCAGTAATAAACATGACCCCACTGCCAGAAAAGTCGCTGGCACGGCTTTTTGCATCCAGCCAATATTATAAATATTGCCCCATTCCTGAAAAATATAGCGTTGCAGGCGTAGGCCAGTGTCCATAGTGGTACCGGCAAAGAGCACGACCATTACCGTTAGCAGGGTCTGCGCTAACACGGTATCCATGCCAACACCCTGTTGCAGAATATTCGCACCGCCGGAAATAAAAGCGGATACGCCACCTTGTCCAAAACTATGATAAATCGATTGCCAGTCAGCCAGGCTGGCAAAACCAGCCGTAGCCGCAATAATAGCAGCCAGCGCTAATGAACCTTCGCCCACGGCACCAAAATAACCGACAAAGCGCACATCCGGTTCTTTATCCAGTTGTTTTGAGGTGGTGCCGCTGGAAACCAAGCCATGGAAGCCTGAAATGGCGCCGCAGGCAATGGTTACAAATAACAACGGGATCATTGAGGGGGTGCCTGCGGGTAAGTCAGTGTTAAAAGCTGGCGCGACAATCTCCGGGCCTGAAATAAGTACGGCGCCGTATAATAAAATTAAACCAATGAAGAGCTGAATGCCATTAATATAATCACGTGGTTGTAACAACATCCACACCGGTAGTAACGAGGCGATGGCGGCATAAGCGAATAGAATAATAATCCAGCTTTGATTGTCACTAAGTGGGCCAAGTGTTTCAGGCAAAGCCAGTGGCAGCATGGGGCCAACATAAATCATGGCATAGAGTGCTACAACACCAACAATGGTAACCAGTAGTAGGTTGATAAGCTTGCGATAAATGAGCTGACCGATGATCAGGGCAACGACAATAGCACCCCACACCGGAATGGTGGCGCTGGGGAAATTAATTAATTGGCCAGCAATAACCACCGCAAAAACGGCGTTAACCATGATCAGTACCAAGAAAATAACGATCATAAAGATGCTGCGAGCCCGATTACCAACTATGTCACCCGTAAGTGAACCAATCGACTTGGCCTTATTACGGGCGCTGGCCCAAATAGCGCCAGCATCATGCACCCCGGCAAAGAAAATGGTACCAAAAACAACCCATAAAAACGCCGGAACCCAGCCCCAGATCACGGCAATAGCCGGACCTATAATGGGAGCTGCACCGGCTACCGAGGTAAAATGATGCCCCCACAAGATATATTTATTGGTGGGGACGTAATCAACACCATCCTGCATTTCGTGAGCAGGGGTGCGAAAATAAGGATCAACTTTGAAGATTTTTTCACAGATAAACTTAGAGTAAACAAAATAGCCTAAAGCCATAGCGCCTAAGCCCATCAACATCAAATATATCGCATTCATTCCACTACCTCTGATAGGGTATTAACGTCAGAATAAGCATAGTACATCAGAGGGTAAGCAACAGGCATGCGACTTAAGTCTAACCATACCCGCTTTGCAGCGGGCGATCTAACTATTTGGTTTAACTTAACGTTTTTGCACCCAAGCACCATTTAGAAAAATAAAATGGCCACTGGCGGTTCGTTCAATAGCTTTTTGGCCAGCAATTGCTTCGACATCGGCTACGGCAATATTATTTTGTTTGGCCATACGGCTGTATTCAGCACGGCGGGCGTCATTAATTAACTTAACAACTGCCTCGCTATCGCTAGTGCTGTTAATCACCCCTAAATAACCATTAGGTTGTTCGCCAACAGTGCCTTGTACTTTTGCCTGCCCCAGCGCTGCCATTGCTTGTTGCAGGTTCATGGCCAGTACTGGCAAACTCATCGCAAATAACAAACCGGCCAACATCAAATGGGGTTTAGTAAATCGTTTCATTATGTTCTCCTTAAAATAAGCCACTGTTATCGCTAAATAATTCATCAAGTTGTTTATCAACCTTAATGTAAATTTCGTGCTGAATTTTTACATTCAAATTGATATTTATAGGTTCATTGGGCAGTTCTACCTGAACTTTTGGGGTGCAGGCAGATAGCAGCAAGCTGGCTGCTACCATTAACCCGGCTAATAGTTTCATCATTGGTCTCCGTTAGCGGCAGTCGCCGCTTGTTGTTGTTTAAGATATTGTTGCACCCGTTTGGTGATCAGCTCATTTAACTTGTTGGTTAACTGCAAGCTGGTAATTAATGCCGGTAAGTCTTCTTCTAAATTCACATTTAAATTTATGGCTCGTCCTTGTTGCATATTTGGATTACTACCTTGCAAACTCAAACCCAGCAACAGTTTACCGTTGGTGTCGTAACTTACTTTACTGCTAAGCACGGAATACTGAAAATTATCCAGTGCATCAAATACCAATTTCATGTTGCTGTTGGCACTGGCCATCGCCTTAGTACTTTCAGATCGGTACTGTAACAAGCCACCTGGCTTTTCTGCCGCAATATTGCCATCAGTAATACTCATGCCTTTAGCACTAATAGCGAGCGGCACGGTACCAGAGAGTTTGCCATTGCCCGTTAAATCGTTTGATGGGTGTTGTTGTAATAAACTGGCTAAATCTATTTGCTGTAGCGTTAAAATAAGTTGGTTTTCAGCCTGATTAAAATTCAGTTGTTGATTGTTGGCGCTAATTAGCCCTTGCATAACCTGTAGCTCGGCCCGGCGTAATGTTAGCGTAGTATGCTCGGGGGCCGCCAGTGGTAGCACTGCTGTGGCACTTAACGAGAGTGGTCCTAACTCGAAGCCATGGTTAAGCCGGTTCACCATTAAATCGTTGCTTTGCAGTTGTAACAGATTGTCATTAAGCGTGATATCAATAGCGGCATTAAGCCCAGAAAACAGGCTGCGGTCATAAATGCCACCAATATCACCTAATAGTAGCTGATTACTGCTACTGTTAGCAGTGGCACTGAGGTTAACACTGCCGCTTGCGGCTAATTTACCCTTAGTTAAACTTAGTAAGGCGGGCCAGCCAGAAAAGGTTGTACTAAGCGGATTGCCAGCCAGCATAAAGATGTCGGTCAATTGCCAAGTTAATGCTAATGCACTGGTGGCGGGCTGATACGTCAACTGATGAAGGATGTTTAAGCCAGCCGTATTGCTTAGCTGACCATTTACTGTCAGGTTTTGTAGCGTACCAGTTAGCAAACCTTGCCACTGCCAATTCTGACTGATTAATGTCTCTTGGCGTAAGTCAGTAACGGTGGCGTGTAGGTCACTATTGAATTCAGTTAACCCATCTTGATCACCGTTAAAACGGCTGTTGGTTAAGCGTAGCGTCACGCTAGCAGCACTAACGGTTTCAGTTTTAATGGCACTCGTTATAAAGCTGTTATCAGCCAGTTGCAGGTGCCAGCTGTCAGTTTGCCAATACCCACTGAAATGACTGTTCAGTTTAAGATCCGTTAGCGTAACGGCAGGCTCAGGTAGCTGCCACTGGCCAATGCTGGCATTGAGTGTGACCATGTTAATCATCAGCTGGGGCGCCGCGCTCAAATTCAGTTGTAACTCGCTGTTTAGGGTAAAAGCGGTGTTGCCTGCACTACTTAGCTGTATTTGCAATGGCAATGTGCTCAGGCTAAGTGGGCCGGTGGTGGTAGAGCTTAAGACAATTTGCACCGGGTTTAATGCCAGCCCGTACGCGCGTATTGCCGGCGGTAGCACTATATCGGTCAGGCTGCCATTGCCGCTGAGTTGCCAGCGTTTTACTTGTTGATTTTTCAGGCTAAACGCAACATTTAGCTCGCCTTTAATCAGCCCCACTTGCGGCAGAAAAAACGGATCGGGCAGTCGGGCAATCGCAATAGCATCAATATCATGGCTGTCAAGCAGGCTGGCAAGATTGCCCTCTGCTGGGATCTGCCAATTAAGCGTAGTGTAAAGTTGTACTGGTTGTTGAAACTGCGCTAACCAGCTTGCTGGTAATGATATACCAAAACGTTGCAGCAGTGCCTGATTAGCCGGTGTCGGTGGTGATAACGCGACGGCCAGCTCGGTGATCGCATTATTATTACTCAGATTTAGTTGTTGCTTTAAGCTTAAACCGAGTTGCTGATCCTGCTGTAATGTTAGTGACAGCGAAGGTTGCGGCGTAGCTTGATAGCTGACATTAAGTAGCAGCTCGTTAACGGCTTCTGCAGCCGTTGCTGTACTACTAATGCTAAGTTGACTTTGCCAAATACGATGACTAGTTGGTTGTGTTGTAGGTAAATTGTGTTGATTACTAGCTATGTCCGTCTGATCAACAGTATCGTCCGTCTGATCAACAGTATCTACTGTGTCGGTATAGCGTACAACACCATTTAACGTTAACGGACAGTGGCCCGCCGGGCAGGGCAATAGTAACGTGGTGTTACTTATAGCAATATTTGCGGGTAACCATGCCGGTAGCTGCCAGGTGGCGGGTAAGCTTAATGCGCTGCTGGTGTTGGGTTGTTCGCGGCTAGCCGTGCTGTCCAGTTGGATCTGGCCCGAGCCAATACTAAGTTGCATCAGTTGCGGTTTGAACCATTGCGGCCATTGCCAGTGGATATCGACATTATCTAAGGCTATTCGCTGCCGGCTACCCGGTTGCTCTAGGCTAAATTGCAGCTGCTGCAACTGCAGGTTGCTTAAGGTAAATCGTTTAACGTCAAATTGCAGTTCATGGACCCCAGCTTGCTGAAGCTGCTGCTGCAGATACCCGTAAGCTAGCGCCGCCATTACTGGTATGCCAATTAATAAAATAAGTAGTGCCTTTAACCCTCGTCGCATAGCTCGTCCTGTGAGACCGTCCGAAAATACCTGCAGTCATGTTAACAATGACTGTAACCAAGCCTAGCTGAATACGTTCTGAATTAGCAAATTAAGCCAAAATAGCCGGACATGTCAGTTGCAAGGCAGAAAAAAGGGCAGCTTGAGCTGCCCTGAATTAATTGCGGAGAATTTACTGTCGTGCTTCGGCTGAGGCATCGCGAATAGCGCGAAATTCGTTACCCTGATACCAGTTTGGCCACTGCCGGCTATTGGCCAGTTCGTTACCTACGCGAAAATACAAATATAAATCTTGCTGCGCGCCGCGTAAGTCGAAATCATCACGCCATTCGTCCTGTACTTTGTGGTAACAGCAGCTGTTATATTCTGCACGCTGAGCCGCACCCCATTCCCGACCATTTTCAACGTGATCATTACCACCCTTAGCATACAAAATAGGTACGCCTTTTTTCGACAAACTAAAATGATCTGAACGATAAGCAATGCCTGCTTCCGGGTTAGGTTCTTGCACGGCATAGCGGCCTTGTTGCTCAGTATATTTCACCAAAATCTGCTCTACTTCGGTATTGCCAAGCCCCACAATTACCATATCTTTCATTGGACCGTACATATTCATAACGTCCATGTTTATCGCGGCCGCAGTTTTTTCCAAAGGAAATACCGGATTAGCAGCATACCAGGCAGAGCCCAATAAACCCCGTTCTTCAGCCGTAACTAATACAAAAGCAATTGAACGCTCTGGTTGGGGTTGCTGAGCAAAATATTCGGCCAGGGCAATAACGGCACCGGTGCCACTGGCATTATCCTGAGCACCATTAAATACTTTATTGTCAGGGTTAGAAAAATCCATACCTAAATGGTCCCAGTGCGCCATATAAAGCACATATTCGTCAGGGTATTTACTGCCTTCTATATAACCTACGACATTGCTTGACGTGAGTTCGCGTAAGTTATTGTTAACTGAGACAGAGGCTTTGGCTTGTAACGATACTGGTGTAAAGTCGGTGGCTAAAGCTTTTTTGTGCATGGTCGCTAAATCGGTACCAATATTGGCAAACAATGTTTCTGCCGATTCGGTGGTTAACCAGCCTTCCACTTTTGCTCTGTTCATGTTTTTGTTTTCGTTAACCAGATCAAACTTGATTGGCGAGCCATGCGCCACCACACCCCAACCGTAGCTGGCAGGAGCAGTTTCATGAATAATCAGCGCCATTGCCGCACCCTGGCGGGCAGCTTCTTCAAACTTGTAAGTCCAACGACCATAGTACGTCATGGCGTTGCCATTAAATAACTCAGGATCTTGCGTAGCATAGCCTGGGTCGTTAACAAACATCACTACTGTTTTGCCTTTTACATCCAGGCCTTCGTAATCGTTCCAGTTATACTCGGGGGCAACGATACCGTAACCGACAAACACCATTTCGCTCTCTACAACGCTGACTTGATCAGTAATCTGAGTGGTCCAGGCGATCATTTCATCACGATATTTAAAACTCGCCGGCAAATTCTCACCGCTTAGGCTCATATCAGAGACTTGCTTGGGATCAATTTGCACCAAGGATACCGGTTGCTTATAACTGTCACCGTCGATTGGTTTTAAACCGATACGTTTAAAATTTTCTTCCAGATAGGCAACGGTTAATTCTTCCCCTTTGGTTGCTGGAGCGCGGCCCTGAAACTCATTAGAAGATAGCGTTTTTATATATTCTGCTAAACGCGGGTTAAAATCGGTGTCGACTAGCTCAACAGCATCTGTGGTTACTGCGGGTGTCGTGTTTTCCGGTTCAGCAGGTTGTTTTGAGCAAGCACTTATGGCCAGTATACCGGCTAAGGTGATGCAAATAGTTGAAAACTTTATTGGCGTTTTCATAATGGCTCCAGTAATGACGTGGTTGTTATTTATTTTTGGTTTTTAGGTGTTTATATTTCTTAAATATTTATATAACGAACATTACATTAATCAGCATAGCCCCAAGGCGTTGGCGGCATGGCTACTGGCTGAGTCAAATCAAAGTCGACTTTAAATTCACGCCCTTCGCGAATCAGCCGGTAACTAAAGGTTTCTGGGTAAATAAACATTTGCCAAATATTGGTATTCGACTGCGGAATACCGCTGGCGGTAAACAATTCTTTCGAATATTGATCAGCATGAAATGACTGGGCCGTTGCCCAACCTGCATCGAGGGTCTGGCCGCCATACATGGTTTGGTCGTCATGGCTGCCATCGGCATTGCGGTGATCATGCTTCAGGGTTAAACCCGAGCCAGTTTTCGTAATGATCCAGGTACGAGAATGGTTATCGCCAACATGAAAGGGTATCTGTAACTGACTATCGGTACATTTACGGACATGCATAATCAACGGCCCCTCAAAACCCGGTGCAGCTGGATTATCTACCGCTACTTTACCTGCAAACGCTTTACCACAGAGCGCTTTCAGATGATTAAAGTAGGTATCGTGTGTATCAATAGATACGAGGGGGGCGTCCTGCACAATATTGGCAGTCGAACTGAAACTTAGCAGTGCTATTGAGGCAATAAGCATCTTTTGCATTTTTTTCTCCCTAATAAGACGTCTGTACTATACCTGTATTGCGTAATAGCATCAAACCAATGGGTTATAACTGCTATGCTAAGCGACAAACGCAAGCTTAATTCTTAACCAAGGACTTTTATGCAAAATGAACTTGATGGGAAATTATTATTAAACGTCTATTCCAAAGTAGAGAAAAATGGTCAATCGGTTACCACTAATAATGGTGCGGGCTTTACCCTCGACGGTCTGACAGTTAGTCAGGGTTTTGACGGTTACGAAGTGTATTATGCGTCATCTAAAGTACAGCTTACTTTGGGCTTTCATCATAAATGGCATAGCGATGCCCAGAATGAAAAAGACATGGATGCCTTTATTGAGCTGATTAAACACATTAACAACAACTACTAATAGCGCTAATTTATTGATTAAATACCGTTAATGCTAAGGCAGTATTCAGTTAATGCTGTTATTATGCGGCGCGAAGTAACCGATTTATATCGGTATGCGTGCGCCTGAGCTACCTAAACTAATAGACGGCTACAAGGCTATTGCTATCTGACGGCTGACAAGGTAAAGTAATTTCCGTCAATCATATCTGATAGACCAGAAGAGGCGCGTTAACCAGGCAACCCGCGATAGAAGACTATATTTCGTAGCGTGGGCTAGGGGGATTAACGCCGAGAAAGTACGTATTATAGTCAACGTATTTTCGGTCGTGCAGGCTGAATCCTGCCGACTGTCACCTGTTTGGTGGAGAGCTTCTGGCCTTTGTTATCGATAGCAACGGTCTTTTTATTCCCGTTTTGCTGCAATTAGCAAAAGCCATGCTCTGCTTATTTTATTTGTAAGGAGAGATACACTTGTCCAATCTTATTATCGCTAAATTTGGTGGCACCAGTGTCGCTGATTTTGATGCTATGTCCCGCTGTGCCGATATTATTCTGGCGAATAATGCTATTCGGGTAGTAGTGGTAAGCGCCAGTTCTGGTGTGACAAATCTGTTAGTGGAAATTACCAAAACCACCAATGTTGCTGAACGATATGCTGCTTATGCCGGTATTGAAGCTATCACCCTGGCGGTACTGAACCACCTGCAGCAACCAGAACAGGTTGCTCAGGTAGTCGAATTGTTGCTGACAGAACTTAAAGCATTAATTGAGAATAGCGGTTCGGTATACAGCAGTGCACACAAAGACCTTATTCAATCCTTTGGTGAACGTTTAAGCTCTGCCTTGTTCAGTCAGGTTCTGGTTGAGCGGGGGATTGCAGCGCAGTGCTTTGATATTCGCCGGATTATGCGCACCGACAGTCGCTTTGGTCGGGCCGAGCCGTTGATTCAACAAATTGCTCAACTGGCTGAGACTCATTTAGCACCACTGCTGGCCGAGCAAATTATTGTTACTCAAGGGTTTATTGGCCAGGACACATTTGAACAAACGACAACGCTTGGTCGTGGCGGTTCTGACTATAGTGCTGCCTTGCTGGCGGAAGCGTTGCAAGCGGATACGGTGCAAATATGGACCGATGTAGTTGGTATTTTCACTACCGATCCCCGCTTAACCGATCAAGCCCGCTGTATTGCCGAAATTAGCTTTGATGAAGCGGCTGAAATGGCAACATTCGGTGCTAAGGTATTACATCCGGCTACGCTAATCCCCGCTATGCGTTGCAACATTGGCGTTTTTGTCGGTTCTAGTCGCGAACCTGCTGCTGGCGGCACCTGGATTGCCAGAGAAGTGCAACAACGGCCACCATACCGTGCCATTGCATTACGTAAATCGCAAACGCTCATTACCGTAAAAAGCCCTGATATGTTGCATGCTGCCGGCTTTTTAGCGCGGGTTTTTGATATTTTAAGCCGCCATCATATATCGGTAGACTTGGTGACCACTTCGGAGATAAGCGTTGCGTTAACCCTCGATGAAGGCGGTATTACCAGCGCCTTTAGTCATGCAGTTGAGCCTGCATTACTTGAACTGCGTTTGTTTTGCGATGTAGAGGTAGAGCAGGGGTTAAGCTTAATAGCGGTTATCGGTAACCATTTACACAGTAGCAAAGGGGTAACTGGTGAATTATTCCAAACACTGGAGCGGATTAATATGCGGCTGATTTGCCATGGTGCATCAAAGCATAATTTGTGCTTTTTAGTACAAGATGCCGATGCCCCAGCCGTGGTAAAACAGCTTCATGCAAGCCTGTTTAGCGCTTGAACTTAGTATCTGGCCTCAGCCTAGGTATATCAGCGCTGAGGCTATAATGATTAGTAAAAAAGTCAGTTGCTGGCTGAGATCACTGTAACTGGCTCGCTATTTTCGTCTACCAGCCCTTCTGAACGACCTACTACTAAAGCCACCATCGTATCGCCGGTTACATTAGTAGCGGTGCGCATCATATCGATGATGCGGTCAACAGCGGCGATAAAAGCAATACCTTCCAACGGTAACCCAACCACGCTAAGCGTGACGGTTAACATTACCATGGCCGTACCCGGAACGCCTGCGGTGCCCAGTGAAGCCAGGGTGGCGGTGCCGGTGATAAGCACATAATCAAGGGCATCGAGTGGGATGCCATAAATATGGGCAATAAAAATAGCGGCTATTGCCGGGAAAATACCGCCGCAGCCGTCCATGTTAATAGTAGCGCCGAGCGGCAGCACAAAGCTGGCATAGTTTTTTGATACTTTAAGATCTTCGGTAACCACTTTATGGGTCACCGGCAAGGTGCCGTAACTGCTGGCACTGCTATAGGCAACCAGTTGCGCCGGTAACACCGCTTTGAAAAACTGACGCATACCCATACCGCCAAAGAGTTTAACCAGGCCACCGTACACAACAATGATATGAATAAAGCAGGCGATATAGATAGCAATAATAAATTGGCTAAGTGGCAGCAGGGTGGCTAAACCAAAACTGCCTACTGCCCAGGCCATTAAACCGAAGACACCAAACGGGGTCAGTTGCATCACCATCCGGGTAATTTGATACATAATTTCAGTGCCGGCATGCACCAATTTCTTCATAGGGTCGGCTTTTTCGCCCACCACATTGATGGCAATACCGACCAGGCTAGCAAACACTATAATTTGCAGCACATTGCCGTTGACCAGTGCGGCCACCGGATTGGTAGGAATTAAACCGGTAATAACATCGGCGACTGGCGGAATGGTGCGCTCGCGCACTTCGCTGGCCGTTAATTGCAGCGCATCGCCCCAGTTCATAAGGCTACCCACTGTTAAACCAATTAAACTGGCAATAAAGGCGGTAAATAGAAATAAACCAATAGTTTTGCCGGCCAGCTTGCCCATTTTCTGGTTGTCCGCCAGTGAGGTAATACTGGTGATCAACGCGAAAAATACCAGCGGCACCACTAACATGCGTATAGCATTAATAAACAAGGTTCCCAAGGGTTTAAATACTGTGGCAGTTTCACCCAGTACTACCCCCGCCAGTATTCCCAGCATCAATGCACCCAATACCCGCTGCCAAAAAGGAATCGCAAACCAGAAAGCAAACATAAGCCACCGCCATATCAGAAAGTTGCGTCATTATAAAGACGAGTAAAGCGGCAACAAGGCTGCTTTACTCTATGTTATAACCAGTAGTTCTGGATAAGTTTCAGCATTTATTCATAAGGCAGGGGATCGGTGGCGTTATTCAGATTAAACGCTTCTAAGCGTTCCTGACATGAACCACATTTGCCACAGGCCTTATCGCGGCCGTTATAGCAGGTCCAGGTTTTGCTGTAATCAAGCCCCATGGCCAGGCCGTCTGCTAAAATTTCAATTTTGGTCTGATACAAATAAGGGCTGACAATATCAACTGGCTGATAATTGGCAATTTGGCAAACGTCATTCATTTTTTGCACAAATTCTGGCCGGCAATCCGGATAAATAAAATGATCACCTGAATGCGCGCCATAGAACACGGCTCTGGCGCCAATAGAGTCAGCATAACCTACTGCCAACGACAATAAAATCATATTGCGGTTGGGCACAATGGTCGACTTCATATTGTCGGCGGCATAATGCCCTTCGGGTACGTCAATATCACTGGTGAGGGATGAGCCAGCAATCAGCTGGTTTATTGCCGAAATGTCGACGATTTTATGCTTTATATTCATATCTTTACAGACATTTGCTGCGCAAATAAGTTCTTTTACATGGCGCTGGCCATAGTTAAATGACAAGGCATAAACATCATGGCCGGCAGCAACGGCTTTGTGCAGGACGGTAAAGGAGTCCATGCCACCAGAATAAATAACCACAACTTTTTGGCTCATTATTGTCTCTCTCTTGTATAATAGCGCTCAAACTGGCCGCGCATTGTACTTGAACATGGCGGTTAGATCACCTGCTTGAATTTAAGGAAACAGCGGCTTGTTATATAAGGTTAATGAAGTATTTGAAACCATCCAGGGCGAAGGCAGCTTTACTGGCGTGCCGGCTATTTTTGTCAGGTTGCAAGGCTGTCCGGTCGGCTGTTCCTGGTGCGATACCAAGCACACCTGGAGCATAAACCCCGATTTGAATATTACCCTTGATGCCGTAATGGTTAAATCGGCTGAAACAGAGCAGTGGGCAGCAGTAAGTGCAGAGCAGATACTGGCCTTGTTTAAAGCTAAAGGCTATCAGGCGCGGCATGTGGTGATAACGGGCGGCGAACCGTGTATGTATGATCTACATCCATTATGTGACTTGTTGCATGATGCTGGTTATCAGAGCCAAATTGAAACCAGTGGTACATTTGAGATTTTAGCGCCATTGCAAAGCTGGGTAACCGTATCACCAAAAGTGAATATGAAAGGCGGTTATAAGGTCCTGCAAAGCGCGTTAGATCGAGCCAATGAAATAAAGCACCCGGTCGCCATGGACAAACACATAGAGCAACTATTGCAATTATTGCACCGCACCGATACCTCGGCTAAGTTAATTTATTTGCAACCTATTAGTCAGCAAACTAAAGCTACTGCCTTGGCAATTGCGTACTGTAAAAAACATAATTGGCGGCTCAGTGTGCAAGTGCATAAATATTTGGGAATTGAGTAATTACTAGGTAATTTTCAGGCTATACACTTTTAAAGGTTACTAACTATTATGCTCAAACCAGTGTTGCAGGCTTTCTAAGCAGCTAATTGGATCTTTTTCGGCAGACATTTTTTGTTTTAGCCCAGGCTGTATTGGCATTAGTTCTAACCAGCGTGATGCCAGCCAGCTGGCATTATTCAGCTCTGGCTCAGGGTAAAGTTGCTGCAACTGCGGGTACTCGGTAAGGAGTTGTGATAGTGATCTAACCAAACCGTTAAATCGCTGACCTAAATCGATGTTCGGCCAGCTATCGAGCTCGGTAATCTGGCCAATATTAAGGCCATCATCTTCCTGCCAGCGCTGCGTAATTTCTATTCGTTTAATGCCTCTTACTGTAATACCCAGTAAGCCGTCAGGTAATTGTTCAAAATCGTCAATGACCACTTCGGTTGCCAAAGACAAAACCCTGTCACGGTGTTGCTGGCTGACGAAGGGGTTCAGTAATGCCATGGCGAAACCGCGCTGGCCAATGCCTGCTTCTTTAATAAGCCTGATATAGCGTTTTTCAAATACCCGCAGTTTTATCTTACCACCAGGTAAGATAAAACTGCTTAATGGAAATAACGCGAGTTGTTTACTCATACGGCACATAACTGATTAGTTGTTGGTTGTAGCATTATTACGCTCGTGTTTAGCGATTAGATTGGCTGAGACAATGATTTATCTCGGGATCCAGTGCTTTGTGCCAAGCGTTAACGTCGATCCTATCTGGTCGACTGCGCCATCGGTGTTTTGCGCCGTCAGTAGGGCCAATCCAATAATGGCTAAAACATTACTTACCGGCCTTAAAACGCTGGTCGATAATCAGTTTATCGACCAGCAACTTCATCGCTATAAAGGCATAGCAAAAGAAGAATTGCAGTAAAAGGTGCTTACTGGCGGGGGTCGTCTTTTAACTTAGGGATTTTAAGGCCCAGCTCTATGCCGCGGTGTCTGGCATAGTACGTACACCCAATAAACATAATGCTGGCCAGCAGTAGTTCAAGCAGTGCCATTAGCTGATATAAGCCGCTACTAACCCACAAATTGGTGAAACTGTGCAAAAAGTAAATCATAACAATGAAGTTAGCCCAGGCCAGGGTATAGGCATGACCTTTTATAATGCCATACATTGGAAACCATAACGGTAACCACAATAAACCAGTGCTAATGAGTTTGTTGCCGCTTATTTCGTTATCACCACCATAACTGGCGGGTGCTAACCACAGCAACCATACTGGAATGAGCAGCCATAAGCCCCAGTAACCAACGCGGGCTATACTTAAATAGATTTTCGTTCGTGGCGCCATCGCCACTTCAGCACTGTTATTCATTGTTTATCGAAACCCGCTGCTTTTAGTGAAATAGTTAGTTGCGCTAAGCGTTTGCCAAAGGCGACCGCTAATCGCTGTTCATCGACACTGAGTTTATTGTTACCCTGCAAGCCACTGACATGACTTGGACCATAAGGCGTGCCACCACTTTGCGTATTGTGTAGTTCAGGTTCAGCGTAAGGGATCCCCATAAGTACCATGCCATGGTGCAATAATGGCAGCATCATACTTAATAAATTGGCTTCATTGCCACCATGCATGCTGCCGGATGACGTGAAAACACCTGCGGCTTTGTTAATCAGTTCACCTTTCAACCAGACACCACTGGTATTATCCCAAAATGTTTTAGCTTCTCCAGCCATATTGCCAAACCGTACCGGACTACCAAAAGCCAAACCATCACATTGTTTTAAATCAGTATTACTGGCTAACGGATGCCGGCTATGTTGTGGATTATCAAAGCTGGCAATACTGCGAATAACTGCATTAGCACCTGCTTGAGCAATACCAATAGCAATTTTCTCCGCTAATGCCGCTACACTGCCATGTTTAGAATAATAAAGTACCAAGACCTGTGCACTCATTTCAGATACTCAACAACGTCTACATTGTCAGGCCCATATTGTTGCAACAACGTCAATGCTTCACAGCTTTTTAAGCAATGATGGTTGTAATAAATGGTGATCATAATGTTCCCGTAAACGATTGGTGTTTAACTTAAAGCGTAACGTTAAGTGTAGTTACGTTGACTACCGTGCTTAGATTACTTTTTAGTGTGTTACATCCGCTGTAGCCGATCAAACTCAGCTTGCATTTGTTGTTTCTTGGCTTCAACTCGTCTATTTTCAAGCCGGGAACTATCACCAATATGATTTAACGCTTCATTTAACTCATCAATAGCTTTGGGGTAGTTAGCCAATTGGTAATACAAATCAGCCCGTGTTTCATAATATTTGGGGAAGTCTTCCATCAGCTTGTAAGCATCAGACAGTAAATCATACGCCAGTATATTGTCATTTTTGACATACAATAAATTGCGGAGTAAGTGCACCGCTAGTCGGTGGCTGCCTGCTTTTAGTGCCGCATTGGCATAGTTAAGCGTAACCACTTGATTGTTTGGCCTGAGTAAGTATTCTTGCTCGAGCATTTCCAGCGCTTTTTTATACTGCCCTTGGCCCAATAATATATCGGTATAAACATCAACATAATACAGATTGTGCGGGTCGTGCTGCAGTAGATCTTCAATTAATTTTTGTGCTTCAATAAATAGTCCGTTATCGAGTTTGGCAATGGCCAGGCCGTATAAATTAGCACGGGTGTTACCTCCTGGTTTGCTTAAGCGCTGCTCAAATATGCCCACTGTTTCTTGGCTAGTGAAGTGATAGCGGGCTAATATCCTGGCTTTAGTCAGAATAAAATCCTGAGTATCCGGAATATAACGCTTGGGGAACTGTTCTGCCCGTAAACGGGTGTCACTGACCCTGGCTTGTGATAAGGGGTGCGTTTGTAAAAAAGCTAATTGCTGATTTACGAATCGGCTTTGCTGGCTTAATTTATTAAAAAACTCTGGAACAGCATACGGATCAAAACCAGCTTCAGCCAAGACTTTCATGCCAATTCGGTCGGCTTCTTGCTCATTTCCGCGGGTAAAGTTAATAGCGCTTTGTTGCGCTGCGCCTTGCGTAGCCATCATCGCGGCCATACCCGCCTCTGGATTAACCGTGGCAATGACAATTGCGCCGAGCAGCGCGGCCAGTGACATTGGTGCGCGTTGATTTTGCGCCTCTACAAACCGGGCAATATGGCGCTGGGTAACGTGAGCAATTTCATGTGCTATTACCGAGGCAAATTCGCTTTCTGAATCAGAGACCGCCAGAGTGCCGGTATGAGAGGCAATATTACCGCCAAGCGTGGCGAAGGCATTAATATGTTTATTGTTAACCCAATAAAATTTGAATGGGAACTTGACGTCGTTGCTGCGGGCAACCAACCTATTGCCTAAATCATTAATGTATTCATCCAGCAGGGGATCGTAAACCATTGGCAGGCTGCCTCGGGTTTGCCGCATTAGCACATCACCCAATTGTTTTTCTTTTTCCGGGGTAAGAGTAGAAAACGCATTACCACCGATATCGGGTAGTCCTGAAAGTGCCTGAGTGGGTGCTGCCATAATAGCAATACCGAACAAGCAACTCATAATAAACTGGTGTACTGCAATCGCTTTCATAGCGCCCCAATAAGTTGTGTCAGGTAAGGGAATTGTCTAGCCTATTTGTCTGTTTTTAACCACTTTAGTTCCATAATAGCGAGCTAGCCGCTCAATAATTACGCAACGGTTGGTGCGGTAGGCAATGCTCAGCAATTTAGCATAAATCATCAAGCACATCACAGATAAGCCACATAATTTGCTGTAATTTCGTTATACTGGCGCTATGCATTGTCATAGCAATTAAAAGGTTGGAGCAGCGCTATGCTGGACTGGTTAAAAAAATGGTATACCAATAAGTTTTCAGATCCTCAGGTTGTCACTTTATTTTTAACCTTACTGTTAGGTTTCCTGACAATATATTGGCTAAGTAGCATGCTGGGGCCGGTACTGGTAGCTATTGCTTTTGCCTATTTGTTGGAATGGCCGGTAGCCAGACTGACAAAAATAGGTTTAAGCCGCACCATTAGTACCAGCGTGGTGGTAGTCAGTTTTATTGGTATTATTACGCTGATTGTGATGTCAATAATTCCCGCCGCCTGGTCGCAGGGCCGAAACTTTGCCCTGGATTTACCCAGCATGATTGCGTCGGGTAAAACCTACCTGCTGGAGTTGCCCGGCGTGTTCCCAGGGGTTGTCAGTTCAGAGCAAATATACCTGATGATTCAAACCGCTGATGAGCGACTAATGACCTTTAGCCGTGAAATTTTGTCGTTATCCTTGGCGTCCATTGTTGACGTAGTGGCAGTGTTAATTTATTTGGTATTAGTGCCTGTAATGGTGTTTTTTATGCTAAAAGACAAGCAGGCGTTAAGTGCCAGTTTTGTAGAGTTATTGCCAACAGAGCGCAAGTTAATTAATCAGGTCTGGTATGAAATGAATGGCCAGATAATGAACTACATCCGGGGCAAAATACTGGAGATACTGATTGTTGGTGCGGTGAGCTATGTAGTATTTACTTTTTTTGGTTTAAATTATGCGTTGTTACTTGCTGTTATCGTTGGCTTCTCAGTACTGGTTCCTTATATTGGTGCTGCCTTAGCCACGCTGCCCATAGCGTTAGTGGCGTTGTTTCAGTGGGGGTTAACAGCAGAGTTTGGTTATTTAATGCTGGCTTATGCCGTTATTCAGACATTAGACGGTAACGTACTGGTGCCATTATTATTTTCTGAAGTAGTCGACCTTAATCCGGTGTTTATCATAATAGCGGTATTGTTTTTTGGCGGACTATTTGGTTTTTGGGGAATATTTTTTGCTATCCCATTAGCGTCGTTGGTCAAAGCAACCATTAAAGCCTGGTCGAGTCGTGTTCACCCGGAACACGCTCTTGCAGACATTAATGGCCCTGACGTTAACGCGAAATAAGCGGGTTGTTACCATTGATAATTAAACGAAACACCAGCAGCTAATTCGCGGCCAGCGCCCGGCTCAAAAGCTCGGCCGTTAGCCTGATTAACCACCACCGCACCAACATAACGTTTATCGGTAAGGTTACTAACACTGAGCCACTGGCGTAATTGCCAGTGCTGAAATTGCTGCTGACTATTGATATTAAAAGCAAATCGCAGTGCCGCAGGCGCAGCAGCAGAGTTAATATCATCAATATACACCTTACTACGATAGTGGCTTTGTAAGGTCAGTTGGAGTGGCAGGGTTACTAATGGCTGGTAGTGCCATTGCCAGTCAATTTCGCTGGCGGCTACACCTGGTAACCGATTGCCATTTAACGCACTACCATTAAATTCTGCTTGTAAATAATGACTGCTAAACTCCGATGTTAACTGTGGGGATAACTGATAATGCCATTGCAACTCCACGCCTAATCGAGTGGTTTTGCTGCTATTACGAAAGCTGGTGCGGCCACCATTACTGGTAGCTGCGATAATTTCATTATCGGTTGCAATAGTAAAGACGCTGATACTGGCCCGATGTTGATTATTTTGCCATTTGATGCCCGTTTCCCATTGCTGATTATCACTGGCGTCCAGTTGCAAGTTTATGCCACCACCGTCAATGCTGTAAGCCAATTCGGCCAGAGTAGGCGTCTCAAAGCCTTTACCGGCACTGCCGAACCATGCCAGTTGTTTGCTAAACTGCCAGTTAAATCCAATAGCAAAAGCTTGCTGATAATAATTGCGAACACCACTGTCGTCGGGGTTAGCGTCTGCGATATAAAAATCGTTTATCTGGTAATGTAAATCAGTATAGCGCCAGCCAGCATGCCAATTGAGCTGGGAGGTTGGCTGATAATTAAATCGGATAAAGCTATCAAGATTTGTCGCCCGATTATCTTCATCACGGCGTAGCGCTCCGCGCTGGCCAAAATCGTTAATAAAGCCAAAACGCCGGTCTTCCGTTTGCATGACACCGGCACCCGCTACTGCGCTAACGTGTTCATGCAATGAAAGCTGATACTGGCCTTTTATTCCATGGTATTGGCGGTTAAGTAATACCTCACCGCCGGCAGAAGTTGCTGCTGAGCCAGTAAACGCCAGTCGCTGATTAATATCGCGCTCGCCTTGCCATAGCGCTAACTTGAACGGGTGAGTACTATCAGAGGTAATACTGACGCTCACTTGCTGTTGTTTGACGGTTTTTTCTGTATCAAACAAACTGGCAGCCGCGATGGTTTGATTAGGATTTTCACGCCATTGTTCTGGGCTTAAACTTAGCGGATCTTGCAAATAAGGATCGTAAGCCCAGTCGTAACGCAGGTTCACATTCAGGTTATTCAGCAGTTGCCATTGCCAGCTTAGTTGCAGTTGATCTTTAGCTGCCCGCGAGCGTGGCCGATAACCATCACTTTTAAATTGCTTAGCCGCCAGTTGTAAGCTCTGATTATTGCCTACCATGGCAAGATTCAACTGCTGTTGTTGATGTTGCTCACTAAGTGCTGCGCTGGCAGCCATTTCACTTTGGTTATAGCGACGGCTGGTCAAAGAAATAACAGCACCAGCGCCGTTACCATATAATACGGCTAATGGTCCGCGCAGCACTTCAATACTTTGAATGTTGTCCAGCAAGACACTGCCTAATTGACCCTGGCCATCCGGTGCGCTTATCGGAATACCATCTTGTTCAAGATAAATTCCACGAATACCAAACGGACTGCGGCTACCAAAACCGCGCACACTAAGGCGGGTGTCTTGCGCGAAGTTGGCCCGGCTATCGGCTTGCAAACCGGCAATACCTTGCAATAGTTGGGCACTGTCAAATAGTAAACCAGATTGGTCAACCCGGTTTATATCAACACTTGCTGGGCTTTGCAGCCAGTTCTGAGCACTGCTGGTTGCAGTAACAACAATGATTTCAATGGGTTCTTCGTTAGCACAGGCTAATGTACTAAAAAATACCGCCAGAACACTGGCGGTAGTAAGCGGATTAATACAGCGCAAGAGTGATAGTCCCGTTATTTTTTTGGTGTCAATCGAAGAATTTGACCGGATTGTTGATCGGTCAACAAATAAACAGCGCCATCAGGACCTTGCCTGACGTCGCGAATTCGCTGGCCAATCATAATACGTTCTTCATGCGTCACTTTTTCACCGGTTAACTCGAGGCGAACTAACTGTCCAAATTTGAGCGAACCAACCAGCAAGTTGTGTTGCCATGGCATAAATAAATCTGCGGTATAAAATATCATGCCACTAGGGGCAATGGATGGCGTCCAGTAATGTAATGGTTGTTGCATGCCGTCTTGGCTGGTTTTGCCTATTTTGCCACCGCCATACTCTTCACCATAAGTGATAACAGGCCAACCGTAATTGTGATCTGCCCGGGTTATATTAATTTCGTCACCGCCTTGTGGGCCATGTTCATGCGTCCACAACATGTTCGTTTTTGGATGTAGTGCGGCTCCCTGAATATTGCGATGACCATAAGACCACACATCTGACAAGGCGTCTTCATTTTCTAAATAAGGGTTTGTGACCGATGGGCTACCATCGGTTTTAATGCGAACAACTTTACCGTGATGGGTATCAAGAGTTTGCGCATCGTCACGGCGTTGACCGCGATCGCCAAGCGTAATAAACAGATCGCCATTATCGGCAAAGACTAAACGCCCACCAAAATGGTGGCGACTGTCAAACTTAGGTTGTGCGCTGAACAATACCTCCAGGTTGGTTAAGGCATTGCCGGCTAACACGGCAGTCGCCACTGCGGTGCTGCTACCTGATTCTCCCGGTTCATTGTAACTGATGTATACTCGCTGATTATTTGCAAAATCAGGGTGAAGGATAATATCCAGTAAACCACCCTGACCCGATACAGTAATCTCTGGTAAGCCAGTAACGGGTTCACTTAACGCACCATCAGCGCTAACATAACGCAATCTGCCCGCCCGTTCAGTAACCAGCATTTTACCGTCAGGCAAAATAGCCAGGCCCCAGGGGTGTTCAAGCCCGTCACTGATCACTGCCACATTCAGTGTAGTTTTTTCCGTTTTAATTTCTGTATTTTGCGCCAACACGCCAGTGCTTAACGCCAGCGCGACTGCGCTGCTTGATAACAGTTTAACCAGAGTATTCATTTCATCTCCTTAATGTGCTTATTGTCTATCCTAGCCTGCGGTTAGCTAATTTGCAGCAAGATGGGGCAGAATTGCTACCGAATACGACAAATGTCAGTATGTTACGAGTATTACTGTTTTTGCAGATAAGCCAGTACCACCTGATGGTGGTCTTTGGTTTTAAAATCATCAAAAACATGATTAATAGTGCCGTCTTGATTAATCAGAAAACTCAAACGATGTAAACCATCATAGACTTTACCCATAAATTTTTTGCTGCCCCATACGCCAAACCGCTCAGCTACCTGATGATCTTCATCACCGAGCAGGGTAAAGTTTAACTGATCTCGTTCAACAAATTTTGCCAGCCGGGCAGGGGCGTCGGTACTAATTCCAATTACGCTGACACCCAAGGCAGTAAGTTGCTCAAGGCTATCTCTGAGGCCACAGGCCTGCACAGTACAACCTGGCGTCATCGCTTTTGGATAAAAGTAAACTAGCACTTTGCCAGCTTGCAGTAACGTACTTAAGGTGACCATCTGGTTATGCTGATCGGGCAGCATAAAATCGGGTGCAACCTGACCTGCTGTTAATGTTTGCATACTAACTCCTGCTCTTAAGTAATGTTAAAATAATACATTATCTGACCTTAAAACTACCTGTCAGATTCAATGTGCTTAGCAACGCCATTACCTCTGCTTCAATGGTTGCAGGCGCTACTCTTTCTGGTATTTCTAAGGTCATTTGGCTGTGGATCTGCACATTTTTGTCGTTATCAACTGAAGTTGCAGACTGCAATGAGCCAATATAAATATTGTGGCTTGCCAATAAACCAGTAATAGCGCCCAGGGTGCCCACCCGATCAGGACCGGAATAGTCTAGCAAATAATGTACAACTACCTGAGTAATAGGCCGTGCGGTTGTACGTTTGGTCATGGTTGTCAGATCAAGCTCCAGCCCCAGTGCCGGAATAAGATGTTCTATTTTACTGATAGCGGCTTGATCACCACTAATTAACATAATAAAGGTAAATTCATTGCCAAATACCGCCATTCTGCTGTCGATAATATTAGCGTTGTAATCGGTAACAAGACGCGCCAACTTACTGACTATACCCGTTCGATCAGTGCCTATTGCAGTAATTACAAGTTGTTGAGACATAAAACTCCGGCCAACGCAGACTGCTGCTTAAGTTGCTGTTCGCATAATGCTGTTAAAATGTTGATGTTAACTATACAGTTGAGTTTATCATAACTGAATATAGTGAACTATTGGCATTATCCGGTTAGTACCTTGTGTTTGTCAGCCGCACTCTTTAACATAGGGCGCCTTTATCTTGCCTAAGTTAGTTGTGGAGCGCTTTACTGTGATGTGTAGTGGAAGTTTTGTAGCCTTAATTACCCCAATGTTGCCAGATGGTAGTATCGATTATGCTGGCTTAGATAATCTGGTCAGCTTTCATCTGCAACAAGCCACTGATGGTTTGGTTATTATGGGAACCACGGCAGAGGCTGCCACCATCAGCTTTTCTGAACAGCTGGCCATCATTTCACGTGTTGTTGCTAAGGTTAACGGAAAAATCCCGGTGTTGGCAGGTAATGGTAGTAACGCGACCAGCGAAGGCGTTACCCGCACGCAAGAACTGGATAAGTTAGCTATTGATGGTTTTTTAACCGTAACGCCCTTTTATAACAAACCGATGCAAAAAGGCATGGTGGCGCATTTCAGACAGATTGCCGAAGCTACGGTTAAACCCGTGTTGTTATATAATGTACCGGGGCGCACTGGCGTTGATTTATTGCCAGAAACGGTGGCAGAACTAGCATTAATTGATAATATTGTTGGTATTAAAGAAGCCACCGGTTCAATGACTCGTTTAGCAGAATTACAACAGCGTTGTCCGGCTGATTTCAGGTTGTTAAGTGGTGATGATGCCAGCAGTTTGGCGTTTATGTTAGCGGGCGGCCACGGTATTATCTCGGTAACCGCTAATGTTGCTCCGGCGCTGATGGCTCGATTGTGTAAACTGACCTCACAGCAACAGCATGCTGCTGCTAAAGCACTTGATGATACTTTACAGGGCTTACATCATCAGCTATTTATTGAGTCTAATCCCATTCCTACCAAGTGGGCACTGCAACGGCTGGGATTGATCAAGTCTGATTTTATGCGCTTGCCACTTACTCAACTGGAACCTATTCATCACAGCGCAATCGAACAGGCATTACAACAGGCTGGATTACTGGCTTAACACTATTTTTCAGGGCTGATGTATTATTTTCAGCTTTTTGAGTTTTCGTTTTCAGGAGTAGTACAGGTGCATTATTGGAAAAAAAGTGGTATCGCATTAGCAGTATCAGCCATATTATTAAGTGGCTGTTCGGTGTTTAAAGCCGATCCGGAACTACGTGCAAAGCGCCAGCCTGTTACCCTGGATATTCCGGCTGACTTGGCAACGCCCCGTCAACCAGGCAAGTACGATATACCGGTAACTAAGGGTAGCCCTGGCACAGTAACGGATAAATCGCCGGTATTAGTGCTTGCCACGGCTTCGAGTAGCCGGATCACCGACGAAGCAGAAAAGCTGGCACGCGTAATGTTTGAACGTAACGATTTAACCGGCGATTTACTGCCGTTTTTAATCGAGCAAATTAATCGGTTTTTTGTATCAGATAATGTCACGGTTAACCCAACGGGCAGCGATAACCTCAATTTTGCCACCGATTGGATTAAACGCTATCGCACCGAAGGATTTTGGTTCTGGCAGGATGCGGTGTTGCTGGATGAAGCGCGTTATGCAATAAACATCGAACCACGACCGCATGGTCGAAGTGCGGTGTTAACAATAACGTTGTTAGAACATCGTTATTTTAATGAAAAACAAAAGCTTAGTGTCGCTGACGCGCGTGACAACGAAGTGCAATTGCTGAATGGTCTAATTAATCAAGTTGCCATAGCCGAAATTGAGACTGCTGTTGTTAATCGTGACCGTGAACCCGATGTTGCCTTAGAACCCGGCATGAATAACGCAGGTGAACCAGCATTAATTACTCCGCAATCACTGGACGTAGTATGGTCACAGTTAGAGCCGGTGTTAAAACAACTTAACTTTACTATTAACGATATTAATCGTTCATCTTACACTTACTATTTAAGTTACAGTAAACCTAGCCGTGGGCTCTGGTCTAGTCTTTTGGGACAAGATGCACCGCCGGTTTTGCCAATTGCTGATGGTGACTATCAGATTGTATTACAACGAACTGTAGCAGGCACCGCCATAAATCTATTGACTAAAGACGGACAGCCTTTAGCAGCTGAAACGGTAGTTGCAGCTTATACGCCGTTTGTGGCGGCAATAAAAGCGGCTAAAGTTGAATTGTAACGGCTGAATGTTAATCATTAACGTTAAAAAGTCATTTGCCAATAGCTTAAAGATCTTTATACTTTCGGCTGATTTTTTATCAGCCGAGCGGAGTAAATAATGGTTCAAAAAACGACAGAATTGTACCGTGGTAAAGCTAAAACCGTGTACAACACCACTGACGACAATTTGCTTATTTTACATTTTCGCAATGATACTTCAGCGTTTGACGGTGAGCGAATAGAGCAACTAGACCGTAAAGGCATGATAAACAATAAATTTAATTATTTTATTATGCAAAAATTAGAACAAGCAGGTATTGCAACTCAGGTAGAAGCGTTGCTGGCCGATGATGAAGTTTTAGTTAAAAAATTAGCAATGATCCCGGTTGAATGTGTGGTTCGCAATTATGCAGCAGGCTCGTTAGTGCGGCGGCTGGGTATTACTGAAGGGCTTGCTCTTACACCTGCTACGTTTGAGCTGTTCTTAAAAGATGATGCCCTACATGACCCTATGGTTAACGAATCTCTTGCCGAGACGTTTGGCTGGGCAACCGCGCCACAGCTGGCTGAAATGAAACGCATAACCTTTAAAGCCAACGAAATTTTACAGGCGTTATTTGATGACGCGGGTATGTTATTGGTCGATTTTAAGCTTGAGTTTGGTGTGTTTAACGGCGCCGTTGTGCTGGGAGATGAGTTTTCACCCGATGGTTGTCGTTTGTGGGATAAAGTTACCCGCAAAAAACTGGACAAAGATCGCTTTCGACAAGGTCTTGGTGGAGTAGTTGAGGCCTACGAAGAAGTAGCCAACAGACTCGGTGTAAAATTAGACTAAATTAGCGCTAAAGCCACCATTAGGTGGCTTTGTTATGTTATGCCGCGAATAAAGGAATTCAGATGCCAAAACTGATGCAACAGCTAAGCGTTATGCTGGTAAGTTTGCTCTTGCTCGGCAGTAGCCAGCTTGCGGCTATAGAAGTCGATGCACTATACCTGGCGGATGTTAGCGCTGACCAGCCGCAGCGGCAATGGCAGAATACGGCCTTAGCCCAGGTAATGACCCGCTTAACAGGTATAACCGATTTTTCTAAATATCCCCAAGTTACGGCAGAGCTGAATAATGCCGGACGTTACGTTAAACAATTTGAATCACAGCGTCAGAATGGCGACAACCGCTTAAAGGTACTATTGGATGCCAGTTTGATAAATCCGTTATTACAGCAACAAGGTATTGCTATCTGGGGCGCCCATCGGCCTGAAACCTTACTTTGGATAGTGCAGCAAAACGGCAGTGACCGTCAGTTTTTGCGTAAAGCCGATGATGAACTAGTAAGCGCATTGCTACAAAATTTAGCCGAAAACCGTATTCCGGTAACTTTGCCATTATACGATATTGATGACTTATTACAGTTAACAGAAACTGATGTTTGGGCCGGGCTTTGGCAGTCCATTAATCAAGCCAGCATGCGCTATCGAGCCGATATGGTCATAATCGCCACGTTGGATGAAGTAAACCGAAATGGTGAAAATGTTCAACGTTTAAGCTGGCAAAGACAAAGCCCGGCCCAAGGTACTAATCAATATATTATTGTTCGTAACGAGGTTATAGCAGCTGATACAGTAACGCTTGCTAGCGCGTTTAGCGCGGTACTAACCGCTGAGCTGGCAGCAGAGCAAGCGGTAGTGTTACAAGCAAAAACTGCAAATTATCAGTTGGTTGTTGCTAACCTGACTAACCTGGCCGATGTGGTCGCTGTTGAGCGTTTACTGGAACGGATGCTTGGCGTGTCGTCGGTTACGCTCAACCAATTTGCTGCAGATCGGGCGCAGTTTACGGTAACGTTACAGATAGAACTGGCGCAGTTAACTCGTCATCTGCAATGGGAACCCTCGTTAATGTTAATGGATAATACTGAAACTGATGCGTATAGCCGTCTAAACGAGACAAAACGTAATCTGCCTATTGCGCTAATACCGGTGCAGCGTATTGACGCTAGTTACCGTTTTGTCAGGCGTTAAATGCAACCCTTGCAATTTACTCTGGCAGTAACGCTACCAGAAGATGAGACTCTGGATAGCTTTTATGCCGCCGGCCAAACGGAAGCGGTAAGTTCAGTAAAACGTTATTTACAGCAACCCGCTGGACAAGCCCCATTGTATTTGTTTGGTGCCAGCGGTAGCGGTAAATCTCATTTATTATATGCTTCTTGTATTTCTGCCCATCAGCAGGGACTCACTAGTCAGTTACTGGCGTTACAGGATTACCAGCAGCTCAGCCCCCGGATCCTCGATAATCTGGAACAATTGGATGTGGTTTGTCTAGATAATCTGCAGGCTATTAGCGGAGAACTCAGCTGGCAAATTGCGGTGTTTGACTTATATAACCGGATGATTGAGCAAGGTAAAGCCTTGATTATCGTCGCTAATCAGGCGCCTCAACAACTTGGTTTTAGCCTCGCAGATTTAGTTTCCCGCCTTCATGCCTGTCAAAGTTTGCAATTACGCTTGCTCACCGATGAAGACAAGCAAAAGCTACTGCAGCAAAAGGCCCATCAGCGAGGCATGGAGTTAGCAGACGAAGTCGCTCGATTTTTACTAAATCGATATGACCGTGATATTCGATCGTTGGTCGCTATTCTAAATCAGTTAGATAAAGCCTCTATTGTGCATCAACGCAAACTCACAATTCCCTTCATTAAATCTATTCTGCTCTAGTCCAATCCAAGCTTTAGCAGGTTAAGCAGTCACTTAAGTGGTAATTTTACCGAAAAAAGCCTGACAAGCACTGCGTTTTAGCGGTGGTTTTGGTGTATCATTAGCGGTTTTAATCGGACTAACGATTTTCGCAGCTTGAGGACGAAGATGAATCTTACTGCAATATTAAACAATGCACTGCATGCCGTTGCGGGTGCTACCGACATCGCTGCACTAGAAGACGTGCGCGTAACCTTCATGGGTAAAAAGGGCAGTATTACTGAGCTGTTAAAATCGTTAGGCGCGATGGACCCTGAACAACGAAAACTGGCTGGACAGCAAATTAATGAATTGAAGCAGCAGGTGCAAGATGCGTTAAATCAGCAGCGTGATCAGCTGCAACAAGCTCAGTTAGCGTCAAAGCTGGCCCAAGAGCAGATAGATGTAACGTTGCCCGGCCGTAAATTAGATGATGGCGGCTTGCATCCTGTTACCCGCACCATCGCCCGGATTGAAAGTTTTTTTACAGAGTTAGGTTTTGTTGTAAAACATGGCCCGGAAATCGAAGATGACTTTCATAATTTTGATGCATTAAATATTCCTGAGCATCATCCGGCCCGGGCTGACCATGATACCTTTTACTTTAATCCTAAGTTGATGTTACGTACTCAAACATCGGGCGTGCAAATCCGCACCATGGAGCAACAGCAACCGCCGCTGCGTATTATTTCGCCGGGACGGGTTTACCGTAACGATTATGATCAAACCCATACGCCGATGTTTCATCAGGTTGAGGGGCTGATGGTCGATAAAAATGTCAGTTTCACTGAGCTCAAAGGTATTTTGCACGACTTTTTACAGAACTTCTTTGAAGAAGATCTCCACGTGCGGTTTCGGCCGTCTTTTTTCCCGTTTACCGAGCCCTCGGCGGAAGTAGACGTTATGGGCAAAAATGGTAAATGGCTGGAAGTATTGGGTTGCGGAATGGTGCACCCTAATGTATTGCGTTCAGTAGGTATTGATCCTGAAGTTTACAGTGGTTTTGCTTTTGGTATGGGCGTTGAGCGTTTGACGATGTTGCGTTATGGCGTGACCGACCTCAGATCTTTTTTTGAAAATGATTTACGCTTTTTAAAGCAGTTCAGATAAGCGGAGTATTCTAACAATGAAATTTAGTGAAGCGTGGCTACGGCAGTGGGTTAATCCGGCGATAGATACTGCAGCCTTATCTGAACAATTGTCTATGGCTGGCCTGGAAGTTGACGGTATTGAGCCGGTTGCCGGGATATTTAGTGGCGTAGTGGTCGGTGAAGTGGTGTCTTGCGGACCGCACCCAGATGCCGATAAGCTGCAGATAACCCAAGTAAATATTGGTGCAGCCGAATTGCTGGATATTGTTTGTGGTGCCAAAAATTGTCGTCTGGGTTTAAAAGTCGCCGTCGCTGTAGTGGGTGCAGTTTTGCCAGGTGATTTTATTATTAAAAAAGCCAAGTTGCGCGGGCAGGCTTCGAACGGCATGTTGTGTTCATTCTCTGAGCTGGGTATGGCAGACGACTCTGATGGTATTTTGGAGCTGCCAGTCGACGCTCCGCTCGGGGTTAATTTGCGCGAGTATCTTCAGCTTGACGATCACATTATTGACGTTGATTTGACACCTAACCGCGCAGATTGTTTGGGTATTAAAGGGCTGGCCCGAGAGGTGGCAGTATTAAACAAACTCAGTGTTTGTCAACCTGATATTGTTGCGGTTACGCCTTCTATTACCAGTCAGAAAGCCATAACCCTTTCAGCGGCAGAAGCCTGTCCACGTTACCTTGGCCGGGTACTGGAAAATGTTGATCTAAGTGTTAATAGCCCATTGTGGTTAACTGAAAAATTACGCCGTTGTGGTGTGCGCAGTATTGATCCGGTAGTTGATGTTACTAATTATGTGTTGCTAGAGCTAGGGCATCCCATGCATGCTTTTGACCTGCAACAGATTACCGGTGATATTGACGTGCGCTTCGCCCGTGAAGGTGAAAAGCTGCTACTACTGGATGAGACAGAAGTGGCCTTAAAACCCAATACCTTGTTAATTGCAGATAGTGAAAAAGCCCTGGCAATGGCCGGTATTTTTGGTGGTTTACACAGTGGTGTTACCGCTAAAACCCAACATATATTTTTAGAAAGTGCTTTTTTCTCGCCATTAGCCATTGCCGGTAAAGCCCGGCAATATGGTCTGCATACTGATGCTTCGCATCGCTATGAGCGAGGTGTTGATCCAGAGTTACAACGCACGGCAATGGAGCGGGCAACGGCGTTATTGCTTGACATTGTTGGCGGTAATGCTGGGCCGATAGTTGAAGCTGTGGCTGCAGAGTTTTTACCAAAAGCAGCTAAAATCAGTTTAATTGAAGCAAAATTATTACGATTACTCGGCCATCCAATTGCTAAAACTGAAGTAACCGATATTTTAAGTCGCTTAGGTTTAGCCGTGCTGGAGACAACTGAGGGGTGGTTTGTTACCGTTCCTGGCTATCGGTTTGACATCCGGATTAGCGAAGACCTGATAGAGGAAATTGCCCGGGTATATGGTTATAACAATATACCCAATGTTGCACCACAAGCTTCTCTTAGCATGCGTAAATTCAGTGAAGCAGAATTAAACGTGCAGCGGATGCGAGAGCTGCTGGTTGATAGGGGTTATCAGGAAGCGATTACTTATAGCTTTGTTGACCCTAAAGTGCAGCAGATATTATTTGCCGGACAGCCAGCACTTATTTTGCCTAATCCGATTTCTGCAGATATGTCGGCCATGCGGTTGAATTTATGGCCCGGTTTATTGCAAGCGGTGCAACATAATCAAAACCGGCAACAAGGTCGCTTGCGATTCTTCGAATATGGTCTTAAATTTATTCCTGATGCCAGTGCTGAAGGCGGGGTGCGACAGATTGAGGTAATCGGTGGCGTTGTTGTTGGTTCACTTAATAATGAACATTGGGCGATAGCAGAACGTGCTGTCGATTTTTATGATTTGAAAGGCGACGTTGAGGCGTTACTAGGCTTAACGTCAGCGGCAGCAGAATTTCAGTTCAGTAGTGGCGAGCACAGTGCGTTGCATCCGGGCCAAACAGCAGTTATTAGCCTTGCTGGCAATACAGTGGGTTATCTGGGCGCATTGCATCCCGAGGCAGAGCGTAAACTCGGTATTAAAGGTAAAGCTTACTTATTTGAACTGGAACTGGCAGCTATTGGCCAGCGCGTTATTGTTGATGCCACAGACTTATCTAAATACCCGGCTAACCGCCGCGATCTGGCAATTGTTGTAAAATCTGATGTGCGTTTTGCTGATATTACTGCTAGTATAAAAAAAGTTGGCGTAAATCAATTAGTTGACCTAAAATTGTTTGACGTATATACCGGACAGGGTGTGGCAGACGGATACAAGTCTCTTGCCATTACCCTGACTTTGCAGGATAAAGCCCGTACCCTTGAAGATAAAGACATTCAGGTTGTTGTAAATCAAGTGGTTACAGTGCTTAAAAACGAATTCGACGCAACGTTGAGGGATTAAGAATGGCGCTTACCAAAGCTGATTTAGCAGAAAGTTTGTTTACCAAGTTTGGCGTTAGTAAACGCGATGCTAAATTGATAGTAGAAGCTTTTTTCGAAGAAATCCGTACCGCTTTAGAAGCGGGTGAACAAGTAAAGTTATCTGGCTTTGGTAACTTTGACTTGCGGGTGAAAAATGAACGACCCGGTCGGAATCCGAAAACCGGCGAGGATATTCCTATTTCGGCTCGTTGCGTGGTGACGTTTCGGCCGGGACAGAAATTAAAATCGCGGGTTGAGACTGGCACCAGCAAAAATTAATTTGAACGAGCCATCAGAGTTAATTGCTGACACGACCTTGTCGGTGCACTGTCGCTGCTATAACATCAGCAATGCATAATATTAGTTGATACCAGATAAACGATAATTGCCTTACCGGTCGTTATCGTTTTTTTTTGAGTAAAATACTCATTGTCACTGATCCGCTGGCTTGCTTTTATTGTAAAGAAAAGAGTTCACCACCGTGTTTGTTTTGCATTATCCCGGTGCATAGCCAGATCTAGCAGAATTAAGAGTTTGATATGTCAACGTCTTCATCATTACACATTGTCTGGTTACGTAACGATCTTCGGGCCTATGATAATGCCGCGCTTTATTATGCAGCGGCTGTGGCAAAATCCGAACCTGATAGTGCCGTAGTTGCTTTATTTATTGCTACCGCTAAGAGCTGGCAGCAACATCAAATGGCACCGATAAAACAGGATTTTATCCGGCGCAGGGTAATACAGCTGCAGTCGGAATTGGCGGAGCAGGGCATTGCCTTATTGGCATTAGAAGCTGGCCACTATAATGACTGTAGCAGTATTTTTGAACAGTTATCTGCGCTTGGTATGGTGGCATTGTATAGCCAAACTGAGTATGAATTACGCGAGCAGCAGCGAGATAAACGCATCACACGTCAACTTGAAGCAGCCGGTATAACTGTTAACTGGTATGATCGGCTCTGTACTATGGCGCCAGGCAGTATTTTAACGCAAAGTGGCGACACCTATAAGGTCTTTACACCGTTTAAGCGTAATTGGTTGGCGAGGCTGGCGCAGCAAGGGGTAACTTGCTATCCAAAAGTAAAATCGGCGAATTATTATAACGTTAGTGCACTTAGTAACCAGTTAACACTACCCCTCATGGCTGCCTGCGATAATAGCTCAGCCGCATGGCCGGTAACAGAGCAACAAGTATTGGAGCAAATGCGCCTTTTTTGCCAGCAACAGGTAGCAGATTATCAGCAATCGCGTGATTTCCCAGCATTGAGCGGCACCTCAAATTTATCTGCTTATCTGGCTTGCGGTATTATTTCTGCTCAACAGTGTGTTAATCGGTTGCAGATGGAAGCTGGTGCTGCTCTAGAGCAAGAAAAAAGTGGCGCCAGTATTTGGCTTTCTGAGCTGATATGGCGTGAATTTTATAAGCATATTTTAGTTGCCTATCCCGATTTAATAAAGCATCAACCTTTTCAAGCTGACACTGCTGCCATTCGTTGGCGAAACAGCCATACGTTATTTAAAGCCTGGTGTGATGGTAAAACAGGTTATCCTATTGTGGACGCCGCCATGCGACAGTTAAACCAAACAGGCTGGATGCATAACAGGCTTCGAATGATAACCGCTAGTTTTTTAGTTAAAGATTTGCATGTCGATTGGCGTTGGGGCGAGCACTATTTTATGTCGCAATTAATTGATGGCGACTTTGCTGCTAATAATGGCGGCTGGCAGTGGGCGGCCTCTACTGGCACTGATGCGGCACCTTATTTTCGAATTTTTAATCCGGTGACACAGAGCGAGCGTTTTGACCCGGATGGTACCTTTCTTCGACAGTTTATTCCCGAATTGCTAAAGCTGAACAGTAAAGAGATCCATTGGCCCCACAAAAAAGGCACCCCGCCGGCCTATTGGCCGGCGGTGGTTGATCACAATGAAGCCCGTAAAATCACACTGACATTATTCACAGAGGCAAAAAACGCTGATGGCTGAAGCAACTAATTTAAAAATAGAACGATTTTTGCACTTTTATAATGCCCTGTCGCATGATGGCTTGAATATGCTGGCTGATATGTATACCGACGATATTCAGTTTGTTGATCCGGTGCATCAGATCAATGGCCGTCAGCAACTTACTGCTTATTTTTCGCATGCTTATCAGCGTTTGGTTTATTGTAAGTTCGATCCGGTAAGTCAAATTGATGGCTTGCAACTTAGTTTTATCAGTTGGGTTATGACCTTATCTCATCCGGCTATCGGAAAGGGTAAACCGGTTGTGGTGCACGGTTGTACAGAGCTACGTTGGCGTGATGAGCATATTTATTATCATCGAGATTATTACGATTTAACCGAATTAGTTTATCAGCACTTGCCAGTGCTCGGCTGGGCAACAACTAAAGTAAAACAGCGAATGGCAAAAACCTGATTAAGGAAACGTAGATGCGTATAGCAGTAGTTGGCGGTGGTATTTCAGGCATGATGAGCTGGTATTTATTACAGCAAAAACATAATGTTACTTTGTTTGAAGCAAATGATTATCTGGGCGGACACACCGCTACCGTTGATGTGGAAATAGCCGGTAAAAAGTATGCTATTGATACCGGTTTTATTGTATTTAATAATTGGACTTATCCGTTTTTTAATAAATTTATTAATGAACTTGCAGTAGAAAAAATTGATACTGAAATGAGTTTTTCAGTTAAAAATCCGCAGCAAAATTTAGAATATAACGGTAATACCTTTGCCAGCTTGTTTGCGCAGAAAAGGAATATATTTAGGCCTTCTTTTTGGCGTATGTTGGTTGATATTACCCGTTTTAATAAATTAGGCAAACAACTGGTGGCCGATGATCATCCTGATCTTGAGCTGCAACTGGGCGAATTTTTACAGAAGTATAATTTTGGCAAAGGCATTCGTGACAACTACTTACTGCCTATGGGCGCTGCTATCTGGTCAGCCGGTTTAACAGAGATGCCATCTTTTCCAGTAAGATTCTTTCTGCGGTTTTTTAATAATCACGGTTTATTGAATATTAGTGATCGACCACAATGGACAGTAATAAAAGGTGGCTCAAAGCGCTATGTTGAGGCGTTACTGGCTAAGCTTGGAACGGATAACCTCAGGTTAAAACAAAACATCAGTAGCGTTGTCCGTCACGAGCAAGGTGTAACCTTGCATTTTACCGATGGTAGTTCGGAGCACTTTGATAAAGTGGTATTTGCTTGTCACAGTGATCAGGCACTAAAGCTGCTGGGAAATAATGCGACTACTGACGAGTCAGCAATATTAGGCGCTATTGCCTACCAGCAAAATGAAGTAGTACTGCATACTGATACGTCGCTATTACCGAAGCGCCGTGCAGCATGGGCTTCATGGAATTATAATCTTGATGCTACAGAGCGCAGTCGGGCGACACTAACTTACAATATGAATATTTTACAGCAGCTGACAGCACCAGTGACATTTTGTGTTACGTTGAACAATACCGCTGCTATCGCTACAGATAAAATTATTGGGGTATATCACTACGCTCATCCAGTGTATAACATGATGACAATGGCAGCCCAGCTTCAACGTGGGGTTATTAATGGCCAAAATAATAGTTATTTTTGTGGTGCATACTGGTATAACGGCTTTCATGAAGATGGTGCCAGAAGCGCGGTGGATATTGCGACAATGTTTGGGGTTAACTATTAATGCAAGCGGGACATGCCGTATACTGTGGCGAAATTGGTCATAAACGTTTTGCGCCTAAGCAACACGGTTTTGATTATTCGTACAACGCTTATTGGCTCGATTGCAGTGCTCTATCAACAGCCAGTCTGAACGAAGTTGGTATTAAGCACGAAGCTTTTGGCGCATTAAGCTATCGGCGAGGTGATTACCTTCCTGGTGTAGATAGCTTGTTACAAGCCGTCCAGGATAAGGTACTTCAGCTTGGTGCTACACAGCAGGTTGCCAGTGTTTATCTGCTAACCCCGCTGGCCAATTGGGGTTATTATTTCAGTCCAATAACGCTTTACTATTGCTTTGATAGCGTCGGTGAGTTCAATTATTTATTGGCCGAGGTCAGTAATACCCCCTGGAACGAGCGGCATTATTATTTACAAACCATTGTGCCAGAGTCTGCGCTTTATCAGCATGATAAAGCCTTTCATGTTTCACCTTTTAATCCGCTAGACATGCAGTACCGTTGGCAAATTCCTGCACCAGCTAACGAATTGTTTTGCAGTATTACTAATATGAAAGATCAACAAGCGGTATTTAGTGCCTGGTTTAAGCTAAAACGGTATACCCTTAGTCGGGCGAATCGACGCCGTATCTTGATCCGTCATCCGTGGCAAAACGTACAGGTTGTGTGGCGTATTTATTGGCAGGCATTAAAGCTATACCTCAAGGGTGTGCCATTGCATCAACATCCAAAATCCAGGGAAAAGAAGTTATGAGTTTATCGCTTACCGATCAGACAATGTTTGATAATTTGGGCTGGTTTGACCGGTTATGCCGCAAATTTACCCTAGAATTTTTAGGGCAGCTGAAGCAGGGAGATATTACTCTGGTAGAGGGTGAAGAGCGGATCCAGCTGGGAGAAGTAGGCAGTGAATTAAAAGTAACATTAACCGTACTTGATCCAGCTTTTTATCAAAAATTAGTATTGGCTGGTTCGGTTGGTGGTGGAGAGGCGTATATTTACGGTTATTGGCGCTGCGATAATTTAACCACATTAGTAAGAATATTCGGCCGTAATTTAACACTACTGGATAAAATGGACTCTACCTGGTCTAGATTAAGCCGGCCGCTTTTAAAAGCGTTAAACTGGCGTAACAGTAATTCGAAGGAACAGGCAAAAAAGAATATTGCAGCACATTACGATTTAGGTAATGAGATGTATAAGCTGTTTCTTGATAAAAGTATGATGTATTCCAGCGCAGTATTTCCGGATGACAACACCGATTTAGCTGCCGCGCAGCAATACAAGCTAAAGCAAATTTGCGATAAATTGCAATTACAGCCAACTGACCATTTAATAGAAATTGGCACTGGCTGGGGTGGTATGGCAATTTATGCTGCCCAGCATTATGGTTGTAAGGTTACCACCACGACTATTTCTGCAGAGCAGCTAGCTTATGCTAAAGCTCGGGTAGACGCGCTTGGCCTACAAGATAAAATCACCTTATTGTTTGAAGACTATCGTGATTTAACCGGACAGTTTGATAAGTTAGTATCAATAGAAATGATCGAAGCAGTAGGCGATAACTACCTTGACGAGTACTTTGAAAAATGTGCTAGCTTGCTCAAGCCTGATGGTTTAATGGTATTGCAAGCCATCACTATTGTTGACCAGCGTTATCAGCAGTATGTGCGAGAAGTAGATTTTATAAAACGGTTTGTTTTTCCCGGTGGATGTTTACCGTCAATTAGCCGGATGGCAACGGCAGTAAGCCTGAAAACTGACCTGGTGATCAGACAGATTAATGATATTGGTTTTGACTACGCTAAAACCCTGAAATTGTGGTGTGACAATTTTATGCATCAACGCGATGCGGTGCATCAATTGGGTTATGATGATAACTTTATTCGGTTGTGGCACTTTTATTTGTGTTACTGCGAAGGCGGTTTTATGGAGCGGGCCACCAGTGCGGTCCATATGGTATTGTCTAAGCCAGATAATCGCAGTATTTGTTAAGCTAAACCACCGTATTTCTGGCCTGCAAAATATTCATGCAGGCCGGTAAATTATTCTCTCATTTTGTCATCTTAGCGGTATAACCCGTTACTTCCATTTAAAAACTAATTAAATTTCAATAACATACAATTATAATAAGTTGGTATGTTGATTGCAAATTAATAAGTGTTATTACCGCATAGTGAGAATTTATACTCTGTCTACGGTAATGTTTTTCCTTTTAATCCAATGGAGAGTCATGATGAATAGCGATATTGCAGAAGGTAAATGGCGTCAGCTTAAAGGTTCAGTTAAAGCAAAGTGGGGCAAATTAACGGATGACGATATTCAGCAAGTTGACGGAAATTTGGATAAGTTTATCGGCAAAATGCAAGAGCGTTACGGCATGAGCCGTGATGAAGCGGAAAAAGAATTTAACCGCATACAAGATTAATAGCATTGATAAAAGGGCCCGTAGGCCCTTTTTTACGGACTAAGGCTTACCTTGAAGCGGGTTAAGCCAATTAATTGCCCTGACTCTGTTACCACCTGTACTTGCCAGTTGCCTGCAGGATAAGGTGGAAACACTAATTTATGGCTCCACGCCCGGTAGCCAGCTTCACGGCCCCCTCTGATATCGAGTACTATCCGATCAACTTCCCGACCATTATGTAACCACACGTGATGAACTTTCTCTCGCAGCCCTCTGGGCGCTCTGACCGAAGTCCAGGCATACAGTCCTTGCTGGCGCAAAGTGTTTACATCAATGTCAGCTATATTGGCACCGGCACTACGTTGCTCAATATCAACTTGCTGTGACACCGTTATTGCGGTTAGCCGCATACCAGCGGGTGGAACCCAGCTGCGTAATTGCCACAATAACATTGCTATCAGACCAAGCATTATTAACAAAATGGGTAAGCGCCACCAATGTCCTTGTGGCAAAATACGGTTCAAACTGGGTAAACTAAAAACTAAAGCAGCAACGATAGCGGCAATCAGGCTTTGTTGGGTAGTTAACTGCAGTAACAGTGGCAGTACTACCAGCATTACCACAAATAAAGCTAAAGTATGAAAAGCGACAAATAGTGCATAGCGAGTGGCGAGTTGTTTATAGTACAGTGGGTCAATGATTGACACCAAAGCACAAAGCAGTAATAAACTGGTAAATACCGCCTGGCCATGATCCCATCGGGTTACGGCAAGAAAAAACGGCAAAGCAAAAAATAAACTTTCCTGATGTACCAGTTGGGTAATGAATCGCACAATAGTGGGTGATATATTCCAACCAAATCGTTGCAATAAGCTGCTTCTTAGCCAATTATCAGCAACCAATAATAGCCAACTAACCAACATAAAAGCAGCAATAAACTGCGCTATCGATTCTTTACGTTCAACCAAAACATAACTGGCGATACCCGATACAAACGCCAGTATCGCCATCAAACCAGCATGCCGCTGGAATATATCGAGTAACCAATTAATTACTGGCTTAAATGATGGCATCTTGGTGAAGGCTGAAAATTTACTGTCCAACTAGCATAATACCGGCATCTAATATGACAATTTTTTTATCTTTATACAGGGTGCCAATAGCTTGCTTGTAGGCTTTTTTACTCACACCAAACGTATTATAAATAAGCTCAGGTGAGCTTTTATCCGTTAGCGCAAGTTTTCCGCTATTTTTGCGAAGTGCTGTCAGTATTTGCTCAGTAAGTTCTAATGCTTGCTTATAGGTTGCTGCAGTTAACCGTAGGTCAATTTTGCCATCTTCACGAACTTTAACAATATATGCGTTTAGCTTATCGCCGCGGCGAAGTGGTTTAAAAACTTCATTTTTGTACAACACGCCCCAATAACATTGGTTCACTACGGCTTTATAACCAATGTCAGTTTGTTCACTGATAATAATGTCTACTTTATCGCCAATATTGTAACGTGGTTCTGTTTTGTGTAAATGCCGGTCTAATTTAGTTGACGCTACAATACGATTACTGAGGTCGACATAACAGTATACCAAATACTTCTGACCTTCTTTAAGGGGAATTTGTTGCTCACTAAAGGGGACCAATAAATCTTTCTTTAAACCCCAATTTAAAAATGCACCCACTTTAGTGACTGCTACAACCGGCAACATTGCCACCTGGCCCACCATAATAGCGGGTTGTTCAGTAGTAGCGATAAGTTGATCTTCAGAATCAAGATAAAGGAACACCTCTAGCGGCTGGCCAACCTCTAAACCTGGCGGTGCAACATTGTTAGGCAGCAGTATTTCGCCCCAACTTAAGCCGTCAAGGTAAAAACCAAATTTAACCTGCTTTTTAACGGTTAACGTATTAAGGGTGCCCAGTGCAATCATGATTAATCCAAAAATATTTAAGCTATAGCCTATTGTAACTGCTTTTACACAGCACTGCAGAGCTTATTTAGTGCAGCGATTACGGTTATAGGGCATATAATTTGTAACCTCTTTACCTAAAACCAGATGGCCTGTGTTAGCGTAAGTAATGATAATAGATAACAACGTAGTGATGAGAAAATGGATTGTCGGCAATGGCTGGATATTAAACAATATGAGTTTTTACTAAACTGGTTTATGCGTAAACAACAAGAAGTAGGTTTGGCTGAACTAGACGAGCCTTATTCGTATGATGGTTACAGCCAGTACGATCAGCTTTGCCAGCAACTGCTAAAAGCAGCCCAAATAGCATTTCTGGAGCGGTTTAATGAGCCGGTGCCGCCTATTGTCTATACTAATTTATTTCATCTGGCAGAATTAGAACTAGCAGGGAAACGGCCAAGAATAAAAGCACCCAAAACGCTGCAGTAACGAATAACTATTATTACTCTACTGGCTCCAACCTCTTTAAGGCATCAATGAGCATTGGGGTATCCAGCCTTTCGTTTAGTGGTAATAAGGTACCGGCTGACCAGACACCAAAGCTGCCGTCCTGGCGTAACACCACCATTTTGTCTTTACGAATACTGACAATATCTTGCAGGCTAATACTCAGTTTGGGCAGAGTGGGCGTTTGCAATAAATTATCACCAAGCCAACTGCGCTCGGTATAGCAACCTGCAGAACTGAGTAAGGTAGGTAAGATATCTAAATGCTGTGAACTATGCTGTTTCAACTGCGCTCTCAGAGCTGGCCAGCGAATCATCATTTCAACCGGGGCCAGCACAAATTTAAACTGTTTGCTGGTAAGGGGTAATACCATAATATGCTTGTAATGCTGATAGTTTTGCCAGTTAACGGCCGGTGCATCATCAAATACTATATTAATTGCTGCTGCATTGTTTGCCGCGCCAAGCCATGGCAATTGGGCAGAAACTGCAGCTGACAAACTACTAATACTAAGTGTGTTTAGCGGCAACTGCTCAATAAATGCCGGCGGTTGTGTTAACTGTTGTTGACTGTTGTCATGCAATAAAAACTGTCCATACAATATATTTAGCAAGGCTTCATTGCGATTATTAGGTGCGAAATGTTGGCCATGGCTGCGCAAACCTTGTTTGGCTATAAATTCGGTGGTTTGAGGATTTAGCTCATTGGCAATAATAACCAGCACCGATTCACTGCTAGTTGCAGCGCATTGTAGTTGTCTCAAGCTGAGCTCAGGATTAGTGATACTAAGCCGATCAGCCTGACGTTGCGCCCGTTGTGCTAAGTCAACCAGTTGGTAGCGGGCCAAAAAAGTTTTCGCGGTGGCAGGGTAGGAGAATGGTAAAACATTATCGAGCTTAGTCACATCCCATTTTAAACGGGCGTCGGCGTAGATATGGATAACATGGCTAAGCATGAAGCTGCCAATAAAAATCACCAATAATGGCCGGCTGGCGGGGCTTTGTTTTAATCGGGCTATTTTTTTCCAGCAATAATTACTAATAATTAGTTCAATAATGATAAGTATTGCCGCAACACAGGCGACAATCAATATAAAATTACGCAGGTTGGTGACAACTTGTTGGCGAAGCAGCTCAATGGTTTGATCATATGAAGTGCTGCCTATATGATAACCAAGGTTAGCATAAACATAAGCATCAAAAATAAGTACCACCATGCCCATGGTGGCCAGAATAGCTGCTAAGCCTCTGACATGTTTTTGATAGGGGAAAATAAGTGATAATGGAAATACGGTAATAATAAAGAACATAAAACAAACAAAAGCGGTGTGCCCTAACCAATAACACAATAAATACAGCCAACCGAGCAATGTTTCGGGTGAGGGTTCCGACAGCCAGTAAACACTGGTAATGGCTAGCGCCAGTAGTATGTTAAAAAAGCTGAACCAATGTCCCCAGCTAAGCAGCCGGTTTACTTTTTTAACTAAAGACAAATTATGTTCGATTACCATGTTGGCTTAGTTACTTTTGCTATTAACAGCGTCAGTTAAGGCCTGACTAAAATGGCCGGCTACTGTCTGGCGTTGAGCTAAAGGCACGCTACTGTTTACAACATGGCTAACGGCATTACCTAAACACATCAGGCTTAATTCGGTTGTAGCATGGTTAGCGTGCAGAGTGTCCAGCAACTGATTTACCAGATTTTCAATTTGCTCTGTAGAATACTTTGATACAATAGGCATGTAATACTCAGATTAAGATGATATTAAAACTGAACAATAATATCAGATTTCAGTTAAAACAGGAAAAATTATGTCAGTGGATGTGCTGCAATTAGCAATTAATTATATTGAACTGTCTGACAGTGGTGAGCACTCTGCACACTATCGTGAGCAATTGGTTGGTGCAAACGGCTCGGTGGCGACCTTATTAGAGCAGTTGCATCTTGCTTACAATGGTAAGCCTGCTAAAGGCTATGCCAGCTTTACTGACGATAAAGACCCAACTGTGCCACAAGCATTAACCCATTGGATTGCCGGAGATAGTGACTATCTTGGTTTTAGTAAAGCAACGACAGCAGCGTTAGTAACACATTTGAGCACTCACCAGTTACCGGAAACAGGCTATTTGTTGCTGGGGCATTATCGTTATTTGGCTAGTGAGTTTTTACTGGTGTGTTTACTGGGCAGTAAAAATCATTTTGAATTAACCGAGCAGCTCGATTTATCAGCGTCACGTCATCTGGATATTGCCAGAATGCAATTGGCGGCGCGCATTGATCTAACAGAGTTTAAAGTTAATAACGCTGCTGGCAATTATATTAGTTTTATTCGTGGCCGGGCCGGGCGCAAAGTAGCCGATTTCTTTTTAGACTTTTTGGGGTGTACCGAGGGGGCTGATGCCCGTTTAAACAGTAAAAAAATATTGGCATCGGTAGAAGAGTATTTTGCTGCTGCCGAGTTTGAACCGAATGAGAAAACTGCTGCCCGACGCCAGGTATTTGATTATTGTGAGGAGCGTGCCAAAGCAGGGCAAGATGTGATGTTGTCTGAGCTATCGGCGGTGGTTGACCCTGAGCAAGAAAATGGTTTTTTACATTACTGTGCCGAGCAGCAGTTAGAGGTTGCAGAGCAATTTCCGGTGGAACTAAAAGAGTTAAAAAAAATGATTAAGTTTAACGGTGCCGGCGCCGGTTTGTCGGTAAGTTTTGATGAAAAGTTGTTGGGAGAGAGGGTACAGTATGATGTGGGTACTGATACGCTAATTATTAAAGGCACGCCGCCTAATTTACGTGATCAACTGCAGCGTTTTACACAAGGCTATTCTGCTTTTGAGCGTCAGGCTGACACTGAGTAGCCGTCAAATAATGACTTTATTTGACGCTATCACAAATATTGATGACGTAGGTTTGGTACAAATGCGGTAAATGCTCCAGTACGGTGTGTTGTTCAGCAATAGGGTGTTGTTCAATACACTGTTGTAATGTTTCCAGCGTAAAGGCTTGCAGGTAAGGTCTCGCTATCGGTGCGAAGCTTAAATGCCATGGCTCGGCTGCAACACCGCCTAAGTAATGCTGATAAGGCCTGAAAAAACCGAAATGACGAGCGTTGTTACTAAGCCATAGATTTAATTTAGCGAAGGGGCCGCCTGGTTGATATTCGGCGTTAAGCAATTGTGGTTGATAATTTGCAGCTACCGCAGCTGCATCGTAAATATCTAACTCTGTGCCCCAGTGATGCCTGCTGGCGCCCGGTAAGGCAGAGTAAAGCAAAATGGCTTCAAGTTTATCCAGCCCCGTTAATGTTGTTACCGGCACCCGTTGCTGCTCTAAATTATACACTGGGCGCAAACCATCACACTTAGCCTGCCAGATAGCAGCCTGGCGCTGAAAGCTTCGAAACCCCGAGACTATTTTTATAGCAATGCCATCCGTTTCTGCCGCTTGCTGTAATGCTAGCCAGGCTGAAGTCATCTGTCGGTGCATGGCGATACCCTCTGCAACGTGTTGCAGATGGGTTTCGGTGCAGCCTGTTAAAATATCTTTACTGGCAACCAGAGTTGTCATCACGCCAACTTTTTGTGCAGATGGTGCAACAATGCTTGGTACATATCAGCCAGTAGAGTGAGATCATGAATAGAGACACATTCATTCACTTTATGAATGGTTGCATTGCAGGGGCCCAGCTCTACTACTTGAGCGCCAGTAGGAGCAATAAAACGACCATCAGAGGTACCGCCGGTAGTCTCTAAGCGTGGGCTAAAGCCTTGTACTTGTTCTACTGCGCTGAGCACAGCTTCAACCAAACTGCCTTTATCGGTTAAAAAGGGTAAGCCATTTAAAATCCAATCCAGCTGATAATCTAAACCATATTTATCTAATAACGCCTGCACGCGTTGCTGCAATTGTTCGGCAGTTACTTCGGTACTGTAGCGAAAGTTAAACATAACGTGAAGCTCGCCAGGAACCACATTAGAGGCTCCCGTGCCGGCGCTGATATTGGCAATTTGGAAACTGGTCGCCGGAAAAAAAGCATTACCGTTGTCCCATTGTTCAGCGGCAAGTTCAGCTAATGCCGGCACGGCTTTGTGCACGGGGTTATCGGCTAAATGCGGATAAGCAACGTGGCCTTGAATACCCTTTACGGTTAATTGACCGGTTAATGAGCCACGACGCCCGTTTTTAATGACATCACCTACTTTTAGGCTACTTGATGGCTCGCCCACCAGGCACCAGCTGATTTTTTCATTACGTTTTTCCAGAGCATCTATTACCCGAACAGTACCATTTACGAATGGGCCTTCTTCATCACTGGTAATTAAAAAAGCAAGATCAAATGCGGGGGCAGGCTGCTCGGCTAAAAACCGTTCAGTGGCAATAATCATTGCTGCCAGACTGCCTTTCATATCAGCTGCGCCCCGGCCAAACAAGCTGTCACCAATAATAGTGGGAGTAAATGGCGGCGTGTGCCACTGCGACAATGGCCCGGTTGGCACAACATCAGTATGGCCGGCAAAACAGAAAAGCGGTTTACCACCACCACGTCTTGCCCACATATTTAAAGTGTCTGCAAACTCCATTATTTCAATATTAAAGCCAACAGCGGCCAATCGTTGCGCCATCAATGTTTGACAGCCCGCATCCTCAGGAGTAACAGATTGACGAGAGAGTAAATCCATTGCTAAAGATAATACCGGGTTGTGTAGTGGATCTAGCCAGTTCATATTAGTTATCCAGCAGTTGTTGATATTGCGCTATATTAAAACCAAGTAAATAGGTGTTGTCGTGCACTAATAATGGTCGTTTAATCATTGCGGGTTGTTGCAGCATTAACTCTAAGGCAAAGGTTTCTGTCAGGTTAGTTTTAGTTGTCTCGGGTAATGCCCGATAGGTGGTGCCACGGCTATTTAACAGATTTTGCCAGCCTAGCTTTTGACTAAATAGCGACAGCTGTTCTGCCGTCAGACCGTCCAGACGGTAATCGATAAATTGATAATCTACATTATGATGCTCAAGCCATTTTCGGGCTTTTTTTATCGTGTCACAATTTTTAATACCAAACATCTTTATCATAAATTTATATTATCCATTGTTGGGTCAAGTCAAAGTCGCGGGTAACAGCCATTATTGATAACTGATATTAACGCATAACCAGCTTGCTTTGCGCTGTTACTATTAGATTTTTTGACAATATAATATCTGATATCACGTTGCTGACACTGTTAAACATGACAAAATAATGGCTTTTATAAGAATATACAGCGAACATACTATTTCCACTGGTAAGAATACTGACAACGTGCCATTTAGCAGCATGTCAGCTGAAAAACTTGTCCACAGATTCTGTGGGTAAGGTTGTTGGTAACTGCAGGGGTTAACCATAGAATGATGTATTTATTAGTATAAATAGTTGGTGCGATAATTGCTTTTAATTGGCTAATGCGAAACGTTGTGAATGTTAGCTAAAAAAATCAGTTATAGTAGTGGCGTGGTCTTCACTTAAATATAGATTAGCCTGCTAAGCTCATCTTATTGATACAACAACGTCTGCGTAGCGTATAGTTATTATGCTAGAGTTAATTCTGGCCAACGCAGCTGTTAGTCTATTTAAAGAGGGCTAGTCAATATGAAGTTATTTACGATTTTGCAGGCAGGACGTGAATACAGCCAGGTTTGGCCAGGTAAAACTGAGCTAAACGCGCTATTTCCAGAAAATAAAGTTATTCAGTTTACTGCGCTTGGTTTTCGATACTTACCGGTATTGGCTGTATTAACTGCCTTTTTACAATTAACGTTATTAGGCTCAGACTTTACTGGTCCGGTTTTAGCAATGATGTTGTTTATTGTGTCGTTGCCGTTTCAAGGCTGGTACTGGCTTGGTGTTCGTTCTTCTTCGCGTTTGTCACCCGCATTGGTAAGCTGGTGCCGGCAAATTCGGCAGCAGATGCAAGATCATGGTGTTGATAGTCAGGTTGCTCAAGAACCTCGTAACTATTTAGACTTGGCTAAAATACTGTCTATGGCTTATAAACAATTGGATAAAACCTTTATGCAGCCTTGGTTATAGGCCGCACAAGGTTATTGTCATTCGTAAAACCGTTACGCTATGTTAAATACTGACCATACCGGCGCGTGATCTGAAGGTCGTTCAATGCCTCTTAATTCATAATCTATACCGGACTCTGTGCAGCATAAGGCTAATGGTGCCGTGGCCATGACAACATCTATTCTAAGGCCTCTATTATCATCAAAGCCTTTGGAACGGTAGTCAAACCAGCTGTAGCGTGTATTATCATCCGGATAAAGCTGACGGAAAGTATCAATTAACCCCCAGTCTTTTATTTTTTGCAGCCAGGCTCGTTCTTCTGGTAAAAATGATGTTTTACCTTCACGTAGCCACCGTTTGGCATTAGCTTCGCCTATGCCAATATCGATATCCATTGGTGAGATATTAATATCACCAATAATGGCTAGGTAATCGTCTGGGCTGTGTTGTTGCTCAATATAGTGTTGCAAATCAGCGTAAAACTGGGTTTTTGCCGGAAATTTAGTGGGATGAGCGCGGTTTTCTCCCTGGGGGAAATAGCCATTAAGTACGGTTAGTATTTTACCGTTGTTTAAGGAAAACTGGCCGATTAACATCCGGCGCTGGGCCTCATCGGCATCACCAGGAAAACCATAATGCATGTTTAATGCGGCTTGTTTACTTAAAATGGCTACGCCATAATGACCCTTCTGGCCAAAGTGATAGACATGGTAACCCATGGCCATTACCTGAGTTAACGGAAATTCATCATCGTGAACTTTGATTTCCTGTAAACCGATAATATCCGGTTGGTGTTTATCAATCAGTGCTTGCAACTGATGAAGCCTTGCCCGAATACCATTAATATTAAATGAGATTATTTTCATGTTGCACTATTTGCCTCAACCTGGACCAAGTTGGCATCATAACATGCGAAAGTGTCAGGCGTTAAGCCATGGTTTATCAGGCCTGCCATGGCTAAGTCCTTTATAGCCATGTACTTTGCAATAATGCACGCTACAACCCTTACCACGTCAACAACGCCGGCTAATTATCACATTGTCTATAGCCGGCGCCGAAGTTTGGCTATTGTTGTCAGTAATGGTCAGGTTACCGTGCGGGCACCACTAGGTTGCAATATTAAGCATATTCAGCAACTGGTAAGCGATAAACAGCACTGGATCACTCGTCATTTGCAACGACAGCAGACTGTTACCCCACTATTAGTCTGGCAACAGCGGGGCACCATATTATTTAAAGGTAAACCGTTACCTGTTACTTTTAGTCGTGGCAGTAAAAGTGATGTTAATTTTACTGCTGCAGGCTTAGATATTTGCGTTAGCAGACGTGTTCAGGATGTCGCCATAACCGGCTGGCAAAATACACTACTGGCGAGATGGTTATTGGAACAAGCAACGGCACATTTTACCGAACCTCTACAAGCTTGGTCTAAAATTATGGCAGTGAGTTATCATGAAATAAAGTTTGGTCAATGGCGGCGTCGCTGGGGTTATTGTGACAATAATGGCGTGATTGGTTTAAATTGGCAACTTGTCATGGCACCAGAATGGGTTAGTGATTATGTTATAGTGCATGAATTGGCTCATCGTTTGTTTATGGATCATTCATCCGCCTTCTGGCAAGTTGTTAGCCATTACATTCCGAATTATCCGCAGGCACAAGCGTGGCTAAGCTTTTATCAACCACAGCTACTCAGTCGACAATAATTGGTTAATTTTAAGCTAAAAAAAACCGGCAAAATGCCGGCTGTAAATACAAGGACAACTAATATTTAAGGGAGAGAGTAAACACAACATTACTGCTATTAAATCAGACCGGCTGGTTCTGAATAAATTCCATTTTATTTATTTATTTTTCATTTTTGCTTTTTTGTTGTTATCTGGTTTATTCTGCAACGCATTAAACGGCGGTAATAAACGATGATAACTGCCTATTTTGTGCAATGGATACTTAAAGTATGACTAACCGCTTGCGTTTATTACAGCTGAACAAACTGCTCGATGTTACCCGCTTAAATGATAACGACGACGCGCAGCAAATAGCGACCTGGCTTAATGGTCAACCACAGTTACCGGCACCCATTGCCGCTTATTGTGTTTATTCACAGTATCTTGAAGCACTTACTCAACATATTTCTATGTTAAAAGAGCCGGTTGCGTTAGCGACAGTAGTTAATTTCCCCAGCGGTGATGCTGAATTATCTTTAGTGACTGCACAAATTAGCCAGGCATTGGCCTGTGGTGCTACCGAGATTGACTGTGTTTTACCCTACCAGGCATTACTGCGCGGCGATTATCAATTTGTTAGTCAGTTTTTGGCAGAGGTTAGGCGTTGTTGTGGTAAGGCTTGCTTAAAAATAATTATTGAATCGGGCGAATTAATTACTGCTCAGCAAGTCGCTAAAGCCACCGAGTTGGCCATAGTATGTGGTGCTGATTTTGTTAAATCCTCAACTGGTAAAGTTGCCGTGGGTGTTACGGAAGAGGCTGCCAGAATTATGCTAACAATTATTGCCGCAGCAGATCGTCCTGTGGGCTTTAAAGCATCAGGGGGTATTAAAACCGTTGCCCAAGCATTGCAATTAGTTAATCTATATGAAGAAATTACCGGCCTTACCGCAACTAACGCGACCATGCGCATTGGTGCCAGCACCCTGGTAAGTGAATTGGCAAACAACCTCTCAGATGCTTAAGGTTTTAGATAATACTGCTAACGAATTATTGTTAAATCAACTGTGGGATAGCGGTAAAATATACCAGAAGGGGCAGGTTGCATAGAAAATGATGGTGGAGGGAGAAGGATTCGAACCTTCGAAGGCAGTGCCGGCAGATTTACAGTCTGCTCCCTTTGGCCACTCGGGAACCCCTCCACATCAACGCGCATCTTATCAAACTACCTTTTTATGTAAAGCATTTTACTTAACTTTTTTGTCTGATTGCCGATAAAGCAGACAACAATAATTAATTATGCTGCTATGACGACCATTATCAATGAATGGCAATTAGATTGCCGGCTTAATAAAGCGTTAAACCAACAGCATCGGGCAGAATTCTCGTTGTGGCTGGCATTTTTGTCGTTGGCCGTTGATGAAATGGCAGAGTTTCAATTACCAGCAATAACTGAACCTGCAAAAAAAACGGACTTGTATGCTACTTTTTCGGTAAATAGGCCACGAGGTTATGGATGGCAAGAACACGACAAACAACGGTTAGCCAGCCATAGCGAAGCTTTAAGCACAGGAAGTTTACCTCAGCTTAAATTACAACAGTACCTAACCGAAGGGCCACTGGTGTTGCAAGATGATAGTGCTAAACTGGCAACCGCGGTGGCACAAAACTTAGATGCTCATAGTCAGCGACGACGCGCTAACGCACCGTTAACCCGGGCTGAAGCCGATCCCACCGCACTTTACGACATCTTGCAGCAGATACATCAGCCCCATGCCGCGCAATAACTGTTTTATTCCGCCATATTTATGTTGATTGTCACCCTGCACTTTTATTCGTAAATGTGCTAGCCAAGCTTCGCGCCAGATGCCAGATGAGTGAAACATTTTTTAAATTTTCTACCACTACCACAAGGGCAGTCATCATTGCGGCCGATGCCAACTGACTTGTTGCTGGTAATAGCACCGTCGTAATAATACCAGACACCACTAAACACAAAGCGAGAGCACTCTGACAGCGTTTCTAATTTGTTATCCAGCAGGTAGTGTGCGTTAAAACTTACCGTATCCGGATCCGTTTGCTCTACTCCGTTAATAATCGTTAGCCCAACAAAATGAACGGTGTTAGCAAATTCAGAAATTTGCGTTTTAGTGTTAGTGGCGTGTTGCTCCGGGTGATAGGTTTGAAATATATAGTCAATTTTTTTACAGCAATAGGCGCTATAACGAGAACGCATTAACTCTACGCTATTTTTCGCCGCTTTTTCTCCGGCTATTAACGGCTGACAACATTCATTAAATTGCTTTCCTGAACAACAATAGCAGTTCACCGTTACCTCATTAATTGGTTACCTGGATATTGCTTGCAGTATACCTACACCATGGTATAAAAAGGAATATTGCTAATGAGCCGGCATTGCGGGTTGTTGAAATTGATAAAACCAGCGTTGCTGTGTTGTGGCTTGTTGGTTTAGTTGTGCAGTACTATCATTTGATAACGACGTACAAAAGCTAATAACCACCCGGCAATGTGTGGACTGCAACAGGCTTTGTAATGTTTTCTCGATATTTCTTAATGCTTTAGGATGAATAATTAGCATTTTGTCTACCGGCAATTTAAAATATTCGGCCAGTGCTTTTGAAGGGAGTCGTGGTGGTGCGACTAAGACAATCCAGCCTGTTTCAGTACTGTGGTTGTGCAACAATTTGATTAGTGTCTGTTCTGTACTCTCTGCATCAGCAGTGGTTATCAGCTGGTGATAAGGTGTCGCAGAAGTCACTCCTGAGGAGACTCGTTTAAAGCGACCATTTTTTGTATGGCCAGGCAGGTTAGGCGCGTCTGACTTAAGCATCGGAATGTTGGCATTCGCAAGCATATTTTACTCCAGCTGTGTATTCGTACAGTGTATGGATATACAGTAGTTGCTGATTAAATTAAAGGCAAGTAATTTTTTCATTAAATCGTGAATGATGTTTGCATGAATAAAAAGCTATTTTTCGTTTGGTCATTTTTTTACTGGCTAGACCATCTGATCGCAAATTTAGGCTAGAATGGTCGGCTTAAATCACCATTGTGAGTGCGTAATTGATGTTGTTAGACGATTTTGTCACCCGTTCAGCTAACGGTTTTAGTTTTAGCCGGCTGCAGTCATGTAGCTTTGCCAAACACGTTGCAACCGACTTTAATCCTATTCATGACGTCGATGCCAAGCGGTTTTGTGTACCTGGCGATCTATTGTTTGCCTATTTACTCAGTCATTACGGTTTAACAAAACACTTGAGTTGTACCTTTGCTGGCATGGTAAGTGCAGATGTCTTATTGCATTGTGAGCAAGTTAGTAATGAACTGCGCATTTGTGATGAGCAGGGTAAGGTGTATCTGGCATTGCAACAACAGGGTGAAGCCAGCCACGATTTAAGCGTAATTGAGCCACTGATCCGTGATTATGTGCAGTTTTCCGGTCAAAATTTCCCGCATATTTTGCAGCCATTAATGCAGCAACATAATGTAATGATCCACCCAGGACGCCCTTTAGTGATTTATGAAAGCATGGCATTGTCTTTTGAGCAGTTACCAACGGCTAAGGTTGATTTAAGCCTGGCCGACTCATCGTTACAGGTTGTGGGTAAGCGCGGTAATGTATTACTTGAATTTGTGTTAACCCAAGCGGGTCGGCAAATAGGCCGTGGTGAGAAGCGGATGATTTTAAGTAATTTACAGCCCTACGAAGAAGCGCAGATGCAACTTATGATTGCTGAGTATAATCGCAGGAAAAGCTTAGTTAACCCTCAGTGCTAACAGTCTTTTAATGAAATAGTAAAATCGGCTATAGTGGCAGCATATTGTCAGTATAGGGTTTTTATGTCTCAGTGTACCGCGCTACAGCCTGGTTTTCTGGTTGTTCATGCCAATGCGCCCGAGCAACTGCGGGCTTTGGTTGTGAATTGGTTACAACGATATCCATTGGCACCGCTTGAGTCTGAGCAAATCCTGGTGCAAAGCAATGGTATTGCGCAGTGGCTTAAACTGGCATTAGCCAGCGAACCCGACGCGGCAGAACCCGGCTGTGGTATTGCAGCAGCCTTAAATGTACAACTACCGGCCCGTTTTATCTGGCAACTTTATCGCCAGGTACTCGGCAACGAGCATATCACTGAGCGCTCTGCCTATAGTCGTGAGTTATTACGATGGCATTTGTTAACTGTGTTACCTCAGCTACCTCCTGACCAGGCTTTTGCACCGCTGAGGCATTTTTATGCTGACGATCCCACGCTTATTAAAACGTATCAGTTGTCTGACCAACTCGCTGCTTTATATGATCAATATCAGGTATACCGTGCCGATTGGTTGAACCTTTGGCAACAAGGACATGATCAGATTATTAATGCCCGGCAGCAGGTTACTCCACTGAGTACCGAGCAGTGCTGGCAAAGCCAGTTATGGCGTCTGTTACAGGCCCGAATAAAAAATTTGCAGCAAGGCGACAGTCGCTCTGAAATTCATCAACGCTTTATTAGCAAGCTGGCAGCACTATCAACGATTGATGCCGCTAAGTTGTTGCCGCGGCGGTTAGTTATATTTGGTATTTCAGCACTACCGCAGCAAAGTTTACAAGTATTGGCTGCAATAGCGCCTTATTGTCAGGTGTTGCTGGCAGTCCATAACCCTTGTCAGCATTACTGGGCGGATATTATTAGTGAAAAAGACTTATTGCGAGCCGAACGCCAGCGGCAGGTTTATAAAGTCGGCATGCCAACTGATCTAAAGGAAGAACAGCTCTATGTGCATGCTCACCCGCTGTTGGCCTCGTGGGGGCGTCAGGGCCGTGATTATATCAGGTTGTTAGATGAGTTTGATGAAACTGCGCGCTACAAAGACTTATTCGTTAATCAGCGAATTGATTTATTTAATGCACCTGCTGCCGGGCATTTGTTGGGTATGTTACAGCAGGATATTTTTGAGCTAAGGCCAGTGCATGAGAGTAAGCAGCTTTGGCCTGAGATAGCTTTTTGTGATAACTCAATACAGTTTCATCTGGCGCATAGTGCAATGCGCGAAGTGGAAATTTTACATGACCAGTTACTGGCTGCTTTTCAGCAGGACCATATTTTAAAACCGCGCGACATTATGGTAATGGTGCCTGACATTGTACTGTATGCACCATTAATTCAGGCGGTGTTCGCGGCGATAAAACCAGATGATCCGCGCTATATTCCGTTTACTATTGCCGACTTACCCCCCGCTACAGAGCAGCCAATTTTTAAAGCAGTGGAACAACTTTTAGATCTGGCACGAAGCCGCTTTCAATTGAGTGACATCATAGATTTGCTTGAAGTACCAGCAGTACGGCAACGTTTTGCTATTGATGAGTCTGCGGTTCCGCTATTGCATCAGTGGTTGCAAGCCGCCGGGGCTCGGTGGGGGCTTGATTGCGAGCAGCGACAGAGTCTGGCGTTGCCTGCTGGTTTGCATCAGTTTAGTTGGCAGTTTGCACTTGACCGAATGTTGCTGGGATTTGCTACCGGACCCGTGGCAGCAACAGAGCAAGGCGCTGACGGCTGGCATGGTATTGAACCTTTCACTGATATCAGCGGTTTGGATGCGGCGTTAATCGGGCCGTTATATCAGTTATTAGCGCAATTAAAACATTACTGGCAATGGCTACAACACCCGCATGATCCGGCAAAATGGCAACACCTGCTCACGACCCTGTTACAGGATTTTTTTCAGGCAGAGCAAACAGATGAGCTTGCTATATTAAGCCAATTTAATGAGGCGTTGGACGAATGGTACAGCCATTGTCAGCAAGCAGAGCTGCACACTGAGTTGCCAGCACAAATCGTGGCTACAAGCTGGTTAGCGCTGGTTTCTGAACCGGGTATTCAGCAACGGTTTTTATCCGGTGGCGTCACCTTTGCTACTTTATTACCGATGCGGGCTATTCCGTTTCGACACATCTGTTTATTAGGGATGAATGATGGCGCTTTTCCGCGACAGCAAGCCCGGCAAGACTTTGACTTGATGCGAGCTGATTCTCGCCCAGGCGATCGTTCCCGCCGTGAAGATGATCGTTACTTGCTACTCGAGGCCCTGCTGTCGGCCCGTGACCGGCTGTATATCAGCTGGGTAGGGCGTAGCGTGCACGATAACAGCGAGCGAGCACCTTCCATGTTAATTGGGCAGCTACGCGATCATCTGGCCCAGTGTTGGCAAGGCAGTAAAGCAGGAGATAAACCAAACGGCGAACAACACTTATTAGTGCAATTGACTACTGAACACCCGCTACAACCGTTTAGCTTGCGTTATTTTGAGCAGACTGATCCTGGTTTATTTAGTTATCAGCATGAATGGCTGTTGCAGTCGGCGCTACCTGAGGCAACGGCTCTGACAGAATGGCAACCCGCTGACGCCATTACCCTGCGCCAGCTAAGTGATTTCGTGCGCGATCCGGTTAAAAGCTTTTTTAACCAACGTTTAACGATCTGGTTAGGACAAGAGCAGCGGGCGAGTGATAACGATGAAGCGTTTGCGCTAGATGGGCTGGCGCGCTGGCAGCTGCAACAACAATTATTGCAACAGTTGCAGCATACGTTGGCAGCAGCAGAACCCTTAGAAGCTGCACTTGAGCAGACGCTGGCGGCAATGCAGCGCCGAGGTGCGCTTGGGGTTGGTGCTGCAGTTAACCTGCATGCACAACAGCTTTTTGAGCCAGTTATGGCATTGGCAGAGCGTTATAACCAATGGCTTCAGCGTTTTCCAATAGCCCAAAAAGCCAAGGCAGTGCAATGGCAAACCGCCGGCCTTAAATTGCAGGATTGGCTTAGTCAGTTGCGTCTAAACGCTACCGGTCAGCAATGTCAGCTGTTGTTAAGCCCCAGTGCCATTATTAAAGAGCGGCGTTATCAGTGGCGCCACTTAGTATTGCCGTGGCTTAATCATTTATTGGCCAATACACTACAACCTTGTCAAACCCTATTGCTAAGCCAGGCTGGCGAGCTAAGCTTTGCTGCCATTCCAGCCGCTGCTGCGGGTGAGCAACTTGACCAATTATTACGTAGTTATTGGCAAGCACATCAAACCCCATGGCCACTCGAGCTTGAGTGCGCTATGCATTACTTAAGCAACATTGAGTCAGTAAAATACAGTACTGAGGACTTACTTAAGCAATGTCAGAAAAAATATCAGGGTGACAGTTATAACCCCGGTATTGTGCAGCGTAATCCTTATTTACAACGACTGTTTCCGGATTTTCAACAATTGTATCAAGATGGTGCTTTTGTAGCCCATGCTACTACGCTATATCAGCCGTTGCTGCTGGCGGTTCAGCAAGCCAGTTCTGCACAGGAGGCATCATGAATACGGTGGTTACTGGCCAGGCTCAGTCGCTTAATTTACTCACATTGCCCTTGGTTGGCAGCCGCTTAATTGAGGCCAGTGCCGGTACCGGTAAAACCTTTACGATTGCCGCTTTATATTTACGGCTGGTGCTAGGCCATGGTAAAGCACATGCTTTTCAGCGGCCACTGACCCCGCCGGAAATTTTGGTGGTGACCTTTACCGAGGCCGCTACCCAGGAATTACGCGACCGCATTCGGTTACGCCTAACTGAAGCCGCCTTGGCATTTCGCCATGGTACCACTACCGATAATGTATTGGCCGCTTTGCTGGCTGATTATACTACAGCAGAATTCGCTTATTGTGCCCGACGGCTGGAATTAGCTGCGCAGTGGATGGATGAAGCGGCTATTTCAACCATTCATGGCTGGTGTAACCGTATGTTGTCAGAGCATGCTTTTGCCAGTGGTAGCTTATTCAGCCAGCAACTCAGTACGGATCTTAGTAGCCTTAAGCTGCAGGCGGTGCGCGACTACTGGCGCAGTTTTTATTACGGTTTATCTGAAAGCGCGTTGACGCAGTGTCTTAGTTACTGGCAAACACCAGAGCAGTTATGGCAAAACACGACAAAGTTAACCAGTTACTTACTCGTACAAGACAATTTAATGTCGTTAAGTTACGCGGCACCAGCTGTTGCTATTGCGCAAAGTGAGGCAGAGCGCACAATTCAGCTACAGCAATTGGCAGAGCAATGGCGGCAATGGCTGCCAGAATTAGCCGAAATACTGCAGCAGGCTATTAACGCTAAAGCCGTTAATGGTCGTCAGTTACAACAACGCTATCTGGATAACTGGCTGCAAAAACTGCAAACCTGGCTGCAGGTGCCAGATGCCAGCCTTGATTTAGGCAGTGGCTGGTATCGCTTATCACCAGAAGGTATTGCAGAGTGCTGGAAGCAAGGGGCGGTGCCAAGTCATCCGGCGTTTGCCGGCATTGTTCAGCTGCAGGTCGCACTGCAAAACCTGGCCGAGCCAAGGCAGTTGCTGATGCAACATGCGGCCTGTTGGTTGGCGCAGCGGATCCAAACTGAATTGAATGAGCAGGCGCTGATGGGCTTTGACGATATGCTGTTACGTCTGCACCGGGCACTGAATGGCGGTTCTGACAGCAACCCCGATAGTAGTCTTGATAGTACAAAGAGCACAGAGTTAGCCACACTTATTCGCCAGCAATATCCGGTGGCCATGATTGATGAATTTCAAGATACGGATCCCATTCAATATCAGATATTTTCGGCAATTTACTTAACAGAGCCAACAAGTGGCGCAGAGGATAGCTCCGGTGCCCAAAACCAGTCTGCCTTATTATTAATTGGCGATCCGAAGCAGGCTATTTATGCTTTTCGTGGCGCTGATATTTACACTTATTTGACAGCAAAACAGCTGACTACTGGCCGTCATTATACCTTGGATACTAATTACCGTTCGGCCGCGGCGTTGGTTAGGGCCGTTAATTTTATTTTCGAACGGGCAGAGCAGTATGCTAAAGGCGCTTTTTTATTTCGCCGGGCAAACACCTCTACTGGCAGCGAGCCTTTGCCATTTTATCCGGTTAACGCTAAAGGTAATGGTTGGCAGCTTGAAGTCGCTGCAAAAGCGGTAGCGCCGTTAACGGCATGGTTGCCCGAAGCGACAACAGATAAAGCGTTAAGCCGGCAAGATTATCTGCAGCAATACGCCAGTGGCTGCGCCAGTTATATCGTTGATTTACTTAAGCAAGCGGCTAATGGTAGCGCCGGGTTTGTTAACGCGAGTGGCCAGCGGCGAAACCTTCAACCCTCTGATATTGCTATTTTAGTTAATAATCAGAATGAGGCGCTGGCCATTCGCCGCCAGTTGACACTACGCCAGGTTCGCAGTGTGTATTTATCTGATCGTGAATCGGTCTTTAGCTCAGCAACCGCCCCTGACCTGCACTTTATACTCAGTGCCTGCGCCGAACCCGAGCAAGATAGTTTATTGCGTTCAGCCATAGGTTGTCGCACCTTAGGTTTAAGTTTAAACGAGCTGGATCAGTTGCAGCAACACGAGCTGGCCTGGGAGCAACTTTGTTTGCAATTTAAAGGTTATCAGCAACAGTGGCGCCGTTATGGTGTATTACCCATGCTGCGTAGCCTGTTGTTTGACTTTGCTATCCCGGCACGCTTACGCCAGCAAAATGATGGTGAACGGGCGTTAACCGATTTGCTGCATCTGGCAGAGTTACTGCAACAGGCTGCGCAGCAGTTAGACGGTGAGCAAGCCTTGCTGCGCTTTTTAGCTGAGCATATGCAGCAACACGTAATGGGCGATAGCGAGCAGCAAAAAGTGAGGTTGGAAAGTGATGCTGAGCTGGTCAAAGTGGTCACTATTCATAAATCCAAAGGTTTAGAATATTCGCTGGTGTTTTTGCCTTTTATCTGTGCCGCAAGGCCGGTAAATGCCAAGCAGTTGCCGGTTAGTTACCGCGATGCGCAAGATCAGCTGGCTTTTAGTTACCAGCCCGATGAGCATATTCTGGCGTTAGCCGAGCAAGAACGCCTCGCCGAAGATATTCGCAAATGCTACGTTGCCTTAACTCGTGCTAAATATGGTTGTTGGCTTGGGTTAGCCCCATTAGCTGAGCAAAGCGCTATTGGCTATTTGTTGGCAACTAACCCAGCTGATCCGGCTAGTTTCAACCAACATGTACATGCGGCCTGGTCGGGTTGTCAGGCAATTACGTTTCAAGCGATGCCCGAGGTTAACCACAGTCGTTATCAGCCGGTAGTTGAGCAAATTACTACTGCAACGGCCCGGCAGATCAGTCACTCATTTCGCCAGTTGTGGTGGATAGCCAGTTACAGTGCGTTAACCCGTAAACTAGGCGACAATACACGGGTTGAAAATAATGCGCCTGAGCGGGCCAGTGATAAGTTACTACCTGAATTGTATCCTGAACAGCAAGCAAACGAGCAGCAGATAGCAACTCAGGTTGGGGCCAATAGTGTTGCAGTAGCAGCCAATGATCACGCTACTCCGGCTGTTCTTGCTATGCAGTACCAGTTTATTGCCGGTCCTGAAGCGGGTACTTTTTTACACGGTATGTTGGAATGGATAGGGCAGCAGGGGTTTCATCATATTCAAGCCAAACCTGAATTGCTTGGCGCAGAATTGAGTAGGCGTTGTCAGCTAAGAGGTTGGCAAGCCTATCACAACGGCTTACAACAATGGTTAGCGCAGCTGCTCGCAACTACGTTTACCCTGCCAGAAGTGCCTACCCCGGAAATGACAACATTGGCGCAGCTCAGCAGCTATCAGGTAGAACTGGAGTTTTGGCTACCTTGTCAGCAGGTTGATATCGAACAGCTAGATCAATTACTCCAACAACATATTTGGCCAGGGCAGCTTCGACCAGCATTATTGGCTGGTCAACTCAATGGCATGCTAAAAGGTTTTATTGATTTAGTGTTCTGTCAGCAGCAGCGTTATGTGGTCTGTGACTATAAGTCGAATCGAATGGGTCTGTGCGCCGCAGATTACAATATGCATAATTTACAACAGGTTATGTTGCAAAAGCGCTATGATTTGCAGGCAGTACTCTATTGCTTGGCGCTGCACCGCCTGTTACGAAGCCGTATTGCCGATTATGACTATTCGCGTGACAGCGGTGGTGCAATGCACTGGTTTATTCGAGGGCTAAATACGCCGCAGCAGGGAATGGTTTGGCTTAAGCCATCACTGTTACTGATTAACGCACTGGACCAGTTATTTCGAAAAGGTGGCGCTGATGCAAGCTGAGCTTATATTAAAACAATGGCAAGCTCAGGGCTGGTTACGACCGCTTGATCACGCCTTTGCAAGTTTTATTGCCAGATATGCACCCGCCCAACCGCTGGTGTGCCTTGCGGCAGCACTATGCAGTTATCAGTTAAAGCAGGGCCATGTCTGTTTAGATTTGGCAACATTGCTTATGGAACCGCTGTCAACTCTGGGGCTTAGTGCTGAGCTGCCTGAACCGGAGCAACAACAGACGTTACAGCAGCAATTTTCTACTTTTACTCTGGCACAATGGCAGCAAGCGCTCAGTCAGTCGGCGGTGGTTGACCAAGGGCCCGGCAATAATCCATTAGTGTTAATAGGTCATCGTTTGTATTTACGCCGTTACTGGCAATATGAGCAGGACATCGCCAGCCAGATTAATCAGCGTTTACAACAGAGTACGTCGTTAGCTGCTGGTCTACCAGCGGCGACGTTACTGCCATTATTGCAGCAACTGTTTCAATCTAATGACCAGCAACCAGACTGGCAACAGCTCGCCTGTGCGCTGGCCTGTCGTAGCGCCTTTAATGTTATTACCGGTGGCCCTGGTACCGGCAAAACAACAACTGTGGTGCGCCTGTTAGCGCTTTTGCAGTTGTTACAGCTTAAGCGTGCTGAGCCTTTGCTAGCGATCCGGCTGGCAGCGCCAACCGGTAAAGCGGCTGCTCGATTAAAAGACAGTATTAGTGGCGCTATTGCCCGTTTAGCAGAACTCAATATTGATGGTTTTACGCAGATTGAACAGGCTATCCCGAAAGACGTTAGTACCCTTCATCGCTTACTGGGCGTACGTTCGGGCAGTAAGACCTTGCGTTATAATCAGTACCAGCCATTACCATTGGATATACTGGTGTTGGATGAAGCGTCGATGGTCGATGTAGAGATGATGGCCGCGCTGTTGCTGGCGTTACCCGTTTCGGCCAGGATTGTATTATTAGGTGATAAAGATCAACTATCTTCCGTCGAAGCTGGAGCGTTGTTAGCCGAGCTGTGTAAAAAAGCCAGTAAAGGCGATTATCTGCCCGCCACAGTAAGTTGGTTACAGCAGCAAACTCATCAGCAGATACCAGATGATCTGGTTAGCGAAAAAGGCGCTTTATTGTCGCAGCATATAGTGATGTTGCGTCATAGCCATCGGTTTGGCCAACACAGTGGCATTGGCCAACTGGCGGCAATGGTTAATCAGGGGCAGTTTAACCAGGCTATCTGGCAACAACAGTCTGCTCAATTGTCTCTGTATAAAGAGTCAAGCAGCAACAGCGCTGGTTTTCGGCAGTTGATATTGCATGGAGCAGGTTTAGCAAACGGTTTTGGTTATCAGCATTACTTAGATTTAGTGGCCAAACCGCCTGCTGAGATTGAGCAGCAAGATATCTGGGCAGCTAATATAATTACTGCTTACGGACATTTTCAAGTGCTAGCCGCAACTCGTAAAGGCGAATTTGGTGTTGAACAGTTAAACCAGCAAATCCAACATGTTTTGACCCAAGCAGGGCTAATAGAGCCTGAACATCAGTGGTTTGCTGGCAGGCCGGTAATAGTAACCCGTAATGACTATCAGTTGGGATTAATGAATGGTGATATTGGCATTTGCCTGCCTAAACGCCTGTTGCAGGCTAATGGCGAACTATTAAATGTTTTTAGAGTTGCCTTTAGAACTGCCGAAGGTATTAAGTGGATAGTGCCGGCGCGATTAAATGCGGTAGAAACAGTCTTTGCAATGACTGTGCATAAATCGCAGGGTTCAGAGTTTAATCATACGGTGTTGGCACTTGCCAGTGATGCCAGCAGCATGCTGAACCGGGAATTGCTTTATACTGCCATTACCCGGGCGTCAGCCCGTTTTACGCTGGTCTGCGCTGATCCGCAGCAGCTCAATAAGGCGGTACAGCGTCAAACTGTTCGTGCTGGTGGATTATCGTTGGCGCTGGCCCAGTAGTAAGTGGGATAGCAGTAATGTGGCTTAGCTGAACACTTTTTAGGCAAACAGTTTAATTTTCCAAAAAAGCGCTTGCAGAGTATTTTAAACTCCCTATAATGCGCATCCACAGACGGGGCAGCGGTAACGCAGCAAACGTCTGAAAAACGAATACTGAATAATGAACACTGAACAACTCTGAGAATGGCATTAGCGGTTCTCGCTTCGAAAGTCGAAGCACGCTCTTTAACAATTAGCAATCAATTATCTTTGTGGGCACTTATGATGATGTTCGTGTAAACGAAAAAAATCAGTATGAG
>NZ_LAHP01000005.1 GCF_000987765.1 Arsukibacterium sp. MJ3
TTCCTGGTATTTATCTCTGATACAAAACATATCAGGAAGATGCAGCGCCAGAGCCTTTTCAAACACTTCGCGCATAAACTCAGGTGCAGCCATTTTAACAAACTGTTTATGAAAGGGTTTAAGCTTTATATCAGTTGAAAAAATCAAGATAATGGACAGGCACAGGCAAGATACTCCCATAGCTATTTTACTACTTACAGCAACCCGGGCGACAGCAAAGGTTATACCGGCCATAAAATGATTAACGACTTCGACGTTATTCATATGGGCGGCCGTACCTACAACCCAATACTCGGCCGCTTTATGCAAGCCGACCCGCATATTCAGGCGCCAAGCAACCTGCAGAACTATAACCGTTATAGCTATGTGTTAAATAACCCGATGAGCTATACCGATCCTAGTGGGTATTTCTTTAAAGGTATCGGTAAGTTTGTGAAGAAGTATTGGCGGACTATTGCTGCTATAGCTATTGCTGTATACGCACCGGGCGCTACTGGTTGGGTTAATAGTATATTTGGTGTCACAAACTCTGTAGCTGTTGGTGCTATAGCAGGCGCCGCAAGTGGTTTTGTTGCCACAGGAAGCCTGCGGGGCGCAGCTTTAGGCGCGTTAACCGGGGCGGCATTCGGTTATTTGCATGGCGTGAACACGGGACTCACTGCAGGAGGCCATGATTTAGGGGAAATAGCATTGCATGGGGGGGCTGGTGGAGTAAGCTCTGTGCTGAATGGCGGTAAATTTGGGCACGGCTTTGTTGCTGCTGGATTTACGCAAGCACTGGGTCAGGTGGATGGCCTATTTACTGATGCGTCTAGCGCCGCTTTTACCATGGCCGACAGAATTACAAACGGTATTAAAGCAGCAATAATTGGTGGTACCACTTCAGCAATATCGGGTGGTAAGTTTGCTAGCGGAGCTATTACTGGCGCATTCTCTAGAGCGTTGAATGATGATAACTTATCAAAACTTCAGAATGAAGAAAAGGAACGGATGCTAGGGGCTTTAAGTAAAGAAATTCATGACGACGCAAAAAGCAGAATGCATCAATTAGCGAAGTGGAGGGCAAATGAAAACTGGGATGCAGTTCGTGCGGAATACGCAATTTTTAATAATGTATCGAATAATCAAATGTGGTTAAAAACAGCTTATTTACAGCGCGAATTTCAGGTTATTGCTTATGAGCATGTTGGTGGCTACATATCTAGCAACGTCCGTGAATTAACTCATAGATCAATAGATCTTGCGATGGGGGCAGTCAACCCTAATAAGTTGAATTTATTACAGGCTGTTTATTCTTTTATTAGTGGGCCACCACCGTTACCGATTCAACATCAATTTGTTGTTCCAAAAGCTGATACTGTACATATTGATATTGTGAGGAGAAAGTAGTGAAGTTGATGTCTTTTATTTTTTCTATTTTGATACTGAGCGGTTGTTCCCATAGATGTGATGAAGTTTCTTTGGATAAATTTATTAATAATGAATTTTGCAAGCAGTATTCTGTTACAGATGGCGATAGATGCGTTTCTTTTTTAGATCAGGAGTTTTTAGATGAGTATGGAGTTTTCTCATCTGATTACATTAATGATTTATATGAGAACGAAAATAAATTTAAAGATAATAATGTTATCGAGAAATATGGTGTTTATTTGTTGGGTGTTTCTATACTTTATGAAAACGAAGCTGCGATAGATTACTTTTTAAAATCTGGAGTTAGTCCGTATGAAATTAAAGGGAGCGCATTTGCTGCGGTTGTATTTGTTATTAACAGCAAAGACTATAAAATCTGGGAATTAATAAAGAAAAACTATCCTATATCGAAATTTCAAGACACGGTTCTTGTTGATAATTACATGAAAAATTGCATCGAATAAATACGAAGCTTCAAGTATTGGGGTCAGTACAATCAATAGGGTCATAGTCATTGATTTAAAACCGAAAAAGGGGTCGGAGCTAATTAGCTTTAAAGAAATATTATAATGATAAAATGCATTCTAGTTGCCATAGCATTATTGTTTGCGGTTGGTGTGCAGGCTGATACTACAGCCAAGATTGATAAAATATTAATGTTTGAAGGCGGTAACCTGGTTTATATCTACCCGGTGGGTGGCGTACAAAATAAACCGGCCTGTCATGGCGCTAATGGTGATTACTTATCATTTAGTATGGCCAGGCCAATGACGTTGGCGGCGCATCAGAGTTTATAAATAAGAAAATAAAGGTACTTAAAGTACCCTTATTATTATAAAAATAAACTCGAAAATTGTGTAAGTTTAAAAATAGTGCTAGATTGGTACTATGAGTGCCGAAATTAAAAGTAAAATAAACCAGTTGCTGTCAAAATCAAGATAATGGACAGGCACAGGCAAGATACTCCCATAGCTATTTTACTACCTACAGCAACCCGGGCGATAGCAAAGGCTACACCGGCCATAAAATGATTAACGACTTTGACGTTATTCATATGGGCGGCCGTACCTACAACCCAATACTCGGCCGCTTTATGCAAGCCGACCCGTTTATTCAGGCACCAGGTAATTTGCAGAACTACAACCGCTATAGCTATGTGCTTAATAACCCCATGAGCTATACCGATCCGAGTGGGTATTTCTTTAAGAAACTTAACAAAATGTTCGGGAAACTTGCACCCTTTGTAGGATTATTGGCATTGGCGATTCCAGGAGTTGGTCCCTGGGCAATGGCAAACTGGTATCAAGCAGCGGCTTTTGGCTTTATGTCTGGAGGCGTTGCAACGGGTAACTTACGTGGTGCTATTGTTGGAGCAATATCAGGCGCTGCTTTTCAGCAGATAGGTTCGCACTTTAAAAGCTTATCGAATGCGAATTTAGCGCAGGTAGACCGTGTAGCTAACGATGGCTTTGGTGCGTTAGCCGGAATGATGGGCGATAACCTGCATTCTTTTGGCGGATTGTCACTCAGTGCTGGGCAGGTTGCTGGGCAAATTGCATCTCATGCTGCTGCTGGAGGTATAGTATCAGTTGTTAGTGGCGGCAAGTTTGGTCATGGTTTCTTTAGTGCTGGAGTTACTAAGGGCGCTGGAGGTGCGTTTTTACCTGGTGGGTCTAACTTGTCTGGCGGACAGATTGCGTATGGTACTGTTGTTTCGGCGGTAATAGGCGGAACTGCTTCTGAGTTGGCTGGTGGTAAGTTCTCTAATGGTGCAAGAACTGCAACGTTTCAGTATTTGTTTAATCATGCTAGTGAATCCTTTTGGGGATTTGAATCACTAGATGACAAGAGTGCTGTAAATGTCTCCATCGAACAAGCAAGTTTAACTTTAGAAGTTGGCCCGCTAAAATTTGTAGGATTAAATCGCAATGGTGAGTTCTCTGGACCAAGTATTTCCGGGTCTAGGGGGCCTTTGTCAGCAACTTTATCAACTGATTCAGCGTCTATAGCTCTAGCTAAAGGTCCTATATCATTTGGGATGAATGGAGTTACAGCTAAAGCATGTAGTCATGGTCCAGCTGGTGGAGTTTGCTTTTCAGCAACGGGAATGGCAACAAGTCCAAAAGGTGCTGCGGCATTAAGAAACGTTAACCGTGCAACCCGTGCTACTGAAGATCAATCTGGTCGTGTCCGAGTCTATCTTTATGAACGTTTGGCTCCGACTTATTTTGGTCCGAGTGGTTAAAGAAGCTAAGATGACAATTATTAGTTAAACACAGTTATATTTTTGATGGTTATACAGTTTTGTTAATTAAATTTTTATGGTACTTACGATGATAAACCACTGGTTAATTTATTCGGTTTTGTTGGTCGGTTTTACTGCGGTCGCTCAATCTGCCGAGGATTGCAATGCTTCAACGGGTAAATTTAATCCTCAACGCTTTTGTGAAGAACAGAAGCTAGCAGGTGATTTGTTAGCATGTGCTGAAACAGCAAAAGAATTTTTTTCTCCATCAGCTACGGTTGATGTATTAGAGCTATGTCAAACCAGCAACGAAACTTGTCTTCAAGTTAGAGTTGAATATATCGTTGGTTATCGGTTGCAAGCATTTTATTCTGAATTATTAGCGTATTTGTCAAAGCGGGAGGTTGGAAATAATGATTGGATTAATAATGCAATCGCTACGCTCTACATAATGAGGGCGGAAGGTAATGACCTGTTAAGAGCTGAGGAAATACTGACACCTTTAGCCGAGGTTGGGTACAGAACTGCAATTGGGAATATGGCAAGTCTTAAGCACTTACAGGAAAAATATAATGAAAGCATTAAGATGCTAGAGGAATTAAAAAATAATGAAGAGTTATTCTATGATAATTATTTGCATGTTATTCAATATGCTCAGCATTATCATTTTGGTAGTGGTGTAGAAAGAGACTTACCATACGCTAAAAAATTATATGAGCAAGCTTTGGGAAGTTCAACTACAGGAGAGCTTGAGTACTTGTTATCGGATATATACCTTGAGATGGAGGACATTAGTCATTCAATAAAGCTATTAAAGCAGAGTTCTGCAAAAGGATTTTACAAATCAGCTGAAATGCTTGCGTCTTTTTATTTAACAGGCATCAATGTGGAAAAGGACTACAAAAAATCTCTAAGCTACTTTAAGATTGCGTCAAGGCTAGGCTCGCCTACGGCGATAGCTAATCAAGGTATAATTTACAGTCACTTGGGAGAAATGAAGAAGTCAAGAATAGCTTTTATCTCCGCCGCTTTAATTAATGATAGTACTACCGCTCATAAAGTTCTTCTTAATGAAAAAATTGATCCTGAAATATATAGGTGTCAAGTGTTAAGGATGTTCGGATCTCCGAGTAATTTTCTTTTCCAAAGCAATCAATAATCTATCAATAATCTTGAAAAAGGGGTCGGAGCTAATTAGCTTTATAGGGATATAACATGATGAAAATATGTTTAATGGCGCTGATATTGTTCTATGTGGCTTTTGGTATGTTTGCTAGTGCTGGCGAACTTACCCGAGGTGCCACTGTGCTGGAAGTAGCTAATCATGCTACTGGCAATGGCAAAAATTTTGCTATAAAGGTAGAAGGTGGCACAGGCCCTTGTGTTGGCTGGATCTACTTTCTTGAGAAAAAGGGGTTGCAGCTAATTAGCTTTAAAGGATTAAAAAATGATAAAAAGTATTTTAGTTGCCATGGCATTGTTGTTTGCGGTTGGCGTGCAGGCTGATACTACAGCCAAGATTGATAAAATATTAATGTATGAAGGTGGCAACCTGGTTTATATCTACCCGGTGGGTGGCGTGCAAAATAAACCGGCCTGTCATGGCGCTAATGGTGATTACTTATCATTTAGTATGGCCAGGCCAATGGCGTTGGCGTTGGCGGCGCATCAGAGTTTACAAATAAGAAAATAAAGGTACTTAAAGTACCCTTATTATTATAAAAATAAACTCGAAAATTGTGTAAGTTTAAAAATAGTGCTAGATTAGTACTATGAGTACCGAAATTAAAAGTAAAATAAACCAGTTGCTGTCAACAACGCCTCGTGGCGTTGTGTTGGCTTCTGCCTGGCTAACAGAGCAAGGCTACAGCCTTGAGCTTCAAAAAAGATATCGCAAAAGCAATTGGTTTAGCCAACTTGGAAGAGGGGCCTTGATAAGAAACGGCGATAACGTCGATGTCTTAGGGGGGATCTACACCCTGCAAACACAGCTGGGGCTATCCATACATCCGGGGGCTAAAACGGCGTTATCACTGTTGGGTAAGTCGCATTACCTGGAGTTATCAATGCAGCGATGTCAGCTCTTTGGTTACCAATTTGAAAAGCTTCCGTCGTGGTTTAAGAAACACGGCTGGAAACTGGATATCGATTATCAATCGTCCTCATTTTTGCCAGCAGAGCTTGGTCTCACTGAGTACACCTACAAAGACTTTCAGATAAAGGTGTCAAGTCCTGCCAGAGCGGTGATGGAATGCTTATATTTGGCACCAGAAAGCCAGCGCTTGGTGGAAGTGTACGAGCTGATGGAAGGGTTAAATAATTTGCGGCCTAAGTCAGTACAAACGCTATTAGAAGCCTGTACCTCTGTTAAAGTGAAACGTCTGTTCCTGTACATGGCAGAAAAAGCCGGTCACAGTTGGTTTAACCATCTAAAGCCAGATTCAATAGACTTAGGTAACGGCAAGCGCCAAATTGAGCCTGATGGTGTGTACATCCCTAAATATCAGATAACGTTACCAAAAGAACTCGAAAGATATACATGAAAGAGCAATATTTACGGCAAGTAAACCTTATGCTGAACATCATACCAGAGCTAGCTAAAGAGGCATGTTTCGCGCTACATGGCGGGACCGCAATTAATTTGTTTGTGCTAGAAATGCCACGGCTATCCGTGGATATAGATTTGACATATATCCCCATTCAAGCACGGGATGACAGCATTATCGCGATAAATGCTGCCCTATCCAGAATAGAAAACAATATCAGAGCATTAAGACCATCCATAAAAGTGTCGCACAGAGCCGATGTTTGCAAACTTATGGTTGAAGAGTGAGATGTGTTGGTCAAAATTGAAGTCAACATGGTTGGTCGGGGTGTGCTGGGGAACAGTGCTAAGGTGCTGCCGTTATGTGAGGCCGCACAGGATTACTTTGATGCGTTTTGCGATATACAGGTCGTTCCGCTATCTCAATTATATGGCGGTAAAATCTGTACCGCTCTGGATCGGCAGCATCCGAGAGATCTGTTCGACGTTAAATTGCTGCTCCAGGCCAATGACTATTCCCGCGAGATAAAACAAGGTGTCATATATTCGCTTGTCTGTAGCAATAGACCGGCACATGAAATGCTAAACCCCAATCATGTAGATCAGCGTGTTGCATATAACAATCTGTTCAAAGGCATGTCCGAACATCCGTTTACGTATGAAGATTTTGAGGCAACACGAAATCAGTAAATCCAAGTCGTAAACGAAAGTCTGGAAGAACAAGATCGGCAGTTTCTGCTCAGTGTAAATCAACTGGAGCCAGATTGGTCAATTTATGATTTCTCGCTCTATCCATCGGTGAAATGGACGTTAATAAACCTCGAAAAATTTAAAAAATCACGACCAGACGACTTTCACGCTCATATTGATGCATTGCGGTTACAGCTTAATCGCTGATAACAGCGTCATTTTCAGACCATGTTTGCAATGCACTAACAAAAATACTTTTGCAGCTCGACAATAAATAGATTGGTACGAGCTGTAGCATCAAGTAGCCAGATAACCACTATGGCAGTAACCGTCGGCCAGGCCGTCGCCTTGCAGGTCTATCTGGCTCCATTTTCCGCTTTGGCCAAGTACGAAAACCTGCTGATTGCTGACTAAGGTGGTTTTGATGTCAAAGCTGGTGCCCGGGCCGGCACGAAGCCTTAGGCCATCCCGCGCGGTTACCCTAGCTTTAATGACTGGTTGGCTAGCCAACGCTGTCGTATTGGTGTCAGCAGCAGGGGCTTCTGGTGGTAATGGTGGCCGGGTTGGCAACGCTTCTGGTAAAGGAGGCGCGGCGGGTGAGCCTGACCAGCGCGTTATGGCTTGCTGTAAATTTTCGGCCCAGCCATCATCGCCGTCAGCCGGATAATTTCCACGTTGCAACTGTGCCAGCTGCAAGCCCTGCATTTGCAAGTGAGGCAGTTCCCAGCTTAGTGGTTGCAGCCCATGTTTAGCAGCATGCTTATGTAACTGCTGCCACCATTTTTTTCGCTCACCGCTGTCGTCCCAGCTCCACTTACCGTCAATATACAACACAAAATCAGCGGCAACACCATATTGATGCATTGAACTCCAGGTATCAGCATTGGTGACACGTGGGCCCGGTTTAGTCCGGCTCTGGCTATACAGATCGCGTTGGCGTAGCGGTGAACGAAAGCCCTCGAATACCCTGAAGGGTAAGTTTGCATTGGCAAGATCCTGCAACAGCAACTCAACTTTATGCCGGAAAGTTGGATGCAGGTGTTCCATCACCGTATTTCTAGTCATTGCTTTATTCCTTAATTAGCCTTGCTGAAGTTGCTATGGCTACTATCGAGTGTAGCTACTCTTTTTAGTGATGCGACTAAATAGCCTGGGTAATAACGACACTGCCAGCAATTAAATGATGACTTGCTCCGAAAACTGAAAGGTATTAAACTTATTCCGCAACCAAGGGGTGCAACTGTGCTAACGCGCAGACGCTGAGATGCTTTAGGGCAAACCCTTAGAACCTGATCCGGATTATACCGGCGGAGGGATGGTGCTAACTCCTCATGCTGGTGTGATCTCTATTTTAATGGAGAGTCATACAACAATGCGTTTTTCCCATTCTTTACTTACGTTATCAATATTGTCAGCGCTACCTGCGGCGACAGCTTTTGCTCAAACTGAAAATTTGGCTACGGCTGCTGCTATTGAGCGCATTACCGTGCAAGGCGATTTTCGCCGCCAAACGGCAGCCCAACTTGCTGGCAGCGTGTCAGTAGTTACTGAGCAAGATTTACAGCGGCAGTCGGTACAACACCTCGATCAGTTACTCAATCAGTTTGCTAACCTGAATTACAGTGCCGGTGCCTCGCGTGGGCGTTTTATTCAGGTGCGGGGTATTGGCGAGCGCAGTGAATTTGTTGACACCATTAACCCGTCGGTAGGCATTTTAATTGATGGCATTGATTATTCAGGCCTTGGCATCAGTGGTATTAGCGATTTAGCGCAGTTAGAAGTGTTCCGTGGCCCGGAAGCGACCCGCTTTGGTGCGAATGCCTTGGCCGGTATGTTAAACCTGACTACCCAGGGGCCGACGGACCGTGCCGAGGGCAAAATTAGCCTGACGGCGGCCAATTATGGCAGTTATCAGCTTGCTGGCCAGTTTAGTAACGCCATTAATTCTCAGCTGGGTTATAGCCTGGCTCTGGAGCAACAAGTTTCTGACGGCTTTATTAAAAATAGTTTTCTTAAGCGTGACGATACCAACGATATTGACGAATTTACCGGTCGTTTTAAGCTGGCTTACCAGCCAACAGCAACGCTGCGTTTGCAGCTGATCAGCCACCTAGTTGATCAGGACAATGGCTATGATGCTTTTTCGCTGGATCGCAATCGTACTACATTATCCGACGAGCCAGGCCAGGATCAATTACGCAGCAAGGCGCTGGCAGTGCATGCAGACTATAGCGGCTTACGTTTTGCTACAGTGCAAGGCCAGCTTAGCTGGTTAGATGCGGCGAGCGATTATGGCTTTGACGAAGACTGGAGCTATGTTGGCCTGCACCCGGATGAATATTCTACTACAGACCGCTATCTGCGAAACCGCGAGCAATTAACCTTAGATTACCGGCTGGTCTCGACACCTGAAGGCCGTATTGGCGAAAGCGACTGGGTGTTTGGGTTGTATGTTGCCAGCAAAGAGTTTGCCTTAACCCGTCAGTTCTGGAATTGGGATTTATGGCAGGCGGATGTGTTTTCCAGCGCCTTAACCCGCAGTAATTTAGCGCTGTATAGTGAACTTAGCAGCCCGTTAACCAATAACGTAACCCTGGTTTCAGGTATTCGGCTGGAGCGCTATGAAGATGATTATATTGACACCAGCGGTAACAACGTTAGCAATAGCGACACCATGTGGGGCGCTAAACTCAGTTTAAATTATCAGCTTAATCCGCAGGCACTTATTTATGTGCTGGGCTCTCGTGGCTATAAAGCGGGTGGTGTTAATGGTGATGCGTTGGCAAAAGCCGCTGACGACAGCCTGAATGCGTTACTAAGCAAAGCCAGTTTTGCCCCAGAAACGTTATATAACGCTGAGTTTGGGGTTAAAGGTAGTGCCCGTGATCAAAGCCTGGTTACCCGGGTGGCCGCCTTTTACATGTGGCGCTCTGATATGCAGGTAAAAGGCTGGCTAAACCCAAATAGTGGTCCGCAGTTTGCTGGTTTTATTGATAACGCGGGCAGTGGCCGCAATTATGGCATTGAAATAGAAAACCGGTTGCAGCTTAATCCACAACTGGCGTTAACCTTAAGTGCCAGCTGGCTGAAAACCACATTAGGTAATTATGTCACTATTGATGGCGACGATTTTAGTGGCCGCGAGCAGGCACAGGCACCACGTTTTAGTTATAGCCTGGGTGCAGATTGGTTCCTGACTGAGGCCGTAACCCTGAATGTAGGCTTGCAGGGTAAAGATGCCTTTTATTATTCTGACGGTCACAATGCCCGCTCAAGTCGTTACGAATTGTTGAATTTACGCCTGAGTTATCAGTTGCAGCACTGGCAACTGGCGGTTTGGAGCCGTAATGCATTGGATCAGGATGTTGGCGTTCGCGGTTTCTTTTTTGGTAATGACCCACGAGATGGCTACCAGCCACATGTATATGAACAATTTGCTGAGCCGCGCCGGTTAGGGATCAGCGCCAGTTATCAATTTTAAACCGCACGTAGCGTGATGAAGGAGTAACCATGAAACTATCAGTTGAAATTAGTAAGTACCCGCTGGCTGAAGATTATATTGGCCCTATTAAAGGCTTTATCGAGCAGTTGAACGATTATCCGGATATTAAGGTAATTACCAACACCATGAGTACCCAGCTGTTTGGTGACTATGACCAAGTAATGCAAGCGTTACAACACTGCATTAAATCGTCATTTAGCCAATACGGTAAAGTAATATTTGTCTGTAAGTTTATTCATGGTGACTTACAACCATGATGCTATGGCTTAGCAATGCGCTGGACCAGTGGCAGTTAATGCATACTCTGGAGCTGCTGGGGACGTTGTTGGCGCTGGCCTATGTTGTACTGGCACTGCAGCAAAGCCTTTGGTGCTGGCCAGCAGCATTGCTAAGCACCATGTTATTTACCCATATTATGTGGGATTCAGCACTGCTGTCGGATGCGCTATTACAATTGTATTATGCTGCCATGGCCATATATGGCTGGCGGCGCTGGCAGCAATTAAAGCAACAACATCAGGGGCTGAACCAAGTATCGGAATGGCCGTGGCACCGACACCTGCAGCTTATTGCTATTACCGGCTTGGTTGGGGTGTTGTTGGGCTATGTCATGGATAATTTCACCCATGCCGATTTTGCCTATTTGGATGCCCAAACCACGGCGTTTAGTGTTATGGCAACATGGTTAGTTGCCCGTAAGTTGGTGTCAAACTGGCTGTATTGGGTGGTAATTGATGCGGTATCCATTTACGTATATGCTCAGAAACATCTGTATTTTTTAACGCTGTTGTTTATGCTGTACACCATTATTGCCTTGGTAGGATACTTTATATGGCGGGCCAATTATCAGCAGCAACAACCGCAGCAGTGGGTACCCGGCAGATAACGGCATTATGTCGCCAGTTGGAATTTTTTGCAGAGCACCCGCCATTTGCGATTTCGCCATTAGCCAGTGGCGATGTTAACCTGAGTTACCGGGTGGAAACGCGTCGCGGCCATTATGTGCTGCGACGCTACCCAGCCAGCAGCAGTAGAGTGTATCGGCAACAGGAATTGCGTTGCCAGCATGCGGCGGCGATAGCTGGTATTGCGCCAGTGCCGTTATGTTTAAATAATCATCAGCGAGTATTAATTAGCGAGTATATTACAGGTGGTAAGCCTTTTTTTTGCACCGGGAACCGTATTCCGTTGCTGGCGAACACGCTGGCAAGACTGCATAAATTGCCCGTTCCGACCCCTAAACTAGACCCATGTACCTATTTACAGCGCTTAGCTAATAGTGCCTGTCAACCATTGACACCAGCTGATACGTCGTTGCTGAGCCGGTTAGTAAACTTAGCCGGACAGTATCAGTTGCTGGAGCAAGATTGGGTACTGTGCCATTTAGATTTACATGCCGGCAATATGCTCTATACCAACGACAAGCTATGGTTACTAGATTTTGAATATGCGCAGCTGGCAGACAGCTGCTTTGATTTGGCTGCAGTGTCGCTCTATTTAACATTGGATCCGCTAATGGAACAGGCGCTGTTGTCTGCTTACACTCAGCAGCGCAAAAGCGTTGCGGCAAAGAACGGCGATCTCAACAAGCGGGTATTACAAGCAAAAATACTTTTTAGCGGGTTTTGCTGGTTGTGGTACCTGAGTTTTCCAAAGAGCGCTCCACTAAGTGAGCTACATGCTGCCCAATGGCGAAACCAGATTAACCAACTTTTTGCATTATAATCCGCCTAAACGTTCAGCTAGTATTTTATAGCGTTTTACATCATCTTCGTTAAATTGTGGCTTGCCGTTATCATCTTGCTGCGCAGCGACCAGCAAATTTTCCCGGGCCAACCGTTCAACCCGGGTGTCTGGGATCCCTAAAAATTCTGCCACTTGTTGTACCGACATAATCGACATAATGTAATCCTAATTAAAGTTAGTCTGATATTATTACCCTATTCAAGCACTATATTGAATTAAAAACAGCGCAAATAGGAAAATTTTATTGGTTTTTCTCGTTTTATTTACGCCGCTGTATCGCCAACTTTAATAGACATTTCGGCTACTTATCGGTATAAATATTGCTGCAAAACTCAGGTATCCTGTTTTAGCATGGCCCAGTTTTAAAATGCATTTATTTTTTATGCTGTGCGCTATAAACCCCTACTAGTGCGCAGCAGCAACCAAAAAGGGCCGGTTGTTATGCGATGTGCAGGCCGCGAAATGCCAATACAATCGACTTCAGGACTTTTTGTTAAGGAAGCTACAACGCTATGACTTTGTTATGGATTTTATTACTTCCACTGTTTGGTACTCTGGTTCCGCTATTAACCGCCAATTGGCGACGCAGCGCCTGTGCCATGGCAACCGCCTTACCACCAGCTTTTGCGCTGATGATAGTGTTGTATTATGGCAGTGCAGTATTTGTAGGTGAGAGCTTACGTTATACCTTGGCCTGGGTGCCATTACTGGGGCTGGATATTAGTATCCGGCTGGACGGCCTGGCATTTTTATTCAGTTTGCTCATTTTGGGCATAGGTTTGCTGATAATACTTTACGCCCGTTATTATTTGTCTGAACAAGACTCTATGCCACGTTTTTATGCCTATCTGATGCTGTTTATGACATCAATGATGGGTATCGTATTATCAAATAACGTGCTGCAACTTTGGCTGTTCTGGGAACTAACCAGTATCAGCTCTTTTTTACTGATCAGTTTCTGGTGGCATAAATCTGAAGCTCGGCGTGGTGCCAGAATGGCATTAACGGTTACCGGAGCCGGTGGTTTATGCTTGTTAGCGGCGTTATTGTTGTTGGGGCGAATTACCGGCAGCTATGATTTGGACGTGATCCTGGCTAGTGGCGCTATAATTAAACAGCACAGCTGGTACCCAATGGTGCTGGTACTATTTTTGCTTGGCTGCTTTACTAAGTCGGCCCAGTTTCCCTTTCATTTCTGGTTGCCTAATGCCATGGCAGCCCCTACACCAGTTAGTGCCTACTTACACTCAGCAACCATGGTAAAAGCCGGTATATTTTTACTGGCCCGGTTTTATCCTGCCATGGCCGATACTGATTTATGGTTTTTACTGGTCAGTATTACCGGTTTAACCACCTTTTTAGTCGGTGCTTATCTGGCGCTATTTAAGCACGATTTAAAAGGCTTACTGGCTTACTCAACCATTAGCCATTTAGGCTTGATCACCTTACTGTTTGGTATGGGCACCGATTTAGCTGCCGTGGCCGGGGTGTTTCATATTATTAATCACGCGATTTTTAAAGCGTCGCTGTTTATGGCCGCGGGAATTATTGATCATGAGTCTGGCTCGCGGGATATGAGAAAGCTTAATGGTTTGTGGCACTTTATGCCGATTACGGCCACGTTAGCGATGGTTGCTGCAGCGTCAATGGCCGGGGTACCCTTATTAAACGGCTTTTTATCGAAAGAAATGTTTTTTGCCGAAACGCTGCATCAGCATCTGCTTGGTTCGCTGTCCTGGGTTATTCCGGTACTCGCTACCGTCGCGGCGATATTTTCGGTGGCTTATTCAATGCGGTTTATTCATGATGTGTTTTTTAATGGTAAACCAAAAGGCCTGACCAAAACGCCTCATGAACCACCCCGTTATATGCGGATGCCGGTTGAGGTATTGGTGTTGTTGTGTATTTTGGTTGGAGTAGCGCCTGACTATATTATTGGTGATTTACTTCATGCGGCGTCATTTGCTGTATTAGGTACTGAGGTGCCAGAGTACAGTTTAGCGATCTGGCATGGTGTTAATTTACCATTGTTTATGAGTATAGTAGCGCTGGCGGGTGGCGTCTTAATTTACATTAACCGCAAATATCTGTTTGATTTTCAGAATAGCTTGCCAGGCATTGACGCGTTAAGTACTTTTGAGCTGGTAATGAAAACCCTGGTTAAACGTTGTCAGCAATTTTATGGCTGGCTAGACAACGGCTCATTGCAACGTTATATGGTATTTGTATTAATGGCCATTATTGTGCTGGCGGGTGCACCGTTGTTGCAATTAGATACGTTGTATGGCGGCCGGCCTGAATTGCCCATTGATGCCGTTAATGCAACGGGTGCCGCGATGTTACTGATCAGTGCCTTTGCTACGGTGGTTTTTCATCGGCAGCGGGTAGTGGCCTTATTAATGATATCAGTGGTAGGGTTAATGGTGTCGATTGCTTTTACCCGTTTTTCTGCACCCGATTTAGCGCTAACGCAGTTATCGGTAGAAGTGGTTACCATTATTTTACTGATGCTGGCGCTGTTTTTCTTACCGCATAAAACCCCGAAACAATCTAGCCCGACACGAGTGCTCAGGGATATTGGCCTGGCCAGTATGGTTGGGGTAGTGATTGGTAGTATTAGCTACGCCATTATGACCCGGCCATTCACTACCATATCGGATTACTTCATGGCTAATGCTAAAACCGGTGGCGGTGGTTCCAATGTAGTTAACGTTATCTTAGTCGACTTCCGTGGTTTTGATACGTTTGGTGAAATTGCAGTACTGGGCATTGCTTCACTGGGTATCTTTAAACTACTGACCCGCATTCCACTCTTTAAACCCAGCAGTGACGGCGAAGGCCGGCCCTGGGCTTTAGAACGGCATCCATTGTTACTGGCTACCGTAGCGCAAAGTATTTTGCCGATGGCGTTAATGGTCTCAGTGTTTATTTTCTTCCGCGGCCATAACTTACCTGGTGGAGGCTTTATTGCTGGTTTGATTACTGCAGTGGCGATTATTCTATTATATATCTCACAAGGGGTTGATTGGGTAAAAGCCCGCATGAATATCGAGTATCAGCGGGTGGTGGCTATCGGCTTAATGATTGCGCTATGCACCGGCCTGGCCAGTTTGTTGTTTAACCGGCCGTTTCTCACGTCTTGGTTTGATTACTTTGATGTACCCTTGTTTGGTGAAATTGAATTGGCTAGCGCTATTGCCTTTGACTTAGGGGTTTACGTTACTGTTGTCGGTTCAACACTGCTGATCCTGGCTAGTTTAGGTAAAATGACCACTTCTCACCGGCCAACACACCGGGAGCCAAGCTAATGGAGACTTTATTTGCCAGCTGCATTGGCTTTTTAACGGCCTGCGGCGTGTTTTTAATGTTGCGAGGACGCACCTTTCCGGTAGTCGTAGGCTTAACCATGCTGTCGTATGCGGTAAACCTGTTTATATTTGCATCTGGCCGGCTCAATTTACGTGGTGCGGTGATACTAGGTACCGCAGAAAACTATGCCGATCCGCTGCCACAAGCGTTGGTGTTAACCGCCATTGTGATTGGTTTCGCCATGACCGCTTTTTTGGTTATTTTAGCCATTCGGGCTCGAGCTGATTTGGGTACTGACCATGTTGACGGCAAGTTACCCACGCCAAAACAGGCTAAACGGGAGCCTCGTCGATGAGTCATTTAATTCTGCTGCCGATATTGTTACCTATGCTGACCGCGTTGCTGATTATGCTGCCGCCTATTCACTATTCACCTAACCGTCGTCGTTGGTTAAGTATGGGCTCTACTTTGCTATTATTGGCGTTGTCGGTGTGGTTATTAAGCCAGACCCTGCAACAGGGCGTAACGTTTTATGCATTGGGTAACTGGCAGCCGCCTTTTGGGATTATTTTGGTGGCAGATACTGTCAGCGTGTTAATGGTGTGTCTGACATCTTTTCTGGCACTGGGCGCTATTTGTTACGGCAGTGCCGGTGAAGATGAGAAAGGCAGCTTTTTTCATCCCTTGTTCCAGTTTCAATTAATGGGCATTAACGGCGCTTTTTTGACCGGCGATTTATTTAATCTGTTTGTATTTTTTGAAGTGCTGTTAATTGCTTCTTACGCGCTGTTAATTCATGGTGGTGGCAAAAACAAAACCAAGGCAGCTGTACACTATGTAGTTCTGAACCTGGCTGGTTCAGCGGTGTTCTTATTTGCATTGGCTATTTTATACGGCACCCTTGGTACCTTAAATATTGCCGATATGGCAGCAAAAGTTGCAGTGGTGCCCGCCGAAGATTTAATGTTAGTGAAAGCCGGCGGTTTATTACTGTTAATTGTCTTTGCATTGAAAGCCGCTATTTTACCCTTGCAATTTTGGTTGCCGGCTACCTATGCCTCGGCTTCACCGCCGGTAGCCGCATTATTTGCGGTAATGACCAAGATTGGCGTTTATGCATTATTACGCGTGTATACCACCATCTTTGGTGAACAAGCGGGGCCATTAGCGGGTATGGCATCTACCTGGTTATGGCCACTGGGTCTGGCAACCATTATATTGGGCGCCATTGGTGTGTTGTCCAGCCTCGATTTTAGAAAGTTGGTGGCTAACCTGGTGCTGGTATCAGTGGGTAGCTTAGTTTGCCTGGTTGCTATTGGTAATACTGCCGCCAATTCTGCGGTATTATTTTATACCTTACATTCTACTCTGGTCACGGCGGCATTATTTTTAATTGCCGATATGGTTGGCCTGCAACGTGGTAAGGCGGCTGATAGGTTAGTCTCTGCCCGCCGTGTAGCACAGCCAGTTTTATTGGGCAGTTTGTTTATGCTGGCGGCAGTATCCGTTGCCGGTTTACCACCCTTTTCGGGTTTTATCGGTAAATTAATGATCTTACAAGCGGTGGATACTGGCCCGGCCCAAGCCGGCTTGTGGAGTGTAATTCTGATCTCCAGCTTAATGGTATTAATTGGCTTGTCACGTGCCGGCAGTACCTTGTTTTGGCGGGTAAGCGGCCAACCTTCTAATGAAGATAAAGCGCAGCCATTACAAATATTTGCCGTTTGCTGGTTACTCAGTGCCAGTGTGGCATTAGTGGTGTTTGCCGGGCCAATGACCTCACTTACCCAACAAGGCGCAGTGCAGTTAGCCGATGTACCCGCCGCTATTTCTATTATTTTAAAAGCCCCAGGAGTATCGCCATGAGAATGAAACCCCGTTTTCGCTGGCTGCCAACCCCGTATCGTAGCTTGTTGCTGTTTATAATCTGGCTGTTACTAAACCAGAGCGTTGCGCCATTTCACTTGTTTTTTGGCTTGTTACTAGCGTTGGTTATTCCGTATATCTGCTACCGATTTCGCGATCCGCAGCCATTGATCGAACGACCATTGTTAGCCCTTCGCTATATATTGCGGGTAATTGCTGACATTATTACGGCGAATGCGGAAGTAGCAATACTGATTTTAGGTCCACTGCATAAACTGCAACCCGCGTTTGTGATGGTTCCATTGGATTTAGAGCACAATTTGCCACTAACTATTTTGGCGGGGACTGTCTCGATGACGCCGGGTACGGTAAGTGCCGATATTTACCCGTGTGTTGAGCATCTGGCCGCTGATGCGCCGATACCGCAACGTTGGTTGCTGATCCATGTGTTAAATCTGGAAAACGAAGCCGAATTAATAGCTACCATTAAACAACGCTACGAAGCGCCGTTAAAGGAGATTTTTAAATGCTAGCCAATGTTATATTTCTGGTGTTCGGCATGATTAGCTTAGCGTTGTTACTTAATTTATGGTCACTGTTACGCGGCCCCAGCTTACCCGATCGGATCCTGGCACTTGATACGATGTACATTAATAGTATTGCCTTAATTATTCTTTACGGCTTACTAATGGATTCACCCTTGTATTTTGAAGCCGCGTTGCTGATCGCTATGATTGGTTTTATTAGCACGGTGGCAGTGTGTAAATTTTTTCTACGTGGCGACATCATTGAATAGGAGCAGATAATGCAACACTGGATGGAGTGGGCCGTTGCCTTCTTTTTATTGTTGGGCGGAAGCTTCGTGCTGATTGGCTCGATTGGTTTAATCCGTATGCCTGATTTTTTTATGCGACTACATGGCCCAACTAAAGCTACTACCCTGGGGATGGGCGGTATTTTATTAGGTTCAATTTTCTATTTTAGTATGTCGCCAGAGACGATTAGTGTGCATGAGCTGCTCATCACACTATTCTTATTAATTACCGCGCCAGTCAGTGCTCATATGCTGATTAAAACAGCTTTACATCACCGTTTAAAAGCCCTAGAACGCACTCTGGGCGTTTCAGAACTGGAAAGTAGACAGATGAATTTAAGTGCTCAGGCTAATCGCAGCAAGAGCACTGACCCTTAGCTTTTTTTGTTACTATCAGCGTCTTGATCAGGGCTGCGAAGAACCAGAGTATCTGGGTCGTAGCGATCTTTTAGCGCATCTTTAACCGTGTGTTTCCATAGTGGCACGCCGATAAAATAGCTGGCGCGGCCAATAGCGTGTGCGGCGATGGGTGAGGTTAGTGTGGTAAATGCCATTACCGCTAATGCTTTTAAGGTAACACTGCTTTCACCGAAGAATAGCATGACGCCGCACATGATAAGGCTGGCACCCAGTACGCCGGATTTAGTGGTAGCATGCATTCTGGTCAGTAGATCGGGCATTCGGTATACCCCCAGCGAGGCTACCAGCATAAATAAACAGCCAATGAGTAAAAACAGTGCTGCTAGCAGTTCAATTATCATCGCGATAACTTCCTTTTTCTAAATAACGGGCAAAGCCAATAGCGGCTAAAAATGCCGTTAACGCTAGTACCATGGTGACATCAATGTAGGTATCTTTGCCACTGAGAATGGTATACAAGCCAATAATGCCAATGGTGATAGAGGCTATCAGTTCCAGCGCAACGACCCGATCTGGCAGGGTAGGGCCTTTAAGCAAGCGCAATAGCGCTAACAACAAAGCCAGGCTAAGGATAGCAAAACCCAGTAATAAAGTGATATCTATAATGTTATTCATCTCATTACCCGCAATATTTTTGTTTCGAGCCTTTTTAATTCACTGAGCACTTCTTGTTCATCGTAAAGGTACATTACATGTACGTAAAGCACCAGCCGATCGGTTGAAACGTCCAGGCTAAGTGAGCCGGGCGTGAGCGAGATAGCATTAGCCAATATAGTAATTTCCATATCGGTTTTAGCCCGCAGCGGCATGGCTATTACTCCGGGCTTCATCAGATTGGTCGGGGTGAGTACATCGTAGGCCACCTTTAAATTAGCCATGATCAGCTCTTTAGTAAAAAACACCATAAAACTAATAAAGCGAGGTACTTGCAGTCGGTATTTTCGTACATCCGGATGCTGTCGGAATACAAAAATTAACACTAGATAAGAAAGTATAAAACCAGCAAATAAGCCGCCACCGGTAAATGTATCGGTTAACGCCGCCCAAATCATCGCCAGCACTAGATTAGATAATAATAAATTCATAATCAGTCTGCCCCCAGCACCGCGTTAATATAGAGTTGCGGGTTAAGTAACTGGGTGGCCGCTTGCTGCGCTAATTGATAAATAGGCTCAGCAAACAGGCCAATGGCAATGGTCATGGCGGCAAGGCTGCCGGTAATACAATATAATAAACCGTTGCCTCCCGGTGCCGGGATAGCCGGTGCCGGGCTTGGTACCGCTTTCCAGAACACTTCATTCCAGATTTTCATCATAGAATATAATGTTAATAAGCCTACCAGTAAGGCTATACCCACCGCCCACCAGGCATGCGCTTCAACACCGGCTTTAATTAAAATAAATTTTGCGAAGAAGCCTGACAGTGGTGGTACACCCGCCAATGATAATGCCGGGATTAAGAATAACACCGCCAAACCAGGGTGGTCTTTGTATAAGCCCCCCAAGCGTTTTAATTCAAAACTGCCCCTTAAGCGGTAGATTAAACCCGCCACTAGAAACAGGTTAGCCTTCACAATAATATGATGCATGATATAAAACACCCCGCCAATCAGCGCCAGTGGCGTGTAAAGCGCCAACCCCAGCATCATGTAACCGATTTGGCTGATAATATGAAAGCTTAAAATGCGCCGTACTTCAAATTGCGCAGCTGCGCCTAACACCCCGGTTAACATGGTTAACACAGCCATCCATAACAGAATATTGTGAGTAAACTCCACTTCAGAATTAAAGATCAGAGTGAAAACCCGATATAGCGCATACACTCCTACTTTAGTTAGTAAACCGGCAAATATTGCGGACACAGCAACTTGGGGCGTATGGTAGGAAGCGGGTAACCAGAAAAACAACGGAAAAGCCGCGGCTTTAATAGAAAAGGCGATCAAAAAAAGCATGGCCACTACGGTGACCATTCGTTGATCTTCTACTTGGGTCAGGCGCTGGGCAATATCTGCCATATTTAATGAGCCAACTAAACCATATAACAGGCCTATTGCGGTTAAGAATAAGGCAGAAGACAGCAGATTAAGTGTGACATACTTGATAGCACCTTCCATTTGCGCCCGTTCGCCACCTTGAATTAACAGGGCAAAAGAAGCCACCAGCAACACTTCAAACCACACGTAAAGATTAAAAATATCGCCCGTTAGAAAGGCACCGTTTACCCCTGCCAGTAACAGATGAAGTAACGGATAATAGCCAAATCTTTCAAAACGGGTGAGTACAGTTTTTAAGCTGTATAGGGCAGTTGCAACGCCGGTGATGGCCGCTAGTAATACCATAATTGCCGACAGTAAATCGGCTACCAACACGATACCAAAAGGGGCAGGCCATGAGCCTACTTCCAGCACGATTATGCCATGTTGCTGGCAATGCCACATTAAAGCACAGGCGGCCAGCAAAATACTAAACGTGCCAATTACTGCCAGCCAGCGCTGTGCTTTGTGGTTTTTTAGCAGGGTGAGTGACACCGCGCCAAATAGCAACGGCAGAATAATCGGTAAAGCAACCAATAACGTCATATCCATTAATCGGTCCCTTTCATTTCATTCATGTCGTCAGTTTGTACCACTTCGCAGGCGCGGTGAATTAATACTACGGCAAAAGCTAACACCCCAAAGCTGATGACAATGGCAGTAAGAATTAGTGCTTGTGCTAACGGATCGGCGGCAGCTCCGGCAATCATTTGCTGGCCCTTATCAATTAGTGGCGGTACGCCGCGCTGTAGACCGGCCGCGGTAAAAATCAGTAAGTTGGCACCATTGGATAGTAAAATAAGCCCAATAACCAACTTGACTACTGAGCGGCGTAACATCATATAAATGGCTGCTGCATACAAACAGCCAATCAGAATAGCCATTAATGTGGTCATGAATGTTCTGCCTCTGCCAGGGTAAATACCACCGTTAGCACGCTGCCCACCACGCCTAAATAAACACCTATATCAAAAATAAGTGGGGTGCTGAGTTTTAAACTGCCTAATATTGGCAGATTTAGGGTCCACCACTGGGCGGTAAAAAAACTCTCGCCAACAAACAACGCCGGCAGAGAGGCGCCAGCAGCAAGTACCAGGCCAACGCCTACTAACTGCAAAGGGTGTACCCTAAGCATAGTGCGCGCCGCGCGATAATCTTCTGCAAACAATTTAAGTGAAATCGCGGCGGCGGCAACTAGCCCGCCGATAAAACCACCGCCGGGTTCGTTATGTCCGCGTAATAATAAAAACAATGAAAACAAAATGAGTAAGGGCAATAACAGCGTGGCCCCGGTGCTCAGAATTAATGACCGCATATTAAAACGGGATGTCATGGTTTAACTCCTGTTTTGGCCGATTTTTCACGCTGTTTTTGTACAGCATGACGTTTATCAGCATTTGTTACTGGTAAGACGCCAGTACGCAGGTGCATCATGGAGTAAACCCCTATGGCAACCAGTGCTAATACAAAAATTTCACCGAGAGTGTCGAGCGCCCTGAAATCGACCAGGATGACATTCACCACATTACGGCCGTAGCCTTCACTGACACTTTTTTCCAGAAAATAGCTGGAAATGCTGTTCATTGAACTGGCATTGGTAACCAATAATATTAATACAGTAATTAGGCCACCCGACAGCAACGCAATGGTGGCATCGCGAGCCCGGTTGGCTCTGGATGACAGTTGTCTGAACTCAGGCAGGCGATACAGCACCAACACCAGTAACAGCACGGTTATGGTTTCTACAAGTACCTGGGTAATGCCGACATCGACGGCGCTAAAGAACACGTAAATTAGTGCAACGCCAAAGCCCAGTGCGCCAATCAAGGCAACGGATACTAGGAAAGATTTTGCGGTGACTGCCGCTAAAACGGTGATCAGTAGTAAACCAACCACGGTAACTTCTTGAAGTTGTAACCCGCTGAAATCAATATTAAGTGCTATCTTATCTAGCCGCAGTACTGCCCAACCCACTAATAACACAACTGTTGCCAGTGTAGTTATCAGGTAATGCCGCAGATTGCCATTTTGCAGGGTTTTAGTTTGCCAGGTTGAAAAGCTGACCAGGCCTTGCATCAGTTTATTGTAACCGGCCTCGGGGCCAAACTGACTAAGCCGCTCAATGAAAATGGTGTGTTCTCGCCAGCCAGTCCAAAACCGGTATAGTAACAGGCCAAGCGACAGGCTTAACACGCTAAGCATTAGGGGTAAATTAATACCGTGCCATAGTGCAAGAGTGCCGGAAACTGGTTCGCCATAAACAGCACTTGCTGCAGCACGCAACAAATAATCCGCCGGAATAGCGGGCATTAAACCGAACAGCAAACCTAAAGCCGCCAATGTTAGTGGCCCGGCTAATAATGCCGGGCCAGGGTCATGAGCCGCTTTAGGCGTGGTAATCGTTTTGCCAAACCAGGGCTTTAATGCCAGTAGAGCACCCACTAACACCACAAAAATATTGGCTGTTACCGTGGCGATAGTCAGACCAAGTTGCCAGCGAGAGCCACTTAAAACGGCTTCTAGCAGTAACTCTTTGCCGATAAAACCAAATAGCGGAATAACACCCGCCAGCGATAGTGCTGCCAGCATAGCCGCCAGCGTGGTTTTGGGCATTAACCGACGCAGTCCCGACACATCGCGAAAATCTTTAACACCTGCCTCATGGTCAAGAATGCCAGCAATCATAAACAGGGCGCCTTTGTAAAGGGCGTGTGCCAGTAAAAAGGTTACCGCTGCCAGCGCTGCTTTCTCAGTACCCAGACCAAGTAGCATCGTTAGTGTGCCAAGCGCCATTACCGTTGAATAAGCCAATACGCGTTTAATGCCGGTTGATCTGCTGGCCAGAATAATGCCGGTAAGCATAGTTAGTGCGCCAATCAGAGTCAGGATGGTTAGCCAACTGGCACTACCGCCCAGAGTGGGGTGCAGCCTGGCTAATAAATAAATACCGGCTTTTACCATAGTAGCAGAATGTAAATAAGCTGAAACAGGCGTGGGCGCTGCCATTGCATTAGGTAGCCAAAAGTGAAAAGGCGTTTGTGCTGATTTAGTAAAAGCACCCAGCAATATCAGGCCTAGCATGGGCAGATACAAGCTGTGTTCGGTTAGGCTTGGCCCCGCTAATATTTCACTAAGTTCAAAGCTGCCGGCTGCCATACCCAACATAATAAAGCCTGTCATTAAGGCCAGGCCACCAAAAACCGTTACCATTAAACCCTGGTGCGCCTTTTTGCGGGTATCGTCGTCTTCGTGATTAAAGCCGATCAGCATAAAGGAACTTATGGTGGTTAGCTCCCAAAATACAAACAGTGAAATAAGATTATCAGATAATACCAAGCCGAGCATGGAACCCATAAAGCCAAGTAAAAACAAGAAGAAGCGGCCAAGTGCTGGGTGCCCTTCCTGATAACGACCGGCGTAAGCCAGAATAAAAAAACCAATGCCGCTGATTAATAACACAAATAATAAAGACAGGCCGTCGACCAGAAAGCTAAATTGAATGGCCATACTGGGAAGCCATTGATAAGCATGGCGCACGGTTTCACCGCTACTTATTAATGGAATTAAGCTGGCAAAGTATAAAAATATCGCCGCCGGTAATAATGCGAGCAACCAACCAGTCTGGCGGCCGGTAAGTGAATGCAGCCGCGGTGCTAAAGCGGCGAGTACAAAACATGACAGCACGGCTATCATTACCATGAGCGTCTCCTAGCGATGAAAAGCCAACGTTGAGAGATTTAGCACACCTGTTATTAACGTGGTGTACTTATAACGCATTGCAGTTATCAATAATGATAACTGCATTGCAAACCCCTAATTCTCCGGCAAAAAATAGTTTTAACCAAAGGTTATGCTAGCAGATAATAGCGGGGAAATACACTTAATCAAGCTGGAGTGGCAGGTAATAAATCACCGAAAAGGAGCAGTTAGTTGTTTATTAGTTTTCGTCAAATCCGTTGTTAATGAGTGTGGTTACGGCGGTCAATGCTGCGGTTGCATCTGGGCCCTGAGCGGTAACTTCTAGTGATTTTCCCTTGCTGCTGGCCAACATCAGTAGCGCCAGTACGCTAGACGCATCAGCCGTTTTACCCTCTTGTACTAACTCAATTTGAGCATTAAATTGTTGGCATAACATGGCCAGTTTGGTGGCAGCCCTGGCATGTAAACCTAATGGATTAACTATAGTAACAATACGGCTAAGTTTAGTGGCCATGATGGCGAACAAGCTCCCGATGGCGTATCTGTACATCTTCGCGCTGGCTACGGTAACTCTCGGCCAGGCTCTCAGCGATATAAACCGAGCGATGCTGACCGCCGGTGCAGCCAATAGCAATAGTGAGATAGCTTCGGTTATTGCGTTCAAGATGGGGTAACCAGCTGCTAATAAAGCTATTTATTTGCCAGGTATACTTTGCTACGACAGCTTGTGAGGCTAAATAATCTTTTACTGGCTGGTCTAAACCGGTGAGTGGCTTTAATTCTGGTTCCCAATGGGGGTTAGGTAAAAACCGGGCATCGAACACAAAGTCGGCGTCTTTAGGAATGCCATATTTAAATCCAAAAGATTCAAATAATATGACTAATCGACCGGTTTTTTGGCCTAGGATCCGCTCTCGTAATTGCTCTGCCAGTTGATGAACATTTAGCTCTGTCGTATCAATGTATAAATCTGCCCGGCTGGAAATAGGGTCAAGCAGTTGCTGTTCGCGGGATATTGCTTCATCTAATGACATTGCCTGGTGTGACAATGGATGCAAGCGACGGGTTTCACTAAAGCGTTTAATTAGCGTTGAATGGTCTGCATCAAGGTAGAGAATAGTCAGCTCAAGTTTACGCGGCAGGTACGAGAGAATATCCTCTAGTTCGTCAGGGTCTTGTGGTAAATTACGGACATCAATACTAACAGCTACCCGTTCATATTGGCCCATTACTGTTGTGGCAAGGGTGGGTAATAGATTAACCGGTATATTATCAACGCAATAATAGCCTAAATCTTCCAATACCCTAAGAGCAACTGATTTACCCGAACCTGAACGACCACTGACCACCAAAAGCTTCATGTTGTGCCCATTGCCTCACTGGCATTAATAATAAGTTGGTAAAGTTGCTCATTTGATTCGCAGTGGCGTATTTTACGCGTTAACTCTTTTTGACTGAGCAACCTGGCAATGCCGGCCAGCGTAGTCAAATGGGCCTGACATTGCTCTTCCGGGATCAAAATGGCACAGAAAATATCTACTGCCTGATTGTCGATAGCGTCGAAGGCAATAGCCTCTTTGGTGACCACAAATATCAGAATGGGCTCAGTTACCGTTTTTAGCTTGCCGTGCGGAATAGCAATACCGCCACCAATGCCAGTCGACCCGAGTTTTTCACGGGTCATCAGTGATTCTAAAATAGTGTACTCGCTCATTTCAGGTAAACGCTGATGGGCCAGTTCGGCAATATATTCAAGAATTCGTTTTTTGCTGTTAAAAAGAACTGCACTCTTGGTGCAGTTCTCGGCTAGCATAGTGCTTATATTAATCATAATTTAATTAGTGTCGGGCTACTTTTTCTTTATGTTTAATAACTTGCCTATCGAGTTTGTCAATTAACTGGTCGATAGCCGCATACATATTTTCATCTTCAGATGCCGCAAAAACTTCACCGCCATTTAAATGCAGCTTAGCTTCGGCAATCTGTTTCAATTTTTCCACGTTTAGGATCACATGTACATTGTTAATATGATCAAAGTGACGTTCAAGCTTGGCAAATTTGGTGTCTACGTACTCTTTTAATGCAGCAGTAATTTCTACATGACGACCAGTTATGTTGATTTGCATAGACGTTATCCTTTTGTTTGGGCGACCTAAACCAAGGTCTTGCGTTGATTTGATGGCGGAATAAACAATGCTTCACGATACTTGGCGATGGTACGCCGTGCTACGTTAATACCTTGCTCTAATAATATATCTGCCATCTTACTGTCACTTAGCGGTTTAGCTGGGTTTTCAGCAGCCACCAGTTTTTTTATAAAAGCGCGAATTGCCGTTGATGAACATTCACCACCACTTTCTGTACTAACATGACTGGAGAAAAAGAATTTAAGTTCGAAAATGCCTCTTGGCGTATGCATAAATTTCTGAGTAGTAACCCGGGATATTGTCGATTCGTGCATCCCAACCATTTCAGCTACGTCATTCAGCACCATCGGTTTCATCGCTTCTTCGCCGTGTTCAAAAAAAGCTTGTTGCTGTTGGACTATACAGTTGGCTACCTTTAATAATGTGTCGTTGCGGCTCTCGAGGCTTTTTAAAAACCATTTTGCCTCCTGTAGATGTGAGCGAATAAATTGGGTATCAGCCGTGTTCTTGGCGGTACGTGACATTACTGCATATTGTTGGTTTATTCTTACTTTGGGCATAGCATCCGGGTTAAGTTCAACCAGCCAGCGGCCTTTTACTTTATTTACCGATACATCCGGAATGACATATTGTTGTTGCTGGCGAATAACGTCTGCACCTGGTCTTGGGTTTAAGCTAAGGATCAGCCGCATCACTTCTTTTAGCTCATCCTCTTTCAGTTTAGTCACCCTCATCAAAGAACGAAAGTCCCGATTGGCTAAAAAGTCAGTATGTTCTTTAATGACATGCATGGCCTGTTGCAAAAAAGGCGTTAGCGGCGAAAATTGACGTAACTGCACTAATAAACATTCGGCAATGGTGCGGGCACCGACGCCCACCGGATCAAATAACTGAATACGTTTAATAACGGCTTCAACTTCATCGGCTTCAACATCAGCCAAGCCAAGCGATTCCAGAATTTCAGCAACATCTATAGTGAGTAAACCGCTTTCATCAATGGCTTCTATAATAACTTCGGCAATTGCTAAGTCGGTTTCAGAAAAGGGGGTAAGTTGCATTTGCCAGCGTAAATAATCTTGCAGTGTTTCGCTGGTTTCACCCTGAAAAACCATATCATCGTCAGGTGGTGAACCGGCACTGACCGAGGTCGCACTGATTAAGTCATCCCAATTATTATCTAACGGTAAGTCATCTTGCAGGCCTTGTTCACTCATTGATTCGCTGCTATCACGCTCAGCAATTTCAGTCAGGTTTTCTTGAGCGGCATCGTTAGTTTCGTCAGAGGAAGAGCGTTCATCATTGTCGTTAACATTACAACTGTCAGGGTCGGCAGAAAAGCTTTCAAACTCATCTTCACTTTCTAACAGTGGATTGGCATCTAATGCTTCCTGAATTTCCTGTTGCAATTCCATGGTTGACAGCTGCAGTAAGCGAATAGCTTGCTGTAACTGGGGTGTCATTGTAAGTTGCTGACCGAGCCGAAGTTGCAAAGAGGGTTTCATTTACGTCTTTTTCTCTCCTGAAGCAGGCGTTAATTGTTTTTCTTAACTATAGCCTGAATTGCTCGCCTAGGTATACATCCCGAACCTGCTGATTCACTAATACTTCTTGCGGGGGACCGGCTGCAATAAGTTCGCCATGACTAACAATGTAAGCCATTTCACAAACATCGAGGGTTTCTCTGACGTTATGATCGGTAATTAGCACCCCAATACCGCGTTGTCCCAGATGCTGAATAATTTTTTTAATATCGAGAACTGAAATGGGATCAACGCCGGCGAACGGTTCGTCAAGTAAAATAAATGCAGGGTCGGCAGCCAGCGCTCTGGCAATTTCTACTCGCCGGCGCTCACCGCCTGACAAGCTCATCCCCAGATTATTTTTAATATGGCCGATATGAAACTCTTCCAGTAAATCATCAGCTAGTTCAGCGCGCTTGGTGTTGCTAAGTGTTTTACGGGTTTGCAAAATGGCTAGCAAATTATCGTACACGGTTAATTTACGGAAAATAGAGCTTTCTTGAGGCAAATAACCGATTCCAGCACGGGCTCTGGCGTGAATAGGGTCAAACGTAATGTCCTGACCATTTAAGGTAATGTGGCCTTTGTCTGATGGCACTAAGCCGACAATCATATAAAAAGTGGTTGTTTTTCCGGCACCGTTCGGGCCAAGCAAACCAACAATCTGACCCGCACTGACTTCCAGGCTAACATCTTTTACTACCTGACGGCCGTTATAGCTTTTTGCCAGATGCGCTGCCACTAACTTCATTGATTTTCCTTGGTCTGTGGTGTGAAAATGGTGGTTACCCGTTTTTTCTGTTCACCACTTTCTGCACTGATTTGCTGGGTTTCAATGTTATAGCGGATCACCGCTGCCTCAACCTGGCTACCACTTTGGGTGAGCGATGCATTGCCACTTAACGTAAGCGTACGGCTGGCTCTGTCATAGCGTATTTCTGCTGCGGTAGCGGTTACAGGTTTAGCACCATCTAATAGCTGGCTGTATTGCACCGGCGACCCCTTGGCGAGAAAAATTTCATTACCTTTGCCCGCACTGGCGTTAATTTCTAACCGATCAGCCTTAATATTTAAGCTACCCTGGCTTACTTCTACGTTATCCATATATACCGAAACATTTTCTTTAATAGACGTTTCGTTATTTTCAGAGGTCACGGCGATAGGTTGGCTGTAATCCGGCTCATTGGCATAACTATTTGCTGCCAGTAGGGCAAAAAGAAATAAAAACGTAGTGTTATTCATTTGAGTATACCGTCTCCAGATGCTTGATAATGCGCAGTTTTTGCTCTGTCAAATCTGCCTGCATGCCAATTCCATTAATATAAAAACCCTTACCGATTATTTTTATAGGCGCGTTGGTGTGTAATGTTTTGGCAGGTAACAACAGTTCAAGGGTATCGGTGTATATTCTGTCAATCAGCTCGTTGCCATTAACATTAGTAATGCTAACGTCTTGTTCCAGTATAATTTTATCGTCTGGTAGCCAAATTCCAAACTGGCTGGTTACTTGCCAGGCGGGCAGATGCTCTGCATCAAACAGCGTATATTGTGGCTGTTCAAATTGAGTAAAGCCCAGTCGTTCAAAAAACTCTAACCGTTCAGCTTTAATCAGATCGGCTACATAGCCTTGTTCATCAAATAGAGTACGGGTAACCTGTTCGGCAATATAATCGGGTAACAGTTCACGGTCGGCATAATTGGGATCGGTTTGTTGCGCCGGGTTAAACCACAGATACGTTGCGAGTAAAACTAACGCCAGCACCAGTAGCATCAAGGTTTTTTTCATGCGCTGCTGCCATCAAACTGCTGAAACTTGTGTTGACTGATCAGCAGCAGATCGGCCAGCTCGCGCACCGCACCATGGCCGCCTGGTAAACAGGTTGTATAATGCGCATGCAGCCGCAAGTAGGGGTGAGCGTCTTTTACTGCTACAGATAAACCGCACTGTTGCATTACCTGCCAATCGGCTAAATCATCACCAATATAAGCAATTTGTTCTGCTGTTAATGCCAATTTTTGTTGTAGTTCAATAAAAGCTGCTTGTTTATTTTCTTGTGCTTGATAAACATAAGGAACGGTTAGCGAGCGCATTCGTTCAGTGACGATAGCGGAGGTGCGCCCGGTTATTACGGCAACTTCAATGCCAGCGTGACGCAGTGCTTTAATGCCGTAACCATCCCGGGTATGAAAGGCTTTAAGTTCTTCGCCGTTATTACCAAGATAAATTCGGCCATCTGAAAATACGCCATCAACATCGCAAATTAGCAGTTTTACAGTACTGGCCCGGGCCATAACATTTTGGCTGGCCTGCTGATAAAGCTGGTCGAACAGTGACATATTACATGATCCCCGCACGTAATAAATCGTGCATATTCATGGCGCCAATCGGTATACGCTGGCTATCAATGATAACCAAGCCATTAATTTTTTTCTGCTGCATAATTTTTAATGCTTCGCCTGCCAGCATATCAGCGCTGGCGGTAGTGCAGGGTGACGTCATCACCTGTTCTATTGGGGTGCTGTGGATATCTAGCTTCAAATCAAGTATCCGTCGTAAATCGCCATCGGTAAAAATACCTGCCAGGCTGTGGTCACTATTTACCACTGCGGTCATGCCCAGCCCTTTTTCAGAAATTTCCAGTAGTGCTTCTTTAATGGTGGCCTGGCGTTGAACTACGGGCACAAATTGGTCTTTATGCATAACATCAGTAAGGCGAAGTAATAGCTTGCGGCCAAGGCTGCCGCCAGGATGAGACAACGCGAAGTCATCAGCAGAAAAGCCTCGGGCATCCAGTAGTGCTACCGCCAGCGCATCACCCATGGCCAAGGTAGCAGTAGTGCTTGCTGTAGGCGCTAAGCCCAACGGACAGGCTTCTTGAGTTACCCGGACACACAAATGAATATCAGATAATTTAGCCAGGGTAGACACAGGGTTACCCGTCATGCTGATAAGGGTAATCCCAAGCCGCTTGATTACCGGCAGAATCGTTAAAATTTCTGCTGTTTCGCCTGAGTAAGAAATAGCCAGCACAATATCACCCGTAGTCAGCATGCCTAAATCGCCGTGACTGGCTTCTGCCGGGTGGACAAAAAAAGCCGGCGTACCGGTAGATGCTAACGTCGCGGAAATTTTATTAGCAATATGGCCAGATTTACCCATACCCATCACAATGACTTTGCCTTTAATATGAAACAACAGCTGACAGGCGTGTTCAAAGTCAGCGTTAATATACTGAGCCAGCTGTCGCACCGCCTCTGCTTCAATTTGCAAAACTTCCAGCGCCCGATTACCAAACGTGTTTGTCATAGTCTTTGCCATAGTAGAATCACATTATGCCAAATGAGTGAACAGTAAATATTGATAGCCTAAGAAACAAGCGAGCAGTATAGCACCTTCTACTCTGTTAATTCGTTGCATACGGGTGAAACGCACCGACATCACTAACATCATTAATGTCGCGGCTATCATAACGTAACTATCACGGCTACCGGCATTAGCATCGATAACATCCGGTCCAATTACTGCGCCTAAGCCAAGCACTGCCAATATATTAAAGATATTAGAACCAATAATATTACCCAGGGCTAAGTCATCTTCGCCTTTTAAAATACCAATAATGCTGGCCGCCAGTTCTGGCAAACTGGTACCAATCGCGATAATAGTCAGGCCAATAACCAAATCACTTAGGCCGGCATAGCGGGCGATTGTCACGGCACCATGCACCAACAGTTGAGAGCTGGCCAGCAACAGCAATAAGCCTATCACTATCCAGGAAACGGCTTTAACGGTAGAAATACTGACTACCGGAACATCGGCATTAATTTCAGCAATTAGAGGGTCATCCGGGGCGGCATGTTTACCCCAGTAAACTAATAAAGCTAAAAAGCTGCAAAAAGCCACCAGTAACAATATTCCTTCACTGCGGGTAAGCAGGTTATCAGACAATAAATAATAGCCAAACAGCGTACAAATAAGTAGTAAAGGGAACTCGCGGCGCAACGTTAATGAAGATACCGCTATTGGCTTGAGCAGGGCGGCCGCGCCAATAACTAATAAAATATTGGTTATGTTAGAGCCAATGGCGTTACCCACAGACGTATCAAGCTTGCCTTGCCAGGCGGCAGTAGCCGAGACCAGCATTTCGGGAGCTGAAGAACCCATAGCGACGATAGTTAGGCCGATTACCATTGGCGATATACCGCTATTACGGGCAATAGAGGACGCGCCAAACACAAAGCGATCTGCACTCCAGATGAGTAGAACCAAGCCGACAATAACAAAAAAGACAGCAACAAAAAGTGGTGACACGAGGTAGTCCTGTAACGTACTGGATTATAATCCGCTATTTTCCGTGTTATTGCCGGTAATTGCAAAAAAACCTGCTGGTTCAGCTATCTCCTATTTTTTCGCACACTTTGTTACTAATTTTTGTAACGACTTTATCGCGCAACACGTTTACAATATTACAACTTGAAACTTGCAGCATAGCTAATTGCAAACATACAGCATTGTATGTATATTGGCTTTCCTGAAAATTAGTACCCTATAACGGCGCCAGCGGTTGCGCTCAGGTGGAGTCCAGTTTGTCCGATATTATGGTTGATATTCAGCACTTAAGCTTTTCCCGAGGCAAAAATCTGATATACGATGATATGAGTATGCAGGTTCGTCGCGGCAAGGTAACGGCGATTATGGGGCCAAGCGGTATTGGTAAAACAACACTGCTGAAACTGATCGGTGGTCAGTTAAAACCTAGCCAGGGCCATATATTATTTGATGGCCAGGATATTCCGGCATTGTCCCGCGCTGATTTATATCAGGCTCGCAAGAAAATGAGCATGTTGTTTCAAAGCGGCGCGTTGTTTACCGAAATGTCGGTATTTGACAATGTGGCTTTTCCGATACGGGAACACACCAGATTGTCAGAATCGCTGATTAACATTATCGTTTTAATGAAACTTGAATCAGTGGGATTGCGTGGTGCCCGTGATTTGATGCCAGCCGAATTGTCCGGTGGTATGGCACGTCGTGCTGCATTGGCCCGGGCTATAGCACTAGATCCAGAATTAATCATGTATGATGAACCTTTTGCCGGTCAAGATCCGATATCGATGGGTGTTATTGTTCGTTTGATTAAAGAGCTGAATAACGCGTTAGGTTTAACCTCTATAGTGGTATCTCACGATGTGACCGAGGTAATGAGCATTGCTGACTATGTGTATCTGGTGGCTGAAAAAAAGGTTATTGGCCATGGTACTCCCGAGCAGTTGCGGCAGGACAAATCAGCACTGGTGCAACAATTTTTGTTAGGTGAGGCCGACGGCGCCGTACCTTTTCATTATAAGGCTGCGGCCTATGAGGATGAGTTAATGGAGCCGAGGCGTTGATAACAGAAAAGTTACAAAATTTGGGGCGTTCAACCATCGATAATCTGGCTGGTTTTGGTCGTTCCGGTGTGATGTTGTTTGGTGCACTGGTTGGCAAACCCAATTTTCGAAAAGGCTGGCCATTACTTGTTAAGCAACTGTACGTTATTGGGGTGTTATCTTTACTGATAATCTTGGTGTCAGGTTTATTTATTGGCATGGTGCTGGCACTGCAAGGTTATACGGTATTGGTAAAGTTTGGTGCTGAAGGTATGTTAGGGCCATTAGTGGCACTGAGTTTATTGCGAGAGCTTGGCCCGGTTGTAACGGCTTTGCTGTTTGCTGGCCGTGCAGGTAGTGCGTTAACGGCAGAAATTGGTTTAATGAAAGCCACTGAGCAGTTATCGGGCATGGAAATGATGGCAGTTGATCCGTTACGTCGAATTATAGCTCCCCGATTCTGGGCTGGGGTGATCAGTATGCCGTTGCTGGCGATGGTGTTTACTGCGGTAGGGATCCTTGGTGGTCATTTAATTGGTGTTAACTGGCTGGGAGTTGATGGTGGTAGTTATTGGTCAACCATGCAGGCGAATGTTGATTTATATCAGGATGTCGTTAATGGGCTGATAAAAAGTGTGGTATTTGCGGTAATCGTGATTTGGATAGCACTGCACAAGGGATTTGACGCAGTGCCAACATCAGAGGGTATTAGCCGGGCAACAACTCAGACGGTAGTAACAGCATCGTTAACCGTACTGGGCTTTGACTTTATTTTAACTGCATTAATGTTTGGTGGATAAAATGACCACACGGAAAATTGAAATTTTAGTAGGCGCTTTTATTGTTTTGGCAGTTGCTGCATTTTTAATGCTGGCACTAAAAGTAGCCAATGCCGGGATAAGTGGTTCAGGCCAAAGTTATGTTTTGTATGCTAAGTTTGAAAATATTGGCGGTCTTAAAGTCCGCTCACCTATTAAAGTGGGCGGTGTGGTAGTAGGCCGGGTCGCATCTATTGATTTAGACACGGTGTATTACACTCCAGTGGTAAAAATGGAAATTAATGAGCAATACAGTAATTTTCCAGAAACCAGCTCAGTAGCGATTTTAACTTCTGGTTTGCTAGGAGAGCAATATTTAGGCCTGCAGCCAGGTTTTATTGACGAAACAGTGCAGATTTTGGCTGATGGTGACTCTATTCAGGACACACGTTCTGCGATAGTGCTAGAAGAGCTTATTGGCCAATTCTTGTTTAACCGAGGGAATTAACCGTGAAATTTATATCAATTAAAGCATTGTTGTTGGTCGCTATAGCCGTGGCACCGGTTACAGCGTTTAGCAATGAAACTGCTGCCACGGCAGCCGTGCAGCAAGTAGTACAATATACCGACCCGTTTAAAATGATGGAGGTGGTTGCTGATAAAACCTTCAAGCGGATTGCGCATGACCAACAGATAATTAGCGATAATAAAGAGCATTTACGATTAATTGTTAACGAAGAGCTGGTGCCTTACATTGATAGCCGCTATGCCGCTTTAACCGTAATTGGCCGCACAGTAAATTTAAAAGAGTTACCTCGTGAGGAGTTCGATGCTTTTGTGGCGGCTTTTCAAGACTATATGGTTGCCTCCTACGCTGGTGCATTAACCTATTATAGTGATCAAAAAGTGATTATTCAGCCGGCCCGGCCACCTGAAAATCAAAGCATTATGACTATAAAAACCCGGGTTATCGATCCTGGCAAGCCGGATATTACTATCGATTTTAAATTGCGTCGCAATCGTGGATCTGACTATTGGTTGGTTTACGATATGGTTGCCGAAGGTATTTCATTGTTAGACAGTAAGCGGGCCGAGCTTAGCAATCTTATTCGTCAGCAAGGTGTTGCCCGGGTAACGGAATTGCTGTTAGAAAAAGCAAAAGATCCTATACAAGTGCCGGAGTAACCTGGTGTCGCTAGATATTACCAATCAAGATAATACGTTACGGTTCAGTGGAGAGCTTAATCGTGACACATTAATGCGCTATTCACCTTTTAAGCTGTTAAATACGCTCAGTGGTAAGGTAATCTTTGATTTTTCTGCCCTAAGCAATGTAGACTCAGCCGGACTAGCTTGGTTAATTCAGCAAATTGGTCTGGCCCGTAAGCAGCAATTGCAAATAGCGTTTTGCAATGTTCCTGCTCAGTTATTGGCTCTGGCTAAGGTCAGTGCCGTAACGGCCTTGTTACCTATAACAGATTAAGGTGTAGTGTGGAGATAAAACAAATTGAGCAACTGCTTACTGAGCAGTTGCAGCTGACCGAGGTATATGTTACTGCCGAAGGGTCGCATTATGCGGTAACAGCAGTGGGTAATTGCTTTGCTGACGTTAGCCGGGTAAAACAGCAACAAATGATTTATGCACCGCTAATGAGTGCAATCGCTGATGGCACTATTCATGCTGTTAGCATTAAAGCCTTTACGCCAGAAAAATGGCGCAGAGAAAAACTTTTAAACCCACCTATGTAAGACATAATATGCAACAATTCCGCGTTACTGCCAGTGGTCCTTTGCACGGTGAGGTTACTATCTCAGGTGCAAAAAACGCCGCATTACCTATTTTATTTGCCAGTATTTTGTCTGAAAAGCCCAGCACTATTACTAATGTGCCGAAATTGAAAGACATTGAAACGACGTATAAGCTACTGCAACTGTTTGGTGCCACTCTTACCATTGAGACCAACAGCGTTACCGTGGACGCAGGTCAGATTAATAATCAGTTTGCTCCTTACGAGCTGGTTAAAACCATGCGCGCTTCTATTTTAGCCCTAGGGCCGTTATTAAGCCGTTTTGGTCAGGCGGAAGTATCCTTACCCGGTGGCTGTGCCATTGGTGCCCGGCCGGTGAATTTACACATTGATGGCTTACGTAAGATGGGTGCTGAGATCCTGGTTGAAAATGGTTATATTAAAGCCCATGCCAGCCGTCTTAAAGGGGCGCATATCATTATGGAGATGGTGAGCGTTACCGGTACCGAAAACCTGTTAATGGCAGCGGTGTTAGCCGACGGTATTACCATTATTGAAAATGCTGCAAGAGAGCCAGAAGTTGTTGATTTAGCACTTTATCTCAATACTATGGGGGCGAAAATAACCGGTGCCGGCACTGACACTATTCAAATCGAAGGTGTTAGGGCGTTACATGGTGGTGAGCATCGGGTACTACCCGATAGGATTGAAACGGGTACTTTTCTGGTTGCTGCAGCGGTAACCGGTGGCGATGTTACATGTACTAGTGCTGATCCAACCGAGTTAGAAGCGGTACTGGAAAAACTGCGGGAAGCGGGGGCTGAAATAAGCACCGGTAAAGATTGGATCCGGTTGAATATGACGGGTAGAAAACTGAGTTCAGTGGATGTAAAAACCGTACCACACCCTGGTTTTCCAACCGATATGCAAGCTCAGTTTACCGTGTTAAATGTGGTAGCAGAAGGCGTTGGCATGGTTACCGAGACCATTTTTGAAAACCGCTTTATGCATGTACCTGAGCTGCAACGAATGGGCGCTAAGATTAGACTGGAAGGCAACACTGCAGTGTGTCAGCACAGCCCGAAACTAATGGCTGCCCAAGTTATGGCGACCGACTTACGTGCGTCAGCCAGCTTAGTAATTGCCGGTTTAGTGGCGGAAGGCGAAACTCTGGTAGACCGCATATACCATATCGACCGTGGTTATGAAAACATTGAGCATAAGCTGCAAGGTTTGGGTGCAAAAATTGAACGGATAGACGCGGTTTAATGGCGTTTACCCGCGTTGTAATGCGCGCACTATAGTCGGTACTTCAATAATCTGGCCATTGCGTACAATGGTCAGCATTAACGCGGTATCAGGTGCTGTTTCTGCAATTAAATTAAGCGCCTGACGCGAATCTGCAAATTGCTCTCCTGCTATTTTCAAAATGACATCACCAATTTGTAAATCAGCATTATCTGCCGGACCACCAGGATTAATCGATGTTAGGGCAAGGCCATACATTTTTTGGCCGGTAGAGACTAGCCGGTCGCCAGCGGCATTGACCACCGCATCGCCTGTTACGCCTAAATGGCTGCGGGTAACCCGGCCTTGTTTAATCAGTTTTTGCATAATATTTTGTGCCAGCTGGTAGGGCACAGCAAAAAAGATCCCCTGAATATCTTGATCTTGTAATTGAAAGGCTGCGGCATTGATACCAACCAAAGTACCGTTAGTATTTACCAGAGCACCGCCAGAGTTACCTTTATTTATTGCTGCATCCATCCGCATAAAGTCGATATAGCCACGCGAGCTAAGGCCGCTATTACCACTAGCGCTAATGATGCCTTGGGTAATGGTTTGGCCCAAATTGAGCGGATTGCCAATAGCCAGAACTACGTCACCCACCTGAGGTTCAAGTTCACTATCTTGCGGGATAACCGGCAGGTTATCAGCCTGAACGTACAATACTGCTAAATCAGAAATAACATCCTGGCCTATTAAAACGGCTTCTAACCAACGACCATCCTGCAGCGCAATTTCAATATGATCGGCACCGGATACTACGTGATGGTTAGTTAAAATATATCCTTTAGCACTCATGATAACGCCTGATCCAAGCTCCTGGCGTTCAATAGAGCGCGGGCTAAGACCGCGAGGGTCAATAACTCTGCTACGAGTATAGACATTCACAACTGCTGGCGCCGCTCGCCTCACGGCACGGTTATACGATATAGGGGCAGGTTCAGTATGCTCAGCGGTGTTATTCCAAACAGGCAAACTAATGCCAGTCAGGGTGGGGAAAAATAATAAAATAACCAGCGCTAACGCCAGGCCATAAGCAATACTTTTGAGGATGAAGAACAGCGTTTTTAACACAATAGTCTGGCAGCAGGACAAAATATGAAAAGAGCATAGCACTTTTTATGCTTAAGCAGTAGCCACTTAGCTACTGCTTAAGCCATATTTAACTAGCGAAGCAGGATATATAGATCGTCGTTAGTGCGTCGTATGTACAGCGCCGCAACACCTTGGCGGCCTTCAAGAATACGTCGCAGCTCCGCCAGGTTAGCCACCCGCTGTCGGTTAACTCCGGTAATTATATCACCCTGACGTAAACCAACTTGCTCAGCAACCGAGCCGCCGGCAAGTTCAGTTATCTCCACACCTTTATCGCTGTTGTTCAAGGTGGCGCCCTGTAGCATCGGGTGTAGCTCGTTTGCCGCAACCTGGCCGCTGGCCAACTCTTGCAACGTTACGGAAACTTTGCGCTCTTTACCATCACGTAATAATCCTAACTCTGTTTTTTGGCCTGCGCCCAAGGTAGCAATTTTTGCTCTGAGTTCATTAAAGCTTTGAATGGCATTACCATTCATGCTGATAATAACATCGCCTGCTTTAATGCCGGCAGTAGCTGCGGCGGTATCGGGTAGTACTTCATTCACAAATGCGCCACGACTTACTTTTAGGTTAAGCGCTTCGGTTAGCTCAGAATTAACATCACCCCCACGCACACCCAGACTACCGCGGCGGATTTCACCAAATTCAATAATCTGATCAACCAGATTTTTCATCATATTCGACGGAATAGAGAATCCAATACCGACATTGCCGCCATTAGGTCCTAAAATAGCGGTATTAATGCCGATAAGTTCACCCCGCAGATTCACTAAAGCACCGCCAGAGTTCCCCCGGTTAATAGCCGCATCGGTTTGGATAAAGTCTTCAAAACCGTCCATATTTAAGCCACTTCTGCCAAGCGAGCTAACAATTCCTGAGGTAACGGTTTGTTCTAAACCAAACGGATTACCAATAGCAATCGCATAATCGCCTACTCGTAGTTTGTCTGAGTTCGCCAGTGGGATTTGTACCAGATTTTTCGCTTCAATTTGTAGCAGGGCAATATCGCTTTGTGGGTCGGCACCGAGTTTTTTGGCGGTAAAACTGCGGCCATCTTTCAGTTTAATCAGTATTTTATCCGCGTCTTGTACCACATGGTTATTGGTAACAATGTAACCCTTATCGGCATCAATAATAACCCCAGAGCCAAGGCCACTAAACGGCTGTTCCTGACGCTGCTCGCCTTGGCCGCGCTGTCCGAAAAAGTCGCGAAAGGCTTCGGGTATACGCTGACGCGCCTCTCTGCTGCCTTCTACCGAAATATGTACTACAGACGGCGTAGCCTTTTCAAGCATAGGTGCCAGCGTGGGCATTTCTGTTTTATCTGAATTTAAAAAGGGCAAGCCGGCCTGCACTGGGCTGGCCGAGGTCGCTAACATTGCTGCAAGTATGGCAGCGTGTAATACAGATAATTTCATTTTCATTACGTTGTAGCCTCTTGGACAAAGATGTGACTAAGAACGTTATGGCATAGAAAAAGTTCAGCGCTTATTGCAGCATAATGTAACTAAGTATTACTCTGGTTTTTTAGCAGTGCGCTCCTTAATCAGACCGCTTGCTTCACCAGAGTAATCGCGGGGTTGCTCATCTACCGCAGAATATACCCGGCGCTTTTCATCAATCTGATGTAAAGATTGTTTAATGTGGGCGGCAGTGTCAGTGGACAAATAATTTAAGTCAGTATTTTTAGCTGGTGCGGGTTGCTCCACTAATTGCATTTTCGATTGTTGTACATGACGGGCAATGCGTGAGTAATTATCTTGTAGCTGGGTCATTAACTGGTTAGTAACGTCCAAATGTTGTGACACATCTTGCCGGTATTGGCTAAGTTGCTGCCGGCTGCTATCCAGTTCTTGTTGCAGTTTATGGCTGTTAAACTGCTTTAAACTATACAGTCTGGCCAAAACAGCGCCCACTATTAAACCAACAGCCAAACCCGCCAGGGCAAACGTGAGATCCATATCAACTCCTAAATAGTAAAATTTACAACAGTGTATCTTAACTTCTTAGCCTGAGTGGTAAGGCATGTTATTATTATTGCCTGTTTTGCCCGTTAAACCAACAACGTTTCCAGCCAGAGATCATGACACCAACAGAAAAATATCAACAAGACTTAACTAAAGCCGATTTTCAGTACGATGCGGCTCAGGAATACGCCGTTAAACAATTGCAACGGTTATATGATGAGTTTGTGCAAAATAGGCCTCAGCAGCAATCATGGTGGCAAAAACTGCTTGGGCGGTCAGCCTTGCAACAACCTGTAGCCGGCTTGTATTTTTGGGGTGGTGTTGGACGTGGTAAAACCTATCTGGTTGATACCTTTTATGAATGTTTACCTACCCAACGTAAATTGCGCATTCACTTTCACCGCTTTATGCATCGGGTACATGAAGATTTAAAACATCTAAAAGGGGTTAAAAATCCGTTGGAGCAGGTTGCGGACAATTTTAAACAGCAAACTGATATTGTGTGTTTTGATGAATTTTTTGTGTCTGATATTACCGATGCCATGATTTTAAGCACGTTAATGCAAGCGTTGTTTGCCAGAAATATTATTCTGGTAGCCACCTCGAATATCGAACCAGACGGCTTATATCGTAATGGTTTGCAGCGAGTCAGGTTTTTACCCGCTATTAGTTTGATTAAACAACATTGCCACATTGTTAACGTAGATAGTGGCATTGACTACAGGTTACGCACCCTTGAACAGGCCGAAATCTATCATTATCCACTGGATGCTGAAGCTGAACAAAATTTACAGCGCTATTTTATGGCACTGTCGGCAGAACCACGCCAAACTGAGTGTGAAATAGAAGTAGCTAATCGTCAATTGACGGCGCTGGCTGAAGCCGATGGCATCGTCTGGTTTAACTTCAGTGTCTTGTGTGAGAGTGCCCGCAGCCAATACGATTACATGGAATTAAGTCGCTGTTACCATACGGTGCTATTAGCCGGGGTAAAGCCAATGGGTCGCAACAATGATGATGTCAGCAGACGCTTTATTGCCTTAGTAGATGAGTTTTATGAGCGACAGGTAAAATTGATTATCTCGGCAACGGTTCCATTGGAGCAGTTGTACTATGGTGGCTTATTAGAGTTTGAATTTAAGCGTTGTATCAGTCGTTTACAGGAAATGCAGTCGCGTGACTATCTGGCTTCGCCGCACTTGCCGTAATGATGAGCACGTTATCTTCAACAATTATGCTATTTTTTTACTATCAATGCTGATCTTTTGAATTGTTTAATATATAATCCGCGCCCGGCCTACGTTACAGCCTCATACTGCCGTTAGCCCGGTAGTTTTTGTATTCGAAGGGGTACGATTACGACATTGTTAGCAACAGCCCTGCGCAATGTTAGGTGTAACTTAAGTTATTTTGGAATAGGTTTAGATGAAAACTTTTACTGCAAAGCCAGAAAGCGTAGAACGTGACTGGTACGTTGTTGATGCAAACGGTAAAACACTGGGTCGTATCGCAACTCAAATCGCTGCCCGTTTACGTGGTAAGCACAAGCCAGAGTATACGCCTCATGTTGATACCGGTGATTACATCATCGTTATTAACGCTGAGAAAGTAACTGTTACTGGTAACAAAGCGAAAAACAAAATTTATTACTCGCACACTGGTTTCCCAGGCGGTATTAAGGAAATCAGCTTCGAGAAGCTGATCGCGAAAAAACCTGAAATGGTTCTGGAAACTGCCGTCAAAGGTATGTTGCCAAAAGGCCCATTAGGCCGCGCTATGTTCCGTAAGTTAAAAGTTTACGCTGGCGCAGAGCATCAACATGCTGCTCAGCAACCGCAAATTTTAGATATTTAATCGGAGCATAACATGGCACAGAATCAATATTACGGAACTGGTCGTCGTAAAAGCTCAACGGCCCGCGTTTTCTTAAAAGCTGGATCAGGTAACATTGTTATCAACCAGCGCGCGCTAACCGAGTACTTCGGCCGTGAAACTGCCTGTATGGTAGTGAAGCAGCCATTAGAGCTAGTTGATATGGTTGAGAAATTCGACTTATACATCACCGTTAAAGGTGGTGGTATCAGCGGTCAGGCCGGTGCTATCCGTCACGGTATTACCCGTGCACTGATGGAGTTTGACGAGTCACTGCGTCCAGCACTGCGTAAAGCAGGCTTTGTAACGCGTGATGCACGTAAAGTAGAACGTAAGAAAGTGGGCCTGCGTAAAGCACGTAAGCGTCCACAGTACTCAAAGCGTTAATTCGCTGCGCGTATCAAAAACCCGGCTTTTATGCCGGGTTTTTTTATTGTAACGGATAATACATATTGAATAGCTGTAAACCCTGAGCTGTAACGCTTTGTTGCTGTTTAACCAGCAAACATCTGCATATATTAGCTATTCATCTCACCTTAAACCTTGTGTAAAGCAGGGGTTTTCATTATGATCGGCCTAATTTTTAAACTTGTAATAATTGCTGGAATTCAGCCGCTTAAATTTATTTTCAATTAAGCGTTAATGTGGAGATGAGTGGATGAGCAATGCGCCTATAGATAATGGTCGCCGCCGCTTCCTTACCATTGCTACCTCAGTAGTGGGAGGCGTGGGTGCTATTGGAGTGGCTGTACCCTTTATTGCATCCTGGAATCCGAGTGAGCGGGCTAAACAAGCCGGCGCTGCAGTTACTGCAGATATAAGCAAACTCGAACCAGGGCAATTAATCAGAGTAGAATGGCGGGGAAAACCAGTGTGGGTAGTTAAACGCACTGCTGAAACCTTGCAGCAGTTGGAACAAACAGAAGTAAACCTACGCGATCCTAATTCTGATGTGCCACAACAACCTGCTTATGCCCAAAACCGGCACCGTTCAATTAAACCTGAAATTTTTATTGCCGTAGGTATTTGTACTCACCTTGGTTGTTCGCCGTCTTATCTGCCAAACGATTTTACCGAGCAAGTTGAAGGTATTATTTCGGGTTTTTTCTGTCCTTGTCACGGTTCTAAATTTGATATGGCAGGTCGAGTATTTCAAAGCCTGCCGGCTCAAACCAATTTAGTAGTGCCTCCACATATGTTTATCGACGATAACACCATAGTGATAGGTGAAGATGAAGGGGTTGTCTGATGTTTAAAAACCTGATGAGCTGGATTGAATATCGCTTACCCTTTATGGATAAGATGAATCTTCATGTAATTCAGTATCCAGCACCAAAAAACTTTAACTTCTGGTATTTTTTTGGTTCACTCGCCATGGTAGTGCTGGTAAACCAAATTATTACCGGTGTTTGGTTAACCATGAACTACGAACCATCGGCAGAAGGGGCATTTGCTTCTGTTGAATATATTATGCGCGACGTAGATTACGGCTGGTTACTGCGCTATATGCATTCTACCGGCGCCTCGGCTTTCTTCGTTGTGGTGTATTTACATATGCTGCGCGGCATGATGTATGGCTCTTACCAAAAGCCTCGTGAGTTATTATGGGTTTTTGGCATGCTTATCTTCTTAGTGCTGATGGCTGAAGCCTTTATGGGTTACTTGCTGCCATGGGGCCAAATGTCGTTCTGGGGTGCGCAGGTTATCATTGGTATATTCGGAACCATTCCGTTTATCGGTGAAGATTTAACCCTGTGGATCCGCGGTGACTATGTTATTTCCGGCGCCACTTTAAACCGGTTTTTTGCGCTGCATGTTATTGCGCTGCCATTAGTGCTGGTTATCTTGGTGTTTTTACACATTATGGCACTGCACGAAGTGGGTTCGAATAACCCAGATGGTATTGATATTAAAAAGGATAATGACGGCACTGTTGAGCTAACCGAAGCCGATAAGAAATTTACCTTTCATCAGTACTTTACCCGTGGTGGTAAGAAAATTATTGTTGATGCCATACCTTTCCATCCTTATTACACAGTAAAAGACTTGGTTGGTTTAGCCGGTTTCTTGCTTATTTTTGCCTGGGTTATTTTCTTCTTGCCAGAGGGTGGCGGTTATTTCCTAGAGCCACCAAACTTTGAGCCAGCTAACCCATTGAAAACCCCGGATCACATTGCACCCGTTTGGTATTTCACGCCTTTCTATGCCATTTTACGCGCCGTTCCACATCCTTTTATGGGTGCGGTAGCCATGTTTGCGGCAATTATCGCCTTAGCGTTATTACCGTGGCTAGACAGAGGTAAGGTTCGTTCTGTGCGCTATCGTTGTGGGTTGCACCGCATTAACCTGATTATGTTTTGTGTCAGCTTTGTGGCATTGGGTGTGCTGGGCGTATTGCCTGCTACCGGCTTGTATACATTATTAGCGCAGATTTTCTCGTTTACTTATTTTGGTTTCTTCGCGTTATTATTTTTCTACAGTAAAAACGAAAAAACCAAGCCATTACCAGAGAGGGTTACCTAATGATGAAAACGTTATTGTCTGCAGTTGCATTATTAGCCTCATCCCTGGCAATGGCCGCAGGCCCCTCTATACCATTAGATAAAGCACCTATTGATTTAACTGATAAGGTATCGTTACAAAACGGTGCCAGGCTTTTTCAAAATTACTGTTTGGGCTGTCATCAAATGCAATACCAGCGTTATTCCAGAACCTTTGCTGATCTGGATATTCCGCAAGAGCTGGGTATGGAACATTTGATGTTTACCGGTGAAAAGGTAGGTGATCATATAACCAATAGTATGTCGGCGAAAGATGGTGAAACGTGGTTTGGTGCTACGCCGCCTGATTTAACCAATGTGGCCCGGGTACGGGGACCAGACTGGTTGTATACTTATTTGCGAACCTTTTACACTGACGATACCCGGCCTTTTGGTGTCAACAACAAGGTGTTTCCAATGGTAGGTATGCCGCATGTGCTGCAAGAGTTGCAGGGTGTGCCAAGCAGAACATACGAAACCCGTTTAGTTGATGGTCAGCCGAAAGAAGTGTATGTCGGTATTCAAACCGATGGTACTGGTGAGTTAAGCACAGATGAATATGATGCGGCCATTGCCGATCTGGTAAACTATCTGGAATATGTTGGTGAGCCAACCAAACTTGAAGCACATGCTTTGGGTTACAAAGTAATGATATTTTTGTTGATCTTCTTTGTGCTGGCTTACTTGTTGAAGAAAGAGTATTGGAAAGATGTTCACTAATTAGTTGATTTAACTAGTATTGAGATACCAGGGGCCTTAGCGCCCCTTTGCTGTTTTTTATTTTACCGGAGGAATAAATGGCGATCATTGCCAATAAGCGCCCTGTGATGACATTATTCACAGCTATAGACGATATGTACAGTCACCAGGTACGCATTGTCCTGGCTGAAAAGGGCGTAACTGTTGATATCCTTCAGGTAGCTCAGGATAATCTGCCAGAAGACTTGTACGAAGTTAACCCTTACGGCAGCTTACCGACCTTACTTGACCGTGAACTGGCTTTATATCAAGCCGACATTATCATGGAATATCTGGATGAACGTTTTCCTCATCCGCCGTTAATGCCGGTGTATCCTGTGGCCCGTGGGCAGGCCAGGCTAATGATGTATCGCATTAAAAATGATTGGTACAGCCTGGCTGAAAAAGTACTTAACCACGCTGATGATGCTGATAATGCGCGTCAGGAATTAAAAGAAGGGTTGCAATCACTGGCGCCATTATTTAATGAAACGCCGTATTTTATGAGTGAAGAGTTCGGCTTAGTCGACTGCTATATGGCGGCATTAATGTGGCGTTTGCCTACTCTGGGTATCGAGTTTCAAGGCCCTGGCAGTAAAGAACTGAAAAACTATATGGCACGCATTTTCGAACGTGACGCCTTTCAGGCTTCATTAACCGAAGTTGAGCGGGACATTCGGCGTGGGATGCGCTTGTAATGGCGGCAATGTCACCAAACCGTCCTTATTTATTGCGGGCGTTCTACGAATGGATAGTTGATAACGACTTTACACCGTATTTGGTGGTAGATGCGAGCTATCCTCAGGTTAAGGTGCCACAACAATTTGTGCAGAATGGCCAAATTGTATTAAATGTGTTGCCATCTGCAGTGAGCAATATGCTGTTAGGTAATGATACTATTACCTTTAATGCCCGTTTTGGTGGCCAGCCGTTTGCCTTGTATATTCCGGTAAAGGCGGTGTTAGCTATTTATGCTAAAGAAAATGGCGCCGGTACGGTGTTTACGCTAGAAGAAGAAGAGGAAGATGCCGAGTTATTCGACGAACCTTTTGAGCATGATGCTCCCCCTGAGCCAACGAAGCCTAAAAAAGGCAGCCACCTCAAAGTCGTTAAGTAACGCTTACAAATATAAAAATGAAGTTGAGTATTACTAAAGCTGCCATTGGCAGCTTTATTTTTTTGCTGCGGCAAGTTGCCAAAACGCTTTAAGTAACGGTTGTTCTAATTTTCGGCTTAACATGCATACACCTAACTCAAACGGCTGGAACTGATAACCGATATCCAGAATACGCACCCGGTCACGCACCGGGCTATGCTGTATAACGGGTTCTGGTACCACGGCTACGCCACTACCCAACGCCACCATCGAGACAATAGCTTCGTGGCCATCTACTTTAACCGCTACTTGCGGGGTTATATTACTGGCGGCGAGCCATTGGTCGGTGCGTGAGCGCGCAGGGCCATGATCTGACTGCACCAGTGGTATTTCATTCCAGTTTATCGCGGTTGCGGCTAATAAGTCATTTACCTTACAGGGAATAATCGGTGCAATTAGCCAGACAGGTAGCTGAGCAATCCGCTGAAATATCATGGTAGTGGGTAACTGTTCCGGATAAGCCGCCAACGCAATATCTACCTCACCCGCTTTAATCTTTTCAAAGGCCATAGCGGCATCGCCAGTGGTTAAGGTAATGTCAGCTTTCGGGCACTGTAGTCGAAACTTATCCAGCATAGTGGGTAAGTGACTGTAACTAGCAGTAACAGTACAAAACAAGCGGATTTCACCACTAAGCTCGGCGCTGGCCAACTGCAAATCCAGCTGTAACTGATGCCATTCATCCAGCCACAATCGGGCAAAGCGCTGCACCCGCACACCGGCCGTGGTGAGGTGTACGGAACGTTTGTCCCGGGTAAATAACATGCTACCCAGTTCGGCTTCCAACCGTTGGATCACCCGGGTCAGCGTAGACGGGCTTACGTACATTTGCTCGCTGGTTTTTGCAAAATTTAAGCTAGAGGCTAAGTGCAAAAATAATTGAGTACTACGAATATCCATGATTTACCATAATTTTGTATTGCATATAGTGAAATACAGAATTTTAAATATATCACTTCCCGCAACAAGATGCAGTGGCTAATATGGTTTCATTAACGCGCATTTACGTTCCAGACAACGAGATGCCGCATAAGATAAGCCAGGCTTATCCGCCAAACTGAAGATTGAGACAGTGTATGAGTAATTATTTTAATACCTTAAGTTTACGTCAGCAATTACAGCAATTGGGCCAATGTCGTTTTATGGATAAAGCGGAATTTAACGATGGCTGCAGTTTTATTAAAGACTGGAATATTGTTATTGTTGGTTGTGGTGCTCAGGGCTTAAACCAAGGCTTAAATATGCGCGATTCTGGCTTAAACATTAGCTATGCACTGCGTAAAGAGGCTATTAGCGAACAGCGTGCGTCGTTTGAAAAAGCCAGCAGCAATGGCTTTACCGTTGGCACCTACCAGCAATTAATTCCACAAGCCGATTTAGTGTTAAACCTGACCCCGGATAAACAGCATAGCAGCGTAGTTGATGCAATAATGCCATTAATGAAACAAGGTGCTACCTTGGCTTACTCGCACGGTTTTAATATTGTGGAAGAAGGTAAGCAAATCCGGCCTGATATTACCGTAGTGATGGTGGCACCAAAATGTCCGGGTACCGAGGTACGGCATGAATATAAGCGTGGTTTTGGCGTGCCGACGTTAATTGCCGTGCACCCGGAGAACGACCCAAAAGATCAAGGCTTAGCGGTGGCAAAAGCTTATGCGTCAGCCACCGGTGGTGATAGAGCCGGGGTATTGCAGTCATCTTTTATTGCTGAAGTAAAATCAGATTTAATGGGTGAGCAAACCATCTTGTGTGGCATGTTACAAACCGGTGCTGTGCTGGCGTTTGATAAGCTGGTGGCCGAGGGCACTGATGCTGGCTATGCCGCTACGTTAATACAATTCGGTTGGGAAACGGTTACCGAAGCATTAAAGCACGGTGGTATTACCAACATGATGGACCGGCTAAGTAACCCGGCCAAAATAAAAGCTTACGACTTAGCGGATGAGCTAAAAGTGATGTTACGGCCGTTATTTGAAAAACATATGGACGATATTATTAGTGGTGAGTTTTCCCGAACCATGATGGCTGACTGGGCTAATGATGATAAAAACCTGCTGCGCTGGCGCGAACAAACCCGTGACAGTGGCTTTGAGCAAGCGCCGGTGTCGGCTGAGAAAATTACTGAGCAAGACTACTTCGACCGTGGCATCTTATTAATAGCCATGGTAAAAGCCGGCGTAGAGCTGGCGTTTGAAACCATGGTTGACGCCGGTATTATTGCCGAATCGGCGTACTATGAGTCGCTGCATGAAACGCCCTTAATTGCCAATACCATTGCCCGTAAGCGTTTATATGAAATGAATGTGGTTATTTCTGATACCGCGGAATATGGTAACTATTTATTTGCTCATGCCGCCGTGCCGCTGCTACGCGACAAGGTAAACCGTTTAAGCAGCGAGTATATTGGCAAGGGCCTGAGCCATAGCCAAACCGGGGTTGATAACCTGAAACTTATTGCGGTAAATGAGGCGATTCGGCAGCACCCGGTAGAAGTAATTGGTAAAAAATTACGTGGTTATATGACCGCCATGCAACGAATTGAAGCGGCACATTAAGCCTACTGCAAGAATAATGTGGTTAATGGCAGCTAAACACAGAGTAAAGCCTGTTTAGTGCCAGACCAATAACGATGTTATACGTGGACCTTGGTTGTTTTGCCCCGCTTGTCGGGGCTTTTTTTTGCGGCAATCATAATTAAATTTTTTAGTTATCAATTAAACGGCTACGAAAAATTTTGATAAAAAGCATTTAGTGCATAAATGCTAACAAAATAAATACATTTGACGTTAACCTGACGAGGGACGCTAGTTACAGTGACTTGTGTATTGTATAAGTTACAAAAGTAGCATATAAAGGTAACAAAATAAAATCTGACACCGGCAAAATTAATGAATAAGAAATTTCAATGTTTAAATCCATAATTTTTGCAGCGATTATGCTTTTTAGTTCATATGGCGTGACAGCAAATACGGCAAATACTCAGCAAGTTCAGGTAGATATACCACAGGTTGGTATTCAGCCAATAGTTTTTTATATAGTGAATAAAACCAATGGTAGTACGAAGGTGTGTGTTTCTTCAGGAAATATTTGTAATGAAATACCCGGCACTGGCACCGTTAGTGAAGATATGGCTTTTTTTGAACTGTCGCACAACAATGGCGAAAATTTTAACATAAGTTTAATAAATTTCCTCGAAACCGAATATACCCAAGACAACGGTATGAGTTGTCGCCAATCTTCAACTTGCGGTTCTGATAATGATTGTACAGCTGTATTGACGTGTAAAAAGGACTGACTACTTTTTTTGATACAGAGGTTAGTAATATTCATATAAGAATTTCATGTGTATCTTGCCCCGCTTGTCGGGGCTTTTTTTTGCGTGTAAGGTCAGTATTATAGTAACCGCGAGATAGCCTATGAAAAACATTGCCCTGGTGGCCCATGATGGCAAAAAAGACACCTTGCTAGACTGGATTGGTAAACATAAAGCATTTTTTGCTGATAAAACCCTATTTGCAACCGGAACTACCGGCCAGCTTGTGGCGGAAACCTTGCAACAACCGGTGCAATGTATGGCGAGCGGCCCTTTAGGCGGAGATCAGCAAATTGGGGCGTTAATTGCTGAGCAAAAAATAGATTGGCTCATTTTTTTCTGGGATCCGTTATCGTCGCAGCCGCATGATCCCGATGTTAAAGCCTTGATCCGCTTAGCGGTGGTCTGGAATATTCCGGTGGCCTGTAACCGCGCCACCGCCGACTTTATTATTCACTCCAGTTTATATCAGCAAAATTATCAGCGCGAGGTGCCAGATTTTTCGGCACATAACAAACGCCTTAGCACACCGTAACTGACGCAGGTGTAGTTAAACTTTTTTGCTGGCAAGGATAAAATTAATGTATCCGAAAACCCATAAATCTCATCGCGTTGGCTGGCTTAGAGCGGCTGTATTAGGGGCGAATGATGGCATAGTGTCTACCGCCAGCCTGATCTTGGGGGTGGCCGCTGCCGGTAGCAGTCAGCAAGCTATATTAGTCGCTGGCGTGGCGGCTTTAGTGGCTGGTGCTATGTCGATGGCAGCTGGTGAATACGTATCGGTAAGCTCACAAGCAGATACCGAAACTGCAGATTTAAAACTAGAAGCTATGGAATTAGCGGAGCAACCAGCACAGGAACGAACCGAATTGGCCGCTATTTATACTAAGCGCGGCATTGAACCGGTGTTGGCAATGGAAGTTGCCCGGCAGTTAATGGCCCATGATGCTCTGGCAGCGCATGCCCGTGACGAGCTGGGTATATCAAGCACCGTTAGCGCGCGGCCAATACAGGCGGCGTTTTCTTCGGCATTGGCTTTTACCTTAGGTGCCGCCTGGCCATTGTTACTGGTAATGATGTTTTCATCGCAGCTTATGCTGGCGATGGCGGCAGGGTCTTTAGTCGGGTTGGCGTTACTTGGTGCGCTGGCAGCGAAAGCAGGCGGGGCGCCTATGCTGCGCGCGGCAATGCGGGTTAGTTGTTGGGGCGCTGGCGCCATGGCGCTTACCGCATTAATTGGCAGCTTATTTGGCGTAGTCACTTAATATGCTGTGTTAATAGCAATGTTAGCGCTATCTATTGCATAATGGCGCCTTTTCAGATGTTGGAATAACTATGACTGCAGTTGTTGTTGGCCCGTTGGCCTTGCCGCTTAGCCCCATGTTGTTGCTAATAAGTGTGTTGCTGGGTTTGTTGGTAGCCGCCTTGGTTGGCCGTAAATATCAGGTATCGGTTACTGATCCACTGTTAACCATTTTGCTCGGCAGTTTGCTTATTGGCCGGCTGGTGTTTGTTGCCCGTTTTGCTGACAATTACCAAAATGTCTGGCAGATGCTGGATATTAGAGACCGCGGCTTTGACCTGGTAGCCACCGTATTGGCGGCGCTGACGATCTTAATCTGGTTATTATGGCGCCGTCGCCAGCAGCGCCAGGCATTGTTGGCCGGAGTATTGACAGTAGCAATGTTATTTGGGGCCTTTAGTTCGGTTATTTATCTGGGCCGCCAGCAGGCTGTGTTACCAGATCTTACGTTGCAACAGTTAAATGGCGACAGTGTTAATCTGGCGGAATTAGGCCGGGGGCAGTTAACGGTAGTAAATTTGTGGGCGACCTGGTGCGCGCCGTGTCGGCGCGAAATGCCGGTACTGCAGCACGCCGAGCAGCAATACCCCGAAGTGCGTTTTGTGCTGCTAAATCAACGCGAGCATCCTGAAACGGTACACTATTATTTGCAGCAAGCAGGTTTGCAGTTTCAGCATTTATTATTGGATCGCCAAGGGCAGTTAGCCACTGATTTGGGGGCCTACGGTTTACCTATGACCCTCTATTTTAGTGCTGAAGGCCAGTTGTTACAAAGCCATATGGGTGAGCTTTCAGCGGCTAGCCTGGCGCAAAGTTTACAGCAATTGACCGGTCAGCAATAAATAGGCTGATAGCATGGGTTTAGCACATGAGAACAAGCGAAAAAATATCACATGAAACGTATTGAGAATAATTCGTGTTTATGTTTATATAGCGGCTTTACAGCGTTCTCAACAGAAAACCCTGACATTGGAGTAGGCTTTTATGCGTATTAAACCCACCCTATTAATTATTTCTGCGCTGGCCAGTGCCTTGGTCAGCACTACATCAGTATTTGCTAACGAAGTTAATATTTATTCTGCCCGCCAGGAAGAGCTGATTAAGCCGCTGCTGGATAATTTTAGCCGTGACACCGGTATTAAAGTGAACCTTATTACCGGAAAGCCAGATGAACTGATTAGCCGACTGGCAAGCGAGGGCCGTAATAGCCCGGCAGATTTGCTGATTAGCACCGATGTTGGCCGTTTATATCGGGCTAAGGTGCGGGGCGTATTACAACCTATTCAATCTGATGTGTTAACCAGTGCTATTGCGGCAGAACTGCGCGATCCTGCAGGCCAGTGGTATGGGTTAACTATGCGTGCCCGGCCCATTATGTACGTGCCCGGCAAAGTTAACCCGGATGAGTTGTCCAGCTATGCGGCGCTAACCGATCCTAAATGGCGCGGTAGAATTTGTGTGCGTTCATCGGACAATATTTATAACCAGTCGATGGTCGCCGGGCTAATTGCCCATCAAGGCGTTGCTGCTACTGAACAATGGGTAAAAGGGCTGGTAGCCAATTTTGCCCGGCCACCACAAGGTGGTGATCGCGATCAAATTAGTGCGGCTGCCAATGGCGTGTGTGACATTGCCATTGCTAATACCTATTATTTAGGTGGCATGCTCTCTGAGCCAGAGCAACGTGCCACGGCTGAAAAAGTAAAGGTATTTTGGCCTGAGCAAGCCGGTAATGGTGTGCATGTGAATATTTCAGGCGCCGGTGTTGCGGCCTATGCGCCTAATAAAGCCAATGCGGTACGTTTGCTTGAGTATATGGTAACTGAAGAGGCCCAGAGCTGGTATGCGCAGGTTAATCATGAATACCCGATATTGGCAGGTGTTAAGTCCAGTGCCCTGTTACAAAATTTTGGCGAGTTTAAAGCCGACCAGCTAAATCTGGAAAAACTGGGTGAGCTAAACGGCGAAGCGATCCGAGTAATGGACAGGGCTGGTTGGCGTTAATTGCTAAACCGGGCCAGCAAGAGGTGGTATGTCGCCAATTAAAGCAGATATCTGGCGCTGGTCAGTACTAATACCGGCATTGCTGTTAGCCATGCCGGTAATAGTGGTTTTTGCCAGTGTGCTCAGCCCCGACATTGAAGTTTGGCGTCACCTGCGACAAACGGTACTGGCGGATTATATTACTAACTCGCTGCTACTGGCGTTTGGCACTGGCGTAGGCGCATTACTTATTGGTACCGGTAGCGCCTGGCTGGTAAGCCAATATCAATTTTACGGTCGCCGTCTGTTGCAGTGGTTATTATTACTGCCACTGGCTATGCCCGCTTATATTATTGCTTATACCTATACCGGCATGCTTGATTTCGCTGGGCCATTACAACAAGCTTTACGCCGCTATTTTGGTTGGGAGTATGGCGATTATTGGTTTCCGGAAATCCGCTCGTTAACCGGTGCCATTCTGATGTTATCGCTGGTGTTATATCCTTATGTTTACATGCTGGCGCGCAGTGCGTTTCGTGAGCAATCGGTCAGTATGCTCGAAGCCAGCCGAACCCTGGGGTTTAGCCCGCGGCAGCACTTCTGGAAAGTGGCTTTACCACTGGCCCGCCCGGCATTACTTACCGGTGCGGCACTGGCCATGATGGAAGCCTTTGCTGATTACGGTACCGTACAATATTTTGGTATTGCCACCTTTACAACCGGTATTTTTCGCACCTGGTTTGGTATGGGCAGCCAGGGTGGTGCCGCGCAGCTGGCAGCGCTGCTAAGTACTTTTGTGTTGGTACTGCTAGTGCTAGAGCAGTGGTCGAGACGAAAAATTCGCTATTTTTTTCAAGGCCAGCGTCAGCAATATAGTCCGCTACGTCTTTTATCGCCATTACGTCAGTTGCTGGTAGCGCTGCTGTGCCTGTTGCCGGTATTACTGGGCTTTATTATTCCGGCTACTCAGCTGGCTAGCTGGGCCTTGCCAAACTGGGCGGTATTACTGTCGGCAGATTTTATCCGCTTAATCTGGAACAGTTTTAGCCTGGCGGCGCTAGCGGCGGTGTTGTCGGTTATGTTAGCACTGCTATTTGGCTATGCCAGCCGGTTAAGACGCGACCCACTAGTGCGTTTGCCGGTGCGGCTAGCTGCACTGGGTTATGCTATTCCGGGTACGGTCATTGCCATTGGCGTAATGATACCGCTGGCTTGGGTAGATAGAAATATCGACTTGCTGGCAGAGCAATGGTTTGATGTACGCACGGGCTTATTGTTATCCGGTACCTTATTTGCGCTGTTACTGGCTTATAGCGTGCGGTTTTTGGCTGTGTCATTACACAGCGTTGAAGCCGGCCTTCAGCGGATAAAGCCCAGTATGGATAATGCCGCCCGTTCACTGGGTGCCAGCCCGCTACAAGTGTTACGTCAAGTGCATGTTCCGCTGCTGCGTGGCAGTGTGTTAACGGCATTAATGTTAGTGTTTGTTGACGTTTTAAAAGAATTGCCAGCAACCTTGATTTTACGACCGTTTAATTTTAATACCCTGGCCGTGCGCACCTATGAGCTTGCTTCAGATGAGCGACTGGCCGATGCGGCATTGCCAGCACTGGCTATTGTTTGTGTCAGTATTATTCCGGTTATTTTGTTATCGCGCACGCTGGATGCCAGCAGAGGATCTTAAGCATGTTAGTTCTGGATAAGCTGGCAGTAGCCTATGGCCCACATGTGGTAGTTAAAGATGTGAGCTTTGCTTTGGCTGAGGGCCAGATAGGTTGCTTGGTTGGCCCCTCTGGCTGTGGTAAAACCACTTTGCTGCGGGCTATTGCCGGCTTTGAACCGGCGGCCAGTGGCAGTATTAGCCTGCAGCAGCAGGTGGTCAGTAACCAGCAAATCCAGCTGGCGACTGAGCAACGCCGGGTGGGCATGGTGTTTCAGGATTTTGCTTTATTTCCGCATTTATCGGTGGCCGCTAACATCAGTTTCGGTTTGCAAGGTCAAAGTCATCAACAAAAGCAAAGCAAGGTAAAACAACTGCTGCAATTAGTGGGTTTACCTGATTTAGCCGAGCGTTACCCGCATCAGTTATCGGGTGGCCAGCAACAACGTGTGGCGCTGGCCCGGGCACTGGCACCAGAACCTAAGGTATTACTGTTAGATGAACCGTTTTCTAGTCTGGATGCTGAACTACGCGAAGCACTGGCCCGCGACATAAGACATATTTTACAACAACTTAAAATTACGGCAGTAATGGTAACGCATGATCAATTTGAAGCCTTTACCATGGCCGATATGGTTGGGGTAATGCAGCATGGTAAGTTACAACAATGGGCTACGCCGTATGAGCTCTATCATAAACCCGCTAGTCGTTTCGTAGCAGACTTTGTTGGCCGTGGCGTGCTGCTACCGGGTGACATGCTCGATGCCAGACAGGTGCAAACTTGTTTGGGCATTTTTAACCAGCGTTATTTACAAAATGCCAGTAGTGGCGATAAGGTAGATGTACTGATCCGGCCTGATGATATTGTACATGATGATGCCAGTGGTATTACCGCCCGTGTAGTGGAAAAGTCATTCCGGGGCTCGCATATTCTGTATACGTTGGCACTTAGCGGTGGCGAACAGGTATATTGTTTAGCCTTAAGCCATCATAATCATGCCATTGGTGAGCAAATTGGCATCCGGCTCGATTTAGACCATCTGGTGATGTTTCCGCGTATTTAGTAATAAAAATGGGACACCCTGTGTCAGCGGCATCCCATCCAGGAACTACTATTAGCTTTGTTGTTATTCGGTCGCTAAGAACGACCGAATGTTCTCGGCCACGGCATTTATACCTACCACACCATCTAAGTGGCCCCATATGCCCGGTATTTCTGCATACTCTACCGTTTTGCCGGCGGCACGCAGGGCTTCGGCACTGGCTTTAGCCATTTCTGGTAACAGCAACTGATCGCCACTAGCAGGTAAAAATAAGGTTTTAGCCTGTACCTTGCTTAAGGCGTGTTGCCAGTTATCCCCCATACCAGCACGATACAGTTGCGAGGCGCGCACTAAGTATAAAATATGGTTAGCGTCTTGCATTGTGGCCCGAAGTTTCGCGTGCGCCATTAATTGCTCCCAGGCAGAAAAGCTGGCCAGAATATCGCGATGCGGTGCTTTATCGGTTTCCGGGGCCGGGTAGCGCATATTAAAACCGGTAGGATAAACAGCGTCCTGAATAATATAAGCCAGTGCCGTGGTTAAACCGTGTTCTGGCTGGCCATATTGATAGTAATCTCCACCACGCCAGGCTGGGTCTTGTTTAATCGGGTAAGCCCAGCGCTCTAAACGCACGGCAGCCCAGGCATCGATATAAGCTGAACCAATTACCGGAATTAACCGGGCTACCCGTTCTGGATACCGCGTAGCCCATTCAATGGCTTGGAAAGAGCCCATAGAGCCGCCGATAACCGCATGCAGTTTACCAATGCCTAAACTATCAAGCAGTGCTTTTTGTACTTCAATAAAATCGCCAATAGTGACAACCGGAAAGGTTAAGCCATACTGCTTGCCAGTAGCCGGGTTTATGGTAGCCGGGCCGGTAGTAATGACATTGGGGTCAAACACATTGGCATTCACCAGGGTGTCGACACTAATCACATAGTAGGTATTGGTATCAATTGCTTTGCCCGGGCCAATAATCGCGTCCCAGTAGCCTGGTGCCACATCGCTCTCATGGTATTTACCAGCAGCGTGCGAGCTGCCAGAGAAAAAATGGGTAACCAGAATAACATTCGATTTATCGGCATTCAGGCTGCCATAGGCTTCCCAACCTACTTTAACCGGGCTAATTACGGCGCCATTCTCTGTTTTAAAGTGCGGTATTTCAAAGGCGTGTTTAGTCACCAGCATGGCCTGGCTATTGCTGCCAATCAACAATATACCCAGTAGTAGTAACGTCTTTAACAATTTCATCTAATGCTCCTTAAAACCACTGAAACAGCACTATGGCTAATACCACGCCTAATAGTGGCATTAACACGCTTACCACCGCCATCGGCCAGTACGCGTTCTGGTGAGTTTCACCACAAATAGCACGGATAGTCGTTACTACGTAGCCATTATGCGGCAGGGAGTCGAGTGCGCCTGATGAAATAGCCACTACCCGATGCAATTGTTCAGCATCGACGCCACGGTCTAAGTAGGTAGGCGCAATTTCGGGCAATGCAATAGCCTGGCCACCTGAAGCAGAGCCCGTTAGGCCGGCAATGGCGCTCACGGCAACAGCTGCGCCGACGAGCTCAGGGCCGGGTAAGTGGGTCATGTACTCTACCACGCTGCTAAATGCCGGTGTCAGCTTGGCAACACTGCCAAAACCAACCACGGCAGCGGTGTTGCCAATAGCTAACAACGCACCCAGTACGCCTTCGTTAGTGGCCAAAGCCGGGTTAGCCAGAAAGCGAAAATTAAGCAAGTATAAACTGACCACCCCACCAGCCAGGGCAATAATTAACGCTGCTTGCTGCAAACTGTCGTGCAGTAAAAATGAGGTAACTAGTACCACTATTAGCGGTATTAAGCCTGTTACCCAATGCGGTAGTGGTCTGTCGCTTACCACGGGGTCGGTGCTGCGCTGAACAAACTGCTCACCGTTTTTCACGGCGTTTTTAATCATCCACATCAGGCTGAAATAACCACCAACCGCCATAAACAACGCCACCACAATGCTTACCTGCCAGCCGGCATAAGGTGTGGTACCAAGATAAGCTATTGGGATCCAGTTTTGAATTTCCGGTGAGCCTGCTGATGTCATGGTAAAGGTAACTGAACCAAGCGCTAGTGCTGCCGGTATAAAGCGACGCGGCAAATTAGCCCCTTTAAATAAGCTTACTGCCATCGGGTAGGCCGAAAACGCCACCACAAATAAACTAACACCGCCATAGGTTAATACGGCACAGGCCATTACGATGGCCAGTACCGCCCGGGTATGGCCAAGGCGTTTTACAATCGCCAGCGCTACCGCATCTGCTGCGCCGGTATGTTCCATCAATTTTCCAAAGATAGACCCTAGCAAAAACATTAAAAACCAGGCGGCAACAAAGCCAGCGAAGCCATTCATATAGCCATGAACAAAATCAATTTTATCAGCGACTTGCCAAAATGGAATGCCGTTGGTTGCGGCTACTAATAACGCACAAAGTGGCGCCGTTATAAATAGATTAAAGCCACGCATCGTAAACACAATCAACAGGCTTAAACCCAGTAGTAAGCCAAAGATACTTAACATCAGCAAATCCTTGTTATCATTTTTAGCTAGTCTGATACAGCTTGGCGATTGCCACCATAGTACTAAGGTACAGGTTAAAAGTTCTGCGTTTAGGCCTAAAGTAACAACACTGGTTAATACCACATTTTGCAATCAATCAGCAGGAGAGCCAAAGATGGCCAATAATTATAATAATGATGAACAACACAATTTTACCCGCTCTGTCCTTAAACCTAGCCTTATCGCCCTGGCTATTAGCAGTTGTTTAGCCGCACCAGCGATGGCGCAGCAGGCTGAGCCAGCCGAAACCGAGTTAAAGCTGGAGCGGATTGAAGTTACCGCCCGGCGCACGGTAGAAAACTTACAGACAGTACCGGTAGCGGTAACGTCTTTAGGCAGTGACGAATTACAACAACGTGGTATGGATAACTTAATTGCTGTACAGCAATATTCACCCAACACCACCTTACAAATTTCTCGCGGTACCAACAGTACGCTCACAGCCTATATTCGTGGTATTGGCCAGCAAGATCCGTTGTGGGGTTTTGAGCCAGGCGTAGGTATATACATTGATGATGTGTACATGGCGCGGCCACAAGGTGCAGCATTAGATGTATATGATGTTGAACGTATAGAAGTGTTACGTGGCCCTCAAGGTACGTTGTATGGCCGTAACACTATCGGTGGTGCGGTTAAATACGTAACTAAAGAACTCACTGGCGATACTGCCTTTGCTGTTCGCGGTACTATTGGTACTGAAAACCAGCAAGATGTTAAGTTATCAGGCCAGGTAGGCTTAACAGACACCTTATTCGTTAGTGGTGCCATTGCCAGCTTTAACCGTGACGGTTTTGGTACCTATTTAAACACCGGCGCTGAAAACTACGATAAAGATGTTCAATCTGGCCGTGTTAGCGTGCAGTGGAATGCCGCAGAGAATTTTACCGTGAGATTAAATGCCGACAAAACCACCGATAAGTCTAATTCAAAAGGTGGCTTTCGCTTAACGCCAAGTTTATTAGTTCCCACTCAGCCATTAACAGACAGCGTGTATGACTCGTACACCAGTATGCCAGCAGATAACAAAGTGGATACTGAAGGCCAATCGTTAACCCTAACCTGGGATGTGGATGATAACTGGACCGTTAAATCTGTTACCGCTAGACGGAAAGGCGTTACTGATACTAATATCGACTTTGATTCTACCCCTTTACAGTCATTAGATGTGCCGGCTTTTTATGAGGATGAACAAACCTCACAAGAGCTACAATTATTATTTAACGGCGATAAATTTAAAATGGCGTCGGGTGTATATTACTACACGGGTGAAGCGTGCGGTGCCTTCGGTACTGTCATTGTTGCCGGTGCGGGTGTAACACTTGAAAACGGGGGTTGTGTTGATACCGATAGTATCGCTGCTTATGCACAAGGTACTTATAAATTAACTGACAAACTATCGTTAACCGCGGGCGGCCGTTATACCAAAGATGATAAAGATGCGACAATGTATCGCAATCTGTACTTAGGCTATAAAGGACCACGCGATATCGCTGCTCCGGGGACGTTATTACAAGTACAAACCGATTTTAGCGGCAGTGAAAGTTTTAGCCATTTTTCACCACGAGTTGGTGCAGAATATCAGTACAGTCGTGACTTAATGTACTACGTTAGTTATACCGATGGCTTTAAGTCGGGTGGTTTTGATATGCGTGCGGTTGAAATTGTTAACCCTAATGCTACCGACCCGTACCAGGAAGAAACTGTTGACACTTATGAGTTTGGTATCAAGAGTGAATGGTTAGAGCAGCGTTTACGTGTGAATGCGGCAGTGTTCCATTCTTCTTACGATGATATGCAAGTTACGGTGCAACGCGCAGTAGGTAATAACGTTGCTTCTCAAGTATTAAACGCGGCTAGCGCCGATATTAATGGTGCTGAACTTGAGGCATTATTTGCGGCAACGCGTGATCTTGAAATCAGTGCGATTGTCGGTTACTTAGATGCGTCGTTTAACAAAGTCGAATTCTTTGACCCGGTATCGCAATCTGTGGTTGACGTATCTGACGTCTGGGGATTTGCTAATACCCCAGAGTTAACCGCAACACTAGCCAGCCGTTATACGGTAGTAACCGATTTTGGTGACTTAGTGTTTAATGCTAACGTAGCTTATCGCGGTGCGACGCAAATTTTTGAAGTACCTTCAGTACTAGATTATGGTGGCTATACTTTAATAAATGCTGGTGTGAACTGGTATTCAAAAGATGGTTACTGGGATGTGTCGTTACAGGGTAAAAACTTAGGTGATAAGCAGGCGCGTATTGCCGGTTATAACTTTGCCTTGTTAGCGCGTGAGCAAACTATTACGGGTTATTATATGGACCCACGTACGGTAAGCTTGTCTGTTGGTTACCGCTTCTAATACGTTAAAAACCTTGCCGGGGCGTAAGCCCCGGTTCATTATAGTGAGCCAACGTGCTCAGAAGTAAACCTTATGATAGCCATCATCGCCGATGATCACCCCTTGTTCAGGGTTGCCTTAGCTCAGGCTTCTTCCGCTATTCTAGGTAGCGACGCCTTATTGCTGCAAGCTCAAACGATGCAACAAGTCTGGCCATTACTGCGCCAGCATCCCGATACGAATTTTATTTTCCTCGACTTGAAAATGCCAGGCGCTGACGGCTTTACCGGCCTTAGTGCTTTGCGCACCGAATACCCTGATGTGCCGATTATTATGGTGTCGGCCGAAGAAGATCCGGTTATTATTAAACAAGCGCTGGCCTTAGGTGCTGCCGCCTATATTCCAAAATCTGTGCCGCTGGAGTTGTTGTCTGACGCCATTAGCGCCGTGCTAAACGGTGATACCTGGTTACCACCTGATTTAGTTGAAGACGTTAAAAATGCTAAGCCGCTAATCGACAATGACTTTGCTCAGCGTTTAGAGCAGCTTACCCCGCAGCAATTTCGGGTGTTAAAAATGATTGCCGACGGCCTGCTTAATAAGCAAATTGCTTACGAGATGAATGTGCAGGAAACCACTATTAAGCAACATGTCTCGGCTATTTTACGCAAATTAAACGTCAACAACCGCACACTGGCCGGCATTATGTTTGAAAAGCTGCGCCTGCCAGAGAGCTATACCGGTTAGCCTATTGTCGCAATTCGCGCTTAAACAATCTCGCCAGCCCCGTTACAGAATACTTAGCTGCGTAATAAGCGCTGAAACAGCCGCTTTAACGCAGCTGGCTTTAGCGGCTTCAGCAGAAAGTAAAAACCACTATTAAGTGCCAGCTCGCGAATATGTTGGTCATGATCAGCCGAGTGAATAATTACCGGCACATTTATGGCAAAGTGGCTGGCCAGCTGTTGGGCCACGGCTACCCCGGTTGCGGCATTATCTAGATGATAGTCAAACAGACACAAGTCGGGTTTAAAACCCTCACGTATGGCTGCCAGAGCAGCGCTAGGCTGACTTACCGCAGTAACCTGGCACCGCCAACTGGTCAATAATGCCTTTACCGCACTAAGTAAATGCGTTTCGTTATCTAATAATAAGATTTTTTTGCCAGCAAAACTGGCGCTAATGTCGCTAATGACGGCCACGGTTTCTAGCGAAATAGCCGGTGTAGCGGCCAGCGGTAAACTAAGACAAAAGCAACTGCCTTTACCTGGCTCAGACTGCACGCTGAGTGTATGGCCTAAAATAGCACTAATACGATGCGCGATAGCAAGGCCAAGGCCCAGCCCTTTTTGATCTGGCTGACTGCCTTGCTGAAATTCTTCAAAAATGCGCTGCAAGTCTGCTTTGGCAATACCCACTCCGCTATCATACACTTTTATTAGTAACTGCTGACCCGCCCGTTTCACGCCGACCACTACCTTGCCGGTGTTAGTATAGCGTACGGCATTGGCCAGTAAATTTTGAATAACCCGTTTTACTAATTTACGGTCGGTGGTAACACTTAGTATGCTGGGGTGCATGCTAAACTTTAGGCCTTTCTCAGCAGCTAGTGCCGCCGCATCACGGCCAATATCATCCAGCAACTGGCTTACTGCTACTGTTTGTGGGTACGCTTTAATTACCCCAGAATCAAGCTTGGTTAAATCCAAAATAGCGGTTAACAGTTCCTCTGCTGAATTAAGTGAGTTAGTTAAGTTGGCACTAAGTTCTTGTAATTCCGGTGTAGTGCTTTTTTGCCGCAGTAAGCCGGCAAACAGCGCAGCGGCATTAAACGGCTGCATTAAATCGTGGCTGGCGGCAGCAAAAAAGCGGGTTTTGGCCGCTGTGTTACTTTCAAGTTGATGCTGGGTGTGTTGCAATTGCTGGTTTAGCAGTTGTAACTCAGACGTGCGCTCGCCCACCCGTTGTTCCAGTAAGGTATTACTTTGCTCAAGTTGGGTTTGTACGGCAATAAAAGAGCTAACGTCGGTGTAGGTAGTAACAAAGCCACCGCCGGGTAACGGATTACCCTGCATTTCCAGTACGCGGCCATCTTGTTGTTGGCGCTGAAATTTATAACTGCTGCCCTGGCGTAAAAAGCTCAGTCGTTTGCTTACTTCAGCTTCTATATTTTCGCTGTCAATTAAGCCACGGTTTAAGTTAAAACGAATAACGTCAGCCACCGGCTTACCCACCTCAACCATGCCGGCTGGATAACTAAACATATCAATGTAACGTTGATTCCAGGCAATTAAACGTAAGTCGGCATCTACTACACTAATGCCCTGACTAATGTTGTCTATGGTAGAGAGCAGCAATGCTTGGTTAAACTGAAATACCTGGCTGGCTTCGTCAACAAACCGCTCAACGGTTTCCATGGGTAACTGGGCATGCCGACCGGCCGCATCCATAATTAAGCGCATTGAGGCGCCGCCAACCACGGCTGCTAAGCTGCGCTCGGCTGCCTGCACCAAATTTACCGGTGCCAATTGGTTTTGTAATGGGCTGGGATTTTTCAGATTCCGCTGCAACAACCGCCGCGCTTCCTTTTCTCCGGCAAAGCGCTTTACCAGCAAATAGCAATCTTGCACGCTTAATTGCAAGCGGCGTCGATTATCACTGCTCAGCTGCGCCCGCAAAAAACGGCCGCTCTCCAGCCATTCACTAACCCGGGTATTACTAAAACGGCTAATAGTAACTACCATCAGACAGTTTACTGACAAGCTCAATAATACCCCTAAGCTCAGTGGGTCGGCTTGCCAGCCAAATAATTGTTGTGGTGCTAACCATTGTAAGCCGAATGGCCCGTTACTTAACCAGCTTGAACCCATTAATCCGGCGCGACTTATTTCCGGTAGTAACAGTATATAGGCCCACACCAACGCGCCGCTAAGCACGCCGGCGATGGCGCCCTGACGGTTAACTTTGCGTGAAAATAAACCCAGAATAAGTGCGGGTGACAGTTGTGCAACCAAGGCAAAGGCCATTAACCCTAGTTGTGCTAAGCCGGTTTCGGTACCAATAAAACGGTAATACACAAAGCCCAATGCCATGACAATTAACATGGCAGAGCGGCGCAAGGTGGCTACTTTGACTCTATTTTGATGTTCGGGCTGCAGCTGACTGCTGCGGTAAAGTAAGGGTGCCAGTAATTCGTTGGTGATCATAATACCCAGCACCACGGTCGCCACCACCACCATACTGGTAGCGGCAGAAAAGCCGCCCAAATAGGCCAGCAAAGCAATGTCGGTGCGGTTTGCTGCCAATGGCAGTTGTAATACCACCACGTCGATATTAACGTCGTTACCCAGTAACATCACGCCAGCCAGCGCCAGCGGCAAGGTGAAAATACTCATAAGCAGCAGGTATAGCGGGAAAATCCAGCGGGCACTGCGCAGGTGGCTTAACTTCTGGTTTTCAACAAAGCTAACGTGAAACTGGCGTGGCAGGCAGAGAGTAGCAAAAAAGCCCAGTAGCGCATGCAACCAGTAAGCATGCATGGGCAGTGCTTGTTGGCGCAAGGTTGCAATGGCCGGATTAACTGCCGCGCTGTCAAAAATACTGGCAAAGCCGTCAAACATGCCAAACACAACAAAACAGCCAATTGCCAGTAATGCCAGTAGTTTAACTAACGATTCAAAGGCAATGGCGGTCATCAGGCCTGGGTTGGGTTGGTGCGCCCTAGCACTTTTACTCACAAATAACAGCGCAAATACCGCCATCCACAGGCTGACATAAAAGCCGGTATCGGTATACCAGTGCAGGCCAACTTCGGCTTTTACCAGGGTGTTAATGCTGGTAGATACGGCGTGAAGTTGCAGTGCAATATAAGGAATAACCGCCATGATCAGAATAAGTGTTATCAGCACAGCCAATGAGCGGGAATGGCCAAAGCGGGTAGCAATAAAGTCGGCAATTGAGGTAATACGGTAACGTCGGCAAGCAATGGCGATGCGGGCAATAAGTTTGAAGCCAAACCAGAATAAAATAAAAGAGCCAATATAGGTCGGTGGGATCCACCAGCCATTAACAGCTGCCTGGGCGGTTACGCCATAAAAGGCCCAGGACGTACAATAAATAGATAAGGCAAAGCTAAATACCCAAGGCGCCAACGGGTGGCGAGCAGTAATGCGCCGACCAAAACGACCAACACTGAATAAAATCAGCAAATATACCAGTGATATGGCGGCTATAGTGGTTAAACCAATGCCGCTGCCATTTTCGATCATTTGTTGTGGTGAGGTCATTCAGTACTCGTTAGCCGATTGTGCCTCAGATACCGGCTTAGTGCTAGCGGGCTGTCCAGCCACCATCTAAAATCAGGGTCTGCGCTGTCATGTGTCTGGCAGCATCCTGACATAAAAAAGCGGCCATTTCGGCAATTTCACTGACATCAATAAAGGCTTTTTGTGGCATGGGTGCCAGCATTATTTGCTCAATAACCTGTTGTTCGGTCAGGTTGTGTTCTTTAGCTTGAGCTGCAATTTGCTGCTCTACCAATGGTGTTTTTACATAAGCCGGGCAAATGGTATTAATGGTGATGTTTTTATCAGCGTTTTCCAATGCCACTACTTTGCTTAACCCTAACAAACCATGTTTAGCAGCAACATAGGCAGATTTAAACGGCGAAGCAATGACCGCATGAATAGAGCCAATATTTATTATCCGGCCAAAGTTGTTACTGCGCATGTGAGGTAACATGGCGCGGGTTAACATGGCTGGTCCGGTGAGCATGACGCTAATCAGCAGCGCCCATTTTTCTGGCGGAAAGTCTTCTAACCGTGCGACATGCTGAATACCGGCGTTATTAACCAGGATATCAGCCGGAAAGCGCTTGGCGCAGGCTTCAATAGCCTGCTGATTAGTGACATCCAACACGCAGTAATCGGCAATAATGCCCTGACTGCAAAGCGCAGCCGCTTTTTGTTGTAGCAGGCTTTCATTTAAATCGGCTAATACCACCTGGTAACCGGCCTGGCCAAAATGGCTGGCGATGGCAAAACCAATACCGCCGGTACCACCGGTAATTACTGCACGCATAGCAATACTCCTGAAAATGTTAATAGCTTATGCTAGGCCGCTACGCAACGGGCAGCAACGGTACTTTAGTGTTAGAAGCCGTAATAGAAGCCACCTTTTTAACTGGCTGTCACCTACACCTTAGCCTCTTGCTTTGCTACAAGCCTATCCTGTGGTAAATTTGCCCGATAAAAATAAAGAAAAGTCAGCTAACGGCCGCTTGTGGTTCAGGTTAGCTTGAAGAATTTCAGGTGATAACATCATCTGCGCTTTGACCAAAAGGAATTCATTTATGACAAATGCTGGTAGAACACCTACCCCGGCAGCCCCTAAACGTGGCTGGTTTACTCGATTTCTTGATACGGTAGAGTGGTTGGGCAATTTACTGCCACACCCGGTGACCTTGTTCGCGCTGTTTGCGCTGCTGGTGGTGGTAGGTAGTGGCGTGGCCGCTTATTTTGATTTTAGTGCGCTTGACCCGCGTCCGGCGGGGGCGGCCGGGCGCTCCGCTGATGGCATTATTCGGGTGGTCAGCTTGTTTAGTGTAGACGGTTTACAGCGGATAATTGCTAATCTGGTAACTAACTTTACTAATTTTCCGCCGCTGGGTGTGGTGTTGGTGGCTCTACTCGGGGTGAGTATTGCCGAGCATTCAGGTTTAATTTCAGCCGCGATGCGCGGCTTGGTAATGGGTGCATCCAAACGGATGGTTACCGTGACGATTGTGTTTGCTGGTATTATTTCTAACACCGCGTCAGAGCTGGGGTATGTGGTGTTAATACCAATGGCCGCCGTTATTTTTCATTCGCTTGGCCGCCATCCACTGGCTGGGTTAGCGGCAGCGTTTGCTGGTGTATCGGGCGGTTATAGTGCCAATTTATTTATTGGTACGGTTGACCCCTTGCTGGCAGGCTTTACCACCTCAGCTGCAAATCTGATAGATCCAAACTACACAGTAGGCCCTGAAGCAAACTGGTATTTTATGATTGCCAGCACCTTTGTTATTGCCACCTTGGGCGCCATTGTCACCGAAAAAATTGTTGAACCTAAATTGGGTAAGTATGATAAAAGTGAAGCCGCTATTGATTTAGATGAGCAGCAGTTAGAAAAACTATCTTTGCGGGAAAAGCGTGGTTTATTGGGCGCTGGTTTGGCATTTTTAGCACTGGCGGTTCTACTGGCGTTAAGTATTGTTCCGGAATGGGGCATTTTACGTAATCCAGAAACGGGTGGCGTGCCCGACTCGCCGTTCTTAAAAGGCATTGTGGTGTTTATCTTTGTTACCTTCGCCATACCTGGTTTTGTTTACGGTAAAATTGTCGGTACCATGCAAACCGATCGCGATGTTATTAACGCCATGTCAAAAAGCATTGGTGCTATGGGCTTGTATATTGTGTTGGTGTTTTTTGCAGCGCAGTTTGTCGCCTTTTTCGGCTGGTCTAATTTAGGCTCTATTTTTGCGGTCAAAGGTGCTACTTTTCTGCAAGAGCTTGGCTTAACCGGGCCCTTGTTGTTTTTGTTTTTTATCGCCATGTGCGGTTTCGTAAACCTGATGCTGGGTTCTGCTTCGGCGCAATGGGCCATTACCGCCCCCATTTTTGTTCCAATGCTGATGATCATTGGTTATTCGCCAGAGGTGATTCAGGCGGCTTACCGTATTGGCGACTCTGTAACGAACATTATTACGCCCATGATGAGTTATTTTGGTCTGATCCTCGCCGTGGCGGCCCGCTATAAAAAAGATTTAGGTCTGGGTACCCTTATTGCTACTATGCTGCCCTATTCAATGGTATTTTTTGTGGGCTGGTCGTTGTTGTTTTACCTTTGGGTATTTGTGTTTAACTTACCGGTAGGGCCAGGCTCACCTACTTATTATCAGTTTACTGCGGGTTAAACATCGAGATGATAAAAAACCGCTGGTACCAGCGGTTTTTTATCTGGCTAATTGAGGCTGACTAATCGCAGTAGTTGATTCACGGCGCAACTTCACGCAAGATAACGCCGGTACGCCAGTAAAGCAGACGGTGGCAGCGGCCAATGGCGCTGAGCATGACAACATCGCAACCCACTGGTATCTTAAAAATCCCATAACAATGAGTTATCTATGGAACAGAATAAAGTAGTAGCGCTAAGTAAAGAACAACATGCCAAAACTAAAATTAGCAATGACAACCGGCTAAGCCATGTTGCTAATCAGCATATGTTGCCAGTAGTAGTACAAGAATTTGTTGTCGCCGGTGCCGAATTTCCACTGGTGTTTGTTAAAGATAGTCAGAATGACAGCTACCAGCCAGTAGCCTTGCTTGGTTTAGCGGTAAACCAAAACCTGGTGTTACAGGATGGTAAATGGCAGGCGCTGTATGTACCTCGGGTAGTGCGTAATTATCCTCTGGTGTTAGTGCAGCCAGAGCCAAACAGTGACAAGTTAGTTGTGGCAGTTGACCAGTCTTCTGAGCGTGTTAACGAAGCTGAAGGTTTCCCGCTATTTAATGATGACGGAACCGAAAGCGACTACCTGGTCGAGCGAAAAAAGCAAATGGGTGAGTTTGTTGATTTTAGCCGGATGACCCGAGGCTTCACCGAAAAGCTGAAAAGTCTGGATTTAATTAAAGAGCAAGTATTAACTATCACCGTTGATGGTGAGCCACGCAATATTAATGGCATTCACATGATCGACGAAAAAAAGCTGAATGAGTTAGATAATGAGGTGTTTCTAGAATTGCGTCAGTTAGGTTTTCTGACCGCTATTTATGCTCATCTCTTGTCGTTACAACATACGCAAAAACTGGTACAGAAGCTGGCAAAACCAGTCTAATCACCCGTAATAAGCACTAAAACGGCACCTTCTGGTGCCGTTTTAGTTGCTGCAAGCTGCGTAATTAGTTTAGTGCAATCTATCTTGTGTGGCCTGTAGTGTCGGTCAGTGTGAACGGTCATAACTCATGCTAGAGTGGATAAGTACTAACAGTTGAGATGATGCGATGAATCAAAGTAGTGTTGTTACGGATACCTTGCAAAGTATTGCGGTTGCAAAGTTGTTTGACGGTAATAGCTGGCACAGTAATGTCGAACTAAGTTGGCAAAACGGCATGATCTTAACCTTGAAACCCGCTAATGGGCCGGTGCAGGCCGGTATTTTAGTTCCGGGGTTTATTGACCTACAAGTTAATGGCGGCGGTGGTATGTTATTTAATACCGCCCCGGTATTAGAAACATTGCAAACAATGACTCAGGCGCATTGCCGTTTTGGTACTACCGCTATGCTACCGACTGTTATTACCGACGCTTTAACAATAATGCAGCGCGCCGCCGATGTTATCGCGATGGCGTTGACTAAAGGCTTACCGGGCATTATAGGTATACATTTTGAAGGGCCGCATTTAGCGGTACCTAAAAAAGGCGTCCACCCGGCAGAGCATATCCGACCGATAAGCGCAGGCGAGCTGGCGTTGTACCAGCGAACGGATCTTGGCATCAAATTAATAACAGTAGCACCTGAAAACGTCACTCCTGCCCAAATTCAGCAACTGGTAGCAGCGGGTATGCGGGTGTGGCTGGGCCATTCTGATGCTGATGCCGCTACAGTAAGTATGGCATTAGCGGCTGGCGCCAGTGGTTTTACTCACCTTTATAATGCCATGTCGCCGTTAACCTCGCGTGAGCCTGGCATGGTCGGCGTAGCGTTAACCGATAATGCCAGCTGGTGCGGGATAATTCTCGATGGCCTGCATGTGCACCCAACGGCGGCTAAATTAGCACTGGCCGCTAAGCCTAAAGGCAAAGTACTGCTGGTTACCGATGCTATGGCGCCCGTGGGTACTAACGACACTGAATTCGCCTTTTTTAGTGGCAGGGTGGTACGCGATGGCAACAAGTTAACCAATGAGGCCGGCGTATTGGCAGGTTCAGTATTGGATATGGCAGGTGCGGTGCGTTATGCTATTGAGGTGCTGGCGGTAGAGCCGGCTGAAGCACTTCGTATGGCCGCCTTGTATCCGGCGCAGGCATTAGGGTGTGCCGATAAGCTCGGCAAGCTTGGCGGTGGTTATCAAGCCGATATGTTGTTGCTAAACCATGCGTATCAGGTGCAGCAAAGCTGGATAGCGGGTACCCAGGCTTATCCCTTGCCACCTCTTTAGCTGCGAAAACAATCAGCAAACGTCAACACGCCCTAATCTATATAAATAATAAAAAGCTACTCAGGCTTTTTGAATTTGGCTTGCAAGGCCTGCTCTACGTGCGCGGGCACAAAGCTGCTGATGTCGCCGCCATGGCGGCATACTTCTTTTACCAGTGTTGAAGAAATAAAGGTGTTTTTCTCTGAGGGTGTCATAAACAAGCTGTCTAATTCCGGGTTAAGCTGCCTATTCATGCTGGCTAACTGAAATTCATATTCATAATCTGCTACTGCCCGCACGCCACGTAACAATACCTGGGCGTGCTGTTCTTTGGCAAACTGCGCCAGCAAGCCGGAGAAACCGATAACCGTAACATTGTCGCATGTTGCAAAAGCCTGTTTCGCCAGCGCTACCCGCTCGGCCAGGCTGAACAATGGCTGTTTACTGGGGTTAGCGGCTACGCCAACCACCACAGAGTCAAATAAGCGGGCCGCGCGCAGCACCAGATCACTATGGCCATTGGTGAGTGGGTCAAAGGTGCCGGGGTAAATGGCTTTTACTTTCATATTTTTGTACTTATATTAGCGCCACTTAACAGCGTAATCGTGCAAGCGACTAGAGTTTGTAGTCAGTTTGGCGTTACTATAGCAAAATAATGCTCAAACAAAGAAGCTTAGCCGTAGCAATGGAAAAAAAGCTCAGAACAAAAGATAAAATTTTACACGCTAGCATTGCCCTGTTTAATGAGGTAGGCGAGCGGCAGGTGACCACTAATCATATTGCTGCCCATTTGGGTATTAGCCCAGGAAATTTGTATTACCACTTTCGTAACAAAGAAGACATTGTCAGGCAAATCTTTAAAGAATATGCCAAGTTACTGGAAACCCGAATTAAACCACCGTCTGCTCACACTGAAGCACTGGATGCGCTGGCCGAATATCTGGATGCCATTTTTGAATTAATGTGGCGCTTTCATTTTTTCTACGCCAATTTGCCGGATATTCTGGCCCGGGACAGTGCACTGCAACAAGATTATGCCCGGGTACAGCAAGGTGTGCTGGAGCGGGTCATCAGTGTACTTAACGCGTTGAAGAGTAAAGCCGTTATTGACATTGCTGATGAGGATATTAGTGATTTTGCACATAGTATAAAATTGCTGGTCACTTTTTGGATTAGTTACCTGAAAACGCAGGCACCGGATAAAGCCATTAACCATGCCAGCGTTTATCAGGGGGTATTAAAAGTACTGTTGTTATTTAAGCCTTATGCGACCACTAAGGCGTTGCCGCGTATTGAAAAGCTGCAGCAGCATTATATTATGCTGGCCCAATCTGATCCGACCAGCAGCTAAAATGTCGCTATCAATGTAGCTGATTGTTTACAGCTTTTCTGTTAAGCGCTATGGCGCTTAATGATCAATCGCTGCAGGGTTGCCGCTTAACCATTACAATGCTTATCTTTTTTTAATTGCCCGGATAATCGTTAATCAGGAGGCTATATGCGCAACGGCGCTTTTTTACAACACCTACAACAACAAATAGCAGACGTAACCGCAGAAGGGTTATTTAAAGCAGAGCGAATTATCGCCTCGCAGCAGCAGGCTGATGTTACTGTGGGCGGTACTCAGGTTTTAAATTTTTGTGCTAATAACTATTTAGGTTTAGCCAATCATCCTGATCTTATTGCCGCCGCTAAGCAAGGTCTGGATAGTCATGGCTTTGGCGTAGCGTCAGTACGTTTTATTTGTGGCACTCAGGATATTCATAAAACCCTGGAAGCGAAGATCAGCGAATTTCTGGGTACCGAAGATACTATTTTATATTCGTCCTGCTTTGATGCTAACGGTGGGTTATTCGAAACAATTCTGGGGCCAGAAGATGCGGTTATTTCTGATGCCTTGAATCATGCATCGATAATAGACGGTGTGCGTTTATGTAAAGCGAAACGTTATCGTTATGCCAACAATGATATGGCCGATTTGGAAACGCAGTTAAAACAAGCTGAGGCTGATGGTGCCCGCTTTAAACTTATTGCCACCGACGGTGTTTTTTCAATGGACGGCAGTATTGCCGACTTAAAAGCAGTATGTGATTTAGCCGACAAATACAACGCCATGGTAATGGTTGATGACAGCCATGCAGTTGGTTTTGTTGGTAAAACTGGCCGCGGCACCCATGAATACTGTGACGTACTGGAACGGGTTGATATTATTACAGGTACCCTGGGTAAAGCCTTAGGCGGTGCATCGGGCGGTTATACCTCAGGTAAAAAAGAAGTGATAGCTTGGTTACGTCAGCGTTCACGGCCTTATTTATTTTCTAACTCATTAGCACCTTCTATTGTGACTGCCTCAATTAAGGTACTGGACATGCTGGCTACCGGCGATGCGCTGCGCGCTAAGCTGTGGGAGAACGCCAATTATTTTCGTGAGCAAATGAGTGCGGCCGGCTTTACGTTGGCAGGTAAAGATCACGCCATTATTCCGGTGATGCTGGGCGATGCCAAAGTTGCTGCTGAAATGTCTAAACGCATGTTGGCCGAAGGTATTTATGTGGTGGGGTTTTCTTTCCCGGTGGTACCAAAAGGTCAGGCCCGTATTCGGACTCAAATTTCTGCAGCACACAGTAAAACTCAGCTGGATAAGGCTATTGCAGCCTTTATTCGTATTGGTAAAGACATGGGCGTGATCGCATAAGGGCGGGGCGTAAAATGAAAGCATTAGCAAAATTAAAAGCGGAACCGGGTATCTGGCAAACTGAGGTAGATAAACCGGAAGTTGGCCCAAATGACGTACTTATCCGCATTAAAAAAACCGCTATTTGTGGTACCGATGTGCATATTTTTAAATGGGATGAATGGGCTCAGAACACCATTCCGCACGGCATGGTTGTTGGCCATGAGTATGTTGGCGTTATTGAAGGCATGGGTACCGAAGTGCGTGGTTTTAACGTGGGCGACCGCGTGTCAGGCGAAGGCCATATAACTTGTGGTTATTGCCGTAACTGCCGGGCTGGACGGGTACATTTATGCCGCAACACCATTGGTGTTGGCGTAAACCGGGCTGGCTCGTTTGCCGAGTATCTGGTGATACCCGCCTTTAATGCCTTTAAGCTGCCAGATAATATTCCGGATAATATTGCCGCTATTTTTGACCCGTTTGGTAATGCTGTGCATACGGCTTTATCATTTGATTTAGTTGGCGAAGATGTATTAATTACTGGTGCCGGCCCAATTGGTATTATGGCGGCTGCAGTGGCGCGCCATGTGGGTGCCCGCCATGTGGTGGTGACCGATGTTAACCCGTACCGATTGGAATTAGCGCTAAAAATGGGCGCTAGTCGAGCGGTTGATGTTTCTAAGCAAAGCTTAAAAGACGTTATGAAAGCGCTGGGCATGACCGAAGGCTTTGACGTTGGCATGGAGATGTCCGGTGTACCTTCTGCGTTTAGCAGCATGCTGGATACCATGAACCACGGCGGCAAAATTGCCATGTTAGGCATTCCGCCTGCCAGTATGGCAATAGACTGGACTAAGGTTATTTTTAAAGGGCTAATTATTAAAGGTATTTACGGTCGGGAAATGTTTGAAACCTGGTATAAAATGGCCAGCTTAATTCAATCCGGGCTCGATTTAACACCAATGGTAACCCACGAAATGCCGATGGAGCGCTTCCAGGAAGGTTTTGAGATTATGTGCTCAGGGCAATCTGGTAAAGTAATCTTAAACTGGTGAGTCGATCATAATTCTATTCTGCTGCAAAAAGGCGAACCTTGGTTCGCCTTTTTTGTCTTTTTTTTATGTCACTTCTGTCTGTTTTTTATACTGCTTTTGGTTTTTTACTATCAGCATTATGTATTCTCACAATATTTTCTGCCTAAAGCCATAAAATAAAACAAGTTTTATTTTATGGTTCGTTTTATGCAGTTTAGCTGTGTGTGTCGTTTTACACATAGCTCACTAATAATAACAAGAGGTGGTTCATGTTTAAATCTGTATTCTTCACCCTGGCACTGTTGGTCTCTAGCGCTCTAGTGTTGCCGCAAACGGCTCAGGCAGGCCTGATAATAACTCAGCAATTTCAGTTGGAAGATGGCACTATTTTTGGCAGATTATCGATAGATATTGATGATATTGACGAATTTGGCTTTGTGGAAAACTGGCAACTATTTGAATTGTTTGGCACAACGATGACTGAAAACTATTTGTTTTCTGCCCAGTATAATCCGCTAAATCTGCTGGCGGGTTTGGAATTTCTTAGCTTTGATGTAAGCGGCATCGACAATATTTTTGCCTACCAAGGATTTTGGGATAAAGCATTGAACTTAGGATTTTTTGATATTTTTAGCCCGAGGGGAGGAGACCCTGTCGATTTTTTCAATATTAGGCTGGGCGCGGTTAGCGTCAGTGAACCGGCTAGCTGGTTGTTGTTTTTAACTGCCGGGTTTGGTTTGTTGTTACGCCGACGCCTAGTGTAGTGGTTGCTTAGCTAAAACAGAAAAAATGATAATAACCTGATGCTTTGTCAGCTTGATTTACAGCCATTAACACTTTAACCGACAATGCTATCGATTTTTTATAATCATAACTATATAAAAATATTCGATATATTTTATTGTTGGTTACAGGAGTTAGGCAACGTAATGTCAGGTTTTTATGCAAGCTTTCAGTAATCACTTAGTAAGTAAATGCTGCTGTGCACTTGACGTGTGTAACAGCCAAATAATGACAACGATATCGCCACCTAATACGGCGTATTGCAAAACCCATACTGTAGGTTTTTGCAGATGACTATTTTGCGTTGCGAATGTTTACTTTCGGAGAAACAAAGATGCAATTTAACCGACTTACTTGCAGAACATCGCTAGCTTTTGCTATCGCGTTAGGCATGACAGTGTCTGCTGCCAGTCAGGCAGCAAATTATGAAATTAGTGTGGACCGTAGTCAGCTGGCTCAAGCCGCAGATAATATTGATGAAGTGCCTTATATCGTGCAGGTAAAAGGTAAAAGCGGCGTGGAAAAAGCTGAAGAGCTGGGTGAGTTATTACCCACTGCACAGTTTGTTAGCGTTGGCTTAAACCGCTACAATGCAAATTCAGCAAGAATACTAAGCTACACCTCTAGCTTAAAAAGCTTTCATCAACAGTTGGCCGCGCAAAGCGGTAGTGGCGATATTCTTTATTCTTACACCCATACCTTTAATGGCTTCTCGACTAAGATGACAGCCGCACAGGCTGAGACGTTACGCAATCATCCCAATATTTCAGGTGTCTGGCGTGATGAAGCGCAGCAGTTAACCACCTCCAATACACCGGCTTTCCTTGGTTTGACTACGGGCCCTGATGGTCTGCATGTGCAAGGCATAAAAGGTGAAGGAGTCGTCATAGGTATAATAGACAGTGGTATTTGGCCAGAACACCCAAGCTTTGCGGATGATGGCAGTTATGCACCTATTGCTGGTTGGACAGGCATTTGTGATAGCGGAGAAGATGTTAGTTTTAGTTGTAATAATAAAGTCATCGGCGCCCGTTATTATAAAGACAGTTTTGAAAGTGTTTATCAGATCCAGCCGGGTGAGTTTATTTCACCAAGAGATGCCGATAACCACGGTAGTCATACTGCCTCAACTGCCGGTGGCAACGAAGGTGTTACCGCCATTTTTAATGGCACCCCTGTTACCACCATTTCTGGTATTGCGCCGCGTGCCCGGCTGGCAATTTATAAAGCCTGTTGGAATAGCAGCTATGTTAGTCCGGAAGGCGTTCCAGAACGGGGTTGTTTTGGTGCTGATACCATGGCGGCGATAGATCAGGCCGTTGCAGATGGCGTTGACATTATTAACTATTCAATTAGTGGTAGTTTAACTAGCCTGACCACTCCGCAAGCCGCCGCAAAACTGCGTGCAGCACAAGCCGGCGTGGTGGTTGCTGTATCGGCAGGTAATAGTGGCCCGACAGTAAGCACTGTTGGCACTCCGGCGCCTTGGGTAATGTCAGTTGCGGCGTCTACTTATAGTGGTACCAGTATTGCCAATGGCATAGAAGTGATTGCGGGGCCACTACAAGGGACATATATTGCGGTAGAAGGCGGCACTTCATTACCATTAAGTGAAGTGGGTGACATAACTGCCAATGTTACTGTTGCACAGCCGCTGCTAGCGTGTACGGCCTTAAGCAATGGTGCTGCGATTGCGGGCCGTTTTGTTTTGATCCAGCGCGGTACCTGTGGCTTTGATGTTAAGTTAGCTAATGCTGAAGCAGCTGGCGCTGTTGGGGTTATTGTCTACAACAACTCTGCTGCGTCGCCTATAGTTATGGGTGGCACCGGCAGTTTTGGTATTCCAGCTGTTATGACAACCTTGGCTGCGGGCAATGCGTTTAACAGCGAAATTACCGCTGGTGGTGCAATAACAGTGAAAATGAGCCCATCAGTATTTGTTAATGATGTTGTTGAAGTGGGCAATGTGATGGCCGGCTTTTCTTCACGGGGACCCAATTTATCAAGCTCTGATGTCATTAAACCTGATATTACTGCCCCTGGCGTAAAAATTCTGGCGGCAGGTTCATCCAGGCCAATGTTATCACCCGCGGGCCGCGACTTTATTTATTTGCAAGGCACGTCGATGTCCAGCCCACATATTGCGGGTATTGCGGCCTTAATTAAAGAGGCCAATCCAGATTGGTCCGCGGCAATGATTAAATCTGCCATTATGACGACTGCCAGACAGAACCTGACCAAAGAAAATGGTATTACTCCAGCTACTCCGTTTGACTTTGGCGCTGGCCATGCTGTTCCAAACAGTGCGGTTAACCCAGGTTTAACGTATCCCATTACCAATTTGGAGTATTTTGCTTTCCTGTGTGGTATTGGTGAAAGAGCGTTTGTACAGACAACCAGTGGTTTTTCTTGTGATGCCTATATTGGCGCAGGTTTTCGGATTGATCCTAGCCAGTTAAACCTGCCTTCAATGGCTATTGCTGAATTGGCCGGTGCCGAAACACTACAGCGACGTGTTACTGATGTCAGTGGTTCAATGTCAGTTTATACCGCTACCGTAGAGGCGCCTGCAGGGGTTACGGTAACAGTGCGGACCAACGAGGCCGGCAATGTTTTGACCGTGCCTGCCGATGGCACTGCAGCGTTTAGTGTAACCTTTACGCCAACCGCCAGTGCAGTGCAGCAACAGTGGTTGTTTGGTGCTATTACCTGGTCTAATGGCCAACATAGTGTTAGAAGCCCTATCGCCGTTAAAGTGGTGCCGCCAAAATTAATTATTGCCCCAGAACAGGTAGTCGGTAATGTCGCGGCGCGCTCAGGCCGGATAAGTTTTCCGGTGCAAATGAATTATAGCGGCGTTACCAGTGCCAGTATGGTGGGCTTGACTGCACCGTTCGGTTCAGCCGGCACGGTTGCTCAGGATGCTGACCAAGCATTTGTTTTTAACGAGGCCGGGCTTGGTTTTCACACCTTCCTAGTGCCAGCGGGAACCGAAGCCTTGCGGATTAGTTTATACGAGCAGTTATCCAGTGTACCGGGCGCAGATCTGGACTTTTATGCCTATCGTTGTATTGCGTTTTCATGTACTGCAGTGGGCTCTTCGGCAAATAACGGGGGTAATGAAGCGGTGACTTTGCGTAACCCGTTACCCGCGAACAACGGGGCGGCTGGCGATTTTTACCTGGTGTTTGTGCACGGCTATGATTTACTTGGCGCCACAAATGCGACCTACACCATGCCGGTTTGGGTAGTGAATGCCAACGTTGGTAACACACGTATTTTAGCCAGTACGAGGGCTATAGAGGGGCGTTTTAATAACGTTACTTTATTAACAAGTGGTTTAACTGCCAGCCCGTTCCCGTTCTTGGGTGTTGCGTCATTTTTTGATGCAGACGGTATTAAACAAAGTACCAGCTTACTGGAAGTTACCGCCAGATAAGTAACAGCGTTTTGTTAGTGAGGGTTAATTGATGGGGCTTTTCTTCATTGAAAAGCCCTTTTTTATGATTAACAGCTTTTACTACGCGCCATGTTTGCTCGCTCTGCGTTAAGCAAGGCTAAAATATCATGACTTTTGGTTAGCACCCTAAGCTGCTGAAATAAGCGTGCTGCTGCGGGGTATTGCAGTTTTAAATAGCTAAACCACTGTTTTACCCGGTTAGCGTAGTATTTTCCTTTATCACCGGCTATTTCAAATTCCGAATAGTGCATTAACAGTTCCAACACTTGTGGCCATGGCATGACGACGCTGCCCTGTTTAATGGTGTGTGCTAGGTTTGGCATGGCTAATGCTCCGCGGCCCAGCATAATATCCTGACAAGTGCTTTGTTGCTGGCACAGCGTTGCATCAGCCGCGGTCCAGATTTCGCCATTGGCAATTATTGGTGTAGTGATATGTTGTTTAATACGGGCAATCCAGGGCCAATAGGCGGGTGGGCGGTAGCCATCGCTTTTGGTACGGGCATGCACCGTTAAACTGCTGGCACCTGCTGCACAGATAGCCTCGGCGTTGGCCAGCGTCAGGCTGGTGTCGTCATAGCCAAGGCGAATTTTAGCGCTAACCGGATAAGCAGTTGGCACGGCATCACGCACGGCTTTAACAATCTGGTATAACGTTTCGGTTTCTTTTAGCAGCACGGCACCGCCTCTGCTTTTATTGACTGCTTTTGCTGGGCAACCAAAGTTTAAATCGACCCCTGGCGAGCCGAGCTCAACAGCCCGCACGGCATTTTCAGCCAGCCAGTTTGGCTCCTGGCCGAGCAACTGCACCCGAACTGGGGTGCCTGCTCGCGTTTTACCTCCTTGTAGTAATTCAGGACAGATCCGATGGAACACTCTGGCCGGTAAACACTGATCGACAATTCGGATAAACTCCGTTATGCATAAGTCGTAGCCACCAATCTGGGTTAGCATTTCCCGCATCAGATGGTCTACCACACCTTCCATCGGTGCTAACACAATTTGCATATATCCGTCCTATTGCAGCCCGAAAAAATTAAGGGCGTCATTGTAGCCGGAACCGGAGTGATTGGATATTCTGAATAGCAGCAATCCTTAGCAATACACTGTGGTAGCGGTCTTAAAGGGTGTTGAGAGGCTATTTTTGGCGCCGACAGCGTTCGGAGCAATAGATTACATTATCCCAATTAAGCTGCCATTTTTTACGCCAGACAAAAGGGCGTAAACAACAAGGACAGGTTTTTTCCGGAAGCAGCGCTTTACGATGAACCATGGGTAGCCTTTTAGTGACATTACTTCAGGCTATATACGGTAAGGATGTCCTGCTGGTGCAGTAGCTCGGCAAAATCTGGCAGGCTCAGGCTTTCCAGCTCCAGTACATCGAGTATGGCACCGCTGAAACTTTGCCACTCTGGGTCAACATTAATACCATATAACACCCGGCTCTCGCCGCTAAAAAATTCGGCTAATTTCAACAGGGCAAATAACTGCTGCTCGTAATCATTAGCTGATTGCAGGATAAGCGCCGGACTATGGTGATAAGCAATAACATTACACAGTTCAGTAGTTAACCCCCACGATTGTGCAATTAAATACCCCAGTACTTCATGGCATGTTTGAAAATGCTGTTCTTCAATTTCACTATAACTCACGCCAGCTTGCAACCCTGATTGCATTAGTGCGGCATACTGCGGCGCTTGTGCGGTAATCAGCGCAATACCCGCATTATGAAATAACCCCAGGCTGTAACAATCATCTTGGGCACTTTGGTTTAAATTGAATTGCTTAGCCAGCGCCATGGCGATAGTGGCAGTATGTAAAGCACTGCTCCATAAGCGCTGGCTAAAAGCATCTTGCCGACCTTCAGCCAAGGTAAAACGCAATACTACGCTGCGTACCAGCGCCAGAACCCGGTTCAGGCCAAGATATTTACAAGCATGTTCAATTGAAGTGATTTTTTGACTCAAACCAAAAAAAGCTGAATTCACTACTTTTAAAGTAAAGCCAGCAATACCTACATCCAGATTAATCAAAGCAGCTATCCGGCTGATACTTGGCTCATTTATAGCCAGTTGCTGCTGAATATGTTGCAGGATCTCTGGTCTGGGTGGGATAGTAAAGCCGGTTAGAGCCCGTTCTATTAACGTCATATCTAGGGCGGTGGTCATAACGATTACTCCGTATACTGACTGGTAAATTACCGATAATCGCTATATTAAAAGAACGGCGTTATATTGCAATTTAATATGCTAACAATATTGTTAGGAATCAAGATAAGGCCGACCAACCATCAGCTGTTGGGCCAGCATTAACTCGCTTTGTTTATCTTTAAGTTGCAAATCATTAAATTGCACATCGAACTGAATAAGGTCATCGTCTGGCAGGGTAAGTGCTATCAGCTTATCGGGTACCTGATTGACCTGTCGATAGGCATTTATGGCAACTTGTGCTGCTTGCTCCATCAGGGTTAAAAACTGGCCTAACGGGTATTGCTGGAAAACCTCGGCATCTAAATGCGCCCAGCCGAGTAAGTCACCGCTGATGCTCCCATCAGCATGATCAGTGAACAACATGGATACTGCCGGAAAAGCTGGGTTTTCGCCTGCCACAAACTGCTCGATATCTGCTTCGTTAAATAATAGTACAAAACCAAAACCTGGACAGCCTTCGGCATCCATATCATCGAAAGAGGCATCGTACAGTAGAAATAAGCGATTTTCAGACGGATTGTCAGACACAGTGCCTCCGGAGTTAAACAAGAACCGGCTATTTTACCTTAGCTGAAGCGTGGGCTAAAGCCCTAAAGCCATTTTTTACTAAATTGGCTGGTTAATTTTGTGATCAACTGATTGCAGGTTCAGGTTGCCACGGCATTTCCAGCAATAATGCCAAGGCCGTTAACAGGGCCAGTTCACGGTCTTGTTGCTGCTGATCTGCAGCAACGGCTGCCAGAATGGCCTGCCAAATATGTTGTTTTAACAGTGGTGCCGCGCCCAGTAAGCTATTTAGCTGTTCAGTTAACGACACCCAGTCGCTATCTGGTTTTTCGGTATCAGCAGCCAGGCCTAAACTTTTTAAACCGGCTTGCCACGCTTGCTGTCGTGCTACTTGCTCGCCTGCGGTATTCGCCACGGCACTGAGCAGCAGCAGCGTTGGGCTTTGCACGCTAGCAAAATCAGTTTGGCGTTGACTTGCTATATGTTGCTTCGGTTCAAAGTGGCTCGCCACGGTATGCTCAATAAAACTGATAACAATCCATTCCAGTAATGTCAGTTGCTCATCAACGGCCGTTAACGCCAGCATGAGCTGCTCAAACTGCTGAAACTGGCTGTGGCTTAGCTCTTTTAAAGCGGGAATGGTGCGTTGTAGCAGTTGTATTTGTAATGGCAGGCTTAATGCCTGCACCGCATCGAGTACTTGATCCACTTGTTGTAACAGTTCAAGTGAGCCTTGTTCTTTAATCAGTTTTAATTGTGCAGCTGCATAGTCGGGATGTTGCAGCAGCAAGGCGCAAACAATAGCTTTCGCCTGTGGAGGTTGTCGGCTGCTTTGCACCAGCAAAATAGGTAATGCTGCTATCGTTTGCAGTACGCTGTGTGCTGTTGCCATTGGCTGGTCAGAAGCAGCTTTAGTCGTGGTATTTAGCTCAGATGCTACTGCCGACACCTGGCTAATCGGGGTTGGAAACTTGCCATTCCAGTGTGGTTCTAAGCGGGTTATGCGCGCTGCAAGCGGCGGATGGGTGGCAAAAATACTGACCCAGCCGGAAATGGCCTCAGCAAAAAACAAGTGGCTATTTTCATCAGCGTTTTGGTTTTTTACCTGGGTGCCTGCACCGTAAGCTCCAATCCGCTTCAGTGCCCCGGCAATACCTCTGGGATTACGGCTAAACTGCACGGCGGAGGCGTCCGCTAAATACTCACGTTGCCGGCTGACCGCTGCTTTGATCAGGTTGCCAAAAAAAGAGCCTAAATAACCAATTACCACTAATCCCAGCGCAATAGCCAAAATACCGCCGGCATTATTATTTTTATTATTGCTACTGCGACTTATACTGCGATTACTGCCACGGCTAGAACGCAGCATAAAATAGCCAATATGCCCTAAAAATAAAATGCCGTTTAAAATAGCAATCATCCGGATATTCATTCGCATATCGCCATTTAGGATATGGCTAAATTCATGGGCAACCACACCCTGCAACTCGTCGCGGTTTAATTGTTCTATACAACCACGGGTGATGCCAATAACGGCATCGCCAGGACTGTAACCGGCAGCAAAGGCGTTAATACCTTGCTCGGGTAATAAATAAACAGGGGGTACCGGCAGATTGGCGGCGATGGCCATTTCTTCTACCACATTTAACAAACGGCGTTCGAGAGGATCGCTGCTGGCTGCATCAATGCGGTTACCGCCGAGGCTGGTTGCAATGACCTTACCACCACCTTTAAGTTGCTGCCATTTAATTAACACGGCTATGCTTACTGCAGCAACAACCACTATGCTAGTAAAAAAAATAGTTGGCCAGGGTAGGTGTTGCCGCAGCATGGTAGTGGGATTAACCTGTTGCAAGTCAACTAAACCAAGTCCAATTAATACTAGTGCATTGGTTAATAACAGCAATAACAATACCGCCAGGCTAAACAGCGTTATCAGCATCTTGGTATTACGACGGGCTAAATCTTGCTGATTGAAAAAATTACTGGCCATGATGTATCAGAAACTCACTTTTGGAGCCGCTTGGATTAACGTACTATCTTCAAACTCCAGCAGTGTGGCATCGTTAGCATGTCCAAAACTGGCCGCGACTAATACCGGTGGGAAACTCTGCTTGTAAATATTGTATTCAGTAACTGCATCGTTAAAAGCTTGACGGGCAAATGCTACTCTGTTTTCAGTACTGGTCAGCTCCTCAGACAACTGCATCATATTTTGGTTTGCTTTTAAGTCAGGGTAAGCTTCCATAACCACATTTAGCCTGCCCATAGCACTTTGCAAAGCGCCTTCAGCGCCGGCCAGTTGGCTTATTGCTCCGGCATCACCAGGATTGTTGGCGGCTACTTTTAAACCGGCCATGGCTGCGTTCCGGGCGTTAATTACTGCTTCCAGCGTTTCCCGCTCGTGGGACATATAGGCTTTAGCTGTTTCAATCAGGTTAGGAATAAGATCGTAGCGACGTTTCAATTGCACTTCAATTTGCGCAAAGGCATTTTGGAAGCGGTTTTTAAGTTTTACTAGCTGATTAAAAATGCTAATTACATAAAAAATGATAACAGCGAAAATAACGAGCACTAAAAGTAAGGTCATAACCAGTTCCTGCAGCAGTAATTAGATACCAATATTGTTAACAACAGTTTAATCGAATGTCCAGCATTTCTTGTTCGGTAACGGCTAAAACAAGCCCAACGTGCAAGCTGCTATTTTAGTATCGCTACGGTATCATAGCTACATATCGTTAAAAGAAGTAATGTTGAGAGCGCCGATGACAGATTTTAAACATATTTCAGTAGCCGACACCGCCACCATGATGGGTCAGCAGCAGGTTATTATTGCGGATATCCGGGATGAACAGAGTTTTGCTGCGGGTCATATTGCCGGAGCGCATCATCTTAGCAACGGTAGCATTAGCCACTTTATGCAACAGGTAGAGTTTGACCAGCCTGTTGTTGTGGTGTGTTACCACGGCAATTCCAGCCAGGGTGCAGCGCAGTATTTGGTGCAACAAGGCTTTGAAAAAGTCTACAGTATGGATGGTGGTTTTAGCGAATGGCAGCAAAGTCAGCCATTTGAGCGCAGCGACGATGCATAAGCTGGCAGAGCTGAACAGTGCAAAAGCAGCATTATTATTTGCCGATTATTGTAAGAGCCAGGGACTTGAGGTTAGCGCTGAGCTGACTAATAATGGCCCGGCACTGTTGCACTGCAATGACGCCGATATGGCACAGGCAACTGAGCTACTTAATGAATTTATTCGCCAGCCACATCACCCGCGTTATCAGGCTGCTGCCTGGCAACGCAGCCAGCCAGCAGCGCAGAGCAGTCGCCAGCCGATGATCACCATTCCATGGCACAACATACGCACCAGTCCGCTAACAGTGTTGGTGTTATTATTATGTTTGGCGGTATATGGCTGGCTGCTGGTCGATTTTCAAGCTGCCAGAACCAGCTTACAGTTAACTGAGCCAAGCCAGCTGTGGCGTTGGTTTACACCGGCTTTGCTGCATTTCACGCTAACTCATTTGGTTTTTAATCTGCTCTGGTGGTTACTGCTAGCCTCTGCCCTAGAGCGCCGCTATGGTAGCCTGCGTTTGCTTAATTTTACTGTAATAACGGCTGTTATTTCTAATGCTGCTCAGTATTTTATGGTGGGCGATAATTTTGGCGGTCTATCTGGGGTGGTCTATGCGTTATTTGGTTTTTGCTGGTTAAGCCATAAGCGTTATCCGCAATCGCAATCTCGGGTGCTGATTAGCGATCCACTGGCAATATTTATGCTGGTATGGTTAGTATTGGGTTTTGCCGATGTGCTGTGGGTAAGCATGGCAAATTGGGCGCATTTGGCTGGTTTGCTGGCGGGGTTGGTTATGGCGCTGTTGATTAAACCTGAACAACACCAGCCAACTCATTGATATAAAAATTTAGTAAAGAGTAGGTCTTTGATAATAGCATCACCTGTTTCACGACGCAGAGTTTCTTGTAGTGCGGTTAAAATGGCAACGCGGATCTGTTCTCTGCCCGTTAATGACTTCACCTGATCTTCTGATTGTTTGCTTAAAATACCAATAATGGTATCCAGAATTAATGGTTCGTGGTGCTCTATTGCCGCTAAAAAACGTTTATCGGTTACCATCAGTTCTACCGTTACCCTGACATAACCTAGGGTGCGTCGGTTGCCAGAGACATAATTGGTAACGATGTCAGGGTCAAAACCATAATAAAAAAATTCTGGTGCTTGCTGCCTGGCGCTCGCCGGGGTCATGCTGCTCAGTAAAATGACAAGCGCTACTAGTGCTATTTTCATGCAGCCGGACCTTGTAATGCCATGTGGTGAAAGTACGTTAACCTTAATGTTTTCGCGGCGTCTTTACCAGTTTATTTCTACTACTGTTTGTGGTTTTTCAGCTGAAAAGGCCAGCTGAACTTGTTATCATTCGAGAACTTACCCATTAACCCGAGCATTTTAGTGGCCCAACCTGCTATTTCACTCGCTGCGAACTGGCAATTAGCCAGTACCATGAGTCTGCCGCCAATGCTGCAAGCCTGGTTGCTGGAGCCGGCATCGTTAACCGCCCGCTTAAAAGCCCATACCCGGAATTTTCAGTTACAAGTGTTGCAGCAACAAACGCACGCTTTGCCAGATTTTATTCAGGTTTTATTACCTGGCGTTGCGAGTGCCCAATGTCGCGAAGTATTAATGAGCTGTAATCAGCTGCCGAGTGTCTATGCCCAAAGCTGGCTGCCACTGTCTACGCTTACTGCATTGCAGCCACTGGCCGAGCTAGGCCAGCAGCCGCTGGGCGAAATTATTTTTCAGCAACCACAGCAACTACAACGCAGCGCTATTGAAGTTGCCAGAGTGCAACTTTGTCAGCAATTGACAACAACCGTCGCAGCGGGCGAATACTGGGCCAGAAGATCGGTATTTACGTTAGCCGGTCATCCTTTATTAGTCGCTGAAGTATTTTTAGATGGTGTACTGGCGCTATGAGTTGGCAGCTAAGTTGGCAACGTTGGTCCGATTATCGGCTGTTGATGCGACTGGATAAACCTATTGGTATTTATCTGCTACTGTGGCCAACCTGGTGGGCATTATGGCTGGCAGCCGAAGGCACACCAGATATTGCCTTGCTGCTGATATTTACCCTTGGGGTAATACTAATGCGCTCAGCCGGTTGTGTTATAAATGACTATGCTGACCGGCACGTAGATGGTCTGGTTGAGCGAACTGCACAGCGGCCTTTGGCGCAGGGCAGGGTAACGGCAACTGAAGCCATCCAACTATTTCTGGTATTAATCGCCTTAAGTGCCAGCTTATTGGTGTGGTTAAACTGGCAAACAGTAGTGTTGTCGTTAGTGGCCTTGTTTCTGGCGGCCGCTTACCCTTTTATGAAGCGCTACACGCATTTACCACAACTGGTGTTAGGCGCTGCATTTAGCTGGGGTATGCCAATGGCCTTTATGGCAATTCAACTGCAATTACCGGCGTTGGTGTGGTACTTGTATCTGGCAAATATGCTGTGGACGGTAGCTTACGATACCTATTATGCTTTGGTTGATCAGCCTGACGACGTAAAGGCCGGTATTAAATCTACCGCAATTTTGTTTGGTAAACAGGCGTTGCCGGTTATTGTGCTGCTGCAATTAGTAACTTTGCTATTACTAGGGTACGTTGGGTTACTGGCACAATTAAGTCTTATTTATTATGTTGCTTTATTGTGTAGTGGTCTGGCGTTTTTTTATCAATATCGCCTGGCGGTAAAAAGTCGTGTTGGTTGTTTTCAGGCTTTTTTGCATAATCATTATGTTGGTTTACTAGTATTTACTGGTATCGCGTTGCATTATTTATTCAGTGCTTGAGCTGGCAATATCTCGTCTAATTTACTACAGGAAATCATAATGAAACACCGACTGTTTGCTGCTTTCTTATTACTGGTTAGTATTAATGCCTACGCGGCGCCCGCCCGTGTTATTTTTCCTGCAGCTGAAATTAACATTGCAGGTAGCAATATCGTGGTGCAACTGGCTAATACCGATGCACTGCGCGAGCGTGGCCTGATGTTTCAAAAACGCGCTGAACCGGGAATGTTATTGCTTTACCCTGAACCAAGAATGATCAGCCTATGGATGCGTAATACCAATTTAAGTCTGGATGTAGCTTTTATTGACAAGGAATGGCGCATTATGGCAATAGCCTCATTGCAACCCCTTGACGAGACTCCGGTTTCAGCACCAGCGGCTGCTTTGGCTGCTCTGGAAATGCCCCGGGGCTGGTTTGCAGAGCGTAACATTAGGGTTGGCGAACAATTGCAGTTAGTCAAATAGCTTGCCAAGTGCTAATGGGTTAACGGCTGGGATCAATAAGTCCATTGTTGCTATTGTTATGTCTGAACCAGCCTGCAATGCTATAGCGCTCATCAAATACAGTTAACACCTCATGCGCGAAGCGTTCACTTTCAAACAATACTAAGCTGCCGGCTAGCGGCTTTATTCGGCATAATTCACTATCATCCGGGTTATACAGCACCAATTCGCCACCGTTGTTAACATCATTCAGATAGCTTACGGTGGTTAATAGCCGATTAGAGCGACCTTTGAAGGCGTCGACATGTTTTTGGTAAAAGTCATCTTGCTGATAGCGGGCAAAGTGACATTCAAAATCAAACAACCCAAGAAAAAATTGACGATTAAGCTGTAACTGCAATTTATGCATAAGCTGTAAGTATTCTTGTTGAGCTTGGCTTTGGCCATCAAACCATTGTGTTTTATCACGGCGGATCTGATGGTTTACCGTATAAGCGTGGGCCCGGCCAATGCCAGCCGAAGTTAACGTTGCATAATTTTTTACTTCGTCTAATAATTGTTGATTTAACCTGTTAGGTAAAAAAGCGGGTAGCACGGCCCAGCCATGTAAATAAAACTGTTCGAGCATAGCGTTGTTACAGCAGCTGTCATCACCCGCGCCACTATTGCTGTTAGCGTTATCATTACTGCTGATGGTTGCAACACGTTCTGTCATAGTGTAACCCTTAATAAACTGGCTGCTTTTTACGGTGTCTGCTAAATACTGTCTAATAACATGAACTTATCTTCAGGATAAGAATGGTTAGCCACTAAGCCCAGTGGCTTTACTGAGCTAAAGCGGGTGTTTAGGCGTAGTGGCTACTAAAGTTACGTTAAATAAGGAAATTAATATGCAAAAATCTTTCTGGCTTGGTGCTGCCGCCGTGGCGTTCAGCTTAACGGCTATTTCGGGTTGTAGCCAATCTATTTCTGACTACAAGCAATTAACGCCTGCCTTATCGTTAGACCAGTTTTTACTTGGCTCAGGTAAAGCTTACGGTGTTATGCACGACTGGCAGGGTAAGCAAGGTGTCAGGTTTGTAGCGGATTTATGTGGTGAATGGCAACAAGGGCAAGGCGATCTTTATGAAGTATTTTATTTTAGCGATGGCCGGATAGAGCAGCGACATTGGCAACTTAGCCAAAACAGTGATGGTCAGGTTAAGGGCACTGCAGGTGATGTTGTCGGGGAAGCTACCGGCCAATTAGCCGGTAATAGTTTGTACTGGGAATACGTATTGCGGATACCTTACGATGGCGATACTTTAGACGTAACGGTAAAAGATTGGCTGCATTTGGTTGATGACAATAATTTGATTAACCGGACAACTTTGCATAAATTTGGTTTTAAAGTGGCTGAACTTACGCTTTCTATTCAGCAACTTGATCCTAAAGCAGATTGTAGTGCTTTAAAGCAGCAAGTTGCTGAAATTGCAGCAGGTGGCTAACGTGTAGGTTGTGGAAATTGCACAAAAATCTGAGCAACTGTGCGTGCAGCAGCTTCGCGCGGTTGTTCTAAATCAAGTTGTTTTAACGTACCCTCAGCAATACCTTCCCAGACTAACTGCCTTTTATCAGCGTCTATCAAGTCAATATTTACTGTTCCCACTTTATAGTGGACCGTACTAACGTCGGTGCTGTAAACCGGAAAACCCGCGTAAACTATACCGCGTCGATAATGGTAGTAGCCATAATGATAGCTGGTAGTTGGAATACTGCGTGTTTCTGAACGGTTAGCCACATTAGAGTTAAAATTTACCAGTAATTGCGGGCTGGACTTATCATACTTATAGCCTCTGGCAGTTAATTCGGCACTAATGGCGTCTTTAAAATGCTGGGTAACCAAGGTGGTATAACCAGCACGATCGGTTGCAAGTTCTGAGACAAAGGCAAACGTTTGATATTGGCTAAAATCGACATTGGCCGCTTTATCTGAACGCACGATTGGCCCGCTGCTACAGGCCGCCAAGGTTGCCGCGATTAAGGCAACTCCCATCAGCTGAATCAATCTTTTAGTCGTTGCTCGTGTAATTATCGTCATTGTAATTCCCTGTTACTTGTAATTGAATTTTGATAAGCGGCGTGCTATTAAGTTGCATTGGGTAGCGGAACCCTTTGAAGGCATTTATAATCATCTGTATCACTAAATTGCCACGCCTTATATTTATTATGGCATGCTAAGTATGATAAAACAGTAGTTGACTAAATACACATTAGCGTTAGCTATCGGTCGCAACTCATATTACACTCATTCCCAATGTGCGACAGGGATCTCGGCACGCCGATGACAGTATGCAGCCGGGGCGGCTGTTTAATTCGAGACCAGAACATGAATGCAGTTAAGAAAAATAATAATAACGAACAGCAACTGGCCGCAGAGCTGGAACAACAAGCGCAGCAGCAATTAGCGGCCAGTTTGGCTGACTTTGGTAAGCAGCTTATGAATCAACAGCAACAGTTGTTGCAAGGCTATGCTGAGCAGGTTTTAGTTGAGTCGCAAAGTCAGTGGCAGCAGCGGCTAGATGAGCAGGAGCAGGCTTACCAAAAGTTGTTGAAAGAGTGGCAACAAACCAAACAGCAACTAGATGAAGCGATGCCTGTGGCTAATGCCGATAATCAGGAGCGAGCCAACCTGAAGCAACAATTTGGCGAAACAACTAAACAGTTGTCAGCGTTGTCTGCTGAATTTACCAAGGCTCAGCAACATAATAAGGCATTAAGTGAGCGAGAAATAAACCTCGAACAGCAACTTGCTGAGCTTATGCATGAACTTGAATTAGAACAACACAAAACCCGTCATTTTGCCCAAACACTAAAATCAGCCCAACAAAACACCGTCGATCCTGAAAAAATAGCGCAGTTAAATGCTGAGTTAGAGCAAGCAAGGGCGCAAGCACATGAAAGTAAGCTGGCATTGCAAAAGTTAGAATCTGCAGCGCAACAGCATCAAACTGAACAACAGCATAGTGAACAGCAGCTAGCCCAGTTGAATGACCGTTTGCAGGCTTTACAGCAAAATGCTGAGCAGCAGGTACAAGCTCAGCAGGATAAATTACAGGCGTTAGCAAAAAGTCAGCAGCAGGTTGTTGATTTTGAGCAAAAGCTGGCTGAACAAGCACAACAACTTACTGATGTCGAACAGCAAAAAAATCATCTTAGCCAACAATTAGCTGAGCTTTCAGTACACAGCGAAGCGCTGCAGGCTCAGGTAAGTACGTTTGAACAACAACAACATGAGTTAGCAGATAACAGCGCTGAACTGGCGGCTGAACAAAGCCGCTTGCAAACTGAAGTTGATAGTACTAATGAGCTATTAAATCAAAACCAAACCCGCAGTAAAAAACTGGAAGCACAACTTGATCATGCGGTGAACCGCCAGCAGGCGGCTGAGCAAAAGCAACAATATGAGGCTGATCAAAGCCGGGAAATGATTCGGCAACTGCGTACTCAGTTGTCAGAGCAGGACGAGCTTAACCAGCAGCATGTTAGCGAACTCGAGCAAAAAATTATGGAATACAAACTTAAGTTCGAATATGCTCAAAAACAACTGGCTGTATCGGGTTAATAGCGGGCGTTAATCCGTGCAGGAGAGATATGAAAGAAAAAGCGAATAATTTCCAGTTAATGCGTGATTTGGGGTTTTATCAACAGGCTGCAATTGCAGCCTGTTTGCTTGAGCGCATGTTACCCAATTATCAATTATTTTCCGAAGTAAGTGAATTTGGTGACGCCGCCGCCTTGCGTCATATGCTTGAACTCAGCTGGGAGTGGTTAACAGTAAAAAAAGCTAAAATTAACTTTCCCCGTTTAGCTGAAGAGCTAGAGCCATTAATTCCTGAGGTGAATCATTTCACCATGTTTGGTGTTTACCCAGCGGTTGATTGCGCCACCGCACTGGATGCCATGTTTAATGGTATTAGTCAGCAAGATAGCAGCGAATTTATTAATGTCGCTAAAATTTCGCAGGCTACCGTGGCCCGTTTGATTGAGCATCAGGCTGAAGATGAAGATATTACCAGTGAGAATGAGTTAAAAAAGCATGTGCGCGATCATCCGTTAATGGCTTATGAAATGGAGTGTCTGGCAGAGCTGATAGAGCTGGTTCGCGTAATGAAGCAAATAGAACGCGAACAAATGTTGCAATTAAAAGCCTGGGTGCAAGAGCAAGGCTTAACAAACTTAGGTATGGAATTAAGTTAAGCGGCTCTCTATAAGTGATTATTTATCAAGCAATGAGTTACAAGCATCGATATAAAAAAGGCCTGCATTAATTGCAGGCCTTTATATTTTTACTGCTATATTAACGTTTTTGTCTGCGGCGCATAGCCGAAACTAATAACAAGCCTAAACTAAACATCGCCAGAGTTTCTGTTTCTGGCACACTGATTGGTGGTTCAACTACAATAGCGCCATTTCGGGCATTAAAAATATAACGGCCGTCAAAGCCACTGTTTAAGCGGTTGCTGACTAATGCATTGCTGCCGCCATCTAAAAAGGCGCCATTTACTGCTGAACCTGCCAGCTCAAAAAAGCTACCCGCATCTCCCGTGCCGTTTGAAAAACCTGCACGGGCTGAATCGCCACCTAAGCCATTATCATCGCCGTCGCTTGCAGTGCCGGTTTCCCACTGTATTTGGTCGTAGTTAAAAATAATATCAAAGTCACCAATACTAATATCTGAACGGTCGACCAAAATTAACTGAAAGCTATTGCGATTAGTATGAGTTGGGCTGCTATCAAAATAATCAACATCTAACCAATTTACCCCAAACGCCAGCATGCCAGCAAAAGAGCCAGTGCCATAAGTGACAGGATTGCCCGCTTCTCGTGTATCTACATCAGCAAAGAAAGGCGATATAATCTGCTGGCCCGTTGAGGTAAGATCAAATGGGGTGTAAGTGGATAGCGCTTCATCGAAAGTAACATTACCATTGTTGTTAACAAATAACTGGCTAAACGTTAGGCCAAAAAAGTTTACATCAAAGCCAATGTTAACTGCGGCGGTGGAGTTATCATCGTTGGCGGGTAAGGTGGAAGCATTAAAACCAGGCTCAATAATGCTGGCTTGGCTTACAAAGCTGCTACTAACCGTAAGCAGCGCCGCTAAAGCAATATATTTTAATTTCATGATTGGTAAGTCCTTTTTGTAAGTGAATATCACTATGCGACTTTACATCATTAAATAAACAAACAAGCCGGACTGTAAAACATTCAATAAATAAGCCAACTTTTTAATCATTGAAATGTCAATACTTTTATTTGAAGGTTTTTTTTTGCGTAAAAAATGCTGACGTTTATCTGGTGCTGGACCATAACCGATAAGCCAGTTGGCCGGCGATTTTTTCTTTTAACAGTTGCCAATTAGCGGGGATGGCCGTTATAGGTAATTCTTTTTCAGTTTCTAAATAAATCAATGCATTGGCGCTAAGCCAACCGTTTTGTTCTAGTAACTGGCAACAAGGCAGCGCCAGTTGCTGACGAAAAGGCGGGTCAACCAGCACTATCTGGTATTGGCGGCTTGCCGGTACGGCTAGATAACGTAAACAGTCAGCATTAATCACTTCTGCCTGGCTGGCTTTTAGGCCGGTTAATAGCGTTTGCAGTCGTTTGGCTTGGGCCGGATCTTTTTCAATCAGGCTGGCATAGCTGGCATAGCGTGATAACGCCTCAAACGCTAAGGCACCGGAACCGCTGAAACAGTCAAGAACTGTACTGTCAGTAATATCATGCATTAGCCAGTTAAACAGCGTTTCTTTTACCCGGTCAGTAGTGGGACGTAAGCCAATAACATCGGCAACAGGTAAGCGCCGACCGCGCCACTGACCGCTAATGATCCTGACAAAGCCCGGTTGGCCATTGGTACTTTTTAGGGTTTTAGCTTGTTTCATTGTTTCCGTTTTGCCTGCCGGTTAAAGGTGATAGTATTAAGTATAATATTATCCTGAATACTGCCTTCGACACAAAAGCTTATGACAAAACAGAAAAATATCTTCTCCTGGCTTGGCCTGGGTAATAAAAAGACTGAATCAGCAGAACCAGCAAAAGAGCCGAAGGCCGACAATACGACAGTGGTGCTTGATGAAACCATATCGGACCCGGTTACACAGGATACTGCTGCATTAGCAACGGCTGCAGCTTTGCAGCAGCTTGACCCTGTTGTTCAGGCAGTAGCAGAGGGCCCGCTTAAAAAAGCAGGCCTTTTCAGCCGGCTGAAACAAGGTCTGTCTAAAACCAGTCAGAATCTGGGTGATGGCCTGGCCAGTTTATTCAGTGGCAAGAAAATTGATGATGAGCTGTATGAAGAACTGGAAACCCAGTTGCTGATGGCCGATGTTGGTATGGAAACAACCCAGCAGCTGATCACTCAGTTAACCCAGCATGCTAATCGCAAAGCATTAAAAGATGCTGGCATATTATTTAGCCAGTTGCAGCAAGACATGGCAGCGTTACTGGCTAAGGTAGAGCAACCTCTGGTGGCCAGTCATCCGGGGGGGCCTTTTGTAATTTTGATGGTCGGGGTTAATGGTGTGGGTAAAACCACGACTATTGGTAAAATGGCTCAGCAATTCCGTCAACAAGGCAAATCGGTAATGTTAGCCGCGGGCGATACCTTTCGTGCTGCTGCAGTTGAGCAACTGCAAGTTTGGGGCGAGCGCAATAAAATTCCGGTAATTGCCCAACACACTGGTGCTGACAGTGCTTCGGTTATTTTTGATGCTTATCAGGCGGCTAAAGCCCGTAAAGTCGATATTCTTATTGCCGATACCGCAGGGCGTCTGCAAAATAAAGCGCATTTAATGGAAGAGCTGAAAAAAATTGTTAAAGTACTGAAGAAAATTGATGACAGTGCGCCGCATGAAGTGATGCTGACGCTTGATGCGGGTACCGGTCAGAATGCATTGAGCCAGGCTAAAATTTTTAATGAAGCGGTACCATTGACAGGTATTACCCTGACCAAACTGGATGGCACGGCCAAAGGAGGGGTGATATTTGCCATTGCTAATCAGTTCAGTGTACCTATCCGCTATATCGGCGTAGGTGAAGCCATTGACGATTTACGCCACTTTAACAGTCAGGACTTTATTAAAGCTTTGTTTAGTAAGGAAAGCTAACAATGTTACAGTTCGATCAGGTGAGTAAAAGTTACCCCGGTGGATTTGTTGCCTTAGATCGCATCAGTTTTCGGCTGGAGAAAGGTGAAATGGCTTTTCTGACTGGCCATTCTGGTGCAGGTAAGAGCACCTTACTGAAGTTAATCAGCTTAATTGAACGTCCTACTGCTGGCCGTGTGCTGATTAATGACATAGAGCTAAGCCGGATCAAACGCAGTCAAATTCCCTATGTGCGGCGTGATGTTGGTATTATTTTTCAGAATCACCGTTTACTAATGAACCACACCGTATTTGACAATGTGGCCTTGCCTTTAGTCATTGAAGGTTTTACTGGTAAAGAAATGGTGAAGCGGGTTCATGCTGCGCTAGACAAAGTGGGGTTGCTCGATAAAGTACGTTGTTTACCGGCAACCTTATCCGGTGGTGAGCAACAGCGGGTTGGCATTGCCCGGGCTGTCGTCAATAAACCCCCTTTACTGTTAGCGGATGAACCAACAGGCAACCTTGATCCAGACTTGTCGAAAGACACCATGCGGGTATTCGAAGCTTTTAATCAGGTTGGCGTGTCTGTGCTGGTTGCAACACACGATCTTGGACTGGTGGCGCGCATGAAATATCGTACTCTGACGTTAAAACACGGCAGGATGATCAACGACGGCTTGCTGCAATATCAGGAGCCGTTATGAGTATTCTGTTTACTGGTAGGGCTACCGGCGCCGCTGCTAAAAAAATTGGTTTGTTGCGACGCTTTATCATGTTTTGGTTAAACCATATCCGGCAGGCTATCGCCAGCCTTGGAGAGTTATGGCGAACACCATCAGCTTCTGTTTTAACGATAGCAGTGTTGGGGGTAAGTTTAACCTTGCCTGCTACCCTGCATTTGCTGGTAAAAAACATGCAGCAAATCAGTAGCAGTTTTACGCAAGCGGCAGAAATAAGTTTGTATATTCGTGAGCAGACGGCCGACAATCAAGTGCAAAGTCTGGTGGCTATATTACGGGCAGATCCTGAGATAGCGCAGGTTATTTTTGTTAGTAAACAGGAGGCGATGGCTGAATTTCAGCAAATTTCTGGTTTTGGTGCCGCCCTCAATTATTTAAGTACTAACCCTTTACCAGATTTAATCCGAGTGTTACCTAAAAATACGGCGCTTGAGGCTGCGGGAAGGCTTTTACAGCGGTTGAGCGACGAGCGAGTAGTGGAATTTGCCAAGTTAGATATTGACTGGTTAACCCGATTAAATGCCATTGTGGGTATGTTACAACAAGCCGTGCTTATTATTGCCTTGTTACTGTTAAGTGCCGTATTACTTATTGTAGGTAATACCATTCGCCTGTCTATTATGAATAAAAAAGATGAAATTGAAGTCATGAAACTGGTCGGGGCAACGGACGCGTTTATTCAAAGACCCTTTTTATATACCGGAGTCTGGTTTGGCGTTTTTGGCGGCTTATTAGCGTTTCTGGTGGTGGAAGCCATGCTCTGGTGGCTGCAAAGTGCAATAAGTAATGTCACTGCATTGTATCAAAGCGACTTTAGTTTACAGGCAATGAATTTCAATGAATTCCTCAGTTTGTTGCTGATTGCCATCTTGTTGGGCCTTACAGGGTCTTATTTATCCGTGCGCCGCCATATCAGTGTCATAGAACCCACCGGCCCTTAATAACGTTTAATTATTAATGTTATTTTTTTAGAATAACCAGATCTTAAAAACAACCAATCCAAAATTAGCACTCTCGCGTAAAGAGTGCTAACATACTTGCATTAGTTTTAACAAGGATTGGCACACTATGACAACCAAAGCAGAATTTATGCCGCTTACCGTCGCAGCCAGCGGCAGCCTTGAGGCTTATACTCATGCCGTTAGCACTATTCCGATGTTAACTGCAGACCAGGAGCGCAGCTTGGCTGAGCGTTTACAGCAAGGTGGCGATCTTACTGCCGCCCGGCAGTTAATTATGTCGCACTTACGCTTTGTGGTGCATATTGCGCGCAGTTATTCAGGTTATGGTTTGCCAATAAGCGACTTAGTGCAGGAAGGTAATATTGGCTTGATGAAAGCCGTTAAGCGTTTTGATCCGACTGTTGGTGTACGTTTAGTGTCTTTTGCTGTGCACTGGATTAAAGCTGAAATACACGAATACGTGTTAAAAAATTGGCGCATAGTTAAAATCGCTACTACTAAGGCGCAGCGAAAATTGTTTTTTAACCTGCGTAAAGCGAAAAAGCATTTAGGTTGGTTTAATCAGGATGAAGTTAAGCACGTTGCTGAGTCACTGGGCGTAGCTGAGCATGAAGTACGGGAAATGGAGTCCCGGATGAGCAATTATGATATGCCGTTTGATGCTCCAGACGAGGATGATGACTCGGCTTTCACTGCACCAGTATATTATTTGCAAGACAAAGCGTCTGATTTGGCTATTCAGGTAGAAGACGAGCAATGGGACAGCGCCGCGGCAGACCGGCTACAGGCGGCAATGCGTACCTTGGATGACCGAAGTCAGGATATCGTCCGCGCCCGCTGGTTAGACAACAACAAATTAACCTTACAAGAATTAGCAGAACGTTATCAGGTATCGGCAGAGCGTGTGCGCCAGCTTGAGAAAAACGCCATGAAAAAACTGCATTCTGCTCTTAGCTAAACATTCTTTTGTTCGCTATAAAGCGAGTAAAAAAATCCCGTTTAAACAACGTATAAAACCTGCTTAATGCAGGTTTTTTTAATCGCCCTAAACCGAATTTTATTATGGTGCAGAGATAGCCGGAGCGGTGAAACCGGCTGCTACGACGTCATGTTCAAGTGGTAATAACGCGGAAATACCCACTAATTCGATACCATGCTTGTTAAGCAGCGGCAGATTTTTTTTCAAAAATTCATAAGTCTGTGGATAGGGGTGGCCAATAGCAATGGCGGCCTGATGTCGTTTAGCAATATGCAGTAGTTGTTGAAATTGGCGCTGTAACGCCGCCTCAGACAAATCGTTGTCCAGAAATACATGACGACTTAAGCTGGCGACGCCATATTGTCGGGCGTACAACCGTGCTTTACTTTGCGGTGTGGTTAGGCTGTCAACAAAAAACAGCTGACGTTGTCTTAAGTATTCCATGGTCCAGGCCATGGGCTGGTCTAGCTCTGTGTACAAGCTTCCCATATGATTATTAACCCCGATGGCATAAGGAATGTCGGCTAACGCCGACTGCAAGGCTGCACGAACCTGCTGTCTATCCATATTGCGAGTTAACGCCCCAGGGCCAAGGCTTTTGCCATTGTTAGCTTCCATAGGCATATGCAACATTACATCTTTTTGCTGCGAGAAGGCCAGTTGTGCCGATTTAGGACCATAAGGGGTGTGAGGAAGCACCGATAATGTTAGCGCAAAAGGCAGCGCCACCATTTTTAAATCGTTTTTTTGATAACCGATATCATCAATGATAATGGCAATGCGCGGTTTTTCTGCCAACACATCGAAGCACAGCAGAGCACTTAGCGCTAGCCCAAATAAAAGTATACGCACGCGATTGATATTCCTGTTTTTGCCAATTATAGTGGCGCAAGCTAACTTTGGTCGCAACCTATTTTAACCTTTGTTTTTGCTAAGCCAAGGGAGTGGGTTGACTGCATCACCCTTTTCCCGTATTTCAAAGTACAATCCTGCATTAGCTTGTCCACCACTGATACCAACTGATGCTATGGTTTCACCAGCAATAATTTGCTCCCCAGGTTGTTTTAAAATGTTTTGGTTATGGCCATATAAGCTCATAAAACCCTCACCATGATCCAACACAATAACCCAGCCATAGCCTTTTAACCAATCAGCATAAATTACTCTGCCATCAGCAATAGCCTGTACCGGATTACCTTCACGGCCCTGGATCAGAATACCTCGAGAACGCATACCGCCCTGGCGGTTTTCACCAAATCCTTGTAACAAAGGACCATTTAGCGGCCAGCGCAGTTTACCCTTATTAGCAACTAAACCCAGCAGTTCACGACTGCGCTCAGCCAGAGCTCGCAGTTGGTCTATAGTGTTTTGTAAACTGCTTTCGTTTTGGCGCAAATAATTAAGCTGATTACCTTGTTCTTTTAGCACCGTTTGTAATTGTTTCACCGCTTGCTGTTGCTCCGTTTTTACGGATAACAGTTGTTGCTGCTGCTGTTGTTGTTCAAAAAGGGTACTTTGCAGCTGCTGTTGCTGTCCGGCAAGTTCTTGCATTACCTGTTCTAGCTCTAACACGGTGTTATTGATTTCAGCTAACTGCTTTACCCTGGCCCGGTTAAAATATTGGTAGTAAGTTAAGAGCCGTTCCAGTTTGCCGGTATCCTGCTGGTTAAGCAGCAAGCGCGTATAGTCATGTTGGCCGAGGCTGTAAGCACTTTTTAACTGAGCGGCTAATAAGTCTTGCTGTTGTTGCAACTCAGTTTTCAACTGCTGCTCACGGTTAAGTAATTGCTGGCCACGTTGCTTTAGATCGGCAAGTTGTTGCTCAGTGTTAAGCAGCAATGCTGACGCTTTGGCCAATGCCCGATCTGACTGCTGCAACTGTTTTGCTGATTTATTAAGTTGCTGCTGCTGACGTTTAAGCTGGCGCTCGGTGGTTTTTATTTGTTGTTGAACTTGTTGCAGTTCTTGTTGTTGTTGCACTTGCTGCGTTTCCTGCAAGCCAAAAGCAGGTGCTATAGTTAACGCACAGCACAACAATAACAACCATAGTACCTGTTGGCCAAGGTGAGTAATGAAATGACGTATCATCAGGCTACCGGTTAACACTGCTTCAATGGCATCAGCACCTTGCCGGTCATTTCAGCTGGTTTGGGCAAGTTTAATAAGTGCAGCATCGTCGGTGCGATATCGCTTAAAATACCACCATCAATAGCCGTTGCGGGTCGACCGACATAAATTAATGGTACCGGACCACTGGTATGCGCGGTATGGGCTTGACCTGAGTTAGGGTCTTGCATCATTTCTGCATTGCCATGATCAGCGGTAATTAAACACTCGCCGCCAACTTGTTGTAAGGCTGACACTACCCGGCCTACACAATGATCGACGGCTTCTACTGCGGTAATTGCCGCGGCTAAAATACCGGTATGTCCCACCATATCGCCATTTGGATAGTTACAAATAATCACGTCAAAATCACCGCTTTGAATAGCGTTAACCAGTTGGTCAGTCAGTTCAGTTGAGCTCATTTCAGGCTGTAAATCATAGGTTGCTACTGAGGGTGACTGTACTAAAATCCGGCTTTCACCGGCAAATTCAGTCTCCCGGCCTCCACTGAAAAAGAACGTAACATGGGCATACTTTTCGGTTTCTGAGATCCGCAATTGCGTTTTATTATGTTTAGCCAGCCATTCACCTAATACATTATGCAGGGCTTCCGGTGGATAGGCGCAAGGCGCATCAATATCGGCGGCATATTGTGTCAACATCACAAAGTTTGCCAGTTTCGGCTGATGTGTGCGTTTAAAGCCGTTAAAATCAGGTTCGGTAAAAGCTCTGCTGAGTTGGCGGGCTCGGTCGGCACGAAAGTTCATAAAAATTAGCGTGTCGCCATCTTGCATTTGCACAGGCTTGCCAGCTGCACCAGTAATTACCGTTGCCCGCACAAATTCGTCGTTTTCATCACGTTGATAAGCATCTTTTAAGGCGCTAATAGCATCTTTAGCTACAAATTTAGCGTTACCCTGAGTAAGTAAATCATAGGCTTGTTTTACCCGATCCCAGCGTTTATCCCGGTCCATGGCAAAATAACGACCGATTATCGAGGCTATTTGGCCACTGCCACTTTGAGCAAAATGTTCTGTTATTTTGCCCAGTGAGGCTTTTGCACTGCGCGGTGGCGTATCGCGGCCATCTAAAAACGCATGAAAATAGACCGGTCCTGCGCCGTGTTGCTCTGCCAATTTTATCATTGCCAGGATATGTTCTTCATGGCTATGTACCCCGCCATCAGATAATAAGCCCATGATGTGCACTGCCTTGCTGTTATTTTTGGCAGTTGTCACGGCATCAAGTAATACCTTGTTAGTAAAAAAATCACCATCTTTAATCGCCTTAGTGATGCGGGTGAAATCCTGATACACCACCCGGCCTGATCCCAAATTGACATGGCCTACTTCAGAATTACCCATTTGACCAGCAGGCAAGCCAACATCAAGGCCAGAGCCAGAAATTAAGCTGTGTGGGTGCTCTTGCCAAAGTTTATCCATTACCGGGGTGTTGGCCTGGGCTATCGCGTTATTGTCAGTTTGTTCGCGGTATCCCCAGCCATCAAGAATTAACAATACTAGGGGCTTTCTGGGATGATTCATGCTGACTCCGGTTTTGATTTAGCTGAACATTTAAGCGAGCTTTGTATCTTACCGCTTTTTCTAACTTTCTCCAGCCCGGATTGACCGTTTTAGGGCTGCTTTCTTAGAACAAAATCGTTATACTCAGGCCACTTTAATGAGTTCAGAGTAAGATTTAACGCTATGGCGCAGTTTACTGAGTTTGTCACAAATCACCCTATGCTAAGTCTGGCGTGGGCTATTATCTTTTTTTTGTTAGTGGGCGGCTGGATAAAATCCCGTTTTTCGGCTATCCGCCAGTTGTCACCAACTGAGCTAACGATGTTGGTGAATCGGCAGGATGGGGTAGTGCTAGACATCCGCAGTGAAGACGACTTTAAAAAGGGTCATATTGCTGGTGCCCGTCAATTGAGCGCAAGTCAAATTACTGAGCAGAAACTTGCTGGGCTTGAAAAGCAAAAAGATGCGCCCATTATTGTGGTATGCCAGACAGGAATGAGTGCTCATAAAAGTGCAGCTGCACTGGCTAAGCAAGGTTTCACGAATGTCGCCATGTTACAGGGCGGAATGGGGGCCTGGTCCGGTGCCAGTCTACCGGTAGTTAAAGCAAAGAGGTAAACATGGCAGAAGTGGTTATTTACACTAAGGCGTATTGTCCTTACTGTGTTCGGGCAATATCGCTACTTGAACAAAAAAAGGTAGCTTATCAGGAAGTAAAAATTGATCAGCAGCCAGAGCGACGGGCTGAAATGATTGAAAAAGCTAACGGCCGCTCAACTGTACCACAAATTTTTATTGGTACGACTCATATCGGGGGATGCGATGAAATGTTCGCGCTGCAGGCAGCCGGCAAACTCGATTCACTATTAACTGCATAACTTAAATTAGGAATTATTCATGGCCGATCAACAGGCAAACGGTGTTGCTACCGAGCAACAATCACAAGGTTTACAATTTGCTATTCAACGAATTTTTGTTAAAGATATTTCGTTTGAAGCGCCGAACGCTCCGGCTATTTTCCGTAAAGAGTGGAAGCCAGAAGTTAAACTGGATTTAGATACCCGCAGCGAAAAAGTAGAAGAGGGCGTTTATCAGGTCGTTTTGTCATTGACGGTGACCACCACCGTAGGCGAAGAAACGGCCTTTTTGTGTGAAGTACAGCAAGCCGGTATTTTTTCTATAGGTGAGCTGGAAGAAGCGCAGATGGCACATATGTTAGCCGCATTTTGCCCCAACATCTTGTTCCCTTACGCCCGCGAAGCCGTATCTAGTCTGGTAAACCGTGGTACCTTCCCGCAGCTAAACCTGGCGCCGGTTAACTTTGATGCTTTATTTGCACAGTATCTGCAAAAGCGTCAGGCCGATGCGCAAGGCGTTAAAGCTGACGCATAATAGTATGGAAAACGCCGCAATTGCAGTGTTAGGAGCGGGGTCTTATGGCACCGCTCTGGCTATTTGTTTAGCCCGCAATGGTAACCCCATTACATTATGGGGTAGAAACATTCAGGATGTTGAACAGATGCAGCGTTTACGCTGTAATACCAAGTATTTACCCGATATCCCCTTACCTGCCAGCTTAACCGTTAGTGCCGATTTAGCTGCGGTAGTGCAAAGCAGCCGTGACATTTTGGTGGTCGTACCAAGCCATGCCTTTGCTGACACGTTAAAGCAAATTAAACCATTATTATCGACAAACGCCAGAGTGGCCTGGGCTACTAAAGGTTTAGAGCCAGAAAGCGGCCGGCTATTGCAGGACGTTGCCCGCGATATTCTGGGCGAGCAGGTAGCGCTTGCTGTCTTGTCTGGTCCCACTTTTGCCAAGGAAATGGCGGAGGGCATGCCAACAGCTATTACCTTATCGTCTATTGACCATGACTTTATCAGCCGTTTATCTGATTTACTGCATTGTGCCAAAAGTTTTCGGGTGTATACCAACCCTGATTTTATTGGTGTACAGCTTGGCGGTGCGGTTAAAAACGTGATTGCAATAGGTGCGGGCATGGCCGATGGTATTGGTTTTGGTGCCAATGCCAGAACCGCACTTATTACCCGTGGCCTGGCTGAAATGAGCCGATTGGGCTGTGCCCTCGGTGCGCAGAAAGACACCTTTATGGGTATGGCGGGGCTGGGTGATCTGGTGCTGACCTGTACTGATAACCAGTCACGTAACCGACGTTTTGGGTTGCTGTTAGGGCAGGGTAAATCGGTAGAAGACGCAATGGCCAGCATTGGGCAAGTGGTAGAAGGTTATCGCAACGCTAAAGAAGTGTTTAACCTAGCGCAACGAGTTGGCATTGAAATGCCTATTTCTGAGCAAATTTATCAGGTGCTATACCAACATAAAGATGTCAAATTAGCCGCTGTCGATTTACTCGGCCGTGAAAAACGTGATGAAGTTAGTTAACTGCATTTTTCAATAATTTATTTTCTCTGGCTAATAAAGCCGGTATTTCATTTACTGGCAGGGCTTTACTAAATAAATTGCCCTGTAATTTATCACAGCCCATCACATGCAGCAGATAGGCTTGCATTTCACTGTCTATGCCACTGGCTGTTACTTCCAGTTGTAAATAACCCGCTAGTCTAATCAGGCTGGCGGTGATATTGCGTTGTTGCTCCTTTTGTTCCATTTGACTAATTAAGCTACGGGAAATTTTTACCGCATCTAGCGGTAGCTGGCGCAAAGTGGTTAATGAAGAAATGCCATCACCAAAATTATCCAGTAGTAACTGAAACCCCATCTCACGCAGTGTTGACATTCTACTCTGCAGAAGCTCACTATTGTGTTGAAAAATCCGCTCGTCTAATTCTAAGGTAAAATGCTTGGCATGTTGATTGGTTTCAAGCAGGCAGTCATTCATAAAATCAATAAAGTCGGATTGTTGAAAATTTTGGACTGAGATATTTAAGGCTACTCGGCCACGCAGTTGGTCAATTTGTAACCAGTGCTGGATTTGATGACAACATTGTAAAAATACAAAACGATCTAAAGCGACTATCATACCGCTTTGTTCAGCTAAGGGTAGAAAGCTCTGTGGCTGCATAATGCCACGTTTTGGATTATGCCAGCGTAGCAAGGCTTCGTAACCTACCACGCGATTGCTGCTAATGCTGAATTGCGGCTGAAAGTAAACAATAAAATCATTATTTTGCAGGCTTTTGCTTAGCTCAGCCTGTAAGGTCAGATACTCGGTAGCATTTTGCTGCAAACGGCTGTCAGCATAACAAAAGTGGTTTATGCCACTGCGTGCTGCAGTTTGTAACGCGCGTTCGGCACTGTGCATAATTTCAGCGGCATCGGCGCCATCTTCAGGGAAGCGGCTAATACCGATGCTGGCATACACTGCTGTTGCATTCCTTGGCAGAGTAAACTGACTAGCTTGAATTAAAATTTGATGTGCTAACTGGTGTAGCGTAAGTTCAACGGGTAGCGGGCATAAGTGGGGAGCAACTAATATGGCAAAACTATCACTGCTATAACGGCCAACCGTATATTGCGGCGCTATAGCTTGACGCAAGCCCAGAGCCGCTTCAATCATCCGCTGCGCGCTACTCTGTTTAGGGCCTGATTGCTCAGTACCCAGCAATTGATTAAATTTTACCAACAGTAATGCGGTTGCCGGATAAAGGCTGGTACAGCCTGCGATATTAGTGTTGAGGTGCTCTTCTACTAATATTCGGTTTGGCAAGCTGGTCAGTGGGTCACGGGTGAGGTTGTTCAGCTGTTGTTGATCAGATCTTTTACGCTCGGTAATATCCTGCGCGACCATTAAATAGCGTGCTGCCGGCCAGGCAGTATTATCACTTTGGGTAATTGTTAAACTAACTGCCAATAAATCAGTTTTGAGTTGCCACCATACCTCTCCCTGCCAGCTATTTTTTTGCTGCAATAGCAACTGAATGTCTGGCCAGGCTGCTTTTTTGGCATTGGCATCAAAGTACATGCTGTGGCAGATATTTTGATTGGCAGTAAGTTGTTCTAGTGCAGTGCTGGCAAGCAGCAGTTGGCAGTCACGATCCATAATAGCCACCAGCGCACTGGTATCTGTTAGTAATTGGCGTAACACATTTTGTTGTAGTTGTTGTTTAGCTAGCTGCTGCTGACGCAACCACCAACCCAGAACAGCTGTTATCAGTACACCAGCCAGAAATGGCCAAAGTTTAACTAGAACAGAGTTAGTCAGCAGTTCACTGCCAATATTTGCCTGGACTGAGAAAGCCGATGATAACGCAAGTAAAAATAGCCAACCTGGCAAAGGCATAACAAACACGTCCTTGTAATTTACAAAATACTGCCTAAATATAGCTGGCATAGCCTGCCCTAAGCAAATTAAATGTGTAGTGATTGACCTACGGTTAACGACTAAGCGCTTTAACTTCGCTGCTGCAAAGTGTAAATTAACTCCCTTTTGCTTATTTGGCACAGGCCGTTATGTTTCATATTGCATTATTTGAACCGAAAATAGCACCTAATACTGGGAATATTATACGGCTGGCAGCAAATACCGGTTGTAAACTGCATATTATTGAGCCAATGGGCTTTGATTTTGAAGAAAAAAAACTGCGCCGTGCCGGGCTCGATTATCACGATCTGGCTAATGTCAGTCGTTATGCTAATTATGGTGCTTTTGTGGCCGCTATAGCGGGTAAGCGGATCTTGGCGCTTACCACTAAGGGCAGTCAGCCTTTCCAGCTGCAGCAGTTTCAGTCAGATGATGTGTTGCTGTTCGGTTCAGAAACTGCCGGGCTACCGGATGTGGTGCGCGATACCATTCCCGCGCACCATCGTATCAGGGTGCCGATGCGAGCTGGCGCGCGTAGTCTGAATCTTGCAAATACCGTGGCAATCGTCTGTTATGAAGCCTGGCGACAACATAATTTTGCCGGTGGAGTTTAAGCACTAGCGTCGACTGACGGTGGGGTACTTTTCAGTTCAGCCAGAAAATGGTTAATGGCAGCAAACGCTTGCTGACGGATAGCATCCTGCTCCATCCAAATTTCATGTTTTGCGCCTGGCAGTATGGTCTGTTGCTTATACAATGGCGTCGGCAAACGGGCAAACCAGCTATCTTGTGCCGAATTGCTGACGATCTGATCGTCTGCTGCCTGCAACATTAAAACCGGGACGTTAAATTGCGTGGCTTGCTGCTGGATGCTGGCCATAGCCCGGATGGCCTGGGTCAGCCAAGCCCAGCTAACCCCCCCTAATTGGTTATCAGGATATTGCTGATACAGTTGGCACAGCCAGCAATAGCGAGCATGGCTGGCGGTTAACAGATTATCGGCAAAAGGCTTTTCCAGGTAGGCTGTTTGGCCGGGGAAATACTGTTGATTGTTCCATTGTAGTTTGTCTCTAAGCCAGCCGTAGCCAGCGACCAACCGGTTTGCCAGAGCGGCGGGTACTTTACCGGTATTTATGCCAAACATCGGTGAACCAAAGATGGCAGCGACAAAAGGGTGCTGATGCTGCTGCAGATAACGGCAGGCAATGGCGGCACCCATCGAATGCGCCAGCAGTAAATGCTGCTGATGGCCAGAGGGTTCGACTATCTCACTGACAAATTGCTCAAAATCGCTGACATAGTGCTGAAAATCTGCAACATAGCCCAGGTGGGGGTCGTGATGTAGGCGTGCCGACTGGCCCTGCCCCCGGTGATCGAGGATAAAAACGCTGTAGCCAGCCGTGATAAACTCTTGCATTAGCTCAAGGTACTTTATGGCCATTTCTACCCGGCCAGTACTAAACACCACCGCCTGTCTTGCTGGTTTAACCAAGTAATAGCTATAGCTTAGCCTGGTTTGGTCGCTGCTTTGCAGATCGCCGTGCACAAAGTGTTGCCACAAAGGCAGTAATTGTTGCTGCCATTGCGAGCTAAGCTCAATGTCGAGCAGGTTGGCAGTTATTGACGGCATCATACGAGTGGTAACTTATTTGTTGTTGTTATCTCAATGTTTAGTTCTTTTAACTTACGTGTCAGTGTATTGCGGCCCCAGCCCAGGCAACGGGCCGCTTCTTGTTTATGGCCGCGAGTAAAGTGCAGGGCCTGTTGTAAAACAATTCGCTCAAACGCCGGGCCGGCTTCAGCCAGAATGTTTTGTTCACCAGCGGCTAATTTATCTTCCACCCAGCTGGCCAGCTGGCTTTGCCAATCGCCATGTTGTGGCGAGCTGGTTTTTGCTGAAGTTTTTATCGGCTGCAGTAGTTCAGGTGGTAAGTCTGCTACCACAATATGCTTGCCACTTGCCATCACGGTTAACCAGCGGCAGCTATTTTCCAGTTGTCGGACATTACCTGGCCAATCTAGCTGGCTTAAAAATTGTTCAGCTTCTTTGGTTAGGATTTTCGCTTCCACATTCAGCTCTTTCGCTGCTTGTTGCAAAAAGTGCTGAGCGAGTTTGGCGATATCTTGTTTGCGGTCTTTTAAGGTCGGTATATGTACCCGAATCACATTCAGGCGGTGAAATAAATCCTCTCGGAATTTGCCCTCTTGCGCTAGTTGCTCTAAATTTTGGTGAGTGGCGGCAATAATTCTTACATCAACGCATACTGCCTGATGGCCGCCTACCCGGTAAAACTGGCCATCGGCCAGTACGCGCAATAAACGGGTTTGCACATCCAGTGGCATATCGCCAATTTCATCTAAAAACAGTGTGCCGCCGTCTGCTTGCTCAAAACGGCCTTTACGCAAGTTATTGGCGCCGGTAAAAGCCCCTTTTTCATGGCCAAACAGCTCAGACTCAATTAAATCTTTCGGTATGGCGGCCATATTTAAGGCAATAAAGGGTTGTTCAGCCCGCGGGCTGTGCTTGTGCAATGCCCTAGCTACTAGTTCTTTACCAGTACCCGATTGGCCGTTGATTAACACACTAATACTTGAGCGTGCCAAGCGGCCAATTGCCCGGAATACTTCCTGCATTGCCGGCGCTTCGCCAATAATTTCCGGCGTTATGCTGGCTACCTGCGGTTTTTGTTTAGCCAACTGGCTGTGGCTATGTTGTAGCGCCCGGCTAATAAGCGCTACGGCATCATTCACATCAAATGGTTTCGGTAAATATTCAAAAGCACCGCGTTTAAATGCATTAACGGCGCTGTCTAAATCCGAATGTGCGGTCATGATAATAACCGGCAGTTCCGGCGCCAGATGTTGTAGCTTAGTAAGCAGTGCCATACCATCGGTTCCTGGCATTCTGATGTCAGACACCACTACCGCGGGCTGATCATATTCCAGCCGCTGCAGCATTAGGTCGGCTGAGGCAAAGCTTTCACATTTAATGTCAGCGCGGGACAATGCTTTTTCTAACACCCAACGAATTGAGTTGTCGTCGTCGATAATCCAGACGGTATTACTCATTACGTTACTCCTCTGAGTCTGATATAGGCAAATATAGGGTAAATTCAGTTTGGCCTGGCCAGCTATCGCAATCTATCCAGCCGCCGTGTTGATGGATAAGGGTTTGCGCAATAGACAGTCCCAGGCCTGTGCCACCCGCTGTACCGCTGACCATCGGGTAAAATAAAGTATCTTTAATATCGGCAGGTATGCCGGGACCGTTGTCGATAACTTTAATAAAAGCGACTAACTTATAGCGTTTTCCGTTCAAGGTATGTTGGTGCAAAATTCTGCTTTGTAAGCAAATGGCGCCACCATCAGGGAGCACTTGTTGCGCATTTCTCACTATATTCAGTAGCGCTTGTTGCAGTAGTTCGGGATCAAAGCTGAAATAGGGAATGCTGGGGTCATAGTCGCGGCTGAATTGAACTTTGCCCGGGTTATCCATTTGTGCCAGTTGCAACACTTGTTCTACCACTTGATGCAGGTTAGTTAGCTGTTTCTGCGGTGGCCGGTAAGGGCCCAGCAGGCGGTCAACTAAATTACGCAAGCGATCTGCCTGAGCAATGATCAGTTGGGTATATTCCTTTTGTTCATCGTCTAACGATTCTTCCAGCAGCTGCGCTGCACCGCGCAAGCCGCCTAGTGGGTTTTTAATTTCATGCGCCAGGCCACGAATAAGCTCACGTGCCGCCAAATGCTGGTGTTGTTGTAAGCTTTCCATACTGATTTTGCGCTGCTGGTCAACCTGACGAAGTTCAAGCAGTAAGTGGTTAGCCGGTTGCTCGCTAACGGTTATAGCAATATCCAGCAACAGATGGCGGCCATCGAGCAACACGGCCTGGACATCGCTGACACTAAAACCCTGCTTGCTACTAAGCACCGCCGTTAAGTGACTGGCTTTAATATCAAGATGCTGAAACAAACCAGGGAAATACTGTGCCGACAGGCGCTTTTCGCCCAGTCCCATTACTGCGCAACAAGCGGTATTGAAATAACGCAGCATTAGGTCGCTATCAAGCAACAGTATCGCGGTGGTGAGTTGTTCGGCAATGGCAAAAAAATCGGTTTGTTGGTTCTGAGTTGTCACACTGTCACCTCTGCTGCACCAATTTAGTGCAGGTGGAGGGCAGTGTAATCGGTTTTTAGCCGAAATACAGCCTGTGCTGCACTAATTGGGGTTAATTACCGACGCTCTGTGAAGATAGAAGGTTGTGACGGGACTGGTTGCAATAAGCTTGCCGCTTTGATCAAACAATTCCATTTGCAACGTGTGCTCGCCGCGGTCAATATCACGCAGAATAAATGTAGCTTTATTTTGTGGCTCGCTAAGTGGGGTGCCGTCTACTACCAGCCTGACTTGTAAACCACGCTGAAACATCGGCGATATGCGGCCTGATACGTAAACTGAACCGGTATTATCCCTTACCGTGCCATTATTTTCAGGCTGGGTTATGGTAATTTTAAACGGTTCAGGTTCTGCCGGTTTCCTGGGAGGCAGGGTAGGGTCTGTCGATGCCATGATATTGGGACGGGAAGTAAGATTAATTTCTTCAGCACCTGGCTGAGGGCTGTCGGAAAATACCATCACGCCATTGGCATCTTTGGTAACAAAAATACGCTTCTCCTGCGCCTGCAATGGCAGCATGATTGTCAGCAAAGTTAATAACAACAGTAACTTATTCATATGCTTTTCAAATCCATTGATGTTGCATTTTAATCATTATCGATACACTTTAGCGTGCTTTAATAAAGAATTCTACAAAAAAAAGGCCCACCGAGGTGGGCCGGATAACGCTTAGCGTAACTTAGACGCTGTAATACAGTTCAAACTCCAATGGATGCACTGCTACCGCTAATCTGCGTGATTCAGCACGCTTAATTGCAATGTAGGCGTCAATCATGGCGTCTGACATTACGCCACCTTTGGTAAAGATAGCGCGATTTTTGTCCAGTTCATCCATTGCTTCATCTAACGTGGTACAAACCTGAGGGATGTTTGCTGCTTCTTCTGGTGGTAAATCATATAAGTCTTTGTCCATGGCATCGCCAGGATGAATTTTATTCTGAATACCGTCCAAACCGGCCATTAACTGAGCGGTGAAGGCCAAGTAAGGGTTGGCTGCCGGATCCGGAAAACGACATTCAATGCGGCGACCTTTGGCATTGGGTACCAGTGGAATACGAATTGATGCAGAACGGTTGCGAGCTGAATAAGCCAACATAACCGGTGCTTCAAAATGCGGTACTAAACGCTTATATGAGTTAGTTGATGGGTTAGTAAAGGCGTTAAGTGCCTTTGCATGTTTAATAATACCGCCAATGTAATATAAAGCTATTTCAGATAAACCGGCATATTTATCACCAGCAAACAGGTTAACACCGTCTTTAGCCAATGACTGATGACAATGCATACCTGAACCGTTATCACCAACTAATGGCTTGGGCATAAAGGTTGCTGTTTTACCGTACAGGTGAGCAACGTTATGAATAACATATTTTAATTGTTGCACTTCGTCGGCTTTTTTAGTCAGAGTATTAAAACGGGTAGCAATTTCATTCTGACCAGCAGTAGCCACTTCGTGGTGATGCGCTTCAACAACCTGGCCCATTTCTTCCAACACCATACACATGGCGCTACGGATATCATGGCCTGAGTCTACTGGTGGCAATGGAAAGTAGCCGCCTTTAACACCTGGACGATGGCCTTTGTTACCATCTTCGTACGCGGTACCTGAATTCCAGGCTGCTTCAGTAGAGTTAATTTTGAAGAAGGAACTGGCCATGGTAGTTTCGAACCGAATATCATCGAACATAAAAAATTCAGGTTCTGGGCCAAACAATACCGTATCGGCAATGCCGGTTGATTTTAAATATTCTTCAGCACGTTTAGCTATAGAGCGTGGGTCACGGTCATAACCTTGCATGGTGCTCGGTTCAATAACGTCACAGGTAATATTTAAGGTGGTTTCTTCAAAAAAGGGGTCTAGCACGGCAGTACTTGGATCAGGCATCAGAATCATGTCTGAATCATTTATACCTTTCCAGCCAGTAATTGAAGAGCCGTCAAACATTTTACCGTCTTCAAACATATCTTCATTAACTTGGCTTACCGGAATACTGACATGCTGCTCTTTACCTTTTGTATCGGTAAAACGCAGATCAATGAATTTAACGTCGTTTTCTTTGATTAACTTTAACACTTCCGATACAGACATGTATTCCTCCAATTGACCTGATTTGTACACTGAAATAGTGATTGCACAGCTAAATGCCAGATATATGCCAATATATAAAGCTATTGATTTTAATGACTTTAATTTATTGATGTAACTTAAAAAACCATCAGTCGCACCATGTTGGTGCTGAGCTGCTCGCTAATGGTGCGCTGCCTTAACGGCTTAGTGTAGTTGATTTTTCAGCGTTGTTTGAAAAAAAATCGCTAAAGCAATGCAAGGACTTTTTCTTTCTGTGAAAAAAAAGAGTAGAATATGCGCCCTTTACTTTTGAAAAGCGTTTGCCTGGTGGTCATTATGGTCATCTAGTGCCACAGAGGATATTGATTCATGAGCGTCACCGCCACCACTTTAGATAAACTGCGTAATATTGCCATCATTGCTCACGTCGACCACGGTAAAACAACCCTGGTAGATAAACTGCTGCAACAATCTGGTACCTTCGACGCCCGTGCCAAGCTGCAGGAACGGATGATGGATTCCAATGCCCAGGAGTCTGAGCGCGGTATTACTATCCTGGCTAAAAATACTTCAGTACGCTGGAATGGCTATCATATCAATATTCTTGATACCCCGGGTCACGCTGATTTCGGTGGTGAAGTTGAACGGGTTCTGTCAATGGCAGACTCAGTATTGTTATTGGTTGATGCCGTTGATGGCCCAATGCCACAGACGCGCTTCGTAACTCAGAAAGCGTTCTCACACGGTTTAAAGCCAATAGTTGTGGTAAACAAAATTGACCGTCCGGGTGCACGGCCAGACTGGGTTATCGACCAGGTCTTTGATTTATTTGATAACTTAGGTGCTAGCGACGAGCAACTTGATTTCCCTATCGTTTATGCTTCAGCAATAAATGGCTGGGCTACTTTAGACCATAAAGTAGAAAAGCCGGATATTACCGACTTATTTGAAGCTATTGTAAAGCACGTCGCACCGCCAGCGGTTGAATTGAATGGTGAAACCCAGATCCAGGTATCACAACTGGATTACTCTAGCTATTTGGGCATTATTGGCATCGGCCGCATTAGGCGTGGTACGTTAAAGCCAAACCAACAAGTGACTATTGTCAGTGCTGATGGCAGTAAGCGTAACGCTAAAGTTGGCCAGGTATTTGGTTATTTGGGCTTAGAGCGGGTAGAAACACCAGAAGCACAAGCGGGCGATATTGTTGCCTTTACCGGCCTCGGTGAGCTGAAAATCTCTGATACCATTTGTAGTACAACTAAGGTTCAGGCTTTGCCTGCGTTACAAGTTGACGAGCCTACTGTGACCATGACATTCCAGGTAAACACCTCACCGTTTGCGGGTAAAGAAGGTAAGTTTGTTACTTCACGGCAGATTTTAGATCGTTTAAGCCATGAGCTGAAGCACAACGTAGCACTGCGGGTAGAAGAAACGGAAGACGGCGACAAGTTCAAAGTGTCGGGCCGTGGCGAATTACACTTAGGCGTGTTAATCGAGAACATGCGCCGTGAAGGTTTCGAATTGGCGGTGTCTCGTCCTGAAGTAATTATGAAGCTAGTAGATGGCGTGAAGATGGAGCCGATGGAAAATGTTACCATCGACTGTGAAGAGCAGAACCAAGGCGCCATTATGGAGCGTATGGGTGAGCGTAAAGCCGACTTGACCAATATGCAGCCAGACGGTAAAGGCCGTATCCGTATGGATTTTAATATGCCAAGCCGTGGTTTAATTGGTTTTCGTACCGACTTTATGACAATTACTTCTGGTACGGGTCTGATGTACCACAGCTTTGATCATTACGGCCCTCATAAAGGCGGTACTATTGGTCAGCGTATGAACGGTGTAATGATTTCTAATGCCATGGGTAAAGCGGCGGGTTATGCTATTTTCTCATTGCAAGAACGTGGCCGTATGTTTATCAGCCACGCTGAAGAAGTGTACGAAGGTCAGGTTATTGGTATCCATAGCCGTAGCAACGATTTAACAGTTAACTGCTTAAAAGGTAAGCAATTAACCAACGTTCGCGCTTCAGGCACTGATGAAGCCATTAACCTTGTGCCGCCAATCCGCTACACTTTGGAACAGGCACTGGAATTTATTGATGATGACGAATTGGTAGAAGTTACTCCTAAATCTATTCGTATTCGTAAGCGCTTTTTAACTGAAAGCGACCGTAAGCGGTCTAGCCGCGGCGTGTAAGCGCCTCGAATAATAAAAAAACCAGCGTTAAGCTGGTTTTTTTTTGTAATAACCTTTTGTAATAACCTTGTGTAATACAATGTGCTGTCAGCAGGTCTAGTAGATCAGTAGCTTAATTAAGGGAAAACTATGTCGATTATACCCAATAGCATCATTGTTTCGACCAGCGTCGTATTAGCCTTTTCGGTGGCTGCCGACACGCAAGATAATAAGGTTGAACGGATTATAGTCACCGGAGTGAGTCAATCAGCTGTGGTAATGTCGCCGAAAAACACCCTGGTAGACGGTCCCTTTGGTAAAGATAAAAATCTGTCAGAGATTGCCCGCTCATTAACCGCAATCTCCAGTGACATGTTAGACAAGTTAGCCATTGATGATCTGCAGGATGTGTTGATCTTAGTACCAAATACCTATGCGGCCAGTGGGTTTGGTGCGCCAAGTTTACCAACCATTCGTGGCCAGTTAGGCGAAGTGTTTCAGCAGGGGTTGCGCCGTCAGGGAGGAAACAACGGTTTTGGTATTCCGTTGTCCTTTAATAGTGTTGGCCAAGTCGATGTAGTGAAAGGGGCGCCTTCAGTTATATTGGGTAGCTCGCAACGTAACGGTGGTTTTGTTAACTTAAACAATAAAGTACCAACATTGCTGGGCACCGATATTAAGCTGCAAACCAGCGCGGGCAGCTGGCAGAATTATCGCGGGCAAGTTGATGTTAGCCATGCTATTGAGCAAGGTAAAAGTGGTATTCGGGTTAGTGCAGAGTATATCGATAACGACAGTTTTTATGATTATAGTGGCTACCACAGTGCAGATATATTTGTAGCTTACCGGGTGTTGCCGGATAACCAGTCAAGCTGGGACATTAGCCTCGAACACTTTGATGTCGACTTTACTGATAACGCCGGTATTAACCGGCCTACCCAAAAGCTAATTGACCAAGGCTTGTATATTACCGGGCAAGGTGTGCAGCCCAATGGCTCTATGGTGCCCGGCGCTTTTGCGCTGGTCTCGCCAACTGGCGAGGTGCGTTTGCCGCGCAGCACAGTGTTAACTGATCCCGACAACATCAGTAATGCGCAGACCACCCTGTTGCATAGCACCTATGAGCGCCAGTTAAATTCCAATCATACTCTGACTAACCGCAGTTATTTTCAATATTTAGACCGTGAAGCGATTGCACAAAATAGTTTTGTTGAAATTATCGATGGCGCCATTACTGCTCAGAATAGAATTGAAGTGCAGTCAGTGTTTAACCCAGAACAACAAACTATCTGGGGCTTAGATATTCGTTATAACGAAGTGTTAGGCTATAGCCAATTTACCACTGAAGCTGATTTGCCTATCGATTTACTGGGTAGTTTGGCGCAGCGGCGAATTGCGCTGACCGCTGCCCAAAAAGCTCGCTTAGTAGAGCTGCGCCCCGGGGTGTTTGTGTCACCCGGTGCTAATTACGATACAGACGGTGATGGTACACTCGATTTTTCTTTATCTGATACTACCGACTCTACAACCTGGCAAACGGGCTTGTTCGCCCAGCAAGACAGTGACTGGAGTGATATTTTTAGTACCACAATCGGCCTACGTGCCGATCATTATGCGGTTACTGCCCGCGATGCTATTGCGCCAGTAGGGCAAATTGCCGCAGCAGATAGTTTTAGTAACTGGTTATATTCCGGCGCAGCCAGCGGCCGCTTAAAACTGGGCGCTGAGCTCGTTAGCTATGTTACCTATAGCTACAACGAGGCTACGTCCAATAGCATGGCGGGTGGTACCGTGTTAGGGGCTGGCAACACTATCAACCCCCTTAATTTTGCGACTGAAAATACCTTGTTGGAATTAGGCCTGAAGTATTCACCTGTAAACTCGCCTTGGTATGCCGATGCGTCAATATTTGAGCAAACACGCAGTTTACGTAATCGCGATGGCAGCAACACTGGCATTATCGCTAAGGGATTTGAGGCGCAATTGTATTACCAGGGACAAACGGTGTGGGCTAATTTAGGCTACAGTTACCTTGACGCGCGTTTTGATAATTCGGCCAGCGCTCAGGACTCGCAGCAAGTAGCGGATGCGTTTGATAATTCACAGCCTGATATTATTCAGGGAACCGGCATCGGCGCACCCAATTTCGCCGGGTTTGCTCCTTCTAACAGACTGCTACAAGGCATACCACAACAAACCGTTTCAGCCAGTGCCGGCTGGCAAATGCTGGAGAAATTGGAGTTATCTGGATCGGCTATTTACAGCAAAAGTTACCCTTTAGATTATTTAGCTACCGTGTTAATTCGTGACCAAATTACCCTAAACCTTCATGCCAGCGTTAACCTTACTGAGCAATCTAGTTTACGCTTAGAAGTGCGTAATGTTACTGATGAAAAAAATTGGCGGCCAGTGTTTGAAGGGGGGTATTTTGGCTCTACTTTGGTTTTTCCTGAACTGCCGAGAAGTGTGCAGTTAAGTTATAGCTATAAATTTAAGGCGTAAACACAACATGAATATAAAAAAAATACTCGTCGTTGTTATTTTCGCCGTGTTAGTGGCCTGCTTTTTTTTATTTGATCTAAACCAATATCTCACGCTGGAAAGCTTAAAAAGTAATCAGCAAGCCTTGGCTGATTTTATCGCAGCAAACTGGTTAGTTGCCTTTTTTGGCTACTTGTTTATTTATGCCAGCGCCACGGCATTAAGTGTACCCGGTGCTGCGGTGTTAACCCTGGCTTCCGGTGCGCTATTTGGTTTGGGGTGGGGTTTGTTGCTGGCATCATTTGCCTCCAGTATTGGTGCCACACTGGCTTTTTTAGTGTCGCGTTTTGTACTACGAGATTGGGTAAAAAGTACGTTCGCCAAGAAGCTCGATGCTATTGATAAAGGCATTGAAAAAGACGGTGCATTCTACTTACTCAGTTTGCGGCTGGTGCCGATATTTCCGTTCTTTATGATCAATTTGGTGATGGGTGTCACTAGCATTAAAACCTGGACTTATCACTGGGTAAGCCAAATAGGTATGTTTATCGGTACGGCAGTTTACGTCTATGCCGGTACGCAATTAGCGGAAATAAATCAGTTGTCAGATATTATTTCTGGCGAGCTTATTCTCTCGTTTGTGCTGTTGGGTAGCTTCCCTATCATGGCAAAGTTTATACTTAGCGCGTTGCAACAACGTCGGGTGTATAAAGGTTGGAGTAAACCGAAAAAATTTGACCGTAATCTCGTGGTTATTGGTGCCGGTGCCGCGGGTTTGGTTACTGCCTATATTGCTGCGGCCGTAAAATCATCGGTAACCTTAGTTGAAAAACACAAAATGGGTGGCGATTGTTTAAATACTGGTTGTGTACCTTCTAAAAGTTTACTACATGCCAGTAAGTTAGCTTATGTGCACCATGCTGCACAAAATACCGGAGTACACTATGCCCCACCAGAAATAGACTTTGCTGCGGTAATGGACAAGGTACACCGCGTTATTAAGTCGATTGAGCCGCACGATTCGGTTGAACGTTACGAGTCATTAGGCGTTAACGTGGTTATTGGCAGTGCCACCATCGTGTCGCCCTGGCAGGTAGATATTCAAACGGAGCAGGGTGTGCAATCACTGACTACCCGTAATATTGTTATTGCTACCGGAGCCCGGGCTTTTGTACCTGATATTGCAGGTTTAAAAGATATCGATTATTTAACGGCCGACAACGTATGGCAACTTCGGGTACAGCCGAAACGGCTGGTAGTGCTTGGTGGTGGGCCGATTGGTTGTGAGTTAGCCCAAGCCTTTGCGCGTTTGGGTACTAAGGTAACCCAGGTTGAACAGGCTGGCCAGCTGCTTAGCAAAGAGGATGCTGATGCCGCTATATATCTGCAAAATCAATTGCAACAAGACGGTGTGGATGTGCGGCTTAATAGCCGCGCCATGGCAGTACAGGCCGATAGTCACAGCAAGGTATTAGTTATTGAATATGAGGGTGAGCAGCAGCATATTCCCTTTGACCACATTCTAGTGGCGGTTGGGCGCCAGGCTAACCTGACTGGTTTTGGCTTAGATAAACTCGGCATTGAAACCGACCGTACCATTATTACTAATGCGTTTTTGCAAACTAAATATCCGAATATCTTAGCTGCTGGTGATGTAGCCGGCCCTTATCAGTTTACCCATACCGCCAGTCATCAAGCATGGTATGCGGCAGTGAATGCCTTGTTCAGACCGTTTAAAACCTTTAAAGTTGATTACAGCGTTATTCCCTGGGCTACCTTTGCCGAACCTGAAATTGCCACAGTGGGGTTGAATGAGTTAGCGGCTAAACAGCAGGGTATCGAGGTAGAGGTAACGCGTTATGATATAGGCGGTTTAGATCGCGCCTTGGCAGATAATCATGCCCGTGGTTTTGTAAAAGTGTTAACCAAACCCGGTAAAGACAAAATTTTAGGTGCCACCATAGTGGGTGCCAACGCCGGTGAGTTATTGGCTGAATTTGTGTTAGCCATGAAACATGGCCTCGGTTTAAATAAATTGCTAGGTACTATTCATATTTACCCAACGATGGCTGAGGCTAATAAAAACGCGGCAGGAAATTGGAAAAAAGCCCATGCACCGCAAAAGCTGCTGGCTTTGGTGGCACGTTTTCATCGCTGGCGTCGAGGTTAAAAAATGATCTGGCCAACTTTTAGCATTACCCAACGTACTTATGGGCGACGCTGCACAGGGTATTTTGTTGTTATAGCAAGTTTACTGTTATTGATGGCGGGCTCCGCTTGTGCGAACCAAGTAACGCAACAGCAAGCAGAGCAAGGTTTGCAGTGGCAGCAAACTCTCGTCAGTGCAAAAGGGGCAACGGTTTATTTTTATGCTTGGGGCGGTTCTAAACCGGTAAACGATTATTTGCGCTGGGCGAGTAAAGAACTTGCCGACCGTTATCAAATTCGCCTGCGCCATGTAAAAGTAGCAGATATCAGTGAAGCCATCAGCCGCTTAACAGCAGAAGCCGGTAGCCAAAGCGCTATTGATTTACTGTGGGTAAATGGTGAAAATTTTAGTTACCTTAAACAGCAGCAGTTATTGCTAGGCCAGCTGTGGTCGCACATTCCCAATACAGCATTATTAGCAACAGATACCTTGCCTTTGCAGCATGATTTTGGTGTGGCGATGGACGAATTTGAAGTGCCTTGGGGCGTGGGGCAATTTAATGTTATTAGTAATGCGACGCTATTTAAGCAAAGCGCTGATACCACGCCTGATGCGCTCAGCACGAACAACACTATCAGCCCCAGCAGTTTATTGGCGGCAGCTAAACGCTATCCCGGTAAAATTAGTTATCCACGGCCACCCGAGTTTCACGGTACCACCTTTTTAAAGCAGCTATTGGTGGCATTAAGCGCTAATGATCAGCGTTTACTGCACACCGCCACTGTCGACGCGCAAGCTGAGTTGCTGCCATTATTGTGGAATTATCTCGATCAATTACATCCGCTCAGTTGGCAACAAGGGCGGGCGTTCCCCAGCTCTAACACCGAACAGCTATCGTTATTTCAGCAACAGCAACTGGCGATGGTCGTCAGTTTTAATCCCAATCAACTGGTGAAAGATCAGCAGTCAGCAAGGCTTGCTGCGACTTCACAACGTCACTATTTTGCTCAAGGGGCCATTACCAATAGCCATAATTTAGCTATTCCTAAAGGTGCCCAAAGTCCGGATGCGGCAAAAGTGGTGATTAATTTTTTATTAAGCGAATATGCGCAACAGCAAAAACTAACGAGTAGTTGGGGCGATCCTACCGTGATAAAGCCATTAGTGGATGACGCGGCAACCCTGCCGGCACAGCAAGAATTACACAGCAGTTGGCAGCAAGTGATTGAAGTGTCATGGCAACAACGATACGGCGCCTGACACTTAGCGTTGGTTGGCTAGTGGTTGGGCTGGTTGCCGGGCTGCCGCTGTTTGGTATTGTAATGGGCTTATGGCCAACGGGTTCGCTGTCATGGCCTGATATTACCCGTTTTTTAACGTACAACGGTTTGGCCACGTCCATTGTAGCCAGTGTGTTCCTTTCGTTAGCGGCACCACTTTTGGCTTTGTATGTAGCCTTTATGGTGTATAGCCAATATCGCTTTAGCCGACGCTGGCAAGCATTGGAAAACAGGCTGGCGCCTCTACTCTCTTTGCCACATTTAGCGGTGGCCCTAGGCTTGGTTTATCTGTTTAGCCCCAGTGGTATGCTATGGAGTGTCCTTTACGGGATATTCGGTTACGGTGCCCCCGCATGGCTTGGCTTACCCCGGAAAAGTTTGCTTACCATGGTTTTAGCCGTAAGCATCAAAGAAGTGCCGTTTTTTCTGCTGATATTCAGTGCACTGGGGCGGCAGCTAGCCATTAAAAATTGGTTGTTACAAGGCAGAGCGCTTGGCTATAGCGACGCGGCTAGTTGGTGGTTATTGGTGTTTCCCGCGATATTAAAACAGTCGCGTTTGGCGCTGCTGGCAGCAATGGCGTACACCGTGTCAGTGCTCGATGTCAGCTTGCTGATTGGGCCAAATATTCCTCAGCTTTATGCCGTGGTGCTATACCACTGGCAAACGGGCTTTAGTGAAAGCGATCAGGCTCAGGCGTGGTTAGGTAATGTGGTATTGCTAGTGATGCTTGCAGTGTTAGTTGGCGCGATTTACCTGCATGAAGGGCTGGTGTTAATGCGTATACACTTCAATGCAGTGATGGCTAACCCATTAAGAATAGCCAGTGTTGGCCGCCTATTTACACTGTGGTTAACGGCATTTAGCCTATTAACTGTGGCTATTTTAACCACTTTTGTACTTTGGTCTGTTGGCTGGAGTAGTCAGGGGGCACCGAGCCTGGCTAAGCTGTCTTTTTCCTTATGGCAAGAAGAATGGTTTTTTATTCAGGGGCCGCTACTAAACAGTTTGGGTATTGGCATTTTCAGTAGCGTGTTAGGCGTCGCGTTAAGCGTGCTGGCGCTTGAATTACAGCACCAGCGCCAGCGTTATTTACCTGATTACATTTGGTTAATGGCTATTTTACTGCCACAGCTTAGTATGGTGTATGGCTGGCAAATAGCGCATACCACTCTGGCGGCGGGCTATCATAGCAGTTGGGTGGTCCTGGCGCATTTACCCTTTACTTTTGCTTATAGCTACTTAGTGCTGCGTGGGCCATTTCAAAGTGTAAACCGCCACTATGAAGTAGTCGCGGCCAGTTTCGGTTACAGTTATTGGCAACGCTGGTTTAAAATACGCTTTGTGTTGTTAGGCCCTGCGTTATTAAGCGCCTTGGCGATCGCCTTTTCGGTTAGCGTCGCGCAGTATATTTCAACGCTAATGATTGGTGCCGGCCGGGTGGTTACCATTACTACGGAGGCGGTTGCCATAGCCTCGGGTAATGAGCAACAGATCATTGCAGTGTATATGTTGGTGCAGGCCGCTCTGCCATTTATTGTTTTCCTGATTGCCAGTTTGCTGGCCCAGCGTATGCGGGGGAGTTACCATGTTGCGTATCACTGATTGTCATATTTATAACACTAAGTGGCGTATCGATTTACCTGATATCGCCTTAGCGCCCGGTGAATTATTAGTACTAACAGGGCCCAGTGGTATGGGGAAATCAACTTTTTTACACTGGTTATTAGGCGATATTATTCGCCATGCCACAATAAGTGGCGATATTAGCCTGAATAACATTGCGGTTAATGGCCTTAACATTGAACAGCGCCGGATAGGGCTGTTGATGCAAGATGTGTATCTTTTTCCGCACTTAAATGTGGTCGACAATATCTGTTTTGCTTTGCCTAAAGCGCTGGCTGACAGCAACGGTAAAGTGCTAAATAAGCCGCAGCGCCAAGCAGCGGCGTTGGCCATGTTAAACAATATTGATTTAGGCTATGTTGCCAAGCACTATCCAGAGCAATTAAGCGGTGGCGAGCGTTCACGGGTAGGCTTAGTCAGAGCGCTGGCTAATCAGCCACAAGCGTTATTAATGGATGAACCTTTCGCCAGCCTCGACCCTAGTACCAGTGTTCAGGTTAGCCAATGGGCCTTTACGCAGCTGCGCGCCAGTGGCGTCCCGGCTATTATGGTGAGCCATGCCATCAGTAATTTGCCGTCGCAAGCCCAGCATCTAGAGCTCGCTGATTATTATCGTCGTGTATAACATAACCAGGTAGATTATGATTGATCCTATGCTAAATCGGCTGCTTAAAAAGCCTCTTGCCAGCTTAGCAAAGCAACTTATCAAGGTCGGCTTTAGTGCTAACAAGGTAACCATGGTGGGGTTTTTGCTGGGGATGTTAGCCGTGCCAGCGATTATTTTAGGATATTATATTGTTGCACTGTGCCTGATATTAGTAAACCGGCTGGCCGATGGGCTAGATGGCGCAATCGCCAGAGCAACTCGTGTGACTGACGCTGGCGGTTTTTTAGATATCACCTTAGATTTTATCTTTTACTCGGCGATCGTGTTTGCCTTTATCGTCGCTAACCCTTCTGAAAACGCGATTGCGGGTAGTTTTTTAATGTTGTCATTTATGGCTACTGGCAGCAGCTTTTTAGCTTTTGCGATTATGGCTAGTAAGCATGGTATTAATAATCCGCAGTATCCGCACAAAAGTCTGCATTACATGACCGGTTTAGCGGAGGGTTTTGAAACTATTCTGGTTTTGTGTTTATTTTGCCTATTGCCACAGCATTTTGTCGTTATTGCCAGTGTGTTTGCGCTAATTTGCTGGCTTACGGCGTTTATTCGCATTTGGCTTGGGTTTAACACGTTACGTGCGATTAAACCGTCTTAGTCTGCTTATTATCAGGTGTCTTTCGAAATGGTATTAATAGTACGGTAGCAATACCGGTATTACTGGCTTCGCTATGGTATTCGTCTAGTCCAAGGACTAAGCCGTCATCTCCGGCCTTAGCGTTAGGGCTATAACTGCCAAATAAACGGTCCCAAATTGATAAACAAAAACCGTAGTTACTGTTGGTTTCTTGCACGACCTTGCTGTGATGAATGCGATGCATAGCTTGAGTAACAATTAATTTGCGCAATGGCCATTCTAACCAATCAGGCAGCTTAATATTGCTGTGATTAAAAATGGCACTGGCATTTAGAATAATTTCAAACAGTAAAATGGCTGCTGCCGGCACGCCTAACAGTAAAATGGCTAAAGCTTTAATCAATAAACTAAGGCCAATCTCAATAGGATGAAAACGTAGCCCGGTTGAGGCATCTAAATGCGGATCGGCATGGTGTACTTTATGGATCCGCCACAGCAATGGCAGCTTATGAAACAAGCGATGTTGCCAATAAATTACACAATCTAATAATATTACGGCTAGTGCAATAAGCAGCCACTCTGGCAGCGGCACCAGGTGCAATAAGCCAACGTGTTGCTTTGCGGCAAAAACGGCCACTACCGCTAAGCCTGCCGGCACCAACAAACGGCCAATAACAGCACCACAGAAGACTAAGAAAAAGTTACTTAACCAACGTTTACGCGTGGCGACAGCCGAGGTGCGGTTAGGGATAAAGGCTTCCCATATCATCATGATGGCTAATACACCAATAAAGCTACCCATTCGCAGCCATGTTTCACTTTGCATAGTTATCCAAAAATCGCTTTAAAAACCTATTTATATAAAGATTTATGCTAATAAGCTAAGCCATAACGTTTTTACTGATAGTATCAGCCTGATGATTACACCGCAGTGACATAAATAATAACAGGAAATATTCTATGACAACCTTGGTTAGTCTTATCAGCTTATTGGCTTTTTTACTGGTGGTTTTACCCGGCCCACTTTATCAGTATGGCGTGGTAGAATTGACCAGCGCTTTTACTGCCTTGCGTTACGGTGTTTACGTTGGTATCGCCGCTTTAGTGTTATTACTGCTGTATATTATTATAAAACGTAACAAAACTCGCTGGTTAACGGCCGGCGTATCAGCGGCGTTAGCGATTGTGGCGATTGCTTTACCGGTTAGTATGATGCAAAAAGCGAAATCAGTACCGCCTATTCATGATATTTCCACTGACTTAATTAACCCACCTGCTTTTGTTGCGGTAGCCGCTTTACGTGCTGGTGCAGCTAATCCATTAGAATATGCTGGCGAAGCAACAGCAAAACAACAGCGCGAAGCTTACCCAGAACTGGTGACACAACGTTATAGTCAAAGCGCTGAGCAGGTGTTTGCTGCAGCAGAGGCGGCGGTAAATAGCTCAGGAATGACCGCAGTCAACGTCGATAAAGCGTTAGGTATTATTGAGGCGACTGACACCACAGTCTGGTTTGGCTTTAAGGACGACGTGATTATTCGGATCAGTAATACTGGTGAGCAACGCTTGCTGGATATACGCAGTAAGTCACGGCTGGGTAAAAGTGATTTAGGTAAAAATGCCGAACGGATCCGTTCGCTGCTGGCTGATATAAACGCTAATCTGTAAACACTGTTTTAAATACTGCCGGCCATGGGCCGGCAGTATTTAAATAACAGCGAATGTTGATAGAGGCAGCAAGTGGTTTTGGTGGTTTAGTTAAATTCTGTTACAAGATAGAATTCGTTCGCCAGCAAATTCTTACGGCAGACATGCATACGCATATTTGAGCCTGGCTTGCGTTCATTACCACAAAACATATTTTGCACATCAGCTCCGTACTTGGCTTTATACTCTTCATACAGTGGGTTTAACGCGTCTAGTTGTGCTTTGGTTAAATTTTTTGTAATGTCTGCGTAGCGTTTCTCCCAGTCAGAGGTTTCCTGCTCTAATGACAAGCGCATCCATACCAAGCCTTCTTCAATATTTTCTGGTACATCTTGCCCGGTTACCATTAATAAACCAGCAAGATATTGCGCATACTTTTCGCCGTAGCGGGCAAAGCGCATAATCTCAGGCCAGGCTTCGGTGAATTTTTTCTTTTGTACCAGAGCCATCATGCTGTCGTAATCGGCAGAATAGAGCAGTGAGCGCAACCGAACTTCTTTAGCTTGTTGTGGTGCAATTTCATCCACTGCAACAACATGAGCGCTGGTCAATGTTAGTATGGCTACCATAGTTGCCGTAAGTAGTTTTTTCATGATTCAATTTCCTAATAGTGTGTAGTGTAACTATAACATTTTTGAATTTTCATGCTGCTTACAAATTGTAAGATATTATTTCATGTTTATCTAGCATCAGCCCGTACTGGCGCATGCTGCCCTGCCATGCTGGTCTGACTATGATTTTTCTAGTATTCTTGAGCTTATGAAGGTTTTTACGGAGCGGTTATGAACCAGCCTCAGTTATTAGGCTATCTGCATCAGGGCAAAAAGTTTATTGCCGCGTATATCCAGCGTTGCCAGCAAGACCAAATCACTATTATTGGTGGTTATCTGGCTTATATTTCATTATTGTCGCTGGTACCGTTTGTTGCAGTAATGTTTTCAATGCTGGGTATGTTTCCGATGTTCAAACAGTTAAAAGCTCAGTTAGAAGAGTTGATTTTTGCTAATGTTATTCCTACCAAAGGCGCGGAAATTCAAAATTATATCAATGAGTTTATCAGTAATACCGGAGGTATGACGGCGGTAGGGATCCTCGCTTTGATTTTTGTGGCATTACTGCTTATTCATAATATTGATAAAACCTTAAATAAAATCTGGCGGGTAAAACAACGGCCACGGCCAATTATTTCCTTCTCGATATACTGGATGATTTTAACTCTGGGCCCGGTGCTTATTGGTACCTCTATAGCCGTTACGTCATATCTGGCGACCTTTAGCCGCTATGCTGACGATTATACCCCAGGCATTTCCAGCGTTATTCTGTGGTTAATCCCATATGTGATGTCGCTGCTGGCATTTTTTTTCTTATATTTAGTGGTGCCTAATGTTAAAGTTAGGGTGCGGCATGCCCTTTGGGGGGCGCTATTGGCGACCGTTTTATTTGAGTTTTTTAAGCGTGGGTTTGCACTCTATGTTACTGAGTTTCCATCTTATCAAGCGATTTATGGTGCCTTAGCATTGGTACCCATTTTATTTGTTTGGGTATATTTATCCTGGCTAGTGGTGTTGCTTGGTGCCGAACTAACCGCCTTATTACAACAACGTGCCGAGTTACAAGAAGCTGAAGACTCAGGCGAGTCGCAGGCATGAGCATAGTATTTTGCTGGCATGATAGGATTCGTCTATGTTCAGGCCGAGCAGTCAATGACAATACCCTCTGACTGGCCACTAATCTGTCCAAAATCGGCTGCTCAGTGGCAAGCTTATTATCAATTGCGCTGGCAGGTACTACGCGCGCCCTGGCAACAACCCAAAGGTTCTGAGCAAGATGAGCATGAGCAGCATGCTTACCACATTATGCTAACCGATCTGGCTGGTGTGGTTCAGGCAGTAGGCCGGCTGCATCAACTTGATAAAACAGTGGGGCAAATCCGCTATATGGCGGTAGCTGAGGTTGCTCGCGGTAAAGGCGCCGGCCAGTTAATATTAAAAGCATTAGAGCAACAGGCGGTAAGTTTGGGGCTAACGCAATTGCAGCTTAATGCCCGCCAGCCAGCGCTCGGTTTTTATCAGCAGTGTGGTTATTATGCGTGTGGTATAGCAGCTCCTTTATTTGAGATTGCTCATCATAAAATGTCAAAACGCTTACGTCTTGTTGGTAGTCGTGCAGACTTTACCCATTGGCAGCAGCAGTTAAGCGATACCTGGCAGCAAACCATCCCACTTAGCCAGTTTATGCAGCTGCAGATCAGCGGTTTTAACGGTTATCAATTACGCTGCAGCGCTCCACTGGCACCTAATATTAATCTGCATAATACGATGTTTGCCGGGAGTATTTATACGCTGGCTACCCTAACTGGCTGGGGTATGCTGTTTATGCAATTACAGAGTCTGGGATTAAGCGGCTCACAGGTGCTGGCCAAGGCTGATATTCGTTACCTGCATCCTATTAGCAGTGCGCCAGAGGCACGTTGTCAGTTGCTCGATTGTTTTGGCGAGTTAACATCGCTTACTCGGGGTAAAAAAGTAAGGCAACGCATTACGGTTAATCTGTATTGTCAGCAGCAGCGGTGTGCCGAATTTACGGGTTATTATGTGGTGTTGCCTGAGCCTACGGTTAGTAACTAAGCAAAGCTACCCTTTAACAGCATTTATAAAACATTTATCAAAACTTGGTAAAGCAGGATAATCCAAGCAAGCCGATAATCAATGCTATCGCGACACTGGTTTGAGGTAAAAATGAAAAGTAAATGGCTCTGGGTATCGTCTATCAGCACGGTAATGGGCATTTTAGCCGGGGGGGGGTATCTGCTCTTCGCCGAACATTCATTGTTGTTAAGTGATAATGGCCTGACGCTGTCGGCATTTTGGTCAACGTTTATGTTGTGGGCTTTTGTGTTGATGTTTGTTGTTGCCTTGCTATGCAATGTATTGGCTTTTATTGAGCTGGATGATGAGCATCGGTTAGCTTGCTTACACCAACGCCTACGTTTAGCGCTTGGCAGCGGTGAGCGTCAACAGTCATTTTTGCTGGACGCAGAGCGTTTATTAAAGCAGAAAGGTCAGTGGACAATAAATGACAAAGTTGCGACAGACTATCGAGTCTTAAAAGCCCAACGCGATACACTTATTTTTATTCAGTCTGCATGTCATCCGGTCGATATTGGGCAGGTCCGCGGCATGTTTCAACAGATGCTGGCGGTCGATATTACCGATGGCATAGTGGTTAGTAGCGGTGGTTTTTCCAATCAGGCTTGGATCTTTGCTCAGGAAGCGAATATTAACCTGTTGGATGGTAAACGCTTAAGAAAACAGCAAAAGCGGGCAAAAATTCAGCAAGTACCGTTAATTCAGAGTTGATATCAACGTTTCATCAGGATTTTTGATTTTAAATTAGCGATATTGTTTAGCGAAAGGAATCAAAATAATAAACATGGACTAGCGTCACTTCCTGCATAGCTGGCTTCGGCCAGCTTTTTTATAGCTTACTTTGCTGTTGCAACTTAGCTAATCTTAAAACGAGTGGCGGCCGACTGTAATTGCTTTGCCAATCTGGCGACATCATCACTGTGTACTAAAGTGCGTTCTGCCTTAATGGTACTGTTATTCGCCAACTTAACCATGTGCTGCATATTGTCGCTGATGGCACTGCCTAATACTAACTGGCTGGCACTGGCATCACTTACGGCATTACTTATTTGCCTAGTTTGGGCAATGGCTTGATTAACCGCTTCCAGTGCTAATGCCAGTTGCTGAGTGCTAACAACACATTTTTCGGCATCGGTTTTACCGGTTAGTACCGCTGTAACAGCCTGTTGACTCTGTTGTTGTAAAGTAGCGATCATTTTGCGTATTTCATTGGTAGCTTGTTGAGTGCGCCCTGCCAGCGAGCGCACTTCATCTGCTACAACCGCAAAGCCGCGGCCTTGTTCACCTGCTCTGGCAGCTTCAATGGCAGCATTTAGAGCCAGTAAGTTAGTTTGTTCGGCAATAGCGCTGATGGTAGTAAGAATGCCGCCAATATTGGTCGACTGATCATTTACCTTATTCATTACGTCACTGGTGCGGGTTAACTGGCTGGCAAGATCAGTAATTAGCTTATTATTGTTATCGGCGATTTGCTGAATATGCTGGCTTTGCTGCAAAGCTAGTTGCATGGCTTCACCTGCTTGAAAAGCTTGATCTGCAACCGTTTTAGTGTTGTCGGCTAACTGATTAGTTATGCTATTTACCCGGCTTATTTGTTGTTGTTGTTGCTGCAATGAACCGCTTATTTCCTGTACTTCTGCACTAGATTGACTGGCATTATTGTTCAGTTCAGTAGCATTTTCCTGAATATTAGTGATAAGGCCACGTAACGCCGCGATTAAGCTGTTAACTTTAGCCGACAAGGCACCAAACTCATCTTGTTGTACTATGCTCAGCTGTCGCGTTAAATCGCCTTTTGAAATATCGCCCAGCATATGGTTAATGCTGGCAAGTGGTTTCAACATGGCATTAATCGTAAAATATGCTGTCACGATAGCCAGTACCACCAGTACCAATAGCATAACCAGAGTTCGATTGCTACCAGAGCTTAAGGCGTCTGATACCTGTTGTTGCAGGTGCTTGAAGCGCTGATCAGCCATGTCAACAACCTGGTCTAATGCCAGTACCGCCTGGGCAACTTGTTGTTCGGAACTGTTTAGTTGCCGGCGCGCCATTAGTTGTTGCTGTAGCTGTTGTTGTTTAATGCTAAGCAGAGAGTTATTACGTTGCAATTGCTCGGTCAGCGCCGCAAATTGTTGCTTAAACTGTGGCCAGAGGCCATCGGTGTCTACGGTATTTATTTGCTGGTTCAGATAATCAATATTCACTTGAATATCACTCAAGCTAAAACCAATATTTTGTTGGTTTTTTTCCAGCACGGTTAAGTCGCTATAGCCGGCTACTTCGCGCACGGTGTTCAGCAGGCCAAGTATTTGACCATCAATTCGACCGGCATTACCACTAATTTGCTCCATCGTCGCTTCATCTAACATTAAATTGGCATCGGCTAAGTCGAGTAAGCTGGCCCCAGCATCGTCTATCAGTATTTCTAATTGGCTTAATTCAGCTATTATTGCCGTTGTTGCAATGTTACTAGCAGTTTTAGCGTTAAACATAGCGTCTACCGCGCTATTGTACTGTTGAAAATGACCTAATGCGTTTTTCAATGGTTGTTGTAAAGCATCGTCTTCTGCCGTTAGTTGATTAAAGTCGTTGATTAACAGCATAAAACGGTTTTTGCTGTCAGCAAACTGTTGCTGATAGTCCATTATCTCAGTTTGCTGCTCCGCGGTAAAACCCAGCGCTGATAGTTTTGCCAGTTTAAGTAGCTGAATTTGTGCCAGATTACTTTGTTGTTGCGCAGGTACCGCCAGCTGATTTACCGCATTACTGTAGTGAGTGATGGTGTTAAAGCTAAATAATGCAGAGATGCTGGCAAACAACAACAGCATGGCAATAAACCCAAAACCTATAATGACCTTATGAGCAACTTTTAACGCCATGCAATTCACCAGTTAATGTCAGTTAATTAGTTTGCCAAAATAGAGTGAAAATATCAGCAGCCTATGACCCAACAAGGTAGCAAACTACGCTGTACTGGTCTAGCCAGAAATAGCCACTAAATCAGCTAAAACAAGACAGGCGTATCATAAAGTTACGCCTGTTGCAGAGCAGAAAAATAACAGCTTAAAAACTGCTGAGTAATGATGTTGGTATTAACGTGTTAAGAACTGCACTGCGGATCAGGCTGGCGCTTTTTTCAATGTCTGGCCCAAAGTAGCGGTCTTGCTGATAAAAACTCACCTGGGCTCGCAACAGTGCTTTAGCGTTTTCTATCGAAGCAGTGGATTTTAACGGCGCGCGAAAATCTAACCCTTGGGCCGCAGCTAAATACTCCACTGCCAGTACACCCGTTGTATTCTCGCTCATATCGGCCAACCGGCGCGCGGCAAACGTGGCCATCGACACATGGTCTTCCTGATTAGCCGACGTAGGCAAACTATCAACTGAGGCTGGATGGGCTAAACTTTTATTTTCAGAGGCGAGGGCGGCTGCGGTAACCTGTGCAATCATAAAACCGCTGTTTACACCGCCGTTAGGCACTAAAAAAGGGGGTAATTTACTTAAACTGGCATCAATCAGTAGCGCTGTTCGCCGTTCTGATATGGCCCCAATTTCAGCAATCGCTAAGGCTAAATTGTCGGCGGCCATGGCAACCGGTTCTGCATGAAAATTACCGCCAGAAATAATGTCGCCTTCATCGGCAAACACCAACGGGTTGTCGGTAACACCGTTCGCTTCAACCGCCAATACTTCAGCCGCCTGACGTATTTGTGTTAAACAAGCACCCATTACCTGTGGCTGACAGCGTAAGCTATAAGGGTCTTGTACTTTTTCACAGGCCTGGTGCGAATTACCAATTGCTGATTGCTCGGTCAATAAATACCGATAAATAGTGGCGGCGTCAATTTGACCGCGCTGGCCACGGGCCGCATGAATTCGGCTATCGAATGGCGCACGGCTGCCAAGCGCCGCCTCGACACTCATGGCGCCAATAACGGTGCCGGCAGCAAATAAGTTTTCTGCGCGAAACAATCCTTCTAGCGCTAGCGCGGTAGAGGCCTGAGTACCATTAAGTAGTGCCAGCCCTTCTTTCGCCGCCAGGGTGAGTGGTGCCATGTCCACGATGGCTAAGCCTTCAATTGCGTCATATAGCTGGCCCTGATAACTGACTTCACCTTCGCCAATTAGTGGCAATACCATATGCGCCAGCGGTGCTAAATCGCCTGAGGCACCGACAGAGCCTTTAATGGGTATACACGGATATACTTGCGCATTAACCAGTTGTATCAAGGCTTCAATAACGCTTAAGCGGATACCCGAAAACCCCCGGGCCAGGGCGTTTATTTTTAGTACCAGCATTAACCGTACTGTACTATCGTCCATAAAATCGCCAAAGCCTGCGGCATGCGATAACACTATTGAGCGCTGCAGCAGTTCCAGTTCTTCGTTTTTAATCCGGGTATTGGCCAGTAAACCAAAACCCGTATTAATGCCATACACCACTTTATTTTGTTTAATAATATTAGCAACACAAGCCGCTGATTTGTTAATGGCGGCAATGGCTGTAGGTTCTAGCGTAAGTTGCACTGGCCCCTGTTGAATTTGTCGTAGCTGCGCCAAGGTGAGTTGCCCAGGGATTAAATGTAGTTGAAAAGCCATATTAATTACTCCGTTACCATTGGTAAATCTAAGTTTTGCTCTTGGGCGCACGCGATGGCGATGTCATACCCCGCATCGGCATGGCGCATAACGCCGGTACCAGGATCATTCCACAGCACGCGGCCTAAGCGTGCAGCCGCAGCGTCGGTACCATCGGCCAGAATAACCACACCACTGTGTTGGCTATAACCCATGCCGACACCACCACCATGATGCAATGACACCCAGGTAGCGCCACCCGCGGTGTTAAGCAGAGCATTTAACAATGGCCAGTCTGATACCGCATCAGAGCCATCGAGCATCGCCTCGGTTTCGCGATTGGGGCTGGCTACCGAGCCCGAATCAAGGTGGTCACGGCCAATAATAATGGGTGCTGCTAGCTCGCCACTTTTTACCATCTCGTTAAAAGCCAGCGCGATGCGTGCCCGGTCTTTTAAGCCTATCCAGCAAATACGAGCCGGTAACCCCTGAAACTGAATATGCTTGCGCGCCATGTCCAGCCAATGATGCAGCTGCGGATTATCCGGGATCAGCTGTTTTACCTTGGCGTCAGTCTTATAAATATCTTCAGCATCGCCCGACAAGGCCACCCAGCGGAAAGGGCCAATACCCTCGCAAAATAAAGGCCGGATATACGCCGGTACAAAACCCGGGAAGTCAAAAGCATTTTTTACGCCCATGTCTTGCGCCATCTGGCGAATATTATTACCGTAATCAGTCGCCACGGCACCGCGCTGCTGCAAGGTAAGGATTGCCTGCACTTGAACCGCCATAGCTGCTTTGGCTGCTTGAACCACCCCTGCTTCGTCAGTTTTACGTTGCTGCGCGGCTTTTTGCATACTCCAGCCCTGCGGCAGGTAGCCGTTTAGCGGGTCATGGGCTGAGGTTTGGTCGGTAACCACATCTGGGGTAATGCCGCGATTAACTACTTCGGCAAATACATCTGCTGCATTAGCCAGCAAACCAATTGAGGTAGGTTTACCCTCGGCTTTGGCCTGCGCCAATAGCGCTAAAGCATCGTCCAGCGATGAGGCTTTTTTATCCAGATAGCCAGTTTTTAACCGAAAATCGATGCGACTTTCATCTACTTCACAGGCAATCATATGAAAACCCGCCATGGTAGCGGCTAATGGCTGGGCTCCGCCCATACCACCGAGGCCACCGGTTAAAATCCATTTATTGTGGGCATTGCCTGCAAAATGCGCTTTAGCCATTGCGACAAAAGTTTCATAGGTACCTTGCACAATGCCCTGAGTGCCAATATAGATCCAGGAGCCTGCGGTCATTTGGCCATACATCATCAGACCTTTTCGGTCCAGCTCGTTAAAATGCTGCCAGGTAGCCCAGGCCGGCACTAGGTTAGAATTGGCAATCAATACCCGCGGTGCATCAGGATGTGTTGGAAATACTCCCACTGGCTTGCCGCTTTGAATTAATAACGTTTGGTTATCTTCCAGCCGGTCGAGTACTTCAATTATTTTATCAAAGCATTGCCAGTTGCGGGCAGCACGACCAATACCGCCATATACTACCAACGCTTGTGGATGCTCGGCGACGTCTGGGTCAAGGTTATTCATCAGCATCCGCTTGGCCGCTTCGGTTTGCCAGCTTTTAGCCGTTATTACAGTGCCCCGGGCGGCGCGAACCACCCGGCTGTTATCTAGTCGGGGATCATTCATTATGGTTCTCTCGTTGTGGTCGGTAACACAAAATTTAAGTGGCTGCCAAGACGATAGCGGCTGCCAGGTGAGGTTAAATAAGCCAGGCTGACAGCACCGCCGCGGCTAAACGTGCGACGCGTCAGGCGCAGGCAGGGTTCGGCTTTTCTAAGCTGCAAATGTTTGCAGGTAAAATCGTCTGGCCAAATCGCCTCGACCGTATGCTCGGCTTCGGTAAGCGGTGCTATCAGGCTAAGATAATGATGCGGCGTCTGGTTGCTAAAGTCCTGAGCGATATAATCAGGTACTTGCAGTGGGCTGACATAACGCGCTTCCAGTTGCAGTGGCAAGGCGTTCTCTAAATGCACAATGAGCGAAAAGTACACCGGGTCGTTTCGTCGCAAGCCCAGGGCGCTGGCAATAATAGTGGGGCAGGGCAGTTCAGTCAGCTGCAATAAGCGGGCACTGTAAGCATGACCCCGGGCTTGCACTTCATCGGCAATATTGCGAATTTCTAACAATGACGATTGTGATTTTAGCGCCGCAACAAAACTGCCTACTCCTTGAGTTCGGTAGAGAATACCTTGCTCGGTCAATTCCTGCAGTGCCCGTCTGGCGGTCATCCTGCTTACGGAAAATTGCTCTGCCAGCTCGTTTTCAGACGGCACCCGGCTATGCTCTGGCCAGGCGCCAATTTCAATCTGGCTGAGCATAAACTCTTTTATCTCGGCAAATTTGGCTACCGCCATAACACCTCAACGCTTGCATAGTAAAAAGTGATTAAATAAAAAGTGGCTAAATACCAATGATGCTATAAAGGATAGCGCCATAAAAAATACTGCAGTTTGGTTGTATATACAAGCTATTGCTGTAATATTATTTGTAATGAGTACACAGGAGAACGCCATGCAGCAGTTTGATGCCATCTGGATTAATGCCAATATTGCCACCATGACCGACAATGGAGCGCCCTATGGCAGCATAGAAAATGGCGTATTGGCTATTAAAGACGGTATCATTGTTTTTGTGGGTAGCCGGGCTGACTTACCGCAATTTGATGCGCTGGCTACACCACTTTATGATGTGCAGGGCCAGTGGATTTTGCCAGGTTTAATTGATTGTCATACCCATCTGATTTACGCGGGCAACCGCGCTAATGAATTTGAAATGCGGTTAACAGGTGCCAGTTACCAGCAAATAGCGGCAGCGGGTGGGGGCATTGCGTCGACGGTAATGGCGACCCGCCATGCCAGCCATCAGCAGCTGTTTGAGCTGGCCAAAGATCGGTTAAACAGTTTGCTGGCACAGGGGGTAACAACGGTTGAAATTAAATCGGGTTACGGCCTCGATTTAGCTAATGAGCAGAAAATTCTTGAAGTGGCGGTAGAGCTGTCACAACATCATCCAATTAATATCAGCAAAACCTTTCTGGGCGCTCATGCCTTGCCGCCAGAGTACAGTGATAACCCCGATGACTATATTGACGCAGTGTGCCAGATGTTGCCTACGTTGCAGCAGCTGCAACTGGTTGATGCGGTAGATGTGTTTTGTGAGGGTATTGGTTTTTCGGTTGAACAGTGCCGTAAGATATTTCGCTGTGCCAAATCCCTTGGATTGCCGGTAAAAGCCCACGCCGAACAGCTGTCTAATCTGGGCGGTAGTGCGCTGGTTGCCGAGTTTGCGGGTTTATCGGCTGACCATATTGAGTTTTTGGATGAAGCCGGGGTTAAGGCCATGGCGCAGGCGGGGACCGTCGCGGTATTGCTACCGGGTGCTTATTATTTTCTGCGGGAAACGCAATTACCTCCCATTGACTTACTGCGTCAGCATAAGGTTGCTATGGCCTTGGCTACCGATCTTAACCCAGGTACTTCGCCGCTGTGTTCACTGCCACTGATGTTAAACCTGGCCTGTACTTTGTTTCGTTTAACGCCACAAGAGGCGTTAATGGGGGTTACCCGGCATGGCGCCACGGCGCTGGGATTAACTGATCGCGGTATGCTGGCACTCGGCCTGCGGGCCGATTTTGGCTGTTATCAAATCTCCCAACCAGCCGAGTTGTGTTATCAGTTTGGGGTGAATTCTCTTAAGCAACTGATTATCAATGGTAAACAAATTAGAGTGCCGTAGCGCTTACTTTACAAGTGGTCAATTTGGGGTAAGCTGTCAGCACTTATCAACCGGCGAAAAGTAAGTGTGGTGGTATTATGTTCGTTAATCTCGCTGAGCCAACAATGCTGCAAATAGCCTTACTGTTACTGCTGTTGCTGACACTTATTTATATTATTAAGTTAAAACGCGATCTGCGCCTTGCCAGGCGCAAACAGCCTGACTTGCAAAACTTTTACTCGTTACATGATGATATTAGCGGTTTTCCAAATAAATATGCTTTTCAACGGCAGCTTGAGCCCATTTTAAAAATGGCACCTGAGCAACAATTTGCCTTAATTCTGCTTAAAGTGGAAAACTTCGATCAGATCAATCAGTTATTGGGCCATAGCAACAGTAACTTAATTCTGGCTCAGATAGCCCAGCGTATTAACGATCGGTTGGCGGCAGAAAGCAAAATTTTAACGTTTGAATATCGGCAGTTGCAACCGGTGCGGGTATGCCATTTGGGGAGTGTTGATTTTGCTATTTGGCTCGATGTTGGCAGTCAGCCAGCACGCGCCGAGTTTTTGGCCAAACAGTTACAGCAAACGGTGCCACAGCCGATGCTGGTGCATGGTTGTGCTATTGATTATCGGTTAAGTGTGGGCATCTCATTTTATCCTGAGCATAGCATTCAGCTGAATGAATTATTAGAGCGGGCTTACCTTGCTTTGCAGCATTATCAATGGCAGCGCGGTGCCAGCTCGGTATTTTCTGCTGAGATGATAAATTATACCACTGAGAAATTAGCGCTAATGGCTGAATTGCGTCAGGCCATTGACACTGATCAGCTGGTATTGTTTGTGCAGCCTCAAATGCATATGCAAAGCCGCCAAGTGTTGGCTGCTGAAGTGCTGGTTCGTTGGCGTCATCCACAAAAAGGCTTGCTGGCTCCTGAGGCATTTTTAGCGCTAGCAGAGGAGATGGGCGTGATTTACCCGTTAACTCAATGGGTATTGGAGCACGCTATCCAAACCATTGCCAGCTTGTCTGCCCAGCAGTTAACCAGTCGAATAGCGGTCAATATTTCCAGTAAAGATTTACTGCATGATGAGCTGATTGACGAGCTGGAACTATTATTTGCAAAATATCAGGTGAAACCACAACAGTTGATGCTGGAAGTCAGCGAAAAAACCCTGCTGGCAGAGCCGGTTCGCACTATGGGCATGATGCAGCGTCTGCATCAGCTAGGTATTGAACTGGTGTTGGACGATTTTGGTACTGGTTTCTCGTCACTGGCTTATCTGCGGCAGTTACCCATACAGTACGTTAAGGTAGATTGCAGTTTTATCAGTGATTTACATAAAACTGAGGCCCATCTTGCCATTACAGGCGCTATTATTGATATGGCCCGTAATCTGGGATTAGGAGTTATTGCTGAAGGTGTTGAAGGCGCTGAAGTTGAAGATAGATTACTGCGCATGGGCTGTCATCGCGCGCAGGGCTATTGGTACTCGCAGCCATTTGATTTAAGTGGGTTCCCAGCCTGGTTGCGGCAATGGCAACATCGGCATCCGTTAGGTTAGTCAGCCTGCGGTGTGCTTGTTAAGCTAGTCGCGGGTTGGATTGTCTTGCCACTAATAAACGCCAACACCAGCGTCGCCAGCACCTGACCACACTGCTTAAGGCCGGCATCCAGGCCAGCCGGATGACACGCTGGCGCCGCTTCGGCCAAATGCAGGTAACGGGCACGTGGCAATCGCGCTAACTGAAACACAAATTGAGCCGCTTGAGCCACACTGATGCCACTATAATTTAATGCGCTAGCCGGCATCGCCTGAATACTGTCGGTATCCAGTTCAATTGCAATATCGGCACTAGCCTGACAACTTAGTGCGATGGTCTTATCTAATGCTTGCTGGAAGCTACACTGCTGCTGAATAAACATATGCTGGTAACTGATGTAGTGCCCGCCTGCTTGCTGCAATAAGACCAGGCTTTGTGCTGAATTTTTTTGCAGATCAAGCCCCAATACCGTGTAATGCCCTAAATAGCCGGCTTTACTGGCATAACTGAAACCATTTCCACTGTGCCGGCCTTCCAGTGGCCGAAAATCAGCATGCGGGTCTAAGTTGGCGCAATTAACCGGCTGTTTGCTCACCTCTGCCAGTGCCTGTAACAAGGGGTAGGCATTGTTATGGCCGCCACCAATAACGATGGGATATAAACCGGCTGCAAAAATAGGTACTATCTGAGCACTAACCCGTTGATCCAGCTCACTACAAAGTTGACGTAAGCGGCTAAGGTGCGCAGGCTGCTGATTACTCAATGTTGCTGCTTGCTGCTGCAAATCAGCACAGTCGATTTGGCCAAGCAGTAAAATTGTTGAGGTTGCTATGCTGTCGTTATGCTGCAAGTTTAAAAATCGTTGTAGAAAAGCCTGCCAGCCAAGCTCGGCGCCGGCGAGTCCTAAGTTAGCTCGCGGACCAATACTTTCCGCTATACCAAGCAACACAAATTGCCCACCCGCGGCTTTATGCTGTGCTAGCAGTTCAGGGTAAGGCAGCTTTACATCGGGCAATTGTACCAGTTGGCCCAGGCGGGTTTCGCCGGGCCTGGGCTGGCAATAGTGGTTTAACTCGGCAGTAGAAAAACGTTGTAACATTATGGTGTTTAATCGGCTAATTCAGTGGTTTATTCAATATCCAGCGCATCAGGTGACATAATTATGCCGGTGCTGTCAGCATATAAATGATCGCCAGGTAAAAAAGTAACACCGGCAAAATTAACCGGTACTTCTATTTCACCAAAGCCAAGATCGTCGGCACCAATAGGAATGGCATTAACCGCCTGAATACCAATTTCGAAGTCTTCCAGAGCATCCAAATCGCGGACACTGCCGTAACAAACAATGCCTTCCCAACCATTGCTGGCCGCTAAGTTAGCCAGTTCGGCATCAATCAGCGCACGACGCGCCGAACCACCACCATCAATGAGCAATACTTTACCAATACCATCATCAGCCAGTACTTTTCGCACTAAGCCGTTATCTTCGAAGCATTTTATGGTACGAATTTGCCCGCCGAATGAACGTCTGCCACCGTAGTTAGCAAAAATAGGCTCAACAACATCAACCTGGTCAGCATAAAGATCGCAAAGTTCTGAAGTATTGTATTCCATGTGAGGCTCCAAAGGCCGAATAAGCTTTCACACAGTATAGCGCTATGCCTTGCAAGCTCAAGCAATTAATGTGCGCTATTGGCGCTTATTAGCAGCAACAAAGTATTGCTGCCAAAGCATTTTGTTTGTTAAGGTGCAGTGGCTAAGCCAACCGAGAGCAGAACGTGCCAATAGAAATATTTGCCAGAATTTCGCTGTACATAACCCAAACCGGGTTAGCGTTACTTATGGCGTTACTGTTTTGGTATTATTTAAAAATTTATCAACAAACCTATCTGAAATATTGGCTGCTGGCTTTTCTGGCCTTTGCCGGCTATCAAGTTGCTATTTTATTGCTAAACGCCACGCCGCTCGGTAGCACCTGGGCCAAACTTCCCTTGCTCTTTTTAGTGCATGTTGGTTTTTATAGTTTTGCTTTATTAATGCTATTGAGTATAAGGCTGCAAATTCAGGACCGCCTTGACCCTGTACTGCGCGGTCCAGCCCGTCTCTACTTTATGCCTATAGTGCTGTTGGCGTTTACCGGAGGCTTACTGCCGCAGCTACTACCCGCCTTAACGCCATGGCAGTCTTTTATAGAGAATACGCTGCGGTTTATTATTGGGGGCTTGGTGTTACTTATTGCCGGCGGCTGGTTATGGCAACATTCCACTCGACACTTAGGGTCACGTTTAGCGGCGGTCATGTTAGTGTGTTGGGGGCTGTTGTATCTGCTAAATGCGCTGCTGCCAACTGAAAATTTTTACCAACTTAAACAAATATTTATTTATAAAAGTATCGAGTTAACGCTACTGGTTACCCTGGGCTTTTCATTGGTTATCTGGTTGCAGGAAAACGAGCGCAGTACTAATATTAAACTGACTGAAAAAACCCGCTATCTGGATCAGCACGATCAATTAACCGGCGCACTTAATCGTGATGCATTATTAAGTAAATTACAGCATCTTATTAGTATTGAGGGCAATAACACCTTACACCTGGTGATGCTGGGGCTGGATAAATTTAAAAACGTAAACGAGTCAGTGGGGTTAAAACAAGGTGACCGTATTTTACGGGATGTTATTCGGCGCTTTGAGCAAAGTATCGTTAAACCGGCATTAATAGCCCGTACCGGCGGCGATATTTTTGCACTGGTGCTAAGCGATGTAGTGAATGAAAAACAGCTGCAGTATTCGCTGCAACACATTCAACAATTGATAGAAAAACCTTTTCTGCTGGACAGTGGCCCGGTAAAGTTGACTACCAGTATCGGCTTATCGCAATACCCGCAAACTGCCAGCAGTGCTGAACAATTACTGCAACAAGCCAACATTGCTTTTCATCAAGCAAAACGATTACAGGCAAGCTGGTTAAGTTATCAGGCCGGTATGGAAGAAGAAACGGCCCGGTTGCTGGCCTGGGAAAGTGAATTACTGCAAGCGATAAATGAAAACCAGTTTGTCTTATACTATCAGCCGCAATTGAGCTTGCGCAGTAATTTACTGGAAGGTTTTGAGGTACTGGTGCGCTGGCAGCATCCAACGCGTGGCTTGTTAATGCCTGCACAATTTTTACCGTTGTGTGAACAACTTGGTTTAAGTCAAATTCTCGACTTGCTTATACTGCGTAATGCCATTGCCAGTATCCAGCGCTGGCAGCAACAAGGTGTGCGTATTCCGTTGGCAATTAATATGTCGCCAATTCATTTTGAACAGGAAGGCCTAAAGCAGGAATTAAAGGTGTTATTGCAGCAATTTTCTGTCTCACCTGAAATGGTTGAACTTGAAGTGACGGAAAATACCGCGATGCAGGACATGGAAAAAGGCTCTAACTTTGCACTGGAGCTGCAGCAAATGGGTATAAAAGTATCGATTGACGACTTTGGTACCGGCTATTCTTCTCTTGCCTATCTACGCAAAATGCCAATAGAAAAAATTAAAATTGATCGCAGTTTTGTGATGGAAATGACCACAAATGATTCTGACATGATGATTGTCAAAACCATGATTCAATTAGCACATGGCTTGGGGAAACGTATCCTGGCTGAAGGTGTTGAAACGATTGAGCAACTAGATCTGTTGCGCAAATTGTCTTGCGATGCGGTGCAAGGTTACTACATTGCTAAACCCTTACCTGAAGCAGAAGCTTTAGCCTTTTTTCGTGCTTACCCTTGCTAATGTTACAAGAGTTGTCTCGGTGTAATGCCTAATGCCTGATGCGGGTAGTGATCAGGCTTTCGCGACTGGCATTGGCGGCTTTTAGTTGCTCCAGATAACGAACCCAAAGCTGTTGTTGCTGCTCGGCCAGTTTACACAAATAACTAAAGTGATATAAACCGGTATTATGGCCATCATCAAAATGTAGCTTCACGCCGTAATGGCCAACCGGGCTTATGCTGCTAATGGCAACTTGACGTTTATTTGGCACTAACTTTGGCCGTCCATGGCCACGCACTTCAGCTGAAGGCGAGTGCACCCGCAAAAACTCAGCAGACAATACTTTTATTTCGCCGTTACTGAACACTAGATCCAGTAAACGGCGTTGCTGATGGTAATGCAAAGTACACAAAGTCATCAATTACTATGTCTCATTTTTAGTAAAAGCCTATCATCAATTACAGAATAAACCGGCTTAAATCTTCATCTTCTACCAGTGCACCCAAATGTTGCTGCACATAGTCGGCGGTTATCTCAATATGCTCACCAGCCCGGTCACCGGCGTCGTAAGAAATTTCTTCAAGTAGTCGTTCTATAACAGTATACAACCGGCGCGCCCCGATATTTTCAGTGGTTTTGTTCACTTGAAATGCGGCTGCGGCGATCTGTTTAATACCTTCCTTGCTAAAGCTGATATGCACACCTTCGGTGGCTAGCATAGCTATCGATTGCTCGGTCAATGACGCTTTAGGTTCGGTTAATATACGTTCAAAATCGGCGGCAGTTAAGGCTTCCAGTTCCACTCTTATAGGCAAACGGCCTTGTAACTCTGGCACTAAATCAGAGGGTTTACACATCTGAAAGGCACCGGAGGCAATAAATAAAATATGATCAGTTTTTACCATGCCATGCTTGGTATTGACGGTACAACCCTCAATCAGTGGCAGTAAATCGCGCTGAACCCCCTCGCGGGATACGTCGGGACCACTGGTTTCGCCACGCTTACAAATTTTGTCAATTTCGTCCAGAAATACAATACCATTTTGTTCAACCGCTTCCAGTGCTTCTGCTTTTAGCTCTTCCGGGTTAATCAGCCGGGCAGCTTCTTCCTCAATCAGCTGTTTAAACGCATCTTTAATTTTTAGCTTACGTTTTTTCTTTTTATCGTTACCTAGGTTTTGAAACATGCTTTGCAGTTGCGAGGTCATTTCTTCCATGCCTGGCGGCGCCATAATCTCTACCCCAAGCTGGCTTTGGGCAAATTCCAGCTCAATTTCTTTGTCATCTAGCAGGCCTTCCCGTAGTTTTTTACGAAAAATTTGCCGGGTGTTGTTATCGGTTGCTGGTGGGTTATCGGCTTCTGCCCAGTTACTATCGCGTGCTTTAGGTAATAATGCATCTAATATTCGCTCTTCTGCCGCTTCTTCAGCTCTAAAGCGGTTTTTGGCAATAGCTTGTTCGCGCAGCATTTTGACAGCGCTGTCGGTAAGATCACGAATAATGCTTTCTACTTCTTTGCCGACGTAACCGACCTCGGTAAATTTAGTCGCTTCTACTTTAATAAAAGGTGCGTTGGCCAGCTTTGCCAGGCGCCGGGCTATTTCGGTTTTACCCACGCCGGTTGGGCCAATCATCAAAATATTTTTTGGGGTTACTTCAGCCCGTAAACCTACTTCTAACTGCATCCGGCGCCACCGGTTACGCAAGGCAATTGCTACAGCACGTTTTGCTTTGCTTTGGCCAATAATATGCCGGTCCAGTTCGTGGACAATTTCTCTGGGTGTCATATCAGACATAATAAACCTGCTTAAAGTTGTTCAATGGTGTGGTGCTGGTTGGTGTAGACACAAATATCGCCAGCGATCTTTAAACTTTTTTCAACAATGTCATGGGCACTAAGTTCGGTATTTTGCAGCAGTGCGGTGGCGGCAGCCTGGGCAAAAGGTCCGCCACTGCCAATAGCAATCAGATCATGCTCGGGTTGAATAACGTCACCGTTACCGGTAATGATCAGCGAGCAGTTTTCGTCAGCCACTGCCAACAATGCTTCGAGTTTGCGCAACATTCTGTCAGTGCGCCAGTCTTTAGCCAGTTCAACGGCGGCGCGCATTAAATGGCCCTGGTGCATTTCAAGTTTTGCTTCAAAGCGTTCAAATAAGGTAAAGGCATCAGCGGTGCCACCGGCAAACCCGGCCAGCACTTTGTTGTTATAAAGTCGACGGACTTTACGGGCATTACCTTTCATTACGGTATTACCCAAAGACACCTGGCCATCGCCGCCAATAGCAACATGGCCATTACGGCGTACAGATACGATAGTTGTCATTAATTTTGCCCTATGGCGAATAAACCTAGGGCTTAAATGTGGCTGGCTACTTGATTTTTCAAGTCCAGTTCCAGATCTGACAGCCATTGATATTCTGTCGTTGTAGCCGGTTGCGATCAGCCGTGGCCTGACGCTTCGAATCGTAAGGGCCTAATACTACCCGGAACCACACGCCATTACTGCCTTTGGTTTGACGTACTATTGAGGCAAAACCGGCAAAGGCAATTTGAGCGCGCATGGCTTCAGCTTGCTCTGCCTGGCGAAATGAGCCACATTGCATCTGATAAGGGCCTTGTGGTTCGAGCTTACTTAAGTCAACGTCTACCTGAACTTCATTATTTTCCAAATCTTTAATGTATTGATAAGGTTCAGCGACAGGTTTGGTTGGTAAATCATCGGCTGCCGGCTTGGTACTGGTCACCTTTGCTGCAGGCGCAGGCACGCTTTCAGGTTGTTGTTTTAAGTACCATAAAAACCAGCCAAAGCTGAGTAGCAGCATGACCGTAATAATAATCAGCAGCCAGGGCCAGCGAGCTTGTGGTGCCGATCTGGCGTTGCCCCGGCGCGCACTGCTGGCTTTGGGTTTTGCTTTGGGCTTAGGGCGGGCAGTTTTTACGTAATCTTTTTGCGGCATAACGACAGCTTAACAACCTAACTTAAGAATTCACTGGCGCTATTCTACCTGCTTGGCTTGAAAAAGAAATAATTAGCTCAAATCGACTGGATCAACATCCAGTTGCCACTTTACCTGACGGCTTAATGGCCAGCTTTGCAACTCAGCTAGTAAAATATTCAGCGCCTGATGCAGTGCAGGACGCTGTTTACTGTATAGCTGTAGCTGCCAGCGATACTTGCCAGCGCGCTTTTCCATTGGTGAGCTAAGCGGACCCAATAGCTCCAGCCCTGGCAACGTTTTCGCCAGAGCGGCCAGCTGAGCTAACCATTGCTGACACAGCGCCCCTTGCAGCGCTTCAGCCCGAAATAAAGCCAAATGCTGCCACGGTGGTAGTCGGGTTTGCTGGCGTTCGAGTAGGGCGCTGCGGGCAAATGAGGCATACCCATTTTGTATAATGTCTTGTAGCAAGGCATGCTCGGGGTAATTCGTTTGCAGCAACACCGAGCCAGGGTTGCTGCCGCGTCCGGCTCGCCCGGCAACCTGAGTCAGCAACTGTGCTAATTGTTCTGGCGCCCGGAAGTCGCTGCTGTACAAGGCGCCGTCAACATCGACGATTACCACCAGCGTAACAAAAGGGAAATGATGACCTTTTGCCAGCATCTGGGTACCCAGTATTAGCCGTGGCCCGGGTTGGTTAATGCTGTCAAGTGCACTGTGTAAAGCGCCCTTGCGCCTGGTGGTATCCCGATCAAGTCGGGTAATAGCAACCTCAGGAAACAGTTGTTGTAAATTCTCTTCCAGTTGCTCAGTACCCTGGCCAACCGGTGCCAATCTGGCACTGCCACATTGCTTACATTGTCGTGGCACGGCTTTCGTCGCGCCGCAGTGGTGGCAAACCAACTGACGACTTTGTTTGTGGTAGGTGGTAAAGGCACTGCAACGATGGCATTCGGTTAGCCAACCACATTCCTGGCAACTCAGCGCTGGCGCAAAGCCTCGCCGGTTTAAAAATAACATCACCTGCATGCCTTGCTGCAGTTGCTGGCGCATATATTGTAACGTTTGGCTGGCCAAACCAAACTGCAGCACCTGTTGTTTTAAATCGACCAGTTGATAGCGCGGCATAGCCTGGCCACCTGCACGATTATGTAAAGTAAGTGCAATAAACCGCTGTTGCTGGCAGTTATAAATACTCTCAAGTGATGGTGTGGCGGAGCCAAGCAAAATAGGGCAGTGTTCAATGGCGGCGCGTTTAATCGCCAAGTCTCTGGCATGGTATCGAAAACCGTCTTGTTGTTTTAACGACTGATCATGCTCTTCATCAATAATAATTAAGCCGAGTTTGGCAAAAGGTAAAAATAACGCCGAACGCGTACCAATAACAATAGCGGTACTGCCTGCCTGGGTTTGGCGCCAACAGTTCAGGCGCTCGGTGTCAGTCAGGTTTGAGTGCCAGCATAACACTGGCGCCTGAAAGCGGCTCTGAAAGCGTGCCAGCGTTTGGGGTGTAAGACCAATTTCCGGTACAATTACTAATACTTGCTGACCGGTATCAAGCAAAGGAGCGATAGCCTGCAGATAAACCTCGGTCTTGCCAGAGCCGGTAACGCCTTCCAGTAACAAGCACTTAAAACCGTTTGCCGCCTGGTTAATGGCCGTAACCGCTAGCGCCTGATCTGCCGTTAATTGCAGCGCTGGCTGTTTTAGCCCTTGCTGATTAAACGGCTTTAGTGGCAAAATCTGCCGTGTAGTCAAGCCTTTAGCTTGTAATTGGTTAAGCGTTTGGCGGGAATGACTGCTTAACAGTTCGCTTTCAGGTAGCGGGCCGTCTTTTAACGTTTGCCACAATGCCAGCTGGCGGGCGGAGCGTTTAAAATCGTTGGTTGTCGCGATGTAGCCGGTGTCGGTTAACTGCCAGGCGTATTGCTGATAGTCTGCCAGGTTTTTACCTTCCCGCAGCAGTGCCGGTAGCGCAGCTGTTAATACTTCACCTAACGGATGATGGTAATAATCAGCGGCAAACGACAGAAGCTGACGCAGTTTTTCCGTTAATACCGGTTGCTGGTCGACAACCCCAATAACTGGTTTTAACTGAGCAAGCGGATAATGGTCAACCGGGTTAAGTTGCCAGGCAATACCAATTAATTCCCGCTTGCCAAAGGGAACCCGCAGCCGGCTGCCAATAGTTACTTGCTGGTTGGCATTGAGCAAATAATCAAAGTGTTGCCGCAGGGGCAAAGGCAGTGCAACGCGAATAACAGACACAGCTTAAATCCTTTAAGTTTAACCAGCCTTAGTGTAAGGTGCTGTTTGGCTGCTGCCAAGTAAAACAAAGCGGCAAATAGGTGGGTTTGCCAGTTGAAACTTTGATGGCTATCTATTAAGCTACGCGCCCTTAATAAACTGTAATTACGTATGGTGTCTGGCACATGATGACCAGATAGCGATACGGCCTAACGAGGTAACCCATGAAACCAGGTATCCACCCAGAATACAAAGAAATTACTGCAACCTGTACTTGCGGTAACACTTTTAAAACGCACTCTGCACTGTGCAAAGATATTCACTTGGACGTATGTTCAAGCTGCCACCCGTTTTATACTGGTAAGCAGAAAGTATTAGATGTTGGCGGCCGTGTTGACCGTTTCAAAAAACGTTTTGCGGTATTGGGCAATCGTTAATTGGCCAAAACGCTGTGTTAAGCGTAATGCGAACATAAAAAAAGCACCTTTTCAGGTGCTTTTTTTATGTTCGCTGGTTTTTCAGCCAAAAGTCGGCATAAATAAAAAATAATAATTAATATGTTTTATTGCTAATGTTTATCTGTACATTAGCTAGACATTGGCTAAACATGCAATAACCGTTTTTACATTAAAATGCCTGTACGCCTGAATTAGTTGTGCTTTACTCCCCGTGCCGCTGTAATATTTACTGTTATCCAGTCATAATTTTTGCAATATTAGCCAGCAGCTTTGCCACTAATCTGGCGAATAAACGCAATTTTTAATGTTATCAGTTCATTACTGGCAGCTGAAGGGCTTGGCGATTGCTGCTGAAGTTGCTATAACAACTGATACTAAGACTAAAGTGGTATGGTCAGTAAGCCTGAGCTGCGCTGTTAAGATCGTACTGTGATGCTCACGCTTCCGCTGCCAGATAAGACAAAAAAACAAAAAAACAAAAAACAAAAAACAAAAGTTACCCTCACTCATAAAAAGCAGGAAAACCAGATGTCAGATTTCAAAGAGCAAGCACTGCGCTATCATGCAGAGCCAACCCCGGGCAAAATTAGTATTGCAATTAGTAAGCCGGCAGAAACGGTAAAAGACTTAGCGCTGGCATACAGCCCAGGCGTGGCAGAGCCAGTACGCGAAATTGCTGCTGACATCGATAATGTTTATAAATACACAGCGAAAGGTAATCTGGTCGCGGTCATTACCAACGGTACGGCTATTCTTGGTTTGGGTAATTTAGGCCCGATGGCCTCCAAGCCAGTAATGGAAGGCAAAGCGCTATTATTTAAGCGTTTTGCGAATATTGATTCGATTGACATTGAGGTAAGCCATCGCACCACCGAAGAGTTTATTAATACCGTTGCCAATATCGCTGATACCTTTGGTGGTATTAATCTGGAAGATATTAAAGCGCCAGAGTGTTTTGAAATTGAAAAAGAGCTGATTAAGCGTTGTAAAATACCGGTATTTCATGATGATCAACACGGTACTGCCATTGTGACCGCCGCGGGTATGTTAAACGCACTGGAAATTCAGGGTAAAGACATCAGAAATGCTATTATTGTCTGCTTGGGTGCTGGTGCTGCAGCCATTGCTTGTATGGAGTTATTGATTAAATGTGGCGCGCAGCGCGAGCACATTTATATGCTGGACACTAAAGGGGTTATACATACCCGGCGTGATGATTTAAACCAGTATAAACTGCTATTTGCCAATAATACTGACAAACGCACACTGCAAGATGCACTGAGTGGCGCGGATGTGTTTGTCGGGGTGTCTGGGCCCGATATACTGCCGCCCGAAGCCTTAAAGCTAATGGCACCTAATCCGATTGTGTTTGCCTGCTCTAACCCCGATCCGGAAATTAAACCGGAACTGGCCCATGCTGCGCGAAATGATCTCATTATGGCTACCGGTCGCTCTGATTACCCTAATCAGGTAAATAACGTGCTGTGTTTTCCGTTTATTTTCCGCGGTGCTCTGGATGTTAGGGCCAGTGTGATTAATGATGAAATGAAAATTGCTGCAGTTAACGCCATTCGCGCTATTGCCAAAGAGCCGGTACCGGCTGAAGTATTACAAGCCGCGCAAATAGATAAGTTGGCATTTGGTAAAGCGTATATTATTCCCAAGCCAATGGACCCAAGGTTGTTGCCCCGTGTTGCCCGCGCAGTGGCAGAAGCCGCCATAGCCTCGGGTGTGGCCAGGATTGACTTGCCAGAGAATTATTATCAATAGCAGCCATTAAGTCTGCTGGTTTTTTTACGCTGTAATTAATTACCCCGATGCTCTGGTTATTTAGCGACAGAGTATCAGGTTTTTTTTAGCGATAGCGTTAGTCGTTAGTCTATGCTTTGTGCTAACGGCAAGGCTGCGCTGGCATCAGCATCTTGCTGTGGGGTGGCGAGAGTCGTGTTGTCGGCTGTTACCGGCATAGCACGGGATTGTTGGTTTATTTGATGAATTTGGTTGGTGTTAGCCAAGTCTTGTTCATTTTTAATACTGGCAATAGTTTCACGATCAGAGAAGAAGCTGCGAATATCATCAATAATGGACTGCATCTCTCGTGGGTTATCATTCATCTCTAAAATGTGTCTGGGATGCTCAACGTTTTTGGCTCCACTGTCTGCAAACGTACTGGACATAATACGTGAGCTGATAATCCACGGTGTTAAAGATGAACGCATCACATAGTTTTCAGAGGCTGTTGAATCGTAAATACCTTTACCGGTTGTCAGTTTGCTTTCGGTATAAGTGCCTTCACATTTTAAATAGACTAACAGTGAATTAAAGTTAAGTTCTGCCCAGAAAGTATGGCTGTAGTTCTGTAATAAACGCCCAAAGCTATGACAAATTAACCAGCTAAATAATAAGCTTAAAATAAACTGGCTTTCGTTAAACAATTGTATAGCCAGTTGCTCAGCTGCAGCACTGTTGTCTCTGCTATTACTTAACGCAGTAAATAATGCTAATACGTCTTTTGCTTCAAACATTAGGTAAAACAAAATGAGCGGGCCAACGAAAAGTAATACCTGACCAATCGCAGTGGCAATAATGCGTAATTGTTTAAATAAAACGGTGTGAGTCAACGGCGCATATTCTGGCTGAGTTTCAACCATCATTTCGCCACTAAAGTTACCTTTACTTTCCGACTGTTCGTTTAAGTTAGGGTTTAACTCGCGATAGACTCGATTAGGGATTTCCTTATAACGACGATTTGCCATTACGATATTATCAATATTGACAAATAACTCGCGCGGATGAATATTCTCCTGCCAATTTGCACGATACTCCGCCACTTTGGTTTGTGCCTCAACCAAAGCCGTTCTCTGTTTTAATAAAATAAAAATTAAACCAGCGCTAATAGCAGCAAATGCTAGTACCAACAATAACTGTGGTAGTAAGGCAAAGCTTTCTAAAGCAGATAATTCCAAGCGGGAAACCACTTGCGCAATATCCGGTTGTTGGAGTAAATAGTTAATGGTAAAGCCTAAAATTACCGGTGCTAAAATGGCAAAAGTCATGATTTTGGCCAGCTTAAGCGTGCCTTGGGTTTCAATGGTACGTTCGGCATTGCGATAAACAGTACTGGCTGTGCGCCAGGTTAGAATTAAATAGACTACTAAAAAAAACGAGAAAAGGGGTAATAAAATATCGCCTGTTGTGCCGACTAAACCGGTCAAGCAAACAAAAGCTGTTAATGCATAAGCAATTAATGCGACACCAGTAGCAATAATGGCACCAGAAAAACGTTGCGCCAGATTTCGTAGTGGGTAGGGTAAAAATATTAGCTTAGTCACTATCGTATGAACGAAGCGTGAAATAAAGCCATCAGGCTCAACAAAGGTTTTATTCTTGCGGCCCATGAGCATTTCTTCTAAATCAATGCTTTTATAATGTGGGGTTTCTAGCTTAGCGGTTTCCCGTTCTGATTTACTGTAGTTTGGCGCAAGCGACGTTGGCACACTTCGGCCGACAAAGAAGCGGAACATTTGAAAAACACCACCGCCTAATGCTCTGAGGCCACCGGATAATAACAGGAAACCAACACCGGCATAAATCCAGGCTAGCACTTTGTCTTGTTGAACCACGCTAATAACTTGTAGCAGCGGATAAACCCCTAACAGGGTAATTAAAAAGCCCCTGACTGCTCTAAACAGCCCCTCTACTTTAAAGGGGTTGCGGATCCCTAAGGATTCACTGCCATAATCATAGGCCATTACTACTTCCTTTTTTTCTTATTAAAATTTACGCTTGGCATTTTGCAGTAATTGAGTAGTATTGCAATCATTTCTGTTAACAATTAAACGTAAAAAATAATGGCCTCTACTTAGACAGCGAGCAAGATAGAGAGCGTTTTTTGAAGCAAAAAATAATACCTAGCGCTTAAGCTCAGGTCATGTTAGGGGTAATTAGCGTTACTGGTCTGCTGCTAACAACGTATTCTGATAACAAGGCCTGCCACCGGCAAGGGGCGATACATTACACAACTGGTATGATAGACGTCTTGATGTTTTGGACTGGCCACTTAGAATGGGCCAATGTTGGTTGGGTCCTTGCAGCCAATCTGGGTGATTTAATACATCTTGTTGCGCGGCGTAATACGCATTTAAAGTACCAACATCTCGCCAATAGCCCGCTAGTGACTGCTCGCCGGGTATGTCATTGTCAGCTAAGTTATACACATATACCGGCAGGTGTTGATAAAGTACTGGCAAGATATGATGGCCAAAGTCAATTGGCTGGTCACGCTTCTGCTTAGCCAGTGTCTGGTATAATGCTTTGGCAGTAAACAAATAATTTCCCATCGATGCCAGTACATAACCTGGTCGGTTTGCCATGCATGGTGGCGTTTGCTGAGGTTTTTCAATAAAGCCGATCATTCTGCCAGTGTCATCAGTTTGAATAATACCAAAGTGCCGGGCATGCTCTACTGGAATGGCAACGGCGGCGACGGTGATGCCGGCTTGATGTTGCTGATGAAAACGCAGCAGTTGCCGATAGTCCATTTTATAAATATGGTCAGCACTTAACAGGGTAATATGGGTTGGCTTCAAAGAGTAGATTTGCTGAAGCTGAAAAGCCACTGCTCCTGCTGTGCCCTGAGCCAGGTCTGACGGCGCGTTGCAACAGTGCATAAAGCCTTGATGACAAAACCGGTTGGCCCAGCATTGTTGTAAATACTGTTCCAGCCCAGCCGCCTGATACTGGGTTAGTACCAGTAAGTCAGTGAAGCCAGAGTGCAATAAATTACTTAAAACAAAGTCAATTATTCTGAAGCAACCGGCAAAAGGTACCATTGGCTTAGCCCGGTGCAGGGTCAACGGTCGCAGCCGGCTGCCACAGCCGCCAGCCAGTAACACAGTTAACATACTTGACATTATTTGCTTACTATATTGGCCGAGAATACCTTTAAGTATAGATCGGCATACTCTGCCTGGCTTGCTGTAGCTCAAACTAATAGCGTGTTTATTACTAAATGTAATTTAACACTTTATTAATATCTGCTTTCTCAATTAACGCACCTTACTGTTACGGATAATTTTATACAGCAATTCTGGCGATAACCTTGATATCCAGGCGCCTAGCCGCTCTTTAAAACCACCAATAACAATGTAACTGTTGTCTTTTAGCAGTGCTTTTACCGCTTGCTTAGCAAATTTTTCTGCACTCATGGCGTTGGCCTGCGCGTTATCCATTTGCCCAAGGGTGCTACCATCGCCGGTTAATGCGTTAAGCGAAACATCGGTGTTAACAAAACCAGGGAATAGGGTTGCGACGCTAAGGCCCTGCTCAAACAGTTCAGCACGTAAACTATTTGCCCATAAGTGCAGTGCGGCTTTAGCAGCAGAATAACTGCCACGATACTGAGTACCCACTAAACCGGCAACACTGGAAACAAAAACGACTTTACCGCCACCGTCGGCTAATAACAGTGGCAGTGCCTGACGAGTGAGATTAATCTGGGCAAAATAATCTACTTCAAACAGCTTACGTTCGGTGGCTAGGGTGGTGTCGCTGATTAATGCCCGCTGGCTTATTCCTGCATTATTAATGAGCCAGTCCAGGCCGCCAATCTGTTGTTTAATTTCATCGATAGCCGCACTAATAGCGTCGTTGTCAGTAATGTCTAGTGGCAGCAACAGATGTTGTGCGGCATTTGGCAGACTGCTGCGCACTCGTTCCAGCTCAGTATGGCGCCTTGCACTTAAAATTAAGCGGGCGCCATCGGCCGCCAGCTCGCGGGCCAGCGCTTCGCCAATACCACCGGAGGCACCGGTGATCCAAATGACTTTGTTGTGACCAGAGGTACTCGTCATGGTCATAATATTTTGTTGTCCTGTGCCAGTGTTGCACAGGACATTAAGCTAGCTTTAACCTTGTTGTAAAGTCTTGTTGTGTTGTACTTTGTATTTTCGCTTGTAGTAGCCGGTTAACAAGATCATTGCGGTTACGCCGATAATCGGTGCAACAAGCCAGCTAACCAGCTGCCACTCACCCGGTAGCCATTGTGACACGATTCGGCGACCACCTGCGGCAAAAAACGCGGTATACAAGGCAATACCCGAGCCAATCATGCTGCTGAAGTGTTCAATTATCCACTGTCGCGGTTTGATCTGCTGCTTATAGACATAAGCACAAATACTTAGTGAACTGATAATGCTGACGATAGCGAAGATGATCAGCAGTGGCATACCAATATTAATGCCCTGCCAGCAAACATAGATAGCGCCGGGTATTAGTATCAGGTTGGGCCCCTGAAATGCGATACCCCTTAATACCGCTCTGTTTTCTTTAACACGTAATACCGTAACAGCATGGCGAACCATTACCCAGGTTAGCAGGCTCAACAGTAGCAGGAACTGTGACAATGGTATCCGCCATACCAGCAGCCGTTGTTGCTGTGCCTCGGTCAGTACCTTGTCCGCGGCATAAATCCCGATAGGGTCGTGCAGGCCTATGCCACACAAGATCATGCCTGATGCCGCTATTACCAGCATCAAGTAGTAAAAGCCATGCCCTGCATTAATATGCAACTTACTGCCTTTGCGGGCAAAAGCCGGCAACCAGAACAGCAACAAGGCAACTGAGCCCAGTGCAATGTGTAAATAGAGTAGTGAGGTGTGGATAAGTAGCATAATAGCCTCCTTGGTTGATGCACCAGTTTATCGATGGGCCATACTCAGCGCAGGTGCCAAAAGTCAGGACTTTTGAATATGACTTCTGGCCTATTGCAGTTATTTGCCTGCCACGCATAATAAGAAGATGAAACTAAAATTTCCTTTAGCCACCTTTGCTGGGGTAATGACCTGGGCCCTGGTGTTTGTCATTACGCTGTATATTCAGCAGCTTCTGATACCGCCACAGCCTTGGCGGTTGGTATCAGCGTTGTTTATGTTATATGGCGTGGCGTTTATTACTCTGACACTAGATGCTGGCCCGGTCAGGCTGCAAAATCATGCTGGTAAATGGTTGTTGTTGCTGCAATTGGTCAGTGCTTTTGGCTTGATGTTGCTATTACCCTCGAAGTATTTCGATTATCTGGCTATTCTGACCATTATTTGGGTGTCGCTGTTACCGTCAGTTATGTCAAACCGTCGCGCTGTGTTGTTAGCGATACTGGTGGTGGTGCTGTGGTTTAGCCTGATAGCCAAGCTGGAACAGCGGCAGATGTGGATTAGTGCATTGTTGTATGGCAGTTTTCATTTATTTGCAGTGATGGTGCAAAGTGCGACGCAGGCTGAGCAAAATGCCAAAGAAGCGCTGGCGGATAAACATCAGCAATTGCTGGCTACCCAGCAATTGCTGCAGGCAGCGTCACGCCAAAGCGAACGAACCCGCATCGCCCGCAACCTGCATGATGTGGTTGGGCATCATTTAACGGCGCTGACCATCCAGTTGCAAGTGGCCGGCCATCTAACCGATGGCGACGCTAAAGTGCAGGTAGATAAATGCCATCAGCTGGCCAAGCTGTTGTTGTCTGACGTACGTGAAGCGGTTAGCACCATGCGACAGCATGCTGATTTATCTTTGCTCGATGCCCTGCAACAGCTTGTAGCCCTGGTGCCAGAGCAGCTTAAAGTGAAGTTGGACATTGCATCACAGATCATGTTGCACGATCTTAATCAAGCGCAACACTTACTATGCATAGTGCAGGAAGCGATTAGCAACAGTTTAAAGCATGCGACGGCGACAGAGCTGAGGATCAGAGCCGTGCTTGAGCAGCAGCAACTGCAGCTGACCATCAGCGACAACGGCAAGCTTGCAGCACACTGGCAACCAGGTAATGGTATTACCGGTATGCAGGAACGCATGGCAGAATGTGGTGGCAGCATGACGCTTAACACCACTGGCCAGAGTATGCAATTAGCTCTTAGCCTGCCATACCTGGCGAATAGCGATGCATAAAGTATTGTTAGTCGATGACCAGAAACTGATTCGGGACGGCATTACCAGCCTGCTCGGTTTATCAGGCAAGGTGCAAGTGATAGGAGAATGTGTTGATGGCTCAGGCGTATTGAATGCCTGCAGTGAGCTACAGCCGGATGTTATTTTACTGGATCTTTCCATGCCTGTCATGAATGGTGTGCAAACGCTGGCCTCGCTAAAGCAGGCTGGGGTGGTTACGCCGGTGCTTATTCTAACCACCTTTGATGAGCATGAACTTGTACTAAACAGTATTCAACTGGGTGCCCGTGGTTTTCTGCTAAAAGATGTGTCGCTGGATACGCTGGTACAAGCCATTACCATATTAGCTGCAGGGGGTAGCTATTTCGCGCCGAATATTACCGAGCGTCTGCTGAGCTCGGTGCGCAGCAACAGCACTGACTTTACTATGCCGGCACCGCAGGAGCCTCTTAGCGATAAAGAGCTGCAAATTCTGCAATTGATGGCCGCAGGTTACAGCAACAAAGAAATTGCGGCTGCGCTTTATAAATCAGAAGGCACTGTAAAAAACCAGTGTTCTGCAATTCTGGCAAAACTCGGTGTGCGGGATCGCACCCGGGCAGTGTTGCTGGCCTTGGAGCTCGGCCTAATCAGCTAGGGTTTCAGTCTGATTTAAGCCATCATGGCTAAATAGCCTGCTCTGCATTAACAAACATTAAAAAAACCGCTTGAAGGCGGTTTTTTTAATCAAGTCAGCGGAATTATTCTGATTACTCTTCGGTGGTATCCGCTTCAATAATTACCGGAATGGGTTTACCCATGCTGGTCAGTATTTGCCGTACTTCGGCCGGGATCTGGTGAGGATTATCTTTACGCAAATCTTCGTCTGCTGGCAGGGGTTGACCAGTGAAAGCATGCAAAAACGCTTCGCACAATAATTCACTGTTAGTCGCATGGCGCAGGTTATTGACCTGACGTCGGGTGCGCTCATCGGTTAATACTTTTAATACATTAAGCGGAATGGAAACGGTAATTTTTTTTACTTGTTCTGACTTTTTACCATGTTCCGCATAAGGATGGATGTATTCGCCATTCCATTTAGCCATAAAAATACCTTAGTTAATGATAATCGTTATTCGTATTTGCTTGCGCAGTTGCCAAATTCTAACTTTTTATACCGTCATGTCCAATAGTGAGCCACAAATAATCATTATAGACGGCTAAATGGTTTGACATCCAATTTTGGGTTGTTATACTTTTAGACGTCTAAACATCCAAACGGTGTCGTTATGTCTCAATCAGCTGCTGCAACCATCACTGCTCGGGCCGGTATCGCTCAGGATACGGCGTTTGGTGCAGTTACCCCACCATTATATTTAACGTCGACGTACGAGCTGCCCGCATTTAAACAGCCGGGCCAGTATGATTATTCCCGCTCAAACAATCCTACCCGGGATATTCTGGCTGACGCGTTGTGTGAATTGGAACAGGGCGCCAAAGCGATAGTCACCGGCAGTGGCATGTCGGCCTGTTTGCTGGCATTGCAATTATTAACAGCGGACGACACCTTAGTGATCCCGCATGATTGTTATGGTGGCAGCTATCGCTTGTTTACCAATCTGGCTGAGCGCAAACAAGCGTTTAAGGTAGTTATTGTTAATTTTCAGCAGGCAGATTGGACTGCGAAGGTTGCGGCGGCTAAACCTGCCATGATCTGGCTGGAAACACCCAGCAACCCGTTATTGCAAATTACTGATGTAAATGCGGTCTGTCAGCTGGCTGCTTCGTTAAAGGCTACCGTCGTAGTGGACAACACTTTTTTATCACCGGTATTACAACAGCCGCTCAAATTGGGTGCTGATATCGTGGTGCATTCCACCACAAAATACATTAATGGCCATAGTGACATTGTCGGCGGTGTACTGGTGGCTAAAGATCCGACAATTGGTGCTGAGTTAGCATGGTGGGCAAATTGCTTAGGCGTCACCGGACCAGCATTTGACAGCTATATGACACTGCGGGGGTTAAGGACTCTGGTACCCCGTTTGCATTTGCAGCAGCAAAACACCAGTGAGTTAGTCAGTTTTTTGCAACAGCAGCCGTTGGTCAGTAAATTGTATTATCCCGGGCTAACGGATCATCCTGGTCATGCCACGGCTAAAGCGCAGCAAAGTGGTTTTGGCGCGATGTGCAGTTTTGATTTAGCAGCACCTGCCGCTGCCTTGCCACTATTTTTTGCCAGCTTGCGCTTATTTACCCTGGCGCAATCGCTTGGCGGTATAGAAAGTTTAATTTGTCATCCAGGCAGCATGACTCATGCGTCTATGAGTGCCACTGCTCAGCACACTGCCGGTATCGGCCCAACCTTGATTCGTTTATCAATTGGTATCGAAGCCGCCGTAGATCTTATTGCCGATTTACAACGTGGTTTTCATGCTGTCGCCAATTGGCTGGCCAGTGAGCAAAACAGTAATAACACCGAGCGCGCAAGCAGTAAGGCGGCAGCCACAGATAATACAAATCAGCAATGTCGGTTAAATCCGGCTTTTTCGGCCATGTGGTAAGCGAAATGACACAGCATTTAACGGCTACAGCACCCCGGTTTTCATTGGCGGTGCATAAATTTGGTGGTAATAGCCTAGCAACGCCCGAGCGCTTTCATGCGGTTGCTGCAGTGGTACAGCAACAAGTTGGTTTACCCTGGATAGTAGTATCGGCACCCGGTGACACTACTGATGCTTTGTTGGCGATCATTGCCAGTAACCGTTGTAAAGATGATATTACTTCGGCACTGGTTACACTAACGCAGCAGTTACAGACACTGGTTGTAGCCACCTTACCCGCACATCTTGCGGCAGCTGTTGTTGCGCAACTTAGTGCCAAATTGCAACAAATACCATCGTGGCTAGCCCGCCAGCAAGCCAATGAGGTGTTGGCGCTAGGCGAGTGGTTATCAGCTAACGTGTTAGCGTTACTATTAACCGAGCAGGGCCGGCCGGCGGTGGCAATCGATGCCCGCGATTTTTTAGTGTTTCACCAAACCAAGCCAGATTGGCAAGCTAGCTCAGCATTACTCACTGCGTTATTGTCCACATACCGCCAGCAGCCAGTTATTAAGGTAGTAACCGGTTTTATTGGCCGCGATCAGCAGGGCAACAGTATTACGTTAGGCCGTAACGGTAGTGATTACAGTGCCACCTTGTTGGCTGCGTTACTGGGCGCTGATAGTGTGAGTATCTGGCGGGATGTAAAAGCCATATACAGTGCCGATCCACGAAAATGCGCCAATGCTATTCCTTACTTTGAAGTGAATGTACGACAAGCTTGTCAGCTGGCAGAACTGGGTAACTCCGTGCTGCATGCCCGCACCCTTGGGCCTCTTAAAGGCACTGCGATCACCTTACATGTCCGAAGTACCTTGCAGCCGGGGCAACCTGGCTGTGCCATAAAACCTGAAGCCGCACCGCAGGCTTTTTTAACCAGTTTATCTCAGGTTAGTTTGGTTACGCTGGCAACTCATCCGGCTATTAGTGCCGATACCTTGGCACGGCAATTACAGGCTGCTGTAGTGGAGTTGCCTCAGTCTCACAACGCCGATGATCACACTTGTCAGCGCTGGTTGCTATCGAGTGCCTGCTGGCCACAAGCTGCAGAGCTACTTCAGCAGCAAGGTGCTCATCCTTTAGCGGATACCTGTAGCTACTTTGCGCTGGTGTGGCTTAAAGCCAGTAACCAACAGCAGGTTAGTATGACGTTAAGTCAGTTATTACATCAGCTGGATGTGCAGCATCAATATGAAAATGATCAACTTGCTGTTTGGTTATTTAAACAGGAGTTAGCGGTGGCAGAGTTAAATCAGATCCATCAGCACTGCGTAATAATCAAGCCTGCTTTGCAATTGCTGGTGGCCGGTACCGGCAATGTAGGCGCTGAATTTTTACAGATGCTGCCAGCGCAACAGCAAGCACTGGCGCCCGGCATAACGCTGCAACTGGCGGGAGTTTTTAATTCGCGTCAGGCCTGGCTGGGCCCCGATTTACCGCCGGGGCAATGGCAAACAGAACTTACTAATAATAATCAGAACTATGATATTGAACAGCTGTTGCAATATGTGCAACAGCTAGCGGGGCCAAAGGTGCTGGTCGATATTACGCCCAGTTTGCAGTTTGCTAATCAGTATCCGGATTTTATTGCTGCCGGTTGTCATATCATTAGTGCCAATAAGCAAGGCGTTACCCTGCCAGTTACCCAATACAACACCATTCGTGCAGCGCTGGTTTCGCATCAGCTTAGTTGGCGCAGCAATACCACCGTTGGTGCGGGTATACCCATACAGCAAGTGATGCAGTCACTGTTACAAAGCGGTGATGTCATTACGCGAATTAGCGGGGTGTTTTCTGGCACCTTATCCTGGTTACTCTGCCAGTTTGATGGCAGCGTGCCATTTTCTAGCTTGCTGTCACAAGCCGCTGAACTGGGCTTTACCGAGCCGGATCCGCGTGATGATTTATCGGGTGTTGATGTTCAGCGCAAACTGTTGGTATTGGCGCGTGAACTGGGCTTGACCTTAGAGCTTGAGCAGATAAGTTTGCAGCCGTTACTGCCTGAAGCGTTGCTTGCGGGAAGTTGGCAAGACGCTTGGCAACAACGTGCGCTGCTGGATTCTATGCTTGGTGAGGCGTATACCGCCGCGAAGGCTGCCGGCAAATTACTGCGTTATGCCGCCAGTTTAACCATCACCGACGCGGGTCCTGTGGCGCAAGTAACATTGCAGCAGGTTGCACCAGATGAGCCTTTGGCTGCATTGGCGCCATGCGACAATATTTTTGTAATTGAAAGCCAGTGGTACAGCGCGAATCCATTGGTCTTAAAAGGCCCGGGTGCCGGCAAACAAGTTACCGCCGGTGGCATACATGCTGATGTAGCACAGTTGTGTCAACAGCTTATTTTAACTGGCTCACGCCACTTAGCCTGATGGCTTAACGAGAATAATTATGGCCTTTGCAAATGCCCAATACTTGGACGCAATAAACCGGAATCTGCAGGATGTGCAGGGGAAGGTGAATGTAAGTTTTGAATTTTTCCCGCCTAAAACCGCACAAATGGAGCAAACATTGTGGCAGTCGATTGAGCGACTGGCACCGTTGACGCCGTCTTTTGTGTCGGTGACTTACGGTGCTAATTCTGGCGAACGTGACCGCACCCATGACATTATAAAGTCGATTAAGCAACGCACTGGTTTAATTGCCGCACCGCATTTAACCTGTGTCGATGCGACGAAACAACAGCTTATCGATATTGCCAGAGATTACTGGGATAATGGCATTCGGCATATTGTGGCCCTACGGGGGGATTTACCAGTCAATAGCACGGCAACGCCAGAGTTGTATGCTACAGATTTAGTTGAGATATTACGTTCAGTAGCTGACTTTGATATTTCGGTAGCGGCTTACCCTGAGGTGCATCCGCAAGCACCAAATGCCCAATTCGATTTATTAAACTTAAAACGTAAAGTTGATGCTGGTGCCTCAAGGGCTATTACGCAGTTTTTCTTTGATAGTGAAAAGTTTTTACGTTATCGCGATCGTTGTGCTGCTATTGGTATTGATGTTGACATTATTCCGGGTATTTTACCGGTAACTAATTTTCAGCAATTACAAAAGTTTGCCGGGCTGACCAATGTCGCGATTCCAGACTGGATGAATAAAGCTTATCAAGGCTTGGATGACGACCCCACAACCCGAAATCTGGTGGCGGCTAATATTGCTATGGAGATGGTGAAAGTATTGAGCCGCGAGGGCGTTGCTCAGTTTCATTTTTATACACTTAACCGCAGTGAACTAAGTTATGCTATTTGTCATTTACTGGGAGTGCGGCCGGTACTTTAGCAATGGCTATTGCACTAGACTTCCCATGTCATAGCAAAAACGGTAATCTAACTGTTGCTTGTGTCGTTTAATTAGAAGCAGGGATTGGCGAATGCCGTGGTTAACTGTTTGCAGATACCGTATTGGGTACCAGATTTGCCTGGTAATTGGTTTGCTATCGTTTACAGTTATGGCAGCAGACGATACTGTTATCAATAAAACCGTTATTAATGATGCGACTGTTGTCAGTTTTGATAACTACTTCAGTGAAAGCTGGAGTACCTTTCACGGTTTACCTCACAACACTATTAACGCCATTGCGCAAACACCTGACGGTTATTTGTGGTTTGCTACCTGGGAAGGTGTTGCCCGCTTTAACGGGCGTCAGTTTGATATTTTCGAACGTAGTGAACTCACCGGTTTACCTGATTCTGGTATTCGGGCACTCACTGTTGCCAGCAATGGCGATTTACTCGTGGCGGGCTCGCGGGGGGGTATCGCCAGGGTTAAAGGTCACCATTGGCAAAGTTATCCACCGCTGGGCGTACTAATTAACAAGGTGCTGGTAGATAGTGTCCAGCGGCTTTGGCTGGCAACAGAAGGTGAAGGGGTGATATTGCAAAGCCCCGATGGCAGTCGGCGTCAATTCATCCAAGACAATGGTTTACCTGCCAATGCCGTGCATAGCTTATATGAAGATACTCAGGGCCAGATTTGGGTAGGTACAGCCGCTGGTCTGGCAATGATAGACGCCAACCTAATGCTAAGTACGCCCTTTCACGATACGCTAACCAGCCCGGTGTTTGCGCTGGCGGCGGGCGACGATCAGCAACTATTGATTGGTGCTGAAAGCGGGTTATATAAACTTAATAAACAGCAGCAACTCGTGCAGTTACTTGCAGATGTGCCGGTGTCAACGTTACTACCTGAAGACTCTGGTGGGCTTTGGATAGGTACTGTCGACCGTGGTTTATTGCGACTATACCAGAATAAACTTGAACAACTGAGTATAGAGCAAGGCCTACCAAACAACCGGATATTAGCCTTATTGCGAGATAAAGAGCACAGCCTTTGGGTTGGTACCAATGGTGGGGTTTTTCGGTTGCGTGATGCGCCATTTACCACCTACACCACCAAACAAGGCTTGGCAGATAATTACGTGCGGACAGTGCTGTCAGATGGCAAAAACTGTGTTTACGTAGGCAGTAGCCGTGGGCTGGACCGGATTTGTGATGGCAATATCAGCAATATCGATTTATCGTCACATGCCAAAGGCCAATCAGTACTTAGCCTGGCATTAGGTCAGGCGCAGCATTTATGGATAGGCACCTACACCGACGGCCTGTTGCACTATGCTAATGAGCAGGTTATCGCTCATTATCGCACCGAAGATGGCTTGGCGGCGAATGAAGTGCGGGCAATACTGCCGATGGCGGATGGTGCAGTATTGGTCGGTACTGCCCAGGGTGTCAATTTAATCAAAAATGGCCAGTTAACTACACCCGTACCGGCAGCGTTGTTACCATCGCCTTTTATCATGGCGTTGTATCAAACCAGTGATGGGCGGGTATTTATTGGCAGCGGTGCAGGCGTGTCAATTTGGCACAACGACACGGTGCGCCAACTCAATTTTGCGGATCTTGACCTGGCCCAATATGCTTTTGGTTTTGTAGAGGACCACGCTGCTGGCATTCTTTGGATGACCACTGACCGTGGTTTGGTCGCGTTTGATTTAGCCAGTGAGCAGCTGGCATTAATTGGCCGTAATCACGGCATGCCTTTTGACAAATTGTTTCAACTGGTTATTGATAAGCAACAGCAGTTTTGGATTTCAAGCAATCGTGGCGTGTTGCATTTTAGTCGGCAGCAAGCGTTAGACGTGGTCTATGGCCGACGCGACCAGATTAACTATGAATTGTTTGGTGAAAGTGACGGTATGATCAGTGCGCAGGCCAATGGCGGTTCATCGCCAGCGGCCAGCCTGCATAGCGATGGTTCGGTGTGGGTAGCCACATCGGTTGGGGTCAGTGAAGTGCAACCGGCCAGACTTTCGTCATTTTCTGCCATAATACCGCCAGTAGTTTTAGAAAAGCTGTTAGCCGATGGGCAGCCGTATATACCTGAACAGCATATTGATTTTGCCGCGGGTACTAGTCGGATAGAGCTCGAATATGCTGGGCTGGGTTATATTATGCCACAGCGTATTCAGTACCGGACCATGTTAGAAGGTTATGAGCAAGATTGGGTGTTTCGTGGTCCACAAAGTAACGTGCAATATACTAACCTGGCACCGGGGCCTTATCGTTTTAATGTTGTTGCATCCTACCCTGATGGTGGCTGGAGCCCGGTTGCCGCATCAGTATCTTTTAGCATAGCGCCACATTATTGGCAGCGGCCGTTATTTCAGTTTTTAGTCTTGTTTCTGCTGGTGGTTGTAGTAATAGCCGCAGTACGTTGGCGTTTAGGCAGTTTAAAACGTAGTGAAATAAAACTAAAATTACAGGTAGCAGAAAAAACTACCGAGTTGGCGGCATTAGCCAGATTAGATTCATTAACGGGTCTGGCTAATCGGCGGGCTTTTGATGAAGCCATGCAACATGAGCTAAAACGGGCTAAGCGCCAAAAAGAACCATTGTGTCTGGCGCTTCTGGATATTGATCATTTTAAACAGGTCAACGATAACTGGTCACATTCGGTGGGGGATGACGTGTTAAAACGAATTGCCATTACGTTGCAGCTGCATTGCCGGGATATCGACTCACTGGCACGCTGGGGTGGCGAAGAATTCGTAATTTTATTGCCTAATACCTCAATAGCTAAAGCAGCAGAAGTATGTGACAGGTTACGTCAGCAGGTTGCCAGCACCAGCATGGCAGACCTGGTGCCAGACTTAACCGTAACCCTGAGTGTCGGCTTAGCACAGCTTGGTAGCAAAGATGATGGTAAACAACTGCTTATTGATGCAGACCGGGCATTATACCAAGCTAAAAATCAAGGCCGTAATACGGTGGTTGTGCAACCTTCCGATCCGATAGATACCTCATAATAAAATAGATAAAAATTCACAAAAACAGCATAATTATTGTTGATTCTGCATGTTTGTCGTTCTACACTAGCAGCCGATTTATGCTATAACAATTAGCTGGTTTTGCAATAGAGTGTGCTTAACATGTCTGTGATGTCTTATTCTGAAAAAAAAATCCGGTGTGCTGTTTTGGGCGCCGCAGGTTACAGTGGTGCTGAATTATGTGCTTTACTGGTAGCCAACCCTCATTTTAGTTTGGAGCATGCTTTTGCGTCGGCGGGCCGAATCGCTGAGCCGCTCAGTAATCTGTATCCACGTTTCACCAATGCTATCGATATTGTGGTCGAGCCCTGGCGCGACGAGCGCATCAGCACCCTGAATGTTGACGTAGCGTTTTTGGCCTTACCGCATGAAGCAAGCGAAGCGATAACCCCGCTGTTACTGGCTGCCGGCATTGTGGTGGTTGATTTATCTGGTGCTTTTCGACTTAAACAGCCGCAACTTTATCCGAAGTATTATGGTTATCAACATCAGCATCCTGAGTTGTTGGCTGACGCTGTGTATTGCTTGATGGAGTGGTTAGAGCAAACTCCGGGCAATTTGATCTCGGTGCCGGGGTGTTACCCAACCGCCTGTTCGCTGGCATTATTGCCATTAGTAAAAGCAGAATTGATTGCTGAGCATTGCATTCCGGTAATTAATGCGACCAGTGGTGTGTCCGGAGCGGGCCGTAAAGCTACCCTTAATACTTCATTTTGCGAAGTTGGTTTAAATGCGTATGGCTTTTTTGGGCACCGGCATCGTCCTGAAATTGAGCAAAATCTAGGTCGAAAAGTGGTTTTTACGCCACATCTTGGTAATTTTAAACGAGGTATTCTGGCAACTAGTGTGGTGACGTTAAAGCCCAATGTTAGTGCTGAACACGTCAAACAAGTTTTTACCGAGGCCTATCAGCACAAACCATTAGTGCGGTTGTTAAACCACTCTCCCAATATCGCCAATGTAGTAGGGACACCCTATTGCGATCTGTATTGGCAACAGGACGAGGAGCAACTCATCGTGGTCTCTGCTATCGACAACCTGCTAAAAGGTGCCGCTGCCCAGGCAATGCAGGCGGCAAATATCCGCTTTGGTAAACCAGAAACGGCAGGCTTATTCAGCGGGGTGGTAGTTTGAAAACCTTACCCATCGTCATAAAAATGGGTGGTCGGCTATTGCAGGAGCGGGCTGCGATGGATGCCTTGCTAGCCGTATGCCGGCAGCTTAAACAACAACGGCCGGTAATTATCGTGCATGGTGGCGGCGATCAGGTTGATCAATGGCTGGCACAGTTTGGCTTTACCACTGAAAAAATTGATGGCCAACGGGTGTCACCGCCCGAGCAGATGCCGATTATTTGCGGTGCATTGGATGGGGCAGTTAATGCAGAATTGGTTAGCCGCGCCATGCTGCAACAGTTAAATCCAGTGGGGTTAAATCTGTCTGCCGGAGGCAGTTTGCAGTTTACCCTCAATACCCGGCTGGGTGCCGTTGGCTTAGCTAGAGCCGGTGAAGCAAAACTGGTCAATATATTACTGCAACAGGGTTTTACGCCGGTGTTCAGTTCGGTCGGAATTGGCAGTGAAGGACAGTTGCTAAATGTGAATGCGGATTTGGCTGCGGCGGCTATCTGTCAGCTGGTGCAGGGTGAGTTAGTATTATTGACTGACGTTCCGGGTATTTTAGATAGTCAGATGCAGCTTATTGCGGAATTAAGCCCTGCTGGTGCGGCAGAGCTGGTAGCCAGCGGGGTTATTAAAGGTGGCATGAAAGTGAAGCTGGATGCGGCACTGGAAACAGGTCAGGCGTTACAACGTAATATTATTGTCGCGGGCTGGAAGGAGCCAGAAAATTTATTAAAACTGATGCGGAATGAGCCAGTCGGCACCTGCATTTTATTTTAAACCTGCCTTGGTGTAATTAGCCACCATCGGCTTTAATCAGGAAACCGCCTAGCGGATTACAGCGTGTTTTATGAGTAAATTAAGCCAGCTGCTGTGTTTAGCTGAACTGGAACGGACCCAACTTAGCGATATTCTGAATTTAGCCGTGAAAATCAAGGGCAATCCAGCGCATTTTAGTACTGCGCTGACGGGTAAAAGTATTGCCCTGTTATTTGAAAAACCCTCTTTACGCACCCGGGTAAGCTTTGACGTTGGTATTAATAAGCTTGGTGGCCATAGCGTTTACCTGGATTTGCAAAACGGCGCCATGGGTGTGCGTGAGTCGGTAGAGGATTTTGGTAGTAATCTGGCATGCTGGACCGATGCCATTGTAGCTCGGGTGTTTTCACAAAAAACCTTGCTGGAACTGGCCCATAGCAGCAAAAAACCGGTAATTAACGCCTTAAGTGATTTGTATCATCCCTGTCAGGCGCTAGCAGATTTACTGACCTTACAGGAACAGTTTGGTGAGTTAAGTAACGTGCATCTGGCGTTTGTTGGCGATGGTAATAATGTCTGTCATTCGTTAATGTTGGGCTCAGCTATTATGGGCATGGACTTAACGGTTATCACCCCTCCAGGTTTTGGCCCTGATGCCCATGTATTGTTAAAGGCACAGCAGCTGGCGCTGAAAAGTGGTGCTAATTTGATATTAAGTCAGCATTTGTCATCAGCAGCCGGGGTTGATGCGCTGTATACCGACACCTGGTTTTCGATGGGCGCTAAAGCTGATCCTAAGCAGGTTGGTCAGTTATTTGCTGATTATCAAATTAATACTGCCGTGATGCAGCGTTTAGCGGTAAAACATTTTATGCACTGTTTGCCAGCGCATCGCGGTCAGGAAGTGACCAGCGAGGTGCTCGACAGCGATTATTCTTTGGTGTTGCAGCAAGCAGAAAACCGCATGCATGCGCAGAATGCCGTTTTAGTCAGTTTATTTAGTTGAGGTAACAATGGGTGTTAAAAAAGTAGTGTTGGCTTACTCGGGTGGTTTAGACACGTCGGCTATCGTGCCTTGGTTAAAAGATAACTATAACTGCGAAGTTATTGCCTTTGTCGCCAATGTCGGCCAGGGCGACGAAGAGTTAAATGGTGTTGAGCAAAAAGCCATTAATTCCGGAGCAAGCAGCTGCTATGTGGTCGATTTACGTCATGAATTAGTGAATGAGGTGATTTACCCCACGCTAAAAACCGGTGCGGTGTATGAGGGGCAGTACTTACTGGGTACGTCAATGGCCCGGCCGGTTATTGCAAGGGCTCAGGTAAAACTGGCATTAGAGCTGGGGGCTGATGCCTTATGTCATGGTTGTACCGGTAAAGGTAATGATCAGGTGCGGTTTGAAAGCTGTTTTGCTGCTTTGGCACCGCAGTTAAAAGTTATTGCGCCATGGCGCGAATGGCAGTTTACCTCTCGCCAATCGTTGCTGGATTATCTGGTTGAAAAAAATGTACCCACCACGGCTTCTGCTACCAAGATTTACAGTCGTGATGCCAACTTGTGGCATATTTCGCATGAAGGCGGCGAACTGGAAGATCCGTGGTGTGAGCCGTCAGAGCAAGTGTGGATGTGGACTAAGTCACCCGAGCAGGCGCCAGATCATTCTGCTTATGTTGAATTAGTGTTTGAACGGGGACAGTTAAGCAGTATTAATGGCCAGCAACTTGATGGCGTGGCCGCTATAGAATTATTAAACCAAATTGGTGCTGAGCATGGTATTGGTCGCATTGATATTGTTGAAAACCGCTTGGTAGGTATGAAATCACGCGGTTGTTATGAAACGCCGGGCGGCACCATTTTACTGGCCGGATTAAAGGGGCTGGAAGCGTTAGTTTATGATCGTAGCTCATTAAAATACCGTGAAGAAATTGGCCTGGAGTTTGCGCAACTGGTCTATGACGGCCGATGGTTTACGCCGTTAAAAGATGCATTGCTGGCCGCTGCAACGTCGCTGGCAGAGCAGTTAAGCGGTGAAGTGGTTATGAAGTTATATAAAGGTAATGTCACCGTAGCGAAACGCCGTTCAGTCAATACTTTGTATTCTGAAGCTTTCGCGACCTTTGAAGGTGACGAGGTTTATGATCAGAAAGATGCGGCAGGGTTTATCCGGCTATACAGTCTGGCCAGTCGGATCCGTGCTTTACATCAACAGAAGGGATAAGCGTTATGACCATGTGGGGAGGACGCTTTACTGAGGCAACATTGAGCGAGTTTCGTGATTTTAATGACTCACTTAGTTTTGACTATTTACTGGCACAGCAAGATATCGCCGCTTCAAGGGCCTGGGCTAAAGGATTAGTACAGGCAGGTATTATTAACAATAATGAAGCACAGCAGTTGGATCAGGGGCTGGCAGACTTAGCGGCGGCGTTAAAGCTTGATCCGCGTTTACCGCTGCAAAGTCAGGAAGAAGATATTCATAGTTGGGTAGAAAGCCAGCTAACCGCTAAACTCGGTAGTGTTGCCAAAAAACTGCATACTGGCCGCAGCCGCAATGACTTAGTTGCTACCGATTTACGCTTATGGACCCGTTTACAAGCCGGTTCGGTACGACAATCATTACTGGCTGCTATAGCGGCATTGTTAGAGTTCGCACAGCAGGCAGAGCAGGCGGTGATGCCCGGTTTTACCCATTTACAGCGGGCGCAGCCGGTACTGGTAGCGCATTGGGCTTTGGCTTATGTTGAAATGTTTAAGCGTGATCTAGGCCGGTTAGATGATGCGTTGGTTAGGATGGACAGCTGCCCACTGGGCTGCGGTGCCCTGGCGGGAACCGGCATTGCTATTGACCGCCTGGTATTGGCAAAGGAATTAGGTTTTGCCAACGCGGCGTTGAACAGTCTGGATGCGGTATCAGACCGTGATTATCTGGTTGAGCTTTCTGCCGCAGCCAGCCTTTGTATGACCCATTTATCGCGCTTGTCGGAAGATGTAATTTTTTTCTGCTCAGGTGAGGCCGGCTTTTTTAAACTGGGTGATGCCATCAGCTCTGGTTCATCGTTAATGCCGCAGAAGAAAAACCCGGACGTGTTTGAATTGTTACGGGGTAAAACTGGCCGGGTACTGGGCCACTTAGTGGCGATTTTGCATGTATTAAAAGGTTTACCCCTAGCTTATAACAAGGACATGCAGGAGGACAAGCAAGGTTTTTTTGATCTGATGCACAGCTGGCAGCAATCTTTGATGGTATTGGCAACAGTACTACCGCACTTAACTGTAAACCGCGAACAATGTCGCAAGGCAGCAGAGCTGGGGTATAGCAATGCCACCGACTTAGCAGATTACCTGGTGAGTAAGGGGATGCCGTTTCGTGACGCTCATGAGTGTGCCGGCGAACTGGTGTTAGTCGCATCGCGCCAGCAGCAACCATTGGAGGCGCTGAGCCTGGATCAAATGCAGCAGGTGAGCCTGTTAATCAGTGCAGATGTTTATCCGGCGTTAACATTAGAAGCGGGTATGGCAAGACGATGTGCATTGGCGGGCACCGCGCCCGTTAAGGTAATGCAGGCATTGTCTGACGCTAAAAGTTGGTTTACTAAGCTGATATAAGAAACTATTTATAAAACCGGCAGTTAGCTGCTGCCGGTTTTATATTGTAGTGTTGACACTAAATGGCTGATAGGACAGTTAAAACAATTCTGACTCGTCGGGTTCCGCTTTCTTATTATTATCAAAATGGATCTGTTGCACATTACTTTTATTGTATTGAGTGGGTTCTGATCCTATTTTAAAATATTCAAAACTGCTGGTGTGGTCGTTACTGCGACTGAGTAAGCCGCTAGCTAAATCAATTCGCACTGAAGACAAGCCAGTGGGTGCTTGTAGGCCGCTTTCTGAATAGTTGGGTAATATTTGTGCCATATAATCCAGCCAGGCAGGCAGAGCCGTTCGAGCACCCGATTCAGTACCAGCACTCTGTTCTTGCCCCAGGTTTGCATGCCACTGCGCCCGACCTAGGCTGCGATTTGAATCATCAAACCCCACCCAGGTAGTAACCGCGCTAGTAGCAGTAAAACCAGAAAACCAGGTGTCTTTTGAATCATTTGTGGTGCCTGTTTTCGCTGAAATATCCCGCCGTTTTAAACTTTGTACCCGCCAAGCTGTGCCATTCCAGCCAGTGCCCTGTCGCCAGTCGCCGCCGCCCCATATGCTGCTGGTTAGCGCATCTGCTATTAAAAAAGCATTCTGGCTACTAATTACCCGTTCTGCTGGTTTAACTGCTGCAAGTTCAGAGCTTTCAGTATTTTGTTCTGTTTGCTGCAGGGTATTTAGCAGGTCAAATAATTGCTGCTCGTTGTCGATATCTGGCTCAACATTCTCTGCTGTTTTTGCAGTAGCCAATTTACTATTATCGGAGGCCTCACCTTGTGTTTCAACATCACAGTCGGCACACACCATCTGCGGTTGGTGCTGATAAATCACGTCGCCCTGTTCATTGACCACCTGCGCCACCACAAATGGCGTGACTAAAAAGCCACCATTGGCAAAAACGGCATAACCAGCTACCAGCTCAAGTGGAGTTAACGAGGCGGAACCAAGCGATAAGGTTTCATTGCGGGGTAAATCGCTGGCGGTAAAACCAAAACGTTGTAAATGGGCAATGGTAGCATCTATACCAACCCCACGCAGTAGGCGCACTGACACCACGTTTTTAGATTTTGCCAGCGCTTCACGAATACGAATTGGGCCATCATAAACGGCCGGTGAATTACGTGGACGCCATGCAATGCCGGCATTTTCATCCCATTGATGAATAGGCGCATCGTTCATTATTGAGGCCAGCGTGTAACCGTGCTCCAGCGCAGCAGAATAAATAAAGGGTTTAATATTGGAGCCAACCTGACGTTTTGCCTGAGTTGCCCGGTTAAACTGGCTTTGACTAAAGCTATAGCCACCAACTAATGCCTGCACCGCCCCGTCTTTAGGGTTAATGGCTACCAAAGCGCCGCTGGCAAGCGGTACCTGACTTAACCGCCATTGCTCATCTTGCTGACGTACCAGAATATGCATACCTGGTGCCAAAATTGCTGCAGCACTTTTAGGCGCTACACCTTGCCGCTCATCGGTTATAAAGCTTCTGGCCCATTTTAAACCATCCCATTGCAGCGTAATAGTTTGATCGCTGGCAAGCACTATTTCCGCCGTATTAAGGCTGACACTGAGTACTATTCCCGGTAATAAGTCTTCTATACCCTGTTGTTTACTGAGGTAAGCGATAACAGCCGCATGGTCCGGACGGTCAGTTTCATTAAACAACGCATCGTTGTCTGGTGCTGCATCTGTTGCAATAAGTTCAGATTGCCACAGTTGCGCTTCGGGCCCACGGTAGCCGTGGCGTTCATCGTATTGGTATAAGTTTTGTTGTAATGCTTGCTTGGCGGCAAATTGCTCTTTGCTATTAATAGTTGTGAATACCTTATAGCCTTCAGAGTAAGCAATCTCCTCACCAAAGCGTTGCACCATTTGTTGACGAACCATTTCAGCTATATAGGGTGCTGAAGCCGTAATTTGAGCGCCATGTAACTTACTGGTAATGGGTGCGGCAAGTGCAGTTTGATATTCTTGTTCTGAAATAACCTCTATGGCGCGCATTCTGGTTAATACAATATCGCGACGTTTTTTGGCATTGGCTGGTGAGCGAATCGGATTAAGTATAGAAGGCGCTTTCGGTAAGCCGGCAATAATAGCAATTTCATCCAGGCTAAGTTCGTTTACCGTTTTACCAAAATAAACCTGAGCCGCGGCACCAACACCGAAGGAACGATGGCCTAATTCAATTTTATTTAGGTAAAGCTCTAAAATTTCGTCTTTTTCAAGTAATTGCTCAATTCGAAACGCCAAAAAGACTTCTTTCACTTTCCGGATCAGCTTCTTTTCCCGGCTAAGAAAGAAATTACGGGCCAATTGCTGAGTAATTGTACTGGCACCTTGACTGAAATCACCGGATGATGCCACGACAGTAACGGCGCGCATAATGCCAATAATATCTATGCCGGGGTGTTCATAAAATCGAGTATCTTCAATAGCTAAGAACGCCTGAACTAGTAAAGGTGGCATTTCATCCAGTTTTAAAGGGATCCGTCGTTTCTCACCAAATTGAGAAATAAGTTCGCCATCAGCCGTGTAAACCTGCATTGGGGTTTGCAACTTCACTTCTTTCAAGGTAGTGACGTCGGGAAGATCATTTTTGACATATAAGTACATCGCCGCGATCGTCAGGATCCCTGAGGAAAAACAGACCAGACCGATTATTAAAAGTTTTTTAACCCAAGACACTGAATAACCCCAATTTTTACTCCCAATTCCTTAACAACGCTGCTAGTATATATTTATTGGCTGTCGATGAAACGCTTTTTCTTGCTAAAAAATAGTGTCTGAGCTAAGAATACGACAATAATAATCATAACTATAAAATGGCCACAGGAAGCTATGATAAAAAGCCTGTTAAGTAAACAAACACCTATGATGGTAGGTATCGATATCGGTGCCCACTCCGTCAAGGCTGTGCTGTTAAGCCAACATGGTAATCAGTATAAGGTTGAAGCCTTTGCTGTTGAGCCAATGATTAAAGGCGCAATGTCTGATCGCGAGATCCAGGATATTGAAGCGGTTGGCAATGTGATCGGTAAGATCCGTAAGAAGATCCCAAGGTCAGTCAAATTTGCAGCTGCTGCGGTTTCTGGATCCACCGTAATCAGTAAAGTCATTTTTATGGATGTGTCATTAACCGATGCTGAACTGGAAAGTCAGATTGAAGTCGAAGCCGACACATTAATTCCTTATCCGCTAAATGAAGTTAGCCTGGATTTTGAAAAGCTTGATGTTAACGAATCGGACCCGTCTAAAGTAAACGTGTTACTAAGTGCCGCTCGCACAGAAAGTGTCGAAGCTCGGGTAGCCGCTTTAGAAAATGGTAGCTTTAACGCAAAATTAGTGGATGTTGAAAGTTACGCTTTAAGCCGTGCAGCAGTTTTATGCTTAAAACAACTACCGGATGACGCTGCGGGTAAAGTGGTGGCGCTGGTTGACATTGGCGCAACCATGACCTTGCTAAGTATTGTGGAAAAAGGCAAAACCTTGTACACCCGCGATCAGGCATTTGGTGGCGAACAATACACCCGCAGTATTTTGTCATATTACAATAAAAGCTATGATGAAGCGGAATTAGCTAAAGTAAGTGGTGATTTACCTCCAAACTATACCTTTGAGGTGTTGGCTCCTTTTCAAACGATGCTACTGCAGCAAATTCGTCGTGGTATTCAGATGTATCTTACGAGCAGCGGCCGTGATGCTGTTGATTATCTGATCGTATCTGGTGGTACTGCCCTTATCGAAGGTATTGATAAACTTTTGATAGATGAGTTGGGTATTCATACTGTAGTGGCAAACCCATTTAAAACCATTGATGTCGCCACCTCAGTCGATCGTGAGCAATTAAACAAAAGCGCCCCGCAACTTATGGTTGCCAGTGGCCTGGCCTTACGGAGTTTTTCATCATGGCATATATAAACTTACTGCCCTGGCGTGAAGCTGCGCGCAAAGAAAAGCAAAAACAATATGTCACTATGCTGGCAATGACCGCAGTGTTTAGTTTTTTGATTTTTTTTCTGATCAATATGGTTTACAGCAGCATGATTGATGGCCAGTACCAACGAAATCGTTATCTGGAAAATGAAATTAAGATCCTCGACCAAAAAATTGCTGAAATTAGTGCCTTAGATGAAACGAAGCGAAGCCTGCAACAGCGGATGAACTTGATTGAACAATTGCAGGGAAGTCGCAATTTAGGTACAGAGATTATGTCTGAAATCGCCAGGGTAGTACCATCAGGAATTTATCTGACGCAATTAGAGAAAAAAGGCTCTGATTTGTTGCTGATTGGTCGCAGCGAATCCAATAACCGCTTGTCTACCATGTTACGTGATTCAGAAAATTCTGAGTTGCTGTCCCGTCCATTGTTAGAGTTTATTGAAGCCGGTAAAGATGAATCACGGTTACTGAGTAATTTTAAAATGCATCTTACTGTCAAAGGGTATGAAGCAGTGCTGGATAGCCAGCCAGTTACACCCAGTACAAGAGGGGGTGCACGATGAGTCTGAATTTCAACCTGTCTGAAATTGATATCAATGATCTTGATATTGAAAACATGGGCTCCTGGCCTGTTGCCGCTAAAGTTATTTTTGCCATTATTTTGGCGACTTTAGTAGGAACTATTAGCTATTTTATGTTGATTGATAGCAAAATTGACGAGCTTAATGGTGCGAAGGTAAAGGAAACTGAATTACGTCAGGTGTTTCGTTCGCGCTATGCTTCAGCCTCGAAACTCGATTTGTATAAGCAACAAATGGTAGAAATGGAAAATACGTTTTCTTTTTTGCTAAAACAGCTTCCTACTACTCATGAAACTCCAGGCTTACTGGACGATATTACTTATGTAGGTACTACCAGTGGTTTAACCTTTTTAAGAATTAATTGGGAACCAGAAATTGAAAAAGAGTTTTATACTGAACTGCCGATTAAAATTGACGTAGTGGGGGATTATCACCAATTTGGCAATTTTGTTAGTGAAGTTGCGAAGTTACCACGTATTGTCAGCTTGCACGATTTTTCTATTCAGACCGAAAAAAATGAGCGATTACGTTTTAATGTTACGGCTAAAACCTATCGATATAAGGAGACTGCACAATGAGAAAGCTCATTTTGGCAGTGTCTGTTGCCACCTTATTGTCTGGTTGTTTTGATGACCTGAGTGAAGTTCAGAGTTATATGGATTCTGTAAAAACCAATACCCAGCCAAGGGTAGAACCATTACCAGAAGTACAGGAATTTGAACATATTGCTTACGTCTCTCAAAATAGCCGTAGTCCGTTTTCTGAACCAAGGCCTGAAGCAGTTCAGGATCGTTTCTTGCAAGTGCAAGACTGTTTGCATCCAGACCCACGCCGCAGCAAAGAACCTTTAGAAAAGTACGCGCTGGATAACCTTAAAATGCGTGGTACCTTGGGTGATACCGGTAATATCTGGGCTTTGATAGAAGCATCTGATAAAACCTTGCATCGGATTACCCTTAGTAATTATGTTGGATTGTTTCATGGCCGGGTAATTAATGTAGAACCTACCCATGTTGAATTGTTAGAGTTGATCCCAGATGGTGCAGGTTGCTGGAAAGAGCGGACGACTATGCTGCAAATGGTTGAAACTTCAGCAATGACGAGTAATTGATAGGTGTGCGAGTATATCATGGATAAAATAATCAAAAGAATTTCACGAGGAATCATCGGCACACGGCTAGCTGTGGCAGGATTTTTGCTGTTGGCTCTCCCCGCAGCAGCAGTACCGTTGCTGTATGATATCAGATATAACCCTTTGCTCACCGGCGAAACCGAGATCGAGTTTATTTTCGATGAGGATCTTTATACTGATCCTAGTATTCAGGTGTTTAACGAGCCCGCCCGGATTGAACTTTACTTTGATAACTCCGATTACGAAGAAAAGTTGGAAGAAGTATTAATTGATAAAGCTGGGGTAAAAAAAGTTAAATCGGAGTTTGTTGGTGAGGGTTTTAAAACGACGATTTATCTTGATTACCTTAAAATTTATCGCACCCGGGTTCGTGGCAATGTGTTTTACATGCACATTTCAGATAATCCTACTGCAGAGCAGGTTGGTCAGGCAGCTGACGTAACACCCACTTACATTAACCGATTACAAGCGATTGATTTTCGCCGTGGCGAAAAAGGTGAAGGCCGAGTATTGGTGTTTCTTCGCGAGAATACGGCTGCGGTTGATGTGGGCGAGCGTGCTGGCAAACTACTGATAGAGTTCCATAACACCGATATTCCCGATGAATTATTATATCAGTTAGATGTTATGGATTTCGGTACCATAGTTACTGGCATTGAAACCTTTAAAGATGGTGCATCAGCGCGGCTTGAAATTGCTACCAGCGATGCTTTTACTTATACCTATCAGCAGATAGATAATATTTTCACCTTGAATGTAGAACGTGATACCACTAACCGAAGCGTGCTGGGCGGTGGTCGTGAATATAAAGGTCGGCCAATTTCCCTAAATTTTCAGGATATTCCAATTCGAACGGTATTACAGATTATTGCTGACTATAACGGTTTTAATTTGGTAACCAGTGATTCGGTAACCGGTAATATCACTCTGCGCCTGGATGGTACGCCATGGGATCAAGCGTTAGATATCGTGTTGCGGGTTAAAGGCCTGGATAAACGGATGGACGGTAATATTCTGATGGTAGCGCCGACCGAAGAGTTGTCAGCTCGCGAAGCGCGTGAACTTGAGGCCAAGCAACAAGTAGAAGATCTTGAGCCATTGTACTCAGATTATTTAACCATAAACTATGCAAAAGCTGCTGATTTAGCAGGCTTATTATCTAACCGTGATGCGACGTTATTGTCCAGTCGCGGCAGTGTGGTGGTAGATAATCGCACTAACACTATTTTAATTAAAGATACCGCTCGTAATATTGAAAGCGTGCGTAAGCTGATTGGACGGCTTGACGTACCGGTTCGCCAGGTATTGATTGAGTCAAGAATGGTGACGGTACGTGACAGTGTTACTGATGAATTGGGTATTCGCTGGGGCTTTAGTGATCAACAAAGCACTAGTGGCGGTAATCGCGGTGTGTCGGGTAATGCTACTGGCTCTAACGCTATCTCTACTGGGCAGTTTCCGGCTCTTGATGACCGTTGGAATGTTAACCTGCCCATTCAGAATCCGGCAGGTAGTATAGCGTTTCACGTTGCCCGATTAGCTGACGGCACTTTACTTGACCTTGAATTATCAGCACTTGAGCAAGAAAATAAAGGCGAGATTATTGCCAGCCCGCGTATTACTACCTCGAACCAGAAAGAAGCCAGAATTGAGCAAGGTGTTGAAATACCTTATGTGCAGGCTGCTTCCAGCGGTGCTACCACGGTAGAATTCAAAAAAGCCGTGTTAAGTCTTACGGTAACGCCACAAATCACTCCGGATAATAAAATTATTCTTGATTTAGTGATTACTCAGAATACCCGTGGCGAAACGGTTCAAACCCCTACTGGCCCGGCAACGGCCATTGATACCCAACAAATTAAAACTCAGGTACTAGTGGATAACGGTGAGACGATTGTGCTTGGCGGTATTTATCAACAGCAAATTTTATCGACCGTTTCTAAAGTGCCTATGTTCGGTGATATTCCATATGTTGGTGCATTATTCCGGTCAAAACGTGACGTAAATGAGAAGAACGAACTGCTTATTTTTGTTACACCTAGAATTCTGACAGAGGGTCAGTAAAGCCTATTTGATTCGGGAGTCATGAGGTGGTTCCCGAATCAAGTCAGATTTAACTTGCCAACGAAAGGCTATTACTGACATAATTCGGCGCGTCAAATTTTCGCGGGAGCCTTTTGGTCCTTCAATTCAACTTTTCATTGAGTAAGCTGATTTAGCACTACGACATATGGCAGAAAAACGTAATATCTTCCTTGTTGGCCCAATGGGCGCAGGCAAAAGCACTATCGGACGTCATTTAGCAGACATGCTTCATCTTGACTTTTACGATTCAGATCAGGAAATTGAACGCCGTACCGGCGCAGATATAGCCTGGGTATTTGACTTGGAAGGTGAAGATGGTTTCAGAGTGCGTGAAGAAACAGTAATCGAGGATTTAACTGAGCTTCAGGGTATCGTTCTGGCAACTGGCGGTGGTTCAGTAATAAGTAAAGAGACTCGTAACCGTTTATCCGCCAGGGGCATAGTGGTGTATTTAGAAACGCCTATAGAAAAGCAAGTGGCACGAACTCAGCGCGACAAACGCCGGCCTTTGCTTCAAACTGAGGAAGCACCTAAAGAAGTGTTAGAGCGACTTGCTGCTGAACGAAACCCGTTTTATGAAGAAATTGCTGATTTTACGGTACGGACTGACGAGCAAAGTGCCCGGGCAGTAGCTAACCAAATTATAGAGCAATTAGGTTTTTAACGACAACAGGGAGCTGCAAATGCAAAAAGTTGATGTCAAACTTGGCGAGCGCAGCTACCCGATAGATATCAATACGGATTTCAGCTCATTGTCTGAAATCCTGGCAAACACTAAGCAAGTTGTTATTGTTTCAAACCCCACCATTGCCCCACTATATTTGCAACAAGTCAGCGCATTATTCAGTGCAGCATCGCATCATATTCTGATAGAAGATGGCGAAGAATTTAAAACGCTTAACTCATTTGAGACAGTTTTATCGTTTTTGCTAGAACACAGGATGTCTCGTGATGTATTGCTGGTAGCGCTGGGCGGTGGTGTTATCGGTGATCTTACTGGCTTCGTTGCCGCCTGTTATCAGCGCGGTGTCAGGTTTATGCAAATACCTACCAGTTTGTTAGCTCAGGTTGATTCTTCTGTCGGTGGTAAAACCGCAGTCAATCATCCGCTGGGTAAAAATATGGTTGGCGCTTTTAAACAGCCAGAACAGGTCATCATTAATACTGCAACGCTTAAAACATTACCACCACGTGAGTTTGCAGCTGGCATGGCTGAAGTTATTAAATATGCATTATTAGGTGATGTCGATTTTTTGCACTGGTTGCTAAAACATAGCGAACAGATTACTAACCAACAGCCAGCTATTATCGCTCAGATGATTCAGCATTGTTGTCAGATGAAAGCCGATATTGTTAGTCGTGATGAAACGGAACGAGGCGAGCGTGCACTGCTAAACCTTGGCCACACTTTTGGTCACGCCATTGAGGCGTTTATGGGTTATGGTAAGTGGTTACATGGCGAGGCCGTTGCGGTTGGTATGGTGATGGCTGCACAACTTTCAGCACACAGAGGTTGGATTAGCCAACAAGATGTGGCAGCTGTTCGCAGTGCGTTGCAGTGTTTTACATTGCCGTTAGCGGCACCCGAAACTATGAAAATAGCTGATTTTCTGCCTTTTATGAAAACGGATAAAAAAGTTAAAGATGGTCAGATGCGCTTTGTTTTAATGGCCGCATTAGGCCAAGCTGTAATAGTGGACGATATCACTGAGACTGAATTGCTTCAGGTCTTTGCTTAATGGATACAACGGTTTTACAACGTCATGTTGCCGAGTTAGGCCATTTACTCCCCTCACAACATGAATTATTAAACCGCTTGCTATTTCAACTGGCATTTAATGATTTTCAGAGTATTGGGCTGGTAGGTGCTGAGGGCAGTGGTAAATCAACGCTGGCACTGGTGCTGGCCGAGTTGTTTTCAGAACAAGCGAATGTAGCATTATTAAATGGGCCACTGGCTGAGTCGGAACTTAAAGCACAATTATTACAGCAATGGTATGGGCAGGGCGCAACCGATTCACTAGCAGCACCGCCTGTTCTAGCTGCCCTGATGGCGCAAGCAGATGCTGATAGTTTACCATTTTTGTTAATTGTGGATAATTTCAATCAGTTTAGTCGCAGCGCCAGTGACATGTTATTGCAACTTGATTGTCGCGGCTTCTTTATGTTGAGTCAGCCCTCTACTGCTATGGCGCTTAACTTAAGTATTAATGTACCGACGTTACAAGATGCTAGCATAATACTAGATAAAAAGTCGTTAGATGCATTAATGATAGCTGAACGCTTTGCTGCTAGCGCGGGCAATATGCACTTACTGCATACTGCTTTGATTAAAACAGCTGAGCAGAAACGTTTTTTTGCCGTATCATGGGTTTTACCCTTAGCAATTATGCTTGTGCTGATTGCAGGTGCTCTGAGTTGGTATTTAGCTATAACTGACAAAATATCCCCACCCGATGTAACAGCTGAAATAGTGATGTCTAACAGCCCAGAGCCTGCCCTTGAGCTAATAGCAAGTAAGGAGCCAGCTTCTGAGTTACTTGCCAGTTCTGAGCTTACTAACAGCCCTGAGCTCGCTAATGATTTACTTGCCAGTCCCGAGTCTGAGCCGCAAGATACCCTCGAGCTAATAGACATGCCTTTGCAGACAAGTAGCACCGAGTCATTTATTGCGCCAGAGCAAACTGAGACACCGGAAGTCGTTGCTTCGGTACAACAAATGCCTGCTGCTTTGATTGAAGGTTTATACCAGGAAGCGCAATTGTTAGCGTTAGCTGCCGATCAAAAGGTTATTCAGTTAGCAGTATTGTCTTCTGCTACTGCTGTAGCTCGTTTTCAGCAAGCTTATCCTGACATCAGGCTGGTTGTATATCAACGTAGTTGGCAAGGAAAATTACAGTGGGTAGTTTTGGCGGAAGCACATTACTCTGATAACGGCAGCGCTCGTCAGGGTAGAATGGCGTTAGCTGAGCCTATTCGAGCAGCTGAGCCTTTTATAAAGCCAGTTGCCGCCGTGCAGCAAGAAATTAAAGCCTTAGCACGCTTGCGTGCCGAGCAGCTGATGCAGGAATAATGTGGTGAACGCGCCCCGAAATCGGGCCTTTCTAAAGTGGGCTGGTGGTAAATATAGCTTGGTACCAGAGTTGCTAAAACGGTTACCCGCTGGCCCGGAACTGGTAGAGCCCTTCGTCGGTGCCGGCTCGGTCTTTTTAAATACCCACTATCAACGTTATGTACTAAACGATATTAATGCAGATTTAATTCAGCTTTATCAGATAGTCCAACATAGAGTTGATGCTTTTGTAGTGGATGCCCGCAGCTTATTTTGTGCCAGTGCCAACCAGAAAAATAGTTATCTTGATTTTCGTCAGGAATTTAACGCCACTAGTGATCCTTATCAGCGCGCCTTGTTATTTCTGTATTTAAATCGGCACGGTTATAACGGCCTGTGTCGTTATAATTTATCGGGTAAGTTTAATGTCCCCTTTGGTAGTTATAAAAAGCCTTATTTTCCAGAGGCTGAATTATACTTTTTTGCCGAAAAAGCCCAAAAAGCCCGTTTTAGTTGTACTAGTTACCAACAGGTATTTGCTGAGCTTTCTGCCGATGCAGTGGTGTATTGTGATCCACCTTATGTACCTCTTAGCAAAACAGCCAGTTTTACTAGTTATGCCAGGCAGGGTTTTAACCTTGATGATCAGGCGCAATTGGCTAATTTAGCAGAGCAAGCGCAACGCAACGGCCATAACGTGCTGATTAGTAATCATGACACAACATGGACCCGTAAAATTTACCAACAAGCCATATTGCACAGCATTCAGGTTGGGCGCTCGATTAGTCAAAATGGAGCAGGCAGAGGAAAAGTGGCGGAACTATTTGCTTGGTATTCAGCTAACCCAGTACCAGGTTCACCGTCAGCAGAAGTGCTGCTACAAACAGCAAAGCAGTAATAATACCTACAATGATGTAGGGCAGGATACTGTTAGATTGGAAATCTTGTTGCCGTTGTTTTTCAGATTGCACACCAATAAAAGCACCCAAAACTGCTTTAACAACCTGCCAGGTATTAGCCTTGGTAGCTGCCATTATTGTAATTTTGTGCTGTTTGGGGTGAGGCGGTTTAGTAGTTCGAGAAAATCAACAAAATGAAACTGAGTAGAGCGGCTATCACCCTTTATCCAGCCTAACCAATTTTGTTGTACATTCAGGCAAACATCACTGTTAGTTTGGTTACTGGCATTTTCACAATGCGGGCTGGTGTTAAAGTAGCCAACGGCACTTATGGTTAAAACCAAGGCTGCTGCTGTTGTAGCCAACGCTTTACTACTAAAGGTAATTTTCATGTTAAATCCAGTTAACGCTTTCATCACTATTTGCTGAGTGTAAAGCATCTGCTAATGTGATACAAGCTGGTCATTAAACGTACAGCTTGGTTACGACGTTAGCTGCTAGCTGGATCAGTTGCTCAGTGGTCGGCACTGAGCAACTGATATGTACTTTAAAAGCTTTTTGATACGCTAAAAATTACCCGACTGTCACATAGAGCGCAATCATTAATATCAGTATCAACATAAGCCAAACTGAGCCCGGCGCCCAGCACTTCGGTGCTCAAAGCAATACTCCAATCCAGATAACTAAGCGCACTATCATCATATTCGTTATGACCAACCTGTAAATCTAAAGCCAGATTGTCTGTCAGAGCGTAACTGTAACCTCCGTAAAGATAAAAATAAGTTCCGGCATTGGCGTAATAGTCGTCGCTGTATGCCAGGCCAAAAGTTAAATCTTGATATGACAAAGATCCATACAATTCATAGAAATTTGAGCCTGCAAACTCTGTATTAGGATAACCATAACGCATTATGCCAACATCTGCCGACCACTGGTCGTTTAAACTACCAGCCCAGCCTAGCATCACATCAAATTCTAACGTACCCTGACCACCAAAATCGACACTTGAGCCCCAGACGGATAAATAAAAACCAGTCTCATCACTCAATGTTAAGCCGCCTTGAATGGCTGGGGCTTGATCGGTTTGTGAGATGCCGCGAAAGGCATAATCTGAAGTAAATGTAATATCACCGCTAAGTTCAATGGCATGGCTTTGATTACTGTTACTTGCCAGACCAAGTAACAGCGTGGCGGTAGCTAAACTGGAAAAACTTTTTGTCATTTTCATTGGTATTGCCCTTGTGTTTAATCCCTGTATTAACCTTTCCAATAAACATGCCAAATGAAATGAACATATAAAACAATATGATATAAATTCTTATTTTGGTGTTGTATGACTTTTTGTGCATAACTGGTGCGCTGTTGCCTGTTTATTGTGCAATGGACAGTACGTGCTTTTTATGAGCTATTTCAGTAAAGTCAGGTTTTTAATTAGTGGAGCTGCCAGATGTTGCCTTATTTAATTGCCCCTTCCATTTTGTCAGCCGATTTTGCCAGGTTGGGTGCCGATGTTGAGCAAGTACTACTAGCGGGAGCCGATGTGGTGCACTTTGATGTAATGGACAACCATTATGTGCCTAACCTGACGATTGGCCCTATGGTATGCAAGGCGCTGCGAAATTATGGTATTACCGCACCGATTGATGTGCACTTAATGGTTGAGCCAGTAGATAGCCTGGTACCGCAGTTTGCTGATGCCGGTGCCAGTATTATTACTTTTCACCCGGAGGCATCGCGTCATATCGACCGTACGTTACAGTTAATTAAAAGTTATGGCTGTCAGGCTGGCTTGGTGTTCAACCCGGCGACACCACTAAGCTATCTGGACCACGTTATGGACAAACTTGATGTCATTTTACTGATGTCGGTAAACCCAGGCTTTGGCGGGCAGAAGTTTATTCCGGCTACGCTGGATAAACTGGCCAACGTTCGCAAAATAATTGACGATAATCAGTTGCCTATAAGGCTTGAGGTTGATGGTGGCGTCACTGCCGACAATATTGGCGCAATTGCAGAAGCAGGTGCCGATATGTTTGTTGCTGGTTCCGCCATTTTTAATAGTAATGATTACCGGCAAAGTATTAACAAGATGCGCCAGGCTCTGGCTGCAGTAAGAAATAAATAATTTACTGCGATTAAAGGCTGCTTGCGGCTATAATATTGCACTTTTCTACGTTTTAACCGGTTATGGACAATGAATAAATGATGAGTAGTAAACCAATTGTATTAAGTGGCGCCCAACCTTCTGGTCAATTAACCATTGGTAACTATTTGGGAGCACTGAGACAATGGGACCAAATGCAGGATGACTATGACTGCCTCTATTGCATTGTCGATTTGCATGCGATAACCGTACGGCAGCAGCCTGATGCGTTACGCAGTGCATCATTAGACAGCTTGGCGCTTTATCTGGCTTGTGGCATCGATCCAAAGCGCTCAGCGGTATTTATGCAGTCGCATGTGCCGGAACACAGCCAGCTGGCCTGGGTACTAAATTGTTATACTCAGTTTGGTGAGCTTAACCGTATGACGCAGTTTAAAGATAAATCGGAGCGGCATAACAATAATGTTAACGCGGGGTTATTTACTTATCCGGTATTAATGGCCGCCGATATTCTGTTATATCAGGCCAATCATATCCCGGTTGGCCACGATCAGAAACAGCATTTGGAATTAGCCCGTGATGTGGCAATGCGTTTTAACGCGGCGCATGGTGACATTTTTACTGTGCCAGAGCCCTATATTCCGCCTGTTGCTGCCCGGGTAATGAGCCTACAGGAGCCTACCCGTAAAATGTCAAAATCTGACGATAATCCATGGAATTTTGTTGGCTTGCTCGAAGATCCTAAAATGATTAGCAAAAAATTTAAAAAAGCCATGACTGACTCGGAAGATCCGCCACGGGTTCGTTTCGATTTAGAAAATAAACCCGGTGTTGCCAATTTACTGAGTATCTTAAGCGGTGTAACCGGCAATACAATTGCTGCGCTAGAAGCAGAATATGAAGGCAAAATGTATGGCCATTTAAAAGGTGATGTCGCCGATGCGGTTATTGCATTGCTAGAGCCGGTACAAAAGGCGTTTACTGAATTACGTGCTGACCAGACTACGCTGAACCATGTTATGCGCTCAGGCGCCGGTCAGGCTAGAGCACGTGCGGCCACAACATTAGCTAAGGTAAATGCCGCAGTAGGTTTTGTTGCGCCTTAACGCGGCGCGCCTGTCATTTTGTGAGGTAAGGCTTGCTGTTAATTATCGACAATTATGATTCCTTTACCTGGAACCTGGTGCAGTATTTTGCCGAGCTAGGGCAGAACGTTGTAGTAAAACGTAACGATGAATTGAGTGTGGCCAAAATAGCGGCACTTTCGCCTGACTATTTAATCATTTCGCCGGGGCCGGGTACCCCGAAGCAGGCCGGGATAAGTTTGGCTGCTATTGAATACTTTGCCGGGAAAATTCCGTTATTAGGGGTATGTTTGGGGCATCAGGCCATTGCGCAGGTTTTTGGTGGCAAGGTGCAACGGGCGGAAAAGGTAATGCACGGGAAAAATTCGCAAATTTATCATCACGGTCAATCGGTTTTTACCGGCTTACCCAGTCCTTTGTCGGTTACCCGATATCACTCTTTGCTGGTTGATGCCACCAGTTTACCCACTGAACTGCAACAAACCGCCTGGACTAGCCCGCATCATCAGCCTAAAGAGATAATGGGGTTAATGCACCGACAGTTAGCCGTGCATGGGGTGCAATTTCACCCGGAAGCTATTTTAAGTAGTGCAGGCAAAGTGATGCTGGCTAATTTTTTAAGCCAGCCAAATGCAAGCGTGTAACACAGAGTGGTTAATATTTAATGAGTAGCCTTGCCGAGCAATTACATCAGCAATTCTGGGATGACTTCGTTGGGGTCAATCCCGAAACAACCCGCTTGCAGTATCAAATTAAAACGGGCACGCCAACCAGCCGAAAGTTATTAGCGGTTGACGCACAAGCGATGAAAGCCCGCTTGGCTGATCAGCAAGCTCGCCAGCAGTATGTCGAGTTTGCGCAAGCACATGTGCATGATCAGGTCGCTGATCAGCTATTTCAGCGCTTAGGCAATATTGCACTGGTGAGTGCCTCGGTATTTGATTTAGGTCAGCATTACCATCAGTTATTGGACAAACTGGCGCACAAAGCGGTTACCATTAATCAGTTAGACCCATTAATTAGCCAGACTGAATGGCTGAAAGAAGATTTGCTCAAGTTGGTAAATCAACCGCAATATCGTAACCGAACTGCTTCTGGCGCTATGGTAAAAGACGTTAAAACGGCGCTGCGTTTTCTTGGGGTAGAAAGCCTGCAACTAATTATCCCGGTGTACGGTATGCGGCGCTGTTTACCGCATGCTACGGATCCTTTTGTTGGTTTTAAAACCCGCTTATGGGACTACAGTCTTGCCTGTGCTATTGCCGCCAAACGTCTGGCTGAAGACAGTGCAGAACTGCCCTATGCGGCTTTTTGTGTTGCGCTGTTTCACCCTATTGGTCATATTGTGGTTACTCGTAATTATTTACGAACCTACCAGCAAATTAAACAGGAAGAATTGCTTAAAGCAAGGGATGAGCGCAATACGGAGTTGACCAATGCCCTCGATTCATTGGAACCGGATGCCAGTTTTTTAAGTAATATCTTATTGGAATTTGCTGAAATTCTTAGTGCCGATATGACGTCGCGTTGGTCCTTGCAACAGTTACCGTTGTGTCAAACGTTAGACCAGCTGGCTGAAGGCATCGGCTTTAATGGTGTTAGCCCTCTAGGCAGTATAGTGCAGCAGGCTCAGGTATATGTGCAGTGGCAGCAGTTAAAAGCCACTGACAAAGTAAGCCCGGAACAGGCTAACGCCTGGTTCACTTCAGTGGGGTTAACGAATGAGTTGCTGAATACGTTAGCAAAAACCAATTTAAAGCGTTTAAGTATCGATATATAACAATTTTTTTAGCCATATTCATGCACAAAAGAAATTTGGCGACAACCGTACTATATCAGCAGCAGCACCTTTACTGTGGGTGTCGCGTTGTTTCTCTCATTGAAAGCAACAATGCTTAGTTATTCAGTAAGGCTGCAAATCTATCTGTAGCCCTTTGTTTTTAAGCATTTAGCTTTTTTTGCCGACAAGACAATCGTACTGATATCTGCAATAATGCTGCGATAATAATCTTCAGTGGTATTTAAATTTTGCCTGCCAGACCGACCCAGCTTGAAAAGAGGAAAGGAAAATGACAACAACGATTGCAGTAAACCGAGCCTTATTTGATGAAGTGATGGTACCAAACTATGCGCCGGCCAGTGTTATTCCTGTTCGTGGCGAAGGCTCTCGGGTTTGGGATCAACAAGATCGGGAATACATTGATTTCGCCGGTGGTATTGCGGTCAGTAGCCTGGGCCATTGTCACCCGGCATTAGTTAATGCGTTAAAGCAGCAGGCTGAAAAATTATGGCACCTCAGTAATGTCTTAACCAACGAGCCAGCATTACGTCTGGCTAAGAAATTGGTTGATACCACCTTTGCTGATAAGGTGTATTTCGCTAATTCCGGCGCTGAAGCTAACGAAGCGGCTTTTAAATTAGCCCGGCGCTGGGCGCTGGATAAATTTGGTGAGCAGAAACAACAAATTATTTCTTTTGGTAAAAGTTTTCACGGCCGGACATTTTTTACGGTTACGGTAGGTGGGCAGGCATCATACTCTGACGGTTTTGGTCCTAAGCCTGGCGCCGTAGTGCATGCTGAATTTAATAACTTAGACAGCGTAAAAGCGCTTATTTCGGATAAAACCTGTGCCATCGTGGTAGAGCCTATTCAGGGTGAAGGCGGTATTATTCCTGCCGATGCTAGCTTCCTGCAAGGGCTGCGTGACTTATGCGATGAGTATCATGCTTTACTGGTATTTGATGAAGTACAAACCGGGGTTGGTAGAACCGGTAAGTTGTTTGCTTATATGAACTCTGGCGTTATCCCGGATATTCTGACCAGTGCAAAATCGTTAGGCGGTGGCTTCCCCATCGGTGCCATGCTAACCAGCAGTGCCATTGCCAGCCATTTAAAAGTAGGTACTCATGGCAGTACTTACGGCGGCAACCCACTGGCTTGTGCGGTGGCAGAAGCGGTACTCGACACAATTAATACCCCAGAAGTGCTGGCGCAAGTACTTCACAATGAGCAGATATTCCGGCAGTGTTTGGCTGAGTTAAATGAACAATACCCTGTTTTTAGTGAAGTACGTGGCCAGGGGATGTTGCTGGGCGCCGTGCTGAATGAAACTTATCGGGGCCGGGCACGCGAATTCTTTTTAGCGGCAGCGGAGCAGGGTGTTATGGTACTGATCGCCGGGCCAGATGTGATTCGTTTTGCGCCCTCATTAGTGATTACTGAGCAAGATATTCGTGAGGGTATGCAGCGGTTTGCTGCAGCAATCAAACAAGTTGTGACTGGTTAGTTACTAGTAAGCTTGGTGATAGAATTAAAACGTTAAGCGACAACAAGATCGCAAAATGAAGCACGGCGGGGCCTTAAACCCCGTTACGTTATAAAGCAAAAATGGAGTAAGCGACGATGATGGTGATTCGCCCAATCCGAGCGGATGATTACCCGGCGCTCTATCAGATGGCAGTGGAATCGGGGCATGGTTTTACCTCGTTGCCGGTCAATGACGAGCTGCTAATGCGCAAGATCAGTCGCTCAGAGCAATCGTTACAAAAAACGGTTAGTTCTCCCGGTGATGAAGGGTATTTATTCGTACTGGAAGATACTACCAGTGGTGATGTTTGTGGTACCAGCGCACTGGAAGCGGCGGTGGGGCTGGATGATGCATTTTATCATTATCATCTTGGCAAAGTAGTGCACAGTTCCCGTTCCCTTGGTGTATATAAAACAGTCGACATCCTGACCCTCTGTAATGACTATACTGGCGTAAGCGAACTCTGTACGCTATTTTTACGGGAAAATCGCCGTGAAAAAAACAATGGCCGTTTGCTATCCAAAACCCGATTTTTATTTATGGCTGAATTTGCCGAGCGTTTCGCCGAACGAGTCATTGCCGAAATGCGTGGGGTGTCCGATCAAAATGGTCATTCGCCGTTCTGGCGCTGGTTACAGGAACATTTTTTCTCGGTAGATTTTCCAACGGCAGATTATTTAACCGGTATTGGCCAAAAAGTATTTATAGCGGAATTAATGCCCAAGTATCCAATTTACGTTAGCTTACTCAGCAAAGAAGCCCAGCAAGTTATTGGTAAAGTGCATGATAAAACACGTCCAGCTTTAGCCTTATTACAATCTGAAGGCTTTTCTAACCGCGGTTACGTGGATATTTTTGATGCCGGTCCAACTGTTGAAGCCAGAGTAGAGCATATCCGCTCCATTCGCTATAGTCGTAAATTACAGGTACAGATTGGCGAACCCGGGCCAAATACTCAGCCTTATCTCATTTGTAATACAACGATTGAACATTTTCGTGCTACCTGGTTGCCACTGACGGTTACTGAGCACAGTGAGCAGGTAGTAATACCACAGGCTTGCGCTGATGCCCTAGGGGTAAAAGCGGGCGAGCAAGTTAGATTAACCAGAATTTAAGCAGGGGAAATACATGAGCCAAGCAGTGCAATTCATCAATGGTCAATGGTTGGCAGGCCAGGGTAAAAGCTTTACCTCGCTTGATCCGGCAAAAAATCTGCAAGTATGGCAGGGCGAAGCAGCCAGTATTGAGCAAGTCGATGACGCCATTAATGCCGCCAGAGCTGCCCAGTATGGCTGGGGTGATTTAAGCTTTGAAGAGCGCGTTACTATTATTAAACAATTTGCTGAACAACTTGCGGCAAATAAAGAAGCACTGGCATTGTGTATTGCTAAAGACACCGGTAAAGCATTATGGGAAAGCCGCACTGAAGTTGCGGCAATGATTGGTAAGGTTGATATTTCGGTGCGAGCCTATGAAGAACGCACAGGTGTAAAAGAAAACCCAATGCCGCAAGGTCGGGCGTTTATCCGGCATAAGCCACACGGTGTAGTCGCGGTATTTGGCCCTTATAATTTCCCGGGGCATTTGCCTAATGGCCATATAGTACCGGCTTTATTGGCAGGAAATACCGTGGTGTTTAAACCGTCAGAGCTGACGCCTATGGTTGCTGAGTATATTGTAAAATTGTGGGAAAAAGCCGGTTTGCCAGCCGGGGTGCTTAATTTATTGCAGGGCGAAGTGGATACCGGTAAAGCTATTGCTAACCACGAGGGTATTGATGGTCTGTTTTTTACTGGCAGTTCCCGCACTGGCCATTATTTGCATCAGCAGTTCGCTGGTCGGCCAGAGAAGATCCTGGCACTGGAGATGGGCGGCAATAACCCTCTTATTGTGCAGGATGTCAGTAATATCGATGCGGCCGTGCATGATATTGTGCAATCTGCTTTTATTTCAGCAGGGCAGCGATGTACCTGTGCCAGAAAGTTGTTTTTACCCGCTAATGCTCAAGGTGACGCTATTCTGTCCCGATTGATAGAAGTTACCCGAAATATTAAAACCGGTTTATATGACGCTGAACCACAACCGTTTATTGGTGCCATGATTTCGGTTGCAGCGGCAAAAGGCATGCGGGCCGCTCAGCAACAACTGGTTGAGCTAGGTGGCGAAATGCTGGTTGAGTTACAGCATTTACAAAGCGATACTGCACTGGTTTCACCCGGTATTATTGAATGCAGTAATATCAAGAACTTCCCGGACGAAGAGCATTTTGGCCCGTTGTTGAAAGTATTTCGTTTTAATGATTTCGATTCAGCTATTGATGCGGCCAATAACACCAGTTTTGGTTTGTCTGCAGGTTTACTTAGTGACAGCCACGAGTTGTACCAGCACTTCTACCGGCGCATCAGGGCGGGTATTGTTAACTGGAACCGGCCAATCACTGGTGCCAGCTCTGCTGCGCCCTTTGGCGGCATTGGTAGCAGTGGAAATCATCGCGCCAGCGCGTATTACGCCGCTGATTACTGTGCCTACCCTGTTGCTTCAGTAGAATTAGATCAGGTAATAATGCCAGAGCAATTATCACCGGGTTTAACGTTTTAACGTAGCACAAATCGGGGCAACGGCCCCGATTTGTTTTATTACCGACATTTTGCTCAAACTACGCTATTGTAGTGTTTTTTAATGACAGCCAATTTAGGTATCATCCTATTATGGTCACTGACAAACCCGGCTATGAGCACCTTATTCAGTTTCTAACTGAACACTTGGCGTTGTTTACCGAAGATGGCCAGCTGCTGGTGGGGGGCAAAACGATAGGCGTTATTCTGGAAGAGCGGATTGCCGAACAAATCATTACCCTTTGTACCCAGCATACCGAGTTGGAAATTAACCATCGCAGTATGATAATTCGTGAAGTCGACGGCATAATGTATGATTTTCAGGAAGTATTAAGCAGTGTTCTGGAAAATAAAGCCACCGCTGAGCAAGCTGAACTGATAAACGAAATTTCATTGTTAATCAAAAACCTATTTGATAGTGCTATCGCCAGACTGCTCGATTAACCTGAATAAGCTGGCATTAACACTGGCTACCTGCCCGGTATTTCCGTAGAATATCTTGCCTCAATTTTAAGCCGGAAGTGGTTATGCAAGCAAAAGTGAGTTGGATAGATAACCTGAGTTTTATGGGTCGTTCTGGCAGCGGTCATGCGGTCGTGTTCGATGCTAATCAACAGGGCAGTACTGCCCCTAGCCCTATGGAAATGCTGTTAATGTCTGCCGGCGCATGTTCGTCAGTAGATGTGGTTAATATTTTACAAAAAGCCCGGCAGCAAGTAGTCGGTTGTGAAGTTGAACTTACCGCAGAACGTGCCGATAGCATTCCAAAAGTGTTTACTAAAATTCACCTGCATTTTGTAGTAACTGGTAATGAGCTTAGCGAGAAACAAGTGGCGCGGGCAGTAGACTTATCTGCGGATAAATATTGCTCGGTGTCTATTATGCTGGCTAGCAGTGTTGCGGTTAGCCATTCCTACAGTGTTAACAATGCCAGTCAAACCATTGCGGCTGAGTAATTACCCTGATAAACGAGACAGCCCAGGCTGTACGGGAGAGCGCAGAAATTGGTAAAGCCTTTTGAAAAACTAAAACTGCATGGGTTTAACAACCTGACTAAAAGCTTAAGCTTTAGCTTATATGATATATGTTATGCAAAAACGGAGCAGCATCGTCAGGAGTATATAGAATATATTGACGAGCAATATAATGCTGACAGATTAACTGATATTCTTACCGAAGTGGTAGATATCATAGGCGCTAATGTGTTGAATATTGCCCGGCAGGATTACGATCCACAAGGCGCCAGCGTGACCATTTTAGTGAGTGAAGAGCCGGTGTTGGTTAACCCGGATAATTCAGAAAATCCGGGGCCTTTACCAGAAACGGTAGTGGCTCACCTGGATAAAAGCCATATTTGTGTCCATACCTATCCGGAAGTACATCCGCATGATGGCATCTGTACTTTCAGGGCGGATATTGAAGTGTCAACCTGTGGCATTATTTCACCGTTAAAGGCGCTGAATTTCTTAATCCACAGTTTCGAATCTGACGTGGTCACTATTGATTACCGGGTGCGTGGTTTTACCCGCGATATTAGCGGTACAAAGCACTACATTGATCACCCTATCAGCTCTATCCAGAACTTTATGGACAATGACACCAAGCAGGCCTTTCAGATGATCGATGTAAACGTTTATCAGGAAAACCTGTTTCATACCAAGATGATGCTAAAAGAGGCTGATTTAAATAATTACCTGTTTGGCATGGGAACGGATAGCATGACGGCTGACGAACAAAAGTTGATCAGCAAAAAAGTCTTTAAGGAAATCCGGGAAATTTTTTATGGTCGTAATCTTCCGGAAGTAAAATAACGGCCAGTAAGTTGATAGTGTAAGCCCGCACCAGGCTTGGCTACTTACCCAGCCAATCTGCCTGGCCGCGTGCTTGCCGGCGCTTTTGGGTAATGGCTTCAATCAGTGGCGTCAGGATAAGCTCCATAGCCAAGCCCATCTTCCCCCCTGGCACCACCAATGTATTGACTCGTGACATAAAAGAGCCGTGGATCATCCGCAGGTAGTATGGAAAGTCGACATGTTTAATGCCGCGAAAACGAATCACCACAAAACTCTCGTCCAGTGACGGAATATCCTTAGCGCTAAAGGGGTTAGAGGTATCTACGGTGGGTACCCGCTGAAAATTAATATGGGTTCGAGAAAATTGCGGCGTAATATGGTTGATGTAATCGTCCATGCTGCGCACTATGCTGGCCTGCACCGCCTCACGGCTATGACCCCGTTCTGAGGTATCCCGAATAATTTTCTGGATCCATTCAAGGTTAACGATAGGTACCATGCCGATTAGTAAATCGACGTGTTGCGCGACATTATGCTGTTCAGTTACCGCACCACCGTGTAAACCTTCATAAAACAATAAATCGGTATTGGCGCGTAAATCTTGCCAGGGTGTAAAGGTGCCAGGGAGTTGGTTGTAGGGTACGGCTTCGTCAAAAGTATGCAAGTAGTGACGGATGCGGCCCGTGCCGGTTTCAGCATAGCTGGCAAAAAAGGTTTCCAATGCACCAAAGTCATTTGCTTCTGAGCCGAAATAGCTGATATAACGGCCAGCCTCTTTGGCTTTTCGCATGGCCAGATCCATTTCTGGCCGGCTAAAGCGATGAAAACAATCTCCTTCTACAAAGGCAGCGTCAATGCCCAGCGTGCGAAAAATATGTTGAAAGGCAATAGTGGTTGTGGTGGTACCGGCGCCTGACGAACCGGTAATAGCGATAATCGGATTTTTATGTGACATAGCGTGCACCAAGAAAATATTCTGCTGTCACCATAAAGCAACACTGCTAATTGCTGCAACTTATATCTGGTATTCTGACGGGTTCTCTTCGCCTTAGCCGCTTTATTTTACCTGCAAACTGATCGGCTTGGTTGGCACACTGTATTTATGTTCATTAACATAAATCAGGAGGGCTAACCATGACCTTGCTTTTGAGTACATTGCTTATAGTGGCATTATTGCCATATCTTGCTAAATTGCCATTGGTATGGGCAATGAACAAGGCGGGAGGGTATGACAATCATAACCCGCGCCAGCAACAGGCCAGGCTGGAGGGTTTTGGACAACGTTGCAATGCCGCTCATTACAACAGTTTTGAAGCATTAGGTTTGTTTTCTGCTGCGGTAATATGTTCTGTTGCAACAGCACCGGTAAGCTCGCTTGAACAATATTTAGCCGTAGCTTTTGTGTTAAGCCGACTGGGCTACCTGTTATGCTATTGGAACGACTGGGCCAGCGCCCGCTCATGGATTTGGTTGGCGGGCTTAGCAATGGCGCTGGCAATGATGCTCAGCGCCTTACAAGGCATATAGTGTCGGGGTTTAAAAGTCGAAGGTCATTATAACCGGATCATGGTCTGATGAGCGATATGGGGTAGGTGCATATAATCGGTGTTGTGCCGCGGCCGACTTATAGCGACTACTGTAGTCAAGCAAGATTGGCTCGTCGGCATTAATTGACCAATGCTCCAGCGTGCGCATGTGCTTTGCTAACTCCGGGCTTGCCAGCGCATGATCAAGTGAGCCACTGCGACCACGAAACGCATATGAAAACCCCGGATTTTGCGGATCCTCAAGATAATGCCAGCCAGCTTGTTCTAGTGCCCGCACCGGATCTTCCATCCGGTAGGCATTTAAGTCACCCATTATCAGCTTATAAGGGCTGGCGTCTTTGGTTGGGTTACTTGCCAGCCAGCTTGTCAAAGCATTACTTGCTTCAACCCGGGCGGCATTCCAGCAACTCTGACCATCGTTCTGATCGCCCTGGTGCTGCAATAGCGGGTTATCTTCCCGCGGGCAACTGCCTTTTGATTTGAAATGGTTAACCGCCACAGTAAGTTTTTTACCGCTGGTCAGATGTTGGAAAGTTTGGGCTACCGGCGCGCGATTAAGCCGGGCAAAAGGCTCTGCAGTTTGCGTTGCGGCTACCCCCGCCTGCTTGACGGCTGCTAGCCGGTAAATAAGTGCTACCTTTATGGCATCAGTGCCAGGTGTTACTGTTGTCTCTACTATGGCATAAGGGCTAGTAACCACCTCATTTAATGCGGCGACTAAGGTCGCAAGCGCACTGCCGCTGTCGTAACCATTATTTTCTATTTCCAGCAGACCAATTATATCGGCATCCATGGCGGTTAGCGCACTGACCAATTTTGCTTGTTGCCGGGCTAAATCGGCTGGGGTGCGGGCACCGCGGCGGGTAGGGAAAGGTTCAGCCTGTCCATGTCCGGTAAAAAAGTTCAGTACGTTAAATACCGCTACCCGAAGTTCTTGTGGTTGTTTAGCCAGAGGGGCAGCAGGCCTTGGGTTTGTATTAATAAATTGCGGTGTACTGGTAGGTTGTAGCCGGTAACCACGCTCATCCTGAAAAAGCACTCCACTAACGCCTCGCACCGTATCGCCCAACCGCACGCTGTTATTTGCCGTTAAGCCAGCAGGTGGATAGGGTTGCGGCTCAGGGTTTTCTTGCCAGCGACCGTCGTCTAACACCACTATGTGCCGTAGTTGTTGCTCGGCGTACTGGTTTGCTTCCTTACCGGGTAGCTTGATTTCTGTCGGGACGATTAAACGTTTATCAGCAAGCATTAACTCGCCATATCGGCCTAGCCCGTAGCTATCATTAACCACTAAATCTTGTGAAAAGCTCAGCCACATACCTTCTAGCGCCTCAAAGCTTAATTCTTCGCTTAGCGGCAACGTTATTACTGTAGGGCTATAGGTTACGGTATTGCCACAGCGCGAAACATGGCCAATATCGATAAGCGAGGTTAAGCCATTAATTTCTGCTACGGTGCCCTGCAACAATACTACTTCGCCTTGCTGATATTGGCCGGCGTCGCGTAGTTGAATAAATAGTGCTTCAGAGGTTAGCGGGTTGTCATCTGCTGTCAGACTTTGCAACATCATTCCTGGCAAAGGCGAGTCGGCATAGACTTCGGTAATAACCACCCCAGAGGTAATGACTTGCTGCCCAAGTAGCGGGCTTTGTTCGGCGCTACCCTGTAGCAGAGCAATAGCCTGATAAGGACTGTCGCAGCTAAGCGAAGGTTGCTTCGTGCAAGCAGCAAGACTTAACAATACCGCGATAAGCAGCATTAATATTACTATACGCATGGTTTAACCTTGTTGTTTTTTACGGCTAAGTTGTTCGCGGGCAACCGCCCGGTAACCAATATCGTTGCGACAGAACATGCCATCCCAGCTTATGTGGCTGGCCAGCTGATAAGCAGCTTGCTGAGCCGTACTGACCGTTGCACCTAACGCCGTAGCACACAGCACCCGGCCGCCATTCGTCAGTACTTTTAGGTGGTTAAGTTCGGTACCTGCATGAAACACTTTGGCGTTTACGCTATCTATCCCATCCAGGCCAATGATTTCAGAGCCCTTAACGTAGGTATCTGGATAACCCCCCGCTGCCAGTACAACACCAACCGCAGCTTGCGCGCTAAAATTAATGCTAACCTGATCCAGCTTGCCGGTGACAGCTGCCTGACACAAGGCGACTAAATCTGAGTTTAACCGCATCATAATGGGCTGGGTTTCCGGATCACCAAAACGGCAGTTAAATTCCAGCACTTTGGCTGAGCCATCGGGCGCAATCATCAGGCCGGCATATAAAAAACCAGTAAACACATTACCTTCAGCTGCCATTCCTTGCACCGTAGGATAAATGACTTGTTGCATGACCCAGTCATGCACCGCTGGAGTCACTACCGGCGCAGGTGAATAGGCTCCCATACCTCCGGTGTTAGGACCTTTATCCCCATTATCGCGCGCTTTATGGTCTTGTGATGATGCAAAGGCCAGTGCATGTTCGCCGTCAACCATAACAATAAACGACGCTTCTTCACCAGATAAAAACTCTTCAATTACTACCCGGCTACCAGCGTCACCAAATTTATTGCCAGAGAGCATATCGTCGATGGCGGCATAGGCTTCATCGTCACTTTGGGCAATAATAACCCCTTTGCCGGCGGCTAAACCGTCAGCTTTAATAACAATTGGTGTGCCGAGCTGTTTAACATAGGCTTTAGCCGGGCCAATCTCAGTAAAGTTTTGGTAAGAGGCGGTTGGAATGTTGTGCCGCGCTAGAAAGTCTTTAGCAAAAGCTTTCGAGCTTTCTAGTTGTGCCGCTGCCTGACTTGGTCCAAAAATCGCTAAGCCATACTGGCGAAACTGGTCAACTATGCCTTTCGCTAAAGGGGCTTCCGGACCAACGATGGTTAGATCAATCTGCTCGTCTTTAGCAAACGCCAGTAACGCCTTTACATCATCAGCGGCAATAGCCACATTCTGCAGGTTAGCTTCTCTGGCTGTGCCGGCGTTACCGGGAGCTACAAATACCTGGCTGGCTAAAGGAGATTGCGCGGCCTTCCAGGCCAATGCATGTTCGCGGCCGCCGCCGCCAATTACCAATACTTTCATCGGGGGTTCCGTTTTATTGTGCTACAGGTTTACGAAATTTCAAGGTCATGCGGTCGCTTTCACCAATGGCCTGGTATTTGGCTTTGTCCTGTTCACCAAGGCGCAATGAGGGTGGCAGGGTCCAAACGCCACGTGGATGGTCAGCGGTGTCTTTTGGGTTAGCATTAATATCGCTGCTTTGTTCCAACACGAAACCGGCTTTTTCAGCCAGTGTTATGGCTAGTTGTTCTGGAAAGTAGCCCGTTTTAGTCCAATCGCTATTGGCTTGTGCTGCCGGTAAACGGTGTTCAACCACGCCGAGCACACCACCTGGCTTTAAGGCGTTGTAAAAGTCGTTAAAGATTGCCTGCATGCCCTCATTGCCACCTTGACCATACCAGTTGTGCAGGTTACGAAAAGTTAGCACGACGTCGGCGCTGCCAGTCGGAGCAATAGCATCACTATTACCAGGGGCAAACTCGGTTAAACTAACCCGGCTATAAATAGGGTCAGATGCCAGTTTTTCTTTAAAAGATGCCAGGCTTCTATTGTAATAATCAGAACTGGTGTTAGCCGGAAAGTGAGCGGCATAATACTGCCCATGCGCCGCCAGTAACGGTGCTAGTATTTCGGCGTACCATCCGCCACCTGGTGAAATTTCAACCACGGTACTACTTGGTGTTACCTCAAAAAAAGCCAGCGTTTGCACTGGATTGCGGAATTGATCCCGACTTTTATTTTGCTCGCTACGAATGTGATGATCGGCAGCTTGCTGCAGTGCATCGCTATTGCTGTTTGCCAGAACGGGCAGGGTGAAGAGTATTGCTGATAACGTTATAACTTTACTAAGTGTTTTCATCTTCAGGTTCTCCTTGTCAAAATTAGTATGAGTTTAGCAAAGCAGCCAGCGAATTGCAGTGATTATCGACAGCTTACGCCATTCATTTTTAGATGGCCAGACTGCTAAATTTCAATCAACAATTACCGGTGGCTATGCTAAAATACTTACCTTTTTTCAATTGGCTTTATTGGGGTAACACAATGCCGTCGGCCTTAGACAATATAAAAGTAGTTTTAGTGGGCACTACCCATACTGGCAATATTGGTTCGGTTGCCCGGGCGATGAAAACCATGGGCTTAACGCAATTGACGCTGGTTGCTCCAAAAACCGCTCCCGACGGTCAGGCTTATGCGCTCGCAGCCGGCGCCAGTGAAATCCTTGCTGCTGCAACCACCTTTGATACCCTGGCTGAAGCCGTTGCTGATTGTACCTTGGTAGTGGGCAGCAGTGCCCGCTCCCGCACCTTAAGTTGGCCTATGTTAGACCCTCGTCAATGCGCCAAACTGGCTATTAACCAAAGCGATAAACCGGTAGCAATTGTATTTGGCCGTGAGTCCAGTGGCTTAAGTAACGAAGAGTTACAACTATGCAATTACCATGTGTGTATTGCGGCGAATCCAGAATATAGCTCACTTAATTTGGCAATGGCGGTACAAGTTGTCTGTTATGAGCTGCGTATGGCTTATCTGGATACGGCGCCGGCAACCACGGAAGTCGACGAAGTGAGCTATCCGAGCTCTGAGCAAATGGAAAATTTTTACCAGCATTTAGACACCGCGTTACAGCACACCGGGTTCATTATTAAGCAGCATCCGGGCGTGGTAATGACTAAGTTAAAACGTCTGTTTAACCGTGCCCGGCCAGAAGAGGCCGAATATAATATTTTGCGCGGTATTTTAACCTCGATGCAGCGTCTGGTAAAAATTGATAATACTACTTATAAGGAGTAAGGCGATGTTTGCCGGTATCAAAGAAGACATAAAAAGCGTATTTGACCGTGACCCGGCGGCACGCAGCAGTTTTGAGGTATTAACTAACTATCCCGGCTTACATGCTATTTGGTGGCATCGTTTAACTCACAAACTGTGGCGAGCCAATTTTAAGTGGCTGGCCCGTTTTTTAAGTAACATTGCCCGTTGGTTAACCGGGGTTGAAATTCATCCTGCTGCTAAAATTGGCCGGCGCTTTTTTATTGACCATGGTATGGGCGTGGTAATTGGTGAAACCGCCGAAATTGGTGACGATTGCACTTTGTATCATGGTGTTACGCTAGGCGGTACCAGCTGGGATCCTGGTAAACGTCATCCAACGTTGGCCAATGGGGTGGTAATTGGGGCCGGTGCTAAAGTGCTGGGGCCTTTGCAAGTTGGTGAAAACGCGCGTATTGGATCTAACGCGGTGGTTGTGCGCGATGTGCCAGCTGGAGCCACCGTTGTGGGTATTCCTGGCAGGGTAGTCGCTAAAATTGCCACTGAAGTGAGCGAAAAACGTCAGCACTTGGCAAAAAAGTTTGGCTTTGACGCTTACGCCGTATCTGCAGATAACCCAGATCCGGTGGCCAGTGCCATTGGTACTTTGTTAGACCACATTCATATACTAGACAATAAAGTGGCCGAGCTCTGTGCCAGCGTAAACAGTCTGGGTGGTAACGTTTGTACTGAAATGCCTGAGCTTGATTTGCCAGAGGAAGATTTTAAGCGGGCCGAGCAACTGGCAGCAGAGCAGCGTTGTAAAGACGTGGAAGCCTTTGACCCCAGTATATAGAGTAGTAGTGGGCTGGATAATACCTGACAAGATTACGGGGATATATACTTGACTAAAATAGTCAGGATTGTACAATAGCCTTCTAGTCGTCAGGGAGCCCGTTATGAGATTAACCTCGAAAGGTCGCTATGCTGTTACTGCCATGTTAGACGTGGCACTGCACGCGGGGCAAGGTCCAGTACCGTTGGCCGATATTTCTGAACGTCAGGGTATTTCGTTATCCTATCTTGAACAATTATTCGCTCGCTTGCGTAGACATGGTTTGGTCAGCAGCGTGCGTGGACCAGGTGGTGGCTACCAGCTGGGCCTGGCACCTGAAAATATTTCAATATCTGCCGTTATTGCTGCAGTAGATGAGTCAGTAGATGCTACTCGCTGTCAGGGTAAGTCTGATTGTCAGAGTGGTGCCCGTTGTCTTACTCACAGTTTATGGCATGACTTAAGTCATCGGATAGAAGATTTTCTGACCAATATTAGTCTGGCAGCCTTGGTTAGCCAGCAAGATGTGCAAACTGTTGCACAGCGGCAAAACAGCCGCAATGTTAAAAATCCTGCAACTGATATAAAAGTTAGTTGCCAGTTGTAAGCGCACTACGGAGCCAATAATGAAGTTACCTATTTATCTGGATTATGCGTCAACCACTCCGGTTGACCCGCGTGTGGCAGAAAAAATGATGCAATATCTGACCATGGATGGCGACTTTGGTAACCCTGCATCCCGCTCGCATCGTTTTGGCTGGCAGGCTGAAGAGTCAGTAGAAATTTCCCGAAGCCAAATAGCCGATTTGGTTAATGCCGATCCGCGAGAAATCGTGTTCACCTCTGGTGCTACAGAATCTAACAATCTGGCGATTAAAGGCGCTGCCCAGTTTTATAAGAAAAAGGGCAAACATTTAATTACCATTAAAACTGAACATAAAGCGGTACTTGATACCATGCGTCAGTTAGAACGGGAAGGGTTTGAAGTAAGCTACCTGGACGTTGAAAGTAGTGGTTTGATTGACCTTGCTAAGTTAGAAGCTGCCATGCGGCCCGATACTACAGTGGTTAGTATTATGTTTGTTAACAACGAAACTGGCGTTATTCAGGATGTTACCGCCATTGGCGAGTTATGCCGCAGCAAAGGTATCGTATTTCATGTTGATGCCGCACAGGCAACCGGTAAAGTTGATATTGACTTACAACAGATGAAAATCGATTTAATGTCATTTTCCGGGCATAAAACTTACGGGCCTAAAGGCATTGGTGCCTTATATGTTCGTCGTAAGCCACGCATTCGTTTAGAAGCACAAACGCACGGTGGCGGCCATGAGCGCGGTATGCGTTCAGGTACCCTCGCACCACATCAAATTGCTGCTATGGGTGAAGCGTTTCGCTTAGCGAAAGTTGAAATGGCTGCTGAGCGTGAACGGATAACTACTTTACGTGACCGCTTATGGGATGGCATTAAAGATATCGAACAAGTGTATCTTAATGGCCACGATGCTCCAAGAGTACCGGGTATTACTAATATCAGCTTTAACTTTGTTGAAGGTGAGTCACTGATTATGGCGCTGAAAGATATAGCAGTGTCGTCAGGTTCAGCCTGTACTTCTGCCAGCTTAGAACCCTCTTATGTGCTACGTGCTTTAGGGCTCACTGACGAACTGGCGCATAGCTCAATTCGGTTTAGTATCGGCCGTTTTACCACTGAAGCGCAAATTGACCATACGATTAAAATTGTCCATCAGGCGATTGATAAATTACGTGAAATGTCACCGCTATGGGACATGTTCAAAGACGGAATTGATTTAAACACTGTGGCATGGGTTGCGCATTAAGCGTCGCCTGGCACCAACGAGGTAACAGATCATGGCATACAGCAATAAAGTAATCGACCATTATGAAAATCCACGTAATGTGGGTTCATTTGCCAAAGATGACCCAAGCGTGGCAACCGGTATGGTTGGCGCACCAGCCTGTGGTGACGTAATGAAACTACAAATTAAAGTGAATGCACAAGGCATTATTGAAGATGCAAAGTTTAAAACTTATGGTTGCGGCAGTGCTATAGCATCAAGTTCGTTGGTAACAGAATGGGTTAAAGGTAAAACCCTGGACGAAGCTCAACAAATTAAAAATACCGATATCGCACATGAGCTTGCGTTACCACCAGTGAAAATTCACTGTTCTATTTTGGCGGAAGATGCCATCAAAGCGGCCGTCGCCGATTATAAGCAAAAACGCGGAGGCTAGAGCGGTATGGCCATATCGATGACCACAGCAGCAGCTGAAAGGGTAAGTAACTTTCTGCACAATCGCGGCAAAGGCCTGGGCTTAAGGGTGGGAGTTAAAACTACCGGTTGTTCTGGTTTAGCTTATGTGCTGGAATTTGTCGACGAGTTGCACGATGATGATCAGGTTTTTGAAAATCATGGTCTGAAATTAATTGTTGACGGCAAAAGCTTAGTGTATATCGATGGCACTCAGCTGGATTTTGTTAAAGAGGGCCTGAATGAAGGTTTTCAATTTAACAATCCTAACGTTAACGGCGAATGTGGTTGCGGCGAAAGCTTTACCGTTTAATTATGTAGACTGTTGTAAGGTCGGGACCGGATGAATTATTTTCAGTTGTTTGATTTGCCAGCCACTTTCGAGTTGGATTTAACTGAATTAGGTTCACGTTACCTGGCGTTACAGCGCCAATTTCACCCTGACAATTTTGCGGCTGCCTCCAATCGCGACCGCTTAATGTCAGTGCAGCAAACCGCTAACATTAACGATGCCTACCATAGCCTGAAACAACCTTTGCTCCGCGCTGAACATTTACTGGCGTTACGTGGCTTAAAAATAAGTCACGAACAGCGCAGCTTTACCGATCCGGTGTTTTTAATGCAGCAGATGGAGTTGCGGGAACAGTTGGAAGACATTAGCAGCAGTAATGATCCCGATGCAGCAATCATGGCAGTAGAGCAACAATTGCAACAGCATCGAAAAGGCTTGTTACGCCAATTGGCCGCGGCCATTGCCGCTAACATGCCAGACCAAAATCAGCAAGCGGCGGAGTTGGTGCGTAAACTCAAATTTTTCTTTAAACTACAGCACGAGCTGGAGTTAATTGAACAGAAAATACAAGACTAAATTAAGCTATGGCGTTATTACAGATTGCAGAGCCCGGCCAAAGCGCCGCCCCCCATAAACACAAACTGGCTGCCGGTATTGACTTAGGTACCACTAACTCTTTGGTTGCGGCGGTGCGCAGCGGCCAAGCCAGTACCCTAAAAAATACTGCTGGTATCGATATGATCCCATCTGTGGTGCGTTACGGCCCTGACAAAACTCAGGTTGGCCATGAAGCAGTTGCAGCAGCGGTAGCGGATGCCAGTAATACAATTTTCTCCATTAAACGTCTTATGGGCAAAGGGTATACCGAAACATTGCCGCTGGCTGAATTGTTGTCCTATCAGCTAGTCGATCAGGACGGTATGGCCGCGGTAGCTACCCGCGAAGGAGTAAAAAACCCGGTTGAAATTTCTGCCGAAATTCTGGCTACACTGGCTGATACCGCGAGCCAGGTGCTAGGTGGTGAGCTCAATGGTGTCGTCATTACCGTACCAGCCTATTTTGATGATGCGCAGCGCCAGGCAACCAAAGATGCGGCAAAACTGGCCGGTTTGAATGTACTTCGCCTACTAAATGAACCTACCGCTGCCGCATTAGCTTATGGCCTAGATTCTGGCCAGGAAGGCGTTATTGCCGTTTACGATTTAGGCGGTGGTACCTTTGATATCTCTATTTTACGTTTAAAACGAGGCGTGTTTGAAGTATTAGCAACCGGCGGTGATTCTGCGCTGGGTGGCGACGATTTTGATCAAGCTATTGTTGGCTGGCTGCAACAAAAAAGTGGCCAGCAGCAACTTAGCCATAGCGCAAGACGCCAATACTTAACGGTAGCTCGCCAGTTAAAAGAGCAATTAAGCGCTGATACCACTGCCTCGTATGACTTTAGCGCGGATCAGCAGCAATTTTCCGGTAGCTTAAGCCGCGCTGAGTTTGAACAACTGTGTCATGCCTTAGTGAAAAAAACACTGCGCAGCTGTCGTCAGGCGCTACGTGATGCCGCTATTACCCCAGACGACGTTGCCAGCGTGGTAATGGTAGGTGGTTCTACCCGTGTACCCTTGGTTCGTGAACAGGTTGCCCAGTTTTTTGTTACTGATCCGCTAACCTCTATTGACCCGGATAAAGTGGTGGCCATTGGCGCAGCCATTCAGGCGAATGTTTTGGTGGGAAATAAAGCTGAGCACGAAACACTGTTGCTGGACGTAATTCCGTTGTCACTTGGCTTGGAAACGATGGGGGGGCTGACTGAAAAAATTATTCCCCGCAACACGGTAATCCCGGTGGCTCGGGCGCAGGAATTTACCACCTTTAAAGATGGCCAGACGGCAATGGCTATTCATGTGCTACAAGGCGAGCGAGAACTGGTTGAAGATTGTCGTTCGCTGGCGCGCTTCGAATTGCGCGGTATTCCCCCCATGCCAGCTGGCGGTGCACATATCCGGGTAACATTTCAGGTTGATGCCGACGGTTTGCTAAGTGTAAGTGCTGAAGAAAAATCTTCCGGTGTGGCTGCTGGTATTCAGGTTAAACCGTCTTATGGTTTAACGGATGATCAAGTTGCCAATATGATTAGCGGCTCAATGCAACATGCCCGCCAGGATATGCAGCGGCGCTTGCTGCGTGAGCAACAAGTAGAGGCTGACAGAGTACTTGAAGCGGTAGGTACTGCACTGAATACTGATGCTAACTTGCTGAGTGAAGATGAACTTACACAGATTAAGCGGGCATTGGCAAGCTTAGCGCAAGTAAGGCAGCAAGAAGATACTGCGGCCATTAAGACCGCTATCGAACATACTAATATTTTAACTGATGACTTTGCTGCCCTGCGTATGGATAAATCTATCCGGCTGGCGTTGCAGGGTCATAAAGTCGACGAGGTTTAACCATGCCAAAGATAGTGTTTTTACCCCATGCTGAACTATGCCCGCAAGGGGCGGCGCTAGAGGCTAACGTTGGTGATACTGTGCTGGACGTAGCGCTGAAGCACGGTATTTCTATTGAGCACGCCTGTGAAAAATCCTGTGCCTGCACAACCTGTCATGTCATTGTGCGGGAAGGGTTTTACTCATTGAACGAAAGCGACGAGTTAGAAGACGACATGTTAGATAAAGCCTGGGGGCTGGAACCAGAATCGCGGTTAGGTTGTCAGGCTAGAATTGCTGACGAAGATCTGGTGGTCGAGATCCCAAAATATACCGTCAATATGGTCAGTGAAGGCCATTGAAATAAATGTCGATATAGGTTTTTTTCGGCAATTAGCGTATAATTTGCCGCCTTAAAATTTTAACGCTTTAATTACAGGAGCCTGACATGGCCTTAGAACGTACTTTCTCAATCCTTAAACCTGATGCAGTTGCTAAAAATCTGATTGGTGCTATTTATCACCGTTTCGAATCTGCCGGCCTGCGTATCGTTGCCTCTAAAATGCTACACTTAAGCCAGGAACAAGCTGAAGGTTTTTATGGCGAACACAAAGAGCGTCCGTTCTTTAAAGCGTTAGTCAGCTTTATGACATCAGGCCCGGTAATGGTTCAGGTGTTAGAAGGCGAAGACGCCGTGCGTAAAAACCGCGAAATTATGGGTGCCACAAACCCTAAAGATGCGTTAGCAGGCACTTTACGTGCTGATTATGCTGACAGCATTGATGAAAATGCAGTACACGGCTCTGATGCTGCTGTTTCAGCTGCCCGTGAAATTGCTTACTTTTTTACTGCCGCTGAGCTGTGTAACCGCACGCGTTAATTGTCAGTACAACAGTTAATTGCGTTAGCTGAAGACAAAGGGGGCGTTAGCCCCCTTTTTGTCTGAGGCAGCAGCAGTATGCCACATTAAAAGTAGGTTATTGATAGGTGTTATAAGGAGTGGTCTGGGTATGAATAAGCCGGTAAATCAGGTAAATATGTTAGATTTAAACCGCGCTCAAATGCAGCAGTTTTTTGTCTCGTTGGGTGAAAAACCGTTTCGGGCAGATCAAGTAATGAAATGGATTTATCATTACTGCATTGACGACTTCGACAAAATGACCAATATCAATAAACCACTGCGTGATAAGTTAAAAACGCTGGCGGTTATTGTGGCCCCTGTGGTGGTAACGCGACAGGACAGTGTCGATGGCACGATAAAATTTGTTATGGGTTTGGCCGGAGGGCAAGAAGTTGAAACGGTCTGGATCCCGGAAAAAGACCGGCGAACGCTTTGCGTGTCGTCTCAGGTAGGTTGTGCACTAGATTGCACTTTTTGTTCTACCGCTCAGCAGGGTTTTAATCGTAACCTGAGTGTGTCAGAAATCATCGGCCAGGTGTGGCGGGTGGCGCAAATTATTGGCAGCTATGGTGATACCGGCGAAAAACCGGTGACTAACGTGGTTATGATGGGCATGGGCGAGCCACTGCTTAACCTGAATAATGTGGTGCCAGCCATGGAGCTAATGTTAGATGATTATGGCTTTGGCTTATCGAAACGCCGGGTTACCTTAAGTACCTCAGGTGTGGTACCGGCTCTTGATTTATTACGTGAACGTATTGATGTTGCCTTAGCTATTTCCTTGCACGCCCCTAACAATGCCTTACGAGACGAATTAGTACCGGTAAACAAAAAATATCCGATGGAGCAGTTTTTAGCGGCATCGCGTCGTTATGTTGAGAACTCTAAGGCTAATGACAAGGTCACAGTAGAGTATGTTATGCTCGATGGCGTTAATGACAGTATGGAACAGGCTCACGAATTGGCGCAAGCATTGCAAGATACACCGGCAAAGATTAATCTGATACCCTTTAATCCGTACCCGGGTTCACCTTATAAGCGTTCAAGTAATTCGCGTATTGACCGATTTAGCAAGGTGTTACAACAGCATGGTTTTATTGTTATGGTACGCAAGACCCGGGGCGATGATATCGACGCCGCTTGTGGCCAACTAGTTGGTGATGTGATAGATCGAACTAAAAGACTGATAAAAAAGCAGCAAAAAGGCCAGCCAATTCTGGTTAAAACGCTGCTGTAACCCAAGGGATGACCAGTGGTAATGCAGAAAATTTTGGTGGGGCTAACGCTGTGTGCCGTGGTAACCCTCACAGCTTGCGTGTCAGAAAGCAGCTACGTCGGATCTGACCGTAAGGTTGGTCAGCGTAATCTTGACAATAGTGAAGCCGCTCGTACCCGAATTTCTCTGGGCTTAAATTATTTACGCCGCGGTGATACCACCCAGGCTAAATTTAATTTAGAGCGAGCCAGGGCATTCGCCCCCGATATGCCAGAGGTATACAATGCTCTGGCATTTTACTTTCAAGCTGTGGGTGAACATGCTCAGGTTGAGGAAGCCTATAAGCAAGCTTTATCAAAAGATAGCAAAAACGCCGATGCTTACAATAATTATGGCGCCTTTTTATGCCAGGTAGGTAAGTACGACGAAGCCGAAACGTTATTATTAAAAGCGATATCCTTACCCGGTTATATCCGGGTAGCCGAAAGCTACGAGAATTTGGCGTTGTGCGAATTAGACCAACAAGGCTTTACTTCAGCCAAAACTTTCCTCGAATCATCAGTGTCTCATAATGGTACCCGAATTAGCTCGCTGATCAATCTTGCTGCAGTAAGCTATGCCATGGGCGATAATGTTGCTGCCAAAACGGCATTGCAACGTATTCAACGCTTAGGCCGTGTATCTGCCCGTAGTACTTTGCTTAACTATCTGGTCGCTGAGAAACAGGGTGATATGAGCACCATGAAACACGCAGAACAGTTGTTGTTATCGTTATATATTGATACTCCGGAAGCCCGCTTAATACTGCAACAACGACTGCTGGAAAGTGAATTTGAGCAATTACGTGAGCAATATAAATTAAGTCTCATGGCCAATATTGTTGTGCCAACTGATTCGTCGACAGTTATTGCGCCAACAGCACCAACAGATAATCCCAGATTACGAGTGGTACGGCGTAAATCAACTGAAGCAGCCAGTAATGTTGGTTCAGCAATGACTAGCGCTACCACTAAAACAGCGGCCGCTAAAAAAGCCACAACAACCGCCAACTCTGTTAGCCGTCAAGCTATCGCTGGTTCCTTAGCATTAAGCGTGCCGCCTGCGTTTGAAAGTTCACCTGAGGCTGGTGCTGAGAATGCTGCAGCGGCGCAAGAATTGGCTGCGCTGCAGCAGGCAGAGCAAGAAGCCGACCGTGTAGCGGCTTTGGCATTAGCGGCTGAACAACATGCTGTTAAACAGGCCGAAATTCGTCTGGAAGCAGTACGGTTGGCAGCTGAACGCGTGGTGGCTGTTCAACGTGAGGCAAAGCAACAGGCTGACAAACTTGCTGCTGAACAGGCTGCTGCAGCCAGCCAATTAGTGCTGGTTGCCACCCCTTTGGAAACCTTGCCAGCCGAAACAGTATTAACCGAGCTACCGTCAACCAGTGATACTGTTGTTGCTGAGCAAGCGGTTCCGGCTGCTGTTGCCGAAATATCAACGCCAGAACCAGCAGCTTTGCCCGCTTTTCATGTGGTACAGGAAGGAGAGTCGCTCTATGCCATCTCGGTACAGCATAATATCCGGCTAGCCCGCCTTATGCAGTGGAACCAGCTTACTCCGGAATCGGTGATTAAAACTGATCAACGGATTTGGTTGGGTGAGGTTAGTGAGAGTCTGTTACAACAAGCGCAGCCCGCCGTGCGACTGGTAAAAAGCAGCGCAGCCGTATTGTCAACAGAACCTTATCATCAGGTTACCGCTGGTGAGACCATGTTTGGTATTTCTTTTCAGTACAATATTCGGCTGGAGCGTTTTATGGCTTGGAATAGTTTAACTGAACAAAGCAAGCTGCGGGTTGGCCAGCAGGTATTAATTGTTGACCCGGCAAGTGTTCAACCATGACCCATAGCGAAGATATTCCAACAAGTGCAACAACCGCAGGCCAGCTATTACGTCAAGCCAGAGAGCAGCGCAAACTCAGTGTGGCTGAAGTAGCATTACAATTAAATTTAAAGGTCACGCTGATTGCTCAGATTGAAGCTGATCAGCTGGACAGTAACATGTTAATAACCTTTGTTCGCGGTTATTTGCGAGCGTATGCCAGATTGGTTAAACTGCCTGAGCAGCAAGTATTACAAGCGTTCGAGCAACAGACAGGTAGCCCTTCCGAGCCGGCAAAACCGATGCGTACTTTTTCTAATCGTACTGCGCGGCAAGTGACTGAAAATCGTTTTATGTGGTTAACCTATGCTATTGGTTTAATTTTAGTGCTGATGCTGGTGCTATGGTGGTGGCAAACGGCAAGCCCTATTATAGAAAACCAGCCAGTAATACCAGCAGCAACGCTACCGGCGGTGGCGGATGAGCAAAGTGAAGCAGGCAATAGTGCCGGGTCAGTTAATACCGCGGTTGAACCTGAGTCTGAAGTCGAACCTGAACCTGCAGCCACAACCGCTATTAGCCTGCCTGATTTTATTGCCGAGCAAGCATTAGCAGAGTTAGTGAAAGCAAACGAGCCGCAGCCTGATGAAATAACGATGGTGTTTCAAGACAATTGCTGGATTGATGTGCTAGACGCTGATGGTAATCGTATTGCTTATGGTACCAAGGATGCAGGTTACAAGATGAGTGTCAGTGGTAAGGCACCCTTTATTGTAACGTTAGGTAATCCTAGTGTGGTGGTAGTTACGTTAAACAATAAACCTTTTGATATGTCATCACTGCCGGCAGGGCGGGTGGCAAAATTTACTTTGGCGGAACCCGATTAATCATGTTTGCTGACAATCCTATTACCCGACGCTTGAGCACGCAAATTCACGTAGGAAGTGTCGCCATCGGTGGTGATGCTCCAATTGCAGTGCAGTCAATGACAAACACCCGTACTACCGATGTGGCGGCAACACTGGCGCAAATTCAAGCTATTGCCGCTGCTGGTGCCGATGTCGTTCGAGTGTCAGTACCGACGATGGAGGCTGCAGAAGCGTTTAAGCTGATTAAATTGCAGTCGCCTATTCCGTTGGTAGCCGATATTCATTTTGATTATCGGATTGCCTTAAAAGTGGCCGAATATGGTGCCGATTGTTTACGGATTAATCCGGGTAACATTGGCAATGAAGAACGGATCCGCGCGGTAGTCGATTGCGCCAGAGATCATAATATTCCGATCCGCATTGGCGTTAATGGTGGCTCACTGGAAGCTGATATTCAGAAAAAATATACCGAGCCAACTCCTGAGGCGTTGGTTGAATCAGCCATGCGCCATGTGGATATTCTTGATCGGTTGAATTTCGATCAATTTAAAGTGAGTGTAAAAGCCTCCGATGTATTTTTAGCCGTAGGCGCTTATCGCTTACTGGCGAAGCAAATTAAACAGCCACTGCATTTGGGCATTACCGAAGCAGGTGGTGCCCGTGCCGGTGCGGTTAAATCAGCCATAGGATTGGGTATGCTGCTGGCCGAGGGCATTGGTGACACTATCCGTATTTCACTGGCAGCTGATCCGGTAGAAGAAGTAAAAGTAGCGTTTGATATTCTTAAATCGCTGCGCATTCGCCAACGTGGTATTAATTTTATTGCTTGTCCAAGCTGTTCGCGTCAGGAATTTGATGTAATCAAAACCATGAACGAGCTAGAGCAGCGGCTGGAAGATATTATTGAACCGTTAACCGTGTCAGTTATTGGTTGCGTGGTAAACGGTCCGGGCGAAGCCCTTATTTCAGACTTAGGTGTCGCTGGTGCTAACCGTAAAAGCGGTTTTTATCTTAATGGTCAGCGTCAGAAACTGCGGCTGGACAATAACAATATTGCCGAACAGTTAGAGCAGCAGGTGCGCCAGTATTTAGTGGCCCGGGAACAGCTAATTGGTATTAAACAACTGGATTAATGCTAAGGCGATTTGGAGTTTTCGCTGACACCGCTTATAATCGCCCGGTTTTTAGCTTCGCAATGAGAATAAGATTTTGGCAAAAAATATTCAGGCAATACGCGGTATGAACGATTGTCTGCCACAAGACACGCCGTTATGGCAACATCTTGAGCAGATATTACGCAGCACGGTAACCCGCTTTGGTTATAGTGAAATTCGCTTTCCCATTGTAGAAATGACTGAGCTATTTAAACGCTCAATTGGTGAAGTGACCGATATCGTTGAAAAAGAAATGTATACCTTTAGTGATCGTAATGGCGATAGCCTGACCTTACGCCCGGAAGGTACCGCTTGTTGTGTACGGGCCGGTAACGAGCATGGCTTACTGTATAACCAGGAACAACGGTTGTGGTACATGGGCCCGATGTTTCGACATGAACGGCCACAAAAAGGCCGTTATCGGCAGTTTCATCAGTTTGGTCTGGAAGCCTTTGGTATTGCCAGCAGTGATATCGACGCTGAAGTCATTACATTAACCGCACATTTGTGGCAACAATTGGGTTTAGCGCCTTATGTTAGCTTACAATTAAATTCTTTAGGTTCAAACGCCGCCCGTAAAACGTATAGGCAAGCGTTGGTGGTGTATTTAGAGCGGCATCAGGCGCTGTTAGATGACGACAGTCTGCGCCGGATGCACAGTAACCCGTTACGGGTGCTAGATAGCAAAAACCCGGCGTTAGCTGAGCTACTTTCTGGCGCGCCGCAGTTAAGCGATTACCTGGATGCTGATTCAGCTGAACACTTTAGTCAGCTAAAACGCCGGCTGGATAAAGCGGGCATTGCCTATACGGTTAATCCAAGGTTAGTACGTGGCCTTGATTACTACAATAAAACGGTATTTGAATGGGTTACCACTGAACTGGGTTCGCAGGGCACGGTTTGTGCAGGCGGCCGCTATGATGGCCTGGTAGAACAATTAGGCGGTAAAAGCACCCCAGCAGTTGGCTTCGCGCTAGGTATGGAACGTCTGGTGTTGTTATTGCAAACACTGCAACTGGTTACATTACCTGAGGCTACGGCAGATATCTATATTATGCCAATAGGTGATGCGGCGGAACTTGCGGCCATTAGTATTGCCGAACAGCTGCGTAGCGGCTTAAGCAGCAAACGTGTTATCTTGCACTGCGGTGGTGGCAACCTGAAAAAACAGATGAAACGAGCTGATAAATCGGGCGCTGAGTGGGGGCTCATTCTCGGTGATGAGGAACTTAGTCGCGGCGAAATTACCTTAAAATGGTTACGTCAGGACGCGCCTCAGCAGACTCTGGCGCTGGAAAATTTACCCCGGCAGCTGATAGCAAATGGGTGTTGATAAAATATTTTAAATATAAGAATTGGGTAAAGAAGCAGGCTGGCTAGCGTTTGGCCAAGTCGGATTATACAAGATCTTACGGAGTAGTAACTTTGGAAATTTACAGCAGCGAAGAGCAACAGGTTGAAGCCATTAAACGTTTTTGGAATGACTACGGCAAAGCTATTTTAGGCGGAGTCATAATAGGGTTGGCCGGTTTGTATGGCTGGCGTTATTACCAGGCCGATCAGCGTAGTCAGGCCGAGCTGGTTTCCGCCCAGTATAGCCAGTTGCTGGAACAACAACAAAGCCAGGGTAACGAGTGGTTAGACAGTGCTAAAAGCTTTATTAATACGCAGGGTAACAACAGTTATGCGGTGTTTGCCGCGTTATTGGCAGCCCGCGAAGCGATCGATAACCAGCAACTGGCTACCGCAGCAGAGCATTTAAACTGGGTAATGAATAATGCTAAAGATGCGCCGGTAAAAGCAATTGCACAATTGCGGCTTGCCAGGGTACAACGCGAACAAGGTAATTATGCTGATGCCTTAATTAGCTTACAGCAAACGGTTCCAGCAAGTTTTGTGGCTCAGCAGGCTGAATTAAAAGGCGATGTATTGCAATTAACCGGTGAGTTAGCTCAAGCGAAAGCCGCTTATCAGCAAGCGCTGGCCAGTAGCGAGCAAAGCCAACCATTATTGCAGGTAAAACTGGATGAATTGGCTCATATTACAGCCAGTTAACAAGGGGTAGGCGTGAAATTATTCGGAAAAACATCAGCCATTATTATTATGGCGCTGGCGTTAAATGCGTGTTCCAGCAAAGAAAAGTTGGTGCTGCCTGATGTTAAAAACAGCATCAACCCCACTAAAGTATGGCAAAGTAAAGTCGGTAAAGGGGTCGCGCATTATGAATCAGCATTAAAACCACTGATCCGTGATGATAAAGTGTATGCGGCCAGTCGAGAAGGTATCGTAGTAGCGAAAAGCCTTAGTAATGGCCGAACCCTCTGGAGCTTTGATTTACGCAACGAGGGTAAATCATCCCTGCTGAGCCGCTTTAGTGCCGACACGGCCCGTATTTCTGGCGGTATCGGTTTTAGTGCTGACAAACTGTATCTGGGTACCGAAAATGGTGAAGTATTTGCGCTGGACGCGACCTCTGGCCAGTTGATATGGCGGGTACCGGTTAAAGGTGAAGTATTGGCCAGCCCGGCTACCGGCGATGGTTTAGTGGTGGTTGCCACCACGGCTGGTAACCTTATTGGTTTAGACCCTGATAGCGGTGAGCAGCGCTGGATTTTTGAAGACGAGCAACCGGCATTAACTATTCGGGGTGTCAGTGAGCCGGTAATAGAAGCGGGTGGTGTTGTTTATGGTAGCGGTACCGGCCGGGTAGGTATTTTGCTGGCTGAACGTGGTTACCAGGCATGGGAAGAAGCCATTGCTTTACCGCAAGGCAGTACTGATTTATCGCGGCTGGTTGATGTGGATGCTAAGCCGATAATTGTTGCCGGTACGCTGTATACTATCTCTTTCAACGGTGAACTAGTGGCGATGGAATTGCGCAGTGGTCGACAGTTATGGAAGCGTGACTATGCCAGTTTCCGCAACATGGCGGTGGCCGGTAATATCTTGTACCTGGTTGATTCTACCGGTGGTATTTATGCGGTTGATCGGCGTAATGGTACTGAAGTATGGGGCCAGCAAGGGTTACAGCGGCATTTTTTAACCGGGCCAACCGTATATAAAGAGTATTTGGTGGTAGGGGACAACAAAGGTAACCTGCATTGGCTTAATCGCGAAACCGGCGATTTTGTTGCCCGCCAACGTTTCGATAGTTCTGGCTTTTATCGCGAAGCGATAGCAAACGATGACTATATATTAGTGACAAGCCGTAATGGTGAGCTAGTCTTATTACAAGTACCTTAACCGGTATCCTGTGCATATAATCGAAGGAACAGGCCTTAATAGGCCTGTTTTCTTATTTTTGAGGTTGACTGAATGTTACCTGTAGTGGCTCTGGTGGGGCGCGCCAATGTTGGCAAATCCACGTTATTTAATCGTTTAACCCGCACCCGCGATGCTCTGGTAGCGGATTTTCCTGGCTTAACCCGTGATCGTAAATACGGCTCAGTAAATTTTGAGGGCATGGAGTTTATTGTGGTTGATACCGGCGGTATTGACGGCAACGAGCAAGGTATTGAAGTTGAAATGGCCGAGCAATCGCTTAAGGCGATAGCAGAAGCTGACGTGGTACTGTTTATGGTCGATGCCCGTGCCGGCGTTACCAATGGTGATGGTGCCATTGCGGCGCATATCCGCCGGGTTGAAAAACCGGTATTTCTGGTGGCGAACAAAACCGATGGCCTAGATGCTGACACTGCTGTGGCTGATTTTTATAGCCTAGGTATTGGTGATGTGTATCCGATTGCCGCAGCGCATGGCCGTGGTGTGTCGTCATTGTTGCAGCATGCGCTATTGCCTTTTTTGGCCGACAAACTAGCCGAAAATGCCGCTGCAGAAGCTAGCGGTGAAGCAGAGCTTGATCTGGAAACCTTAACTGAAGAACAGGCTGATGCCGAAGCGGCGCGTTTGCGCAATGAGCATATTAAACTGGCGATTGTTGGCCGGCCCAATGTCGGTAAATCTACCCTGACTAATCGTATTTTAGGCGAAGAGCGGGTAGTGGTATTTGATATGCCCGGTACCACGCGTGACTCGGTATTTATTCCGATGCAGCGCAATGAACGCAATTACACGCTTATTGACACCGCCGGTGTCCGTCGTCGCGGTAAAATTGACGACATGGTGGAAAAGTTCTCAGTAATTAAAACACTGCAAGCTATCGAAGAGGCCAACGTCGTACTATTGGTGCTGGATGCGCAGCAGGGCATTTCTGATCAAGATTTAAGTATTTTAGGTTTTGCCTTAAATGCCGGCCGTTCACTGGTTATCGCGGTAAATAAATGGGATGGCCTGAACGACAGCATTAAAGAAGAAATAAAGCGTGAGCTGGACCGCCGGCTTGGATTTATCGATTTTGCCCGATTGCATTTTATTTCGGCGTTACATGGCTCGGGGGTAGGTAATTTATTTGAATCGGTAGAAGAAGCCTTTGATTCTGCCACCAAGCGGGTAAGTACATCTTTACTAACCCGTATCATGAAAATGGCTCAGGAAGACCATCAGCCACCAATGGTGCATGGTCGGCGGGTAAAATTAAAATATGCCCATGCCGGTGGTTACAACCCGCCAATTATTGTTATTCACGGTAACCAGGTAAAAGACTTACCCGACTCCTACAAGCGCTATTTAATGAATTATTATCGTAAAGCGCTGCAGATGATGGGTACACCGGTGCGGGTTGAATTCCGTGAAGGGGAAAACCCTTTTACCCCGACTAAAAAGAACACTGAAACGGCGCTGCAAAAATACAAACGCGAGCGTTTAATGAAAGCCCGTCAGAAAGTGGCCAAAAAAGATTAACAGCAAGGACTAACTAATGAAATTTCGTTTTCCGGTCATTGTTATCGATGAAGATTTTCGCTCAGAAAATATTTCTGGCTCAGGTATTCGTGATTTGGCACAGGCTATCGGTAGCCAAGGCTTCGAGGTGGTCGGTTATACCAGTTATGTCGACTTGACGGCCTTTGCCCAGCAAGCCAGCCGGGCATCGTGTTTTATTTTATCGATAGACGATGAAGAGTTTGGTAGTGGCAGTGATGCTGATGTGAATACCGCCCTAACTGAACTCAGGGCTTTTGTAAAAGAAGTGCGTAAACGTAACGCCGATATTCCGATTTTTCTCTACGGTGAAACCCGCACCAGCCGACATATTCCAAACGATGTACTGCGCGAGCTGCACGGCTTTATTCATATGTTTGAAGACACCCCGGAGTTTGTGGCCCGGCATATTATCCGTGAGGCACAAAAGTATCTGGATGCGCTGGCACCACCGTTTTTTAATGCGCTAATGGATTATGCTTCAGACGGATCTTATTCCTGGCATTGCCCAGGCCATTCGGGTGGTGTGGCGTTTTTAAAAAGCCCGGTCGGCCAAATGTTTCATCAGTTTTTTGGTGAAAACATGTTACGGGCCGATGTGTGTAACTCGGTAGACGAATTAGGCCAATTACTGGACCATACCGGTCCGGTAGCGCAAAGTGAGCAAAACGCTGCCCGCATTTTTAATGCTGACCATTTGTTTTTTGTGACTAACGGTACCTCTACCTCGAATAAAATGGTCTGGCATTCAGTGGTAGCACCCGGCGATATCGTGGTGGTCGATCGTAACTGCCACAAATCGATTCTACATTCGATTATTATGACCGGCGCGATACCGGTATTTTTAATGCCAACCCGCAACCATTACGGCATTATTGGGCCTATTCCGAAAAGTGAGTTTTCACCAGAGGCCATTGCCAAAAAAATTGAGGCGAACCCGTTTGCCCGCAATGCCAAGAACAAAAAGCCGCGCATTTTAACCATTACCCAAAGTACCTACGACGGCATTTTGTATAACGTGGAAGAAATTAAGCAAGAACTGGGCTCAACTATCGACACGTTGCACTTTGACGAGGCTTGGCTGCCGCATGCCAGCTTCCATGACTTTTATAAAAATATGCATGCTATTGGAAAAGACCGGCCGCGTTCAGATGAAACGCTGGTATTTGCTACCCAGTCTACGCATAAGTTGTTAGCTGGTTTATCGCAGGCGTCACAAATTCTGGTGCAAAACGCCACTAACCGTACGCTGGATACGCACCGTTTTAACGAGTCATATTTAATGCACAGTTCTACCAGCCCGCAATATGCCATTATTGCCAGCTGTGACGTGGCTGCGGCAATGATGGAAGCGCCTGGTGGTACGTCGCTGGTAGAAGAAAGCCTATTGGAAGCCATCGATTTTCGCCGGGCTATGCGCAAAGTTGATGCCGAGTTTGGTGATGACGACTGGTGGTTTAAAGTATGGGGCCCCGAGCATTTGCCGGAAGAAGGCATAGGCGAGCGTGACAACTGGATGTTACACGCCAGTGACAGCTGGCATGGTTTTGGGCCAATAGAGTCAGGCTTTAATATCCTTGATCCAATAAAAGCGACCATTATAACTCCAGGTTTAAATATGCTGGGCCAGTTTGACGAGCAAGGCATACCGGCTACTATTGTTAGTAAATATCTGGCTGAGCACGGCATTATTATTGAAAAAACCGGTCTGTATTCGTTTTTTATCATGTTTACCATAGGCATCACTAAAGGCCGTTGGAATTCAATGGTAACTGAGTTACAGCAGTTTAAAGATGATTACGACCAAAACTTGCCAATGTGGCGGGTAATGCCAGAATTTGTGGCGAAGACCCCACGCTATGAAAAAGTAGGCCTGCGCGATTTATGCCAGCAAATTCATAATATTTACCGCCAGTTTGACGTGGCGAAAGTCACCACCGAAATGTATCTGTCGACCATTGAAACCGCAATGACTCCGGCCGATGCCTGGGCGAAAATGGCGCACCGCGAAATAGAGCGGGTATCAATCGATGACATTGCTGGTCGGGTAACTGCTATGTTAGTGACCCCTTACCCACCGGGTATTCCGCTGATGGTGCCGGGTGAGCGCTTTAACCAAACCATTATTAATTACCTGAAATTCACCCGCGCCTTTAACAGCCAGTTCCCGGGTTTCGAGACTGACGTTCATGGACTGGTGCGCGAAACTATCGCTGGCGAAAGTCATTACTTTATCGATGTGGTAAAGGATATATCAAGCGGTTAGGACTAGCTAACATCACCCCTCGCGCACTGATAGGTGCGCGTATCTTTTTCATCCTAAAAATGTCAGTGTCAGTTACCAGCTATACGGTTGTAAAACCCAACAGCGTTCTATTAGCACGTATGGTTTACTAGCACGTTGTAAATATTACTTGCCATCCGGTAAGTGTTATAGATCTTGGCTGAATTTGTGTAAATTAACTTTGCAGTGTGGCAGCAGAACGACTGATAAGTACGTATTTCAGAGTTTTATTTAACAGATTCTAAACCTAGCGATAGCCTTGTTTTTCCTAAGTCCACGATGAATCAGCTGCAAAACACTACATGGAGAAACCGTAATTTAGTTAAGTTGGCTTAAATCTTGCGGTGAGCGTTATGCATTAAATGTTAATTACTTAACGCTTCGGTAGCTGAATAAGTTGAGACAGCGTCCGTCTATTTAATCCAGGAGCTCATCATGGCAATAGATACAAATAATACATCTGCCACAACGGCGGCTACTTTTAATATCCCGGTAGGGCATCGCATTAGTTGGGGGGGCATATTTGCGGGTGTTAGCTTATTCATTGCGCTCAGTTGGCTCATGTTATTACTTGGCTCTGCAATTGGAGTAAGCATTGCTGACGCTACAGATTTATCGGCAATAGGAGACGGTTTAGGAATTGGATCAATAATTTGGATACTGTTAACCACTATTATTGCTACGTTCGCTGGCGGATTACTTGCGGCCAAAATGGCCGGAACTGCTGATGATCGTATTGGTGCCTTGCATGGTTTAACGGTGTGGTCACTTGGTACATTACTCATTATCTTGTTAGGTGCTTCTGGTATCGGTGGGATAGTAAATTCAATCAGTGGCGCGTTAGGAACAGCCAATAAAGTGAGCATGTCGGTCATCGCCAGAGCCTCTAGTTCAGAAGTAAATAGCGGTTTACCCGAATCAGTTATTACCAGTATTGCTGCAATAATTAAACGCCAGTCAGCACGCATAATAAGTAGTAATAGCAGCGGTGCGAATAGTCCAAATCAAGGTGAAGTGCGCAAGGCCATAGAATCTCTGAATGCAGAGGATACCGGTGCAATTACCAGTGCACTGATTGCCGGCGATACAGAAAAAGCACGCAGCGAGTTAACGCAGCGTAGCACCTTGTCAAAAGCTGAGATTGATTCAATTATTACGGGCGCTGAGCAAAAAGTACAGAGTTGGAGCAAGTCTGATAGTGCACAGCAAGTCAAACAATGGCTGAATGAACAATTCAATGATGTTAGAAGCGCTATGAGTCAATCTATCGCTGGTATGGCTGGCTCACAACTATCTTCTCAAGAAGTGAACCGCGCTTTGCAACAGTTGGATCCAGACATTATGCTTGAAGCAGGCCAATATTTAATAATGGGTAAACCTGAAATGGCTAAAAATGTGCTCTCAGTAAATACCAACTTGTCTGAAGCTGACATTCAAGCAATTGTTGATGGTGCCGAAAAAGAAGCACAGCAGTTCATTGAGCGAGCTAAAGCAGAGCTAAACGAAGCTACCGAAGCAATTGGTACTTATACTCAAGCAGTATTATGGTCAGCGTTTATAGCTGCCGCATTAGGAATGTTAGCGGGCTTATTTGGCGGTCACTCAGGTGCTGGGGCGGTACGTCGTGTGTATGCAGTTCAGCGGTAATTAGATGAATTGGCATGGTCGCAAGTTCACATAACAGAAAAGTGCGAGGAACATAATATGAGAATAGGTCTTATAGGATTGGTAATACTGCTGTTAATCGCGGGTGCTTTGGTTCAAAACGTATTTATTGGCGGTTTAGGTGGGTTAATACTGCTTATTGTGTTGTTACTCTTCTTAACTGGCAGAGTTTAACAATTGCAGCCGATTAACTCAGTATTACATGGCTTTTATTCAGCTTCAGGTGTTAATAGGTAAATTAGATCTCAAGTTAATGAATAGCCCGATAGCTGAAAAACGCCATGTTTAACTGGACATGGCGTTTTTTAATAAGTACTTATTGGGATAGGTAAGCATGGCTCCAGATCGATTATTCATACCGATCCAGGCAGTAGCAATTAATAGGGCCAGATCCAGTAAAATATTCCACGTAAAGTAAATTTTGACCTGGCCCTAATGAGTCTAACGACACAACTGGTTTAATTGCTTTAACAGCTGCTGCTCAATAGCAAACACATGCTCGTCGTGTTCATTCATTTCCCGTAGTGCTTGCGCCAGTTTTAGTAAGTATTCACTATTGGGGCCACTTGGGCCTTGGCTACGGGCAATATGCGCAGCGATAGCCTCATCACTGTCTGGGCCAAGATAAGCCTCATTATCGGCGCTAGCCAAATACACCAGGCCCGTAGAAGGAGAGGGCGTATTCTGGCTGGGTTCATCCAGCCAATGCAATTCGGTAAATACCCGCAGGTAGCCGTTTTTTTCGCGATGGTCTAAATGCTCAAAGGTATCTGGCGTTACCTGATACGCCATGCCTACACAGCGCTCGCCAGGCGCTTCAATCAGGGTGAGCACCCGGCCCGGTGCCTGTGGCGTGCCGCGATGATCATGCGAACCTTGCCAGAAGCGACGTTGCCAGCCATAAATAAAGGCAGGCTTGCGTTGCAGATAAGGAAAGTCAGTTTTATAAATCAGTGAACCATAACCAAACAACCAAACCGATTCCAGGTGTTCTAATGGCTGGCGCTGTTGGTTCAGGGAAATAGTGTTGTGTGACATAAGGCTCCGGATAGCCAACGTACGTTAAAAGAAAACAGGTGTGGTCATATATGCTACCAAGACTTTATGACCCCGAGGTATTCCGGGGCTTTTTCAAGCGAATAGTAAACAGTAGTGTGCCAATGCCCGCCAATTAGCTCTAAAGCGGGCTGTTGAGCTTAACTACCGTTTTGCCAAAGTTTTTACCGGCCATCATATCATTAAAGGCGTCGAGGGTATTTTCAATACCGTCGACAATATGTTCACGATAACTGATTTTGTCTTCGCTCAACCATTTTTGCATCTCTTTACTGAAATCGGCGTAATGATCGCCGTAATCTTCAAAAATAATAAAGCCCTGCATTTTAATGCGTTTTCTGAGCAATTGCCCCATCAACATAAACAGGCGGTCGGGTCCGTTGGGTAAGCTGGTGGCATTGTACTGTGACACTAATCCACACAAAGGTATGCGCGCACATGTATTCAGTAGTGGTAACACCGCATCAAACACCTTGCCGCCTACACTTTCAAAATAAACATCAATACCTTCATCACAGGCCTTTTTCAGTTGTTCTGCAAAATCGTCGGCGTTGTGATCTATACAGGCATCAAAACCGAGTTTTTCCACCGCGTATCGGCATTTTGCACTACCGCCAGCAACACCCACTACCTTGCATCCTTTTATCTTGGCAATTTGGCCAACGGTGGCGCCCACTGGCCCAGTCGCGGCGGCAACAACAACCGTTTCACCGGCTTTTGGCGCGCCAATGTCCAGTAAACCCATGTATGCAGTAAATCCTGGCATACCCAAAATACCTAAGGCATATGAAGGATTACTTGGGTTTTTACCTAATTGCGTGAGGCCTTTTCCGTCAGAAATGGCATAGTCTTGCCATCCCGAATAAGCCAGCACCCATTCGCCTTGCGCAAACTTATCGTTTTTAGATATTTCGACCTGGCATACCGTCGCACCTACCATAACATCGCCGATCTTGACCGGATCGGCATACGACTTTGCATCGTCCATGCGCCCGCGCATGTAAGGGTCAAGCGATAAATATATCGTTCGAAGCAGTATTTCACCGTCTTTTAAATCCGATAAGTCGACCTCTTTTAGCTCAAAATTTGCTTTGCTTGGGGCGCCGTCTGGACGTGAAGCAAGTACAAGTTGACGAGAAGTTGTAGTCATAAATGTCTCCAAAAAAAGTTATACGGCACATATCGCAAGCCCTAACCACTCTGACCATTACGACAACGTTTTGTTCATAAAGCAGTGAAAAGGACAGGCACAACTGAACAACAGGCACAACTGAACAACACAGTGAGTAACAAACACTAGGCGTTAGCACCATTAATCACAATCACCAAAATCTTGACAGCTAGGCGAGCGACAACTAA